>CAVOVT010000004.1:0-92500 GCA_963699925.1 uncultured Gammaproteobacteria bacterium | reverse complement strand
GGGCGGAATCGTCAACCGAGCGCTGCTCGACGCCTGCCTCGCGGAGCCGTTCTTCGCGCGCTCGGCCGCCGAAGTCGACCGGCCGCGAATTGTTCCATCGCGAATGGCTCGACCAGCGCCTCGCTCGGTGCGGCGGTGGAATTTCCGCCGTCGACGTGCAGGCGACCCTCGCCGAGCTCACCGCGACGACGATCGCCGCGGCAATACGAGACGAGCTCGCCCGATTGCCGCGAGGTGATCGTCTGCGGCGGCGGCGTGCACAACGATGATCTGATGACGCGGCTACGCCGACTCACCGCTACGCAAGTCACCGACACGGATTCGCACGGCGTGCCGCCCGATTGGGTCGAGGGCGCGGCATTCGCGTGGCTCGCGCGCGCGCGCATTCGCGAGCTTGCGGGCAACGTGCCGACTGTGACCGGCGCCCGGCGCCCGGCCGTACTCGGCGGCGTATACTGGGGCCGAACACCCTAACTGCCGCCCGTCGCTTTGCGACGCCGCGCCGCGTGGACACGATCAACCTCAAACTGCCCGACTATTACATCAACCGCGAGCTGTCGCAGCTCGAGTTCAACGTGCGCGTGCTCGAGCAGGCGCAAGGACACCGCGGTGCCGCTGCTCGAGCGGCTGAAGTTCCTCTGCATCTCGTCGCACGAACCTCGACGAGTTCTTCGAGATCCGCGTGCCGGGCCTCAAGCATCGGCTCGAGGCGAGCGCGGCGCCGCTCGGGCCCGACAACTTGTGCTCGGCAGAAGTGCTGCGGACGATCACCGAGCAGACGCGCACTGCTCGTCAACGAGCAGTACCGCGTGCTCAACGACGAGCTGATCCCCGCGCTGCGCGATCAAGGGATCCGCTTCGTCCGCCGCGACGACTGGTCGAGCGCGCAGCGCGACTGGCTCGAGCGCTACTTCCGCGACGGAGATCGTGCCGGTGCTGAGCCCGACGACGCTCGATCCGACGCGGCCGTTCCCGCGCATGCTGAACAAGAGCCTGAACTTCATCGTGAGCCTGGACGGCCGCGACGCGTTCGGCCGCCCGTGCCATCGCGCGATCGTGCAGGCGCCGCGCTCGCTGCCGCGCCTGATCCCGCTGCCGACGTCGCTCGAGGGCACCGGCAAAGCCGACTTCGTGTTCCTGTCGTCGGTGATCCACGCGTTCGTCGACCAGCTGTTCGCCGGCATGGAGATCAACGGCTGCTATCAGTTCCGCGTCACGCGCAACAGCGACCTGTTCATCGACGACGAGGACGTCGACGACTCTGATGCACGCGCTCGAGGGCGAGCTGTTCGAGAGCCGCTACGGCGCGGCCGTGCGGCTCGAGACGGCGCACGACTGCTCCGACGAGCTCGCCGACGTACCTGCTCGAGCACTTCCAGCTGTCGCCGGCGGACCTCTACCAGGTCCCGGGCCCGGTGAACCTCAATCGGCTGCTCGCCGTTTACGACCTCGTCGACCGGCCGGACCTGAAGTATCCGCCGTTCACGCCCGGCGTGCCGAAGCAGCTCGTGAACGACGAGCATCTTCGAGGCGATCTCGAAGCGCGACATCCTGCTGCACCATCCGTACGAGTCGTTCGCGCCGGTCATCGATTTCGTCTACCGCGCCGCGAACGACCCCGACGTGCTCGCGATCAAGCAGACGCTCTACCGCACGACGCCGGACTCGCCGCTCGCGGAGAGCCTCGTCGCGGCCGCGAAGGCGGGCAAGGAAGTGACCGTGCTCATCGAGCTGCGCGCGCGGTTCGACGAAGCCGCGAACATCGAGCTCGCGAGCAAGCTGCAGGAGGCCGGCGCGCACGTCGTCTACGGCGTCGTCGGCTACAAGACGCACTGCAAGATGGCGCTCGTCGTGCGGCGCGAGGGCGGCCGGCTCAAGCGCTACGTCCACCTCGGCACCGGCAACTACCACCCGCGAACGGCGCGCGCCTACACCGACTACGGACTGCTGTCGGCGAACGAGGCGCTCGGCGAGGACGTCCACCAGGTCTTCATGCAGCTCACGAGCCTGATGAAGACGCCGCGAGCTCAAGCTGCTGTCGCAGTCGCCGTTCAACCTGCACGATCGGCTGCTCGCGACTGATCCGGCGCGAGACGCGCAACGCGAGCGCGGGCAAGCACGGCGCGGATCATCGCGAAGATCAACGCGCTCGTGGAGCCCGAGGTCATCCGCGCGCTCTACGAGGCGTCGAACGCCGGCGTGCAGATCGACCTGATCGTGCGCGGCATCTGCTGCCTGCGGCCCGGCGTGCCCGGCGTGTCGGAGAACATCCGCGTGCGCTCGATCGTCGGCCGCTTCCTCGAGCACAGCCGCTGCTATTACTTCCACAACGGCGGCGACGAGGAGATCTACTGCGCGAGCGCCGACTGGATGGACCGCAACTTCTTCCGCCGCATCGAGCTCATGTTCCCGATCCGCGACGAAAGCCTCAAGGCTCGGATCAGAGCGGACCTCGCCGTGTATCTCGCCGACAACGTGCAGGCGTGGGAGCTGCACGCGGATGGCCGCTACGAGCGGTTCGCGCGCGGCCGCGGATCAGGAGCCGAACGCCGCGCAGAGCACGCTGCTGCGCCAGCTCGCCGAAATGTCTTAAGTCCCGGGCGCGCCGATCACGCGCAGCTCGAACCCGCGCGCGGCCAGCCAAGCCTGATCCTGCTCGAGATCCGCGATCGGTCAGCGGATTGCAGTCGAGCCAGCCTTCGGGGAACCGCACCTCGAGCGCGTCGCCGCGCGTCGCGAGCGCGATCGGCGGCAGCTCCACCGGGCTGCGCGAGCGGTTCAGCAGCACCGCGAGCCGCAGCAGCACGATCAGCTTGAACAGCGGCGCTCGCCACGCGTTCGGCACGTCGTCGAGAAACGGATCGTCGAGCTTGCGGCGGTGGAACGTCACGAGCGCCGCGAGCAGCTTCTGCTCGAGGCGCACGAAGCCCGGCATGTCCGCGTTGGCGAGCAGATATCCGCCGTGGTTGTGATAGCGCGCGTGCGCGATGTCGAGGCCTACCTCGTGCAGGCGCGCGGCCCAAACGAGCAGCTGCCGATAGTGCTCGTCGTCGAGCTTCCAGCTCCGCTTGACCTGCTCGAGCAATAGCGCCGCCGTCGCTTCGACGCGCTGCGCCTGCTCCGTATCGACGTGATAACGGCGCTGCATCGCTTGAATCGAGCGCTCGCGCGCGTCTTCGTGCTGCAGCCGGCCGAGCATGTCGTAGAGCAATCCTTCGCGCAGCGCGCCGCTGCTGATCTCCATCTTGTCGATCTTCAGCGTGCTCATGACTTCCGCGAGGATCGCGATTCCGCCCGCGAATGACGGGCGCGCGGTCCGCGCCGAGCCCCGGCAGCTCCAGATCTTCGACGCGCCGCGCCTCGCTCATCGTCGCGATGATCGCCTCGAGCGCCGCGCGCGTCACGCCCGTCTCGACGAGACCGAGCTCGTGCGCGATGTCGCCCGCCGCGCGCACGGTGCCCGACGAGCCGATCGCGCGGCTCCAGCCGCGTCGGCGAAACGCCGCGGCGACGGGCCGCAGCTCGAGGCGCGACCGCGAGCCGCGCGCGGTCGAAGCGCTTCTGGCTCAGGCGGCCGCCCTCGAAGTGCTCTCGGCTCACGCCGACGCAGCCCATCGAGAGGCTCTCGAGGTACTTCGGCTCGTAGCCCTCGCCGATGATCAGCTCGGTGCTGCCGCCGCCGATGTCGACGCACGAAGTTCGATCCCTCGGTCGTATCCGTGTAATGCGACACGCCGAGGTAGATCAGGCGCGCCTCCTCGATGCCGGAGATGACCTCGACCGGGTGGCCGAGCGCCGCCTCGGCCGCCGTCAAGAAACGCCTCCGCATTGCGCGCGCGGCGCAGCGTGTTGGTGCCGACGACGCGCACCTGATGCGCCTGCATGTCGCGCAGCCGCTGGCCGAACCGGCGCAGGCACGCGAGCGCGCGTTCCTGGCTCGAGGCGTCGAGGTCGCCGCGCTCGTCGAGGCCCGATGCGAGCCGCACCATCTCGCGCAGACGGTCGACGATCAGCACGTGGCCCTGGTCGACCCGCGCGACGACCATGTGGAAGCTGTTCGAGCCGAGGTCGACCGCGGCCAGAACCTCGTTGGGTTCCCTGACGGCCCGCTGGCTTCGGTTCGGGCAAAGCCGCGGTCCGCAGCGACACCGCTATCTTAGACGGAGAACGAAGACCCGCAGCCGCAGGTCGTGCTCGCGTTCGGATTGCGGATGATGAATTGAGCGCCCGAGAGGTCCTCGCGATAGTCGATTTCGGCGCCCATCAGGTACTGAACGCTCATCGGGTCGACGAGCAGCGTGACGCCGGCGTTCTCGATCTCGGTGTCCCCTTCCTGGATCTCTTCGTCGAACGTGAAGCCGTATTGGAAGCCGGAGCAACCGCCGCCCTGGACGTAGACACGCAGCTTCAACGCCGCGTTGCCTTCCTGCGCGATGAGCTGGCCGACCTTTTGGGCGGCCGCATCCGTGAAGTGCAGCGGTGGAGCTTCGGCGACGTGCTGATCGGTCATCTATGCCTCTCCGACGGTGCTCAGGTCGCTAACCGCCTCGATCTGGGGGCGGTCCGTCGATTTTCCCACTGTCGCGCCGCCTTCGCTCTCGTGAATCAGCTTACCGTTGACTTCGGCGCCGATCGACATCTCGATCAGCTTATACTGGACGTTGCCGATCACGCGCGCCTTCGGCCCGAGCTCGACGCGCTCGGTTGCCCGCACGTCGCCCTTGACGGTGCCGTTCAGCTGCACGTGCGGCGCAACGACCGAGCCCTCGACGCAACCCCGTTCGCTGACGCTGAGACCCGCCCGGGCTCGTCCGCAGCCCTCACGTTGCCCTTGACGTAGCCGTCGATGTGGCAGCCGCCGGCGAACTCGATGTCGCCCTGAATCCGGGTGTCTGCTCCGACCAGCGTTCCGATCGGCGCCTGATTACGCGACTTCCTACCGAGCATTGGCCAATCCCCTCCTCATTCCGTGACGTCCGTCCACTCGAAGCTCTGCTGGACCTTCTCTGCGTGAGGTTCATTCGGCGCGATCTCGACGCGGACTCGTCCGCGGCTCGAACCCGACCGGCAGGATCAGCTCGCATTCGAGGCCTTGAAAATAGCGGAATTCGTATGCCATGTCATAGATCGCCTTGTCGGGCACGAGATCCGCGACATCCAAGGCCGTCATGCGGCCATCCTGCACGCCCTCGAGCTGCAACTTTACTGTGCCCGACACGCGCCGACTGTGAACGATTGCCTGAACCAGCACGAGCCGGAGCACGAAATGGCGCTCGCCGTCCGCCGGCACGACCGAGAGGCTCTGAATCCTAAGGCCCGAAACTCCGTCCTGCGGCGAGACGATGCCGCGATAGACCATGAGCTCCTCTTCCTGCGACTGGATCCGCGCCTGCAGATCGGCGAGGTTCGCCTGGATCTGGGAATAGGTCTCTTGATCGATTCGGCGCGAGGTCTCGAAAATCGCGACCTGCCGCCGCAGCTCGTCCGCGGCGGCGCGCTGCTCAGTGATTTGCTCGTTCAGCGCCGCCACGTCCCGTCGATGATCGATGATCGAGTAGCCGGCCTCGTAGCGGCCGAGCTCGAAGCATAGAGCGGCCCCCGCAAGTAGCAATGCGCCGGCAACCGCAATGGACGAGCCAGCCTCGAGAAGAGCGGTTCATCCGACGCTCAGCCGTCGTTCAACGTGTGGTGCCAACGCCGCGGCCACCAAGACGGCGGCGGCGGCGGCGCGGCGTCCGGGAACGCGAGCGGCGCCAGCTCCTTGAGCGCGCGCACGTAGACGGGCCGCTTGAAGTACACGACTTCCTTCACCGGCCGCCAGTAGTCGACCCAGCGACAGCGGTCGAACTCGGGCTCGGCGCTGCAATCGAAGCGAACGCGCTCCGCGTCGCATGCGAGATGCAGGAGAAACCAGCGCTGCTTCTGACCGATGCAGAGCGGCGTTTGCTCGCGGCGGATGAAGCGGTCGGGCAGACGGTATCGCAGCCAGCCCTCGGTAACGCCGACGATGTCCACGTCGCTCGGATCGAGCCCGACCTCCTCGTGCAGCTCGCGAAACATCGCGATCTCCGCCTGCTCGTCGGGACGGATACCGCCCTGAGGAAACTGCCAGCCGCCGCGTCCGCGCCGTCCCGCGATCAGCACGCGGGCGGCGCCGTCGATCAAGATGATCCCGACGTTCGCGCGAAACCCCTCGGCGTCGATGAAGTCCATGACCAACGGATTCTTTCACATCCGCCGATCCGCTCCAAAAGCCGCCCGCCGGTTTGTGACCGACTTGGCGGTCGGACGCCGCTCACGCTCGACCCTCGAGATAACGCCGACCGGCGACCATGAGCTCGACGAAGCCCCGCTCGTCGCCGCTCTGCACGAGCTGCTGAATCCGCTCCGCTGCGGCGCGCAACGCGGTCAACGACGCGCCGCCGTAGTCGTTCAGCGCCTGAATCTCGAAATACAAGTGCGGGTTGTCGGTCGCGACGAGGCTCGCGACTTTCAGCTGTGCGTCGAACGTCGTGCTCGACATCTTCTGCAGACGCGGCACGAGCTCGCCGCTCTCGGCGAGTGCCGTGAAGAACGCGAGATTCAAAGCGTGCGAGAGCCCGAGCACGTACGCCATGAGCCGGTCGTGCTCGTCGATGCTCATCTCGAGCTGCTCGGCCATCGTCGACGCGAACAACGCTCTCGCCTCGCGCGTCGCGTCGGGCACTCCGACGTCGCAGAAGACGACATGGCGTCCCGACAGCAGCCGCGTGTCCGGCCCGAACATCGGGTGGATCGAGGTGACTTTGCAGCCCGCGGCGACGAGCCGCCGAAGCCCGGCGCGCAACGGGCTCTTGAGAGAGCCGATGTCGATGATCAAGCCCTTGGGCCTCGCTCGGCGAGCTCGAGCAGGATTCCGCCGGCGATCTTCATCGGTGTCGCGACGACGATGAGATCGTGGTCGAGCGTGCCGCCCGACCAATCCGCGACTCGTGGAAACGGGCTGGGCGCCTCGCTCGGGTCCGCAATCTCCACGGCAAAGCCTTGCGACGCCAGGAACTGCGCGAACCACGCGCCCATCTTGCCGGCGCCGCCGATGATCAGCGCGCGCTTGCCGGCGCCGCTCGTCTGCGCGGCGACGCGGGTCTGCTCTTGGTGCGCCAACGAGAAACGGATCAAGAGCGCGCATGACCTCCTCGGCGATCCCGGGCTCGAGCCCGAGAGCTCGCGCGTGGTCCTGCGCGCTTTTCAACACTTCGCGCTCGCGCTCATAATCGCGCGTCGGAACCGCGTTGCGAATTTTGAGCGCACCGATTTCGGCGACGATCCGTTGGCGGGCGGCCACTAATCCGATCAGCTCGCGATCGACGTCGGACAGGCGTTTGCGCAATTCTTCAAGCGTCATGAGCACCTCGTGAGGGCGGTTTGTACCGCCCGACGGGGTGACGGTGCAAGGTTCACGGCGGCCCGCACGAACGGGGCCGGCCGACGGCGAGAGCGAGCTCCTCAAGATGCAAGCGTTGGAAATCGTCAGCGAATCGCGGTGCTTCGGCGGCCGCCAGGTCACGTACAAGCACCGCTCGGACGTCGTGCGCATGCACGATGCGCTTCGCGGCATACTTGCCGCCAGCCGCCGAGCGGGGCGCCGTGCCCGCGGTCTACTGGCTCTCCGGCCTCACCTGCACCGAGGAAAACTTCAGCGTGAAGTCCGGGCGCGCAGCGCTATGCCGCCGAGCTCGGCCTCGCGCTGATCATCCCCGACACGAGCCCGCGCGGGGTGAACATCCCAGGCGAAGACGCGCAGATCGACATCGGCACGGGCGCGGGCTTCTACGTCAACGCGACGCGAGGCGCCGTGGGCGGCGCACTACAAGATGTACGACTACGTGACCGAGGAGCTCGTCGCGCTCGTGAACGCGAATCTGCCCGTCGATCCCGCGCGCAAGTCGATCAGCGGTCATTCGATGGGCGGTCACGGCGCGCTGCTCGTCGGAATCCGCAATCCCGACCGCTATCGCTCGATCTCGGCGTTCGCGCCGATCGCCGCCGCGAGCCTCTCGGCGTGGGGGCAAGCCGCGTTCACCGCTTATCTCGGCACCGACCGCGAGCGTTGGCGCGAATACGACGTGTCCGAGCAGATCCGTAGACGTCCGGTGAAGCACGAGCTGCTCGTCGATCAAGGCAGCGCCGACCCGTTCCTCGACAAGCTGCGGCCCGCCGACTTGCAGCGCGTGTGCGCCGAGAGCGGCCAGAGGCTGCAGTTTCGCGAACGCGCCGGCTACGACCACGGCTACTTCTTCGTCAGCACCTTCATCGCCGAGCACTTGGAATTCCACGCCGCCGCATTGCGCGCTAGCTCGCCGGGTCGCTGAGATGAACAGTCTTCCGTCGCCCGCGCCCGAGGATCCGGTGCCGATCGTCTCGAGCTGGCTCGCAGAGATCGTCGCGAGCGGCCGCCAGAAGAATCCGAACGCCATGGCGCTCGCGACGTGCGCTCGCGCGGGCGCTCCGTCGGTGCGCATGGTGCTGCTCAAAGAGATCGCGCCGGCCGGGTATGCGGTCTTCTATTCGAACTATCAGTCGCGCAAGGGCGGCGAGCTCGACGAGAATCCGCGCGCCGCCGCGGTGCTCTATTGGGAGCCGCTCGGGCGTCAGGTGCGCTTCGAAGGTCCCGTCGTGCGCTCGCCGGCCGCGGAGAGCGACGCGTACTTCGCGACTCGCGCGACGCTGAGCCAGCTCAATGCGTGGAGCAGCGAGCAAAGCCGGCCGCTCGCGCAGCCGACGGACCTCGAGCGCGCCGCGGAAAAGGCTGCGCGGCAGTTCGGCGTCGAGCGCGAGGGCGCTACCGCACGGCCGGTGCCGCGGCCTCCGCACTGGGGCGGTTACCGGCTTTGGTTCGAGACCGTCGAGCTTTGGGCCGAGGGCGCGCATCGCTTCCATGAGCGGCTGCGCTACCGCCGCGATCTCGCGCGCGCCGACCCGCACGCGTATCGCGCCGGCGCCTGGAGCGCTGAGCGACTCCAACCCTGAGCGAACGTCCGCGTGTCGATCGAGCGCGAAACCGTCACCTGCCCGTATTGCTGGCAGACCATCGAGATCACGATCGATCTCTCGGCGGGCGACCAGACCTACGTCGAGGACTGCTCGGTCTGCTGCAGGCCGATGGTGATTTCGTTCCAGACGGACGGCGAGGCGCTCGGCGCGCTCGAGGTCACCGCGGAGAGCGAGGCGTGAGCGCGACCTCGCGCGTCGTCGCGCTCGCCGCGCTCGCCGCGCCCGCAACGCTCTTCGTTCTCGCAGCACTCGCTGCGGGCACGACGACTGCCGTGCACGCGGGCGAGACCGCGATCGCGGATCTGTCGCAAGGCACGAACATGACGGTGGCGCTCGCGCCGAACGTCGCGACGCTCGTGGTGGGTCTCGTCGATCAGCTTTGGCGCGTGCCCGCGGCGGGCGGCGGCGCAGAGGCGTTGACCCCTGCAGACGAGATCGCGCGCAACCCGCGCTACAGTCCCGACGGCGGCTCGATCGTCTATCAGCGACTCGTCGACGGTCAGTGGGATCTTTGGCTGCTCGATCTCGCGACCCGCGAGCGCGCGCGCGCTCACGAGCACGCCGCTCGACGAGATCGAGCCCGAATTCACGGCCGACGGCCGCGCGGTCGTGTTCGCGTCGAACCGCACGGGGCATTTCTGTCTCTGGTCGGTCGAGCTCGCGAGCGGCGTCGAGACGCAACTGACCGAGGAACCGGGCGACGCCTCGTTCCCGTCCGCTTCCGAGCTCGGCCCGATCGCATATCTCCTGCGGCGCGGGGCGCAGGAGCAGCTCCGCGTGCTATTGCCGTCGGGCGTGACCGCGGAGCTCGTATCTCGCAACGTCGGCTTGGGGCCGCCGAGCTGGCGCCCCGGCGGCGGCGTATTGCTGTTCAGCGAACGCGACGGCACGACCGGCAGCCGGCTCCGAATGCTGGTGCTGGGCGACCCGGTGGTCGACAAGCCGATCACCGACGCAGAAGACGTTTTCCGGTCGCGCCCCGCATGGCTCTCGGCCTCCGAGTTCATTTACGCGGCGGACGGCCAGCTTTGGCGACGTGCGATCGCGTTGCAGACCCGGCAGCCGGTCCACGTGTTCGCGGCCCGCATCGTCGAGATGCGGCCGCCGCCGGCGGACCTGCCGTTGCTCGACGAGCCCGGCCCGCAGATCGCGCGCGGCATTGCCGGGGTCACCGCGTCTGCGGACGGCCGCAGGACGGCGTTCACCGCGCTCGGCGATCTCTGGTTGTCCGAACGCGGAGCGCTGCGCCGGCTCACCGACGACGTCTGGGTCGACCTCGATCCGACGTTCGCTCCGGACGGTGGATCGGTCGTCTTCGCGAGCGAGCGCAGCGGCCAATTCGAGCTCTGGCGCATGGACCTTCACGGCGGCACGCCGAGCCAAATCACGTTCGGCGCGCTCGAGCCACGGCATCCCAGCGTGAGCGGCGACGGGCGCCGAGTCGCGTACATCGAGAGGGACGCGCAAGGCTCCGGCGCGCACGAGCGCCTTTCGGTCGTGGAGCTCGCGCAACCCGCGCGCGTCTCGACCGTCGCGACCGGGCTCTCGGGAGCGAGGCCGAGCTGGGGTGCCGACGGCAAGACGCTGACGGTGCGCGTCGCCGCGGCGCCGACCGGGACCGCGGCCGGCGTTCGTTTCGAGATCGGCGCCGAGCCTCCCGAGAGTGCGGCCGCCGACGCTCCGACGCGCAAAGCCCACCCGAACGCCCAGGCGCTCGGCGACGTCCGGTGGTCGCCGCCGCCCGCGCCGGAGGACTACGTCGTCGAGGTCGGGCGGCTGTTCGACGCCGTGCGCGCGGAATATCGTCGGCACGTCGACGTGCACGTGTCGGGCGGGCGCATCGCGGCGATCGTCGGTCGCGGCGTGCTGCCGACGCCTGCCAAGGTCATCGATGCGCGCGACGCGACGGTCGTGCCGGGATTCATCGACGTCCACGCTCATCAATCGGCGCTCGCCGGCGAGCGGCTCGGCCGCATCTGGCTCGCCTATGGCGTCACGACGGTGCGCGAGATCGCGCCCGATGTTGCCGAGGCCGTCGAGCGCGGCGAAGCCTGGGCAAGCGGCCGACCGCTCGGACCGCGCCTCGTCGTCTCGCCGGCGCGCTGGCGCGCCGCAGCCGACGGCGTCGTTGAACGCTTCGACGCTCGTGCCGGTGCGCGCCTATCCCGGAATCAGCTTGGGTCTGGGCCACGAGCTTGCGAGACTCGCTCACGGTCCGAGCGGGCGGAGGTCCGATTCGCTCTCCACGCGCGGCGCGAGCGGAACAGGTCCCGTGCCCTACGAGCTCGAGCTGTCCCCCGACCTCGTGAGCTACCAAGACTCGCTCGCGACGCTGACCTCGTCGTTGACCGTCCTGCCGTCCGCGCTCGGCGCGGTGGCGGGCCTCCAAGGTTGGCCGGATCAAGTCGCGCGCGGCTCTCGAGAGCGCGATCCGGCCTATTCGTCATTATTCACGCCCGCCGAGCGCGCGGCTTGGGGGAGCCCGGGCTCGGCCCCCGGGGCGCTGCCGAGGCTCGAGCAGACGGTCGCCCGTCTCGTGCGCGCGGGCGGTCGGGTCGCGATCGGCAGCGACGCGCCGGCCGTGCCGTACGGCCTCGGCGTGCACGTCGAGCTCGGCTTGATCGCGGCCGCCGGGCTGCCGAACGATCAAGTCCTGCGTATCGCGACGGCCGGCGGCGCGCTGGCGCTCGGGCTCGAGCGACAGATCGGGACACTCGAGGAGGGCAAGATCGCCGACTTCGTCGTCATCGACGGCGACCCGCTCGAGCGCCTATCGGACACGCTGCGGATCACCGCGGTCGTCAGAGGAGGTGTTTGGATCGACCGGGCGACGTTGCTCGCAAGCCCTTGATCGGCTGTCAGACCGTTTTACGTCGATGCGCGATGGCCGGCGCCGCCGAACGCTTCAACCATCGAGAAAATGCGCAAGCCATAAAAACAATGACTTACGCAGACCTTCTATGGTGTGAGACGAAGGATGTTATGTAACGTTGTTGTCGGTAGCTTTTACAAGAGCCTGTCTAGATCGGAGGTGGACATAGTCGCTTCGGAACAGTATGACCATGATTTCAAAACAAAAAATTCCGGTGGCATGGCTCTTGCTACTTATAGGTCGTCCCCACCCAGGGACGAGTGAGTGCGCAAACCGACAGAAAACGATGCGAATTCGCAAAGGCTTCTGTTAAATTTAGAAACGTAATCGAAGAACAAGAAAAGAGAAGAAGAAGAAAAGAACATTGGCTGTACAAGAAAAACAAACCGCTTCACCGCTTTCGAGCGGCATGAACGACAGCCAGGCCGCATACTTGAAACCGTAAACTCCGATAACAACAAAAGTCTGACCCGGCGTTCCCACCGCCGGGTTTTTCTTTTTGGGCCGGCGCAAAAAACCGCCACCCGAAACGTGATCGACCACAACGCGCGTCGCATCGCGAGCTGGTCCACTGACGCCCGCGCTCGCGAGCGCGTTCGATGTTCAAGAAGATCCGCATTGCCATCCTCTTGTCGATCCTGCTGTTCGTCGCGGCTCGGCGAGTTCCTCGCGGCGCGCCGCAGCACGGATTGGGACGACACGCTCTGGGTCGACGTCTATCTCGTCAACGGCGATCGACTCGAGAGCACTCAGCGCTACGTCGACACGATCGACGCGAAAGAGTTCGAAGGCGTCGAGCGAGTTCTTCGCAGCCGAAGCGAAACGCTACGGCGTCTCGATCGACCAACCGTTTCGGCTGAACGTCGTCGGGCAATACCGCGACGAGCTCCCGGCGATCGACGAGCGCCCGTCGATTCTCGCGACGATCTGGTGGAGCCTCGAGATGCGCTGGCTCGCGTTCAAGCTCGACTGGCAACGCAGCGGGCCGAGACCGGACATCGTCGCGTTCGCGATCTATCACGACTCGGCCGCGTCGGCCGTGCTCGATCGGTCGACGGCGCTGCGCAAAGGATTGATCGCCGTGACCAACTTGTTCGCATCGCGCGACGCGCGCGGCACGAACCAGGTCGTGCTCGCGCACGAGCTCCTGCACACGCTCGGCGCGACGGACAAATACTCGCCGGCGTCGAACCTTCCGCAATTCCCCGACGGGTTTGCCGAGCCGACGCCCAAGCCGCGGCTGCCGCAGAAGAAGGCCGAGCTCATGGCCGGACGAATCCCGCTCGACGAACAGCACGCCGTGACGCCGGAGAGCCTGCACAACGTCGTCGTCGGCCGCCTCACCGCGCGGAGATCGGCTGGCTGCACGAGTGAGCTCGAGCGGCGCGAGCCGCGCTGCGCGTGTCGTATCATTGCGCGAGCGGCCGACGCTAGCTTCGGCTCGACGCGATGGGAAATCGGCTCAGCAAGATCTACACGCGCACGGGCGACGACGGCACGACCGGTCTCGCCGACGGCGAGCGCGTGCGCAAATTCGACGCGCGCGTCGAAGCGGCCGGCGACGTCGACGAGACGAACAGCCTGATCGGCCTGCTGCTCACCGAGCCCGGCGTGCTCGACGCCGTCGCGACGCCGCTGCGCCGCATCCAACACGAGCTGTTCGAGGTCGGCGCCGAGCTCGCGCTGCCGGGCTATCGCAAGATCGACGCCGAGCACGTGCGCCGGCTCGAGGTCGAGCTCGACGGGTTGAACGCCGCGCTGCCGCCGCTCGAGGAGTTCGTGCTGCCGGGCGGCAATCGCGCGGCAGCCGTCTGCCACGTCGCGCGCACCGTGTGCCGGCGCGCCGAGCGGCGTGCGTGCGCCGCCGCGCAGCTGCACCCGCTCAACGCGGAGCTGCTGCGCTATATGAACCGGCTCTCGGACCTGCTGTTCGTCATGGCGCGGCGGCTCGCGCGCGAGGGCGGCGCGCACGAGGTCCTTTGGCGCCGCGACACCTGAGGCCTCGCTGCCTGCGCCGTGGCTGCGACCGCAGAGCGTCACGTCAGCGCGCGCTTCGAGCCCAAGAGCTCGCGCAGCGCGTCCCAGTCGAACGCAGCGCCGGGGTCGGTCTTCCGGCCCGGCGCGATGTCGCTGTGACCGACGATGTCGGCGCCGCGCAGCGACGGGTACGCGCGGCGCAACGCGCGCACGAGCGCGGCGAGCGTTTCGTATTGCGCGCGCATGTACGGCAAGCTCGTCGGTGCCCTCGAGCTCGATCCCGACCGAGAAGTCGTTGCACGCCGCTGCGCCCGCAGTAGGACCGAGCGACCCGCGTGCCATGCGCGCCGATTGAACGACACGTACTGCGTCAGGCTCCCGTCACGCGCGACGAGCACGTGCGCCGAGACCTTCATCTCGGCGATCGTCGCGAAGTACGGATCGGCGGCCGCGGGCAGCTCGTTCAAGAAGAAACGATCGATCCAGCCCTCGCCGAAGCGCCCCGGCGGCAAGCTGATGCCGTGGACGACGATCAGGTCGAGCGTCGTCGCCGGCGGGCGCTCGTCGCTGTTCGGGGACTCGACTCTGCGCACGCCTTCGAGCCAACCGGTCGCGGGGTCGACGATCACGAGGGGACGATCCAACTGCTAGAGTGTGTGCTTCGTTGCCAGGCGGCCGAGGATACACCAGCGCGCCGCGCCGCGGGACCGGCGCGGCGGAACACCGAATTCGATGGCGGCTCAGAAGCGACGCGTGCCGCGCTCTTTCTCGAGCGCGATCTTGAGCGGCGACACGCTCGCGCTCGACGAGCGCGAAGCTCACTACCTCGGGCACGTGCTGCGGCTCAAGCGCGGCGACGAGCTCGTCGCGTTCAACGGCCTCGGCACCGAGCGCAGGGCAAGCGTCGGCGAGCCTGCAGCGCCGCGGCGCCGAGCTCGAGCTGCGCGCGACGCGTCGCCGCGCTGCCCGCGTCGCGCCTCGAGCTCACGCTCGTCCAGGCGCTGCCGAAGTCCGACGCGATGGACCTGATCGTGCAGAAGGCCACCGAGCTCGGCGCGCGCACGATCGTCCCCGTGTACACGGAGTTCAGCGTCGTGAAGCTCGACGCCGAGCGCGCCGAGCGGCGCGTCGAGCACTGGCGCAAGATCGCGCAGAGCGCGTGCGAGCAGTGCGGGCGTCACGTTCCGCCGACGATCCGCGCGCCCGGCCCGCTCGCCGAAACGCTCGACGCGCTCGCCGCCGCCGACGACTCGGCTCGCGCTCGACCCCGATGCGCGTGCGCGCCTCGCGGACGCAGCGATCGCAGCCCGCGCGACGCGTCGCGGTCGCGGTCGGGCCCGAAGGAGGTTTCGGCGCGGGCGATTGGCGGCGCCTCGACGCGGCGCGCTTCGCGCGCGTCGGCCTCGGGCCGCGCGTCTTGCGCGCCGAGACGGCGGCGCTCGCCGTGTGCGCGATCGCGCAATCGCTCTGGGGAGACCTCTAGGCCGCTAGTTCGCGCAGCGGTAGCTCCGCGATCATCCGCTCGATCCGCTCGACGTCCGGGATCAACGGATACTCGTGGATCATGCGCGCGCGGCACAGCACGGGCTGGCGCTCGGGCAGCGGCTGCTCGGTGTCGACGCCGAGCACGTCGGGATTCACTCGCACGAGCTGCGGGAACCCCTGCGTCAGCACGCCGTAGTAGCCGCCCTTGAGCTCCTGCGTGATCGCGTGAAACACGACGACGCGCGCGCGGCTGCGCTTCGAGCGCCGCTCCTCGAGCTGGGGGTCGTCGAACGACACGACCGGGAACCGCTGGCCGTTCCACTCGATCGTGCCGAGAAACCAGTCCGGATGATCGTCGCGCCGGTCGCGCGCGGCGTCGGCGAAAGCGATGACTTCCGCGACGCACATGCGCGGCACGAGCAGCCGCTCGCCCTTGAGCGGGATCAACAGGCTGTAGAGCTCCTTCTGCTCCTGGCTCACGGCGTCACCGTCCGCGCGCGCAGAAAGCGCGCGCTCACAGCGGCCTCCCGAGCAGAGCCTCGATCGCCGCGACGAGCTGGCTCTCTTGATACGGCTTGCTCAAGTAGTCGTTGACGCCGATCTCGATCGCCTTCGCGCGATGCTTCTCGCCGGACCGCGACGTGATCATGATGATCGGCACGTCTTTGAGCTTCGGGTCGTTGCGCACGTGCGTCGCGAACTGATAGCCGTCCATTCGCGGCATCTCGATGTCGAGCAGGATGATGTCGACCTCGTGCTCTTGCAGCACGGTGATCGCGTCGAGGCCGTCGCGCGCGGTGAGCACCTTCGCGCCGCGCCGCTCGAGCAAGCGCTGCGTCACGCGCCGCATCGTGATCGAATCGTCGACGACTAGCGCCGTGAGCTGACGCTCGACCGGCTGCGGCGCAACCGGCGCCACGGGCTCCGGGCGCGCGATGCGCGCGCACGAGCGTGCCCGGATCGAGGATCATGATCACGCGGCCGTCGCCCAAGATCGTCGCGCCCGTGACGCCGGCGACGTTCGCGATGTGCGGGCCGAGCGTCTTGACGACGATCTCGCGGCTGCCTTCGAGCGAATCGGTGAGCAGCGCCGTCGAGCTCTCGCCGGCGCGAATCAACACGAGCGAGACGGAGTTTTCCTCGTCCGGCAGCGCCGACGGCGCGCCGCCGACGAGGCTGCCGAGGTGCTGGATCCGATAAGTGATGCCGCCGTAGTCGAGCTTCGGCTCGTCCTCGGTCAAATGCTTCAAGATCTTCTCGCGCGACAGGCGGGTGATGCCCTCGACGGTCGGCAGCGGCAGCGCGAACGTCTCCTCGCCCACGTTGACGATCAGCGCGTGGGTGATCGCGAGCGTGTACGGCAAGCGGATCAGGAACCGCGTGCCCTGCCCCGCGGTCGACTCGATGCGCATCGAGCCGCCGAGCTTCTTCACTTCGTTGTCGACGACGTCCATGCCGACGCCGCGCCCGGCCGTCTGCGTGAGCTCGCCGGCCGTGCTGAAGCCGGGCTGCAGGATCAGCTCGATCGCCTGGTCGTCGCGTGATCTTCTGGCCGTCGGCGAGCAGCCCCTTCTCCAAGCCTTGCGGCGAATCGCCGCGAGATCGAGCCCGCCGCCGTCGTCCCCGACCTCGATCAGCACCTCGGTGCCCTCGCGTTTGACCTTCAGCGCCACGCGGCCGATTTCGGGCTTGCCGCGCTGCTTGCGAACCGCGGGCGCCTCGATGCCGTGCGCGACGGCGTTGCGAAGAAGATGCTCGAACGGCGGCAGCATGCTCTCGAGCACCTGCCGGTCGATCTCGTTGTTCTCTCCTTCGACGAATAGCTCGGCGGACTTGCCCGTGTCGGCCGACGCCTGACGGACGATCCGCGCGAGCCGCGCGACGTGGCGCTGGAACGGCACCATCCGCGTCTGCATCAAGCCGTTCTGGAGCTCGGCCGTGACGCGGGCCTGCTGAGTCAGCAGCGTCTCCGTCTCGTTCGTAAGGCCGCCGAGCAGCTCGTTGATGCTCGCGACGTCGTTCGCGGACTCCGCGAGCGCGCGCGAGAGTTGCTGAATCGTCGAGTAGCGGTCGAGCTCGAGCGGATCGAAACCGGTGTCGCCCGCGACGTCGTCCTGATGCCGATGCAGGATCTGCGCCTCGGTCTCCGCCTCGAGCTTGCGCAGCTGATCGCGCAGCCGCGACACCGTCGTGCCGAGCTCGCCGAGATGGAAGTCGATCGACTGCAGCTGCTGCGTGAGCCGCGACTGGAAGATGTTGATCTCGCCCGCGCCATTCAGCAGCACGTCGAGCAACGAGGCGTCGACGCGCGCGGTCTCCGCGGCGGCGCGGCGGTCCGGCGCGGCGGTCTGCGCGACCGGCGGCGGGGCAGCTCTGCGCCTCGGCTGGCTGCTCGACGTCGGGCTGCGCGAGCGCTTCGGCCTCTTCGATGACCGTCGGCTCCTCGAGGATCTCTTCCTCGACGGTCGGCTCGTCGGAGGCTGCGGCCGCCTGCGGCACCTCGGCCGTGTCCGCGGGGAGCGTCGAGGGCAACTCGATCGATTCGAGCTCCTCGAGGCCCGCCGACGTGAGCTCGATCGCGCCGCTGTCCTCGACGGTCGGCGCCGATGGCGCCGCGACCGGCGCGGCAGCCGACGGCCGCTGACCGGCGGCGCGGCGGTCGGCACGGTCGGCACGGAGCCGGCGCGGCCGGCTCCATTGCCGAAGGCGCAGATGAGGCCGCGGGCGCAGGGGGCGGCGCAGCAGATGCCGGCGCAGGTGGCGGCGCGACCGCCGGTTCCGGGGCCGCGGCGGCCGGCGCGGCGGCGGCGCGCTCGATTTCGCCGACGAGCGCTCCGGCCGGCGTCACGGCTCGGCCCGCCGCGACGGCGTCGCGCATCTGCTGAAGCTCGTCGAGCGAGCGCTGAACGACGTCCAGAATCGTAGCCGCGGGCTCGACGTGGCCCCCGGCGATCCGCTCGAGCAACGTCTCGAGCGCATGGCTTAGCGCACCCATCGCGGTGATGCCGGCCATGCGCGCACCGCCCTTGAGCGTGTGCAAAAGACGTTGGAGCTCCACGGTCGCGGCGGGCGAAGGCTCCTGACGCAACGAGCGGAGCGCGACCTCCGCGTTGTCGAGCAGCTCGGCAGCCTCTTCGGCGAAGATCGCGGCGATCTCGGCGTCGTAGACGTCGTTCCCGGCCGGCTCGGGGGCCGCGGAGGCTGCCGGTCGCTCGGCGCGCGGAGCCGCCGCGGTCGCGGGCGCCTCCGATGGCGGCGCGCCTGCGGAGGGCGCGGCCGCGGGGCGCGCAGCTGCGGGAGGCGCCGCGGCCGGCGGAGCCGCCGCGGGCTGCGTGCCGGCGGCGGCCAGCGCGGCCAGCGCAGCCGGCATCGCGGGGCCCAGCGAATAGTCGCGACCCGCGACGAGCGCGTCGGCCATCCGCTCGATTTCGACCGCCGCGGCGCGCAACGCCTCGACGCCGGCCTTCGTGAGCGCCGGTGCCCGGCGTCGAAGTGCCGGCGCAAATGCTCCGCGAGCGGGCCCGCGAGCGCGATCGCGGGCTCGAAGCCCGCCATCCGGCCGCTGCCGAGCAGCGTGTGGCACGCTCGGTAGAGCGGCTCGTCGACGAGGTGCGGCTCTGCACGCTGCGCGGCGCGATCGAGAAACTCGCGCACCACCTTGACGTGCCCGCGCATCTCTTTGACGAAGATGTCGGCGAGCACGGGATCCATCGCGGGCGGCTCGCTGTCGGCGGGCGGCTGCGGTGCCGATGCTGCCGGCACGCGCAGCGACTGCGACGTGAGCGAACCGGCCGCGGCGTCGCCCTCGGCGAACGCCTCGGCCTGCTTCATCAAGAGATGCACGTCGGTCTTCGACGGAAGACCGATCTCGAGCTGCTCGATGAGCTCCGGCAGAGCGCTTGGCGGCCGTCGCGACGAACTCGACCATCGCCGGCGTCGCCGAGAGGGTCTGGTTGATGAGCCGGTTGAGCAGGTTCTCGATGCTCCACGCGAACTCGCCGATCAGCTGCGCGCCGACCATCCGGCCGCTGCCCTTGAGTGTGTGGAACGAGCGGCGCACCGCGATCAGCGCCTCGGAATTGCGCAAGTCGGTTGTCCACGCCGGCAGCTGGCGCGCGATGTTCGCGACTTCTTCCTTGGCTTCCTCGATGAACAGCTCGACGAGCTCGGGATCCGAGCGGTCTTGGTCGACCTCCATCACGCTCGGTCGCTTCGCGGCCGGCTTCGGAGCGGGTTTCGGCGGCTCCGGACGGGCTCCGGCGCCGGCGCCGGACGCGCCGCCGTCTTCACGACCGGCAGCTTCTCGAGCAGGTCGAGGCAGCGCTCCGCGTTCTCGAGCATGTACCACGGGTCGCTGCGGCCCGCACTCACCGTCTCCATGTAGTACTCGACGCTCACGATCGAGTCGGCGAGTCGCTCCAAGTGCTCGGGCTTGAACGTCGCGCCGCTCGGCGCAAGCCGCGTCGCGATCACGCCGCCGATCCGCTCGACGACTTGCAGCGCCTTCGTCTTGTCGAGCATCAGCAGGCCCGCGACGATGCCGCGCAGCTGCGGCTTGACTTGATCCAGCGCACGCGCGTCGCCCGGTTGATCGACGAGCTGAATCACCGCTTCCTTGATCTTCGCGAGATTCACGATGCACTCGCCCATCACGGCTTGCGTGACATGGCGCTGCTGAGTGTCGGGCGCGGCCTCACCGGCCGGCGACTCGCCGTCGACCGGCAGCACGGCGCTCACGAGCTCGCGGTCGAGCGCGTCCTCGATCTCGAGCAGCGTCGCGGCGACCCTCTCGAGCACCGCTCTGTCCACCGCCTTGTTGCTCGCCACGATCCCGCCGAGCTCCTGCGTCTCGCGCTGGATCTGCGTACGCGCCTTCTCGAGGCCGAGCACGCCCAGCGTGTCGCCGATCTTCTTCAGAAGCTCGAGCTGTGGGCCGAGCTTCTCGATGTCCTGCATGCCCGTGCGCACGAAGATATCGAGGACGTCCTTGACCGCCCCGAGATCCTCCTTGATCGCGTGCGCGACCGTGCGCATGAGCTTGACGCTCGGCCCCGCCAGCCCGGTCCGGGCCTGCTCGAGCTGGTCTTCGGCGGGCAACATGTCGCTCAAGCCGTAGAGATCGCGCAGCCTGTTGATCCGTGTGTCGTCCGTCGTCGAGCGAGCGACGTAGTAAAGGAGACTGTTGATCAGATCCACCGGAGGCGCGTTCACGATCGCGGGCTCCCCGCCGTCGATCAGGCGCTTGAGCTGGCGATCGGCCTGACCGAGCAACCGCTTCAGCGTGACCGTCGCTTCGAGGCCGCCCGCGCGGATCGCGGTCAACACCGCGACGATCACCGTCCACAGCTGCTTGACCTGGTCGCTCGCGGCCGCGCGCTCGAGGGCGATGCTCACACGCAGGAGATCGTCGAGGTGCTTGCCGACGTCGTTGCCCTTGATCCACCCGAGCAGCGCGCTCTGGAACGCGGGCCGCAGGCGCTGCGCGACCTTCTCGAAGCCGCGCCCCATGTCCGGCGCCTGGGCGTCGGCGTGCGCCTCGAGCTGACGCTCGAACGGCCCCGCGGCAAGCAGCACGAGGGTGCCTTCGGACAGCGACGGCTTCTCGCGCGCCTGGCGCAGGTCGTTCAGGAGCGGCAGCAGCACGAGCGCGATGTCCTTGCCGCCGCCGAGCAGCCGCTCGAGATACGCGGGCAGCTGCACCATCGCACGCGTGAGCGCCTCGAGACCTTGCTCGTCCTGCGCGCGCTCGCCGGGCTCCGCGAGCCGCCGGCAAGTCTGCTCCATCTCCTCGGCAAGCAGCGCCGCGCCGTGGATCTCGACGATCTTCAGCGCGCCGCGCGCGAGATGCAGCAGCTCGGCCGCGCGCAGCAGCGCGTCGCGCTCGGCATTTCCGTCGACGTAGTCCTCGAGCTCGCGGCGCGCGTGATCGAGCGTGCTCGCAAGCTCGCGATTGACTAGATCGAACGAATGAGCCGCGAGATCATCGAGGGTGCCGACCGCCATACGGGTAAGCTCGACTTAGCCCGAGGACCGGCGCCGCTCGGCGAGCTGCGTGACCTCGTCGGGCGCAAGGACTTGGCTTGCGCCCCGGAGCGTCGCTTCGACGCGGGCCTGAGTGAGCACGCCGGTGCCGCCGCTCTGGTCCGGCAACGTGAAGCCCGACACCGACTTGCGCAGCTGCGAGGCGAGCTCGGCCATCTTGCTGATCGCGGTCGTCGTCGCGGCCATCGACTCGGTCGTCTTGCCGCTGATCTCGCGCAGCACGTGCATGTTCTTCGTGATCGCGCCCGCGACGCTCGACTGCTCCTTCGACGAGCCTGAAATGTTCTGCACGAGCGAGGCGATCTGGTGCGAGACCTGCTCGATCTCGTCGAGCGCGGCGCCGGCATTCTCGGCGAGCAACGCGCCGCCGACGACGTCCGTCGTGCTGCGTTCCATCGACACGACGGCCTCGTTCGTGTCGGACTGGATCGTGCTCACGAGCACCTCGATCTTCTTCGTAGCGCTCGTCGAGCGCTCGGCGAGCTTCTGCACTTCGTCGGCGACGACGGCGAAGCCGCGGCTCGCCTCGCCCGCGCGCGAGGCTTCGATCGACGCGTTGAGCGCGAGGATGTTCGTCTGCTCGGCGATTTCCTCGATCAGCTCGACGATGTTGCCGATCTCTTGCGAGCTCTCGCCGAGCCGCTTGATCCGCTTCGACGTGTCCTGGATCGTCTCGCGGATCGTATTCATGCCGGCGATCGTGCGCCGCACGGCCTCGCCGCCCTTGTGCGCGACCTCGACCGAGTGGCGCGCGACGTCGGAGCAGCGCTCCGCGTTGCCCGAGACCTCCTCGATCGACATCGCCATCCGCGCCATCGACTCCGACGCGGCGGCGGCCTGCTTCGTCTGCGCTTCGCCCGCGCGCAGCAACTGGCGGGACGTGCCTTCGGTCTGCTTCGAGGCGGCGTCGACGAGGATCGACGAATCCTTGATCGTCGTGACGAGCTCGCGCAGCGCCTCGATGGCATAGTTGATCGAGTCAGCGATCGCGCCGGTGATGTCCTCCGTCACGGTCGCCTGCACCGTGAGGTCGCCGTCGGCCAGGCTCGAGAGCTCGTCGAGCAGCCTCAGGATTGCCTGCTGGTTGCGCTCGTTTTGCTCGGTTTGGTTGTCCGCCGAGCGCCGCGAGCCGCGCACCTGATAGAGGATCATGACCATCACCACCACGAGCAGCACCGCGAACGCGAGCAGCAGGAGCGGCGCCTCGCCGAAATCAGCCGCTGCGGTCGAGGCGCCGGGTTCCAAGTGCCGATAGTCGGCGAGCAGCGCGCCCGCCGCCTTGTCGACGGATCCGGCCGCGGCAGCAGCCGCGACGAGCTGGCCGGCGCCCGCGACGATCGTGCCGATCGCCGTGCGCGCGTCCTCGAACAGTCGAGTCGCGGAGTCGAGGTTCGCTTGAGCGGCTTGGCCGCGAACCGGCGTCATGCCGAGCGTCGTGTCCTCGCCGCGCAGCCCGCGAATGATTTGGCTCAAGTACTGGCCGGCGTCGTTGAGGCGCTGAACCGACTCGTCGACGTCCGTGCCGGCCGCGAGCGCGCGCACGTTTTGCCGCACGCTCTCGACCGTGAGCTCGAAGCGGTCGAGGTAGGGCCGGTCTGCCGCGAGGTCGGCGGCCGGCAGGGCGCTCACGAGATTGCCGGTCGCGACGAGCAGCTGCGGAGCGAGCTCGAGCAGGCGCGCGCGCGCGGCGTGCACGTCGAGCAGCGGCTCGCGCGCGCCGCCGAGCGCGGCCAAGCCTGCGTCGAGCTCCGACCAGCCGCTCGCCGTCGCGAACGCGCGCTCTGCGCCTGGGCCCGGGCCCGCCGCGGAGCGGTGCTTCGCGATCTCGCTCCGGCTCGCGGCGAGCCGGTCGAATGCCGCGGCGTCCCCGGCCACCGCGGCGCGTGCGTCGGATCGGGCGGCCTGCGCAGTCGCGACCTCTCCGCCGAGCCCGGAGCCGCCGCCGACGGCGGCGCCCTGGCCGCCGAGCCAAAGCCAAGCGGCGGTGCCGGCGAGCGCGACCGCGAGCACGATCGCGACCGGCGGCAACACGTTGGGCCACGAAGTCGACTTGCTCATTCTTCGTTCCAGGTTAAGCGCTACGCGCCTTCGGTGCCTCGCCCGCCATCAAGAACTGCTCGTCCCCGAGCAGCTTGGAAAGACTGAAGCGAGGCCAGACCTCCCCGCCGCGACGATAGCATCCTTCTAAATAGTGTTCGCAGCGAATCACGCCGGCAGGCGTCTCGGCGCGGTACTCGTTCGTGCCGAAGCGCCGGAACCCGACCACCTCGTCGACGATCAGCCCGGTCGGCACGTCGCGGCTCGCGACGATCAGGATTCGCGCCTGGCGCTCGGCCGCCGCGCTGCCGGCGCCGAGAAACGACTTCAGATCCACGACGGTGAGTAGCTGGCCGCGGAGGTTCGCGATTCCACGCAGCCAAGGCTTCGCGCCCGGGACGCGCGTGACCTGCTCCGGCACCGGCAGAACCTCGCGGATGTCGCCGCGCGCGGCGGCGAAGCGCTCGGCGCCGAGCCTGAAACCGATGCCGACCCATTCGTCGGCTGCGGCCGGCGCGCCTTCGCGCGCGGCGATCGAGGCGCGCGCGCGGCGTTCCAGTTCCAGCAACAGCTCGAACGGTCGGTCTGCGAGGGCTTGTAGATTCAAGCGCCCGGCCCCTCGTTGCGTTCCAGGACCTCCTGGGCTTTGGCGACGAGCACGGCCTCCGAGACCGGCTTCACGAGGTAATCGACGGCGCCCTGGCGCATGCCCCAGACGCGGTCGCTCTCCTGGTCCTTGGTCGTGATCATTACGACCGGTATCGATTTCGTTTGCGGATCGCGCGTGAGCGTCCGCGTCGCTTGAAAGCCGTTCACTCGCGGCATCACGACGTCCATGAAGATCAGGTCGGGCCGCACCTCGCGCGCGAGGCTCAAGCATTCCGAGCCGTCCGCGGCGGAAACCGTGTCGAAGCCGTGCTTCTCGAGGGCCGTCTTCAGGACGTGCACCTCGGTCGGCGAGTCATCGACGATCATGATCAAAGCCATACGTCCGACCCTACGCGCTCACTTGACCACGTGGCTATGGATCGCTCCGAGCAGCTCGTCCTTCGTGAAGGGCTTGGTCAGATATTGCTCGGAGCCGACGAGACGCCCGCGAGCCCGGTCGAACAAGCCGTCCTTGCTGGATAGCATGATGACCGGCGTGTCCTTGAAAGTCTTGTTGTGCTTGATCAACGAGCAGGTCTGATAGCCGTCGAGCCGCGGCATCATGATGTCGACGAAGATGATGTCGGGCCGGTGGTCCGCGATCTTCGATAGCGCGTCGAACCCATCGACGGCCGTGAACACTTCGCAGCCTTCCTTGGCCAAAAGCGTCTCCGCCGTCCTGCGGATCGTCTTGCTGTCGTCGATGACGAGGATCTTCAGGCCCGGCCAGGTCGCTCTTTGAGTTCGCCGCGCTGGACACCTGCTTGCCTCCGCCTTGGGATCTGCTCGTACCTGTCACGCTACCCCCGGACAACGCGCCTTTTAACATATCGGCTCGACGCCTTCCATCGATGCGCTCACGAGTCGAGACGGCTCTGCGCGCGCGCTGTGGCGCGGCCTCGAGCTCGGGAAATCGGCGTATCGTAGCGTCGCACGTTTCGAAGAAACTGCGAACTTGCACTCAAAAGAGGAATGGCGATGACCGAGGCTGGGCCCCTGTTGGGCGTCGTAATGGATCCGATCGAGACGATCAAGCCGAAGAAGGATTCGACGCTCGCGATGCTGCTCGCCGCGCAGCAAGCCGGGTGGTCACTCGTCTACTTCCGCCAGCGCGATCTGCTGGTCCGCGACGGCGCGCCGCTCGGCGCTGGGCACCTCGTGGAGGTTCGCGACGACCCCGACGAATGGTTCGCGCTAGGCGCCTCCTGGAGCGGCGGGCTCGAGAAGCTCGACGTGCTGCTGATGCGCAAGGACCCGCCGTTCGACATGGAGTACATCTACACGACCTACATACTCGAGCTGGCCGAGCATCGAGGCCTGCTCGTCGTGAACAAGCCGGCGAGCCTGCGCGACATCAACGAGAAGGCCTACACCGCGTGGTTCCCGCAGTGCACGCCGCCGAGCCTCGTGACCCGCTCGCGCACCGAGCTGCTCGCTTTCCTGGCCGAGCACGGCCGGATCGTGCTCAAGCCGTTCGACGGCATGGGCGGGCGCTCGATCTTCGTCGTGAACGCCGGCGAGCTGAACGTCAACGTCATCATCGAGACGCTCACGGACGATGGCAATAAATTCACCCTCGCCCAGCGCTACATCCCCGAGATCGTGCACGGCGACAAGCGAATTCTCCTGATCGACGGCGAGCCGATCGACCATGCGCTTGCGCGGATCCCGGCCCCCGGCGAGAGCCGCGGCAACCTCGTGATGGGCGCAAAAGGCGAAGGCCGCGCGCTCACGGACCGCGACCGCTGGCTCTGTGGGGAGGTCGGGCCGACGCTGCGCGCGAAGGGCGTGATGTTCGCGGGCCTCGACGTGATCGGCGACTACCTCACCGAGATCAACGTCACGAGCCCCACCGGAATCCGTGAGCTGGATCGCCAATACGGCACCGACATCGCTGCTAAGCTGATCGCCGCGATCGGCCGGAAACTTCGCGACGCGGGACGGACGGCAGCGGGTCGTCGCTGACCGTCTCGCGGCCGAGCCTCGGGTATAATCCGCAGCCGATCGATGCCGATGGAACCCACTCCAACTCGGAACACGGTGCGCCCGGCGATCAACGATCGCCTCGGCTCCACCTTGTTCCTCGCCGTGCTGCTGCACGGCGTCGTGATCCTTGGCGTCACGTTCTCCGTCGCGACCTTCGACGACGACCACGCTTCGCCGTCGCTCAACGTGACGCTGCTCGTCGACGGCCGCGACGAGCCGGCGCCGGAGAAGGCGGATTTCATCGCGAACCGAAACAGCCAAGCCGCGGGCGTCGCCGCGAAGGGCCTGCACGCGACGACCGCGTTGTCGGCACAGGAACCGATCGCGCAGGCGGGCAGCCCGGACGGCGCGGACCTTACCGACGGCACGCCGCGCGAGCTCGTGCCGAGCGCCGAGGAGCTGGTGAGCCGCGGGCAGTCCGAGCGCGTGAACGCGACGCCGCAGCCCACCGACGACCCGTCGGACGTGCGTCGGACGGCCGCCACGCTGGTCGACGCTCTCGCGCCGCAGACCACCGCGGCGGAGCTCGGGATTCGCGCGGAGCTCCCGAATGGCGACGACGAGCGGCGCACGTTGGTCGCGACTCCGAGCGCCCGGCAATCGATTCTTGCCGAGTACCTCGAGGGATGGCGGGAGCGAGTCGAGCGGATCGGCACGGCGAACTATCCGACGCGCTTCCTCGGCGGCGCCGACCACCGGCGGCCGACGCTCGAGGTCACGATCCGGGCGGACGGGTCGCTGAAGGACATCGTCGTGCGCCGGTCGTCCGGCGACAACGCGCTCGACCAGGCCGCGCTCAAGATCCTGAGGCTCGCGGCGCCGTTCGACCCCCTGCCGCCGAACGTCCGCAAAGACTACGACGTCCTGCGCTTCGCCTATGACTGGGACTTCTTCGACAGCGCCGGTAAGAGCGAGAGCCAAGCGCGGCCCGAGGATCGCAACTGAAGTTCCGGTGGCTCTGAATCTTGGGCGGCCCGCGGTGCTACGATACGCAACCGAGTCCACCCGGAGCCCTCCGATGCGCTCGCTGCAAGATCACTTCCTGATCGCGATGCCCGCGATGGAAGATCCGAACTTCAACGCGACGGTCACCTATCTCTGCAAGCACGATGCCGAGGGCGCGCTCGGAGTCATCATCAACCGGCCGACCGAGACGACGCTCGGCGACGTGCTTGCGCAGTTCTCGCTCACGCCGAGCGAACACTCGCGCGCGCGCCAGCCGGTGCTGCGCGGCGGGCCGGTCGAGCCGGAACGCGGCTTCGTGCTGCACCGCTCGGCGCAGAAATACGACGCGACGCTCGACCCGGGCGGCGAGATCAAGGTCACGCTGTCCACCGACATCTTGAACGCGGTCGCGCGCGGTGAAGGGCCCGAGCCGATGATCGTCGCGCTCGGCTATGCGGGCTGGGACGGCGGTCAGCTCGAGGCCGAGCTGCTCGCAAACGCGTGGCTCACCGTCGCCGCGGACCCGGCGGTCATCTTCGATACGCCGTTCGAGCAGCGCTGGGCGGCGGCCGTCGGGCTCCTCGGCGTCGACATCCACCAGATCACGAGCTATGCCGGCCATGCCTGAGCGCCGGCAGGGTAGAATGCGTGGCGCAGAGTAGCGAGCGCCACGTTGTGCTTGCATTCGATTTCGGTCTTCGTCGCGTGGGCATCGCCACGGCGAACCTCGCGACGCGCACCGCTTCCCCACTGACGACGCTGAAAGTCCGCGACGCGATACCGTGGTCGGAGATCGACCGCGTGATCGAGGAGTGGCGTCCCGCGCAGCTCGTCGTCGGCCTGCCCGAGGGCGCGGGCGCCGCGTCGATCGCGCGCGCCGTCCGGGCATTCGTGGTAGAGCTAGAGGAGCGCTACCGGCTGCCGGTCGCGACCGTCGACGAGACGCTCACGTCGGCCGCCGCGCAGAGCGAGCTCACGAGCGCGCGGCGCTCGGGGTATCTGCGCCGCCGCGTCCAGCACGACAGCTTGGACCGTGTTGCCGCGTGCCTGATCGCCGAGCAGTGGCTGAGCGAAAGCCGATGACCGAGGAGGTCGGTCAGCTCAACTCGCGCGGCGAGCTGCGCCATTTGATCGATCTCGGCGGCCTCGACCGCGCGCATCTCGAGGAGATCATCGAGCTTGCGACGCGCTATCTCACGCCGGTCGGCGCGCCCGCGCCGCGCGACGACATCTTGCGCGGCCGCACCGTCGCGAATCTGTTCTTCGAGCCGAGCACCCGCACGCGAGCGTCGTTCGAGCTCGCCGCGAGGCGCTTGCGAGCGGACGTCCTCAACCTTGACGTCAACACGTCTTCGCGCGCCAAGGGCGAGAGCATTCTGGACACGATCTATACGTTGCAGGCCATGCAGGTGGACATCTTCGTGGTGCGCGACGCGAGCACCGGCGTGCCCGCGCGCATCGCGCAGCAGGTTGCGCCGCACGTGTGCGTGCTGAACGCCGGCGAATCGGACGTCTCGCATCCGACGCAAGGCCTGCTCGACCTCCTGACGATCCAGCGCCACAAGGGCGACGTGCGCGAGGTCTGCGTCGCGATCGTCGGCGACATCAAGCACTCGCGCGTCGCGCGCTCGGCCTACCAAGCGCTTGCCAAGTTCGGCGTCGGCGAGCTTCGGCTCGTCGGTCCGCCCGGGCTCTTACCCGACGAAGACGACTTCCGGGGCGCCAAGCGCGCAACGGAGGTAGAGACCGGCATCCGCGGCGCCGACGTCGTGATGGCGCTGCGCGTGCAGCGCGAGCGCTTCGCGGAGCTCGGCGACATACCCGATCCGCAGGAGTACTTCCGCCGCTACGGGCTCACCGAGGAGCGCTTGGCGTTGGCGCGACGCGACGCGATCGTGATGCATCCGGGACCGATGAACCGGGGCGTCGAGATCGAAAGCGCGGTGGCCGACGGGCCGCAGTCCGTGATCCAAGAGCAGGTCACGCACGGCCTCGCCGTCCGAATGGCCGTGCTCGCACTGATCCACCGCCACATCGGCGGCGAGGCGCGCGCATGAGCTACAAGCCGAAGCGCGCCACGGTTGCGCTCGAGGACGCCGAGATCATCGACCATCAGGCTTTCGCGGGCCAGCAGTTCATCCTCCGCGTGCGCGCGCCGAAGGCCGCGCGCCGCGCGACGCCGGGCACTTTCGCGCACATCTCGGTGGACCCGGCCGTGCCGCTGCGCCGGCCGCTGTCGATCATGCGCGCCAACGCGAGCGAAGGCTGGCTCGAGTTCCTGTACAAGCCGAAGGGCCACGGGCTCGACAAGCTGTCCGCGCGCCGCAGCGGCGAGGTGCTCAGCGTGCTCGCGCCGATCGGCCGCGGCTTCACGCCCGACCCCGCGCGGCCGCGGCTGCTCGCGCTCGGCGGCGGAGTCGGCATCCCGCCGATGATCTTCCTCGCCGACCAGTTCCGCGCCCGGCCCGAGTTCAAAACGCTCGTGCTGATGGGCTCCGAAGTGCCGTTCCCGTTCGAGCTCGGCGAGTCGCGGCTCGAAGTCGCTGGCGGCTCGGCGGAGGCGACCCGCGCGGTCGCGCTGCTCGAGCGCTGGGGCGTGCCGTCGCGGCTCGCGAGCAACGCGGGGCTGCCGGGCTGCCATCGGGGCCACGTGACGGACCTCGCGCGCTCTTGGCTGCAGACGCTCGCGCCGAAGGCACGCGCCGCCGTGCAGGTGCTCGCGTGCGGCCCGACGCCGATGCTCGCGGCCGTCGCGAAGCTCGCGCGTGAATACGACTTGCCGTGCCAGCTAGCGCTCGAGGAGTTCATGGCCTGCGGGATCGGCGGCTGCGCGGGCTGCAACGTGCTGCTCCAAACCGCCGAAGGTCCCGCGATGAAGCGCGTCTGCGTCGACGGCCCGGTCTTCGACGCGCGCGAAGTCTACCCGGCTTAAGCCCACCCAGCGGCACCGCCTCGCGCGCCGCGCGGGCGTCAAAGTGTCCTGGTCGAGCCGGGCTCGGCGCGCCGAGCTATGATGCGCGCCGGCGGCTCGAAGTGGATCGGAGGGGTGGCATGCAACGCGATCGCGTATTCCGACGGATGCTCTGGCTCGTGCTCGCGGCCGCCGCGGTGACCGCGGTGCATGCGGCTACTCCCACGGTGCGGCCCGAGAGCGCCGGGTTGTCGGCGGCTCGGCTCGCGCGCGTGACCGCGCTGATGCAGGGTCAGATCGATGCCGGCACGTTTTCGGGCTCCGTGACGCTGATCGCTCGCAACGGGCGCGTCGCAATGCTGAGCGCGCAGGGAGTCATGGACATCGAGTCGAAGACCCCGATGCGGACGGACGCGGTGTTCAGGATCATGTCGATGACCAAGCCGGTCGTGGCCGTGGCGATCTTGATGCTGATCGAAGACGGCAAGGTGCGACTGACGGACCCGGTCGCCGCGTTCATACCGGCGCTCGGGACGCTGAACGTGACGGTGCCGAACACGGAGGGGCTGTCGCCGCCTTCACCGGCGTTCACCGCGTCCGCGCCGCTACCGGGGCGGATTGTCGCGGCGCAACGTCCGATCACGATCCGCGATCTCTTGACCCACACATCGGGTCTCATGAGCGCCGGAGCCAGCAGCACGTACCCGTTCGCAGTGGGCGCCGGCGAGACGCTGGCGCAGGCGGTTCCGCGCCTGCAGACGTGCCGCTCGATTTCCAACCCGGCACGCGCTGGGCCTACAGCCCGCAATACGGGTTCGACGTGCTCGCGCGCATTGTCGAGGTCGCCTCAGGCATGCCGCTCGACCGATTCGTGAGCAGCGGATCTTCGCGCCGCTCGGCATGAAGGACACGTCTTCTATCGCGAGGGCTTCGAGGCGCGCAAGCCCACGCTGTATCAGCGCGTCGACGGAACGCTGCAAGAAAGTCGCCGACGCAACCGTGGGTGAACGGCGTCTATTTTTCGGGCGGCGGCGGGCTGTCGAGCACTGCCGAAGACTACCTGCGCTTCGCGCTGATGCTCGCGAACGGCGGCGAGCTCGACGGTGCGCGAATCTTGAGCCGGCGCTCGGTCGAGACTCATGACGTCGGTGTTCGCGCCCGACACGCTGCCGGGACGCAATGCGGGCGAAGGTTTCGGGCTCGGCGTGCGCGTCGTGACCGATCCGGCCGCGCGCAACACCTGGCTCTCGCAGGGCAGCTTCGGCTGGAGCGGCGCGTACAACACGCACTTCTTCATCGATCCAAAGAGAAGATCATCGCCATTTTCATGACGCAGGTGATGTTTCTCGAAACGCGCGGCCAGCTTCGCGACGACTTCGAGACGGCCGTCATGCAGGCGTCGTCGGCAACTGACGACGCTACGGGCGTGACATGCGCCTGCAAGGCAAGGTCGTCCTCGTCACGGGCCCGACGGCCGGCATTGGCCGCGAGATTGCGCTAGCTCTCGCGCGGCAGGGCGCCGAGCTCGTGCTCGGCTGCCGCGACCTCGGACGCGGTCGACGCACGGCCGAAGAGCTCCGCGCACTGCCCGGCGCGGTCAGTGTCGAGGTCATGCAGGTCGACACCTCGAGCCAGCGCTCAATCCGCGAGTTCGCGAAGGCATTTCGCGCGAGTCGGCCGCGTCTCGACGTCCTGGTGAACAACGCGGGGATCTCGCAGGGCGAGCGCAAGACGAGCGTCGACGGTCTCGAGCTCACGTTCGCGACGAACGTGATCGGGTACTTCCTGCTCACGAACGAGCTGCTTCCGGTCTTGCGGGCGAGCGCGCCGGCGCGCGTCGCAAACGTCGCGTCGGCGTTTGCATCCGATCTCGACCTCGACGACCTGCAGTTCGAGCGACGTGCCTTCGACGGGATGAAGGTCTACGCGCAGACGAAGGCCTGCAATCGGCTTTGGACATGGGCGCTCGCGCGGCGACTGGCGGGAACGCACGTCACCGCGAACGCGATGACGCCGGGCTTCGTGCCCGGCACGGAGCTCTCGCGCGACATGCCGCCGTCGATCCGCGCAATGTTCAGCACGCGCAGCGGCCGCACGGTGGCTGAAGGCGCCGACACGGCCGTCTGGCTCGCGAGCAGCCCCGACGTCGACGGCATCACGGGCCAATTTTTCGCCGACCGCCGAGAACGCGCGTGCGAGTTCCGCAACGACGCCGACGAGGAACGCCTCTGGTCGATCTGCGACCGCCTCACCTCCTCCTAGCGCCACCCAGGTCGAGCGCCGGCTCGCGGTCCTCTGCGGTGCGCGATCAGCGCGCAATCAACAAGGTGTCCTCGTCGAGGCGCGTGCGGCGGTGTTGGGGACGGGTTGTTCCTCCCGCGCTCGGTCGGCCGAGCGAGCGTGGGCCGTGGACTCTGCGGGTCCGATTCCGAACGGCAGACCGCGGCGCGAACCGGTGCAAAACTTTACTGGCAGCCGTGGCCCACGCGCGCGGCAAGAGCGTTGTGGCAATGAGGCCGACGGGGCGGTAGCGGGGGGAATGACCCGTCCCCAACACCGCCGCGCGCGCCTCGACGAGGACTCCTTCTAGCTGAAGTTGATCTTCGCCTCGAGGTTCGAGCGCGAGTCGGCGTTCGACAGCGCCTCTTCCATGCTGATCGCGCCGCGCGCGGTAGAGGTCGAACAACGCCTGGTCGAAGCTCTGCATGCCCGGCTCTTTCGTGTCCTTGAACGCCTCTTTGACGGAGCTGATGTCGCCTTTGAGGATCATCTCCTGGATATGCGGCGTGTTCAGCATCACCTCGACGGCCGCGACGCGCTTGCCCTCCTTCGAGCGCACGAGCCGCTGCGAGATGATCACGCGCACGTACTGCGCGAGGTCCATCAGCACCTGCTTGTGCTGATCGTTCGGATACATGTTGATGATCCGGTCGAGCGTCTCGGGCGAGTTGTTCGCGTGCAGCGTCGCGATCGCGAGGTGGCCCGTGCCGGCGAGGTCGATCGCGGCCTGCATCGTCTCGCGGTCGCGGATCTCGCCGATCAGGATCACGTCGGGCGCCTCGCGCATCGCGCTGCGCAACGCGCGGTGGTACGAGTGCGTGTCGAGGCCAACCTCGCGCTGATTGACGATCGACTTCTGATTGCTGTGCAGAAACTCGATCGGGTCCTCGATCGTCACGATGTGCGAAGCGGAGTTCTTGTTGCGGAAATCGATCATCGCGGCGAGCGTCGTCGACTTGCCCGAGCCGCTAGCGCCGACCATCAGGATCAGCCCGCGCCGGAGCATGATCATGTCCTTGAGGATCTCGGGCATGCCGAGCTCCTCGAGCTGCGGCAGCTCGGGCGTGATGAAGCGCAACACCATCGCGACGTTGCCGCGCTGATGAAACACGTTGACGCGGAAGCGGCCGAGGCCCGGCTCCGAGATCGCGAAGTCGATCTCGAGATCGCGCGTGAACTGCTCGAGCTGCGTCTCGTTCATCAGCTCGAGCGCGGCCTGCCGGACCATCTTCGGCGACAGCTCGACTTGGTTCACGGGCATGATCTTGCCGTCGATCTTGATCATGACCGGCGAGAACGTGGTGAAGAAGAGGTCGGACGCGTTCTTGTCCACCATCAACTTGAACAGAGGTTTGACGTTCATCTAGAGATAAGAAGGCCGCAGTCGAGAACGGGTTGCTTCGGTTAGAAACGGCCTTCCTTTTCTTCTTCGTCCGCGAGCTGCAGGCTGTCTGCATGCTCCGCGGCCACGGCTCCCTCGCGCTTGCTCTGCAGCTTGATCTTCAGGCGGAGCTCGTTCTTCGAGTCGGCGTTGCGCATCGCCTCCTCGTAGGAAATCGCCCCGTCCTCGTAGAGCTGGAACAGCGCCTGGTCGAACGTCTGCATGCCGAGGCGCGTCGACTTCGCCATGATGTCTTTGATCATGCGCGACCTCGCCGCGGAAGATCAGGTCGCTGATCAGCGGCGACGCGAGCATGATCTCCATCGCGGCGACGCGGCCCATCTTGTTCTCGCGCGGGATCAGCCGCTGCGAGATCATCGCCGTGATGTTCAGCGACAGGTCCATCAGTAGCTGATGGCGGCGCTCCTCGGGGAAGAAGTTGATGATGCGGTCGAGCGCTTGGTTCGCGCTGTTCGCGTGCAGCGTCGCGACGCAGAGGTGGCCCGTCTCCGCGAACTGGATGCCGAATTGCATCGTCTCGCGATCGCGGATCTCGCCGATCATGATCACGTCGGGCGCCTGGCGCAGCGTGTTCTTGAGCGCGTTGTGCCAGCTGTCGGTGTCGACGCCGACCTCGCGATGCGTCACGACGCAGCCGCGGTGCGGATGCACGTACTCGACCGGATCCTCGATCGTGATGATGTGGCCGCGGCTGTTCTCGTTGCGGTGCCCGATCATCGCCGCGAGCGTCGTCGACTTGCCCGAGCCCGTGCCGCCGACGACGAGGCAAAGCCCGCGCTTCGTCATCGCGACGTCCTTGAGCTGCGGCGGTAGCTCGAGATCCTCGAACGTCGGGATCTTCGTGACGATCGTGCGGATCACGGCGCCGACGTGGCCCTGAGCCACGAACGCGCTGACGCGGAAGCGGCCGATGCCCTGCGGCGCGATCGCGAAGTTGCACTCCTTCGTCGCGTCGAACTCCTTCGCCTGCTTGTCGTTCATGATCGAGCGAACGATCAACGAGCTCTGCGCCGACGTCAGCGGACGATCGGCGAACGGGCGAATCGTGCCGTCGATCTTGATTGCGGGCGGAAAATCGGCCGTGATGAAGAGGTCGGAGCCGTTGTTCTCGACCATCTTCTTGAGCAGGTTTTGGGTCAGTCGTACTGCTTGATCGCGTTCCATGGCAACCCGCTCCTTCCCACGCGCGGCTGAAAACCACTGCTGCTGCTAGAAGTTCTCTTTGTTCACGGCCTTGAAGCGAGCCTCTTCCTTCGTGATCAAGCCCTTCATCATGAGCTCTTGCAGATTCTGGTCGAGCGTCTGCATCCCCGATGACTGCCCCGTTTGAATCGCGGAATACATCTGCGCGATCTTGCCCTCGCGAATCAGGTTCCTGATCGCGGGCGTACCGATCATGATCTCGTGCGCCGCGATGCGGCCGCCTCCGGTTCGCTTGAGCAGCGTCTGCGAGATCACGGCGCGCAGCGACTCGGAAAGCATGCTGCGCACCATTTCTTTCTCGGCCGCCGGGAACACGTCGACGATACGGTCGATCGTCTTCGCCGCCGAGCTCGTGTGCAGAGTGCCGAATACGAGGTGTCCCGTCTCGGCCGCCGTGAGCGCCAGGCGAATCGTCTCGAGGTCGCGCATTTCGCCGACGAGAATCACGTCGGGGTCCTCGCGCAGCGCAGATCGCAGCGCCTCGCTGAAGCCGAGCGTGTCGCGATGCACCTCGCGCTGATTGATCAGCGAGCGCTTGCTCTCGTGCACGAACTCGATCGGGTCCTCGATCGTGATGATGTGATCGGGCTTATTGTCGTTCACGTAGTCGACCATCCCGGCGAGCGTCGTCGACTTGCCCGAGCCGGTCGGGCCCGTGACGAGCACGAGACCGCGCGGATGCATCGAGATGTCCTTGAAGATGCGCGGCGCGCCGAGATCGTCGAGACTCAGGATCACGGACGGAATCGTTCTGAACACCGCGGCGGCGCCGCGATTCTGGTTGAAAGCGTTGACGCGGAAGCGCGCGAGCTTCGGGATCTCGAACGAGAAGTCGGTCTCCAAGAACTCTTCGTAGTCCTTGCGCTGCTTGTCGTTCATGATGTCGTAAACCATGCTGTGCACTTCTTTGTGCTTCAGCGGCGGCATGTTGATGCGCTTGACGTCGCCGTCGACGCGGATGATCGGCGGGACGCCCGACGACAGATGCAGGTCCGAAGCGTTGTTCTTGACGGCGAAGGCGAGCAGCTGCGCTATGTCTACGGCGGCCATGACGGTCCTTTGATCAGAGCCCGAGTGGAACGAAACCGGGCTTACCATAAGGCGTTCCATAGTATAGCTAAGGGCACCCGGCAAAGCGTGACTGAAATCACGGAGCATCTGCGGAATATCGTCGAGCGAGTCGCGCGCGCAGCAACGCGCGCTCCGCACGCGCAGAGCGTCACGATCGTCGCAGTCAGCAAGCAGAAGACGAGTGCGGAGATTGCGGAAGCATTTCGAGCGGGACAACGCGACTTCGGCGAAAGCTACGCTCAAGAAGCCGCGGAAAAGATCGAAGCGCTTCGCGGGTTCGATATCACTTGGCATTTCATCGGCGCTTTGCAGGCCAACAAGACCCGGATCGTCGCCGAGCACTTTCAGTGGGTGCATACCGTCGACCGCGCGAAGATCGCGGCGCGGTTGCACGAGCAGCGGCCGCATTTCGCGCCGCCGCTCAACGTGCTGATCCAAGTGAACCAGGCTCGCGAGCCGCAGAAGCGCGGCGTCGGCCACGAGGAGGTCTTGTCGCTCGCGCGCGAGATTTCGGCATTGCCGCGTTTGCGACTGCGCGGGCTCATGACGATTCCGCCCGCGAGTGGGGAGCCGGCGCACTGGTTTCGCGAGCTCGCGGCATCGCTCGAGCGGCTTCGCGCCGCGAGCCTCGACGTCGACACGCTATCGATGGGGATGTCGGCCGATTTCGAGCAAGCGATCGTCGAGGGCTCGACCTGCGTGCGAATCGGTACGGCGATCTTCGGCGCTCGCGACTGAGCGCGAAACCTTCGTGTTCAGCGCCCGCTGCGCCGTGCTATGGTGCAGCAACGACCTATCGGTAGGCGGCGTCCGCGCCAGTCCGACACACGATGCAATCGCTGCTCTTCATCGTCGACGCGCTGTCCGGCCTCTACATTTCGATGTTCGTGCTGCGCTTCATCCTGCAGTGGATTCGCGCAAGCTACCAAAGCCCTTTCGCGCAGTTCGTTTTGCAGATCACCGCGCCGCTGGTGGTGCCGGCGCGGCGGCTGTTGCCGAGCGTGCGCGGGATCGACTTGCCGACGCTCGTCGTGATCTTCGTGCTCGAGTGTGTCGCGACGATGATGCTCTACGCGATCGTGCGCGTGGTGCCGTCGATCGACGTTTTCCTCGCCGCCGTGCTGTTGCGGCTCGTCCTTCTGACGCTCTGGCTGTACTGCACCGCGTTGTTCGTCTATGTCGTGATGTCGTGGCTCGGCGGCGAGATGTACAACCCGAATGCCGCGATGCTCGGCGAAATCGTCGACCCGCTGCTGCGTCCGTTCCGCAGGCTCCTGCCGCCGATAGCCGGCTTCGACGTGAGCCCGGTCATCGTTTTGATCCTGCTGCAGGCCGTGATCTACGCATTGCCGCGCGGGCTGTAGGTTCGCTAGACAGCAAAACTGCGCGCGCGTAATGTCAGTCGACGCAGCGCGCGCCGGAGCTCGGCGGCGAGCGCTTCGTGACGAATTCTGTCGAGGAGGGGGCATGGTGGCACGCGTGAAGATTCTCGGACTCGCGGTAGCGGCCGCGTGGCTCGCCGGTTGCGGGCAAGCGACCGGTGTCGACGTCACGAACACGCAGCAGAACGTGCTGCCCGCGACCGAGGGCTCGAAGGACTTCGGCGACTACGTGATCTACTTCAACGCGATGAACACCGACAAGCTCACACCGGAGATAGCGCGCGAGTACGAGATCGTTCGCAGCAAGAGCCGCGCGATGCTGAGCGTGAGCATTCACAAGAAGGGCGACAACGGCCAGACGAGCGCCGTCACGGGCGCGGTCGCCGCATCGGCCGTGAACTTGAACGGCCAGCTGAAAACGATGACGTTGCGCGAGATCAAGGAAGGCGACGCCATCTATTACATCGGCGAGCTCGCAATCACGGACGGCGAGGTGCTGATTTACACGATCGACGCGACGCCGACCAACGACCCTAGCCGCTACACGGTTCGTTTCAAGAAACAGTTCTTCGTCGACGAGAAGTGAGGCCCCGCGCGCGGCCTCACAGCTGCGGCTCGTAGACTCGGTTGCGGATTCGGATCAAGTCCGACTGCGATACGTACAGCAGCTCCGCGACCTGACGCACGAGATAGTCCTCGCGCTTGTCGAGCCGCCGGTCCGCGAGCGCGACCCGCCAGAGCATTTCGACGACGCTCTGCCTCTCCGCCTCCGAGAGTTGCTCCACGAGACGGCGCGTGAATGACTGAAGCGACACCGCACGGTCGGCTTCGCGCTTCGCTTCCCGGACGAGCAGGCGCGCCGTCTCGTCGTCGAGCCGGAAGAACCTTTTCATCTCCGCGACGATCGTGCGCTCCTCGGCCGCGTCGTCCGCGTAGTCGGCACGCGCCACCTCGATCAACAGCAGTGCCGTCGCGACGCGCAGCGCGTGCTCGCGCTCCTCGGGCGACGCCGCCTCGGGCGCGAACGCGCGGTCGAACAAGTCGGTCAACGCCTTGAGCATCTAGGAAGCCGCTCCGAGCTCGGGCCCGAAAAAAGAACCAATCGCCTCATCGACTTCGAGCAGTCGACCATGGAAGAAGTGCCCGGCATCCTTCATCGCGAGCACTTGCGGCCGCACTCCGAACGTCGCGAGCCGCGCCTCGGCCGCGGCAAACGGCACGACGTCGTCGGCGACGCCGTGGATCAGGAGCCAACGGCAATCGGGAGGCACGAAATCCGCGGGCAGCCTATCGAGCGGCGGCGCGATCGTCACGAGGCCGCGCGGCCGAGCTTCGCTCGCCACTCCGAGCGCGATGGCGGCGCCGAACGAGAAGCCGCCGAGATACAGGTCGAGCCCGGGCCGGCGCTCGCGGCTCCACGCGATGGCGGCGAGCGCGTCGGCCCGCTCGCCAATGCCGTCCGCATAGCGCCCCTCCGACGCGCCGACTCCGCGAAAGTTGAAGCGCAGCACCTCCGCACCGAGTTGCGCGAACGCGCGCGCAACGGTCGTTACGACCTTGTTCTGCATCGTTCCTTGCTGGAGCGGATGCGGATGGCAGACGACGGCGATCGCGCGGGTCGGCGCCCCGACCGAGTCGATCGCGGCCTCGAGTCTCCCGGCCGGGCCGGGCACGACGACGGCTTCCGACTTCACGACGCGGCGCATCGCGCTCAAGCGCTCTGCGGTCCAAGGTCGGTCAAGAGCTCGTTCAAGCGCTTCACGAACGCGGCAGGATCCTCGAGCTGCCGGCCTTCGGCCAGGACGGCCTGCTCGAATAGCAGGAGGCTCAGGCGCTCGAAACGGCCGTCGTCGCTCTCGCGCTCGAGGCGGCGGACTAGCGCATGCTCGGGATTGAGCTCGAGGCTCGGTATCGATGGCGGCGGCGCATGGCCCGCGGCCTGGAGCAGCTCGCGCATCTGATAGCCGAGATCGTGCTCGTTCAGCACGAGGCACGCAGCGGACTCGCGCAGGCGTCCACCCACGCGCACTTCGTCGACGCGCTCGCGGAGCACTCGTTTCACGCGCTTCAAGAGCTGCTTCTGCTCGTTGTCCGGCTTAGGACTACGCCGGCGGCTCGGCGCCGAGCTCAGCCGGGTCGAGCGCACCGCGACGAACGTCTTTGAGCGGTTTACCCTCGTGCTCGGTCAGGTGCTGCATGACCCACTCGTCGAGCCGATCCGACAACAGCAGCACTTCGACGCCCCTCTCGCGAAACGTCTCCAGGTGCGGGCTCGAGCGCGCGGCGGTCGCCGACTCTCCGATCAAAAAGTAGACGTTCTTCTGCTCGGGTTTGGCGTCCGCGAGATATTGCTCGAGGCTTCGGTCCTGATCGTTACCGCTCGAGCGCGTGGTGTTGAAACGCAACAGCTTCGCGAGCTTGTCGCGATTCGCCTCATCCTCGACGAGCCCCTCCTTGATGAGCGCCCCGAACTCGCTCCAAAAGGTCGCATATTTGTCCGGCTGCTCGGCGGCGAGGCGCTCGAGCATGTCGAGCACGCGCTTCGTGAGCGCACTGCGCATCGCGCCGATCGCCTCGTCTTGCTGCAGGAGCTCGCGCGACACGTTGAGCGACAGCTCGCTCGAGTCGACCACGCCACGAACGAAGCGCAGGTACAACGGCAGGAACTGTGTCGCCTGGTCCGTGATGAACACGCGCTGCACGTAGAGCTTCACGCCTTTCGGCGACTCACGGTTCCAGAGGTCGAAGGGCGCGACGGACGGAACGTAGAGCAAGCTCGTGTACTCTCGCTTGCCCTCGACGCGGTTGTGGCTCCAGGTGAGCGGGTCTTCCGAGTCGTGCGCGAGCTGCTTGTAGAACTCGACGTACTCGTCGTCCTTGATCTCGGCGCGAGGCCGCGTCCAAAGCGCCTTGGCTCGATTGACGGTCTCGTCGGCGCCGCTCTGCGACGGCATCTTCACGGGAAACGCGATGTGGTCCGAATACTTGCGGATCAGCGCGCGCAAGCGGCCGGCGTCCTTGAACTCGGCGGCGTCGGCCTTGAGCTTGAGCTGCACCGTCGTGCCGCGCTCGGGTCGCTCGACCGTCTCGACGCTGTACTCGCCTTGGCCCGCCGACACCCAGCGCACGCCTTCGGACGGCGGCGCATCGGCGCGCCGCGACAGCACCGTGACCTCGTCCGCGACGATGAACGCGGAATAGAAGCCGACGCCAAACTGCCCGATCAGCTGCGCGTCCTTGCGTTGATCGCCGCTGAGTCGCTCGAGGAACTGGCCGGTGCCCGAGCGCGCGATCGTGCCGAGGTTCTCGATAACCTCGTCGCGGCTCATGCCGATACCGTTGTCGCTGACGGTCAGAAGTCCCTTGTCCGCGTCGAGTGCCACGCGAATCTCGAGATCGGCCGCCGAGCCGAGCAGCTCCGGTCGCGCGAGCGCCTCGAACCGCAGCTTGTCGTTCGCGTCGGACGCGTTGGAGACGAGCTCGCGAAGGAAGATCTCCCTGTTGCTGTACAGGGAGTGAACCATCAGACGTAGGAGCTGCTTGACCTCGGCCTGAAACGCAAACGTGGCCGGACCGCTGTTGACCATCGGCGATCTACCCATTTCGACGGATGGGCGGGTAGGTTAAGGGCTACGCGGGTATTTTCAAGCGCGCCGGCACGACCTTGAGGGCGAGCCTCTGCGCGAGGAAGGCGAGAGCGACGACGGACCAGAGCGCCACGCTTGCGCCGGCGACGCCCGCAAGAGCCGAGGCCCAGCGGGGCGCCTCGAGCACCAGCTCGACGCCGACGAGCGTCAGCGCCGACAGCAGGCCGATCAGCAGGTAGACGCGACGCAGCCGATGGCACAGCGACGCGAGAACGAACACGACGTCGTCGAGCTCATCGAGCCATAGCAAGCACACTTCCATGTCTGCGCTGCTCGGGGAAGAGCTAGTCTTCCTCGTCGAGTTGGATGTCGTCTTGCGGCGGATCGCCGAGATGCTCGGCTTCCATGTGCCGACGCGCGGCTTCCATCGCCCACGCGATCCATTCGAGACTGCAAATGCTATTCTCGCCCGGCGCCCGCTCGACGAGATCTTTTCCATCCATGGTTTAGAAGATCCGAGTCGTGTTTCAAGAACTATACGAGCCCACCAACGACGGGGCTGTGAAAAGACTCTCAGCGAGGGGACAAAGACTTTAACTTATTGTAAGTTGTCGCCTGCCGAGGACAGCGTTCTTCCATGCAACGGATCATCGTCCTCAATCCGAAAGGCGGTTCGGGCAAGACCACGATCGCGAGCAACCTGGCCGCCTGCTACGCGGTGAACGGCCATCGGCCGGCGCTGATGGATCTCGACCCGCAAGGCTCGAGCATGCGCTGGCTCCGCCGGCGTCCGGAGGACAACCCCGTGATTCACGGCATCGCGGGCTTCGAGCGTTCAGGCGCGGTCACGCGCAGCTGGCAACTGCGAATCCCCGCCGAATGCGGCGCGGTGATCATCGACACGCCCGCGGCGATCGAGTCGCATGCGTTCCCGGAGCTCACGCGCGGCGCGGACGCGATTCTAGTGCCGGTGATGCCGTCCGACATCGACATTCACGCGACCGCGAAGTGCATCGCGGATCTGCTGCTCGTCGCGAAGATCCGGCGCTCGGAACGGCGGATCGGGATCATCGCGAATCGTGTGCGGGCGAACACGCTCGTGTCGCAATCGTTGACGCGCTTCTTGAACAGCCTCGAGATTCCGCTGATCGCGACGCTGCGCGACACGCAGAACTACGTGCGCTCCGCGGAATCAGGCGTCGGCATCTACGAGATGCCGCACTGGCAGGTGCGGCACGACGTGGATCACTGGCAGCAGTTGACGGGTTGGCTCCAAACGCGAGGACGCGCTGAACAGGGTGCTGCGATCGCCGGCGCCGGTACCGCAACGGTCACCGACACGCCCTAGGCTCAGCCGCCGCCCTTCCAGTTCTGGCGGATCTTGTCCGCCCAAGTGTGATAGCCACGCCAGCTGTAGATCGAGTGATCGAGCGGTGCTCGCTCGCCGGTAGGCTTCGTGCTGACTCTCGACAGCCACTTGCGATAAGCGTCCCAACCGTGCTGCTCGCTCGATCCCGGGCGACGCGGCTCTGCAGCCGGTCCCTCTTGGAAAAGCGGCGGGCGAAACTGGCGGGATTTCTGCTCGCTCATCTTGGGAAGACAGTCCGTTGTCGAGGTGGGCGCAGCCTATCGCGGATGCGGTTCGGAAGCCCAGGAACTGCTTCACAAACGAACTGGCGAAATAATCAGGTACTACAACTAGTTAGGGGCGTATTTACGTAATCGACGGCGGCGGGCTAACGGCGATTCGATAGCACGGGACGTATTTGCTCGGCTCGGACAGACGCATGCGGCGCTGCGCGATGAAGTCCTTGAGCAGGCGGTCGAGCGCGCCGAGGATCTTAGGGTCGCCCCTGAGCTCGAACGGACCGTACTTCTCGACGAGCCGAATGCCAGCCTCGCGCACGTTACCGGCGACGATGCCGGAGAACGCGCGCCGCAAATTGACGGCCAGGTCGCGACCGGGTTGGTCGCGGTGCAGCTCGAGCTTGGCTATAGACTCGTGCGTGGCTTCGAATGGCAGCTGGAAATCGATGCCGATATTCAGCGCCCAGTTGTAGAAGTACGGGTTGTCGCGCTGGGCGCGCTCTGCTCGGACTTCCTCGAGGCCGTGCATGACCTCGCGCGCGACCGCGACCGGGTCGTTCAGAATCACCTTGTAGCGCCGCTGCGCCACGGGCCCGAGCGTGTCCGCGATGAACGCGTGCAGGCGCTCGAAATAGTGCTTGCTCGCCGCGGGCCCCGTGAAAACGAGCGGCAACCGCTCGGCGTCGTTCTCCGCGCTCAGCAGGATGCCGAGCAAATAGAGAATCTCCTCGGCGGTGCCGACGCCGCCCGGGAAGATGATGATCGCGTGCGCCATCCTCACGAACGCCTCGAGCCGCTTCTCCATGTCGGGCAGGATCACCAGCTCGTTGCAGATCGGGTTCGGCGACTCCGACGCGATGATCGTCGGCTCGGTAAGGCCGAGATAGCGGCCATCGCGGATTCGCTGCTTCGCATGCCCGACGGAGGCGCCCTTCATGGGGCCCTTCATCGCGCCCGCGCCGCAACCCGTGCAGATGTCGAGCCCCTCGAGCCCGAGCGCATAGCCGACCACTTTCGTGTAGTCGTACTCCTCGCGCGAGATCGCGTGACCGCCCCAACAGACGACGAGCTTCGGCTCCTCGCGGGCGCGCATCACGCGCGCATTGCGCAGTATGTGAAACACGGCGTCCGTGATGCCTTGAGACCGGCGCAGGTCGAAGCGCGGGTTGCTCAGGATGTCCTCGTGCGCGTACAAGAGATCGCGGAGCACGGCAAACAGGTGCTCGCGGATGCCGCGGATCATTTGCTTGCCGACGAACGCGATGTCGGGCGCGTTCTTGAGCTCGAGGCCGATGCCGCCTTCGTGCTGCACGACCGCGATCCGGAACGCCTCGTGCCGGCTCAAGATCTTACGAACGTCGTCGTCGGTGGCGCCCGAGTTCAGCACGGCGAGCGAGCACTGGCGCCACAGATCGTAGAGGCCGCCCTCGCCTGCGTCGCGAAGCTTGCTCGCCTCGACTCGGGAGAGAATCTCGAGGCTGCCTTCCGGGGCAATCAGCGCGTCCACGCTTACGGCTCGTGCCGGCTAAGGCCGGATCTCGATCGGCGTCGACTCGCGGGTCATGAGCCAGAGGTCGATGATGTCGGAATTGCTGACCGCGATGCAGCCATCCGTCCAATCCGTGCCGCGGTAGTGCGCCGGCTCGTAATGCGGCGTGTTCGGCAGACCGTGGATCATGATCGAGCCGCCTGGGTCGACGCCGAGAGAACGCGCGTGCGCTCGGTCCGCGTCGTCCGGATAAGAAATATGGATCGAGAGGAAGTAGTCGGAGTCCGCCTTGCGGCCGTCGAGCATGTAACGCCCCTCGGGCGTCCGAAAATCGCCCTCGCGCTGCTTCGGGCCGATCGGGACGAGCCCGAGCGAGACGTTCATCGCCTTGAGGATACGCCCCGCCTTCAATAGATACAGCTTGCGCTCCGACTTCACGACCAGCACGGAGTCTGCGATCTCGTGGCCCAGCGGGAACGGAAAGTCGGCGCGCGCCGTCTCGGCGCGCACGCACGATAGCCCGAGCAGCAACAGGAACACGGAGCGAAACTTCATTCGCGCAGCACTCTAGAACAAGCGTTCGGAAAATAGCAACGACGCGGAGCGCGTTTTCGAACGCTTCGTCTGCGCAGCGAGCGCGGGCGGCCTAGCGGTGTGAGAGCGCCGCACGCGAGCGACACCGTGCACGCGTGCGAGCCAGCGGAGCGCGGTTAAGTCGCGCGCTCGAGCGCCGCGATGCGCTCCTCGAGCGGCGGATGCGACATGAACAGCCTCATTAGCCCCGAGCCGACGCCGCCCGAGATCCCGAATGCCTCGACCGCCTTCGGCAAGGCCGGCGGCTCGTGGATGCGCTGCAGGCCTTGCAGCGCGCGGATCATCGACTGGCGCCCCGCGAGCTTCGCGCCGCCCGCGTCCGCACGGAACTCGCGCCGCCGCGAATACCACATCACGATCATCGTCGCGAGAATCCCGAGCAAGATCTGTGAGACGAGGCTGGCGATGAAGAAGCCGGGCCCGTAGCCGCGCTCGGTCCTGAAGATCAGGCGGTCGACGAAGAAGCCGACGACGCGAGACAGGAACACCACGAACGTGTTCAGCACGCCTTGGAGCAGCGCGAGCGTCACCATGTCGCCGTTCGCGACGTGCGTGACCTCGTGACCCAGGACGGCCTCGACCTCGGGCTGACCCAGCCGCGTGAGCAGACCGGAGCTCACCGCGACGAGGGCGTGATTGCGGCTCGCGCCGGTCGCGAACGCGTTCATGTCGGGCGAGTCGTAGATCGCGACCTCGGGTCGACCGATGCCGGCCGCGTCGGCGTGCCGGTAGACGGTGTTGAGCAGGAAACTCTCGGCGGAGTTGCGCGGTGTATCGATCACGCGTGCGCCGGTCGACCTCTTCGCGATCCACTTCGACATCAACAGCGAGATCAACGAGCCGGTGAAGCCGACGACCGCGGAGAAGACCAGCAGCGAAGTCAGATCGAGCGAGCTCCCGTTGCGAGCGAGCACCGACTCGACGCCGAGCACGCGCAGGACGATCGAGATCACGACCAGCACGGCCACGTTGGTCGCGATGAACAGGAAGATGCGCTTCATACTTGCCAGGCCTCCACAGCGGACACGACTGCCGAAACATGCGGCGCGCGAGGGCGTTTTTCAAGCCATCGGGCTCCCTCGAGCTCCCGCCGGATGCCGACGCGCTTCGGCCGCGGCCGCAACTGCTAAGATGCGCTCGCAACGGACGCCCAGCATGCCTTCTGACCCGACCAAGCCCGTCAAGTTCGCGCGGCTGCGCCGCGCATTCGGCTGGTGCGCCGTGGGGCTGATGCGCGGGCTCGTGCTCCTGCCGCTGCACTGGCAGATCCGGCTTTGCAAGGCCGTCGGGCGCACGGTCGCGCTGCTGCCGCTGTCGCGCCGGCGGATCGCCGAGATCAACCTTGCGGCGTGCTTCCCAGACCTCTCGGCGGCGCGGCGGCGCCGTCTCGTACGCGATCATTTCGGCGCGATTGCGGCCTCGTTCGCCGAGATTTCGATGGGCTGGTTCGGAGACGAGGAGGACGTGAGGCGGCGGATCCGCGTCGAGGGCGCGGAGCACCTGCGCGCCGCCCAGCAGCGCGGCCAGGGCACGATCTTGTTCGCCGCGCACTTCACGAGTCTCGAGTTCTTCTGGGTCGCGCTGCGGCCGATGTGCCCGCGCGCAAGCGGCATGTACAAGTGGCAGAAGAATCCCGTGATGAACGAGGAGATGAACCGCGCGCGGCTGCGCTACTTCGACGAGCTGCTCGTGAAAGACAACGTGCGGCGGTTGCTGCGCAATCTTCAGGACAACTACGTCGTTTGGTACGCGTCCGACCAGCGCGCGCCTCCGGGCAAGAGCGCGGTGCTCGTGCCGTTCTTCGGCGTGCCCGCGATGACCAGCACGGCGATCTCGAGAATTGCGCGCGCGAGCGGCGCGACGGTGCTCCCGTTCTACGTCCGCAGGATTGGCAACGGCGACGAGTACGTGATGACGATTCAGGCGCCGGTGCCGGGCTTCCCGAGCGGCGACGAGGCGCGCGACGCGCGCGACATGCTGAAACGCCTCGAAGACTACATCAGCCTCTGTCCGGAGCAGTATTTCTGGACGCACAAGCGCTTCAAGGATCGTCCGCCGCCGCTGCCGGACCTTTACGCGCCCACGCGGCATTCCGTTTGAAGCGCGCGGTTGCAGACGACGGACCGACCGCGCGCGAGCTGTCGCTCGCGCGCTTCTGGGCGCCGCGCTACTGGCCGACCTGGATCGTGCTCGCGATCATGCCCGTCGTCGGTCGTTGGCCGACGGCGTGGCAGCTCGCGATCGGGCGCCGGCTCGGCCGGTTGTTCATGCGCTTGCGGCCCAGCAAGCGCCGCGTCGTGAGGCGCAACCTCGAGATCTGCTTCCCCGAGCTCTCGGCCGGCGAGCGGGACGCGCTCGTCGCGCGCAGCTTCGAGTCCGTCGGGATCTCGTTCTTCGAGATGGCCGCGGGCTGGTATCTGACGGACGACGAGGTCGCAAAGCGCGTCGCAATCCATGGCCGCGAGCATCTCGAGCGCGCGCTCGCCGTCGGGCGCGGCGTGCTGCTCGCGAGCGCGCACTTCGCGCCGATCGACCTCTGCTTCTCGGTGCTGCACACGATCGGCGTCGACTTCGCCTGCATGTATCGCACGCAACGCAACGCGATGATGGACGCGCTGGTCCTGCGCGGTCGCAACCGATTCACGACCGCGCAGATTCCGAGCGACGACGTGCGGATGCTGCTGAGGCAGCTGCGCGCCAACCGCGCAATCGCGTACCTGCCGGACCAAGCCTTCCTCGGCAAACAGGCCGCGCTCGTCCCGTTCTTCGGCGAGCCCGCGCTGACCAACGTCGTGATGAGCAAGCTTGCGGCGATCAGCGGCGCAGCGGTGCTGCCGTTCTTCTTTCGTCGTTTGCCGGACACTCGAAGCTACCGCGTCGACATCGGGCCGCCGATCCCGGGCTTCCCGAGCGACGACGCGGTTGCCGACGCCCGCGCGTTCTTCGGCCGGCTCGAGAACTACATCCGGCTCGCACCCGAGCAATACCTCTGGATGTACAAGAAGTTCAAAGGGCGGCCCGCGCCGTTCAGCGACATCTACTCGGATGCGGCCACGACCGCGCCACCCGCTTCAGCGAACGCAGCGGGCAAGCCTCGCTGACCGAGCGCTTGCCGCGCCGATCGAATGATCTTATCGTTCAGATCAAATGAGCGGACGCAAACGAGCGTACAAGCATCGGCTCGAGTCGCTGCTCGCCGGCGGAGCTAGGGTTCGCGATATCGGCCGCTGGCATGAAAGGATCTTGGCCGGGCTCGAATTCAAAGCCGTCGACAAGATCAAGCAGCATGCCGAGCTCACCGATCCCGAGCTTGCAAAGCTGCTCGGTATCAGCGAGGCCACGTTGCGCCGGGCGCGCGCGGCAGGCAGCGCGCTCGATCCCGCCACGAGCGACCGCCTCTACCGGCTGTCGAAGATCCTCGCCGTAGCCGAGGAAGGGCTCGCCGACCCGGCGCATGCGATGTCGTGGCTGCGCCGTCCGCAGCCTGGGCTCGGCGGCAACGTGCCGCTCGATCTATTGGTCACCCAGGCCGGGGCGGACGAAGTAGAGACGCTGCTGCGGCGTATCGATTTCGGCGTCTATACGTGACGAACGTCTATCACCTCGTGCGTCGCGAGCGCGCCGCGGACGCGCTCTCGGGCGAAGGCGCGCGCCGCTACGGCGGCCGCTGGAATCCGCCCGGCGTTGCCGTCGTCTACGCCTCGGAATCCCGCGCGCTGGCCGTGCTCGAGACGTTCGTGCATCTGACGCTCGAGGCCCGAGCTCTGGCCTTCGTGTTGCTTGCGCTCGTCGTCCCCTCGCTCATCGTGCCGCAGGAAAAGAACTACGTGCTGAACGTCGTGCACCCGCAGTTCGCGGGCTTGACGGTCGAGGCTGCCGAAGCCTTCAGCTTCGACGAGCGGCTCTGGCACGCGCAGCGCTAGCATGGGCCCGGCGGCCGCGGCGAGCCCTGAATTGCCGGTGAGCGAGGTAGACTAGCGCCGCAACGGTACGTCCCCGGCCATCCGAGAACAACAAGGAGACGCAGGTGTTAAAAGAATTCAAAGAATTCGCGATGCGCGGCAACGTGATCGATCTGGCGGTCGGCGTGATCATCGGCGCGGCGTTCGGGAAGATCGTGACCTCGCTCGTGAACGACGTGGTCATGCCGCCGATCGGCTTGCTGCTCGGCAGCGTCGACTTCAGCAATCTGTTCTTGAGCTTGCATGGCAGCTACAACACCGTGAAGGACGCCGAGGCCGCCGGCGCGCCGATCATCAAGTACGGCATCTTCATCAACAACGTGATCGACTTCTTGATCGTGGCGTTCGTGATCTTCCTGATGGTGCGCACGATCAACCAACTGCAGAGAAAGAAGGAAGAAGCGCCACCCGCCCCGGCCGCACCGACGCCCACGGAGACGCTGCTCACCGAGATCCGTGACGAGCTCAAGGCGCGCTGAAGCGCTGCGAGCTAGCGGCTGGCCGCGGGCTCCGCGTACCCCGCCTCGATCTCCGCCCACGCCGCCGAGTCGTAGCCGGTGCCGGTCTCGGCCGCGACTTTGCGCAGCGAGCGCTGCAAGCGTTCGACGCCCGCGCGTTGCCACGGTCCCGGCGGCTTCACGTGCGCGTTGTCGAAATCGACGAGAAACAATTCGCCGCGCGCGTCGAGCAGGATGTTGTGAGCCGTAAGATCGGGATGATCGACGCCCTGCTCGTGCACGGCGCGCACCATGCGGCCGACTCGCCGCCAGCAGTCCGGCGGCACGTTGCGCTGCGCGATGAACTCCGACAGCTTGCGAGTGTCGGGCAGGTACGTCGTGATGATGTCGGCGGTATAGAGAAGCCCGAGCCGGCGCACGTGCGCGGCGATCGGGTTCGGGACGGGCAAGCCAGCGTCGTGCAGCGCTCGCAACAGGCGCCACTCGCGGAACGAGCGCGAGCGCTCGGCGCCGAGCCAGATGTAATGATCCTCGATGAAGCGCGCGACGTAACCGCCGCGGCGGTAATGGCGCACGACCCAGGTCTCGCCACCGTGCGGCACGATCAGGACCGCGCCGCGGCCCGACGTCTCGCGCTCGACCCCGCGCGCGCCTTGCCAATGCGCGGTGTCGAACCAGCTCGCATCGACGCGCTCGCGCAACGCCGCATCGTACAGCACGGCATCGGCGCCGCTCGTGACGACCGTCGGCTCGGTCACTGCATCGCGCTCGCCCAAGCGGTTCGACAGCTCAGTCACGAGTGGCTCCCGCCGCGCGCGCTCGCGGTGTCGCCAGCAGGCTCTCGACGGCCTTGAGCACGTCCGCCGGCCCGATCTCGCGCAGACAGCGCAAGTGCCCGAGCGGGCACTCGCGCGCGAAGCAGGGGCTGCATTCGATGCCGCGATAAATGATTGCGGAGTGCGGCGTGAGCGGCGGCGTGAAAGCGGGCGACGACGACCCGTAGATCGCGACGACGTGCGTACCGGCCGCGGCCGCCACGTGTAGAAGCCCCGAGTCGTTGCTGACCGCGGCGGCCGACGCCGCCAGCAGATCGACGACGTCGCCGAGAGTCGTCGCGCCGCAGAGATTGCGCACGCGGGCATTCTCTGCGTGCACGCGAATTCCCTCGCCGAGATCGCGTTCCTTCGCCGAGCCAAGCAGCAGCACGGAGCGACCGGCCTGCGCGAGCGTCCGCGCGAGTGCGGCGAAGCTCGAGGCCGGCCAGCGTTTCGCGGGCCCGTACTCCGCGCCCGGCATCAGCGCGACGAGCGGCTCGGCGCCGAGGCCGTGCTCTCGCCTCAAGCGCGCGAGGTTCGCGTCGTCGACGCGTAGGCGCGGCCGCCATTCGGTGGGCAGCGCGGTCGGCAGCGCGGCGCTCGCGGGGAAGCCGAGCGCGACGAAGCGCTTGACCGTCTGGTCGAGGCGCGCGCGGTCGAGGTCGCGCACGTCGCTCAAGAGACCGTAGCGCCACTCGCCGCGATAGCCGGTGCGCTTCGGAATCCGCGCAAACCAAGGAACCAGCGCGGCCTTGAACGAGCGCGGCAGCACGATGGCCTCGGCGTAGCGCTCCGCGCGCAAACGCACGCCGAGCGAATGGCGCAGCGCGAGCTTGAGCTCGCCGTGGCCCGCGGCGAGCTCGATCGACTTCGCGACCTCGGGCATCCGATCGTTGAGCGGACGAGACCACTGCGGCGCCAGCACGTGTATCTCGGGGGCCGGGACGCGCGCCGCGAGCACGCGGTAGAGAGCCTGCGCCATGACCATGTCGCCGACCCAGGACGGGCCGACGACGAGCACCTTGGCGCTCGCCGCTCACGGCGAGGAGCCGAGCGCGTCCAGATAGGCCGCGATGCCGGCGCGCACGTCCTTGAACGGCGCGCCGTAGCCCGCCGCGCGCAGCGCCGAGATATCGGCCTGTGTGAAGCTCTGATAGCTCGCCGCGAGCTCGGCCGGGAACGGGATGTAGCGGATCGCGCCCTTGCCCAGCCCGGCGATGATCGCGCGCGCGACGTCGTTGAACGACGCGCTCGCGCCCGTGCCGACGTTGAAGATGCCGGATACGTGCGGATGTTCGAGCAGCCAGAGGTTCACGTTCGCGACGTCGCCGACGTAGACGAAGTCGCGCCGCTGCTCGCCCGCCGCGTAGCCGCCGCTGCCCTCGAAAAGCCGCGCCTCGCCCTGCTCGACGCGACTTGGCGCTGCAAATGAAACGCGACGCTCGCCATCGGCCCCTTGTGCGCCTCGCCCGGCCCGTAGACGTTGAAGTAGCGCAAGCCGACGACTTGCGAGCGCGCTCGCGCGGCATGGCGCCGCACGTACTGATCGAACAGCAGCTTCGAATAGCCGTACACGTTCAGCGGCCGCTCCGCGGCGCGGTCGTCTTCCCTGAACACCTTGCTCGCGCCGTAGACGGCCGCGGACGAGGCGTAGATCAACGGCACGTCGTTCGCGACGCAATACTCGTAGAGGCGCACCGAATAGCGGTAGTTGTTCTCGAGCATGTAGCGGCCGTCCCACTCGGTCGTGACCGCGCACGCGCCTTGGTGGAAGATCGCTTCGCGGCTTGCGCGTAGCGCGCCGGTTTCGAGACGCTCGAGGAGCTCGTCTCGGTCGAAGTAGTCGGCGATCTCGCAATCGACGAGGTTCAAGAACTTGCGGCCGTCGCGCAGATCGTCGACGACGACGACGTCGCTGCGGCCGCGCGCATTCAGCGCGCGGACCAGATTGCTACCGATGAACCCGGCGCCGCCGGTGACTACGATCATCGTCGCGGCCCCGCTTCAGCGCGCGGCGTCTTCGACCAACCGATACCCGGTGCTGCAATAGGGACACTTCGCCTCGCCCGTCGCCTCGATCGGTAGGTAAACCTTCGGGTGGGAGTTCCACAGATACATGCTCGGCAGCGGACAGTGCAACGGCAAGTCCGCGCGCGTGACCTTGTAGACCTTCTCGGCGTTGGGCGTCTGAAGATGCTCCTCGACCCGACCGTGACGTTCGCGCACTCTCGCGGCCTCCACTTTTTCCGGTGGGCGATTATACCGGGCCCGTTGGCCGCGCCGCAGCCGCTTCGACCGCTTCGAGCAGGTTACCCGTGTCGTCGACGCCCGCGAACACCTCGTCCCACACGCCGGCGACCCAGGCGCGAAGCTCCTCGAACTCGGCGTCGGGCACGACGCGGCCGCCGTCATCGAGCGCGAGCTCGTGGATCCTGCGGCGCAGCGCGAGATAGGACTCCTTCATGCGTCGGCACCGCTCGGGCGCGACGAGCCCGACGCGCTCGAGCGCTTCGAGCTGGCGCACGTTGTCCGGGAACTCGACGAGCTCCGGATACTCGTTCGAGCTCGCGAGCACCCAGTAGTCGATCAGGAACTCGATGTCGGCGAGCCCGCCGCGATCCTGCTTCAGATCGAAGCCGCCGGTCTTCGCGAGCGACAGCTCGTCGCGCATCCGGCGGCGCATTCGCGCGACATCCACCTTGAGCTTGTCGCGATGGACGCGTGCGACGAGCACGTCTCGGCGCAGCCGCTCGAATTCGTCGCGGACGCCGCGCGAGCCCACGAGCGCGCGGCTTCTGAGCAGCGCTTGATGCTCCCAGACCCACGCCTCTTCCTGTCTGATAGCGATAGAAGGCGTCGATGCCGGTCACGAGCAATCCCGCGCGGCCGCTCGGGCGCAACCGCGTATCGACGTCATAGAGCCGCCCCGAGCTCGTCTGGATCGTGAGGAAATGGACCAGCCGCTGCACGAGGCGCGTGAAGAAGCGCTCGTTGTCGAGCGGCGGCTTGGCCGTCGTCTCCTGCTGCGCGCCGCGCGAGTCGTTCAGGAACACGAGGTCGAGATCGGAGCCGTAGCCGAGCTCGAGGCCGCCGAGCTTGCCGTACCCGATCACCGCGAAGCCGACCTCGCGCGGCGGCGGCCCCGAGAGCGGCGTGCCGTGCTTCGCGACGAGCTCGCGCCACGCCATCCCGAGCGCGTGCTCGAGCACGAGCTCGGCCGTGTCGGTGAGCCGGTCGCTGACCTTCATCAGCGGCAAAGAGCCGAGCCGATCGGCGATCGCGATCCTGAAGATCGCGGTGCGCTGGAAGATCCGGATGGCCTCGAGTTGTCCCTCGACATCGTCGGGCGCGACGCCGCTGAGCGTGCGCGCGAGGAGATCCTCGAGCTCCTCGCGAGTCGGCGGCGAATCGAACACGCGCGCGTCGAGTAGCTCGTCGAGCAGCATCGGTTGCTCTGCGATCTGCTTGGCGATCCATGCGCTCTGCGCGGCGAGATTCAGCAGCCGCTCGAGCGCCGCCGGGTTCTCGTTCAGCAGCGAGAGATACGCGCTGCGGCGGCAGACGGCGCGGTAGATCGGCAGCACGCGCTCGAGCGCTTTCCTCGGAGCCTCGTGACTGTCTATCAACGCGATCGTCCGCCCGATCACGGCCGCGAGCCGTTGGCGCGCGACCTCGTCCATGCGCTGGTAGAGACTGCCGCCGCGCAGCTCCGAGAGCAGCGCCGCAACCTCGGCGTCGTGCTCGAGCGACGTGCCTACGAGCGCTGCGCCTGGCGCGCCCTCCGCCCAAGCGTTTCCCGTGCCGTCCGTGCCGCCGGATCCCGCGCCGCGCCCTTCGGCGTCCCATGCGATGCGCTCGAACTCCGCCTCGACCGAGGCGCGCTGGGTTTTCAGGCGCGCGTACAGGTCGCTCCAACTGTTTTCGCCGAGCGCATACGCGAGACGCGCGCGTTGCTCGTCGTCCTCGGGCAGCTCGTGAGTCTGCCGGTCTTCGAGCGCTTGGAGGCGATTCTCGAGCGTGCGCAGGAAGCGATACGCCGCGACGAGTCGCTCGACGACGCCGCGCGGGAGCTGCCGGTCGCCCGCGAGACGCGGCAACGCTTGCAGCAGCGAGCGTGTTCTAAGCTCGCCATCGCGGCCGCCGCGCACGAGCTGGAACGCCTGCGCGATGAACTCGATCTCGCGGATGCCGCCGGGGCCGAGCTTGATGTTTTCGGCCATGTCTTTGCGCGCGACTTCTTTCGCGATCAGCGTCTTCATGTGCCGCAACGCGTCGAACACGCCGTAGTCGAGATAACGCCGGTAGACGAACGGCGTGAGCACCAGGTCGAAGACGTCGCGCCCGAACTCGAGGCCGGTGATCAGCCGCGCCTTCACGTACGCGTAGCGCTCCCAATCGCGTGCGTGCTGCACGAGATACGACTCGAACGACGAGACGCTCACGACGAGCGGACCGCTCGCGCCGAACGGCCGCAGACGCACGTCGACGCGATAGACGAAACCGTCCGGCGTCCGCTGATCGAGCAGCTTGATCAGAAGCTGCGCGACGCGCAGGTAATAGGTCTCCGGCTCGCTCGGCTCGTCGGCCGCATCGACCGCGCCGGCCGATTCCGCGGCGACCGCCGCATCCGGATAGAGGAATACGAGGTCGACGTCGGACGAGAAATTGAGCTCGCCGCCGCCGAGCTTGCCCATGGCGAGCACGAGCAGCGGCAGCGGCTTGCCCGCGGCGTCGCGCGGCGGGCGCTGACGCTTCGCGACCTCGGCCGCCACGAAGCTCGCGGCCGCGGCGATCAGGCCGTCCGCGAGCAGCGAGAGCTCGGCGAGCGTCGTGTCGAGGTCCGCGAAGCCCGCGAGGTCGCGCCAGGCTATTCGCGCGAGCTCGATTTGGCGCACCCGGCGCAGCTCCGCCATCGCAGCCGCTTGCGTGCGGTTCGAAAGATCGAGCGACGACGCGAGCGTCTCGCGCGTCAGCTCCGCGCGGTCCGCGACGCGCGCGGCGAGCTCGCGAGGGAAACGCTTCAAGACGCCGAGCACGAAGTCGCTGATCGTGACGACCCGTGCCGCGGTCGCGGCGACATTGCCCGACCAGCCGGGATCGATCTCGCCGAGATCCGCGACGAGAGCGAAGCGCGCGCTGAGCGCCGCGGGCAAATCGGGCGGAGCGGAAAGCTTCACGCGGCGGCGCCGTTGTCCGGCGGACCGATCAAGCCGTTGTCAACGACTCGCGGGCACCCGCACCGTCGGAGCCATCCCTACGCTCGCCCGCTGAAGCTGATCATAGACTTGGCGGTCACGCATCTCTTGGATGTCATGCCGCATGATCTCGTTCTGAACCCTGCTACTCGCACTCTCGGTCGGAGTCGTCGAGTAGCAACGCTTCACTCCGATTCGCGAGCCCGTGGGGTATTCGGTTCTGCACACGGTGCGGTCATTGAGCGATTTCAGCTGCAGTTGCTGCACCTGCGATGCGTCAGTCTTGTTCGCAGCGTCGGCGGCGGATGCGCGCTGGCTCTTGCTCGCCGCGGGGTTAACGGGCCGTGCGGAAGTTCCGGCTGGGGTTGCGTCCTTCGCTGCAGGCGCCGGTGCCGCGGCGCTAGGCGCGGCGCCCGTGCTTGCGGGCTGCTCGGCGGCGAGCGCCGGCATCGTCACGAGTAGCGAGCACAATGCTGCTGCGAGTCTTCTGTTCACGAATGCACTCCGCCGCCGACTTCCGCCGATCGTAGCACGTGCGCCGGGACGCGCTCGGCGCGGCAGATCGGGTAGGGGGCGAGCTCACGCTCGCCGCCCTCCCACACCACCGGACGTGCGGTTCCGCATCCGGCGGTTCTCTCGACCTTCGTAGCACAGCGGCACGCCGTCAGATCTCCCCGGGTATTGCGCACTCTCCTTCACGCTTATGCGCGTCGGATCTACGTCACCGCGTTCCGGACACGTATCGGGCTTTGCATCTTTTTGCCTGCTCACCCCGCGGTACCGCCTCTATCCGCTTCCTGTTCGTCGCGCCAGCGCTTTGCTTCCGGCTTCCTTCAGACCTTGAGTCGCCCCAAGAACCCTTGCCTTCCGCTAACACTTCTCCGTGTCGAGTGTGTAGAGGACTTTCACCTCCAAAAGAGTGCGCCCTGCCGGGCGCACAAAAAAGAAGCCCCGCACGGCGGGGCTTCGATTCGAACGAGAGACTTGGCCGAGATTACATCATCCCGTCCATGCCGCCGTGGCCGCCATGCGGCATCCCCGGCTCCTTCTCGTTCTTCGGCGCCTCGGCGATCATCGCCTCGGTCGTCAGCAGCAAGCCCGCGACGGAGGTCGCGTTCTGCAGCGCCAGACGCGTGACCTTGGTCGGGTCGATGATGCCGAACTTCACCATGTCGCCGTACTCGCCGTTCGCGGCGTTGTAGCCGTAGTTGCCCTTGCCGCCCACGACCGCGTTGAGCACCACCGACGCATCCGCGCCCGCGTTGCCGACGATCTGGCGCAGGGGCTCTTCAACCGCCTTACGCAAGATGTTGATGCCGACGTTCTGGTCCTCGTTCGCGCCCTGGAGCGAGGCGATGCCCTTGACGGCGCGCAGTAGCGCAACGCCGCCGCCCGGCACGACACCCTCCTCGACAGCCGCGCGAGTCGCATGCAGAGCGTCTTCCACGCGCGCTTTCTTCTCCTTCATCTCGATCTCGGTCGCCGCACCGACCTTGATCACCGCGACACCGCCCGCGAGCTTCGCGACGCGCTCCTGGAGCTTCTCCTTGTCGTAGTCGGAGGTCGACTCTTCGATCTCCTTATTGATCTGCTCGATCCGGCCCTTGATGTCCGCAGCGCGGCCCTTGCCGTCGATGATCGTGGTGTTCTCCTTCGAGACCTGCACCTTCTTCGCCTCGCCGAGGTCCTCGGTGCTCGCCTTCTCGAGCGAGAGGCCGACTTCCTCGGAGATCACCTGGCCACCCGTGAGGATCGCGATGTCCTGGAGCATGGCCTTGCGGCGATCGCCGAAGCCCGGAGCCTTGACGGCCGCGACCTTCACGATGCCGCGGATGTTGTTCACGACGAGCGTCGCGAGCGCCTCGCCCTCGCAGTCCTCGGCAATGATCAGCAGCGGTCGGCCCGACTTCGCGACGCCCTCGAGCAGCGGCAGCAGCTCGCGGATGTTCGAGACCTTCTTGTCGTAGATCAGGATCAGCGGATTCTCGAGCGTGGCCGACTGGCTCGCCTGGTCGTTGATGAAGTAGGGCGAGAGATAGCCGCGGTCGAACTGCATGCCCTCGACGACGTCGAGCTCGTTGGAGAGGCCCGAGCCCTCCTCGACGGTAATCACGCCCTCTTTGCCGACCTTGCCCATCGCCTCGGCGATGATCTTGCCGATCTCTTCGTCCGCGTTGGCCGAGATCGTGCCGACCTGCGCGATCGACGTGTCGTTCTTGCAGGGCTGCGAGAGCGACTTGAGCTGCTCGATCAGCGCCGCGGTGCCCTTGTCGATGCCGCGCTTCAGGTCCATCGGGTTGAAACCGGCCGCGACGGCCTTCAGGCCCTCGCGCAGGATCGCTTGCGCAAGCACGGTCGCGGTCGTCGTGCCGTCGCCGGCGAGGTCGGAAGTCTGCGACGCGACCTCCTTCACCATCTGCACGCCCATGTTCTCGAACTTGTCCTCGAGCTCGATCTCTTTCGCGACCGAGACGCCGTCCTTCGTGACGGTCGGGGCGCCGAAGCTCTTCTCGAGCACGACGTTGCGGCCCTTCGGGCCGAGCGTGACTTTGACTGCATTCGCGAGAACGTTGACGCCTCTCAGCATCCGCGCGCGCGCGTCATCGGAAAAACGAACTTCTTTCGGAGTCGCCATGACTCTTGCTCCTCGAAATGGATTGCTAAATCGGAATGGAAATCTTGTGAGAGTTACTTCTCGATGACGGCCATGATGTCGTCTTCGCGCATCACGAGTAGGTCTTCGCCGTCGACTTTGACCTCGGTGCCCGAGTACTTGCCGAACAGAATCTTGTCGCCCTTCTTGACGTCGAGCGGACGCACCTCGCCGTTCTCGAGGATCTTGCCCTTGCCGACGGCGATGACTTCGCCGCGGATCGGCTTCTCGGTAGCCGTGTCCGGGATCACGATTCCGCCCGGGGATTTGCGCTCCTCTTCGGTACGCCGGATCACGACACGGTCATGCAGGGGACGAAGCTTCATGGTGGTACTCCCTCTTGAAGTCTATGATTTAACGGAAAATATGAGTCTAACGACGTGCCTCTGTTAGCACTCGTCAACAGTGAGTGCCAATAATAGTGATCGACGCGCCGATTTCAAGGCTTTTTGAGATAGGAGTCATGACACCCGGCGAGAGCGGCGGGTATGCTTCCGGGCTCGTCGTTCGTCCCGGGAGCCGCCGCTGAGCCATCGCAAGCTCGTCGTGCTGACCACTTGCGCGACTCCGGCGGAGGCCGAGGGCCTGGCGAGCGCGCTCGTCGAGCGCCGGCTCGCGGCTTGCGTCAACGCGGTCGCCGACGTCGTGTCGACGTTTCGCTGGCAGGGAGCCGTGCAGCGCGAACGCGAGACGCTGCTGGTGATCAAAACGACCGAGGCGAGGCTCGCCGCCGTGGAGGCGCTGATTCACGAGCGCTCCGGATACGAGTTGCCGGAAGTGATCGCGATACCGGTCGAGGGCGGCTCGAAGCGCTACCTCGATTGGGTGCAGTCGGCCGTCGCCGACGCCTGAGGAGAACGAGTTTATGGTCCGCGCGCGCGCGTTCGCAGCGCTTCTCTGGCTCGGCTGCTTGCTCGGCGGCGGCAGCGCGCTCGCGCAGGACGACGAGCCGCTGCCGCCGCAAAAGGTGTTCGTCTACACGACCGCCGCCGATGCGCAGAAGGTCTATCTGCGCTTCGCGGTCCTCGATGGCTACTACCTCTATCGCGCGCGCTTCGGGTTCGCGAGCGCGACCCACGGCGTGACGCTGCGCGACGCCCAATTCCCGGAGGGCGAGACACACACCGACGATTACTTCGGCGAGCAGGAAATCTATCGCGGCAAGTTCGAGATCGCGATTCCCGTATCAGCGCACGGCATCGGCCGACACGCTCGCGCTGAGCCTCAAGCTGCAGGGCTGCGCCGATCGCGGCATCTGCTACGTCCCGCAGAATTGGACCGCGAAGATCAAGCTGCCGGCAGGGCCCGTCGCGAGGACCACGACAGACCCGTTCGCGCCGCCCGCGCAAAAGCCGTTCGCGGCGTCGCAGGTCGTTGCGGCGACCGACGACCTACTGCCGGTCGATCAGGCGTTCACGTTGAACGCGCGTTTCGACAACCCGAACGAGCTCACGGTCGGCTGGCAGATCGCGCCGGGGCATTATCTCTATCGCGACAAGCTCACGTTCCGCGCCGAAGGCAAGATCGAGCTCGGCCGCGCGTCGTTGCCGAAGGGCAAGCCGCACAAGGACGAGAATTTCGGCGACGTCGAGGTCTACTACGACTACGTCGAGGCGAAGATCCCGTTCGCGCGCGCGAGCCCGAACGCGCTCGACGTCGTTCTGACCGCGGGCTTCCAAGGATGCCGCGAGAACAGCGTCTGCTATCCGCCGAGCGAGCAGACGATGGCGCTCGTGCTGCCCGCGACGTCGGAGTTTCCGGCCGACGCGACGAGCTCGACTTCTGCCGCGGCGGCCGGGCCCGTGTCGGAGCAGGATCAATGGTCCGCCCGGATCGTCGGCGGCTCGTTCTGGACGATGATCGGCTGGTTCTATGTCGGCGGCCTGTTGCTGGCGTTCACGCCGTGCGTGCTGCCAATGGTGCCGATCCTCTCGAGCATCATCGCCGGCCAAGGTACGAAGGTCTCGACGAGCCGCGGGTTCTTGCTCTCCTTGAGCTACGTGCTCGGCATGGCTCTGACTTACACGGCCGCCGGCGCGCTCGCGGCCTTGGTCGGCGGCCAGGTTCAGGCCATCTTTCAGAAGCCCTGGATCATCACTCTGTTCGCGGGCGTCTTCGTGCTGCTGTCGCTCGGGATGTTCGGACTGTACGAGCTGCAGATGCCGACCGCGATCCAGACGCGGCTCGCGAATCTCGCCAACAAGCAGCAGGGCGGCACGTTCATCGGCACGGCGCTGATGGGCGCGCTCACTTCATTGATCGTCACCACGTGCGTCGCTCCTCCGCTCGTCGGCGCGCTCGCCGTCATCGGTCAGAAGGGCGACGTCGTGCGCGGAGCGACGGCGCTGTTCGCGATGAGCATCGGCATGGGCTCACCGCTCTTGCTCGTCGGCGCATCGGCGGGACGGTTGCTGCCGAAGGTCGGCCCGTGGATGAACGCGGTGAAGGCAAGCTTCGGCGTTTTGATGATCGGCATGGCGATCTGGATGATGCAGCGCGTGCTCCCGGGGGCCGTCACGCTCGTGCTCTGGGCGGTGCTCGTGTTCCTCACCGGCGTGTTCCTCGGCGCGTTCGAGGCGCTGCCGCAGAGCCCGCGCGCGAGCCTGCGCCTCGCGAAGGGCGTCGGGATGCTCGCATGCCTCTATGGCGCGCTGCTCTTGATCGGCGCGACGCTCGGCGGAGACGATCCGCTGCGGCCGATTCCCGACCGCGTGCTCGCGACGGGAGCCGGAAGCGGCGCGCTCGGCTCGACGGCCGCGCCGAAGCTCCAGTTCCGGAAGATCCAATCGGTCGCGGCGCTCGACGCGGCGCTCGCCGAAGCGCGGGCGGCGGGCAGGCCCGTGATGCTAGACTTCAGTGCCGAGTGGTGTGTGTCCTGCAAAGAGATGGAGGCACGCACGTTCCCCGATGCGGGCGTGATCGGCGCGCTGAAGCCATACCTCCTGCTGCGCGCCGACGTGACGGACAACAACGACGATGACCAGGCGCTGCTCAAACGCTTTCATAGCTTCGGACCGCCGACGATCGCGTTCTTCGACGCTCACGGCGCCGAGCGCGAGAACTACAAGCTCGTCGGCTTCGTTCCTCCGCAGGAATTCGCCTCTCACGTCACCGAGCTCGCGTCTCTCTGAGGATCTCGACAATGGCCAATAAGGCGCGCCCGATCTTACTGACGGCGCTCCTGAGCGGCGCCGCGTTTGCCGGATATATCGCGTTCCGATTGTTCGTCGGCCCCGCGCCCCCCGCGCCCGAATCCCCGCAAACCCTCCAGTTCGGCGAAGATCCGGCGGCCTCCGACGAGCACGACGACGACTCGGCGACGCCGCTCAAGGACACGCTGCCGGAGTTCTCCCTCGACACGCTCGCCGGCACTCCGCAATCGATCACGAGCTGGCCCGGCAAGCCGCTGCTTGATCAATTTCTGGGCTACCTGGTGCGGGCCGTGCCTGCACGAGATCCCGATGCTGAAGGAGCTCCAAACCCGCCGCACCGATGTGCAAGTCGTCGGGATCGCGGTCGACAAACGGGACGCCGTCGTCGGCTTCGCCGCGAACATGCAGTTCAACTACCCGATCCTGATCGGCGAGAGCGGCGGCTGGGATGCGGCCGCGGCGTTCGGGGTCAACGTCTATGCGCTGCCGTTCACCGTGTTCACGGCTCCGAACGGCGCCGTTCTTGGCGTCCACACGGGCGAGCTCCACCCCGAGCACCTCGATAACTTCACGGCCGTGCTCGACGATCTGAGAGCCGGCAAGATCGACGTCGCGACCGCCCGCGCGACGGATTGCTGGCCGCATTTAGCCGCCAAAATCGGCGAAACAGGCCGCCAATTGCGCCGAAAACATGTAAACTCGCCGGCTATCGTTACCGCGAGCCGGTGCGGATGGCGCGACTCCTTCTGTTGAATGGCCCGAATCTCGGCCTGCTCGGAACCCGCGAACCGGGCATCTATGGCACCACGACGCTATCGGCGATCGAGGAGGCGCTCAAAGCACGCGCGCCGCTCGCTCGGGCACGAGCTCGGTCGCCTTTCAGAGCGACTGCGGAGGCGGAGCTGATCCGCCGCATCCACGCCGCCCGCGACGATCAAACGGCGCTGATCCTCTTCAATCCGGCCGCGTTCACGCACACGAGCATCGCGCTGCGCGACGCGCTGCTCGCGGTCCGGATTCCGTTCATCGAGCTGCACCTGTCGAACGTCGCGGCCCGCGAAGACTTTCGGCAGCGCTCGTTCTTCGCCGATATCGCGATCGGGACGATCGCGGGCTTCGGCGTCGCGAGCTACGAGCTCGCGCTCGACGCCGCGATGCACTACTTGGCACGCGGAGGCAAATAGTGGACATAAGAAAAGTAAAAAAGCTGATCGAGCTGCTCGAGGAGTCGGGGATCTCGGAGATCGAGATCTCCGAGGGCGAGGAGTCGGTGCGGATCAGCCGCTATCCGAACCCGGGCACCGTCAGCGTCCAAACGCTCCAGCATCCGCCCATGCGCGCAGGCACCCGCGGCGGCCCCCGCGCCTGCGCCCGCCGCCGCCGAAGCGCCGGCTCCGCCGCCCGTGGCCCGCGGCCACCAAGTCACCGCGCCGATGGTCGGCACCTTCTATAGCGGCCCGGCGCCGGGCGCGAAGCCGTTCGTCGAGATCGGCACCGAGGTCAAGCCGGGCGACACGCTCTGCGTGATCGAAGCGATGAAGATGATGAATCAGATCGAGTCGGAGGTCGCGGGGCGCGTCGTCAGCATCCTCGTCGAGAACGGCAGCCCGGTCGAGTTCGGTCAAGCGCTGTTCATCATCGAAGAGTGACTTAAGAAGACCCGCAAAGAGGTCGGACCTCGAGGCTGACTGCCATGCTCGACAAAGTCCTGATCGCCAACCGCGGCGAGATCGCGCTACGTATCTTCCGCGCATGCCGCGAGCTCGGCATCAAGACCGTCGCCGTCCACTCGACGGCGGACACGACGCTGAAGCACGTGCTGCTCGCGGACGAGACCGTCTGCATCGGCCCGCCGCGCTCGCAGCAGAGCTACCTCAACATGCCCGCGATCATCGCGGCAGCCGAGGTCACGGACTCGGTCGCGATCCACCCGGGCTACGGATTCCTGTCCGAGAACGCGGACTTCGCCGAGCGCGTCGAGGAGAGCGGATTCGTATTCATCGGCCCGAGCGCCGAGACGATTCGCTTGATGGGCGACAAGGTCTCGGCGATCAAGACGATGCGCGCGGCCGGCGTGCCGTGCGTGCCGGGCTCGGACGGCCCGCTGACCGACGACCCGCAGGAGAACGCGCGGCTCGCGCGCGACATCGGCTATCCCGTGATCATCAAGGCGGCGGCCGGCGGCGGCGGCCGCGGCATGCGCGTCGTGCACAGCGACGCGGCGTTGTTCAACGCGGTCTCGATCACGCGCGCCGAAGCGCTGTCCGCGTTCGCGAACGATCAGGTCTACATGGAGAAGTTCCTCGATCATCCGCGCCATATCGAGTTCCAGGTGCTCGCCGACAGCCACGGCAACGCGATTCACTTGGGCGAGCGCGACTGCTCGATGCAACGCCGGCATCAGAAGGTCGTCGAGGAGGCGCCCGCGCCCGGCATCTCGCGACGAGGAGCGCGCGCGGATGGGGAAGCGTCGTCGTCGACGCGTGCAAGGAGATCGGCTACCGCGGCGCCGGCACGTTCGAGTTCCTGTATCAGGACGGCAAGTTCTTCTTCATCGAGATGAACACGCGCGTCCAGGTCGAGCACCCCGTCACCGAGCTCGTGACCGGGCATCGACATCGTGAAAGCGCAGCTCGCGATCGCGGCGGGCGAGCGGCTCGAGCATCGCGCAGAGCGACGTGCGCTGGCGCGGGCACGCGATCGAATGCCGGATCAACGCCGAGGATCCGAAGACGTTCGTGCCGTCGCCGGGCACGGTGAGCCTCTGGCACCCGCCCGGCGGCCCCGGCATCCGCGTCGACAGCCACATGTACAGCGGCTACGCCGTGCCGCCGTACTACGACTCGCTTGATCGCGAAGGTGATCGCGCACGGCGAGCACCGGCGCGCGGCGATCGCGCGGATGACGACCGCGCTCCAGGAGATCGTCGTCGACGGCATCAGCACGAACGTGCCGCTGCACCAGGAAATCTTCCAGCACGGCGCGTTCAAGGCCGGCGGCACCGACATCCATTATCTCGAGCGCCGGCTCGGGCTCAAATGAGCGCCCGGTCGCGGCCGTTGAGCCACCGGCGACTCACGCTGCGCGTCGCCGCCGCCGACGTCGCGCACGCGGAGGCGCTGCTCGAGCTCGCGGGCGCGGATTCGCTGTCGCTCGGCGACGCCGCCGACGACCCGATCCTCGAGCCCGCCGCCCAACGAGACGCCGCTCTGGCCCGAGGTCGAGATCCGCGCGTTGTTTCCGCCTCGACCGATCTCGAGGCCGTACGCGCGCTGCTCGAGCGATCGTGCGCGTCCGCTCGCGCGTTCGCGACCGGCTCGCTCGACGACGACGAGTGGCGCGCCGCCGCGCAGCGAGGCATTCCCGCGCGGCGCTTCGGCAAGCGCCTGTGGCTCGCGCCCGCGGACGATGCCGCGGTTCCCGCCGGCCTCGTCGGCGTCAGGCTGCACATGGGGCTCGCGTTCGGCACCGGCGAGCACCCGACCACCGCGCTTTGTCTCGAGTGGCTCGACGCGCGCGCTCGAGCCGGGCGCGACCGTTCTCGACTACGGCTGCGGCTCGGGCGTGCTCGCGATCGCCGCGCTCGCGCTCGGCGCGAGCCGCGCGTGGGCCGTCGACAACGACGACGCAGGCGCTCATCGCGACGCGTGACAACGCGCGCTTGAACGGCTGCGAGGCGCGCATCTGCGTCTGCGTGCCGGAATCGTTGCCGACGCTGCGTGTCGACGTCGTGCTCGCGAACATTCTCGCGGGACCGCTGATCGCGCTCGCGCCCGAGCTTCGCGCGTGTCGTCGTGCCCGGGCGGACGCGTCGTGCTTGAGCGGGATACTCGCGAGACAGGCGCCGACGGTCGCGGCCGCGTACGAGCCGTGGTTCGAGCGAATCGCGAGCGCGCGAGCGGACGGCTGGACACGGATCGACGCTCGCCGGCGGAGCGGGTGATCGCGACACGGAACGCGTAGACTTGCCGCGCGAGGAGCCACTCCACCGCCATGCTGTTCACGCGCTGCCCCGACTGTGACACGACGTTTCGCGTCACCGACGACGCGCTGAAGAAGGCGAACGGTCAGGTCCGGTGCGGGCGCTGCGCGAGCGTGTTCAACGCGTACGCCGAGCGGCGCGAAGCGCCCGGCGAGCGCGACCGCCGACGCGTCTTCACAACGAGCGCTCGCGGACGCACCGGCGGAGCAAGACAAGGCGCCAGCGCCAGCGCCGCAGAGTCTCGGCGAGACGCCGACAGGACGCGCCGCCTGCGCCGGAACCGCTCTCGGCCGAGGCCAGCGTGCACCGCCGCGGCGCCGGCGCCGAATCCGCCGATCCGGTCGGTCGGCGCCGAACCCGCCCGAAGAGCGCGCGAGCACCGGACCTCGAATCGGATGCGGACCCACTCGGCGCGCTTTCGGTCGCCGCCGTGTCGCGCAGCTCGAGCAGGGCGCCACCGACGACGGACGCCGGACGCCGACGAGCTCGCCGACCTCGACGCAAGTGCAGGATCACGGCGATGCCGCCGTCGCAGGTCGAGGCCGTGCTCGAAACCGAGCCGGTCGGCGATTGGCGACACGTGCCCAAAGAGTCTCCGCAGCGCAACCGCTGGTGGACCGTGGGCGTCGCCTTGACGCGCTCGCCGCGCTCGCGCTGCAGGTCGATCAATCACTATCGCGCCGAGCTCGTGAAGCAGCCCTCCGTCGGCTCGCTCGTGCAAAGCGCTTACGCGCTCGCTCGGCATCATCGTGCTGCCGCGCTGGGACGTTCGGCAGTACCAGATCCTCGATTGGGTCGCGACCGCGGAGCCGAGCTCCGGTGGAATAGGCAGTCTCAAAATCACCGCGCGCATCAAGAATCGTCGGCCCGAGTATCAGCCTTACCCGCGACGTCAATTTGCGACTCAAGGATCGTTGGGAAGCCGCCGTCGGCGGTCGCGTGTTCGCGCCTGCGGAGTATCTCGCCGGCGGCGCCGCGCAAGTTGATGGCGCCCGGCGAAACAGCGCGCGCGCAGACTCGAGCTCGTCGATCCGGGCCCCGACGCCTATGGATTCGATCTCGATGTTTGCGTCGAAGTCGAGACACACGTACTAAGCTGCCGGTAATGACAAAGTATTTCTTTGACGACTGCGCGCGCGAAAATTTTTCTCGCTGCGCGCGCCAAAATTCCGCGCGCGCCCGTGCTATGATCGCGCGCACCTCGAGTCGGTATTCCTACTGCTAGAAAAACGGGGTTAACGTCAACGAGCAGCATCACCCGGTCACGCGCCGGGTCTATGTTTCTTTCGCGGAAGCGCTCGCGACGCTAAATAGCTAGCGACCGGCGGCTCGAGACATTCGTTGTGGATTTTCGTTGCTTTGCGTTCTTCAGGGGGAACGTGGCGTGATCGCGACCAGCACAAAAAGAACGACGCGCAAAAGACCAAGCGCTCGGCGAGCTAGCAATGGACAGTTCGGGATCAAGAGCAAGCCGCTGAGCAGCCTGACCGACGAATGCCTGCGCAGCTACTTCGCAAATCTGAACGGCCACAAGCCTGGCGACCTCTACCAGCTCGTGATCGGCGAGGTGGAGAGGCCGTTGCTGTCGGCCGTGCTGGCCTACACGAAGGGCAATCAGAGCGAAGCGGCCGAGATCCTCGGCATCAATCGCGGCACGCTGCGCAACAAGCTCAAGGCGTACCACCTCCAGGGCCGATGAGCCCGAGCGGCAGCCCGCGACCCACGCCACGGCGCGAGCCCGCGGAGCCGAGGCGACAGCGCGGCGCGCCGCCAGGGCGGCGCGCGCTGCTCAGCGTCTCCGACAAGCAGGGCCTCGTGCCATTCGCGGCCGGGCCTCGTCGACTTCGGGTTCGAGATCGTGTCGACGGGCGGCACGGCGAAAACGCTGCGCGACGCGGGGCTTCCGCGTCGTCGATGTCGCTGACGATCACCGAATTCCCCGAGATCATGGACGGCCGCGTGAAGACGCTGCATCCGCGCATCCACGGCGGCTTGCTCGCGCGGCGCGGCGTCGACGACGCGGTGCGCGGCGGCGCACGGGATCGACCTCATCGACGTGCTCGCGGTGAATCTCTATCCGTTCGAGGCGACGGTCGCGCGGCCCGGACTGCACGGACGCCGAAGCGATCGAGAACATCGACGTCGGCGGTCCCGCGATGCTGCGCGCCGCGGCGAAGAACCACGAGCACGTCACGGTGGTCGTCGATCCGGCCGACTATCCGGCGCGTGCTCGCGGCGCTCGAGGAAGGCGAGACGTCCCGAGCGAGCTGCGCCGCGCGCTCGCGATCAAGGCGTTCGAGCCACACGTCTCGTTACGACGCCGCGATCAGCCGCTATCTGCGTCGCGCACAGCGCGGCGCCCGACGCGTGGCCCGATCCGCTCGCTGCGCAGCTGGCGGCTCGCGCGAGTCGCTGCGCTACGGCGAGAATCCGCACCAGCAGCGCGGCGCTCTACCGCACGGCCGCGCACGCGCGCGGGCACGGTCGCGCACGCGCGCCAGCTGCAAGGCAAGCAACTGTCGTTCAACAACCTCGTCGACGCCGACGCGGCGTTCCAGGCCGTGAATGCGTTCGATGCGCGCCGCGTGCGTGATCGTGAAGCACGCGAACCCGTGCGGCGTCGCGGTCGCCGCGAGCCCGGCAGCTCGCTTATGCAGCACGCCTACCGCACCGATCCGACGTCCGCGTTACGGCGGCGTCATCGCATTCAACCGGCCGCTCGACGACGCCGCGGCCGAGGCGATCGTCGGCCGGCAGTTCGCCGAGGTGATCGTCGCTCCCGAGATCGGCGCGCGTGCGCGCGCGCGGCGTTCGCGAGGCAAGCCGCGACATCCGCGTGCTCGAGGCGGGCGCCTGCGGCGGCCGACGCGAGCGGCGACTTCGATGTCAAGACGATCGACGGCGGCGTTCTGCTCCAGCAGCGCGACAACGGCCGCGTCGACGTCGCGGCGGCGAAGGTCGTCACGCGCCGCGAGCCGACGCGCGGAGGAGCTGCGCGACCTCGCAGTTCGCTTGGACGGTCGTGAAGTTCGTGAAATCGAACGCGATCGTTTACGCGCGCGGCGGCGCGACGCTCGGCATCGGCGCGGGCCAGCCGAGCCGCGTGATGAGCGCGCGGATCGGCGCGCTCAAGGCGGCCGAGGCCGGACTGCCGCTGCAGGCGCCGCGCTCGCATCGGACGCGTTCTTCCCGTTCCGCGACGGCATCGACGCGGCGGCCGAGCACGGCGTACGCGCGATCGTGCAGCCCGGCGGCTCGATTCGCGACGAAGAAGTCGTGCGCGCGGCCGACGAGCACGGCATCGCGATGGTGTTCACCGGCATGCGGCACTTCCGCCATTGAGTGCGTCGGAGCCGCGAGCGTGAAGGTGCTCGTGATCGGCGGCGGCGGCCGCGAGCACGCGATCGCCTGGAAGGCCTCGCGCAGTCGCCGCTCGTGAGCGAGGTGCTCGTCGCGCCCGGCAACGCGGGCACGGCGCGCGAGCCGAAGGTCCGCAACGTCGCGGTCGCGGCCGAGGACTTCGACGGCCTGCTCGAGCTCGCGCTCGCGGAGGCGCGTCGGCCTCACGATCGTCGGCCCCGAGACGCCGCTCGTCGGCGGCCTCGTCGATCGCTTCGAGCAGCGCGGGCTGAAATGCTTCGGGCCGCGCGCCGCGGGCGCGCAGCTCGAAGGCTCGAAGGCGTTCACGAAGGAGTTCCTCGCTCGCCACCGCATCCCGACCGCGGGCTACCGCACGTTCACGGACGCCGCGGCCGCGCGCGCCTACGCTGCGACGCGGAAGCCGCCGATCGTGATCAAGGCCGACGGCCTCGCCGCGGGCAAAGGCGTCGTGATCGCGCAGACGCGTGGCCGAAGCGGACGCCGCGCTCGCGCGGATGCTCGAGCAGCGCCAGTTCGGAGCGGCCGGCGCGAAAGTCGTGATCGAAGACTTCCTTGCGGGCGAGGAAGCCAGCTTCATCGCGCTCGTCGACGGCGAGCGCGTCGTGCCGCTCGCGAGCTCGCAGGACCACAAGACGCGCGACGACGGCGACCGCGGCCCGAACACGGGCGGCATGGGCGCGTACTCGCCGGCTCCCGTCGTGACCGGCGCCGTGCACGCGCACGTGATGCGCGACATCATGCTGCCGACCGTGCGCGGCCTGCTCGCCGACGGCATCCACTACCGCGGCTTCCTGTATGCCGGCCTGATGATCGACGCGGCGGGCAGCGCGAAGGTCGTCGAGTTCAATTGCCGGCTCGGCGATCCCGAGACGCAGCCGATCCTGTTCCGGCTGCGCTCCGACCTCGTGCGTCTCTGCCTCTCGAGCTTCGACGGCACGCTCGGGCTAGCGCCGATCGACTGGGATCCGCGCGCGACGGTCGGCGTCGTGATCGCGAGCCGCGGCTACCCCGACGCCTACGAGAAAGGCAAGCGGATCATCGGGTCTCGAGCGCGTCACGGGCGAAGATCAGAAGATCTTCCACGCCGGCACGCGTCTCGTGAACGGCGAAGTCTTGACCGACGGCGGCCGCGTGCTCTGCGCGGTCGGCATCGGCGACAGCGTCGACGCCGCGCAGCGGCGCGCGTACGACGCGGCTGCGAAGGTCGGCTGGGACGGGGCGTTCTACCGCAGGGACATCGGCTACCGCGCGATCGCACGCGAGCGCGCCGCGCGCCGCACGTAGCGCCCGCGCGGCGCCCATCCAGACTCGACGGATTCCCTCAGGCCCCGCGACCGACGCCGGGCGTCAGCGCTTCATCGCGTCGAAGAACTCCGCGTTCGTCTTCGTGTCCTGCAGCTTGCTGATCAGGAACTCGACGGCCGCGAGCTCGTCCATCGGGTGCAGAACCTTGCGCAGGATCCACATCTTCTGGAGCTCGTCCGGCTGCGTGAGCAGCTCCTCTTTGCGCGTGCCCGAGCGGTTGATGTTGATCGACGGGAACACGCGCTTCTCGGAGATCCGGCGATCGAGGTGGATCTCCATGTTGCCGGTGCCCTTGAACTCCTCGTAGATCACGTCGTCCATCTTCGAGCCGGTGTCGATCAGCGCGGTCGCGATGATCGTGAGGCTGCCGCCCTCCTCGATGTTGCGCGCGGCGCCGAAGAAGCGCTTCGGCCGCTGCAGCGCGTTCGCGTCGACGCCGCCCGTGAGCACCTTGCCCGACGACGGCACGACGGTGTTGTAGGCGCGCGCGAGGCGCGTGATCGAGTCGAGCAGGATCACGACGTCCTGCTTGTGCTCGGTGAGGCGCTTCGCCTTCTCGATGACCATCTCCGCGACCTGCACGTGGCGCGTCGCGGGCTCGTCGAACGTGCTCGACACGACCTCGCCGCGCACCGTGCGCTCCATCTCGGTGACTTCCTCGGGCCGCTCGTCGATGAGCAGCACGATCAGCGTCACGTCCGGGTGGTTGTGCGAGATCGAGGCCGCGATGTTCTGCAGCAGCATCGTCTTGCCGGCCTTCGGCGGCGAAACGATAAGGCCGCGTTGGCCTTTGCCGATCGGCGCGACCATGTCGATGATGCGCGCGGTCAGATCCTCGGTGCTGCCGTTGCCCTGCTCGAGCTTGAGCCGCTTCTTCGGGAAGAGCGGCGTCAGGTTCTCGAACAGCACCTTGCTCTTCGAGCTCTCGGGCGCGTCGCCGTTGATGTCGCCGACCTTGAGCAGCGCGAAGTAGCGCTCGCCGTCCTTCGGCGGCCGGATCAGCCCGGACACCGTGTCGCCGGTGCGCAGGTTGAAGCGGCGGATCTGGCTCGGGCTCACGTAGATGTCGTCGGGCCCCGCGAGATAAGAGCTGTCCGCGGAGCGCAGGAAGCCGAAGCCGTCCTGGAGTATCTCGAGCACGCCCTCGCCGAAGATGTTCTCGCCGTTCTTCGCGTGGGCCTTCAGGATCGAGAAGATGATGTCTTGCTTGCGGGACCGGGCGAGGTTCTCGAGGCCCATCGACTCGCCGAGCTGAACGAGCTCGGCCGGCGGCCGCGTCTTGAGCTCGGAGAGATTCATCGCGTTCTTCGTCATCTCGAGCTCGGCGGCCGGAATCACGTCGAACTCCTCGTCGTCCGGGAATTCGTCGCGCATGCCGCCCAGCCCATGCCCATTCCCATGCCACCGGGACCTCCGGGTCCCTTGTTGCGGCGGGAGCGCTTCCCGTTGTTGTTGTTGTTGTTCGGATTGTTATTGTTGTTGTCGCGTGGTTGCCGCGGGCCATCTTTGACCCGGGCGCGTGCTGAATTACCGAGATATCCTCTCACGAGTACTTCCGTGGGCCGTTAGCCCGTTTTGGTGGACGCGCGGTTCAAATGCGCGTTTAAAAAAGATTCCAGTTGTGCCTTCGAGACCGCGCCGACTTGCTGCGCCGCGACGGTGCCGTCTCGGAACAGGAGTAGAGTTGGAATGCCGCGAATGTTGTACTTCGGCGGCGTCTTCGGATTCTCGTCGATGTTGAGCTTCACGACGCGGAGCCGATCCTTGTACTCGTCGGCGATCACATCGAGTATCGGCGCGATCATCTTGCAGGGCGTGCACCATTCCGCCCAGAAATCGAGGAGAACGGGTTGCTGCGACTTCACGACGTCCGTGTCGAAGGCCGCATCGGTCGTGTGTACGATTTGATCATTCACGGTAGACGATCCTCTGTGAGTTGCCCAGCCCGTGGATCCCGCGGGCGGAAGATCTAAGCGTAAGACGCCTTTGCTGGAAGAGCCGAAAGTGACGCGGCCTGGCGGGTCAGGCACAATGTCGCAGGTTGCTTCCTAGAGGCGTCGCGGGAATTCGTGGGGCTCTTGGGAGGGCTAGTCCTTATTTTTAACCGTCGGAACGACAATTTGCAAGTATCGGGGACCGCAATAGACACCGCCGCTCAATCGAGCCATCACCTAACGACGCTGCGCTTTTCCGACCTGTCTTTATCGCCCGGATTGCAGCGTGGAATCGCCGAAGCCGGGTTCGAATACTGCACGCCGATTCAAAGTGAAGCGCTGCCGCTCGCGCTCGACGGACAAGACACCGCGGGCCAAGCGCAGACCGGCACGGGTAAAACCGCGGCGTATTTAGTCGCATTGTTCACGCGGCTCGAGACCACGCCGCCGCCGAAAGGCGAGCCGGGACCGCGCGCGCTCGTGCTCGCGCCGACGCGCGAGCTCGCCGTGCAAATTCACGCCGACGCGCAGGTGCTTGGGAAATATTTGCCTTACAAGCTCGGGCTCGCGTTCGGCGGCACGGACTATGACAAGCAGCGCGACGAGCTCGCGGCCGGCGTCGACGTTCTGATCGGCACGCCGGGACGCACCATCGATTTCTTCAAGCAGCACGTGTTCGGCCTGCGCCGCGTGCAAGTGCTCGTGCTCGACGAAGCCGATCGGATGTTCGACCTCGGCTTCATCAAGGACATTCGCTTCGTGCTACGACGCCTGCCCGAGCGCGACCACCGACTGAACATGTTGTTCTCGGCGACGCTGTCGTATCGCGTGCTCGAGCTCGCGTACGAGCACATGAACGACCCCGAGCTCGTGCGAATCGAGCCCGACAAGATGACGGTCGACCGCGTCACGCAGAGCATCTATTTTCCGGCGAACGAGGAGAAGCTTCCGCTGCTGCTCACGCTGCTGCGCGACCGCGACCCGACGCGCACGATGGTGTTCGTCAACACGCGCCGCGAGGCGGACAGGTTGAGCGATGCGCTCCAGCGCAACGGCATCGAGGCAGAAGCGTTGTCGGGCGACGTGCCGCAGCGCAAACGGCTACGGATGCTCAAGGATTTTCAGGCCGGCAAGCTCGCGGTGCTGATCGGCACCGACGTCGCGTCGCGAGGCCTACATGTTCCGGGCGTGAGCCACGTTTTCAACTACGACTTGCCGCAAGATCCTGAAGACTACGTGCACCGGATCGGACGCACCGCGCGCGCGGGCGCCGCGGGCGACGCGATCAGCTTCGGCTGCGAGGCATACGCCATATCGCTGCCCGAGATCGAGGCGTTCATCGGCCGCAAGATTCCGGTCGCGACGTTCGATCACAACGCGCTGGTCTCGTTCACGGCACCCGAGCCCCGCCATCGCTATGCACACGGCGATGGCGGCGGACCGCGGCATCACCGGCCGAACGGCGGCGGCGGACGCCCGGGCGGCGGGCGCCCCGGCGGCGGGCACGCCGGTGGCCGCGGGCGCGGTCGGCGCGGCGGCGGCGGGGGCGGCGCGGGCGGCGGCGGTCACCGCTCGGGGCCCTCGAGCTGACGAGCATCTCCGGGCGTCACGCGCCGACCGGATTCGGATCCCTCCACACCCTCTCGAACGGGAGCCGCCATGCGTGCGGCGCGACGAGCTGGTGGATCGCGTTGGGTCCCCAGGAACCGGTCGCGTACGTGCGCACCGGCGGCGGCGCCTCGAGCAGCGGCGTCGACACCTCCCAGAGCCGCTCGATCCCCTCGGCCGTCGTGAACAGCGTGTGGTCGCCGCGCATCGCGTCGAGGATCAACCGCTCGTACGCCTCGAGCACGTCGCCGACCATCGCGGTGTCGTGCATCGCGAACTGCAGGCTCAGCTTGTCGAGTCGCATGCCGGGGCCCGGCCGCTTGCCGTAGAACGACAGCGATACCTTCGATTGATCGGCGAGATCGAACGTGAGGTGATCCGGCCCTTGTGCGCCGACACCCGAGCCCGCGGGAAACATGCTCTTCGGCGGCTCGCGGAACGCGATCGAGATGATCCGCTGGCCCTCGGCCATGCACTTGCCGGTGCGCAGGTAGAACGGCACTCCGGCCCAGCGCCAGTTGTCGATCGCGCACTTGAGCGCGATGAACGTCTCGGTGCTCGACTCGGGATCGACGCCCTCCTCCGTGCGATAGCCCTGGTATTGGCCGCGCACGACGTCGGCAGGCTCGATCGGCAACATGCAGCGGAAAACCTTGTGCTTCTCCTCGCTGATCGCACGGGGCTCGAGAGACGTCGGGGGCTCCATCGCCATGAACGCGAGGATCTGGAACAGGTGCGTGACGACCATGTCCCGGTAGGCACCCGTGGCCTCGTAGAAGGCCGCACGGAGCCCAAGCCCGATCTTCTCGGGCACGTCGATCTGCACGTGATCGATGAAGTTGCGGTTCCAGATCGGCTCGAACAAGCCGTTCGCGAACCGAAACGCGAGGATGTTCTGCGCCGGCTCTTTGCCGAGAAAGTGATCGATGCGAAAGATCTGCTCCTCGGAGAACACCTCGTGCAACCGCGTGTTGAGCTCGACCGCGCTCTTGAGATCCGTGCCGAACGGTTTCTCCATGATCACCCGGGAGCGCTCCGCGAGCTGCGCGTCGTGGATCAGCCGCACGGTCGCGAGCGCGGCGCTCGGCGGCACGCTCAAGTAGTGCAGCACTCGGCTTTCGTCCGCGAGCTCCTGCTGCGCTTTGCGAACGGCCGTGCGCAGCGCCTCGGGCCCCGCCCCGAGCGACACGTAGTCGAGGCCGGCCGCGAAGCTCGCCCAGTCGGCGTCCTTGACCTTGCGCATCGACGACTCGTCGAGCGCCGCGCGTGCGTGCTTACGGAAGCCCTCCGCATCGAGATCGTCGAGCGAGACGCCGACGATCCGGCACTTCGGGATGAAGCCCGCGCTCGCGAGGTGATAGAGCCCGGGCAAGAGCTTGCGACGCGCAAGGTCGCCCGTTGCGCCGACCAGCACGACGACCTGGCTATACCTCGGCCCGACTCCGGGCGGAACCTTCGCCACTCTGCCTTGCCTCGCCTATTCCGCGCGCAGCGATGAGGCGTCGAAAGCGAGCTCTTCGATCGCTCCCCAGTTGCAGGCCTCGACGAGCTCCCGCGGCGCGAGCCACGAGCCGCCGACGCAAAGCACGTTCGGCTGCGCGAGGTACTCGGCCGCGTTCGCGCGCGTGATCCCGCCCGTCGGACAGAACACGACGTCGGGGAACGGCCCCGCGAGCGCCTTCAACATGCCGACGCCGCCGGCCTGCTGCGCGGGGAACAGCTTACACGCGCGGAAGCCGGCCGCGCGCGCGGCAATCAGCTCCGTCGGCGTCATCACGCCGGGCAAAAGCGGCAGCCGCGTCTCGCCGGCGCCGAACAGGAGGTCTGGCGTGAGCCCCGGCGTCACGGCGAACTGCGCGCCCGCGCGCTGGACCGCCGCGAAGTCCTCGGCGCGGGTCAGCGTCCCGGCGCCGACGACCGCGCCGGGTACGCGCTCGCGCATCTCGATGATCGCGTCGAGCGCGCACGCCGTGCGCAGGGTCACCTCGAGCACTCGGATGCCGCCGCGCACGAGAGCCTGCGCGAGCGGCGCGGCGTGCTCGAGCCGCGTGACCGTGAGCACGGGGATCACCGGCGAGAGCCCCATGAGGTCGCGGAGGTTCATGGCGCCATGCACGACGATGCGCCCGCTTCCGCGTCCAGCGCGACGCTGCGGAACGACGCGAATAGCTCGCGACCGAAGCCGTAGCCGTGCGCCGCGAGGTCGGCGCGCGCCGGCTCGCGCCGCCGCCACGTTTCCTCGGGCACGAGGGCATCGAGCGTTCCGGCGACGCTGTCGAGGCGGATCGGGTCGCCGTCGCGCACGCGCGCGAGCTCGCCGCCGGCGACGCACTCGGGCGTCAGATGGATCGCGGCCGGCACGCTGCCGGACGCGCCCGACATCCGTCCGTCGGTCACGAGCGCGACCTTGAAGCCGCGCTTCTGGAGCACGCCGAGCGCAGGCGTGAGCGAGTGCAGCTCGGGCATGCCGTTCGCGCGCGGACCCTGGAAGCGCACGACGACGACGGCGTCGCGGTCCAGCTCGCCGGACTTGAACGCCGCGCCGACGTCCGCTTGGTCGTCGAACACGCGCGCGGGCGCCTCGACGATACGGTGCGCAGTGTCGACCGCGGACACCTTGATCACCGCGCGGCCCAGATTGCCGCGCAGCACCTTGAGCCCGCCCTCGGCGGCGAACGGATCGCGCCCGGGGCGCAGCACTTCCGAGTCGAGGCTCTCGCGCGGAGCGGCGCGCCACGCGAGCTTGCCGTCCTCGAGCCACGGCTCGTGCGTGTAGCTTGCGAGCCCCTCGCCCATCACGGTCGTCGTGTCCGCGTGCAACAGGCCCTCGTCGAGCAGCTCGCGGATCAAGAACCCCATCCCGCCCGCCGCGTGGAAATGGTTGATGTCCGCGCTGCCGTTCGGATAGATCCGCGCGAGCAGCGGCACGACCTCGGACAAGTCGGCGAAGTCGTCCCAGTTGATCTGCACCCCGGCCGCGCGCGCGATCGCGACGAGGTGGATCGTATGATTCGTCGAGCCGCCGGTCGCGAGCAGCCCGACGATGCCGTTCACAATCGCCTTCTCGTCGACGACGCTCGCGAGCGGCCGGTAATCCCCGCCGAGCGCCGTGATCGCCGCCGCGCGCGCGGCCGCGGCACGCGTGAGCCCGTCGCGCAAAGGCGTGTGCGGCGCGACGAACGCCGAGCCGGGCAGGTGCAGGCCCATGATCTCCATGAGCATCTGATTGCTGTTCGCCGTGCCGTAGAAAGTGCAGGTGCCCGACGTGTGGTAGCTCTGCGTCTCGCAGTCGAGCAGCGCGGCGCGGTCGGCTTTGCCCTGCGCGAACAATTGCCGAACGCGGGCTTTCTCGCGGTTCGGCAGCCCGGACGGCATCGGCCCGCCGGGCACGAACACCACCGGCAGATGCCCGAACGCGAGCGCGCCGATCAGGAGCCCGGGCACGATCTTGTCGCAAACGCCGAGGCATAGCGCCGCGTCGAACACGTTGTGCGTGAGAGCGACGGCGGTCGCCATCGCGATCACGTCGCGGCTGAAGAGCGACAGCTCCATGCCGGGCATGCCTTGCGTCACGCCGTCGCACATCGCGGGCACGCCGCCGGCAAACTGCGCGACCGCGCCGGCCTCGCGGGCGGCCTCCTTGATCAGCGCCGGGAAGCGCTCGAGCGGCTGGTGGGCCGAGAGCAGATCGTTGTAAGCCGACACGATGCCGATGTTCGGCCACTGCATGAGGCGCAGCGCGCGTTTGTCCTCGGCCGTGCTTGCGGCGATCGCGTGCGCGAGGTTGCCGCAGGCGAGCTTGTTGCGCGCCGAGCCCGCTGCGCGAGCGTCGGCCGCGCGCTCGAGATACGCGCGCCGCGTCGGCTCGCTGCGGCCGCGGATTCTGGCCGTCACCTCGCTGAGCCGAGAATGCAGCGGCGCTCTGTTCGATTCGGTTTTTTGCATGCCCAACGGGCGCGGCGGGTCGAGGCGCTCGCCGTGTGCCCTGCAGGGCCCTATACACGAAGCGTGCCGGCGTGCCAGCACGCTCCGGCGCGGCGTCGCGCTCGTCGCGCGCGCGCTTTTCGCGCGCGCGGCGCACCACGAACGGGCGTCAGCCAAAGGACTGGAGGAGATCCGCGACGCCGTCGACGGCGGCGAACGAGTCGATCGCGCGCGGCGGCCGGCGCGAGTCGGGACGGCGAATCGCGATCGTGTGCGCGACGCCATAGCCCGCCGCCGCCTCGAGCACCGCCAGGCTGTCCTCGATCAGGAGCGTCCGGCCGCGATCGAACGGATGGTGCCGCTCGAGGCCGTGCCAGAACTCGGCGCTCTCCTTCGGCGCGCGGAAGTCGTGCGAGCTCACGACGCGGTCGACGAGCCGGTCGATGCCGGTCTGCTCGGCTTTCACCGCAAGCGTGTCGCGGTGCGCGTTGGTGACGATCCAGACATGCTTACCGCGCGTGCGCACCGACGCCAGAAACTCTCGTGCGCCGGGCAGATACCGCACGAGATGGGCGCTGCGGCGCTTCAGCGAGCGGATATCCAGCCCAAGGTCTCGCGTCCAATGATCGAGGCAATACCAGTTCAGCGTGCCGGCGATCGCGTCGAAGCGAGCGGCGAGCGCCGCGCGCGCGTCGCCGACGCTGCAGCCGTGGATCTCGGCGTAATGCTCGGGCAGCAGCTCGAGCCAGAAGAAGTTGTCGAACGCGAGGTCGAGCAGCGTGCCGTCCATGTCGACGAGCACCGTGTCGATACGATCCCAATCGACGGCGACCGGAGCTGTTCCCTGCATGCGCTCAATGATACAAGAGGCGCCATGCTCGACTTGCGTAACCCACAATCGCTGCTCGCGCAGCTCTGCACGATCGCCGCAGCCGCGGGCACGGCGATTCTCGAGGTCTACGGCCGCGACTTCGCGGTCCAGTACAAGGACGACCGGTCGCCGCTCACCGAGGCGGACGAGATCTCGCAGCGGATCATCGCCGAGCGCTTGCGGGCCCTGGACGATTCGGTGCCGATCCTCTCGGAAGAATCCGCGCTGCCGGAACCCGCCACGCGGCGTTCGTGGGCGCGATACTGGCTCGTCGATCCGCTCGACGGCACGAAGGAGTTCTTGAAGCGCAACGGCGAGTTCACGGTCAACATCGCGCTCGTCGACGGCGGCCGAGCGGTGCTCGGCGTCGTGCTCGCGCCCGCGCTCGGCCGGACCTACTACGGCGCGCTCGACGCGGGCGCGTGGCGCCGTGAGGGAACGAGCCTCGCGAAGCCGATCTACGTGCGCCTGCCCGCGGCCGAGCCTCCACGCGTGGTCGGCAGCCGCAGTCACGAGACCGGCCAGCTCGCCGACTATCTCGCCGCACTCGGGCCGCACGAGATCACGCCCATGGGCAGCTCGCTCAAGATCTGTCTGATCGCGGAAGGTGCCGCCGACGTCTACCCTCGCCTCGGTCCGACGTGCGAGTGGGACACGGCAGCGGCTCAAGCTATTCTCGAAAGCGCCGGCGGGCGTATGATGGATCTCGTCGGCCGACCGCTCAGGTACAACACGAAAGACGACTTGCTGAACCCTCATTTCCTGGCGTTTGGCGACGCTCGGCGGAACTGGTTGGTGCCTTTTCGGCAGACTCGTGGACCAGAAAATAGAAACTGAAACATTCAGAAACGTGGAGCGACTGAAGCAGTTGCGCGTGGAGCATCAAGACCTCGATCAGGTCATTGCTCGGCTCGTGAACGATCCCCAGGTGGATCAAATCATGTTGCGGCGTCTAAAGAAGCGGAAGCTGATGCTGAAGGACATGATCACGCAGCTCGAGAGCGCCCGGATTCCGGACCTGAACGCGTAGAGTCGAGACGCTCACCGACAGACGGCCGGGCCGGCAAGCCCGGACGGTCGGCGTGTAGCCGCTGGCAGGACGCCGAGTGGCGGGCGAGAGCAAGGAGCTCGCGATGGACCTGATGGCCGACATCGGCGCAACCAATACGCGTTGCGCGCTCGTGGACGACAGAGGCGACGAGCTCGCGGCCGAGGTCTTTCACAACAAGGATTTCGCCGCCCTCCAGATCCTTCTCTCGAGCTACCTCGAGCGTCGCCGAGCGACGGACCGCCCGAAGCGCGCCGCGCTCGCGGTCGCGGCGCCGATCGTCGGCGACGAAGTCCAGATGCTCAACATCAACTGGCGCTTCTCGCAAGTCGAGCTCAAGGCACAGCTCGGCTTGAACGAGCTCACCGTCTGCAACGACTTCGCCGCGATCGCGTGGGGCCTGCCGTATTTCGGCCCCGCGGACTTGTTCGCGATCGGCGGCGGCCAGAGAGCCGCGGGCGCGCCGCTCGCGACGCTCGGCCCGGGTTCCGGTCTCGGCGTCGGCGCGCTCGTGCCCGCGACCGACGGCTGGGCCGTGATGACCGGCGAAGGCGGCCACTCGACGCTGCCTGCGACGACGCGCGAGGAGGCCGATGTCATCGCGCAGATCCGCGACCGCTACGACGGCCATTGCTCGGCCGAGCGCGTGTTGTCCGGCCCGGGCCTCGTGAATCTCTACGTCGCGCTCGCAGAGCTCGCCGGTGGCGGCCCGCCGCCGTTGCTGACGCCCGCCGACGTGACGACGCGCGCGAAGCAAGGCGAGCCTCTCGCGGTCAAAGCCCAGTCGATGTTCTTCGCGTTCCTCGGAATGGTCGCGGGCGACCTCGCGCTCACGACCGGCGCTCGCGGCGGCGTGTTCATCGCGGGCGGCATCGTGCCGCTGCTGCTCGACGAGCTTGCGAAGTCCGAGTTCCGCGCGCGCTTCGAGGCGAAGGGCCGCTACGCGAGCTACCTCGGGGCGATCCCGACGCACGTGATCACGGCGCCGCTGCCCGCGTTTCTCGGCCTGCGCTACCTGCTCGGTTATCGCTGAGCGTTCGCGAAGCGTGACGGTCGGCCGCGCACGCGCGTCAGCGCGTCAGCGCGTCGCTTCTTCGATCTTGCGGCGCTGCTCGGCAGCCTGCTCGTCGACCGTGCTCTGCACGCCCTTCGCGCGATCGATCGTGCCGACCAAGGGATCGAACACGGTCTCTCTTCGCTCGGTCGCCTTTTGGGCCTCCGCGGGAGCGGCCTTCGTCGTGGCGCCGGACGGCGGAGCGGAGCCGCCGCAACCGGCCATGAGGGACACCAGCGTCAGTGCGAGCCACGGTTTCGGATTCATGCAATACCCGCTGCATATAGAGCCCTGCGAACGGCGAAATCGTAGCACCGCCCCGCGCCGGGGCTGCGCGGTCCGTCACGGAATGCGCGGCTCGCAACCTCCGCTCCAATCGGAAGAATCCTCCTCCGCGGTTCCAAGCGGCTTGGCGGCCAGGTGTATCCTCGGCCGATGAGCACGAAAACAACAAAAGGCTCGCCGGTCGGCTCGTTGCTGACACGCCTCGCGACGATCGAGCCCCATGAAGTCTCCGCCGTCGTCGCCGCGTTTCTCCTCTTCTTCTTCATGTGGGCCGGCTACTTCGCCGTACGACCCGTCCGCGAGACGATCGGCACGCTGATCGGTCGCGACGCCACCGCTAATCTATGGCTCTACACGGCGCTGTTCTCGATCTTGTTGATTCCGCTCTACGGAGCGGTTGTCGGACGCTTCCGGCGCAGCACGTTCTTGCCGTGGATCTACGGCATCGTCGCGATCGTGCTCGCCGCCGTCGGGGTGGAGTTCAGCACGACCCACTTCGATCCGCTCATCGGCAAAGCGTTCTACGTCTTCATCAGCGTCGTGAATCTGTTCCTGATCTCGGTGTTCTGGAGCTTCCTGCTCGAGATCTTCGACCGCGGCCAGACGAAGCGCTTGTTCGGAGTCATCGCGGCGGGAGGCAGCGCGGGCGCGCTCGTGGGCCCGTTGGTCGCGGACCTCACCGTGAAGAGCATCGGCGAGAAAGGGATATTGTTCGTGAGCGCCGCGTTGTTCGTGATTGCGATCGTGTGTCAGCGCACGCTGCTCCGGATCTGGAAGGAAAGGCCGCTCCAGGGGCCCGCGAGCGACGACCGGCCGATCGGTGGCAACTGGCTCGCCGGCATCCTGCTGATCCTGCGCTCGCCCTACCTGCTCGGCATCGCCCTGTTCATCGTCGGAATCTCCGCCGTGAGCACCACTCTTTATTTCGAGCAGCTGCAGATCGTTGCCGCGACGTTCAAGGTCGCCGCCGAGCGCACGCAGGTATTCGCGCGCATGGACTGGATCGTGCAGAGCCTCACGGTGCTGACGCAGGTGTTCCTGACCGGCCGCATCGCGCAGCGCTTCGGTGTCACGACGCTGCTCACGATCGTGCCGATCCTCATGATCTTCGGCTTCCTTGCGCTCGCCGTGAACACGAGCTTCCTGCTATTCGCGGCGGTGTTCATCTTTCGCCGCGCGGGCGAGTACGCGTTCGTGCGACCGGGCCGCGAGATGCTCTGGAGCCCGCTCGACAAGGAGACGAAGTACAAGGCGAAGAACACGATCGACGTGCCGGTCTATCGCACGGCCGACGCGTTCTTCAGCCAACTCGACGTCCGCGCGGGTGGGCCGGTGGACAGCGCATTGCGCTCGATCGGCATCACGGCGGCGGGCACGATGGTGATCGGCGCGGGGTTCGCCGCGCTCTGGGGCGTCGTCGGCTGGTGGCTCGGCCGGCGCTTCGAAGGCAATGTGCCGCAAGGCGCGACGATGCGGCGGCGCGTCGCACAAGAGTCGACGGCTTAACGCCAGGAACGAGCCGACAGCGCGCGGCGGCGGTGTGCGCAACGAGCAACGGGCCGTCGAGCCGTGGAACTACAGAACGACCGGAGGTGCTTCGATGAGTCACCCTTGAGGTCGCACGATACCGAGAGCATTCGCAATATCGCGATACTCGGACACGCCGGCTCCGGCAAAACCACTCTGATCGAAGCGCTGCTCGCGAAGGCCGGCGAGATCCGCAGCGCCGGCAGCGTCGAGAAAGGCTCGACGGTCTGCGATTTCACCGACCAGGAAAAGCGGCTGCGCCACTCGCTCGACGTCCACGTCTGCCACCTGCGGCACGCGGGCCGCGAGGTGAACCTGCTCGACACGCCGGGCTATCCCGATTTCATAGGCCGCGCGCTCGCGGTGCTGCCGGCCGTCGAGACCGCCGCGATCGTCGTGAACGCCGAGTGCGGCGCCGAGCTCGTGACGCAGCGGATGATGACGTCCGCGGCCGAACGCAAGCTCTGCCGGCTGATCATCGTGAACAAGATCGACGCGGGTGCGACGAATCTCGAGCGCGTGCTCGCGCGAGATCCGCGAGCGCTTCGGCCGCGAGTGCCTGCCGCTGAACCTGCCCGCGCGCCGCGGCGAAGCCGTCGCCGACTGCTTCTTCGGGCCGGCCGAGGAGACTTCCCGACTTCTCGTCGGTCGCGACCGCGCATCAAGAGATCACGGACCGCGTCGTCGAGCTCGACGACGCGCTCATGGATCGCTACCTCGAGCGCGGCGAGGAGCTGCACGATCGAGCGATCTGCACGAGCCGTTCGAGCGCGCGCTGCGCGCGCGGCCACCTGATCCCGGTCTGCTTCGTGTCGGCGAAGACCGGCGCGGGGCTTGCGGCAACTGCTGCGCGTGATGACGCGAGCTCATGCCGAACCCGTTCGAGGGCAACCCGGCCGAGTTCTTCGCCGGCCGCGATGGCCGCAGCTCGCACCGTCGACGCGCACGACGGCGACGGGCCACTTCATCGGCCACGTGTTCAAGCTCAACGTCGATCCGTACGTCGGGCGGCTCGCGGCGCTGCGCGTGCACCAAGGCGAGATCCACCCGGGCGATCAAGTGTTCATCGGCGACAAGCGCAAGCCCGTGAAGCTCGCGCATCTCTACACGATGCAAGGCAAGGAGCTGCGCGAAGTGCCCGCGGCGGTCGCGGGCGACTTCTGCGCGGTCGCGAAGATCGAAGATCTGCATTTCGGCGACGTGCTGCACTCGAGCCACGACGAGGACGAGCTCCGCTTGCGCGCGCCCGAGCTGCCGTCGCCGATGCATCGGCGTCGCGATCGATTTGAAGCAGCGCGGCCAAGAGAAGAAGCTCTCCGACGCGCTGCACAAGCTCGCGGTCGAGGACCCGAGCCTGAAGATCGAGTTCGACCCCCAAGTGAACGAGACCGTGCTGCGCGGACTCGGGCGAGCTGCACGTGCGGCTCGTGCTCGAGCGGATGCAGAGCGACTTCGGGCTCGAGGTCGCGACGCGGCCGCCGAAGATCGCGTACCGCGAGACGATCGGCCAGCGCGCGGACGGCCACAGCCGCCACAAGAAGCAGACCGGCGGCGCGGGCCAGTTCGGCGAGGTGTTCCTGCGCGTCGAGCCGCTCGCCGCGCGGCGCGGGCTTCGAGTTCGTGAGCGAGGTCGTCGGCGGCGCGATTCCGACGCAGTACATCCCGGCCGTCGAGAAAGGCGTGCGTCAGGTGCTGCTCGAAGGCGCGATCGCGGGCTACCCGCTCGCGGACTTGCGCGTCGTCGTCAACGACGGCAAGCACCATCCGGTCGACTCGAAGGAGGTCGCGTTCGTGAGCGCGGGCCGCAAGGCGTTCAAGGACGCGATCACGAAGGCGACGCCGACGATCCTCGAGCCGATCGCGCGGCTCGGCGGTGACGGTGCCTACGCGCAGCGTCGGCGACATCACGGGCCACTGCGCGGCGATCCGCGGCCGGATCTCGGGCACGGACGCGCTCGGCGGCGGCCGCACGCGCGTGCACGCGCTCGTGCCGCTCGCGGAGCTCGTCGACTACGCCGCGACGCTGAAGTCGCTCACGGGCGGCGAAGGCCTCTACACGCTCGAGTTCGACCACTACGCGGCCGCGCCGCCGGGCGTGCAGAAGACGCTCGTCGAAGCGTATCGCCCGCATCCCGACGAGTGACGCCGACGCGAGCGTGCCTCGAATCGAGCGCGCTTCGGCGACCCGCGCAGAGACCTAATCGCGAGCTCGGAAATCGAGCGAGTCTCCAACCGAAGCCGCCGTGATCCGCCTCGGCGCAGCTGCGAGAGGTTTCTGCTAAGGTATCCGCCGCGCCGTAACCACAAGAATCAAAACACCTCTTGGTTTCCGCACGCGATCAACAGATTTCTGCGCTCTACAAGGCGGCGCTGGAACGTCCGGCGGACGAGCGCGCGTCGTTCATCGTAATGCGGGCTATGGCTATAGCAGACATCCTGCCAGGCCGGTTCGGGCCAGCCGGCCGACTGCCGGCCCAGATCAGCGAACTGCGCGGGCCGGCCAGGGGAGTGGTGATGCTCCCGATGCACCTGTCCTGGCCCGGGATGCGCGAATGCGACGTGAGCGACGACCCGACCAGGCGCAGCATGTACGGGATGCTGCTGTCGCAGGGCAAGCGCAACGACATCGTCCGGTTCGTCAACGCCGAACTGCTCGAGGCGGACTGGGCGCAGATCGCCGACTCGCTCGAACCTGAAGCTGCGGCGGCTGTGCGAGAAGCAGTTCGCGTTCGGCGAGCAGCCGCCGCAGGCCGAGATGACCCAGGCCGAGAGCCCCCGACGGCCCGGCCCAGCTCCGGACAGCCCGGGAGCGATAGCCTGAGCCGGTGCGCAAGTACGTCATCATCGGCGTTCAGGGCAGCGGCAAGGGCACCCAGGCCGGCCTGCTCGCTTCCGACCTGGATCTAGTCCACATCTCGGTCGGCGACATCTTCCGCTGGAACGTCCAGCATCACACCAAGCTCGGCGCGCAGGTCCGGCGCACGATGGCGGCGGGCCGCTGGTCAGCGACGAACTGGTCGAAGGCGTCGTCCGGCAGCGCCTGACCGAGCACGACTGGAACTACGGCTTCATCATCGACGGCTTCCCGCGCAACCAGCGCCAGGCCGAGTTCTTCCTGGAGAGCTACGACATCGACGGGGTGATCCACCTCGACCTGCCCGACAGCGAGGTCAGGCGCCGGGTACTGAACCGGCGGATGTGCTCGGGCTGCGGCATGGACTACAACCTCATCGCGAACAGCCCGCGCGTGGCCGCCGCTGCGACGTTTGCGGCTCGAACCTGGTGACCAGGGAAGACGACACCGAGCAGGCGCTGGCCGTGCGGCTGGCCGACTATCACGAGAAGACCAACCCGGTGCTCGAGATCTTCCGGCGCAAGGAGTACGTGCTCACCGTCGACGCCCGGCCAGAGCCCGAGCTGGTCCAGGCAGAGATCAGGAAGCATCTTGATCTCCCGCCCCGCCAGCTGGCCCAAGCCCAGTAACGCAGGCCCGTCCCGACCCGCTTGACCGACGCAGCCTCTGACTCGTACCCTTTATCTATGACTATAGATAAAGGGTCTAGGCGCGCGGCCGCTGGCGGTGCGGCGCTGGCGGTGCTGCTGGGTGCGGTGCGGGCGAGCGGCAGCGGGCCGATGCGGGGGCCGGCCCTGAAACCGCGGCCGGCCCGGAACGGCGCCCGGCTCGCCGATCGCGTTCCGGCTGGAACCAAGCTCGGGCGTGCCGACCTACCTCCAGCTCGTCCACCAGGTCGAACAGGCCCTCCGCCTCGGCCACCTCACCGAAGGCGACCGGCTGCCGACGGTCAAGGAGACCGTCAGCTCGCTGGCCATCAACCCGAACACGGTCCTCAAGGCCTACCGCGAGCTTCGAGCACCGCGGGCTCGCCGAAGGCCGGCCCGGTCAGGGCACGTTCATCTGCGGCACCCTGCGCCGGGCCGGGCTGGCCGAGCAGGAGGTACTGCGTTCGAGTCTGCTCGGCTGGCTGCGCTCGGCCGATGAAGCCGGCCTGGACGAGGACGGGATGACCGCGCTGTTCGCCGCCGCGATGCGGGATTTTCTTGACGGGCGCGCCGGTGACGCCGAACCCAGCCGGGCCCCGCGCGGCGGCCGGCGATCGGGCCGGGTCGCATGAACGCGCTCGAAACCTGCCGCCTGGCCCGCCGCTACCGCAGTATCGGCCCGGGTGGGCGACTCCGCGGAACCCCCCGCGGCACCTGGGCCCTGCGCGACTGCAACCTGGTGATCCCGGCCGGCCGAGTCGTCGCCCTGGTCGGCCCGAACGGCGCCGGCAAGACCACGCTGCTCAGCATCGCGGCCGGGTTGCTGCGGCCGACCTCGGGGGACCTGACCGTGCTCGACGGCTGCCGGCCCGGATCGGCGGCCGCCCGGGCCGGCCTCGGTTTCGTCGCCCAGGACGCGCCGCTGTACAAGCACCTTCCGGCGGCCGACATGGTCAGGGTCGCGGCGAGCCTGAACAGTTCCTTCGACGTCGACTGGGCTCTGGCCCGGCTAAATGACCTGCGCATAGCTTTGCGCCAAAAGATTGGTGCTCTTTCGGCGGGACAGCGCGCGCAGCTGGCGCTGACCCTGGCCATCGCCAAGCGGCCGCGGTTGCTGCTGCTTGATGAGCCAATGGCCGCGCTCGACCCGCTGGCGCGGCACGAGTTCATGGCGCTGCTGATGGCCGCCGTGGCCGAGTACGGGCCAACGGTGGTGTTCTCCTCGCACCAGCTGGCCGAACTGGAGCGGGTGGCCGACTACCTGATCGTGCTCAACGAGGGCCGGCTGCAAGTCGCCGGGCCGGTCGACGACCTGCTGGACGCGCACCGGATCCTGATCGGTCCAGTAGGCAAAATCTCCTTGGAGGCGCAAAAATTTGCGGTAGTCCAGGCCAAGCAGGCCGCCGCGCAGTCGCACCTGCTGGTCAGGACCGGTGACCGGCCGGCCGGTCCCCGACGGCTGGCTGTCCCAGCCCGCCGGACTCTCCGACATCGTCCTCGCCTACCTCCGCGACCCCAGCCAGAGCGCGCTGCCAAGACCCGAGCTCGCGGCCAATGCCGCCGCCGGAGGCCAGTCGTGACGGCGGCGGTGCTCGCCGGGCCGGGCCGGATTAGCTGGGTTACCTGGCGTCAGCACCGGACCGGCCTCGTCGCCGTGCTCGGCCTGTTCGGGCTGACGGCCGCCTTCATGGCGGCGACCGAGCTTAACCCGAGGTGGCACGCCGACTCGATCAGTACGGCGGGACCATACAACCTGGTGTATCCGCTGGTGTTCCTGGACATGACGCTGCTGCCGGTGATAGCCGGGCTGGTGCTCGGCGCTCCGATGCTGGCCCATGAAGCCGAGTCGGGCACGGTGCGGTTCGCGTGGACCCAGGACATCGGCAAGGTCACGCTGCTGATCGGCAAGGCGCTGTCGGTGGCGGCTGGCCTGGCGGTCGCGGCGGCCGGGCTCGGCCTGGAGTTCGAGTGGTGGGCCGGACCGGTGCTGAAGAACCTGAACCACTACTGGCTCGGCCCCCAGTTCAGCTTCCACCCGCTGCCGTACGCGGCCTGGACGGTGTTCGCGTTCTGCCTCGGCCTGGCGTTCGGTGCGCTTTTCCGGCGCACGGTGCCGGCCCTGGTGGTCACGCTGATCGGCTACACGGCGGTGTTCTACCTGGACAACTGGCACCTGCGGCCGTTCTACCTGCCGCCGTTGCGCTCGACGGTCCCGTGGAATTCGGTCAGCCTGGACTTCGGCTCCGGCTTCAGCCGCGAGTCACATCGGCCGTGTCATTATCGACTCCGGGATAATCGGCCCCGGCGGAAAGCCGATTAGCTATTTCGCCCCGGGCAAGCGATCGGGCTGGGTCGACTTCACCTCGAACCACGTGCTGCAGTGGACGACCTATCAGCCCGCCAGCCGGTTCCTCCTGTTCCAGGTCCTCGAATTCGGCTACCTGATCGTGCTGTCCGGGCTGGCGGTGACGGCGGCGGTCGGGCTGATCCGCCGCCGATCGGCGTGACCGGTCAGCGTGACCGTTCGGCAGGACCCACTCGGCCGGGGCTGGGGCGACAAGGGATTTCCGGGAAATTTGGCGACGATTCGGTGCAGGTTCGCGCCGGAATCGGTTGCGGTGCAGGCAGTGGCCTAGATCAGGTTGGGTTTCTTGGGGTGCCGAAGGCCGCCCTTGGCCATAATCTGGCGGTGTGCGGGAAATCTCGATCTTCAGCGGCACCGCCCACCGGACCTGGCGGCGGAGATCTGCGGGCACCTCGGCGTCCCGCTGCAGCCCGCCATCGTCCGCCGGTTCGCCAACGACTGCCTGGAAGTTCAGCTGCAGTCCAACTGCCGGGAACGCGACGTCTTCCTGATCCAGCCGCTGGCCGCGCCGGTGCAGGAGCACCTGGTCGAGTTGCTGCTGATGCTCGACGCGGCCCGGGGCGCCTCGGCGGCCCGGGTGACGGCGGTGATCCCGCACTACGCCTACGCCCGCTCGGACAAGAAGAACATGCCCAGGGTGTCGATCGGCGGCCGGCTCGTCGCCGACCTGCTGGTCACGGCCGGCGCCAGCCGGGTGCTGACGATGACGCTGCACTCGCCGCAGGTGCACGGCTTCTTCTCGGTGCCGGTCGATCACCTGCACGCGCTGCGCGAGATCGCCGACTCATTTCCGCGGCCAGGACCTGACCGACTCCGTCGTCGTCTCGCCCGACCTCGGCAACGCCAAGCCGCCGGCCGCGCTGGCCCGGATGCTCGGCCTGCCGGTCGCCGCCGGGGCCAAGGAGCGGATCAACGACGAGAAGGTCATCATCACCTCGATCATCGGCGATGTGGCCGGGCGGAACGTGATCGTGCTCGACGACGAGATCGCCCGCGGCACCACGATCATCGAGCTGCTCGGCAAGCTGCGCGAGCACGGCGCCCGCTCGGTGCGGATCGCGTGCACGCACGGCCTGTTCTGCGACGGGGCGCTGAAGCGGATCGCCGCCTGGCCCGAGGTCGAGCAGATCGTCTGCACGAACACGGTGGCGATCCCCGCGTCCGAGCAGCGACGAGAAGCTGCACGTGATCTCGGTGGCGCCGGCGCTCGCCGAGGCGATCAGGCGGATCCACGAGGGCGAGTCGGTCAGCGCCCTGTTCGATCCCCACTAACCCGCCACCTTGTCCCGCGGCCCCACTCTGCCTGCTCATCCGTCCCTGCGGCCCCGACTCCGCGCACCCCGTCCCTGCGGCCCCGACCGCTGCGCACCCCGTCCCTGCGGCCCCTAATTCGCCTGCGCACCCCGTCCCTGCGGCCCCGACTCCGCGGCCTACTGCTGCCTCCCCGGCCGCTCTTGTGCAAGGCCTGGCGCCCGGCAATCGGCCGCTGGCCCCTTTCCCGGTTCAGCGCCCATCCTCAGCGCCACATGGCATCATTAGTCACAATGCCACCGCCAGTCGCGGTTTCGCCCACCAAGATCAATTTGATAACCGATGAATGCGCATATTCACCCCCCGAAGCCAAATCCGCACATTCATCTGTTGCCTGTAGTCAAATCTAGCCGCCTCAATACGGAAAGTTAAGGCGCTGAGCGAATTACTACATTCAGTTAGTGATGCCGGTCGTGCGCCCGTTCCGTCAAGCGGAAGACTTTGAGGTGCCATCTGACGTTTTCTCTTCCGCTTAATCGCCTGGGCCTTGCGGGCGCGGGCCGGGTGCGGCGGACTCGCAGGCTCGCGGCAGCCGCCCGGATTAGTGCGAGGGCCGACCCTGGCCGGGCGCGGGCAGGCCGGGAGTGCTGCCGTCAGCAGCACCGCTGCCTCCTTGATGTCGCTCCAGCAGCACCACAGAGGCAGCGGTGTTTGTCAGCCGCGAAGCGAGAGTATCGGTCCCCGAACGACACGCATGCGCTTTAATAACCCGCGCGCCCTTAGCTCAGCGCGGGTTATTTAGTCTTGGCCGCTTCGTCCGTAACGGTCCCTGGTACGGGCTGGGTGAATATGCGGATTCACCCCCTGGATCCAAGGTGATTATGCGCATTTACCCGGAAAACGAGGTGACCATGGACACGGTCGCCTGGTTCCTGGCGGGTCATCCGGGGCCGTGTTACTGATAGGCCCGGCCGACGGCTAGTCAGGCCCGGCGGGGGACGAATCGGGGTCGCCGCTCGTATGGCGAGCATCCACGCGGCGATCTGGCGCGCGCGTGTTGACGCCGAGCTTGGCCATGATGTTGGCGACGTGCCTCGCGACCGTGCCCGTCGCGATGTCCAGCTGGCCGCCGATGGCCCGGTTGCTCGTGCCGCCGCGATCAGCTTGGCGATCTGGCGCTCTCTGGCCGTCAGACCGCCGGCCGCGCCGCGGTCCCGCGCCGGTCCCCACGGCGCCCGGCCCCGCACGGGTCCTGCTCGCGCTGGACCGGGCCGGACTCCCTGACGGGCACGCGAGCGCGAAGGTGACCGCGGCCTCGCTGCTGAGTGCCGAGCCGGTCGCCCACAGCGAGCTGATCTTGTCGTCGCCGAGGTCGGCCGCCGCGTCCATGATCCGGCCGAGCCGGCCAGCCGGCGCCTCCGGCAGCCCGGCCTCCCGGCGCAAAGCCGCGGCGGCCGCGGCTAGCTGCAGGGCCGACTCAGGATCGCCTTGCCCAGTGGCCATCTCGGCGAAGGCGTCCAGGCCCCTGATCACGCCGAACCTGCTGCCGGTCGACTGGCTCAGCTTCAGGCTCTCGCCCAGGTGCCGCCGGGCCGAAGCCAGATCTCCCTGGCTGACCGCGATGCGGCCGAGGCCGGCCAGGCACCGGGCAATCTCCGGCTTGGCGCTGATCTCGCGCACGATCGCGAGTGCCTCGGAGTAGTGCTGCCTGGCCTGGTCGAGCCGGCCGGTCAGCCGGGCCAGATCGCCAAGGCCCATCAGGCCCCTGGCCGCACCCCACTGCTGGTCGATCTCCCTGGTGATCGCCAGCGCGGTCTCGGCCAGTTCCTTAGCTCGCTCGATCTCGCCGCGGAAGGCGGCCGCAGCCGCGAGGGTTCCATCCGCATAGCCTTCGTTCCACCGGTCGCCGGCCGGGACGGCGACGGCCAGCGCCTCGTTGGCCCTCTCGGTGGCGTCATCGAGCTGCCGGGCGTGCAAGGCGACCTCGGCCAGCAGGTTCAGCGCCGAGGCGGCCCAGAAGCGCGACTCGTCGGACTTGCACAGTTCGAGTCCGCCGGTGGCGAACTCGCGGGCCGCGTCCGAGTCGGTCGCCATCGCCAGCTGAGCCCGGCTGACCATGGCCGCACCGAGCACGTCGGGATCGAGGTCGGTCCGGCCGACCGCCAGGAACTGGTCGATCCAGCTCGCGCCCTCGGCGAACGATCCCTGGATGATCCACACCGGCCGCATCGACGCGCAGATCCGCAGTCCGGACTCAATGTCGCCGTCGTCGAGAGCCCGGCCCAGTACCTGGCGCAGGTTAGGGGTTTCCGCCTCGAACCGCTGGATCGCATCGACCCGGACGACCACGGCGCGGGCACCCTGGCCATGCCGATCATCGCCAGATCCTCGGTTTCCCTGACCGTGAACAGGCGGAAGCGCCGATGCAGCGCATCTGCCTCGCCTGCATCGGCCAGGCATACCGCGGCGTACTCCCTGATCGTGTCGAGCATCCGGTACCTGATCTGGCCGCTGGCATTGGCCTCGGTGATCACCAGCGACTTGTCCGCGAGCCCGGTCAGCAGGTCGAGCACGCCAGACGCGGCCAGATCATCTCCCGCGTCGGGCATGGGAGCCATTGCCTCCACCGAACCGGGTTCGACCGGATCGGCCCTGGAGGCCCGCGCGCAGACCTTCTCGGCCATCTCGAGCGGCCAGTCCGCGAACACCGAGAGCCGCCGCAGCAGGACCTTCTCCGGCGTTGACAGCAGGTCGTGGCTCCAGTCGATCGCCGCCCGCAACGTGCGATGCCGGACCGGGACCGTCCGGTCGGCCAGGTTCAGCAGCTGGAACCGGTCGGCCAGCCGGCCGGTGATCTGCTCGACGGTAAGCACCCGGACCCAGGCGGCGGCCAGCTCGATCCCGAGCGGCAGCCCGTCGAGCGCGCTGCAGATCCTGGTCACCCAGGCCAGGTTCGCGACCGTCAGCGCGAACCCCGGCTTGGCCGCGGCCGCCCGGTCAACGAACAGCCTGAGCGCGTCGGAGTCAGCGATCGGCTCGGACCGGACCGCCTGGGCCGCCGGCCGAAGGCTCCAGCCGGAGGCGCAGGAAGCGCGGCCAGCGAAAGCGGCGGAACCTGCCAGACGGTCTCGGCGGCGACCCGCAGCGGCTCCCGACTGGTCGCGATCACCCGCAGGCCCGGGCGCGCTGGCCAGCAGCCGCTGGCAGATCTCGCGCACATGCCTCGATCAGGTGCTCGCAGGTATCAAGGCACAGCAGCAGCCGCCGGGGCCGCAAGGCGTCGGCCAGCGTCGCCAGTTGCGGGCGGCCAGGTTCCTCGCTCACCCCGATCACCGAGGCGATCCTGGAGGCGACCAGGTCGGGCTGGCGCAGGTCGGCCAGTTCGACGAACCAGGCACCATCCGGATAACCGGGCGCCAGCCGCCGACGACTCGCATTGCCAGCCGCGTCTTGCCGATTCCGCCGGCCCGCACAGCGTCAGCGCCCGCGTTCCGGCCGCCAGGGCGCGAAGTTCGCCCAGCTCCCGGTCACGACCAATAAAGGCAGTGAACTCGGTGCCGACGATGCCTGGGCCGGTGTCGCCCTGAATCCCAGACTCCATTGCCGCCAGGCTCTCCGCAGGACACTGATCGTTCTTCCGTGCTGGACTAGTAGCCCACGGTAACGCGGTGAGTCTGGCAAATGAAGCACCAAAATGC
>CAVOVT010000003.1:0-282296 GCA_963699925.1 uncultured Gammaproteobacteria bacterium | reverse complement strand
GCTGTTCTTCTACACCAACGGGGTCACGGAGGCGGAGGAACGCCGATCGCGGCTTCTTCGAGGACCGGCTGGCGGACGCGCTCGCCGCGGTCGCGGGGCGCTCGGCCGCGGACATCGTGCGCGCCGTCCAGGAGCTGGTGAACTCGTTCTCCGCCGGCGAGCTCGAGGACGACGTCACGATCCTCGCGGTGCCGGGTGGGGCCGTGAAGCGGTGCGGGCGGACTGACGGGGCCGCCTCCTGGCACGGCCGGGCGCCGGTCAGGGCTGCTCGTAGAGGTCCTCGATAGACCTCGGTGTTGGGCTGTGGTGCCGTGAGTTGTGGTCTCGGTTTCCCGGATCACGGGTATAGCCGGGCTCGGCGTCCTCGATCAGGTCGGCTTCCGGGTCAAGCAGGGTCGGCCGGGACGGGCAGCCCCCGCTGCCAGGTTCGACCCGCTCCAGGGTTCCCTCTGCGGCGTACGGCGGTACCGTGACGCGCTCGGACGCAGGCGGCTGGGGTAGGAGCGGCGGACCAGACAGCCGCCTGCCCGGCCAGGCCGTCTAGGCGGTTGGGCATCAGCATCCCGATCAAGCCGACGAGCATCAGGACCCAGCCGCCGTGTGCAGGTCGAAGACCCGGGTGCTCGTGACCGCGAAGGCGAGATCGCGCCCACGGTGATGAGCGCCAGGCCTGAGCCGGTCTTCATGGGGTGTCCTTTCGTGCGGCGCTTCCCCCGCGGGGGTTGCGGGGGTGCGCGAGAGGGCAGGGGGCAGGGGGCAGGCGGTGTCAGGCTGCCGTCCTATACGTCCGGGTGTCGACCAGGCGGCTGCGCAGGTGGCCAGCGCGCGGGAGAGCAGCCGGGACACGTGCATCTGGGAGATGCCGAGCGGGCGCCGATCTCGGCCTGGGTCAGGTTCCCGTAGAAGCGCATCGTCAGGATCCGCTGCTCGCGCTCGGGGAGCTCGTCCCAGTGGGTGGACACCGCCTCCATGTCGATCGCGCGCTCGACGTCGGCGTCCTCGTCGCCGAGCACGTCGGCCAGCTGCGGCGGGTCGCCCGTCCAGCGGCGCGTCCAGCGAGTACGGCCGAAACCATGTCCGCCTGCCTGGCCTCGCCCATGTCGTTGCCGCTGAGCCGAGCCGCGCGGCGAGCTCCGCCTGGGTAGGTGCGCGGCCGAGTTGCCGGTCAGCTCCTGTTCGCCTTACGCACCTCCAGGACCAGTTCCTGGACCGACCGCCGGACGTGCACCTGCCACCGCTTGTCGCGGAAGTGCCGCTTGATCTCGCCCCTGATGCAGGGCGGCGCATAGGCGGACAGGCCGCTTCCCACGGCCGGATCGTAGTTGTTGATCGCCTTGAGCAGGCCGACGTAGCCCACCTGCGTCAGGTCTTCCACGGACTCAGGGCTGCCCGGTACTGCCTGACACAGGACCAGACCAGCGCTCGTACCGGCTCACCAGGATCTCGCACGCGACCGTGCGTTCTTCGCTGTCTCTTGTCGGCGGCGCGGAAGCGGGGCAAGCAGTTCGTTGTCGGGTAGCTGGCGCCGAGTTCGGCCCGGCAGCCGAGGACGGGCGCGGGGGAGGTTGCCTTGGTCATGGCCGTCTCCGTGGGGTCGGGAACACCGGACGGAGGCAGTTGTGCCCGCACGGAGAGGTCTAAACTAGTTCGCATGTGACCTCCGTCACACTCGCTTTGTGGCTCTAAGTCTGTTTTCGCAGGTCAGTCTCGTGAGTGCGGTCCGGCTACCCGGCCGCCATCGCGCCAAACGGCGCGCCCGGGCAGGCCCGCGGCGCTGACCGCCGCGGGGCGCCTTCTGTTCGCCCGGCATGTTGGCATGTGCGCGCGTAACGAGTTTGGTGCGCTCTTTTCTGAACATTTCTCCCGGCTCGGGACGGAATCGCCGGCCCGGCGCCTGGGCAGCCAACCGTCCACCAAGATCACCACCCCGAGCCAACGACGCTTTCCGGGAAGAAGCGACAGATGATCGAGTACGCCACCAACTGGCGCGAGGCAGGCGCCTGCCGCACCGCCGACCCCGACCTGTTCTTCCCCGTGGCCGTCGGCGCCGCCGCGAGCCCGCAGGTGACCCGGGCGCTGCGGATCTGCGATGGCTGCCCGGTCAAGCAGGAGTGCCTTGACTTCGCGATGCGAACCCGCGAGTCGGCGAGGCATTTGGGGCGGTACCACGCCGGAGGAGCGCATCCGCGTGCTGCGCGCGCGGGCACCCGCCGCCCCGGCGCGCAGGTCCCTGGAGAGACCGGTGCCGGATAGGTAGCGCGCCCTCTTAACGGGAGGACGCGAGTTAACTGGGGGAAGCGAGCTGACTCAGGAAGCGGGCGTGGCCCGGCCGCCCGCGCGCGTAGGTGGCGATGACCCGGGCCGCGACCTCGGTTACCTTGACGTGCCGCCGCTGGGACTCGCGCCGCAGGTAGCGCAGCGCCTCGTCGGCGTCGCAGCCGAGTGCGTGCATCAAGATGCCCTTGGCCTGGTCGGTGACCGCGCGGGCCGCCACCGAGTCCTTGAGCTGCGTCGCGGTCCGCTGCGCCTGCCCGTAGGCGAGGCTGTTAGCGAACACCGTGCTGCCGAACCGGGCGAGCATCTCCGCCATCGGGAGCACCGTCGGCGTCGAGCGCGCCCGGCCGCGCGCCGAACAGGGCGAGCACGAGCGTGGTGGACGCGGACTGCCTGATGTTCGCGTTCGTCTATTTCACCGGCGGCTTCGGCCCGGCCGCGCAGTAGGCGATCGAGCGAGACACGAGTCCAATGGTTCGAGCTAAGATCGAGCACGCTATTGAAGCACAGTGCGGAGGCCGCGATGTCGCTACCGTCCCGACGTGACTTCCTGAAGCGAGGCTCTGTGCTCGCGTTGTCCGGCGGTGTGCTGGGCGGCGCCGTGCTGCGGCCGGCGCTTTCGCAGCCGCGCTTCGTCGAAGCGGAGACGTCATTCGGCCGCGTGCGCGGCGCCGACGTCGACGGCGTCAAGACGTTCAAGGGCATTCCGTACGGAGCGAGCACCGCCGGACCGAACCGCTTCATGCCGCCGGCCGATCCCAAGGGCTGGAGCGGCGTGCGCGACGCGCTCGACTACGGTGCGAGCGCGCCGCAGCGCGATCCCGGCGCTGCACGTGCCGCCGACTCCGGCCTGTCGGTCGCGAGCGCGAGCTTGCCGCCCGAAAGCGAGGACTGCCTCGTCCTCAACGTCTGGACGCCGGCGCTCGACGGCGCCAAGCGGCCGGTGATGTTGTGGTGCCACGGCGGCGGCTTCGCGACGGGCTCGGGCTCGTCGCCGGTGACCGACGGCGCCAACCTCGCCCGGCGCGGCGACGTCGTCGTGGTATCGATCAACCATCGCCTCAACGTGCTCGGCTTCACCTATCTCGGCGATCTGATCGGGCCGGATCTCGCGCAGTCGGGCGACGCCGGCATGCTCGACATCGTGCACGCGCTGCGCTGGGTGCGCGCGAACATCGCGCGCTTCGGCGGCGACCCGGGCCGCGTGACCGTATTCGGACAGTCCGGCGGCGGGCGCAAGGTCGCGACGCTGCTCGCGATGCCGGCCGCGAAGGGCCTGTTCCACCGCGCGATCATCGAGAGCGGCGCGACGATCAAGCTCGTCGAGCGCGACCAAGCCGCGCGCGTGGCGCGCGAGCTCGTGGCGGCGCTCGGGTTCGAGCAAGCCGTCGCTGCGCGACCTGCAAGCCATGCCGCTCGACCGGCTCATGCGCGCGTATTTCGCGACCGTGCGCAGCATGAACGTCGATCAGATGACCATGGGATTCTCGCCGACGGTCGACGGCACCGCAGTGCCGCGCCACCCGTTCCATCCGACGGCGTCGGACGTTTCAGCCGACGTGCCGCTGATGATCGGCTCGACGCGCACGGAGCTCACGCTACAAACCGACGCCGCGGCTTTCTCGCTCGACGACGTCGCCCTGCGCGGACGAGTGCGGGAGCTCGTCGGAGACGCCGCCGACGGGATCATCGACATCTATCGGAAGGCGAACCCGGCGGCGAAGCCGTCCGAGCTGTATTTCCTGATCGCGAGCGACCATCGCTACGGCGCGCCCGCGATGAAGATCGCCGAACGGCGCGCGGCGCTGGCAAGGGGCCCGTGTATCTCTACTACTTCCGCTGGGAGACGCCGTTCGATGGCGGCCGGCTCAAGTCGCCGCACACGATCGAGATTCCGTTCGTGTTCGACAACGTTGCAGGCTTCGCGCCTCACGGCCGGCGCGACCGGCGCGCAGGCGCTCGCCGACAAAGTCAGCGACGCGTGGCTCGCGTTCGCGCGCAGCGGCGATCCGAACACGCCGACGTTGCCGCGCTGGCCCGCGTTCGACGCCGCGCAACGCGCAACGATGATGTTCGACAACGCGAGCGTGGTGCAGAACGATCCGCTGCGCGAGCAGAGGCTCGCGATGTTCGCGGCGCTCGACCTCGCGAGCTGATTACCGCCGCTCGAGCCGGCCGTCGTCTCAGGCGCGCATGAACTCCTGGATCGCGGCGACCGCCGCAGCGGACTCGTCGAGCACGAGGTGGCCGCCGTCGAACAGCTTCACCTGCGCTTTCGGCAGCGCCTTCACCCAGTGTTGGTGCTGCGCGGTCGGCGTGAGCTTGTCCTGCTTACCCCACACGAGCAGCGTCGGCATCGAGACGCGGTGCAGCCAGCGCGGCAGCTTCGGGTCGTAGGTCGCCGCGCCGAGCAGACGCGTCGCGGACGACGTCTCCTTCACGCGCTCCGCGATGAAGGCCTCGCCGGGCGGGCCTTTGGGTAGGTGCTTGATCACGGTTTGCGGATCGTTCGCGAGCAGTGCCGGAAGCTGCTCGGGCGGAACCTTGAGGAAATCGGTCGTGGTGATCCCCGGGGTCGGGATACCGATCGGGCAAACGAGCGCGAGCTTGTCGATCAAATATCCGTGCTCGCACGCGAGCTTCGTCGCGATGAAGCCGCCCATCGACTGGCCGACGAGCCGCATGCGCGTGAGCCCGAGCGCCGCGAAGAGATCGAGGTAGTGCAGCACGAAGTCGTGAATCTCGGTGACGGCAGGGTCGTCGGCCGACTCGCCGAAGCCCGGGTGGAACGGCACGATGACCTTGAAGTCGCGTGTCCACGGCTCGGCGAAGTCGAAGCGCGTGACGGTACCCGCGCCGTGCAGGTATACGAGCGGCGCGCCGCGTCCGGCCGTCAGCACGACAGTGTCGATTCCGTTGATGGAAAGGGTGCGGCGCTCGAAGTCGATCATGTCGCGGCCTCCGATTTCGTCGTTCGTTCTCTGCTTTTTTTCCCCGCGGTGCGACCGTACACTCGTTCGCGATGACACTCCAGCCCCAGCTCTCGCGCTGAGCCGTGCACGCCGCCCGCATCAGCGAGCTCGAGTATTCGGACAGCGTCGCCCGCCGGTTCCGCGCGCTCGCCGACTTGCCGTGGCCCGTCTGGCTCGACAGCGCGGCGCGCGGCGGCCCGAGCGGACGCTACGACATCGTCGCCGCCGACCCGTGCATCACGCTGCGCACGCGCGGCCGAATGACCGAGATCGCCGCGCGCGGCGGCGCGACGATCTCCTCGTCCCCAAGCTCGCCCTTCGCGCTGCTCAAATCGCAACTCGGGGAGCGCCAAGCGGCTCTCGAAGATCTGCCATTCTGCGGCGGCGCAATCGGCTATTTCGGCTATGACCTCGGCCGTCGGCTCGAGCGCCTGCCGAGCATCGCGGCCGCGGACGTCGACATGCCCGAGCTCGCGATCGGAATCTACGACTGGGCTGTCGTCGTCGACCACGAGAAGCGCAAGGCGTCGCTCGTCGGCCTAGGCAGGGATCCGCGGACCTTCGCGGAGTGGCCGAACCTGCTCGACCGATTCGCGCTGTCCGCCGCGTCGAAACCGGATGCGCCGTTTCGTGTCTTGACGCGCGCACATTCGACCGTGAGCCGCGACCAATACGCAGTGGCGTTTCGCCGCGTGCAGGAGCACATCCGTCTCGGCGATTGCTACCAGGTGAACCTGACGCAGCGGTTCGAGGCGCGTGCCGACGGCGATCCATGGTCCGCGTATCTGAAGCTCCGCGAGATCAATCCGGCGCCGTTCGCCGCGTATCTCGATTTTCCGGACGGCAGGGTGCTGTGCTCGTCGCCCGAGTTGTTCCTGCGCGTGATAGGCGATCATGTCGAGACCAAGCCGATCAAGGGCACGCGGCCGCGCGGCGCCGACGACGCACGCGACCGCGCGCTCGCCGACGCGTTGCGGGCGAGCTCGAAGGATCGCGCCGAGAACGTCATGATCGTCGACTTGCTGCGCAACGATCTCGGCAAGGCTTGCGTGCCGGGCTCGGTGCGCGCGACGAAGTTGTTCGACGTCGAAAGCTTCGCGAGCGTTCATCAGCTCGTGAGCACCATCGAGGGACGGCTCGCGCCGGGCAAGGACGCGCTCGATCTGCTGGAAGGTTGCTTCCCGGGCGGCTCGATCACCGGCGCGCCGAAGGTGCGCGCGATGCAGATCATCGAGGAGCTCGAGCCACAACGCCGTGGCGTCTATTGCGGGGCGATCGGTTACGTCGGCTACGACGGGAACTTGTCCCTGAACATCGCGATCCGCACGCTCGTGCAGCACGGCGACTCGGTGTATGCCTGGGCCGGCGGCGGCGTGGTCGCCGACTCCGACGTGGACGCGGAATATCAGGAGAGCCTGGACAAGGCGGCCGCGCTTCTCGAGGTGCTGAACCCGCGCACGACCGGCTTGGCGTCATGACTGCAACAGGAGCGCTGAAAGGATGATCTTCGAGCAAATCGCGACCGGCGGGTGCCAGTCCTATCTCGTCGGCTGCCCGGAAGGTTGCGTCGCGGTGTTGATCGATCCCGAGATCCGGCAGATCGACCGCTATCTCGGCACCCTACAGCGCGACGGGATCCGGCTCCGCTACGTGATCGATACGCATACACACGCGGATCACTTCTCGGCGGCGCACGAGATCGCGAAGCGCCTCGGCGTTGCAGTCGTCACGCATCGCGACAGCCCGGCGCCGTACGCGGACCTGCGTCTACAAGACGGCGACATGCTCGTGATCGGCAGCATCAAGCTGCAGGCGATCCACACGCCGGGCCACACGCGCGATTCGATGTGCCTTCTCACGCAGCGACCGTCTGTTCACGGGCGACACGCTGCTGATCGGCGCGACGGGGCGCACGGACCTTCCCACCGGCGATCCGGACGCGCTCTACGACAGCTTGTTCAACGGGATCCTGAAGCTCGATCCGGCGCTCAAAGTTTTCCCGGCGCACGACTACAAGCAGCGCAGCTCGAGCACGATTGCGGACGAGCTCGCGAGCAATCCGCGATTGCAGAAGCGCGACCGGCCAGAGTTCGTCGAGATGATGCGCCATCTGAACCTCACGGCGCCGACGCATCTCACCGAGGCGTTGCGCACGAACATGACGGGGGGCAAGACCGTTGCGCAGCTGCTCGCCGAGGCCGGCGCGAAGACGCCGTTCATGTCGCTCGCCGAGCTCGGGGCGCGCGTCGCGCGCGGCCGCGACATCGTCGTGCTCGACGTGCGCGAGCGCGACGCTTACGCCGCGGGCCACGTGCCCGGCGCGAGGCACTTGCCGCGCGGCCAGCTCGAGCTGCGCGTCAACGACGAGCTACCGGACCCGACCGCGCGGATCGTGACGGTGTGCGAGTTCGGCAAGATCTCGACTCTCGCCGCGGCGACGTTGCGCGACTTAGGCTTCCTGCGCGCGGCCGCGCTCGACGGCGGGATGAAGGCCTGGAAGGAGGGCGGGTTTCCGGTCGAGGCGAGCTGAGAGCATCGGTCGATCTAAAGGACGGATCGAAGACCGAGGTGCTTCACGAATGGTTGGAAGTCGCGATCAGCGTGCAGTAACGACAGGTCGCTATCGATGCAGCGCGTCGCGATCAGCGTATCGATGGTCTTGCGAACGGCCACGCCTCTTGCGCGCAGGGCACGATAGTTCTTCGCCGCCTTGATGGCGATCTCTTTGCCGCCAACCTCCACGACGATCAACGAATCGAACAGTCTCTTGGCAGCGGCAAAGTCGTCATCATCGGCGAACCCTTGCAACACTTCAGCGACATTCAGGTCTCCGACTGCCAGAGGCTCGGCGCCGAGCAGCGAGTGGAGATGTTCCGCCTCGGCAGTGCGTAGACCGCGGAAATAGTCGACCCAAACGCTCGTATCGACGAGGATCACTCATCCGTTCTCATTGTGGCGAGGTCGCCGACCCATTTCAGTTTGCCGCGAAAGCGCTTGATTTCTTCTTGTTGGCGTAGCCGCAGAAGCGTGCGCAGCCCAAGCTCCACGGCCTCGCGTTTGGTGCGCAGCCCCGTCGCACGTAACGTGTCTTTCATCAATTTGTCGTCGATGACGATGTTCGTTCGCATGATGTGTATTCAATCGAGAAACGATACACATCCTAGCTCCTGGCGAGCTCATACGCCAGCTCCGAATCTACCGGATCGAGAGAAGAACGGCGGGGAGCTATTCCAGGTGCGCCCACCCGCGATAGGCCGCCGCGTGCGCTGCGACATCGTGCACGCGCAGGATCTCGACGCTGCGCGCACAGAGCTTCAGCGATGCGCCGATCGTGAACAGGTCGCGGTCCGCCGCGTTGGCGGTCAGTCCGTGCATGAACGACTTGCGCGAATGGCCGACGAGGATGCGGATTCCGTACCGTTCGAAGCGCTCGATTCCGCGCAGCAGCCGAAGAGACTGCAGCGGATTCTTGCCGAAGCCGATCCCCGGATCGAAGACGACGCGGCCGAGGTCGAGACCTGCGCGCTGCCACTCTTCGAGCCGCTGCTCGAGCCAGCGCTCGACCTCGACGACCGGATCACGATCGACGGGTAGCGTGCGGGCGCGATCGGCGGGAAGCCCGAGGTTGTGCATCGCGATCCAATCGTGCTCGCTCGTCGCAGCGAGCTCGAGCATCTCGGAGGACGCGAGGCCGCCGACGTCGTTGATCACGTCGACGCCGAGCGCCAGCGCGCGACGCGCGGTCGCTGGGTGATAGGTGTCGAGGCTCAACCTGGGGCGCAGCGGCGACGACGCGAACTTGTCGATCAGCGGCTCCGAGCACGCGCTCGAGCCGCTGCCACTCTTGGTCGGCGTCGAGCGGTGTCGCGCCGGGGCGAGTGGACTCTGCGCCCACATCGATGAACGAAGCGCCGCCCGCGACTAGAGTATCGGCTTGCGCCTCGACCGCGGGCCGGGTCTCGAAGCGGCCGCCGTCGGAGAACGAATCCGGCGTCACGTTCAAGATGCCCATCCAGAGCGGGATATGGCAACCCGGCATACGCGACCACTCGAGCACGGTCTTGTTACCGCGGCCCGGAATCGTCGCGAGCGGCGGCGAGCGCCGCGAGCGGCGTGAGCACGAACGCGCGCTCCGACGATGCCGGGGTGCGGCACGGTTAGGCGCTCGGTCGCGATCCGCTCGCTGCCCCAGAGCAGGACGTCGAGATCGATCGTGCGTGGCGCCCAGCGCGCGTGCTCGCCGCGGCCGAGCTCGAGCTCGATCCCCTTCAGCCGATCGAGCAGCTCGGCCGGCGAGCCCTCGACTTCACACTCGGCGACCGACGTTGAGGAACGGCTGGTTCCAGTCGGGCGGCGCGTCGTCGGGCAGCATCGCCGGAGACTCGACGACCGGCGAGACGCGCAGCACGGGATGCCCGGCGCGCGCCAATGACTCGAGCGCCTGCGCGATGTTCGCGCGCCTACACCCAAGGTTCGAGCCGAGCCCAACGTAGACGTTCATGCGACTATTCGCGCGGTGGGTGCATCCCTACAATCATGCCCAATCGGCGGCCGCCCTGCACCGCCGGGCGCGGAGAGCCTTCATGCTCGCACATTACGCCGCCACTGCTCTGAGGAGCATCCGCGCGACACCGTTCACCTCGGCCGTCAATGTCGTGACGCTCGCGGTCGGGCTGGTCTGCTTCGTCACGGCGTACGCGGCGGGAGTGTTCTGGAGCTCGGCCGAGCAGCAATTCCGCAACGTCGACGACATCCACGTTCTAACGATCAGCATCAAAAACCGCGATAACGGGCTCGGTTTGCGCAACGGAACGACCGCGCCCGACGTCGCCGCGGAGGCGTTGAAGAGCGACTTTCCGGCGATCACGAAGATTGCGCGAGCCGTGATGATCGATCGCAAGACGATGGTTGCGAACGGCGCGAACGCGCTGCGTTTGTTCGGCGTGGCAGTCGATCCCGAGTTTCTCGAGATCTTCAATCTGCCGTTCGTCGCCGGCGATGCGCGCTCGGCACTCACGTCCCCGCGCAGCGCCGTGCTCACGCGTGAGTGCCGCCACGAGACTGTTCGGCTCAGCCGATCCGATCGGCAAAACGATCGTGATCGGCAACAAGGTCGACACGACGGTGACGGGCGTGATCGACGCGATTCCGGAACCGTCGCAGTTCGGCCGCTCGGCCAACGCGCGGCTGCCGTTCGATCTGCTCGCGTCGCGCGACGTGTACGACGCGGTTCGCACGAATCCGTTCGGACTTCCCGCGGGTGCGCCGATGCCGCCGGGGGCGGGCTGGTTCATGCTCGGCTCGTTTACTTATTTGTATCTCCCCGCGGCGGGCGGGCTGTCGGCGGATTCGCTCGCTCGCCAGCTGGTCGACTTCGGAGCGCGTCACGTCCCCGCGGAGATGTTGCGCAATCAGGAGATGACCTTCGGGCTCGAGCCCGTGGGCAAGGTGCTCGGCGGTACGGGCGACTTCTACGGGACGGGGCTCTCGTTCGCGGCCGTGCTGCTAGTGCTCGGCGGCCTCGTGCTCGGCGTCGCATGCGTGAACTACGCGAATCTCGCGACCGCGCGCGCGTCACGGCGCGTTCGCGAGATCGGCGTGCGCAAGGCGCTCGGCGCGTCGCCGGGCGCAGATCGCGCTGCAGAGCTTTTTCGAGGCGGCGGTCTTGACGTTCGCGTCGCTGGCCGTCGCACTCGCGGCGTTTGCGCTCGCCCAGCCGCTCGTGAAGGATCTCCTGGGCGCGGAGGTGGGCGTCGTCTTTTTCTCGCGACTCGGCGTCCTGCCTGTCTTGGGCGCGCTCGTGCTCGCCGTCGCGCTGGCGGCCGGCGCGTATCCGGCGCTGGTGCTGTCGCGCGTGCGTCCCGTGAGCGCGATCGCGGTTGCCCGAGCAAGCCTCGGCTCTTCGCTGTTCTCGACGCTGCTCGTCGGCGCGCAATTCGCGATTGCGAGCTTCCTCCTGATCACGCTTGCGGTGATGTCGGATGCAGAACGCCGCGATGCGGCGCACGGCGCTCAGTGCGATCGCGGATCCGCTCGTCGTGATCGACAATCCCACGAGCATGACGAAGGTCGACGTCGCCACGTTGCGCGATCGGCTCTCTGCAGTGCCTCAGGTTCGCGGCGTTACGGAGACGCTCGCGACGCCCTGGGAGTCGCTGCTCATCACGACGGTCGCCAGCGTCTCCCGATCCGTCGAGCCCGCAGCGCTCGCCCGTAGTGCGGCAGGTTGGGCTCGACTTCTTCGACGTCTTCAACGTGCCGCTCGTCGCGGGCCGGGTCTTCGATCGTGACCATGCCGAGGACGTCCAGCCGCCGCCGGGCGCGCCACGCCCGCAGGGCGACGACGCGGCGCTTCCGCAGAACATCGTCGTAGACCGCTCGTTCGTCGAGGCGCTCGGCCTCGGCACGCCGAACGAGGCGGTCGACAAGCTCGTCTACCGCCCGCCGCCACCAGCCGCGCTCGCCGCGGTACCACCGGCGCAGCCGCCACTACGGATTATCGGAGTCGTCGAGGACCGAAGTTTCAGCTTCGCCAGGGTGATAGGGGCGAGCCCGGCGGGAGCCATGTACACGCTGCAGGCCAACCTCCAAACCACGGTCGTGCGCGTCGCATCGACCGACCTCGACGCCGGCGTCGCCGGCATCGACGCGGCGTGGAGGCAGCTCGCACCCAACGTTGCGATCAACCGGCGTTTCCTCGATGAGATTTTCGAGCGCGCGTACGCGAGCTACACCCGCATGAATCATTTGTTCGGTACGCTCTCCGTGATGGCTTTCGCGATTTGCATCGCGGGCCTGTTCGGCATGGCGGTCTTCGTCGCGGGGCGCAGAAGGCGCGAGATCGGCGTGCGCAAGACGCTCGGCGGCACGACCGCACAGATGGTCACACTGTTGCTCGCAGGTTTCGCGTGGCCCGTGCTCGTCGCGAACGTCATCGCGTGGCCGGCCGGCTACGTCGCCGGCCGCGCCTACCTTAACCAATTCCCCGGAGCGATCGCTTTGACGCCGTGGCCGTTCGTGCTTTCGGTCGTGATCACGCTCGGGATCGCGTGCCTTGCGGTGCTCGGCCAGACATTGCACGCCGCACGCACGACTCCGGCGGAAGTGCTTCGTAGCGAGTGAAAGGGACCAGCGGGCTCGCGCCCTCGCTGCCGTGCCGCCGCGCCTGTTCGCGCGCCGAGCAAGCCCCTACAATCGACGCCCAAACGAGCACTCATTTGCTCCAAGGAGAGCGAACAATGAAAACGAGAGCCGCCGTCGCATGGGAGGCCGGGAAGCCGTTGAGCGTCGAGGAGGTCGACCTCGCGGGGCCGAAGAAAGGCGAGGTGCTGATTCGTAACGTCGCGACCGGCGTTTGCCACACCGACGCGTACACGCTGTCGGGCGCCGATCCCGAGGGCGCGTTCCCGTCGATCCTGGGCCACGAGGGCGGCGCGATCGTCGAGGAAGTCGGTAAGGACGTGAAGAGCGTGAAGCCCGGCGATCACGTGATCCCGCTGTACACGCCCGAGTGCAAGAAGTGCGTGTTCTGCAAGTCCGGCAGGACGAATCTCTGCGTCGCGATCCGCGCGACTCAGGGCAAGGGCCTGATGCCCGACGGCACGAGCCGCTTCTCGAAGAACAAGAAGCCGATCCTGCACTTCATGGGCACGTCCACGTTCTCCGAGTACACCGTGCTGCCCGAGATCGCGCTCGCGAAGATCGCGAAGAAGGCGCCGCTCGAGAAGGTGTGCCTGCTCGGCTGCGGCATCACGACCGGCATCGGCGCCGTGCTCAACACGGCGAAGGTCCGGCCGGGCTCGACGGTCGCCGTGTTCGGTCTCGGCGGCGTGGGCTTGAGCGTGATCCAAGGGCGCCGTGATGGCGAAGGCCGAGCGGATCATCGCGGTCGACATCAACCCCGGCAAAGAAGAGATGGCGCGCGCGCTCGGCGCGACGGACTTCTTGAACCCGAAGAAGTACGACAAGCCGATCCAGCAGGTCATCGTCGAGCTCACGGGCTGGGGCGTCGACTACTCGTTCGAGTGCGTCGGCAACACGCAGCTCATGCGCTCGGCGCTCGAGTGCTGCCACCGCGGTTGGGGCGAGTCGATCATCATCGGCGTCGCGGCGTCGGGCCAGGAGATCAGCACGCGGCCGTTCCAGCTCGTCACGGGCCGCGTCTGGCGCGGCAGCGCGTTCGGCGGCGTGAAGGGCCGCACGCAGCTGCCGGGCATGGTCAAGCAGTACCTATCCGGCGAGATCAAGATCGACGAGATGATCACCCACACGATGGGGCTCGAAGACATCAACCACGCGTTCGACCTCATGCACGAAGGCAAGAGCATCCGCTCGGTGATTCACTACTGAGGACCGCGGCGTTCGCGGCGGCGCGCACGCCGGGCAGGGCGGCCCACGACACCGAGACGGCGATGAAGCTGATACCGACGGCGATGCTCGAGGAGCTCGCGGCCCGAGCGGCCACGAGCCCGCGGCTGCGTACCCATCACAACGTTCACGAGTCGCCCACGGATTTGGTGCAGCGCTATTTCATCGTCGCGCTACGCGACTCGTACTTCCGTCCGCATCGGCATCCGACGAAAGGCGAGACCGCGCTCGTGCTGCGCGGGCGGATCGACGTGCTCATGTTCGAATCGTCGGGCTCGGTCGCCGCGCGCTACGCGATGGGCGAGGGCGCGCCGAACTTCGGCTACGAGACGCCACGCGGAACTTGGCACACGCTGGTCCTGCAGTCCGAGAATGCGGCGTTTTTCGAAACCAAGGAAGGTCCGTACGATCCTGCAACGGCCGTCGAGCAAGCGCCGTGGGCGCCGGCGGAGGGCGACGCGCGGGCGCGTGCCTATCTCGACTGGCTGCGCGCGGCGGAGCCCGGCGCGCGCTGGAGCGCGTGACTCGCTGCGCGACGGACTCGCAGGGCAGGCCCGGTAGGTAAGCCTGATTTGCCTGCGGCGCGTCGACCGCCCGCACCGTTGTGCGGTCAGCTCGCGCGCTGAGGGGTCGTCATGAGGACGGCAGCGCCGCGGAGCTCGCCCGCGCGTAGCCGCTCGAGCGCTTCGTTCGCGTCCGCGAGCGCGTAGCGCTCGATCGCCGGTGTTAGCTCGATGTCGGCCGCCAGCGTCATGAACTCGTGCCCGTCGGCGCGCGTAAGATTCGCGACCGAGGTCACCGTGCGCTCGCCCCAGAGCATACGGTACGGAAAGCTCGGGATGTCGCTCATGTGAATGCCGGCGCAGACCACGCGTCCGCCTTTGCGCGTCGCCGCGAGCGCGGCCGGCACGAGCGCGCCGACCGGCGCGAACAGGATCGCCGCGTCGAGCTCCTCGGGCGGCACGCTTTCGGAGTCGCCCGCCCAGACGGCGCCGAGCTCGAGCGCGAAGCGTTGGGCTGCGTCGTCGCCGCGCCGCGTGAACGCGAACACGCTGCGGCCCTGAGCGCGCGCGAGCTGCGCGAGCAGGTGCGCGGCCGCGCCGAAGCCGTAGAGGCCGAGATTTCGACCGTCGCCCGCGGCCTTGTACGCGCGATAGCCGATCAGCCCCGCGCAGAGCAGCGGCGCGGCGTGCGCGTCGTCGTAGCGATCGGGAATTCGGAAACAGTAGCGCGCGTCCGCGACCGCGTGCTCGGCGTAGCCGCCGTCGAGCGTACAGCCCGTGAAGCCCGCCCGGTCGCAGAGGTTCTCGAGCCCGAGCTTGCAGTAGCGGCACTCGCCGCAGGTGAAGCCGAGCCACGGCACGCCGACGCGTTCGCCGGTTTCGAACGGCACGTCGTCGCTGCCGACCGCGAGCACACGCCCGACGATCTCGTGACCGGGCGTCACGGGATACCGCGCGCTCGGCAGCTCGCCGTCGAGCACGTGCAGGTCCGTGCGGCAGACGCCGCAGGCCGAGACCTCGAGCAGCACCTGCTGCGGCCCGAGGCGCGGCAACGCGACCCTCTGGAGTGTAAGTCGCGAGTGCGGTGCGCCGATGCGCATCGCGCGCGTCGCGGAAGGCGGTTCCATGGGCGCATGATAGCGCCCGAGGCATGACGCCGAGATCGGTGGGACCGGTGCGTCGCTGGGGTCAGCGGCGCAAGAGCCAGAGCACGAGCGAGATCAGGAACGAAATCACGAGGCAGGTCACGAGCGGAAAGTAGAACGCGCCATGCTCGGTTTGGATTCGGATGTCGCCGGGCAGGCGGCCGAGCCCGAGCCGGCGGACCCACGGCCACAGCAAGCCGATCGCGATCAGCGCGAGCCCGACGTAGATCAGGGAGCGTTGCATGCCGCGTCCACGAAGCCGCGCGCTGCGTTAGAACATCGCGCTCGTGAGCTTGCGCCGGTACTCGGTAACGAGCGCGGGCTGGCTCGAAGCGAGCGTGAGGAGCGAGATCAGCTGCTTGCGCGCCTCGCCTTCGCGCCAATTTTTCGCGCGCTTCAAGATCTCGAGCAGCTCGTCCATCGCTTCTTGGTAGCGTCGCTGGCCCGCGTAGAGGCCCGCGAGCGCGAGCCGCGTCTCGTGGTCCGCCGGGTTCGCGTCGAGCTTCGCGCGAAGCTCCGCCTCCGCCGGGCCCTGATCGCCCGCGCGCGCGTGGGCGATGCCCTGGCGCACGGCTTCGATCCGCGCGTCGATCGAGGGATCCGACTTGATCACCGCGAGCTGGCGCTCCGCATCGTCGAGGTTGCCGGCCGCGAGCAGCTCCTCGGCGTTCTTGAGCGCGGCTTCCATCTGCGATGGCAGCAGCTTCTCGACGAACGCCCGAATCTGCGACTCGGGCTGCGCGCCGACGAACTGCGACACGGCGCGGCCGTCCTTGAACGCGATCACGTTTGGGATCGACTGGATCCGAAAGGCCTGCGAGAGCTCCGCGTTGTCGTCGGAGTTCACCTTCACGAGCTTCACTCGGCCTTTGAACTCGCCGACGACCTTCTCGATGATCGGCGTGAGCGAGCGGCACGGGCCGCACCAAGGCGCCCAGAAGTCGACGATGACGGGGACGGTTTTCGAGGCCTCGAGGACTTCGCGCTCGAACGTGGCGGTGCTGACGTCGTTTGCCATAGGCGCGTCAAGGTGCGCCCTCGGAGGACGTATTTCAAGACGCCGTCCGCGCGGCTCCGTTAGGGACGAACTGCGTCCGTTATGGTGGGCCGTGCCTATTTGGGCCGGCGTCGCAACCAAGCCGGCAGCAACGCGTACAGGACGCCGCCGGCGGCGAGCCCCGCAACGATGGCGACCCCGATCGCGTTGGGCCAAGACATGTGAGCGACGCCGAGGCCCGTCGCCGCGCCTACGACAGCCGCGGCGAGCAGCGTGACGGTGATACGCGGCGGATCGCCTTTGAAGCGCATTAGAGTCATCGCAGCCTCCCATTTCGCAGGCGGTGCGGCGGCGCCCGATGGGGCGCCGCCGCGAGTGCGCTCACACGCACTGGTTGATCAGATCGGTGACGCAATAGCTGATCCCGCCGAGCAGCATGCCGGCGAGAATAGCCGGCGGCACGCCGGCGCCGGTCACCGCGGCGCCGATCCCTCCGACGATCCCTCCGGCGAGCATCGCTCCGCCGAGCCCTTGCCAAGTGAAGGCGCCGCTCACGAGCGTCGTCTCCTCCGCGGTGAGCTCGCGCATCGTCGTCGTCCATCCATCCATGATCGATTCCTCCTGAGTGTGGTCCGAGCCCATTACAGCCCAGGCCGTTTCGGACAGCAGCCCGCATTTCTAGGCGCGTTCTGCGAATTCGCGTCAGGCCACCTGAAGTTTTCGCGCCACGATGGACGCGATGTCACCGATAATGCGGGCCCGCAAGACTTCAGCCAGTTCGACTCCGTCAAACGCAGCGTCGTACGTCGTCTCTAAACGTGTCACGATCGAAACGAGCGTGAGCGAGTCCATGTAGATCTCGAGCAACGGCGTCGATGGTCGAAGCGCTGCCACATCGACAGACGCGGCGTCCGCAACCGTCTGTAGGACCACGAGGCCGATTTCTTCGCGCGTGATGTTCGCCGCCCTCAGCAACCCGTCGCCGCAAGGATCCGAGCTTCTTCGGACGTGAGCTTTCGGAGGTCGATGGTGCCGGACGGTCCTAGCTCCGTTCGATCGGCTCTCTTGGCAGGCGCGTGCTCGTCGAGCGGGCGCTCGTCCTGGCCCGTCGCGACGCGCTCGTCAGATTTCGAGGTGCACGTTCACCGCGTGCCGCCTTCCGCCGACAGGGCCGCACCGGCGACGCCGGACACGGCTTCGAGACGCGGGCGGCGCGGTCCACCGGAAGCGATTCGTGCTTCGCGCACGATACGTCCGCCCTCTAGCGTCACGATGCGATCCGCGGTCGCGGTTGTCTGCGGCCGATGCGCGACGATCACCCGAGTGATGTTCAACGCGCGGATCGCAGAGCTCACGATGATTTCGCGCTTCACGTCGAGGTGGCTCGTCGCCTCGTCGAGCACGAGGATCGCGGGACGGGCATACAACGCTCGCGCCAACAGAATTCGCTGCTGCTGTCCGGCCGACAGCGTCGACCCCGAGTAGCCGACAAACGTGTTGTAGCCCATCGGCAAAGCCGCGATCTCCGCGTGAATCGCCGCCACGCGTGCGCATTCCTCGACCCACGCTTGATCGGCTTGACCGTCGAAGAAGGAGATGTTGTCGGCGATCGAACCTGCGAACAGCGTGTCGCCCTGCGTCACGCTCGCGACCGTGCGACGCAAGACCTCCGGGTCCAGCGCCTCGAGGCGCAAGCCTCCGATCAGCACGTCGCCGGAGGACGGCGCGAGGATGCCGAGCATCACGTGTATGAGCGTGCTCTTCCCGCAGCCGGACGGACCGACCACCGCGATCGACTCGCCGGCGCAGACTTCGAGATTCACGCCCTCGAGGACGAACGGCTCGTGCTCGGCATAGCGAAAGCAGACATCGCAGATTTCGATGGTTGCATTCAAACGGCCGCCTTCGCTCGTAAGCAGCCGTCCCGTCTCGCCACGTCGCGTCCCGGGATCCGTGAGCACGATGTCGGCGAGCCGCTCTGCGTGCAAGCGCAGCAGTTTCAGCTCGAACCCCTTGTCGATTAGCGCGCTGAGTCGGCTCGAGAACTGGCGCTTGTAGGAAACGTAAGCCACCAGCATCCCGGCCGACAGCTGCGCTTCGAGCACCGCGCGCGCGCCGAGATAGATGACCACGATGTTCTCGACGCCGAACAGCAGCCCATTCACGAGGCGGAGCGCTATTTGTAGACGTTGCGCCCGCAAGCCCGAGTTCACCTGCTCGACCAGCAGAGCAAGCCATGCCGAACGCCGCTCGTTCTGGCGCCGAAAGAGTTTGATCGCGCGAAGTCCTCGCACGCTCTCTAGGAAATGGCTTTCCTGCCGCGCCGTATGAGCGATCTGCTCTTCGGACGCCGCCCGCAGGGGCGCGTATACGAGCCAGCGGCCGAGCGCATAGAGCCCCGTTGCCGCGACGCATATCCAGGTGAGCCGCGGACTGTATGAATACATCAGCACCGCCAGCAGCAGCGTCATGCAGCCATCCACGACTGCCTCGATGAACGATGTCGTGATCGTGCGCTGGATTGCGTCGATCGAGCGGAAGCGAGAGACGATGTCGCCGAGATGACGCTTCTCGAAGAACGGAAGCGGCAGGTCGAGCAAGTGCGCGAACACGTTCGCGTGCCACTGGACGTTCAACGTCGTCTCGAAATGCATGATGATCCAGGCCCGGAGCGCGGTGATAGCCTGCTCGCAAAGCACGAGCGCACCGAAGCCGAGAGCGAGCAGCGCGAGCAAGTCGCGGTCGCCGGTCACCAGCGCATGATCGACGACCCACTGAAGGAATAGCGGGCTGGCGATGACGAAGGCCTCGAGCACGCCGCCCAGTGACAGAACTTGTGCGAAAGCGGAGCGCGCACCGTCTACGCGACCGATGAGATCGCGGATCCGGACGGCAGCCGGTAGCTCGCTGCGTTCGAAATCGGGTGTGGGCCAGAGCTCGAGTGCCACTCCGGTGAATGCGCCGTGCGCGGCTTCGATTGGCAGCGTTCGCCTACCCGCCGCGGGATCATGAACGATGATTCGAGTGCGGCCGACGCGAGCGAGCACGACGAAATGAGTGAAGTCCCAATGCAAGATGCACGGCAGTCGCAGCCGACTGAGGTCCTCGATCTCCAATCGGATCGGTCGCGCCGAAAGCTCGAGCCGGCCGGCGAAAGCGATGATCGAGGAAAGCGACGTGCCCTTCGCGGATACGGTGAATCGCCGGCGCAGCATCGCAACGTCGACGCATTGCCCGTGGTACGACGCGATCATTGCGAGGCACGCGAGGCCGCACTCGGCGGCTTCCGCTTGCAGCAGCGCCGGCAGTCGTTTGCGGAAGCCCAGTGCCAGCCGCTCGATGAGGGCTACGGTCACGAAGAGACAGCGGACGAAGAATGCAGCGGCCGTGCCGCGCCGGCCGGGTCTTCCTGATGGATTTCGCGCGGAACGCAGCGCCCCGCGACCCAGAAGAGTCCAGACGCGACTGCGCTCGTGAGCGTCACCACCGTGAGCAGCGCCCAGCGAAGCGCGTCGTTTCCGAGGCTCGCGGCTAACCGATCACTGGCCAAGCCGACCACGGTCGGGCCGACGCCCATGGATACCAGGTTCACGAGAAACAAGTAGAACGCCGCGACCATTGCGCGGCGCCGAACGCCCGCGAGACCCTGCAGCAGCGCCGCGACCGGGCCGAGAAACATGTGGCCGAGAAATGTCGCCATGACGAGAGCCGCGACCGCGACCGCGGGCGCATCCGTAAGGTACGTGAGCGCAGTGCAGGGCAGCGTCCCGGCGATCACGGCAGAGCAGCCCCAGGCATACCAGCGCGCGTTGCGTGTACTGCGCACGAACGCGTCCGCGATTTGCCCGCCGCAAAGAACTCCCGCGGTTCCGCCGCAGCCGTAAGCGAGGGCGAGCCAGGCTCCGGCGGTCGCGCCGGTCACTGCGAACGTCCGTATGAAATAGGTGGGCAGCCACAGCGCGGCTGCGAACGCGCCGATGCTGTGCGCGGCGCCTGCCATGGACAGGTAGCGCAGGGGCCGCTGCGCGACGAAGAAGCGAATCGCCGCCGCAAGCGACGTGCTCGCCGCCTCGTGTCGAGCCCACTGCATCGGCGTGGCCTCGCGGCGGCTCCCGTAGCGTGAGCCGTACGAGCAGCGCGAGCGCAACTCCCGGCAGGCCGACGAGCAAAAAAGTGAGCCGCCAGCCAACGAGCCCATCGAGCCAACCGCCGAGCCAGTAGCCGACGACGAAGCCGAGCGGGATCTGCAGGTACAGCACGCCGAATGCGCGCGCGCGCCGTTCTGGACCGAAGTAGTCCGACACCAACGACTGCGACGGTGGAGATCCGCCGGCTTCGCCGATGCCGACGCCGACACGCGTGAGGAACAATGCCGGGAAGCCGCCTGCGAGCCCGCAGGCCGCGGTCATCACGCTCCAGAGCGCCGACCGCAGCCGCGATCAACGAACGTCTGTCGCTCTTGTCCGCGAGCCACGCAACGGGCAAGCCGACCGTCGCATAGAACAGGCCGAACGCGACGCCGCCGAGCAGGCCGAGCTCCGTATCGGAAAGGGCGAGGTCGAGCTTGATGGATTGAAGCAGCGCTGCGAGCACGTTGCGATCGACCCAGCCCGCGATCCCGACCGCTACGAGCAAGGCGAGCACATAAACTCGATAGAGCGGCGACGCACGGAAGCGCGCAGTGGATCGTTCGCCAGGCTCGCTCACGGGGATACCTCCTCTCGCAACGCTCGCCGCCGCAGCTTCCCGTTCGCGTCGCGCGGCAAGCGGTCTCGGTACTCGATCAGCCGCGGCAACTTCATTGCCGCGAGGCGCGTGCGCAGGAACGCGAGCAGCTCGTGCGTGAGCTCGACGCTAGGTACGGCGTCTGGAACGAGTTCAACGATCGCGCGCGGTGTCTCGCCGAGCAATCGATCGGCTCTCCCGACGACGGCGCAGTCGGCTACGGCCGGATGGGCGATCAAAGCGTTCTCGATCTCGGCGGGGTAAATGTTGACGCCCGACGAGATGATGAGGTCCGCCTCGCGGCCGCACAGGAACAGATAGCCCTCCGCGTCGACGTAGCCGCGATCTCCGACGCAGACGAGATCGCCGCGCACGCAGGCGCGCGTCTTCGGCTCGTCGCCGAGGTACTCGAACCCCTCGCCGGTGTAAGGCGCGACATAGACCGAGCCGATCTCGCCCCGTGGAAGCTCGCGGCCGCCATCGTCGAGGATCGCGAGGCGTGAGCCCGCGATAGCTCTCCCGACGGTGCCGGGCCGTCGCAGCCACTCTTCCGAGCTCGCGATCGTGCCCTGGACCTCGGTGGCGCCGTAGGCTTCCCAGAGAATCGGGCCCCACCACGCGAGCATGCTTCGTTTCACGTCCGGCGCGCACGGCGCGCCGCCGTGGACGACGAAGCGCAAGGAGCTCACGGAATGCCGTTCGCGCTCCTCGTGCGAGAGTTGCAGCATGCGCACGAACAGCGTTGGAATCACGAAGGCCGTCGTCACCCGGTATCTCTCGATCGCCTCCAGCACGGCGAGCGCGTCCCCGGACTCCATGAGCACGGCGGCGTGCCCCATCTCGAGCGCGTTGCGCACGCCTTCGAGCGGTGCCGCGTGATAGAGCATCGTCGAGCAGAGATGCACGTTGTCGTCTTCGAGCGAGACGCCGAGCGCCAGATGCCACGCGACGAACTTGCGCATCGCGTGCGCCGCGCCGTCCAGCGGGCGCCAGACGGCCTTCGGGACGCCCGTCGTGGCCGAGGTGTACGGCAGCATTCGGCCCATCGGCAAATTCGCGTCGAGTCGGAAGTTGGCCGCGCCGGCCACGAACGCACGCAACTCGCGGAAGCCCTCTGCTGGACCGATCGACACGATCGCCTTCATGCGTGTGCCATGTGCACGCAACGTGTCGAGGCGCCTACACCCAAGCTTCGCGTGCGCCACGATCGCTTTCGCGCGCGAGTTGTCGATCAGGTAGTCGACCTCGGGTGCGGCGAGGTGCCAGTTCACCGGGACGACATAGAGCCCGGCCGAGATTCCCGCGAGATAAGCGGCGACGTACTCGGCGCAGTTTGGCGCGACGATCGCGACGACGTCGCCGGGTGCAAGCCCGACCGCCGCGAAGCCTCGCGCGATGCCGTCCGCGAGGTCCAGCAGTTCTCCTCGCGACCAAGTCGCACGGTCATTCTCGATGATCGCGGGCGCGTCGGAGTCGCGCGACGCGTAGCAGCGAAATCCATACTCGTTCATGCGGCGCAGAGTAGGGCCGCGCCGGGCGATCTCGCGACGCGCGAACTTGGGCGCTGTCGCGAGATTTTCTGCGCTGGCCGATCGCGTCGGCGAGCTACTGTCCGTCGGTGGACGGAAACGCTCCCGCTGAACCCATCGCAGAGCTCGCCCAGCCCGAACGTCTGCGGAGCGAGATCGAGCGTGCCTTCGCGGGTCTGCTCCCCCGCGGCCTCGTGGTCGGATTGCGTTGCGGCGCGCGCAGCGCGTGCATCGAGGCGGGGCAGCGCGCCGCGTCGTCGGAGCCGCTGCGAGCCCCGCTAAGAGTAGGCTGCATTGCGAAGCTCTTCACGGCGATGCTCGCACGACGCGCGTTCGAAGCGCGTCGGCTCGCTCCGGACGAGCGCGCGTCCGATCTGCTGACCGGCTTCCCGCGCGGCGCGCTGCGCGGCATTACCGTGAGGCAACTCCTCGAGCACACGCACGGCCTCGACGACTCGCTGTTGTCGACGATGCCGAGGGATTCACGCGGGCGCGTCGATGCCGAGTCGCTCGCGCACGGACTCCGCGCCGCGGCGCCGCTTGCGACGCCGGGCGCGCTCTATAGCTACGGAAATGCGGGCGCGTGGGTGATCGCGGCGCTATTGGAGCGCCTCGCCTCGCGTCCGTACGCGGTGCAGCTCGCCGAGACACTGCTCGAGCCGCTGCGTCTCGACCCGCGGGGCCTTACTGGATCGATCTGTCCGGCGACCGGCGGCGACCTCGCGCTCGGCGCGAGTGATCTATTGAATCTCGTCGCGGAGGCGGCGTTCGCGGCGCCGGACGTGTGGCCGGACGACGAGCGCGCGGGAGACTACGGGTTCGCAATTCCGTTGCCCGGATGGAATCCGCTCGAGCGAGGCATCTATCTAGGCTGGAAGTGCTACGGGGACGGATGGCTCGGTCATCAATCGGTATGGCCGGGCCATTCGGTGCTCGTTCGCGCCCATCCGCGGCGCCGGCTCGCGCTCATGGCGGCATCGACCGACCAGGCGGCGGCCGTGGTCGCCGCGCGGATATTTGGCGCGTACCTGCCGGGGCTCTTCGAGCTCAAAGTTCCGCCACGTGCAAACGCTGTTCGTGAGCGGCCGGTCGGTGCATTCAGCTCCGCCGCGTGGCGTGTGCATATCCGCGAGGTGCGCGGCGAGTCCGAGCTGTGCGTGCGCCGATCCGATAGCTCGGACGAGTGGTCGGCCGTTCTGCGCGTCGTAGCGCCGGGGCTGTGGCTGACGCGCCCCGTGTTGTCCGTGTTTCCGCATGTCGAGCTCGTCGAGCTCGATCGCGCGTATTTGTGGAACGGACGATTCGTGCTACCCCGCGGGCCGCGTTGATCGCGTCACGGCGCGACGCGCCGATACGCGCTCAAACCGACCATGAGACCGATTGCGCCCTCGATGGGCTCTTCGAAAAATGCGAGCGACAGCTGCGGGACCGGCGACCGCAGCACGGGGCGCAGGTCGTCGTCGAGCACGAAATCGACCTGCAGATTTCCGCGGCGATCCTCGTGCCCGAGCGTGCACACCAATCGGTCATCGGCGTGCCGGACGCTGACCATCGCGGAGCCGGGTCCGATGTAGTGGCCGGCGAGGTCGCGCAGATCGAAGCCGAACGGTTGCCGCTCCTCGCGCGGCGGAATGCCGGCGACTTCGTTGCACAGCGCGGTCAAGACGAAGTCGCGCAAGTGGGGCACCATCGCGTTCAAGCCCACGGCTACACAGGTGCGCTCCGCGAATCGCAAGCCGACGCATTGGCCCGCCGCGACACCGGTGTTTCCGCGGAAACCTCCCCTCAGCTCTGCGCAACCGAGCCCGAATGCGAGCGGCATGAGCTCGCGGAGCGGGCCGCCGGCGGACGGCGGAAGACGCACGACACTACGTTGAAGCTCGGGAACACGCAGTGCCGCCTCGCCGAGGTCGAGCAGATCGTCGACGGTCACGGGGCGTTCCGAGAACGCCGGTTGCCAGAACGGCGGGATGGGTTCAGCGACGTCGAGCACGACGAACCGACCGAGACGCTCATCGAACACGTGCCGACCGGCGCTCCTTCCATCGCGCGCTGCAAGTCCCGCGCGAGGCGCACCGCCGCCGAGGCGACGGACGATTTCGGAGAGAAGCACGGATTCCGTGTGCTCGTAGCTGAATACGGCACCCGCGGTGAACAGCCGAGGTGCGGACCTCAAGTACGCCACCAGGCCCTCCCAGCTCAGCGCTCGCATGCGGGCGTCGAAGATGTTCGTGCCTCGAAAGCCGCTCGTGTGGGAGAGCAGATGCTCGCAAAGCACGGTCTCTCCGTGATTCGAATCGCGGACCTCGGGCAGATATCGACCGATTGGGGCGCACAGATCGATCGCGCCGCGCCGCGCGAGCTCGTGTGCGGCGATGGCAAGCGGCAACTTGCTCGCGCAGCCGAGCGCGAAGGTCGCTGATTTCTCGAGCCGTCGCCTGTCGCCGGCGTCGTTCGTACCGGCGATGGCGTACGTTCGCCGACCGTCGATGCTCGCGCCGAGGATTACGCCCGGAATCTGGGTTTCTTCGCGCACGCGCGCCGCGAGCGCGTCCATGCGCGGTTGTAGCTCGATTTTCGCAACGTCCGTGCGCATCACATCCCTCTTGCGAATCCCTGCGGCGACTCGATAGCACAGCACACCACGGGCACGCGCGGCAGCGCTCGATTCGATCCGCTTTCACAAGAAAGACGCGCAGCGGCGACTGATTCGCGGCCGCTAGGATGGCGGACCAAGATCACCCGGGCGCCGGCTGATGAACGGCCCATTGCCATTGTTTCGGCCAGCCGCGGTCGCGGCGAACCGCAAGGACGCGCTGGGGCCGATCGTGCTCGCACGGCCCCTCTCCTTCGGCGTACTGACAGGGGTGGGCCTTCTGATCGCGTCACTGCTCGGCGCACTACTCGCGCTCGGTGCCTACAGCGCCCGCAGCACGCTGCGCGGGCGGCTCGTCCCCGACCGCGGCGTGATCGACGTCCATAGCCCGCAGCTCGGCACGATCGTCGACAAGCGCGTCGTCGAGGGCCAGCACGTCGAGCGCGGCGAGATTCTGTTCGTCGTGTCGAGCGAGCGGCTGACGAAGGCGCTCGGTCCGGCGCAGTCAGCAGTAGGCGAGCGCCTCACCGGCCGCCGTCGGAGCCTCGAGACTCAGATCGACGACACTCATGCCCTCGAGCGCCTCGAGCGCGCGTCGCTCGAAGAGTCGCGTGCATCGCTCACGGCCGAGACCGCGATGCTGGAGCGAAGCATCGACGCGCAGCGTGAACGTGTGCACATCGCGGAGGAGGCGGTCGCGCGTTACGGGCGAATTCGCGCGCAAGGCTTTGCGTCGGAGGACGTCTTCCTCGCGAAGCAAGCCGACTTGCTCGATCAGCGCGGTCGGTTGCAGGGCCTCGAGAGGGATACGAACGGCATCGCTCGGCAGCTCGACGATGTGACGGCGCGAGCCGAATCGCTCGAGCTGCGCTACCGCAACCAGATCGCCGAGCTCGAGCGCTCGGTGACTGCGGCCGACCTCGACATCGCCGAGAACGAGGCGCGGCGCGAGATCGTGGTGGCCGCTCCGGCAACCGGGGTCGTGACCGGAATCGCAGCCGTCGTGGGGCAACTCGTCGACAGCACGGCGGCGCTCGCGCTCATCGTGCCGGCCGGCTCGCGATTGCGCGCGGAGCTCTATGCTCCGAGCCGCGCCGTCGGCTTCATCGCGGTTGGCGAGGACGTGTTGCTGCGCTACGAGCCGTTCCCGTATCAAAAGTTCGGGCACTACCACGGCACCGTCGAGGCCGTGTCGCAGACTGCCATCCTGCCCGGCGTGCGCGCGGCCGACGCCGTCGGCGCAGAACCGGTGTACCAAGTCGTCGTCGCGCTCGAATCGCAGAACGTCATCGCGTACGGCGTGCCGCGCGAGCTGCGTGCGGGCATGGCCGTCGAAGCGGACGTGTTGCTCGAGACGAGGCGACTCTACGAATGGGCGCTCGAGCCGCTCTATTCGCTGCGCGGCAAAGTCCACTGAGCCCGTGACGCCATGGCTAACTCGGCCGGCCCTCGCGGTCGTCGACTTTGCCCCGCTCGCATTTAGCTACGAGGGCAAACCCTCACCCATAGCATATCCAGAGCTAGCAATGTGTCTTATAGTCTCTCGGGGTTCCTGGGCCGCAGTCTTGGCTATCTACGGTGCCGCCTGCGGCGTGGCCGCTCGTCCAGCAACGAGCAGAAGAATGGGGGAGTCATGAACAAGAATAGGACCGCGGGCCCGGTCGGGCTCGCACGGGCCGCATGCTTGGCCTGCTTCGGAATGGCCGCGCAGCAGGCGGCCGCGCAAGAGCCGTCTACGCAAAATCAGCAGCCGGTCGAAGAGGTCACGGTGACCGGCACGCGCCTCATCTCTTCGGGCGTGAACACGCCCACGCCCGTGACGTCGGTCACCGCTGTCGACCTGCAGAAGATGGCGCCGAGCACACTCATCGAGTCGCTGAGCCAACTGCCGGTGTTTGCCAACAACGTGGCGAGCCAACAGGCAGTCGGCGGCGCCGTCGCGTCCGGTAGCGCCAACCTCAACCTGCGGGGACTCGATGCGCCTCGAACGCTGGTGCTTCTGGACGGTCGCCGTCTCGGGCCGAACAACAAATTTGGCGCGGTCGACGTGGGTGTCATCCCCGAAACGCTCGTTCGGAGCGTCGAGGCGGTCACGGGTGGCGCATCGGCGGCGTATGGCGCCGACGCCGTGGCAGGCGTCGTCAACTTCCGCCTGGACAGAAAGCTCACGGGCTTCAAGTACTCGCTCCAAGCGGGGACTACGACCTACGGCGATGACGATACCTATAAGGCGGGGTTCGGATACGGTACGGACATCGGCGAAAAAGGGCACCTCATCGCCGCGGTCGAGGCCTGGCACAAAGACGGCATCGACGGCTTCTCGTCTCTTCAGGACCGCAGCGGCTTCTACAACCTCAAGGCCCAGGTCACGAATCCGGATCCCAATGGGCCGAATTTCCTCGCGCGGCCGTACGTAAGCCCGACCAACTTCACGCCCGGCGGCATCATGTTGCAGACGGGCTCGGCCCTCGATCACGTGGAATTTCTACCGGACGGCAGCGGCGCCTCCCGGCAGCTTCCCTTCAGCGGCGTCGGCCAACTGAATGGCGGCTGCAATTGCCAGTCGCGGCCGACGCTCGAGTACGGCGTCAACTCGGATTTCGAAGTAGACACGCCGGCGGATCGGGGCGTCCTCTTCGCTCACTACGACCACGACATCAGCGACCGCGACAGCTTTTTCGTCGAAACGCTGCTGGCGGACACGCAGCAGTCGAACCGTTGGCAAACGGCCGCGCTGCTCGGCCCGTGGCAGGCGAGGTTGTACGTCGACAATCCCTTCTTGCCCGCAGCGGTTCGCCAACAAATGCAGGTCGAAAACCGCCAGTTCGTCGGCTTCGGCATCTTCACGCCGAACCTGACCGGAAACCCATTCGATGGGGGCGAATTGATCGCGAAGAACCGCTACGGTCAGGTGACGGGCGGTTTCAATCACGATCTGCCCGACACGTTCTTCGCGGGCGGCTGGGCGCTCAACGGTTACGTTCAGTACGCGCAAAACAGGCAAGAGACGGTTGTCCCGGGCGGTATGCGCACGGATCGGTTGTTTCTGGCGATGGATGCGGTGGCCGGCCCCAGCGGCCAACCCGTGTGCCGCGTCACGCTGTTCAACCCCGGGGTCTTCGATTCGTGCGTGCCCATCGACCTGATCGGAGGCACGGCGGCCGTGACGCCGGCCGCGGCCAACTATGTCGTCGACAATGGCAAGATCGCGCGTGGCAGAGTCACGGAGGACGATGTCGAGCTCACGCTCGCGGGCAACCTCACGAAGGGCTCGAATGGCGTGTTGGGCCCGATCACGGCCGCGTTCGGTCTCTCGTGGCGAGAGCAGCAACTGGGCGTGCGCACCGTGGATCCGTGCGACGAGTTTCCGTGCACGATCGAGGGCCAGATGATGAGCGATCTGGGGTTGGCCCCGCCCGGTTCGCGCGGGATCCTCGCGCAGTTCAATCCCACCACCGGCGCCCCGCAGCAGTACGGCATTCCCGGTCTCCGGTTCGTGCCCTCGGGTTTCGCCGGTGACGCGAATTCGAGCACCGTGCTGTTCTCGAGCCAGCGCTCGGTCGAAGGCGGATACACCGTGCGCGAGGCGTTCTTCGAGTTCGGCATTCCGCTGCTGGCGAACGGCAAGTTGAATCTCGACGAGGCGTTCCGCGCGGTCCACTACAGCGGCAGCGGCGACGCGTCGCCGTGGAAGACGGGCATCTCGTACCAACTCACGCCGAGGTTCAGGCTCCGGGGCACCCTTTCCGAGGACGTGCGCGCGCCGACGTTGCGGGAACGGTTCGAGTCTCAGCGCGGCGGCGTGAACGTCACCGATCCGGCGAACGGCAACGCACTCATCAGCACGGCCAATTTCTCGGGCGGAAACCCGGACGTCGGTCTCGAGACCGCGCGGACCAGCGTGCTCGGCTTCGTGTATCAGCCTTTGGACAAGTTCTCGGTGACGCTCGACAAGTACGACATCAACATCGACGACGCGATCGGCCAGCTCACTGCCCAGCAGGAGGTCAACGCCTGCTACGCCTCCGCGGGCCACAACTCGTCGCCGCTGTGCCAGTACGTCGTCCGTGACGCCAGCAATCAGATCGTTCGTGTCGATTCGCTGTTCATCAACCTCTCGAATCAGCGGGTCAGGGGCTTCGACCTGGAGCTCAACTACGCCGGGATCAACGTCGGGCGCGGGCTTCTCGGCTGGCGTTTCCTCGGCACGCGGCTCGACGAGAACTCCATCCTGACACCCGGTTCGCCGCGCGACGACCGCGCCGGCGACGTCGGATCGCTCCCACCGGCGGGAGGCTTACCGAAGAACAAATTCACGACGAACCTGACCTACGCGCGCGGGCCGTTTTCGGTCTTCCTGCAGGAGCGCTACATCGGTAGCGGGGTGAACGACCATACCAAGGTCGAAAGCACCGTGCGGGGCACGGGTACCGTGGTGACGATCGATGACAACAGCGTCGACTCGGTTCTGTATACCGATTTGACCTTCAGCTACGCCTTCGGCAAGGGCCGCAACACTCGGTGGGACACGTTCTTGTCCGTGAACAACCTCACCAACGAGACGCCGCCGGCCATGTACCCAGTCATCGGTCGCGCGGGTGTCCCGGGACCGAACACGTATCTCTACGATACGGTGGGGCGCCGATACACCGTGGGTGCGCGCGTCAACTTCTGATCGCTAACGAAATGGGACTGTGCAGCTGCGGTCGGCTCGGTGAGCCGACCGCGGTGTCACTTCCATCCCGGCGGCGTATCCGCCGGCATCCCTTTGAAGATCGCCTCCACCGCGTGCACCTCGCCGCCGTACACCTTGAACGCCTCGAACGTCACGAGCGCCTTGCCTTCGCCGCGCGGCAATGAGCCCGGGCCGAAGTCCATCCAGAGCAGCACCGTGCCGTTCTCCTCGTCGACGGCGATCACGCGCGACTTGATCCCGGCGAGCGTCGGCAGCTGCTGCGCGCGCAGGTTCTCGCAGCTTGGCGGCTGGAACGTGCAGCCGGGCCCGGCCATCTTCACGCCGTTCTCGAGCCGATATGCGTCCTTCGCGAACGGCACGTCGGACTTCTCGAAGCTGCCGACCTTCAAGCCCCCGGGATAACGCAGCGCGACGTCGATCATCTGCTGGCGCGGCGTGAGCAAGTCCTTGCGCGGCATCGTCACCATCGCGGGCGAGGGAGCCGCGAGCGCGTCGGGCGCGAACAGCGCGCCCTCGGCCTGGTTGTGCACGACGATCGTCTCGATCTCGGTGATCTTCTTGTCGACGACTTTGAGCCGGCCCGCGAACAGGATCGGTTTGCCGTCCTCCTCGATCACCGCGTGCACGCCGGCCGTGCCGGTTCGCGGATCGAGGAAGTCGGTGCGAAACGGCCGCAGCTTCGACGCGGTCTTCCAGAAGCCTTCGCCGACCTTGAGCTCCTTCGCGTCCTCGGTGAAGCGCACGTTCGCTCCGAGCGGCGCCTTCTTCGGATCGTGCGCGACGAGCGAGCCGAGGTACTTCGTCATCACGTCCTTGAGGCACGCGCGGTCGCAGGTAGGCTTCGCTTGCGCCTCGAGCGCGCGCGGCGTGCAGAACGCGACGATGAGGGCGGAGAGCACGAGAACGTAGGTGTTGCGCATGGGTGTCACTCGTCAGGCCAGCCGGGATTCATTCGATAGGGAACGCTGAAGACGGTCGCTTCGACTTGGCGGATCTTGCCGTCGACCACCTTGAACGCTTCGAAAATCAGGAAGCTGAACGGCCGTGTGAACGGCCCGTTCGGCTTCAGATCGCGGCCGCGCGGCGAAGGGCGCGCCTCGAGGTTGCCTCGGTGATCGAACGTCACGATCGCGCACGCGACCTGGTCGTCCTCGTCGACGACGAGATAGCGCCGGTGCGAAACCGAGGTGACGATCGCGAGCATCCCGGCCGCGAACTGCTCTTGGCAGCCCATCTTCATCACGGCGTTCTGTGCGTTTTCGTTCAGCGTCATCTGGCCGCCGTTCTCGAAGCGCGTGCATTGCGGATCGAATGGCGTCACGTCGCCGCGCGCCTGCGTGATGCCTTCGAAGTAAGAATCCGCGATGTCGATGAGTGCCTGGCGCGACACGCGCTTCGCCGCCGCGATCGGCTGATGCCAGATCGGCCGGTCGACCGCGAACGACGCCATCGCGGCGTCGTCGGCGTTCCTGCGCAGCACCGTCGTTTCGATCTCGGTGACTTGCCGGTGCTCGACCTTGAGGCGCGCCGCGAGCATCGACGGCAGCCCGCTCTCGACGACGGCCGCGTAGAGCTGAATGCCGCCGGACTCGGGATCGGTGAATACGAGCTTGTTGTCGCCGAGCTTCTGCGCCGTGGACCAGAGCGCGTCGCCGATCGCGAGCTGCGCGCCATTCTCGGTGTAGCGCACGTCCGGCGCGAGCGCGACCGCGCTCGCGTCGTGGCGTCGTGAGCGCCGTGAGGAAACGCTCCGCGAACTCCGCGAGACAGTCGTGGCCGCACGTGACTTTGTATTGCGACTTGGCGGTCGACGGCCGAGCGGCGCGCTGCGCGCCGGTGGATTGCGCGACAGCCCAATCGGCTGCGAGCGCGCAGATCGACAGGACGGCGATGCGCCACGCGAACGAAAGACCCGATCGCATATTTCCCCCTGACGTGCGCGGCCGTGAAGGCCGCGGGCTGCGCGAGATTACCGCTCGCCGGGACACGCGTCGAGCCGACGCGGCGTTCTAAAGATTCCTTTGCGCCGCGCCGCTTGCCCGGTTACGCGTGGCGTGTGCGTGCGTTTGTCACTACCATCCTCGGACTCTGCAACTGGGGGGAGAGCAATGAAGCAGACCTGCGCGCGGGTGCTCGCTATTGGATTGGCGGCACTGCTGGGGTTCGCTGCGCACGCGCAGCAGACCGCAAAGATCGGTTTCAAGAGCGTCGGCCGTGGCGCGCCGCTACTCACCGACGCGAACTCGCTCGAGTTCGTCGGCCCGACGATGCGCCGGCCATTTCCGACCGGCCAGCCGCCCGGGCGCGCGCCGGCCGCCGGTCAGCCGCCCGCCGGTCCGCCCGCCGGTCCGCCGGTGTTCACCGGCAGCGCGCAGAACGGCGATCATCCGCCCGGCATCGAGCCCTTGCCCGTAGATCTTTACACGACCAAGGACTTCTACAAAGACCGCGCGCTCTGGAGCGACCAGCGCTATTTCCGCTGCGCCGCGCCGGCCGCGATCGAGGACTCTTGGGGCGGCAACGGCCGCGGCACGATCGGCGATCATCCGCCGGCGTCCGCCGCGTGGGGTTATTGCGACCGCGACTATCCGCGCGAGTCGATCGTGAGCCCGTATCCGTTCAAGACCGCGCAAGAGCACTACGAAGCCCTGATGGCCGAGACGAAGAAGCGCGGCGGCCCGACGAAGCAGACGTATCAAACGCTGCCGAACGATTGGAACGGCCGCTATATGCACCCGGCGCGCACGCCGAACAACAACTACTGGTACCAGATGCGCAAGGTGCAGATGACCACCGTGCTGTCGCTGCTCACGCCCGAGTACCAGATGCGCATGGTTCAAGAGGCGTTCCACCACGGCAACGACAACAAGCCGATGTGGCCGTCGCAGTACTGCTGGCCCGAGGGCTTCATGCGTCGCTGGCACGAGGCCGCGGTATGGGAGCACTACATCATGGTCACGCCGGACATGGTGCAGATCATGGCGGGCGTCGCGCGCAACTTCATCACCAACATCGAGATCGGCCGCTCGTTCAATATGTCGGGGTCGGTGCCGCGCCTGGGCGCGGACGTGCCGCGCTGGTACGGCGAGACGATCGGCTTCTGGGACCACGACACGTTGATCACGTGGACGTCGAACATCCAGGGCTGGAAAGTGCATTCGGCGCCCGAGTTCTCGAGCAAGCTGCAGACCGTCGAGATCTACACACCGAACAAGGACGCGAAGGGCAAGTTTCTCGGCTTGAATCACGAGGCGATCTTCTACGATCCCGAGGCGCTCGTGCAGCCGATCCGCATCGTGCGCAACTACGTGAAGCTCAACAACCTCAACGAAGGCGATCCGTACGTCTACATCGAGTGCGTGCCGACCATCTACCCGGTGAACGGACAGTCGACGCCGGAGTCGCCGGGCAACGTGATCCAGTACGAAATCCCCGACATCTATGGCCGCCCGTGGGCCCACTATTGGGAGAAGTACTGGGAGAAGGACATGGAGAAGCCGCAGGAGAAGGACATCTTCACGTTCAAGTGATCGAGGCGGGCGTCGGCGCAATCGTGCCGGCGCCCGCGATGCTTTCTTCGGCCGTCGTCGGTGAGTCACTGTAGCTAATCTCGGGGGAGTGGGGATGAGGCATCGTCGATCACGCGGACACGCGGCGTTTTCGCGTTCTCTTTTGGTTTTTCTCGGCGTTCTCGCGGCCGGCGCCGCCTGGGGACAGGCTCCGCCCGGGCCGACGATGCGCGGCGACGGTCCGGCGCCGGCCGCGAAGCCGTTCAATATCACGCGCGCGGATCCCGCGCTCGATCAACTGGTCGCGCCGAGCGCGAAAGTCGAAGAGATCGCGCACGGCTTCGGGCTCAACGAGGGCCCGGTGTGGGTGCGCGACGGCAAGAGCGGGTATCTGTTGGTCGGCGGTTTGCTCGACAACGTGATCTACAAGATCGCGGCCGACAAGGCCGTTTCGGTGTTCATGGAGAAGGCCGGCTACTCGGGCACGGACGTCGATCACGTCGGCGCGCAGACACGCAGCGGCCGCTCGCACGTCCTTCTGATCGGTCCGAGCTGCGCGAGCCTCGACTCCCAGGGTCGCCTGATCTGGTGCGCGGACAACGACCGCACCGTGATGCGCCTCGAGAGGGACGGCACGCGCACCGTGCTCTCGGCCGGTGCGCCGGACGGCAAGCGCTTCAGCGGCCCGAACGATATCGCGGTCACGCGCGACGACGCCGTCTACCTCACGGACAACGACTTCGGTCTGCGCGACGCGGGCCGCAGCCCCGACAAGCAGATGCCGAACGGCATCTGGCGGATCAAGGACGGCAAATCGACGCTCGTGCTCGACGCCGCGACGCTCGGCGGGATTCCGAACGGCCTCGCGCTCTCGCCGGACGAGCATTGGCTCTATGCGACCGCGCTCTCGAAGATGATGCGCTACGAGGTCAAGCCCGACGGCTCGCTCGGCGCGGGCGCGCTGTTCACCGAAGGGCCGGGCATCGGCGACGGAATGAAAACGGACACGCTCGGCAACGTCTACTCGACGAGCGGCGCGGGTCCCGGCATCGTCCGAATCACGGCGCCGAGCGGCAAGCTGCTCGGGCTTCTCAATCTCCCGATCTACGGCGGCGAGCCGAAGCGGCAGATCTGCGCGACGAATCTCGCATTCGGCGACGCGGACGGGAAGGGTCTCTACGTCACCGCGTGCGACGTCGTGTATCGGATTCGAATGAAGGTCGCGGGCGTAATGCCGGGTCCGCGCAGTTAGCCAGGCGGCTCGTTTGCAGTTCCCGCTCGCGATATTCGGGCTCGCGGGATTCAGCAGCGTTGCGCTAGTGCTTGGCGGCTCCGGCGGCGTTGCGGTCTGCCGTGCGCGCCGCGCTCAGGATGTCCTGCAGCCCGCGGTTGCCCTCGTGGCACGCATACTCGAACGGGGCCGCGTCGGCCTTGCGCTTGAGCGGCATCTCGATAGCCCACGGGCCCGTCCACGTTGCGGGATCCTCGAAGCGAACCGTCCAGCTCAGCGTGTCGGCGTCGACCGGCTTGAAGCGCTCGGTGATCTTCAGGTTTGCGCTCGCGTTGCGATACGCGGACGCCTTGCGAATGTTCGTCGTCTCGACGACGAGCGTGTCGCCGTCCCAGCGCCCGCGCGCGTCGCCCATGTACTCGCCGATCGTTTTGCCGACATGCGTGGAACCGTCGGTCGGGATCACTCGCGTCTCGTGGACCATCTCGTAGCGGATCGCGACGATGCCCGGCGACTGGGTGATCGAGTATGCGTTGCCGTAGATCATCGGCATCATCGATCCCGGCAGCCCGATCGTGATGCAGCGTTGGTAGAGACCGAGGTCGGTGTAGGTGTCCGGCGCGTCGCTCTTTGCGAAGGCTTTGCGGGCCGCTTGGGCGCGCGCTTTGCCTTCCTCGGTCAGCGGCGGGATCTTGCCGTCCGCAGGCTCGGAGACGAACCACGGCCGGCCGTTGATCGCGTCGAGATATTCGTACCAGTGCGGCGGTCCGGCGCCGGTGTCGTTCTCTGCGCTGCCGCCGATCGAGGCCGCGATCGCTTTGCCGCGCGCGGTGCGATCCTTCATGAGCTCCGCCATCTTCTCGGGGCCGTACTCGCTGCGAGGCCTGGCGAGGTCGTCGGGGCGCTCGAACGGCGTGCCGAATTCGTCCTTGTTGGTGTACGTGCCTTCGATGTCCGGCTCGCCCCACGAGGTGCGGCTGCTGCTGGACGCGTTCGTCGACGCGGTCGACGCGCCGGACGGCGGCGCAGTGCTTTGCGAGCAGGCTGCCAGGGTGGCCGCGGCGAAGAGGGCGACAGCGGCGATTGGGCGGTGGCTCATGGCGGTTCCTCCGGCACTAGAAGAGAAACGGGATCAGCATCTTCGAGCGCTGCTTGTACAGGGGATAGGCGTCCGGGAACTTCTGTTGCATGTCGCGCTCCTCGCGGCGGGCGCTGAGGACGAAATACGCGATGAGCGCCGCGCTCGGAACGGCGCCGAGCGGATAGACGAGCGACGTGCCGACGAGCATGAACAGAATGCCCGTGTAGATCGGATGGCGAACGAAGCGATAGGGCCCCGACGTCACGAGCTCGGGCTGTGCGTGGTGCGTCATCGGCATGCCCCAGCTACGGCCGAGCGAGACGCGGGCCCAGATCGCGAACGCGCACCCCGCAACGCAGAGCGCGCTGCCGGCCGCCGCAACGTCGGCCAACGTCGACGTCCCGAACCGAAAGCCGTAGCCGACGGCGACCCACAGCGCGACCACGAGCAGCAGCCGGACGACGCGCGCCCACGGCGACGTCCTGCCGATTCCGGACGTACCCAGAACGAGCGCCGCGATGAGCCAGACCACGAGCAGCGCGAGCCAGGAGGCTGCGACGATGTACTGATACGTTCGCATGGCGACAGTATCGCGCAGCGCGGTATTCTTCGTCACAGGAGGTCTCGCATATGGCAAACACGGAAACGGCGATTCTCGCGGGCGGGTGCTTTTGGGGCATGCAGGACCTGATCCGCAAGCTACCGGGCGTCACACGCACCCGAGTCGGCTATAGCGGCGGCGATGTGGAGCACGCGACCTACCGCAACCACGGCACACACGCGGAGGCGATCGAGATCGTGTTCGACCCCGCGAAGCTGTCGTACCGCGACCTGCTCGAGTTCTTCTTCCAGATCCACGACCCGACGACGAAGAACAGGCAAGGGAACGACGTGGGCATGTCTTATCGTTCCGGCATCTATTACCTTTCGGATGCACAGCGGGACGTGGCCGAGGACACGATCGCGGACGTCGACGCATCGGGCCTCTGGCCCGGGCGTGTGACGACCGAAGTGCGCCCGGCGGGCGCGTTCTGGGAAGCGGAGCCGGAGCACCAGGACTACCTGCTGCGCTACCCCGGCGGCTACACCTGCCACTTTCCGCGCCCGAACTGGCGGCTGCCGCGGCGCGCGAGCGCGCGGACGGCGTGACGGACATGAGCACGCAAGAAAGCGAATCGGCGAACGCGCTCCGCTGGAGCGGAGTCATCGAGATCGCACGCCGCGGTAACGTCGAGCCGCCGCGCCGCGTCGAGAAGAGCGACGCCGAGTGGCGCGCTCAGCTCACGCGTGAAGAATACGACGTCGCGCGCGGCAAAGGCACGGAGCGCCCGTTCAGCTCGGAGATGTGCTCGCTATTCGAGCCCGGCCGTTACGACTGCGTTTGCTGTGGCACGCCGCTGTTCGACGCGACGACGAAGTTCGAGAGCGGCACCGGCTGGCCGAGCTTCACGGCGCCGCTGACGCCCGACGTCGTGGCCTACCACCTCGACGCGACCTACGGCATGCAGCGCGTCGAGACGACGTGCAACGTCTGCGACGCGCATTTGGGCCACGTGTTTCCGGACGGCCCGGCACCGAGCGGCCTGCGGTTTTGCATCAACGCGGTGTCGTTGCGCAAAGAGTCGCAGTAGGGCCGCTCGCGAGCGCTAGCGCCGGCGGTCTTCGGGCATCGGCTTGTCCATTTCGAACAGCGAGTCGACGCTCGTGTAGTCCTTGTAGCCGAGGCGTGCGATGGGCCGGATCTTGAGCACGTCGACGCGACCGTCGGCCGTGAGCGCGGCGTCGTCGATGTGCACGGCGACGACGCGGCCGATCACGACATGGTGCTCCGACGTGCGAATCCGGCCCGGCAGCTTCACGACGTCGTGTAGCCGGCATTCGAACTGCACGGGAGACCCCGCGACGCGCGGCGGGTGCACGAGCCGAGCCGGTTGCGCGTCGAGGCCGGCCGCACGCAGCTCGTCGACGCCGCGCGCGACGATCAGCGACGTGCGGTTCATCGCCTCACGCTGTGCCCACGTCGCCATGTTGTAGACGAACTCGCCGGTCGCCTCCGCGTTCTGCACCGTGTCTTTCTTGCCGCCGTCGATCTCGTGCGCGCCCGCCGAGAACAGCACGAACGGCGGGTCGTACGAGAGCACGTTGAAAAAGCTGAACGGCGCGAGGTTCACGACGCCGGCGGCGCTCAGCGTCGTGATCCACCCGATCGGCCGCGGCACGACGCACGCTTTGAGCGGGTTGTAGGGCAAGCCGTGATCGTTCTTGTCCGTCTCGTAGTACATGCGTCTACGCGGCACGCGCGCCGGCGAGCCCCGTGCCGTGTGCGGAGACCGTGTCGTCGGAGGTCGAGCTCGACGGCACCGCGGCGGGGTCGTGGAGCTTGTCGCGGATGAAGAGGCCCGGGACCAAAGCGCAGAGCGCGTACGCGACGCCGAGCAGCGCGATGCCGGCCCCGATCGAGTAGCGCTCGGCGGCGAGGCCGATCAGAAGCGGCGACGCGGCCGCGCCGATGCGGCCGAGGTTGTAGGACGCGGCGACGGCGGTCGCGCGAACGCCGGCCGGAAAGCTTTCGGCAAGGTATGTGGAACAGACGGCGTAGGGCGCCGCATACAGAAAGCCGAACCCGAGCAGAAGGTACGGCACGTTCGCCGCGCGAGCCGAGCCGACGAGCAGCGGGAGGTACAGCGCTGTGAGCAGACCGGCCACCAGCCAAACGACGCGGCGCCCGAGCACGTCGCCGAGGTAGCCGCAGACGATCTTGCCGACGACGGTCATCGCGTAGGTGCTCGCGATGAACCAGCCCATGGTCTGCGTGTCGACGCCGAGATCCTTGACCAGATAACTCGGCAGCCAGTTGTTCGCTCCGTAGTACGCGAACTGCAGCGCGATCGAGGTCACGGTCCAAAGAACCAGCGGGCGGCGCACCGCGGGGTCGGTCCAGAGCGCCGCGAGAGCGCCGCCTGCCGCGGGCGCGGCGCGGGTCGGGCGCCGCGATGCGATCCAGCTCGGCGGGTCGGGCACCTTCCAAAGCAGTGCAAGCGCGATGACGCCGGGCACCACCGCGCACCCGAACAGGGGCCGCCAACCGAAGCGCGGCAATAGATAGGCGGCAAGCAGTGCGGCGGCGACGAAGCCGACCGCCCAGCCGGCTTGCAGCGTGCCGAGCACGGTCGTGCGCACGCGCGTCGGCACGTACTCCGCCGCGAGCAGCGTCCCGATGGTATAGAGCGCGCCGATTCCAAATCCCGACACGAAGCGCATCGCCGCGATCTGCCAATACGTCTGGCACGCGGCGATCACCGTCGTGAACCCGGTGAACATGAGCACGGACCACCAGACGACACGCACTCGCCCGACGCGATCCGCGAGCCAGCCGGACAGTATCCCGCCGACGCCCATGCCGAGGAGCGTGAACGTACCGAGTGCGCCGGCCGCGACGCCGGAGAGCTGCAGGTCGGAGGAGATGCTCGGCAGGGCGAGCGCGAGCATCTGCACGTCCATGCCGTCGACCACGAGCGCGACGAACACGGCGACTGCGACCACCATCCGCGTGCGGCCGAGCGATTCAGAGGTGATCACGCGGGGTACCGTCCGCCTGTGGGTGAGCCGAGCGCGCGAGCAACCGCGAGGCGCGCAGCCGCGAGCCTTGCAGCCGTGAAGACGTATTGCGCATCATTCCCCCAGAGAGGCGCGGCCGGCTGTCGGCGGCGCTCGGTTCGCATCCTACGTGGTACGCGGCGCGATCGTCACATTCGTGGACAACCTAAGCGAATTGTCCGCTGAGGTGACAAACGCGCGGAGGCATACACCACGGACACGCGTGGCGATGAGGTACGAAGTTGCGACGGCGTTGGCGCCGCGAGAGAGGATTGCATCGCCGACGGTGCTGGCGTCGCGCCCGCAGGGTCGCGCCGCCGACGGCGTATGCGCCGCGACCGGGGTCAGGCGGCAGAGAGCGGGCGTGCGACGGACTCGAGCGGCCGCCGCTCTGCGTCGACGCCGAGAAGCGCCGCAACACCGGAGGCCACGCACATCAGTGCAGCGGCCGCGACGTAGCCCCAGAACAGCGACCCGCGGTTGCCGGTATCGATCAGCGCGCCATAGAACGCGGGGCCCACGAGCCCGCCGACGCCGGTGCCGATCGCATAGAACAGCGAGATCGCGACGGCGCGCATCTCGAGCGGGAACACCTCGCTCACCGTGAGATAGGCCGAGCTCGCGGCCGCGGATGCGAAAAAGAAAATTCCCGACCAGCACCAAGCTTGGCTCACCGCGTCGAGCCAGCCGCGGTCGAACGCGAACGCCGTCGCGAGCAAGCCGAGGCCCGACAGCGCGTACGTCGCCGCGATCATCTTGCGCCGGCCAATGCGGTCGAACAGCCCGCCGAGCAGCAGCGGCCCCAAGAAGTTACCGATCGCGAACGGAAAGATGTAGTAGCCGACGCTCGAGACGGCGACGCCGAAGAAGCTCGTGAGCACGAGCGCGTAGGTGAAGAAGATCGCGTTGTAGAAGAACGCCTGGCACGCCATCAGCACGAAGCCGAGCACCGCGCGGCGCCGATAGCGCGTCACGATCAATCGCGCGATCTCACCCCACGACACGAGCTGCGCGCACACGAATCGCGAACGGCTCGTGTGCGGTCGCAAGAACGTGACCGCGCGACACCTCCGTCTCGATCCGCTCGAGGATCGCCTCCGCCTCGGCGACGCGGCCGTGCGTCATGAGCCAGCGCGGGCTCTCGGGCACGTGCCGGCGGACGAGCACGATCGCGACCGCGAGCACGCGCGCCGAGCACGAACGCGAGCCGCCAGCCGACGTTCGGCGCGAACAGCGCGGGATCGAGCAGCACGATGCTGAGCGCCGCGCCCGCCGCCGCGCCGATCCAGAAGCTGCCGTTGATGGCGAGATCCACGAGGCCGCGCACGCGCGCCGGGATCATCTCGTCGATCGCGGAGTTGATCGCGGCGTATTCGCCGCCGATGCCGAAGCCCGTCAGGAACCGGCAGACGGCGAACGCCGCGAAATTCCAGCGTGAGCGCGGTGAGCAGCGTCGCGGCGAGATAGACGCAGAGCGTGATGATGAACAGCCGCTTGCGGCCGAACCGATCGGCGAGCCGCCCGAACAGCAGCGCGCCGACGACGGCGCCGCCGACGTAGGCCGATCCGGCCCAGCCGAGCTCGGTCGCGGTGAGCGCGAGCGTGCGTGCTCTGCTGGAGCGCCGGGCCGACGGAGCCGACGATCGTGACCTCGAGGCCGTCGAGGATCCAGGTCACGCCGAGCGCGATCACGACGCGCCAATGCCAGCTCGACCACGGCAGCGCGTCGAGCCGCGCGGGCAGGGTGCTACGGTGGATCTGCGATTCGCCCATGACAGATGAGATAGGCCCGGGAAAGTGTGTTCGCTACTTCAGCGTCGAGGTCCAGTTCAACACGACTTTGTAAGGCGGCGCGCTCGTGCCGGCGCCTTCCGGAACCGGCATCAAGAAGCGCTGGCCGTCGCGCGAGACATCGAAGAACAGGACGTCGCGCGGCGCCTTGAACAAGGCCTGCGGCGGGCCGCCGATACGGAACGTCGGCTCGGCTTCGACGGCCACGGACATCATGGTGCCGTCCGCCGCGAGGTAGAAGAGCTCCTTGCCGTCGGCTCGCCAGATCGCGCCGCCCGCGGTGGCGCCGCCTTTCGAGACCATCGCGCGGCCACCCACCGAGAGCGGCGCACCGGGCGCGGCGTCGGGATTGAACGGGCGCACGTAGATCTCGTACGTGCCGGACTCGTTGGACGCGTAGGCGAACCAGCGCCCGTCCGGGGAAAAGCGCGCGTTGGTCTCGTTGAACTCCGAGGTCACGAGCGGGATCGCTTCGCGCGCCTCGGCGACTTTCGATAGATCGACGGCCTCGATATCCGCGGGGCCCGGCAGCGGGCCCGTGAACAGCGCGAAGCGCCCATCGGGCGAGATGGCCGACGCTACGCCATAGCCCTTGGCGCGAAACAGCGGCTCTTCCTCGCCGGCCATGTTCGCGGCGCGGCGGTACCAGTCCCCGGTGCTATCTGCCAGCCGCGTGAACAGCACGCTGGACCCATCGGGCGACCAGACGGGCTGAACATCGCGCTGCGGGTCGAACGTGAACCGGTTGCTCACGCCGCGCGCGAATTCGAACAGATAGATGTCCATATTCTGCGTGGCGGGGTCCGCGCGCTCCAGCGCGACGAATTGCTGGTCCGGCGACAGCGCTACGATCCGATAGATTCCGGGGTCTCCGACCGTGCTCACGACGCGGCCACCGCGGTCGAACCAAGTCAGCTGTCCCCGCAGTATCCCGGGTATGCCGCCCGGGACGAACGTGCTGTCCACGCTGTAGACGAGCACGCCGGTGTCCGACGCCGAGAAGCCACGCACCTTCTCAGCGATCGCGACCGGGTCGCCGAGCAGCTGGAGTTGCCGCGGGTCGATCGCCTGCGCCATCAGTGTTCCCGCGTCGCGCGGACTGTTGCCGCCGCGCAGGAACAGGATGTAGCCGAGATCGGGGTCCGGCGACGGCGCGTACTGCACGACCGATAGATCGGGCAGGATCTTGCGCGCCGCGCCGGTGTCGCGCGCGACGATGTAGATGCCGCCCGCCGTCGCCCCGCATTGGCAAAACACGAAGTTGTTGCCGGGCATCGGCGAAGGACTGACCGTGAAGCTCGAGTCCGATCCCGCATCGATTTTCAGCCGTGTCGGCGTGCCGCCCGAGGACGGCACCTCCATGACACCCGTGCCGAGGTCCGCGAATACAATCTTGTCGGCGCCGGCCGAGAACCCGCCGACCGCTATCGTCTGCACATTGGCGAGAAGCTGGGCGGGTCCGCCGGCGGCGTCGATCTTTCTGAGCTTGCCTGCGGCGGAATAGACAATGTAGCGGCTGTCGGCGGACCAGAACGCCACGCCGTCGCCCGCGGTAACGCCTGCGAGCGGCCGGGCTTCCTGCGTCGCGAGCGTGCGCACCCAGAGCTGGGCGGCTCCGTCGGGGCTCAGGGCAGTGAACGCAAGCCGCCGGCCGTCCGGCGATATCGCGATGAACGGCGACGACTCGCCCTGCGTCCGAGCGATGTCGAAGCGCACCGCATCGGCCGCGACCACCGGCGCCCGCCGCGGCCACGCGAGCACGGCGACGATCCCCGCGACCACGACGACCGCGGCCGCGCCGACCGCGGGCCACAACCAGCGCCGCGCGGTTGCCGTGCGGCGAGCGGACGCGTCGCGCGCTTGGATCGGGTGCGTGAGCGACGCCTGGAGCTGGATCCGCACGTCGCCGATGTCGCGCAGACGCTGCGTCGGGTCCTTTTGCAGGCAGCGCTCCAGCAGCGCCTGCACGCCGTTCGGCAGCGGCGGCAGCTTCGTCCAGTCCGGTTCCTGCTCCATCACGTGCACGAGCACGTGCGCGTCGGACTTGCCATCGAAGAGGCGCTTGCCCGTGAGCATCTCGTAGAGCAGCACGCCGAATGACCAGACGTCGGTGCGCTTGTCGACCGGTTTCCCCTCGGCCTGCTCGGGGCTCATGTAAGAGGCGGTGCCCATCACGAGCCCGGCTTGCGTATCGTGGCCGCGCGGCTCCGTCACGGCCGCGGCGCCGACGCGCGTCGCGCCGCTCACGCGTGCGGTCTGCTCGGGGCCAAACGCTTTCGCGAGCCCGAAGTCGAGCACCTTCACCTTGCCGTCGGGAGTGAGCTTCACGTTGGCGGGTTTGAGATCGCGGTGCACGATGCCTTTCTCGTGCGCCGCCTCGAGCGCGTCCGCGATCTGGCCCGCGATCTTGATCGCCTCGGGCATGGGGATCGGCCCGCTGACCAGCCGATCCGCGAGCGTCGGCCCCTCGACGAGCTCGAGCTCGAGGAACGGCACCCCGTCGACGTGCTCGACGCCGTAGATCGCCGCGACGTGCGGGTGATTCAGCGACGCGAGCAGCACGGCTTCCTGCCCGAAGCGCGCGAGCCGATCGGACTGCTCCGCGAACTGCGGCGGCAGCACCTTGATCGCGACCTCGCGGCGGAGCTTGGTGTCGAGCGCGCGATAGACCTCGCCCATGCCCCCGGCGCCGAGAAGGCCGAGGATCTCGAAATGTGCCAGGCGCGATCCGACCTTGAGTTCCATGGGGCTCCCGCGGCGCAACGGCGTTGCGCGCATGTTAATTCAGACGCCGCAGTCCGCGCGATTGAAACGTGACGAAGCGCCGCCGATACTCGGCCATCGAGGTTCAGGCGGGGCACGACATGAACCTAGGTATAGCGGCTCTCTTCGCAGACGACTGGTGCGCTGCCTACGCTTCGGGGCGCTGGCTGTCGCAGGGCTCCTGCTCGGCGGCGTCGCGAGCAATACGACCGGGGCGGCCGAGCCGACGAAGATCGGGATCGTCGGCGCTGGCAAGATGGGCGGCGCGCTCGCCGAGCTCTGGGCCAAAGCGGGGCACGAGGTGTTGATTTCCTCGCGCCATCCCGAGGAGCTCAAGGCGCAGGCGCAAGCGATCGGTCCGAACGTGCACGTCGGGACCGTGCGCGAGGCCGCGGCCTTCGGGCCCGTCGTGCTGATCGCGATGCCCTACGGCAAATGGCCGGAGATCAGCGGCGAGATCAAGTCGGAGACCGTGGGCAAGACGGTGATCGATCTCACCAATCCGTATCCCGATCGCGACGGCCCGATGGCCGAGCAAGCGCGCAAGGAGACGACGGGCGTCGCCGATCCGAAGTACCTGCCCGGAGCGCACCTCGTGCGCGCGTTCAATTCCATCATCTGGACCGACCTGCGCAAACAAGCGCACCGCGCGGGCACGCCCGCCGCGATCGCCGTCGCCGGCGACGACGCGAACGCCGTTGCGGTGACGAGCCAGCTCGTGCGCGACGCGGGCTTCGAGCCGGTGATGGTGGGGCCGCTCACGAGCGCGCGGCTCTTCGACGTCGACACTCCGGTGTACGTGAAGGTGATGACCGCCGCAGAGCTGCGCAAGGCGCTCAATCTGCCGGCGCAGTAACACCCGCGCCGTTCAGCGCATCAGCTCGGTGGCGAGCAACATCGCCATCGCGCCGCCGCGCGGATCGGTGCCCAAGATCGCGGCGCGGCGCACGTATTGCTCGAGCGACGTCATCCGCGCCGTCGACTCGCAGACGTCGACGAGCTCGCCGCTCGTCGCGGCACGCGCGTTGACGGCGCTCCACGCACGCGCGACCGCGCGCTCGTAGTCGCGGCCCGAGATCCAGCCCTCATGCAGCCCACGTGCGAGCGAGTAGCCGATCATCGCCGTCGCGGAGAGCTCGGCGTACGCGCCGGGATAGTCGATCACGTTGCGCCACAGCCCGTCGCGGTTCTGAAACGGCAGCAGCGCCGACATCAGCGACCGGTAGCTCGCGAGCGTGCTCGCGTACGCCGGATGATCGTGCGGCAGCTCGGCGAGCGTGAGCGCGAGGCCGAGCGCCGCGAAGCCGTTGCCGCGGCCCCAGGCCGCGTCGGTCGCGGGCTGATGGCGGTAGAGGCCGTCGGCGCGAAGGTCGAGCTTCTGCATGAACGCGAGGTGACGCGCGGCCATGTCGAAATACTTGCGCTCGCCGGTCAGCGCGCCGGCCTGCGCGACGATCGCCGTGCCCATGAAGATCGAGTCGCTGAACTCCTGGTGATACGGCATCGCCTCTTTCATGCGGCCGTCGGCCTCGAAGCCGAGATCCGCGGCTCTGCGCACCGCGGCGACGTAACGCGGGTCGTGCGTGCGGCGCGCGAGCTCCGTGAACACGATGTGCCCGCCGAGCACGAGCGAGCTTGGGCTGGCGAGGCTGTCCTTCGTGCCGTCGACGTACGGCTCGACGATGCGGCGCACGTCGTCGACGTCGCCGAGCTTGATGCGCGCGATCAGCGCGATCGCGCCGATGTACCATGGCGGGTCGAAGTCGTGACCATAGTGCTGCGCGAGCTCCTCGGCGAGCTGACGCGGCGAGCGGGCGGCGCGGCGTTCGAGCTCGCGGTGCGCGTCGGACATCGGCACGTCGGAGGCGCGTAGCGTGCGGAGCTCGTCGGCCCCCGACCAGCGTCGGGCCGGGATCCGGCCGATGCCGGCGACCGCCTGTCCGCTCAGCGCGGCGGCGAGCGTATCGATTGCGCTCGTGACGCCGGGCACGGCTGCGGGGCCGGCGTTACCCGGGCCGCTGCCGGCGGCCCCGGCGTGGTCCGCGATCAGCACGAGGTCGGGGCCGTGCGTGCCGATCCACCGCCACAACGCGTGCGACTCCGAATGCTCGCGATACGCGACGCCGGTCGGCGGAAATTCGAGCCGGGCGCGCTCGGGATTCGCGACCGGCACCGCAAGCACGTTGAACGGGCGATCGCGCTGGCGCAGCTTTTCGTAGCTCGCGACCGCGGAGCGCACGCCGGCTGCGGTCTCGTCGTCGCCGTCGAGACCGCCGACGAGCAGCACGCTAGGGGAGGTCGATGTGCGGCCGGCGACCGCCACGGCGTCGATTCGGCTTCCGTTCGCTGCGAGGCCGATGTCGAAGGTCTCGGCAGCCGCGGCCGGGAGGGTCGCGCCGAGGACGGCGGTCCGTAGGGCGATGCGCCAAGCGCTCATGCGTTCACCTCGGGCCGCACGTGCGAGTACGCGGCGACGCGCTGCGCAGTTTCGCTCACGTGAGCTCCACGAGATCGCTAGCGCCGCTTGCGCGTGAGATACGCGTCGAGCGCGCTCAAGTCGTCGTCGCTGAGCTCGGTCGGCCGGAAGAACGGCATCGAGTTCAGAGCCGCCGCGCACGATGGCCTTCACGAAATCGGCAGTGAGATCGGTGCGCTGCTCGAGCTCGGCCGGTTTCGCGCCCTTGTAGCGCGCCTGCAGAGCCTGCGTGCCCGCCATCGGCGGCAGGTACGGCGGCCCGATGCCGTCCTTCGGGATCGCGGCGTGGCAGGCCGCGCAGCGCTCCCGAAAGACTTCTCGGCCGCGCTGCTCGCGCGGATCCTTGAGCGCGTCGACGACGCGCGCCGGGAGCGGTGACCAAGCTGTTTGCGGCGACGACGCGGGATCCGCCGACGCAGCCGCCGCGAGGAGCAGGGCCGCAGACGCGAGCGCGGTCGCAAGCACGGACCGCGTGGCATGCACGTGCGGCGTATGCGAGGGCTCGGACCTCCTCGGCCTTGCCGCGCTCATGCGCGCCCCTTGCGGAGCTGCTTCGGCCAGATGCCGTAGCGGCCCGCCGAGAGAATGCCGTTCGGATCGAGCGCGTCCTTCAGCGTCTCGTTGAGGCGCATCAGCGCGTGATCGTTGTACGAGTACTGCTCCATTGACCGCGTCCATGAACGCCGCGTGCGCGCGATAGATGCCCCAGCCGTGCGCCGACGCGACCTTGATCACCTGCTCGTAGAGCGAGCGCGCCTTCGCCATCTGCGCCGGGTCGCGCATCAAGTTGATGCTCTGGAACATGATGAACGCGCGCCAGTGGTAGCTCATCGCGAAGCCGAGCAAGAGCTCGATGCCGGCGTCGCGGAACAGCTTCATGAAGACCTTGTGAGCCTCGAGCAGCGCCTCGCCGGAGTAGGGCAACATCGGCGACGCGTCGAGATGTCCCGAGCTGCCCTGCAGACTGGAGAATACGTTCAAGCTCGGCACGCCGAACGAACCCGGATCGTTGAGCTTCGTCGACTTGCTCGTCCGTGAGCGGGAAGCGGATCGTCTCGCCGTCCGTGAATTGCGCGCCCGCGATCGCGCCGACCTTCGCCTTGACGTGCTCCCACTGCGCCGCGATGACTTTCGCGGGGCCGTAGAAGCGCAGCTCGGTCTGCCAGAAGTGACGGCCCTTCGACGTTGCGTACGCGTCCCAGTCGGCGGCCGATCCGCCGCCGGGCTGGTCGAGCAGCGCCGATTTCTCCGCGTCGAGCGCGCCGGCGAACACGGGGCTCTGCAGCGAGAACACGCAGTTCACGATGCCCTGGAACGCGAGGCTCGCGAGGATCTTGACGAACGGCACGATGTCATCGTGCTTCGGCACGCGGATCTGGCCCGTCATCGACGCCTCGGGCTCGGGCAGCAGCCAGAAGCCCATCTTCGTCACGACGCCCATGTTCGATTGCGCGAACAAGCCGTCGGACGAGGGCCCGGCGCCGTATTGGAAGTGTTGCCACGTCTTCGCGGTCGGCAGCGCGCCCATGCCGGTGCGCACGAGCTCGCCATTCGCAAGCACCACTTCCATGCCGCAGTGCGAGCCGAAGTGATCGCGGTAGGGCAGCGGCGTGCGGCCCGCGCCGTGGTCGAGGGCGTTGCCGATCACGCTGCCCCAGCCGGGATCGGGGCAGTCGATCCAAAGCTTGAGCTTGCGTTCTCGGATGTAGCGGTAGAGATCGAAATAGCTCACGCCAGGCTCGACCAGCGCGTAAGCCTGGTCCTCGCTCACCTCGAGGACTTTGTTCATCCGTTTCAGATCCAGCACGACGCTGCCCGAGTAGACCGGCGCCGAACCGCCGTAGGCGAGGTTGCGGCCCGTCGAGATCGTGTAGAGCGGGATCGAATAGCGATTCGCGATCTTGACGATCTGCTGAACTTGCGCGACGGTCTCGGGCGCGACCGCTGCCGAGGCGACTTTCTCGTCCGGCTCGCCCCAGAGCGGGGAGTACGCGTCGCGATACGTGTTCACGGCTTCGTCGCTCGTGAACACCCATTCCTTTCCGACGGCCGCACCGAACTGCTCGATCGCTGCCGCGAAATCGGCCGAACTGACCCCTGGCGGAGTTCTCATTGTGTATCGCCCCCCGGCGGCGAAGTGTCCACATCGAGTATAGCGGGCACCGTTGCTCGGTGTATCGTGCGCTCGTTGAGCGGTTGGAGAGCGTGTCATGAAAATGGATGGGCGTTTTGGCGCGGTCTGCGCCGCGTCGCTTTGCCTTTGCGCATTGGCATGGTCATCGTCTGCGAGAGGCGAGACCGACTCGTGCATGCTGCTGACGTCCGCGCAGATCGGGGCGGCCGTCGGTGTTCCGGTCGGCGACGGTCAGCACGTCATTGCGTCGTCCCTGAAGACCTGCACCTGGACACCGACCGGCAGCTCCGAGGTCAAAGTGGTCACGCTGTTCCTCCAGCCGGCAGCGGCCTATGACAGCGGCAAACAGATCGCGAACCAGACGGCCGCGGCAGTGAAAGGTGGCGCGGTGACGCCCGCGAGCGTGGGCGACGACGGCTACTTCTTCGTCCTGAGCGACCAAGTCGGCCTGCTCTTCAAGAAGGGCGGCAACTCGTTCAAGGTCACCGTCTACGCGAAGTTGCCGGTCGACAAGAAGGAGGCGATGGAGCTCGCACTCGCGAAGGAAGTGGCCGCGAAGATCTAGGCCCGCGCCCGCCGAATCGTGCAGTTGCTGCTCAAGAAGCGTGGACGGACCGAGCTGCTCCGCGGGAACCCGTCGGCCGTCGGGCGAGATTCTCGGCCGTTGGTGGATCCCTCGAGGGGGAATCCGAATTGGACGGAAGGTCCGAAGCATATGGTCGCGGTCGGAAAGCGGTGAAGCGAAAGTGACGGACCGCGACCAAGAGCGGGATTGGCGCGCGCACGGCGTGCGCGTCATCAAGCACGATCAGCTCGATCCGAACACGGCCCAGACCCCGGGCATGCACCGCGAGGCCGCGATCGACTACGCGCGGGTCGGCGCGCAGAAGATCTGGGCCGGCACCGTCACGATCCATCCCAACGCAAAGACCGGCGCGCATCATCACGGCGCGCTCGAGAGCGTCATCTACGTCGTGCGCGGCAAGGCTCGGATGCGCTGGGGCGAGCGGCTCGAGTTCGTCGCCGAAGCCGACGCGGGCGACTTCATCTACGTGCCGCCGTACGTGCCGCACCAAGAGATCAACGCGAGCACGACCGAGCCGCTCGAGTGCGTGCTCGTGCGCAGCGACAACCAAGCAGTCGTCGTGAATCTCGACATCGCGCCGGTCGAGAAGCCCGAGGCGGTGTACTGGGTCGACCCGATACACAAGCGACCGGCCGAGTAATCGTTCGAAGCCCGTCGGGTCTGCGACGTCGTGCGCGCCGCCGCGGCTCACGGCGGCAGAGAAATCAATGTCGGTCGAGGCCGGCTGTCCAATTCACGATCACGTGCAGCGGCAGCTCCGCCGTCGCTGTCTGCGTTGCGGTAGGCTGCGCCACGCCGCGGGCAACCGCGGCGGCCTGTACGTTGAGCAGAAACCTCTGACCATCAGGGGCCACGTCGTAGTAGTTCTCCGGGCGGCCGTTGGGATCGGGTTGTGAGACGCCGGTCGCGAACAGGGCATGCGGAACGCCACTCATGAACGCGTCGCCGGTCGTGTCCACGTCGACGGCCATGAGATCGCCGTTGGGCGCCAAGTAGTAGAGCTCTCGGCCGTCGCTGCGCCACGTTGGTTCGATGCCGCCGTTGATGCTGACTTGCCACTTGCCGCGCCCAATGTCTGGGAACGGTTGTACGACTACTTCCGAGCGCTTCGACTCGTCCGTGGCGTACGCGAGCCAGCGCCCGTTTGGAGAGAAGTGCGCGTATCCCTTGCGTGCCTGCGATTCCATGATCGGGCGCGCGCTGCGCTCTCCGTCGAGCTCGAGCACCCATAGGTCGGTGCGCTCTATGGCCGGTTGCTTGGTTCGACCGAACAGCAGCAGGCGGCCGTCGCGCGACCAATCGAACGGCACCAAGATGTCGAGAGAGGGGTCGCCGCCAAATAGAAGCTCGTCGTTGCCGGTGCCGTTCGAAGGGCGCCGGTAAAGCGCGCTCGGGACGCTCTTCAGCGTGGACCTGCGGCCGGAGGTGAACGCGAGCTGTGCCCCGTCCCGCGACCAGACCGGGGCGGTGTCCTCGCCGTCGTCGAACGTGAGGCGAGTCGGTGTGCCGCGCTCGACGTCGAGCGTCCAGATGTCGCCGAGCCCGTTCTGCGGCGGAGCACGCACCGCGATCTTGCTGCCGTCGGGTGACAGGGACGGCAGCTGGTAACCCGGCAAAGCCGGCACCTCGCCGACGCGCTCGCCGCCGCGATTGACCCAGACGAGACGATGCTCGGGCGTCGCGGTCGCCGCGCGACCGGCCGCCAGGTCGAGCTCGCGATAGACCAGCACCCCGGTCGTCGAGACCGAGAACTCCGCGACGTGCTCGGCCACCGCAAAGGGCGCGCCGCGCACCGCGAGTGCGGTCGCGTCGAACGGCAGCGCCGACAGCGTGCCGCCATTGCCGGAAAGCAGATAGAGAACGTAGCCGTCCGCGTAAGCGATGGTCGTGGCGGTTAGGTTGTTCGGCACCACGTCGTCGCCGACCGGGAAGTCCGCGAGCCGAACGGACGTGCCGGTCGCGAGCGAGCCGACGAACAGCGTGCGGCCGCTCGAGCCGAGCGGGAGCGCCGGGCTCACGTACAAAAAGTGATCGCTGTCGGGGAGTGCGTCCGGTAACACTCGCGGCACGACAGGCGCATTCGATCCCGGCGGCCACAACCGTGTTGCGCCGCCGCCTGCGGGCGCGATGCCGAACGTGTCGATCCTCCCTCCGTAGAACATCAGTCCGTCTCGAGCTCCACGTGCCGCCGTAGAAGTTCGGTGGCACGTCCGCGATCGTCTGCGCAGGACCGCCGTTGACGTCGAGCTTCTTGAGCTTGCCCTCCGCGAAAAACGCGAGATAGCGGCTGTCCGGAGACCAGAACGCCGCGTGCGCACCGTCGGTGCCGGGCAACACGCGGGATTCGAGCGAGTCGATCGGCCGGATCCAGAGCTCGCGTGCTCCGCTCGCAGTGCTCGCGTACGCGATCCGGGTCCCGTCCGGGGAAATCGCAAGGCCGTTGATTTGAAAGCCCGGCACCGCGATCGTGAATTGCATCCGCCTCGACTGCGGTAATGGCTTCTCGAGACTCCAGCGCAACGCGCCGAACGCGATGGCGGCGCCGACCGCGATCCAAACAGCGGCTTCGGCGACGAACCACGCCGCGCGCCGGCGCTGCCGTTCGACGTTGGCGCGACTGCAGGCTGCGCGCTCGACTTGCGCGTCGCGCGCCGTAAGTCCGCGACGAGATCCTGCATCGTCTGATAGCGATCGGCCGGCTCCTTTTCGAGCGCCTTATCGACCGCGTTCCGCAGCAACTCTGGCACTTGCTCGGGCAACGGCGCAGGCGTCGCGTGCGCGATCGACTTCAGCAGCTCGAGGTCGTTCGCGGCCGTCGAACGGTCGGCGGCCCGCGAGCAGCTCGTAGAGCACGATGCCGAACGAGAACACGTCGCTGCGCGCGTCGAGCGGCTGGCCCGCCGCTTGCTCCGGCGACATGTACGCGACCGTGCCGACGACGACGCCCGCACGCGTGTGCTGCGAATCGGCGCTCGCGCCGCTGCGCGCGTCCGTCCAGCCGCGCCGACGAGCTTCGCGAGCCCGAAGTCCGTGAGCTTCGCGTAGCCGTTCGAGTCGATCAGGATGTTGCCGGGCTTCACGTCGCGATGCAGCACGCCGGCTGCGTGCGCCGCCGCGAGCGCGTCGGCGACGCCGGTCACGAGCTCGGTGCACTGGCGCCAGCTTCGCTTCGCCGCTCGCGTCCAGTCCTCGAGCGTGCCGCCGTCGACGAGCTCGCTCACGATGTACTGCCGCCCCTCGTGCTCGCCGACGTCGTACACCGTGACGATGTGGGGATGGCGCAGCGAGGACGCGGTCGCGGCTTCTTGCTTGAAGCGCCGCCGCGCATCGTCGTCCGCGACCGCGGCGCTCAGGAACTTGATCGCTACGGGCCGCTCGAGCTTCGTGTCCCTAGCCACGATAAACGGTGCCGCTGCCGCCGCGGCCGACCAGCGCGTCGATGCGATAGTGGCCGAGTCGCGTGTCCGGCGTGAAATCGACGCTCGGCGCCGTGCGTGCGCCTGCGTCGGTGGCGTTCGGCTTGTCGCGGGTGTTCGTCAAGGACAGCGGTGGCTATGACAGAACCAGGAGTACCTTAGCAAAACTCGACACGCGGAGCCTTGCCCGCGTCGCCGATACGGCGGCGATGCTGGTATTGTTGCCCCTCTCGCGGGGTGTGTCGAACAATGAAAATCAAGACGGTCGCTTTGCTGCCCGCATTCGTCGGCGCGCTGTGCGCCGCGTGCAGCAAGCCCGCGCCGCCGCGCGACACGCCGCCGACTGTCGAAGTCGCGACGCCCCTGTCCGAGCGCGTTGCGGACTGGGACGACTACTCCGGCCGCTTCGAGCCCGTCGACTCGGTCGAGGTACGGCCGCGCGTCTCGGGCGCGATCCAGTCCGTGAACTTCGAGGACGGCCAGGTCGTGAAGCAGGGCGAGCTCCTGTTCGTGATCGACCCGCGGCCGTATGCCGCGCAGCTCGCGCACGCGAAGGCCGAGGTCGCGGGCGCGCAGGCGCAGCTCGCGAACGCGGACGCGGAGCTCAAGCGCGCGGAAGCGCTCGTCAAATCGAAGCTCGTGAGCGAGGCCGATACCGAAGTGCGGATGGCCGCGCAGCAGCAGGCCGCCGCGGATCTCGCGGCCGCCGAGGCGACGGTGCAAACGCAGGAGCTCAACCTGTCGTTCACGCGCGTGACGTCGCCGATCGCGGGCCGCGCGTCGTATCGGCGGCTCGCCGTTGGCAACATCGTGACGGCGGACACGACGCCCCTCACGACGATCGTCACCCAGGATCCGATCCGCTTCGTGTTCGACGCTCCGGAGTCCGCGCTGCTCAAGTACAAGCGCGAGTCCGACGGCGCGATCGCGAGCCCCGTCGAAATCCGGCTGCAAGACGAGACCGAATATCGCTGGAAGGGCCGCGTCGACTTCCTCGACAATGCGCTCGACCGCAGCTCGGGCACGATCCGCCTGCGAGCCGTCGTCGAGAATCCCGGCGGCTTCATCTCGCCAGGCATGTTCGGCCAGATGCGTCTATACGCGAGCAAGCCATTCGACACGCTGCTCGTGCCGGACCAATCGATCGTCACGGATCAGACGCGCCAGGTCGTCTACGTCGTCGACGCGCAAGGCGTCGTCGGCCAAAAGGTTGTTCGCCCCGGGCGCCTGATGGACGGCCTGCGCGTGATCCGCGAAGGCCTCGACCCGCGCGACCGGATCGTGATCAGCGGCGTGCAGCGCGCGCGCCCGGGACGCAAGGTCACGGTGAAGGAGGGCGTCGTGAGCGGGTTCCCGACCGGGGTGTCGCGCGGCGAGAACAGCACGCTCTCGCTGCCGGCTCCGCCGGGCGGCGCCTCGAGCGTGCCCGCCGAAACGCCGAGCGGCAGCGCGCCCGCGCCGAGCGGCGGCCGCTGAGCCGTAGACGCCGATGCGCTTCTCGCATTTCTTCATCGACCGGCCGATCTTCGCCGCTGCGGTGTCGGTCGTCATCACGCTGACCGGGCTCATCGCTTATCTGACGCTGCCTGTCGATCAATATCCGGCGATCGCCCCGCCGACGGTGTCGGTCAACGCGCTGCTATCCGGGCGCGACCGCCGAGGAGATCGCGGACACCGTGGCCGCGCCGCTCGAGCAGCAGATCAACGGCATCACCGACATGCTGTACATGTCCTCCTCGTCGACGAGCGAGGGGCGCATGACGATCACGGTCACGTTCAAGAACGGCACCAACGTCGACATCGCGCAGGTCGACGTGCAGAACCGGATCCAGTCCGTGCTGCCGCAGCTGCCGCAGACCGTGCGCGACCTCGGCATCACGGTGCGCAAGGGCAACGACCGACATCCTGCTGATCGTGCACATGTTCGCGGCCGACTCGAGCGTGGACCGCAAGTACATCGCGAACTACGCCAGCCTGCAGGTTCGCGAGCGCCTGCTGCGCGACACCGGGTGTCGGCGACGTCGGCGTCAACGCGGCGCGCGACTACGCGATGCGCGTTTGGATCGATCCGGACCGCGCAGCCGCGCGCGACCTCACGGTGGACGAGATCGTCGCCGCGCTGCGCAACAACAACCTTCAGGTCGCGGGCGGCGCGATCGGCTCGCCGCCGTTCAACGACAACCCCGCGGCTTACCAGCTCAACATCCGCGCGCAGGGCCGGCTCGATACTCCCGAGGAGTTCGCCGACGCGATCATCAAGCGCGACGCGCAGGGGCGCGTCACGCGGATCGGCGACGTCGCACGCGTCGAGCTCGGCGCGCAGAACTACGCCGTCAACGCGTACAAGAGCCGCGAGCCCGCGGTGTCGCTCTCCGTGCAGCAGGCGCCGAACACGAACGCGCTCGAGACCTGGGACAACATCCGCAACACGATGGAGGAGCTCAAGGCGCAGTTCCCGCCCGGGCATCGAGTACGACATCATTTTCAATCCCGTCGCGTTCACGCGCGCGGCGGTCGACGCGGTGCAGGAGACGCTCGCTGGAGGCGATGATCCTCGCGGTGATCGTCGTGATGCTGTTCCTGCAGCGCTGGCGCACGGCCATCATCCCGCTGCTCGCGATCCCGGTGTCGCTGATCGGCACGCTCTCGATCATGTCCGCTATTCGGCTTCTCGCTGAACAACCTGTCGATGTTCGGCCTCGTGCTGTCGATCGGCATCGTGGTCGACGACGCGATCGTCGTGGTCGAGAACGCGGAGCGGCACCTGCGCGCCGGCATGAGCGCCGCGCGAGGCCGCGCACCTCACGATGGACGAGTGCGGCGGCGCGCTGATCGGTATCGCGCTCGTGCTCGTGGCGGTGTTCGTGCCGACGGCGTTCATGGGCGGCATCGCGGGAGCGTTCTACAAGCAGTTCGCGCTGACGATCGCCTCGGCCACCGTGATCTCGCTGCTCGTCTCGCTGACGCTGTCGCCGGCGCTCGCGGCCGTGATCCTGACTCCGCACGATGCCACGCCGTCGCGCACTGCGCATCGGCGCGCGGCTGCACGCGCTCGGCGGAAAGCGCCAACGGCTGGCTCGAGCGTCTTTCGCGGCGGCTATGCGAGCTTCACCGGAGCCGCGCTGCGCCACGCGCGCGATGCTCGTGGCCCTGTACGTGGGTCTGGTCGTGCTCACGGCCTGGCGCGTGATCGACACGCCGCGGGGCTTCGTGCCGGCGCAGGACCAGAACGACGTCGCGGTCTCGCTCACGATGCCGCCGGGCACCAGCCTCGCGCGCACGGATGCGGTCGTGCAGCAGATCATTCCGATCGTTCTCGACACGCCCGGCGTGTCGTCCGCGTCCGTGTACGCCGGCATGGACGGCACCGCGTTCACGAACGCCACGAACGCCGGCCAGATCTGGGCCATCTTCGACCCTTTCGAGGAACGCACTCCGAAGGGCCAGTCGCTCGCGTACATCTCCGGCGAACTGCGCAAGCGGCTCGCCGGCATCACGGCGGGGGAGATCCGCGTCGTGAACCAGGCGTCCGTGCGCGGCATGGGCAACGCGGGCGGCTTCCAGATGATGGTCGAGGACCGCGGCGGGCTCGGGTACCGCGCGCTCGAGGAAGCGGTACGGCAGCTCACGGAGGCGGCGCTCAAGGATCCGGCCATCTCGCAGTCGTTCAGCAACTTCAATACGCGCAACCCGACGCTCGATGCCGTCGTCGATCGCGACAAAGCCGAGATGCTCGGCGTGCCTGTCCGCAACGTATTCGCGACGCTGCAGACGTACTTGGCCGGCACGTACGTCAACAACATCAATATGCTCGGTCACACATTTCAGGTAATTGCGCAGGGCGATGCGAGCTATCGCCAGGACGACGAGTGGGTCGGGCAGCTGAAGACGCGCTCGGCTTCCGGCGCGATGGTGCCGCTCAACGCGATCGCGAAGCTCGCGCCGGCGACCGCGCCGTACCGCGTGCCGCGCTACAACCTGTATCCGGCCGCGGACATCCAGGGCGACACCGCGCCCGGCCACTCCTCGGGCGAGGCGATGGCAGCGATGGAGCGCATCGCGCGCGCGACGCTGCCCTCCGGCATGACGTTCGAATGGACGGAGCTCGCGTACCAGCAGCAGTCTGTCCGGCAACGCCGGAGCGCTCGCGTTCGCGCTCGGCGTCGTGTTCGTGTTCATCTTCCTGGCGGCGCTCTACGAGAGCCTCACGCTGCCGCTGGCCGTGATCCTGATCGTGCCGATGTGCCTGCTCGCGGCGATGCTCGGCGTGAACCTGCGCGGCATGGACAACAACATCCTCACGCAGATCGGCATGGTCGTGCTGATCGGCCTCGCGGCCAAGAACGCGATCCTGATCGTCGAGTTCGCGCGCCAGGGCGAGGAGCACGGGCTCTCGAGCGTCGACGCCGCGATCTCGGCCGCGAAGACGCGCCTGCGCCCGATCCTGATGACCTCCGCCGCGTTCATCTTCGGAGTGATCCCGCTCGCGTTCGGCAGCGGTCCCGGCTCGGAGCTGCGCCAGGCGCTCGGGGTCGCGGTGTTCTTCGGCATGCTCGGCGTGACCGGTTTCGGCCTCGTCTTCACGCCGTTGTTCTACGTGCTGTGCCGCAAGCTCGCTGAGCGCTTCGCGCGCGGACACGTGCCGCGCGTTCGGCTCGTCAAAGGCGCTGGCCCGGACGCCGGCCAGGTCGCGCCGGGGGGCGGATCGGAGGCGGCGCCGTCGGGCGCATGACGCGAGGAGCCGAACGGGTAGCGCCGACTACGCTCCACGCGGCCCGCAGATATAGAATCGCGTAGTAGAAGGAATCCGGCGGAAAGCCGTAACGACCAATCAACAACATACGGGGTGGGGGAATAGCCATGTCAGTGTCATCCGTCCTTGGCCGCCACGGCGTAGCCGCGGCGCTGCTGCTCTTCGCGGGAGCCGCATTCGCACAGGCGCCCGCGCAGCAGGAAGCGCCGAAGAATCTCAAAGTGTTGCCGAAGAACTGGACGCGTGAGCAGGTCGTCCAGGTCATGCAGAACTTCACGGCGGCGCTCGGCGTCGGCTGCAACTTCTGCCACGACCTCAAGCAGGGCCAGCCACCCGATTTCTCGTCGGACGCGAAGAAGGAGAAGGACATGGCCCGCGCGATGATGAAGATCGCCACGGACCTGAACGCGACCCTGCCGAAGGCGCTCGGCATGGAGCCGAAGGACACCACGAGGATTCAATGCATCACGTGCCATCGAGGCGTGCCGGAACCGAAGCAGATCGGCGAGATTCTTTCGAAGACGTCCGCCGAGAAGGGCTTCCCGGCCGCTGCCGCGCAGTACGACGAGCTCAAGACCAAGTTTTACGGCGCGCAGGCGTATGACTTCACCGACCGGGGCCTGATCGCGACCGCGACGCCGCTGATGGCAAATCGCACCGACGAGGCGATCGAGTTCTTGAACTTGGGGCTGCAGAAGTTCCCGCAGTCGGCGCCCACGTACGTCGCTCTCGCGCAGGCGCAAGAGGCGAAGAAGGACAACGCGGCCGCGATGGCGGCTCTCGAGAAAGCGCTCGCGATCGACCCGAAGAACGCGCAGGCGCAACGCCTGCTCGGAGAGCTCAAGAAGTAGCTCTCGAGCGAGCCTCGGCTCGCAACACTAGGCGGCGGCGCGTGCTCGTTCGGCTCACGAGCGAGCACGCGCCCGCCAATAACGCTGCGAAATCTGGAATCGTCTTTCCAGGCTGAGGATTCGACATAAGCGTTGAACCGTTTTGCGGCACCGTTCGCGTGCCGCTGCCACACGATTGCGCATAGCGCGGCGCCGCTCCCGTCGACTTTTCTTACTCTTTCATATGCCAGCCATGCTGGCGGCGTCTAATTTCTTTCGGGCACGGATCCTGCAATGTCGAATGCACGGCGCGATCGGCGCCGGCGCCGAATGCTGCAACAAAAGATCGCCGCAGGGGAGCTTAGGTATGCGAGAGTCGTCGTCGCCGCCCTTCGTGAGCCGTTCGCACAGCGCGATCAAGCGCTACCTCTACGCGTGGGGCGACGGCCAAGCGGACGGCGACGGATCGATGCGCGACCTGCTCGGCGGCAAGGGCGCGGGCCTCGCTGAGATGACCAAGGCGGGTCTCGCTGTTCCGCCCGGCTTCACGATCACGACGGAAGCCTGCAACGACTATTTTGCCGATGGCGAGCCGTTTGCCGCGCGGCTTGCTCGAAGACGTCAGCGCCGCGATTGCCGAGCTCGAGCGCACGACCGGCAAGCGCTTCGGCTCGGCCGACGCTCCGCTGCTCGTGAGCGTCCGCTCGGGCGCGAAGCTATCGATGCCCGGCATGATGGACACCGTGCTGAACCTCGGCCTGAACGACACGACGCTCGCGGGTCTCATCGCGCTCACGGACGACGAGCGTTTCGGCTGGGACGCCTATCGGCGCTTCGTGCAGATGTTCGGCCGGATCGTGCTCGGCGTGCCGGGCGAGCGCTTCGATCACGCGCTCGAGGCCGCGAAGGGCCGCGCCGGCGCGCGAGCCGACGTCGACCTGTCGGCCGCCGCGCTGCGCGAGCTCGTCGCGGAGTATCGCGAGATCGTGCAGCAAGAGACGGGCGGCGACTTCCCGAGCGATCCGTTCGTTCAGCTCGAGCTCGCGATCGTGGCCGTGTTCAAGAGCTGGTTCGGCCAGCGCGCGCGCGAGTATCGCAAGTTTCACACGATCGCCGACGATCTCGGCACCGCGGTCAACGTGGTCGCGATGGTGTTCGGCAACCGCGGCGACGATTCGGGCACCGGCGTCGCGTTCACGCGCGACCCGAACACGGGCGCGAACGTGCTCTACGGCGAGTATCTCGTGAACGCGCAGGGCGAGGACGTCGTCGCGGGGATCCGCACGGCGCCGAAGATCGCGGAGCTGTCGCACGCTAGCCCCAAGGTGTATGCGGAGCTCGTCCGGATCGCGCGCCGGCTCGAGCGTCACTATCGCGACGTGCAGGACCTCGAATTCACGATCGAGCGCGGCAGGCTCTACATGCTTCAGACGCGAGCCGCGAAGCGCACGGCCGCGGCCGCGGTCCAGATCGCGGTGGATCTCGCGAACGAGGGGATCATCACGCGCGAGGAGGCCGTGATGCGCGTGACGCCCGCGCAGATCGAGCAGCTGTTGCGCGACCAATTCGACGCCGAAGCCCGCGCCGCGGCGCCGCGGCTCGCGAAAGGCTTGAACGCGTCGCCGGGCGCCGCGGTCGGCCGCGCGGTGTTCACGGCCGATGACGCCGTCGCATGGGCGGCGCGCGGCGAGCGCGTGGTGCTCGTGCGCGTCGAGACGTCGCCGGACGACTTCCACGGCATGGCCGTCGCCGAGGCGATCTTCACCGCGCGCGGCGGCGCCACGTCGCACGCGGCGGTCGTCGCGCGGCAGATCGGCAAGCCCTGCGTCGCCGGCTGCGCCGAGCTCACCGTCGACGCCGCCGCGAAGCGGGCGCGCTCCGTCGAGAGCGGCCTCGCGATCGCCGAAGGAGACTGGCTCAGCGTCGACGGCAGCACCGGCGAGGTGCTCGTCGGCCGCGTGCCGACGGTGTCGGCGCGCTTCGAGGACCAACCCGCGCTGCACACGCTGCTCGACTGGGCGGACGCGGTGCGGCGACTGAAGATCTGGACGAACGCGGACAAACCCGAGGAGGCGGCGCAAGCGCGCCGCTACGGCGCTCAGGGCATCGGGCTCTGCCGAACGGAGCACATGTTCCGCGAAGGCGACCGCTTGCCGATCGTGCGGCGCGCGATTCTCGCCGCGCCGGCGGCGATGCGAGCGAAGGTGGCGCGCGCCGCGGGTCATGCGCCGACGTCCGAGGAAGCCGCCGCGTGCACGTGCTTCGACGCGGCGCTCGCGCAACTCGAGCAATTGCAACAGAGCGACTTCGAAGGCCTGTTCAAAGCGATGGATGGTTTGCCGGTCGTAATCCGGCTCATCGACCCGCCGCTGCACGAGTTCCTGCCGAACCTCGAGGAGCAGCTCACCAAGGTCGCACGGGCCGAGGCGCTCGGTGCGGTGAGCGAGAACGACACGAGGCTGCTCGGCGCGATCCGCGCGCTGCACGAGCAGAACCCGATGCTGGGGCTGCGCGGCTGCCGGCTCGGGCTCATGGTGCCCGATTTCGTGAAGATGCAGACGCGCGCGATCCTCAATGCCGCGATCGCGGTGCGCCGCGCCGGCGGCCGGCCTACGCCCAAGATCATGATCCCGCTCGTCGGCCATGTGAACGAGCTCGAGCGCACGCGCGCGTTGCTCGAGCAGGAGGCGCGGGCGGTCGAGCGGCGCGCCGGCGTGGAAGTCGAGTACACGTTCGGCACCATGATCGAGGTGCCGCGCGGCGCGCTCACGGCGGACGAGATCGCGCGCGCGGCCGATTTCTTCAGCTTCGGCACAAACGACCTCACCCAGATGACGTTCGGCTATTGTCGCGACGCCGCGGAGCGCGGCTTCCTGCTCAAGTACGTCGAGGAGCGCGTGCTGCCCGCGAATCCGTTCCAGACGCTCGACGACGGCGTCGTGGACCTCATGCGCATCGCTGCGACCAAGGGGCGGGCGACGAAGCCGTCGCTCGAGCTCGGCATTTGCGGCGAGCACGGTGGCGACCCCGCGTCGATCGCGAAGTGCGAACAGCTCGGCCTCGACTACGTTTCGTGCTCGCCGTTCCGCGTGCCGGTCGCGCGGCTGGCGGCCGCGCAGGCAGTGCTTGCCAACCGGCCCAGCGCGGCGCAACGGGAGCCGCGGGCGTTCGGCGACCTCGCGCGCGCGGCCGCGAAGCAGGGAATGCCGCGCACCGGTGCGCCGCGCGTGCGCAAGGCGAAGGAAGCACCCGAGCAGCCGAGCGCCTGACGTCGGTTCGCGTTCGCGGCGCTTAGCGCGCGCGTCGCCGCCGCGGCGGCAGGCGTGCGCCGATCAAGTCGAGGCGGCCCTGCCGATCAGCGCGAGCCAGCCGTCCTCGTCGAGCACCTGCACGCCGAGACTCTGCGCTTGTTTGAGCTTCGAGCCCGCGCCGGGTCCCGCGACGACGATGTCCGTCTTCGCGGATACCGAGCCCGCGACCTTTGCGCCGAGCGACTCCGCGCGCGCCTTGGCCTCGTTGCGCGTCATCTTCTCGAGCGTGCCCGTGAATACGACGGTCTTGCCCGACACCGGCGAGTCCGCCTTGACCTGCTCGAGCGGCCGCGCGCGCACCGAGCCCATGAGCCGCGCGACCACTTCGCGGTTGTGCGGCTCGCGGAAGAACTCGACGATCTCCCGGGCCACCGTCTCGCCGATGCCCCCGATCGCGTCGAGATCCTCGGGCGCGTGCTCGCCCTCCATCGAAGCGACGAGCTCCTCGAGCGTGCCGAAGTTGCGCGCGAGCAGGCGCGCGGTCGTCTCGCCCACGTGCCGGATACCGAGCGCGAAGATGAACCGGTCGAGCGCGATCTCTCGACGCGCCTCGATCGCGGCCATCAAGTTCTGGATCAGCTTGCCCTCGTCCTTCGCCTTGCTTTTCTTCGCCGCGGCTTTCTCGGCGGCGCCCGCGGCCTTGGCCGTAGCCTCCGCGCGCACGCGACTCTGCTCGGCGCGGCGTGCCTTGAGCACGCGGTCGACCTCGTCCGCTCGCGCTCGGGCAGCTGGAAGATGTCGGCGGGATCCTTGAGCAGGCCTTCCTCGTGCAAGGTCTCGAGATACGTCGCGCCGAGGCCCTCGATATCGAACGCGTGCCGCGACACGAAGTGCTTGAGCCGCTCGACGGCCTGAGCGGGGCAGATCAGCCCGCCCGTGCAGCGGCGCGCGGCTTCGGCCTTGCCGGTCTTCTCGTCGACCTCGCGCACCGCATGGCTGCCGCAGGCCGGGCAGCGATCCGGAAAGGCGTACGGCTTCGCGCCGCGCGGCCGGCGCTCGAGGATCACTCGCACGATCTGCGGAATCACGTCGCCCGCGCGCTGCACGACCACCGTGTCGCCGACCCGCACGTCCTTGCGCGCGATTTCCTCCTCGTTGTGCAGCGTCGCATTCGAGACGACGACGCCGCCGACCGTGATCGGCTTGAGCTTCGCGACCGGCGTGAGCACGCCCGTGCGGCCGACCTGGATCTCGATGTCCTCTAGAACCGTCTGCGCCTGCTGCGGCGGAAACTTGTGCGCGATCGCCCAGCGCGGGGCGCGCGAGACGAAGCCGAGCCGTTCCTGCCAGTCGAGCCGATCGACCTTGTAGACGACGCCGTCGATGTCGTAGCCGAGATCGGCGCGTTGCTGCTCGATCTCGTGGTAGAACGCGAGCAGCTCCTCGGCCGATGTCGCAGAGCCGCCAGAGCGGGTTCGTCGGGAAGCCCCAGCGCTTGAGCGCCGCGTAGATCTCGCTCTGGCGCGCCCCCGGGAGCTTCGACACCTCGCCCCACGTGTACGCGAAGAAGCGCAGCGGCCGCTGGCGCGTGATCTCGGGGTCGAGCTGGCGTAGCGAGCCCGCCGCGGCGTTGCGCGGATTCGCGAACAGCGGTTTGCCGGCGGCCGCCTGACGCTCGTTCATCGCGGCGAAGTCGGCGTGGCTCATGTAGACCTCGCCGCGCACCTCGAAGACCTCGGGCATGCCGCGCGCCTGCTTCGGGATATCGTCGAGCGTCTTCAGATTGCGCGTGACGTCCTCGCCCTCGAAGCCGTCGCCGCGCGTGGCGCCGAGCACGAACCGGCCGCGCTCGTAGCGCAGCGACGACGAGAGCCCGTCGATCTTCGGCTCGGCCGTCATCGCGATCCGCTCCTCTACGGCCAAGCCGAGGAAGCGGCGGATCCGGTCGACGAAGGACGTGATGTCGTCGTCCTCGAACGCGTTGTCGAGCGAGAGCATCGGCACGCGATGGCGCACTTTCGCGAACTTGTCGGAGGGCGCGGCGCCGAGCCGCTTCGACGGGCTGTCCGCGCGTATCAGCGCGGGGAAGCGCGCCTCGATCGCGGCGTTGCGCCGGCGCAGAGCGTCGTAAGTCCGCGTCCGAGATCGCCGGCGCGTCGTCTTGGTAGTAGGCGCGGTCGTGCTTCGCGATCTCGGCGGCGAGCCGCTCGAGCTCGGCCGCGGCCTCGCGCTCGCCGAGCTCCTCGACCGCGCGCCCGCTGAGCTCCTCCACCGCGCCATCGGCGCTCTTGGTCTTCCTCTTGCGGCTCACTGCGGCGCGGGCGTCAACGTGAACTTACCGTCGACGATCGGATTGCGCTCCTCGCCCTCGCAGTCCTCGTAGACCATCCGGTGGATGTGCGTGACTCGCGCGTACGTGCGACGCAAATGCCAAGGCTTCGTGAGGTTCGTCGGATCGACGATCGTGATCCGATCCTCGAGGTGGTCCTTGTCGAGCATCCGGATCCGCTCGACGAAGCGGGCCTCGGGGGACAGGAACGCGACCGTCTGCATCTCCTCGATGCCGCCGAACGCGTTCACCGATATTCCCTCGCGGCCGGGAAACGCCGACTTCACCGCAATTGTGTCGATCACGAGCGTGTCGCCTTCCCAGTGGCCGATCGAGTCGCCCCAGGGCGTCGGCCAAAGGTCGTCCTTGGCTGGGTGCTCGCGTCCGTCGGTGTAGACGTGGCGGATCTCGCGGCTCGAGAAGATCAGCGCGGTCTCTTTCGGCGTCGGCAGGATTTCGAACATCAGCGGCGACTCGATCATCAGCGCGGGATAGCCGAAGCTGCAGGCCGTCACGGCGCCGCCGGGGTCGATTCCCTTGCGCATCGCATCCATCGCCTTGCGCTGCGCCGCGACGATCTTGTCGACGGCCGCCTGCGCTTCGGGCTTGCTCGGCGGCGCCCACTCGAGCTCCTTGAGCACCTGCTCGAGCGGCTCGTAGAAGCCGCCGTCGGGGCTCGGCGTCGCGCCGACGTTCTCCCACTGGCCGCTCCAGTCCGGCAATTTCGGGGGCGCTTGCGCCGCTGCGCTCGCGGCCGCGGCGCAGGCGGCGACCAGCGCTGCGGCGCGGCGCGCGAATGTGCCCGCGCTCACTTCGCCGTTCCCGGCTGCTGCGGCGCCCCGCCGAGCAGCGGCCCGTTCGGCCCCGTGCCCGACAGATACTGACCGCCTTTCACGCCTTCACGCATCGGATGGATGTTCAGTGCGACCTTGTCGCCGGGCCTGAGCGTGCTCGGTCGCCAGCCGGTCCGCGACAAGTGCTCCGGGCTGGTCATCTCGATGCTCCACTCGTCGGCGGAGCCGGCGTCGTTCTTCACGTTGAGCTCGATGAAGACGTGCGGATTCGTCCAGCGAAAGTCCGCGATCTCGCCCTCGAGCGTGATCGTCTGGGACTGGTCGAACATCGCGAACGAATGGTGCGCGAGCGCGGAACCGGCTCCGAGCGCGACGGCCGTGGCGAGGAGCACGTGAGTCGCCTTGTTCATTCCGCAATTCTATGTCGGCGGCAGCGATTAGCTACGCGCCGGGCGCCTAGCCGCTCCAGCCGAGGCTCATCCCGTAGAACACCGGCCGCTCGATCGTCTCGACGTGCGCGATACGGCCGCCGCGTACCGAGATCACCGCGATCTGGTAGTAGGTGCTCGGCGCGCGGAACGCTTCCGGCATCGCGATCGTGCCGACGCCCTTCACGTCGATCGTGTCGGCGGCGCCCGGATGATCGATCGCGCTCGCGATCACGGCGACGCCGCGCGCGGGATCGGCCACCAGCACGCCGCGATTCGCGCAGCCGGCCGACGCGAGCGAAAAAGCCGCCGTCGATCTGGTCGCGGCAGCTCGCCGCGAACGGGTGGAAGCCGGTCTTCGCGTCGAGCGGCTCGAGCGCGGTGTTGTTCACCGAGTCGACGCCGTTGATCCGCGCACTGCACGGGTCCGCGAAGGCGGGGACGCGCTCGACGCTTCTCGACGGCGCTTCGCGGCCGGCCGCGGCGATCGTCTTCGACTGACCGTAGAGTGCCAGCAAATAGTCCTGAGCGAGCTGCGCCAACGCTGCGGCCGACGACCGCTGGGCGTCGGGCACTTCGCCCGCGAGACTCTCGGCCGTCTTCTCGAACCGTGTCGCGTCGAAGTCGGCGAGCTGCGGCGGCGCGAACAGCGTGCGTGGTGCCGAGCAGCTTGCCGAGCAGCGGGATCTCTTGGCGGACGATCAGCGCTTCGATCTCGGTCACTCGGCCCTTGCTTCTCGCGAAGGCGGAGCGTGAGCTGGCCTGGAATGTCCGTCTCGACGGTCGGCGTGAGCACCGCGACGTCGCCATCGCCCGTGAGATAGAGCGCATGCTCGGCACGCGCGGTGAGCGTGCGCCACAGGCCGTCGCCGACCGCGAGCGGCTGGCCGTTCTCGGTGTAGCGGACGTCCGGCGCGAGAGGGGCCTTGGCGGGATCGTGCGCGATCATCGCGGCAAGCACGCCGTCGACGAGCGGGCGCGCACACGCGTCGTCGCAGCGATCGCCTGGCCGCCGAACCGGAGCGCGGGGCGCGGCGTCCACCGCGTTGCGCATGCCGTACGCCGACTCCGTGAGCGTCGCCTCGATCAAGCGCAGCTTGTCGTCGAGCACCTTGAACCCTTCCGCGATCGTCAGCGTGCGCGGCGTCGAGAAGTAGGGCGGCACGTTGAACATCTGGCCCGTCGACAACGGGATCTTGCGGATGCTGCCGTTATGGTCGAACGCGGCGAATGCGAGCGCGGTCTGCCGCTCCTCGTCGATCACGGGATAGCGGCGATCGCGTATCAGCGTGACGAAGCCCAAGAAGCCCGTCTGGAACTGCGCCTCGCAGCCCATCGTGACGAAGTTCGGGATGTCGGAGTGGCCGTAGTTCGACGGCGCGTTGTTCGTGGTCTGGCGGCCGTGCTCGATCCGGTTGCAATCCTTGTGGAAGAACGAATAGTCGCCATGCGGATCGTTGCCCTGCATGCCGGTGTAATACCGGTTGACGAGCGCCGCGAGCCGGTCCCGCGGCAAGCGCTGCGCTTCCGGCACCGGCGCGAGCCAGAGCGGATCCATCTTGAGCTTCTCATATTCGTCGACGTTGCGCGTCCGAATCGCGAGCTGCTCGATGTCGGCGATCTTGCCATCGCGCACGGCGAGCCGGAGCACGAGGATCATGCCCTGGCCGTGCTCGCGCAGCGTGCCGATGAAGCCGGCCTGCTCGGCCGTCGTGTCCGCGAAGTAATGGCTGTAGGTCCCGCGCCCGCTCGCCGTCTTCCAGAGCGCCGAGCCGAGCGGCAGCTGCACGCCGTTCTCGACGAAGCGCACGTCGGCGGTGACCGGGATCTTGGACGGGTCGTGTGCGACGAGGGCCTCGATGTAGCGATCGACGAACCCTTCGAGGCAGGCGCGGTCGCACGCGAGCGGGGCGGCGCGGGTGGTGCGCTCGACGCCCGAAGCTCCGGCGGCAATCGCGACCGCGGCGAGCAGCGCGAAGCGGCGTGATATGTTCACGGCTGTTCCCTCGATTGCGAAGTCTTCGAAAGCCGCATTCTAGTGGCTTAGAGTACGGGTTGCTCGGCGCCGCGATCGCCTCTCCCGGGAATCCGATCGCGGTACGCTAGAGCAGTCACCGAGGAGCTCGATCATGGCAACCGGCTGGGCGCGCGAAGGCGCCGTGCAAGATCAAATCGACGACACGGTGAAAGACGGCGTGCTGCGTGCACAGAGCCGGCTCCCGCAGGGTCCGAGCGCCACGCAGTGCCGCGAGTGCCTCGTGCCGATTCCGGAAGCTCGCCGCGAGGCTCTGCCCGGCGTGCAGCTCTGCGTCAAATGCCAGGAGGCGGCCGACAAGGAGGTCCGCGCGTTCAGCGGGTACAACCGGCGCGGCAGCAAAGACAGTCAGCTGCGTTGAGCGAGATGCGAGACGCCGACGCTGCGCCGCCGCTGATTCGGCTCGCGGGCGTAGGCCTCGCGTACGGCGAGCGCGCGGCCGTATGCGGGATCGATCTCGCGGTGCCGGCCCGGCAGTTCGTCGCGATCATCGGCGAGTCGGGGTCGGGTAAGACGACGCTGCTCAAGATCGTGAACCGGCTGCTCGAGCCCGACACCGGCGAGGTGCGTATTGCGGGCGAGTCGACGCGCGCACAGGTGCCGCACTTGCTGCGCCGGCGCATCGGCTACGTCTTCCAGCGCGTGGGGCTCTTCCCGCATCTCACGGTGGCCGAGAACATCGGGATCACTCCCGAATTGTTGCGTTGGGATCGCGGAGAGGATCGCCGCGCGCGTCGTCGAGCTGCTCGCCCTCGTCGACCTGCCGCCCGAGTTCGGTTCCCGCTATCCGGCCGAGCTCTCGGGCGGCCAGCGCCAACGCGTCGGCGTCGCGCGCGCACTGGCGGCGGAGCCCGCGATCGTGCTGATGGACGAGCCGTTCGGCGCGCTCGACCCGCTCACGCGCGACGCGCTCGGCGGCGAATACCGGCGTTTGCACGAGCGCCTCGGCCTCACGACGCTGATGGTCACGCACGACGTGCTCGAGGCCGTGCTGCTCGCCGATCGAATCGTCGTTCTGCGCGCGGGCACGATCGTCGCGGACGGCACTCCGCAGGCGCTCATGAACGACCAAGCCGATGCGGCCGTGCGCGCGCTCATGGACACGCCGCGGCGGCAGGCGCTACGCGTGGCGGCGCTGCTCGATGAACGCGCGCCGTGAGCGAGCGCTTCGCCGCCGCCTGGTCCGTGCTGCCCGAGTACCTGAGCGCGCACGTCGTGCTCAGCGCGGCAGCCATGGCGCTCGGGTTCTCGCTGAGCGTGCCTGCTCGCGATCGCGGCCGTGCGCAACGTGCACGTGCGCTGGCCCGTGCTGCTGTTCGCGAGCGTCGTGCAGACCATTCCGGGGCTCGCGCTGCTCGCTCTGTTCTATCCGCTGCTGCTTGCGCTGTCCGCGCTCTCGACGCGCCTCTTCGGCGCGGGATTCTCGGCGCTCGGATTCTTGCCGTCGCTGCTCGCGCTCGCGCTCTATTCGATGCTGCCGTGATCCGCAACGGCGTGACCGGGATCTTGAACCTCGATCCAGCGCTCGGAGAAGCCGCGCGCGGCGTGGGCATGACCGACTGGCAGCGTCTCGTGCGCGTGGAGCTGCCGCTCGCGGCGCCGATGTTCATGGCGGGCATTCGGACGGCGGCCGTTTGGGTGATCGGCGCCGCCACGCTGTCGACGCCGGTCGGCCAGACGAGCCTCGGCAACTACATCTTCACGGGCTTGCAGATCCAGAACTGGATCGACGTGCTGTTCGGCTGCGTGGCGGCCGCCGTGCTCGCGCTCGTCGTCGACCAGCTGCTCGCGCTCGTGGAGTCCGGCGTCGCGCGGCGCAAGCCCGCGCGGATCGCGGCCGGCGCGGCGGTGCTCGCGGCCGGCATCGCGCTCGCCGAGCTTCGCTCGCGTCGGCCCCGGCGACACGTACGTCGTCGGGGCGAAGAACTTCACCGAGCAGTTCGTGCTCGCGGCGCTGCTCGCGGACCGGATCCGTGCGGCGGGCGGCGCGGCCACGCAGCGCCCGGGTCTCGGCTCGACCGTCGTGTTCGAGGCGCTCGCCGCCGGCGAGGTCGACGCGTACGTCGACTATTCGGGCACGCTCTGGGCGAACGCGATGCGCCGAACCGATAATCCGCCGCGCGCCGAGCTTCTCGACGAGCTGCGTGCGCGGCTCGCGGAGCAGCGCGGCGTCCGCCTGCTCGGCACGCTCGGCTTCGAGAACGCGTACGCGCTCGCGATGCGCCGCGATCGGGCGAGCGAGCTCGGCATTCGGACCATCGCCGATCTCGCGGCGCATGCGCGCGAGCTCACGATCGGCGCCGATCTCGAGTTCTTCGCGCGGCCCGAGTGGCCGGCGGTGCGCGACGCATACGGCCTCGAGTTTGCGGGCCGGCGCGAGTTCTCACCGACGTTCCTGTATCAGGCGATCGAGAACCGGGAGGTCGACGTCGTGACGGCGTTCTCGAGCGACGCCCGCATCGCGGCGAACGACCTCGTCCTGCTCGAGGACCCGCGGCGCGCGATCCTTTCTTACGATGCGATCGTGTTGCTCGCGCCGTCGCGCGCGCACGACGCGCTACTCGAGCGCGCGTTCGCGCCGCTGCTCGGCGCGATTCCCGTCGAGCTCATGCGCGCGGCGAGCCTCCGCGTCGACCGCGACGCGGACAAGGAGTCGCCCGCGGCGGCTGCGCGTTGGCTCGCGGAGCAAATCCGCTGATCGAACGCTCGCCTCGGCGCAGTCGCCGTCGTGCGATGCGATCCGGTCACGCGGCGAGCTCGCGGGACGTCGCGCCGAGCGCAGTCGCGAGCTCGCGCAGCAGCCGCGCGCCGTCGCCGCGCCACGCGCTGCCGTGCATGCACGCGAGCGTCGTCGGCGCCTCGCGCGCGAGACGCTCGAGCGTCGCGCGCGTCTGCGGCGCGTGCGCGTAGTAGTCCATCGGCTTACGGAACGCCTCGCTCGGTCCAAGGATGTCGGACTCGGTGACCGGGATCTCGCCCGAGCCGCCCTGCGTGAACAGGTCGCCGCAGAAGAACGTGCGCGTCGCGACGTCCATCATGAGGCCGCATTCCCACGCGTGCGGCACGTGCGGCGTGTCGAACCAGCGGATCGTGTGCGACCCGAGCGAGAGCTCCTCGCCGTCGGCGAGCCCGCGCGGCGCGCGGTCCGCGAAGTCGCCGACCGAGACCATCGCCGCGAGCTGGCTGCAGACCGGCACCGCGTTCGGCGCGGCCGCGAGGAACGAGTTCAGCGCGCCGCACTCGTCGGCCTCGAAGTGCGACAGCCCGACGTAGCGCAGCTTCTCGATCGGCATGCACGGCGCCGATCGCCTCGCTGACGAGCGGGAAGAGGCCGCGCATGCCCGTATGGAACACCATCGGCGCTCGTCGACGATCAGGTACTGATTGAAGTTGAACCCCATCTCGCCGGGCAGCGCGACCGGCGTGTTGATGCGAAAGATTCCGGCGGCGATCTCGTCGATGCGGGTGCCGGACTGCTGGTTCGTGATCATGAGTACTCCTCCGAGGTTGAAAGTGCTTGGATGTGTAACGAGCAGGCCGGTCGTTACACCTCCCTGCATGTTTTCGCTCGAGACGCGCCAATCCGTATGCTCCGCCCATGGGCTTCGACGGCGCGGACGCGGACGACGACGCCGCGCTCGCGCGGCGGATCATCGGCTGCGCGCCCGAGCGCGACGCGGCCGCGGAGGCCGAGATCTGCCGGCGCTTGGGGCCGAGGATACGGCTCTACGGCCTCAAGCACCTGCGCAACGAGGCCGCGGCCGCCGATCTCATGCAGGACGTGCTCGTGATGGTGCTCGCAGAAGCTGCGCGCCGGCGCCGTTCGCGAGCCCGAGCAGGTCGCGTCGTTCGTGCTCGGCACGGCGCGGCAGATGGTCATCGACGGCCGGCGCAGCCGGCCGGCGGCGCGTCCGGATCCTCGAGGCGTTTCCGGTCGACCTCGTGCCGGAGGGCGAGGAGCCGCCGGAGCCGCTCGACACGAAGCGGCTCGGCCGCTGCCTCGCGGCGTTGCCGGAGCGCGAGCGCGCCGTGCTCGTGATGACGTTCTACGACGACCGCTCCGCCGATGCGGTCGCGGCGGAGCTCGGCCTCTCGGCCGGCAACGTGCGCGTGATCCGGCATCGCGGCCTCGAGCGGCTGCGCGGCTGCATCGGAGCGCGGGAGGCGAGGCATGACGCGCGACCTGCGTGCACGACCCGTTTCGACGCAGGACCTCTCGGCGTACTGGCTCGGCGAGCTCGATGGCGCGCAGGAAAGTCGCGCTCGACGAGCACCTGTTCGCGTGTGCCGCGTGCAGCGAGCGGCTGCGCACGTCGTCGATCTCGGCGCCGCGATCCGCAGCGAGCTGCTGCGCGGCGACTTCGGCTTCGTGCTGCCGGCCGCGTTCATCCGCAGGCTCAAGGACGCGGGCCTGCGCGTGCGCGAGTACGAGCTCGAGCCCGGCGGCAGCGTGGACTGCACCGTGACGCGCGGCGGACGATCTCGTCGTCGCGCACCTGCGCGCGCCGCTGCGCGACGTGCGGCGGCTCGATCTGCTGATCCACGATTCGGTCGCGGGCTCGATGCGCGCGAGCGACGTCGCGTTCGACCCGACGGCGGACGGCGTGACGATGGTGCCGAGCGTCGCTTTCTTGCGGACGCTCGAGCACGCGCAGCAGCGCGTGCGGCTCGTCGCGGTCGAGGGCGTCGAGGAGCGCGTGATCGCGGACTACACGTTCAATCACCATCCGTCGTAGCGCCGCGACGTTGCGTAGCCGTGCGTCGCCGAAGTCGCGGCGCCATGCTGCGTTCCCGATCCTGGACGATCTGCATCGAACCACGACGCGCGTGACGCGGCCGGAAACATGTGCAGCTTCGCGCTGTCACAACCTGCATGGCCCAAACGTCTAGAGGTGGAAGTCGACCAACAAGGAGGAAACGATGAAAGCTCGTATCGATTACACGAAAGTCTCGCCGCAAGTGCTGCGGCCGTTGATCGCGTTGAATGCGCCGGCCGAGGCCTCGGGCCTCGAGCCCGCGCTGCTCAACCTCGTGCGTATGCGCGCGTCGCAGATCAACGGCTGTGCGTTTTGCCTCGACATGCACAGCAAAGACGCGCGTGCGGCCGGCGAGAAGGAGCAACGGCTCTACATGCTCGAGGCGTGGCGCGAAACGTCGGCTTACAGCGAGCGAGAGCGCGCCGCGCTCGCGTGGACGGAAGCCGTCACGTCCGTGACGGACGGCCACGTCCCCGACGATGTGTACGCCGAAGTCGCCGAGCACTTCAGCGAGCAGGAGCTCGTGGCGTTGACCCTCGCGGTGATCGCGATCAACAGCTTCAACCGCCTCAACGTCGCGTTCCGGATCGAGGGCGGCAGCTACCAGCCCGGGATGTTCAAGAACCTGTTGAAGACCGCATAGCGCCGACGCGCGAGCGCGGCCGATTGCGCCGCCGTGAGCTAGAGCGTAAAAAAGGCGGGATGCGTGCCCACACGTACGCCGCCCTAGCCGCGGCCCTCGTCGCAATGCCCGCGCTCGCGCACCATTCGCGCGCGAACTTCGATTTGGATTCGACCGTCGAGGTCGAGGGCACCGTCACCGAGTTCTCGTGGAAGAACCCGCATGCGTTCGCGGTGGTCGAGGGCAAGAAGGGTGACGGCCCGGTCGAGAAGTGGACCTTCGAGCTCAACTCGACGCCGGTGCTCACGCGCTTCGGCTGGGCGCCGGGCACGCTCAAAGAGGGCGACCACGTCGTCGCGCGCGGCAACCCGGATCGAAATCCGGATCGCCGCTTCATCTACGCGAACCTGTTCGTCAAGGACGGTAAGGAGATCTGGGCCTGGGGCGGTCCTCAGCTCACCTCGCCGCCGAAGCCTTCCGCCGAGCAGCTCGCGGCGAAGTCGACCGATTTCACGGGCGTCTGGCGCGTGCAGTTCAAGGGCGACGTGCTCGGACGCAATCGTCCCGACACGCAGCTCGTGAACACGCTGCCGGTGACGGCGAAAGGGCAATCCGAGCTCGATCACTTCGATCCCGACAAGAACCCCGAGTGGGACTGCTCGCCGCAGACGATGCCGCAGATCCTGGGGTACCCGTATCCGTTCGAGATCACTCGGCCGAACGCCGACACGCTCGTGATTCGCTACGAGGTCAACGAGCTCGTGCGCGTCGTGCACATGAACATGAAGTCGCACCCCGCGGACGTCGCGTCGTCGCCGCTCGGCCACTCGATCGGCCGCATCGACAACGGCGAGCTCGTGATCGAAACCGCGAGATTCGCGCAGGTGCGCTGGGGCAACGGCACCGGCGTCGATTCGAGCGAGCAGAAGACGACCGTCGAGCGTTACGCGCTCGGCGCCGACGGCCGGAGCCTGACGCTGCGCTTCACGATGATCGACCCCGAATACCTCTCGAAGCCCGTGACGGACGAGCAGCACTACAACCTGAACGCGGGTTACAAGCTCCAAGAGTATCTCTGCGACCCGGCCACCGCGCGGCGCCACCTGACCGCGGGCGAGAAGTGAGCCGACTCGCGAACGCAGCCGCCGTCGCCTTCATCGCACTCGCGTGCTCGGCGGCGAGCGCCGCGGAGCCCGCGTGCGATCGTGCGTGCCTGATTCGGATCGCGGATGCCTATCTCGCGGCCATCGCGGCGCACGACCCGAAGAAGGCGCCGCTGTCCGACGAGATCGTGTTCGTCGAGAACATCAAGCGAACCAAGCCGGGCGAGGGCATCTGGGCCGCCGCGGCCGGCCGGGCGACGGCCTTCAAGATCTACGTGCCGGATCCGGTCGCGGGACAGATCGGCCTCATGACGGTGATTGCCCGGCGCACGCCGAACGGCGTCGAGCCCGCGCAGCTCGCCGTGCGTCTCAAGGTCGAGCAGGGCACGATCGTCGAAGCCGAGCACATCGTCGCCGACGTGACGAACAAGGAAGCCATCGCGCGGCTCGCGGCGCCGCGCCCGAACATGATCGCGACCGTGCCGCGCGCGCAGCGCGAGCCGCGCGCGCAGCTCGCCGCGATCGCCGGCTCCTACTACGACGCGCTCGATGAGAGCGACGGCGCCCTGGCTCCGTTCGCGAAGGATTGCGAGCGCGAAGAGAACGGCCTCATCACCGCGGGCCCGAACCTCCCGCCCGCCCCGTTCGAGAGCGTGGACGTGCACGGGCATTCGCCGCCGCCCGTCGCGCGCGATTGTTTCGGGCAGATGAGCTCGCGCCGTTTCGCCTACATCGACACGATCGACAACCGCCGCGTGTTCGCCGTCGATCCCGTGCAGGGGCTCGCGATGGGGCTCTCGCATTTCCATCAATCGATGAAGCTCGGCCCGCAGCTCTTGATCGCGGCGGACGGGTCGCACGTGATGTGGGAAGAGAAGCGCGATCCTTACGACCTGCCGGCGGCGCACATCTTCAAGATCACGGCCGGGGAGATCCACGAGGTCGAGGCGGTCGGCATTTTCGTGCCGTACGGATCGCCGACCGGCTGGGAAAAGTGAAGCCGGCTCGAACGGCGTCGAAAGCGACTCGCTGAGACCTACCGGAGACCCCATTGAGCACCGAGCCCCGCGAGCTCACCGACGAGCTCATGACCGGCGAGGAGTACCTCGCGAGCCTCCGCGACGGCCGCGAGATCTATCTCTACGGCGAGCGGATCCGCGACGTCACGGAGCATCCCGCGTTTCGCAACGCCGCGCGCTCGATCGCGCGGCTCTACGACGCGCTGCACGATCCGGCCACGCGCGAGCAGCTCACGACCGTGGACCGTCTCGGCATTCGCACCCACAAGTTCTTCGCGCCGAGCTGGAGTCGCCTGCGGAGCTGCTCGACGCGCGCGAGGCGATCGCGCACTGGGCGCGGCTCTCATACGGCTTCATGGGCCGGACGCCGGACTACAAGGCCGCGTTCATGGCGACGCTCGGCGCGAATCCCGAGTTCTACGCGCCCGTACGACGAGAACGCGCGCCGCTGGTATCGGCGTTATGCCGCGAAGGCGCTGTTCTTGAACCACGTGCTCGTCAATCCGCCCGTCGACCGCAACAAGCCCGTGCACGAGGTCGCGGACGTCTATCTGCACGTCGTGCGCGAGACGGACGGCGGCGCGATCGTGAGCGGCGCGAAGATGCTCGCGACGGGCTCGGCGCTCACGCACGCGACGTTCGTCGCGCAGAACAGCTCCGTGTCGCTCGAGGCCGGCAAGGCCGAGGACTACGCGCTGGTCTTCATCGCGCCGATCGACACGCCGGGCAGCCGCCTGTTGTGCCGGGCGTCGTACGAAAAGAACGCGCACAGCCCGTTCGATCATCCGCTCTCGAGCCGCTTCGACGAGAACGACGCCGTGCTCGATGTTCGACGAGGCGTTCATCCCGTGGGAGAACTTCCTCGTCTACCGCGACGTCGAGCGCGCGAACGCGTTCTATCCCGCCTCGGGATTCTTCAACCGCTACAACCTGCAGTCCGGCACGCGGCTCGCGGTGAAGCTCGACTTCATGACGGGCCTGCTCGCGCGCGGGCTCGAGATGAACGGCACGAGCGAGTTCCGCGGCGTGCAGGCCGCGCTCGGCGAGGTCGTCGCGTGGCGCACGCTGCTCTGGACGATGACCACGGCGATGGCGGCCGAGCCGCAGACGGGACCGGGCGGCTCGGCGATTCCGCGCGCGGATTACGCCGCCGCGCTGCGCGTGTTCTCGACGTCCGCGTGGCCGGCCGTGAAGGAGATCTTCGAAAACGTGCTCGGCGGCGCGCCGCTCGTGGCGCCGTCGGGACGCGAGGATCTCTTGAGCCCCGAGCTGCGACCGCTGATCGATCGGTACTACCGCGGGACGGGCGCGTCGGCGCTCGAGCGGATCAAGCTGTTCAAGCTCGTCTGGGACGCGATCGGAACGGAGTTCGGCGGCCGCCACGAGCTCTACGAGCGCAACTACGCGGGCAACCACGAGCAGGTTCGAATGGACGCGCTGAAGTTCGCGCGCCGCACCGGCGCGCTCGATCGCTGCGTCGAGCTCGTCGATCGCTGCCTCGCCGACTACGACCTCGACGGTTGGACCGGCGACACCTGGCGCAGGTGACTGGAGCAGCGCGCGGGCGAGGATGGCCGGCGACCCGCAGGCGTTCGCTGCGCCGCCGCGACTCGCGCGGCGGCGCAGCGAGCGGTCAATCCGGCTGAACCCACGTGCCGACGATGGATCCGCCGTCCGGCAGCGGCGAGCAATTGACCTTCTCTTGAAACGGGTGGCTCAGATCCGCTTCCAAGCAGGCGACACCACTCACGCTTCCGGAGAATGACTTACCGGAGCGGTCGACTTTCACGACCATGTGAAGGTGAACCCGCACGAGGGGACCGGCGGGGTTGTACCCCATGTCCCAACCCATCGCGATGTGATTGAGCGTATACGTTCGGTTGCCGATCTTCCGCCACACGCCTTGGCAGATGTCGCCTTGCGCGGGATCGCGACCGGCGGAAAACATGAGCTCGGTTCCGTCCGCGTGCCACGCTTGCGTCCCGAAGTCCATGCCGCCGTTCAACACGAACTGCCACAACCCGACGATAGGCTCGTCGCGGTCGTTGTCGTTCCAATCACCGGCGGGCAACCATTTCGCCGCCGATGCTTCACCCGGCCGATAGACGGCCTGGACGAGCGGGGCCGAAGTCGCGGCCGGGGCGGGCGTCGACGGCCTGTCGGAGGGCGTCGACTTGTCGGGCAGCATCCCTTCCGTGATGCCGCTCAGACAGGCGGCGTGGGCCTGGCCGGCGAGCGCAACGAGTCCGAAACCTAAGACATAAGCCAGCATGGGCTGCTGCTTTCGCGGAAACGTTTTCATTTTTGATGGGCTCCTGTTTGGGGTTGACGAGAAGATGGGCCGAAAGGCGGTTGTGACGCGCCGACCTTTGTTGGTATAAGTCTTTAGAGCGCATGAAAAAGAACGGCGCCCCTATGAAAGGGCGTGAATTCTCACCCTAGAGACGGCGGCTCCGGTATGCCCGGGTCGGATTCTCACGAGCTCTACACCTTCGCGGGGTTTCGATTGGAACCCTCGCGCCGATTGCTGATCGACGCGCAAGGCGCGCCCGTGAAGGTCACGGCAAAGGCTTTCGACGCGTTGGTTTACCTCGTCGAGCACGCCGGCGATCTCGTCGACCGCTCCACGCTAATCGGCACTCTTTGGCCTCGCGTCGTCGTCGAGGACAACAACCTCAATCAGGCCATCGCGGCGTTGCGCCGCGCGATCGGCAACGGTCACGTCGTCACGGTGGCCGGTCGCGGCTATCAGTTCGTCACGCCTGTCCACGTTGCCCCCGCAGACGACGGCATTTCGCCGCCGGAGATCCCGACCGAACCGGCACCCACGCCGGACCCGCATCGGCGGCCCATCTTCGTGCGTGTGCTCGCCATCGGCGCGGCTGTGCTGGCGACCGGTGCGATCGGGGCATTCGGACTCGCCCATCGCTCCGGCACGGAGCGCACCGCGCTCGGCGAGGTCGATCGGATCGAACCCGTGACCACCTATCCCGGCGACGAAGGAACCCCCGCTCTGTCCCCCGACGGCTCGCGGGTGGCGTTTTCCTGGGACACGAGGTTTGGCCACAGCGACATCTACATGCAGCAAGTGAGCACGGGTGCGCCGCTCGAGCTCACGCGAGCGAAAGAGGGCCTCGACGCCAACCCCGCCTGGTCTCCCGACGGTGAGCGAATCGCGTTCCTGCGCCACTTCGATCAGTCCCGGTTCGACGTCGTCGTCGTGCCGTCGCTCGGAGGCCCCGAGCGCACGGTCGCATCGGCGCGCGCGTATTGGATTTCAGTCGACGGCTATCCGATGCTCGCGTGGACGCCCAACGGCAAGGCGCTGTTGTTCACGACCCAAGTGCAGGCGTCCAAGGAGGGGCAGAGCTACGCATTCCATCTTCTCGATCTCGAGTCGGGCGCGGTGCGTCTTTGGCCCGTGGCCCGCGAGCCTCGGGACTACGACACCTCGCCTGCGTTCTCGCGCGACGGACGTCGGTTGGCGTTCACGCGCTACCACCTTGGCGAGCGTTTGCCGACGCTGATGGTGCAGACGCTCGGCCCGGGCTATGCGCCGCAGGGGCCGCCGGCGCCGCTGCCGGGTATAGGGCCGTCAATGGTTCACTCGCTGGCCTGGTCCGCGGATGGTGAGCGCCTGCGGTTCATGGAAGGGGGCCAGATAAAGGAATGGGCCGGCGGCGGCGTCAGAGTCGTCTATACGTTGCCGCCGAGCATCGCCGGCAGTAAAGCGGTGTCGATCGGGGCGCGCGATGGGAAGCCGCGCGCCGTCGCGGTGAATCGCCCGACCGACATCGACATCTGGGCTCTGCCGCTCGATCCGTCGACGCACGAGGCGGTCGGGCCACCGCTCGCGCGGGCCAAGTCGACCTCGATCGAGCGCCACCCGAGGTTTTCTCCGGACGGCCGGGAGCTTGCCTTCATCAGCACTCGCAGCGGCAGGGCCGCCCTCTGGGTCGCGCACGCCGATGGCTCGAGCCCGCGCCGGCTGTCCGATCTCGATGCGTTCGTCACCGGTTATCCGCGTTGGTCGCCGGACGGCAAGCGGATCGCGTTCCACGCGTCGGCCCCGAACCACGAGCGGCTCGTTTATACGGTCAATTTGGACGAAGGCAGTCCGGTGCTGCTCGCGAGCGGCTGCTGTCCGGGCGGCTGGTCCGCGGACGGCCGCTATGTGTATTCCATGGAGGAAGGGAACGTCAATTACATCCTGCGGATCCGCGTCGCGGACGGTGTGAGGGAGCGCTTGTTCGAGGGCGATACCGCGATCGAGAGCGCGGACGGTCGGCGCCTGCTCTACGACAAGTCTTCGGAACGCGGGGTCTTTGCGCGCGCGCTCGAGGGCCTGCCAGGCGACAATCCCGAGGAGCGGCTCGTCGACGACTATGTGCCGTCGCTCGGCGGCATCGTGCCCGTGCGCGACGGGTTCTTCTATCTCGGCTGCGGGGCGGAGGGGCGGCCGCGTGCGTTTCGCTTCTTCGACTACGCGAGCCATACCGCGCGCGACGTCGCGCCCGCGCCGCGCAGCACGACCCAAGGCCTCACGGTTGCCCCGGACGGACGCGAGCTGCTGTATTCCGCGGACGCATCGGAATCGGGCGGCGACCTCGTGCTGCTCGAGTTTGCGTCCGGGCGTCCCTGAGCTACGTTTTCGCCGCGCTCAGCGCCGCGAGCACGCGCTCCTTGCGGAACGGCGCGCCGGCGCAGGCGCACGCCGGTCGCGTCGTAGATCGCATTGGCGACCGCCGCGATCATCGGCTTGTGGCTCGCCTCGCCGGCGCCGTAGGGCGGCAGATCGGGACGATTCGGATTCGGGATCGCCGTTGACGAGCACGACGTCGATGCGTCTCCGGCGTGTCCGAGTGCCGCAGGCTCGGGTGCGTAGCCCAGTCGACGCTCGTGACCTTCTCGGTGTCGAACTGCACCTCTTCCCAGAGCGCGCGGCTCAGCCCGTGCAGCATGCCGCACTCGACCGTGCGGCTGCAGCGCCTCGGGATTGATCGACCAGCCCGCAGTCGTGCGCGCAGACCAGACGCTTGACCCAGACGCGGCCGGTCTCGCGATTCACTTCGACCTCGGCGATCGCCGCGACGATCGTGTTGGCTGCGGTAGGTGTAGGCGATGCCGCGTCCGGTCAGCGATCGTCGCCCGCTGCCGGCGCGGCTTCGGGCGACGGCCGCGGCGTCCCACCCGTAGGCTTTCGGCCGCCGCCTCGCACCACGGCGATGCGAGCGCGCTCGCCGGAACACGTTGTCCTCGGTGGCTCGCCGGCGCAGCATGTCGAGCCGGAACTTCGACGGGATCGGCCTTGGCCGCCGCTGCCAGTTCGTCGATGAACGACTCGAACGCGAACGTCACCTGCGGACCGTTCGGGATCGCGCAGGTTGCCGGTGCGCAGCGGCGTTTCCCAGATCAGCGGCAGGCCGACGACCCTGGCCGTCATGCGCCGGTTGCGGAATGGCGTACATGCACGGACGGCGTCTCGGCGCTGCCCGTGGCCGGCTCGTCGGGCCGCTTGCCCATGAGCTGCGCGATCAGCACGGTGTCGGGCTCGTTGTAGCCGACGTGGTTGTAGTCGGCGGCGCACGCGTCGTAGTCGAGCGCCGACGAGCTTGCCTTGCGCATCCAGCCCGCCGCGCAGCTTGAAGATGTAGGCCGGGCCCTTGGTGTCCCAGGCCGTCTCCTCGTTCGCGCATCCATTGCACGCGCACCGGGCGGCCGAGCTCCTGCGCCAGGAACGCCGCCTCGAAGCCGGCATCGTCGGCCGCCGTGCGGCCATACACCTGCGGGCCATCCATGTAGACGACGCGCACCTGCTCGCGCGGCATGCTCGAGGAACTTCGCGACGCCGTTGCGCAGGCCGTACGACTTCATGTCGTTGGAGTAGATCGTCATCTGCCCGTCGGACGGGTCGGCCAGCGCGTGCGCCGGGCCGATGGCGGTGTGCCCCTGGAAGGGCACTTCGTATTCGGCCTCGATGACGCTGCGCGGCGCCCGCGAACGCCGCGTCCGGATCGCCCGTCGACTTCGGGCTGCGCCGCTCGATGTGGGCGTCGCGCTGCGCATGTAGTCGAACAGCTCGTCGGACGCGGGGAACGGCGCGGTCGCCGGCTGCTCCCAGTCGACTTTCAGCTGCCGCGCGGCCCGGATGGCCTGCTCCTCGCGCTCGCAAACCACCGCCACGTAGTTGCCGCGGCTGACGACGCTGACGAAGCCCGGGCACGTTCGCGACCGACGACTCGTCGATGCTGCGCAGCGTGGCGCCCGCGACCGGCGGCCTGACGTTGCGCGCATGAACCATGCCGGGCAGCTTCACGTCCACCGCCCAGGTCAACGAGCCGTCCACCTTCGCGGGAATGTCGTAGCGCTGGAGCGACTGGCCGACGATGCGCAGCTCGTTGACCGGCTTGACCGCGCGCCATGCCGGTCGTGGCGTCGACGTTGCTGCCCGGTGAGCGCGACGTTGAAGCGCTTGCCGCCGATCAGCTCGGCGTAGGTGACCGCTTCTTGCGGGATCGGACTTCAGCGAGATCGTCGCCGTCGCTGACCGCGAGCTGGTCGACCGGCACGCCGAAGTGCTCGGCCGCCAGTTCCAGCAGCACCCGCCGCGCTTCGGCAGCGACCCGGCGCATCGGGCCAGCCGTCGCGCTCGATCGCGTCGGAGCCGCCGGAGCCGCCCTGGTCCGGCGTGATGTCGGTGCGGCCCATGACGAGGCGCGTCTTGTCGTAGGCGATGTCCAGCTCGTCGCACATCATCTGCCGGAACGCGGTGCCCGTGCCCTGGCCGCCATCCGTCTTGCCGACGAAGAACGTCGCGGTGTTGTCGGGATGGATCACGATCCAGGTGTCGAGCTGCAGGAAGTCGGGATCGGGATAGGGACCCGCGCCGCCGCGCCGGCGCCTGGCGAGCGCGCGGCCGCCGGGCATGGCGCCGACGCTCAGGCTGAAGACCAGGGCGCCCGACGCCTTGAGGAAATTGCGGCGCGACGCGCCGGATCGATGCTGCGACAGCGCTCCTCGATCGCTTTCGGGAAGCTCGCGAGGGCCGGCGCTCATTTCGCGCCTCCTCGGCCGTCGCCGCTCGCGCCGTGCAGCGCGCCGCGCGCTTGATCGCCGCCTGGATCCGGTAGTAGGTCATGCAGCGGCACAGCGCGCCGTCCATCGCCGTCGCGGATCTCGGCATCTGTCGGGATGCGGATTGCTTGTCGAGCAGCGCCTTGGCCGTCATGATCTGGCCGTTCTGGCAGTAGCCGCACTGCGGCACCTGCTCGTCGATCCAGGCCTGCTGCAGCGGATGCAGCTTGCCGTTCTTCGCGAGGCCTTCGAGCGTCGTGATCTCGCCGCGCACCGCCGAGACCGGCGTGATGCACGAGCGCATCGCGACGCCGTCGATGATGACGGTGCACGCGCCGCACTGCGCCGAGCCCGCAGCCGAAGCGCGGCCCGCGCAGACCGAGGTCGTTGCGCAGGACGTATAGAAGAGGCGTCGACGGGTCGACGTCCACCTCGTGGGTCGCGCCGTTGACGCGCAATTTGACGATGCTCATGGGATACCTCTTACTGTGGCGCCGGCGGTGCCTGAATCAGCACGAGAAACAGGTCGTCCGGATCCCGCACGATACCGACTTTGAGCGTCGTGTTGCCAGCAGGCAGGTCGAGCGGCTTGCCCCCCGTCGAGACGAACGTCCCGCCGGCCTTCGTCAGCGCGGCGACCGCCGCGTCGATGTCCGCGACGACGTAGCTGCAGCCGCGTCGAGCCCGGGTCCGCGAGGCGGGCCGGCGCAGCGGCGCGGTGAGCGTTCTGGAACTCGATGAGCTCTATGCCGAGACCCGACGTCGGCACGGTGAGCATCGTGAAGCGGTATTGCACGTCGCTGCGGGAGCCCGAGCAAGTCGAGCACGGTCGGCTCGCCGTAATACCGCGGAGCTTGGGAGCTGCCCTGAAGCCCGAGGCCGTCCCGATAAAGCGCGAGCGAGCGCTCGAGGTTCTCGACCGTGTGCCGAACCCTGACGCCGATGATGTTCGCATTGGCGCCTTCGAGCGCGGGCGGCGCCGCGCCGAGCTGCACGAGCTCGACGAAGTGTCCCGCCGGGTCCTTCACCACGACCGCGAGCACGCCCTGCACGACGACGGGCGCGCCGCCGGTCGTGACGATCGGCGCGCCGAGCTTCTTGAGCCGCGCGAGCGTCGCGTGGATGTCGCGCACGACGACCATCAGCATCACCGCGCCGGGGTCCTGCATCTTGCGCTCGGCAAGCCGACCACCGGCGCCGGAAATCTCGACGATCTCGACGCCGCCCGGTGTCGGCGGCGCGCGCCCGATCTGCTGGCGAAGCTTCGCGTCCGGCAATCCGAACATCGCGCGCAGCTGCGGATTTTTCTCCGCGTTCGTAGGCTCCCCCTGCACGTCGAAGCCGATGCCGTCGCGGTAGAACGCCACGGCCTCTTCGAGGTTCGCGACGATCGGGCTGTAGAAGTTTCCCGAGCTGACCACCAGCCCCTTCGGCGCGGGCTGCGCGTGCGCGGCCCCCGCGCCGGCGATCAGCATTGCGATGGCGGTTACGAAAACGTGGAAGGTCTTGTCGAGCTTCCTCATGACCCCCTCCCGATCGTGCCAGCGAGCGCTATGATCATGGTCGCGCGCGGATTGCGATTCAAGCGCACGCCCATGATCCTCGCCATCCTCGCGCCCGCCGACTTCAGTCGGCGGAGCCGTCGGGAACCGACGTCAAGCGCTCGGCCCGACTTCGCCACGTCGCCGCGGTTTGCGGCTTCACGAACAGGATCACGACGTCGGGAGACACACGGCCGACCGCCGTCTCTATCCGATTGACGGCCTGTTCGATCTCTTTGGTGCTCAACGCCTCGTGGAACTCGACACTGAGGGCCGCGACGATCTGATTCGGGCCGAGCTGCAGCGCCAAGACTCCGTTGGCGCGGCGAACGCCCGCGTCCTCGCCGGCGACGCGCAAGATGTTCTCGTGGGTTCGCGCATGTGCGGTCTCGCCGATGAGCAGTCCCTTCGTCTCGCGCACCAGCAACAGCGACGAGACGAGGAGGACGAGGGCGATACCGATCGAGGCGACTCCGTCGAGTCGCGGCGCATCGAAAGCCTGGGCCGCGGCGATGCCCGCTGCGGCAATCAGCAGGCCGAGCAGTGCCGCGGTGTCCTCGAACACGACGAGAAACGTCGTCGGGTCTTTGCTGCTCCGAAAGGCCTCGGTATAGCTCTGCGAGCCTTTCGTCGCGCGAAAAGCCTTGAGGCCGAACCACCATGAGACGCCTTCGAACACGAACGATGCGCCGAGGACGAGGTAGTTCACGAGCGGGTTCCGAAAGGGCTCGGGATACAGCAGGTGGGTGACGCCCTGATAGCCCGCAACCATGGCACCGACCACGAGCACTTGAACCGCGACGATGAAGCTCCAGAAGTAGAGCTCGCGACCGTGTCCGAGCGGATGGTTCGTGTCGGCGGGACGAGCGGCGCGCTTCATGCCATAGAGAACGAGCAGCTCGTTCGTCGTGTCGACGAGCGAGTGAACCCCTTCGCTCAGCATCGCGGAGCTTCCGGTGACCCCCGCCGCTACGAACTTCACCGCCGCAATCGCGAGATTGCTCGCGAGCGCGGCGTAAACGGATGTTCTGGCGGCGAGCCGTGTCGACATGGATTGCGTCAAGCCCTTAGCTTCCGCCTTCGCCCACAACGCGGCAACGCCCGACTTCGAGCGCGACGGGCGGTTTACACTGCGGCCGTGATCCGCGTCCGAACATACCCCGACGTGCGCGCCTTCCTCGCTCGCTCGGAGCCGTGGCTGCTGCGCGCCGAGCAGCGCTACGGCCTGCTGCTCGGGATCGCGTATCAGGTGCTTCGCGGCGCGCATCGCTATCGTACAGCCGATCTATTGGGCGACGATCGAGGACGACTCGGCCGGCGGGACGGCGCGCCGCGGACGACGCGTCGCTGGTCGGCTGCGCGTTTCGGATGCCGCCCCACCAGTCGGCGTGACCGCGTTGCCGGCGGCGGCCATCGAGCCGCTCGTCGCGAGCCTGCGCGAATCGTATCTGAATCTCCCCGGCGTCGCCGGTCCCGAGCCGACCGCCACCGCGTTCGCCGACGCGTGGACGGCACGGTTCGGCGGCCGCTGGTGGCTCGAGCAGCGCCAGCGTCTGCACTCGCTGACCCGCGTGACGTTTCCGAGCGCTCCCGCGGCGGGTGCGCTCCGGCCGGCGCTGCCGCCCGACGTGCCGGTCGCGCGCGCGTGGATGGCCGGCTTCATCCGCGACACACGCGCGCGGCACGTGGGCGCGGACGCGGCCGAGCGGCTCATCGAGGAGCGGCGCTTGCACGTCTGGGTGGACGGCGAGCCGCGCTGCATGCTGAGCGCGGTGCGCGACACGCCGAGCACCGCCGGCATCGGCGCCGTCTACACGCCGCCGCAGTTTCGCAATCGCGGCTACGCGAGCATGGCGGTCGCCACGTTGAGCCGGCAGTTGCTCGACTCCGGGCGGCGCAGTTGCTTCTTGTACACCGACATCGCGAATCCGGTGTCGAACGCCGTGTACGCGCGCGTCGGCTACGAGCCGATCGACGACGTCGTCGAGATCAAGATCCTCTGAGACACGTGGGGGCGCTGCCCACGGCCGTGAAGACTCGACGTCCGTGATTTGTGCTCTTGCGTCCAGATCGCTGGACGCACGCCGAGAGCGAACCTAGACTCGAGCCCATGCAAACGATGCCCGAGCCTCGCCAGGCGCCCGACGCATTGGGCCAGGCACTGCGGTTCTTGCGGATGAGCGGCACGTTCTACTGCCGTTCGGAGCTCTCCGCGCCGTGGGGGTGACGGTTCCGAGCATGCCGGGGCACATGTGGTTCCACGTTGTGCTCGAGGGCGCCGCGTGGCTCGAGGTCGGCGAGGGCGGCGATCGCCAGAGGCTCCGCTCGGGAATGCTCGCCTGTTGCCGAGGAACTGCGTGCACCGGATGCGCAGCGCGCCGGACGTGCCGACGCAAGACGTGAGCCGGCTCGCGCGCGAGAAGGTCAACGGCCGCTACGAGATCTTGCGCTACGGGGAAGGCGGCGAGCGCACGACGCTGTTCTGCGGCGCGGTGCGCTTCGCGGATCAGATGGCGCGCACTCTCGTCGAGGCATTGCCCGCCGCGATGGTGATCGACGTCTCCGACTCGCCGCAGATGGATTGGATGCAAAGCACGCTGCGCCTGATCGCCGCCGAAGCCCAGGCGCTGCAGCCGGGACACGAGGCGGTGCTCACGAGGCTCGGCGACGTGCTTGCGATCCAGGCCATTCGCTCGTGGATCCAGGCGTATCCGCCGGTGCGAACGGGTTGGATCGCCGCTCTGCAAGACCCGAAGATCGGCCGCGCGATCGCGCTGATTCACCGCGAGCCGGGCCGCGCGTGGACTCTTGCCGAGGTCGCGCGCGAGGTCGCGATGTCGCGCTCGGCGTTCGCGGCGCGCTTCACCGAGCTCGTCGGCGAGCCGATGATGCACTACCTCACGCGTTGGCGGATGCACGTCGCGCTCGACTCTCTGCGCCAGAACGGCACGCCGGTTGCCGAGGTGGCGGAGAGGTTGGGCTATCGATCGAAGGCGGCCTTCAGCCGCGCGTTCAAGCGAGTCGTGACGACGTCGCCGGGCGCCGTGCGCCGGCGCCGGAACGCGCAGCTCGCCGGCGGCGGGATCGCGCTGCCGCACCGGCGAGACGAGCGAATCCGCTGAGCGGCGCCGAGCCGGCACCTCAGGCCGCCGCGAGCGGCTCGCGGTGCTCTTCGACGTCCGGCGTTTCCGCCGCGTCGAAATCGCCGAAGTCGTAGAGCTGGCGAATCACGAACCTCGCGTCGCCCCGTTCGATCAACGGGCACCGCTGCACCCAGTCGACGGCTTCGCGCAGCGACGCCACGTTCCAGATCCAGAATCCCGCCATGAGCCCGCCCGGCTCGGCGAACGGGCCGTGTGCGACGACGTTCTTGCCGTTCGATCGCTCGACGCGCGCTCCGTGCGCGCTCGGATGCAGCTCTTCCGCGGCCAGCAGGATGCCGGCTCGGACCAGCGTCCGGTTGTACCGGGCCATCTCGGCGAGCACGGTCTCGCTCATCGACGTCAGCCCGCAATACTTGTCTCCCTTCAGGATGACCATGAACTTCATTCGCGCCGTCCTCCTTGGGCCGCACTATGCCGCTCGGCTCGGCCTCGCGGAATGGCGATCAATCCGTCGTTAATGCCCGATCGTCCACTTCGGCGTAAAGTGGCGCGGGGGTGGCGCGGGGGTGCTTCTATGCAGAAGCGAATTTGGGGCGCCGTTGGCGTAGTGGGCTTGCTCGCGGCGCTCGGCGCGTCGGCCGCGGAATTGCCCGCCGATACGGCGCGCTATCTCGAGCAGGCCGTCGCGAGCGGGCAGCTCGTCGGTGTGGTCGTCGGTTACGTCGACGGCAAGGACACCGTGATCCGCGGCTTCGGCGTCGCGTCGAAGGACACCGGTAAGCCGGCCGATGCGGGCACGGTCTTCGAGATCGGCTCGATCACGAAGACGTTCACGGCCGCGCTGCTCGCCGAGGAGGTGCTCGGCGGCAAGGTGAAGCTCGCGGATCCCGTGCAGAAGTACCTGCCCGAGGGCGTAACACTCGCGCAGGTCGGCGATCGGCCGATCGAGCTCGGCGACATCGCGACGCAGCGTTCGGGCCTGCCGCGGATGCCGCCGAACTTCGCGCCCAGCAATCCCGTCGATCCATACGCGGACTTCGATGCGAAGAAGCTCTGGGAAGCCGTGAGCACGGTTAGACCTACACGCGCGCCGGGCGCCGCGTACGAGTACTCGAACTTCGGTTTCGGGCTGCTCGGCGAGATTCTCGGCCGCGAGACCGGCACGTCGTACCGCGACCTCGTGAAGACGCGGATCTTCGTGCCGCTCGGCATGACGAGCACGGACACGGTGCTCGGCGACGCGCTCGAGCGCCGCTCCGCGCAGGGCTACGCACCGGGCGGCATGCCGGTGCACCATTGGGCGCTCGACGCGTTCGCGGGCGCGGGCGCGATCAACAGCACGGCTACGGACATGCTCGCGTATTTGCGCGCGAACATGGCGGCATCGGCCGACGCCTCCGCGAGCGCGCTGAGCCGCGCGCTCGCGATGGCGCACGAGCCGCGCGCGGACATGGGGCCCGACGCCAAGATGCGGATCGGCCTCGCATGGATGACGACGCCGCTCGGCGTGGGCCGCTGGCACAACGGCGGCACCGGCGGCTTCATGAGCTTCATCGGCTTCACGGACGACGGCAAGCGCGGCGTCGTGATCCTGTCGAACATGGGCAACCGCTCCGTCGACCCCATCGGCTTCCATCTCTTGGACGCGGCCGCGCCGCTCCCGCAGATCTACACCGAGATCACGCTCGCGCCGGAGAAGCTCGACGAGCTCGTCGGCCGATACGAGATCTCTGCGCAAGCCGCCTTTACCGTCACGCACCCGAGCAACGGTCTTTACGTGCAGCTCACCGGCCAAAACGCGCTGCCGGTCTACGCTTACGAGCCCGATAAATTCTTCGCGAAGCTCGTCGACGCGCAGATCTCGTTCGAGCGCGGCGCGGACGGCAAGATCGTGGCGCTCACGCTGCATCAGAACGGGCAGAACGTGCGCGCGGACCGTTTGGGCGCGGACGGCAAGTCCGTCGCGCCGCCGGTCGCGCAGCTCGCGCTGACGGCGGAGCAGCTCGACGCGTACGTCGGCAAGTATCAGCTCGCGCCGGGGATCGTGCTCACGATCACGAGGGACGGCCAGCAGCTCAACACGCAGCTCACGGGGCAGCCCGCCGTGCCCGTCTACGCGGACAAGCCGGATCATTTCTTCTTGAAGGTGGTCGACGCGCAGCTCGACTTCGAGCGCGACGCCGCCGGCAAGGTTACGGCGCTCACGCTGCATCAGAACGGAAGGGACCTCAAGGCGCCGAGGGCCGAATAGGCGCCGCATCGGAGCGGAGTCGCGTGGGCCATTGAGGCGCACGCCTTCAGGCTGAGGCGCACGCCTTCAGGCGAGAGGAGCGACCGGCGCCGTCCCTGGCGCCGGTAGATCTGGAGTTCAGTTCGCGACGGTCGCCGTCGCAGCGCGCGCGCCGACGTTGCCGTTCGCGTCGGTCGCGACGGCCTTCAGCGCCGCGGGGCCGTTGGCGACCTTGGTCGTGTCCCACTGCACGGTGAAGGGGGAGGTCGTCGCATTGCCGATCAACGTGGTGCCGTTCACGTAGAAGCTCATGCTCGCGATCGCGACGGGCGCCGTCGCGGTGGCCGACAACGCAACCGTGCCGCTCTGGTTGCCCGCCGGCGCGACGAACGTCACCGTCGGCGGGGTGCCGAATGCCGGCGGTGTCGTGCCGAGATCGATGCGGCCGTAGCGGCCGTTCGCCTCGTCGTTGATGCCGGCGGCGTAGAACAGCGTCGCGTGCGGCTGGTTCGCGGCGTCGTTGCCGAACAGGATGCCCCAGAGGCCGGGCTGCGCGAACGCCGTGCTCGCTCCGTCGCCGAGCTCGCCGAGATAACGGCCGGTGCCGGAATCGTAGCCGTGGATCTTGCCGTCGCCGAAGTTGCCGACGAGGAGCGCGTTGCTCAGCGTGCCGAAGTCCGACGGCGCGAGCGCGACGCCCCACGGCGCGTCGAGCTTGCCGCCTGCGGCGACGAGATGCGTGACCAGCACGCCGTTCGTGTCGAACACGTTCACGACGCCGAGGCCGGCGCCGTCCGCTTCGTCGTCGGGCGACGAGGTGTCGTGCGTCGCGTAGGTCACGACGATCCGAGTCGTTCCGCCGACGTTGAGCGCCTGAATTCCGAACGGCGAATAGCCGCTCGGCAGCGTCGGGTCCGCGAACGCGAAGCTCGTAGCAGAGGTCGTCTGCTTCGCATACGCCTTGTCGAACACGTCGACCTTGCTGTTCACGAAGTCGGCGGCGTAGAGGAAGTTGCCGGTGCCGTTGTTCGCGATCGCGAGGCCCTTGTAGACCGCGCCGTCCGTCGCCGTGTACGGCGTGACCGGAACGCCTCCATTCACGGTGGCCGCCCAGCCCGCGATCTCTCCGCTCTCGCCGGCGAAGATGAAAGCGGCCGGAGCGGTGGGCGGCGCGCCGCCGGTCACGGCGAAGTCCGTCGTCGCGTTCGCGACCATGCCGGTCGCGCCGAACGACGCGGGGAGGTGCACGACGAGCGGGGTTATGTCGCCGTTGCCGTTGTAGAGCGTCGACGTGTCGGTGTGATTGTTCGCCACCCACATCGGCGACGTCGCCGCGAGCGCGACGCCCCACGGGTTGACGAGATTCGTGTCCTGTTTCCTCGCGGTGCCGCCTGCGAAGTCTTCGACGAGCGTCGTCGCCAGATACGCGCTCGCGGCCTGCACCGTCAGGGTCGCGTCCTGCGTCGCGGTGCCGGTGAACCCGGCACCGGAGCAACTGAGCGTGTACGTGACGGGGCCGGTCGCGGTCGGCGTGACGTCGGCGGTGCCGGTCGTCTGCTGCGTGCCGGTCCAGCCGTTGCTGGCGGTGCAGGTGGTGCCCGCGCTCGCCGACCACGTGAGCTTTGCGCTCTGCCCGACCGTGATCGTGGTCGGATCGACGCTCAGCGTCGCGGTCGGCGCCGAAGTCGCGCCGTTGACACCCCCGCTGTAGCCTTTGCCGCCGCAAGCCGCGAGGGCCCCGGCGAGCGCGAATGAAAAGAGCAGCCGCGACCGTTTCGCGGCGATGAGAGCGAATGTCTCCATGACGAGATTCCTTTCGTTGATTGTTTGAGCGTCGAGCCTCACGCGAAGACTGAGTGCCCGCGAAACGCCCGGTGGTTCAAACGCCGCGAGGCGTGCGATGATTTTCGTTCTTGAGCGGAACCTACGCGACGCTCCGAGGAACCCAGATGGAGTGCCCGGACTGCGATTTCGTGCTGCCGGCGCAGGCAAGGTTTTGCCCGTCGTGCGGCGTGCGCGTCGAACGTCCGGCGCCGGACGCGCTGGCCGATCCGATTCGCGACGCGCTCGAGAAGGGCCTCGGCTTTCAATACCGCATCGAGCGGCTGCTCGGGCGCGGCGGGATGGGCGCGGTGTATCTCGCGCACGAGCTCGCGCTCGATCGCGACGTCGCGATCAAGGTTCTGCGTCCCGAACGCGCCGACAGCCCGGAGCTGCGCGAACGATTCAGGCGCGAGGCGCGCACCGCTGCGCGGCTAAGCCATCCGAACATCGTGCCGCTGCACACCTTTGGCGAGGTGGCCGGGCTCGTCTATTTCGTCATGGGCTACGTGCGGGGAGAATCGCTGGCCGAGCGACTGCGAACGCGCGGGCCGATGCCTCAGGACGCGGCGCGGCTGTTCCTCGCGACGCTTTGCGATGCACTCGATTACGCGCATCGGCACGGCGTCGTGCATCGCGACATCAAGCCGGACAACGTCCTGATCGATGCCGAGTCGGGCGATCCTCGGCTCACCGACTTCGGCGTCGCGAAGGCGGGCGTTGCCGAAACGCAGCTGACGACCGTCGGCTATCTGCTGGGCACGCCGGACTACATGTCGCCCGAGCAAGCGTCCGGCAAAGGCGAAGTCGGGCCGCGCTCCGACCTGTACTCGTTCGGCGTGCTCGCCTACGAGCTCATCTCGGGGCTTCGGCCCTTTCGCGGCGACACGCCGACCGAGGTGGTGATGCAGCGCCTCACGCACGACGCCGAGCCGCTGCGCGCCGTCTCGCCGGGCGTCGACGGCGATTTCGCCGCCGCGATCAACCGCTGCTTGCGGCGCGATCCGGCCGAGCGCTGGTCCGACGCGGCCAACCTGCGAGAGGCACTCTTGCCGAGCGACGACGATGCGGTCGCGGGAACTCCGCGAGTGATTCCTTTGCGCATCGCAGCGCTGGCGATGCCGATCTGCATCGTCGCCGTCGGCTATGCCGCGGTCTTCAAAGCGCTCACTCACGAGCCTCAGTCGCTCGGTTCGAGTCTTGCGCTCCTCGCGCGCGTGCTCTCGCCTGTCGTCGTGGTTTTGGCCTTCTCGTTCGTATCGTTGAGGCGCGAAGGATTCGATGTTCGGGCGATCGCGCGTAAAGGCTTGCAGCAACCTGACTGGTGGCGCGGCTGGTACCCGCGATCGCTGCGCCGGCGCGGTGATGTCTGGGATCGTCTGCCTCGCTATCTTCGTCGCCTGCGAATTGTTTGGTCGGCCGCGATAATTCTCATGCTTGCGGTGCTCATTCCCTTACTGGCCGTGCTCTTTTGGTCGGGCCGGACAAGCCCGCTGTTGGTCGTGGACGCGGCGATGATCGTCGTCGCGTTCGCGGGTGGTTTCACGATCTATCTTGGCAAGCACCACATCAGCCGCACGTTTGGAATGGACGTCGGCGATGCGAGGAGGCTCGTGCTGGCGCCGACGTCGCGCGCCGCGGTGTGGTATCGCACGGCCGCGGCGCGGAGAGTGCTGGGGTACGGCGCCTCTGCACCGGCGGCGGCCGGCGCCGACGCGATTGTCGATCGGCCGAAAGCGGGCGTCGTTCCGCCGACGAGCGATGCGCCGGCGACGGTCGTCAGGGCGAAGCCGGACGCGTCACCGACCGATCAGCGCTAACGCACGACCCGTGGTCAGCGCGCCGGCGCGACGGACGGCTGGCTCGGCGCGGCCGCTTCCTCGGCGCGCGCGGCCGAGAGCATGCCGCGCAGGCTGTAGTTTCCTTCGTGGCAGGCATATTCGTAGATCTGCCCGTCGCTCTTCTTCCAGTAGATCGCCGCGGTCCACGGCCGCGTCCAGACGGTGGGATCATCCACCGTGAACTCGTAGCGCAACGTGTCCTCGCCCACGCGCTTGAATCGCTCCGTGAGCCGCAGGTGCTCGTCCGAGTAGCGGAAGTAGCCGCCCATCGGGCTGCCGGACGCGGGGAAGTTCGTGGTCTCGACGACGAGCGTGTCGCCGTCCCAACGGCCTCGCGAGTCGCCGAGGTATTGCCGAATCGCGGGCGACACGTGCGCTCGGCCGTCGAGCGGAATCACGCGCACGTCGTGGATCTTCTCCATTTGAATGACGACGTTGTCGGGCGTCTGGATGATTCGGTAGACGCTCATGTACGCGGCGAACAGGTCGGGTATGCCGTAGGTGATGCAGCGATCGGTGATCGCGAGATCGCTCGCGCCGCGCGGGCTCGACGGTTGCGCGGCGGCGCGCGCCGAACGTCGCTCCAGGGCTTGTGGCGTGAGCGGCGGCAGGCGCCCGTCGGCGGGGTCTTCGATCAGCGACGTCCGCCGCTCGAAGTATCGATTCGGCACCCAGTTCTGGCTGTAGGTGCCGGTGGCACCGAGCTGGCGCGAGACTTTGTCGTCGAGCAGCGCGAGATAGAGCGTGTCACCGAACACCGCGTCGGCATTGGGGTTGAAGACTTGCGCCGCTCGGGCTTTGAGCGCGGCCAACTCGTCCTCGGAGAGCAGCGGCTTGCCCGCGAGCTGCGCCGGCCGCTCGAGCGGCGTGGCGCTGTTGTTCTCCCAGGTGCCCTGCAGATCGGGGCGGCCGCTCGCAAGCCGGGGCACGGCCCACGGCTTCTGTGCCATCGCGTCCGCGCCGCAGAAGCAAGTTGCGAGAACGAGGGCGAGCCACGCGGTGCGCATGAGCGGCGACTCTACACCTGCGGCTTCTTCGCGTGCACGTCCCGGATGGTCAGCGCCCGACCATCTTCGCGAGGTGTGGCGGGTAACGGTCGCCTTGCACCGCGATGCCCGCGAGCGCCGCGTCGATCTCGCGCAGGTCGTCGGCCGTCAGCGTCAAATCGGCCGCGGCGAGATTCTCGTCGAGACGGTGCAGCTTGGTCGTGCCCGGGATCGGCACGATCCACGGCTTCTGAGCGAGCACCCACGCGAGCGCGATCTGCGCACGCGTCGCGCGATGGCGCGCCGCGATCTCGCCGAGGCGCTCGACGAATGCGGCGTTGGCCTTGCGAGCCTCGGCGGAAAAGCGCGGCACGACGTTGCGGAAGTCGTTCTTGTCGAACGTCGTGCTGTCGTCGATCGCGCCGGTCAGAAAGCCCTTCCCGAGCGGGCTGAACGGCACGAAGCCGATGCCGAGCTCCTCGAGCGCCGGCAGGATGCTCTGCTCCGGCTCGCGCCACCAGAGCGAGTACTCGCTCTGCAGCGCGGCGACCGGCTGCACCGCGTGCGCCCGCCGGATCGAGTCGACGCCCGCTTCGGATAGGCCGAAGTGCTTCACTTTGCCGGCCGCTATCAGATCCTTGACGGCACCCGCGACGTCTTCCATCGGCACGTTCGGGTCGACGCGGTGCTGGTAAAAGAGATCGATGCGGTCCGTCTGTAAGCGCCGAAGCGATGCGTCGGCGACCTTCTCGATGTGCTCGGGCCGGCTGCTGAGCCCGCGTTGCGCGCCGGTGTCGGGATCGATGTCGAAGCCGAACTTCGTCGCGATCACGACGTCGTCGCGCCGCGGCGCGAGGGCTTCGCCGACCACCGCCTCGTTCGTGAACGGGCCGTAGATCTCGGCCGTGTCGAAGAACGTGACGCCGCGCTCCACGGCGGCACGGAGCAGTGCGATCGCTTGCGATTTCTCGGTGGCGGGTCCGTACGCGAAGCTCAGCCCCATGCAGCCGAGGCCGAGGGCCGAGACTTCGAGACCGTCGCCGAGCTTGCGGGTTTCCATGCGGCCATTCTATGCGCCCGCGTCACTCCGTGCGCAGCGCGGATACCGGGTCGACGTCGGCCGCCCGGCGCGCGGGCACGTAGCTCGCGAGCAGCGCGACGACGAGTACTAGCGCCGAGACGGCGGCGAGCGTCGCGGGGTCCGTCGGCTGCACGCCGAACAAAGACGACGCAAGCAATCGGGACAGCGCCACGGATGCCGCGAGGCCTATGGCGACTCCGACCACCGCCGTCAGCAGCGCGCTTCGCACCACCGAGCCGACGACGTTCGCACGCTGCGCGCCGAGCGCCATGCGCAGCCCGATCTCGGACGTGCGCCGCGCAACCGTGTAGGACAGCACGCCGAAGAGCCCGATCGACGCGAGCAGCAGCCCGAGCGCCGCGAAGCCAGCGACGAGCGTGAGCTGCGTGGTCCGGTTCCCGACCGCGGCGTCGAACACGTCGCTCATCGCTCGGACGCCGACAGGTTGATCGGGGTCCACCTCGTGAACCACTTCGCGCACGGCAGTCGCGAGCGACAGCGGATCGTCCTTCGTCCGCACGACGAGGTACCGCGGCCACAGGAACGACTCGACGGCGGCCTGCTCGACCGGCGTGTAGAACTCCGGGAACGGCGCGGAATCGAGCCCCATCTGCTTCATGTCGCCGACGACGCCGACGACGGTCATCCACGGCGCGTTCGGGTATCCGTATCTGAACCGGCGGCCGACAGGGTCTTCGCCCAGCCACCGCATGCGCGCCATCGCTTCGTTGATGACGGCGGTGGGCGCGGCGTCGGCCGAGTCGCGGCTGTCGAACCCGCGGCCGCGGATCAGCGGCACGCCGAGCGTCTCGAGATAGCCGGTGCTCACGCCGCGAACGCTCGCGAGGTTGCGCGCGAGCTCACCCGGCTGCGGAGGCGGCTGTCCCTCGGCCAATATGAGTGCCCGGCCCCCCAAGAACATCAGTGGCGGATTCGTGACGTAGCCCGCGCTCGTGACGCCGGGCAGCGCGCGCGTGCGCTCGAGCACGTCGGCATAGAACGCCTTGCGGCTCGCGGCGTCGCCGTACTTCGACGGCGACCAGTCCGTCTCGGCGACGAGCAAGTGATCGGGCCGAAAACCCGGATCGACGTCGAGCAAACGCGCGTAGCTGCGCAGCAGCAGACCCGCCGCGGCGAGCAGCACGACGGTGAGCGCAATCTCGCCGGTGACGAGCGCGTTGCGTGCGATCGCGCCGCGCCGGCCCGCACTGCGACCGACGCTTCTCACCACGGCCTCGGCGAAGTCGACGCGCGCCGCGGCCAGCGCCGGTCCCACGCCGAACAGCAGCGCCGTGAGAAACGTCACGCCGCACGTGAACCCGAGCACGCGCAAGTCGAGCGTCGGCAACGTGCCGCTCGGCAGCGTGCCGGGAATGAGGCGCGAGAGATAGCCGAGCGAAGCGGCTGAGAACGCGACGCCGACGACAAGCCCGAGCGTCGCGAGCACGACGCTCTCGGTGAGGAGCTGCCTCAAGACTCGCGCGTGATTCGCTCCGAGCGCCTGGCGCACGGCGAGCTCCTTGCGGCGCGCGGTGCCGCGCGCGAGGAGCAAGTTCGCGACGTTGGCGCACGTGATGAGCAAGATGGCAGCGACCGCGCCGAGCAAGATGAAGAGCGTGTCACGGACGTCGCTCTCGCCGAGCAGCGCGGAGCCGCTCGCGAGCTCCTCGCGCAACGGCGTGACCGCAACGCCGAGATTCGTGTTCGACTGCGGATAATCCTTCTCGAGGGTCTTCGCGACGGCGCTCATCTCAGCCTGCGCCTCGGCCAGCGTGACGCCTGGTTTGAGGCGCCCGACGACCCAGAGCGAATGATTGTCCCGCTGCGCGAGCTGCTGCGGCGTGAAGGACGCCGGAACGTAGATTTCGGCTTTCTTGCTCGGGTAATTGAAGGCGGCCGGCACGACGCCGATCACCGTGTGCTTCACGCCGTCGAGCAGGATGTCGCGCCCGATGATGCCGGGATCAGCGCCGAAACGCTGAGCCCAGAGAGTGCGGCTCAACACGACGACCGGAGTAGCGTTGGCGCCTTCGTCGTCCGCCGTGAACGTGCGGCCGAGAATCGGCGTGAGGCGCAGCACCGAGAACAGATTGGTCGTCGAAACGATGGCGCCGATGTGCTCCGGATCGCCGCCGCCTGTGAGGTTGTATTCTTGCAGCCCATTGTAGAGCGCCATGTCCTCGAACGAGCGGCTGCGCGCTTTCCAGTCCACGTAGTTGGCCGGCGCGGTCGTGCTGCGCCCGGAGAAGCTGCCGCCCCCGGTCGCTTCTTCCCAGATGAATACGAGCCGATCGGGCTCCGCGAACGGCAGCGGCTTCAGCAGCACGGCGCTCACGACGCTGAAGATCGAGGTGTTCGCGCCGATGCCGAGCGCGAGGATCAGCACGGCGACGATCGTGAAGCCTGGTGTGCGCGCGAGCAGCCGGACGGAGTAGCGAACGTCTTGCGTCAGAGTGTCGAAGAGCGGTCTCGTGCGAACGGCTGTCATAGGAGGCTCTCGGCTGTCATGGGCGGCTCTCTCACGCCGTGCTCGGACGAGCGGGCTCGATGCCCCTTCGCAACGACCATGCCAACGACGGCGCGCGCTCAAGCGCTTGATGCGAAAGGGTGGGGCGCGAGCGCCGCTTGTCGCGAGCCGGTTAGACGTCCCGCGATCGGACACCAGGGTCCCGGTTCAGGGACACGCATCGTCAAAGCGCCGGACCACAACGCAATGAGTTCCCGAGATCAGAACGCGCCGATCCCGGTGATCGCGCGGCCGAGGATCAGCGCATGGATATCGTGCGTGCCCTCGTACGTGTTCACGACCTCGAGATTGACGAGATGGCGCGCGACGCCGAACTCGTCGCTGATGCCGTTGCCGCCGAGCATGTCGCGCGCCGCGCGCGCGATCTCGAGCGCCTTACCGCAGTTGTTGCGCTTCATGAGGCTCGTGATCTCGACGGCGGCCGTGCCGTCGTCGCGCATCCGGCCCATGCGCAAACACGCCTGAAGCGCGAGCGCGATCTCGGTGAGCATGTCGGCGAGCTTCTTCTGAACGAGTTGGTTCGCGGCGAGCGGCTTGCCGAACTGCTTGCGATCCTGCACGTACTCGCGCGCGCGCCGGTAGCAGTCCTCGGCCGCGCCGACCGCCCCCCAGCAGATCCCGTAGCGGGCGCTGTCGAGACACGTGAACGGCCCCTTGAGCCCGCGGACGTCGGGAAACGCGTTCTCGTCGGGACAGAACACGCCGTCCATCACGACTTCGCCCGTCACGCTCGTGCGCAGCCCGATCTTGCCGTGGATCGGCGGCGCGGAGAGGCCTTTCGCGCCTTTCTCGAGCACGAAGCCGCGGATCGCGCCCTCGTCGTCCTTCGCCCAGACAACGAACAGGTCGGCGATCGGGCTGTTCGAGATCCACGTCTTGGTGCCGGTCAACGACCAGCCGCCCGCGACCTTCTTCGCGCGCGTGAGCATGCCGGCGGGATCGGAGCCGAAGTTCGGCTCGGTGAGGCCGAAGCAGCCGATCAGCTCGCCTTTCGCGAGCTTGCGCAGATACTTCTCCTTCGTGGCCTCGTTGCCGAGCTCGGCGATCGGCAGCATCACGAGCGAAGACTGCACGCTCATCATCGAGCGGTAACCCGAGTCGACGGTTTCGAGCTCGCGCGCGATCAGCCCGTAGCAGACGTAGTTGAGGCCGGCGCCGCCGTGACGCTCGGGAATCGTCGCGCCGAGCAGGCCGAGCGCGCCCATCTCGCGGAAGACCGCGACGTCGACCTTCTCGTGGCGGAACGCTTCGAGCACGCGCGGTGCGAGCTGCTTCCGGCAGTACGCGCGCGCGGCGTCGCGCACGGCGCGCTCGTCGGCGGTGAGCTGCGAGTCGAGCGCGAGCGGATCGGCGGGGTCGAAAGTCGGTTTCGGGGACATCGATCGGTACCTCGCGCGCAGTTTGCGCGCGGAGGGAGGGAACTGCACATTGGGCTCAGGTCACGTTTGCGACGGGGCGCCGGACGGACGGTCGAGCATTGCGAAGAGCTGCTCGACGTCGGACGCGTCCGTGTCGGCCGCATCGTAGTGCAGCGCCGCGAGCCGGAAGCGCGCCGCCGGCTCGAGCACCGGGCCGGTCAGCAGCGTGTCGAACGGCAGTCCGCCCAGCATCCGGCACGCGAGCGTGAGATAGAGGCGATCGAGAACGTCGTCGACGATCAGCGCATGCAGCACCTCGCCGCCGCCGAGCATCGCGATGGTGCGGTGCCGTTCCTGCGCCAACGCTTCGATCAGCCGGCCGCCTTCCGCGCGCGCACCGTCGCCGACGCGGAGCACGCGCACGCGTTCGGCCTCGAGGCGCGCGATCTTGCGCGGATCCGCCGCGTTGCCCGTGGCCACGTACACCGAGCGTCCCGACTCGACCAGCGCGACGAGAGAGGGCAGCTCGAGGCTCGCTGTGACGATCACGACGGCGGGCTGCGGCGCATACCCAAGCGCGAGCCGCCACTGAAGCAGGTCGCCGTGCTCGGGTTTGACGCTGACCGGGAAGCTCGAAGCGGTGACCCCGCGCGGCAGATCGCGGACGTACGCGGCCGCTCATGACGATCGAGTCCGCGCAGGCCGCGAGCTCCTGGAACAGCCGCCAGTCGCGCGCATTCGCAATCGCGGGCGGCACGGCGCGCTTCGCGGTTTGCGGATCGGGCAGCGAGATGCGTCCGTCGAGGCTCGCGATGAAGTTCGAGTAGACGAACGGCTTCGCTCCGTGGGCGATGGGTCGTAACGGCTCGCGCAAACAGAGCCCGCGCAGCGGCACGAGCTCCGCCGGCCCCGGGAAAAGCCGCAACACGTTCTTGCCGTCGGGGGCTGGCCGCATATGCGTGGACCGCGCGTGTCGGTTAGGCTGGCGGGTTCGGCGTTACGGCGGGTGGCCGGGCTCGATGTCGCGCGCCTCCTGGAACATGAGCTGCTCGGAACGCGCGCCCTGCTCGGCGTCGATCGGCTCGAGCAAGAAGCCGACGTGATCGCCGAGCGAGATCCGCCCAGAACCGTTGCCGGCGAACCAGCGTTCGCAGTCGTCGAGTATCGGCACGCCGTGCTCGGAGTGCCAGCTCACTCGAGCGAACTTGTCCACCTCGTCGCCCGTCTCGCCGCCGAAGATCTCGGCGAGATGCCGATCCTTTTCGTCGACGACGTGCACCGCGAGGACGTCCGCTTGGCGCGCGATCTCGAGCGTCCGATTCTTCTTCGAGATGCAAGCGAGGAACCGCGGCGGGTCAATGCTGCATTGCGTGGCGAAGCCGATGAGACAGCCGCCGGTTTGGTTCTGTGCGGCGGTCGTCACGATGTACACCGGGTAATCCAGCGTCCCGACCAGGCGCTGGAACGGTGATTGCGGTTGTTGGTCTTGCGCGTCCATTTCGAGCTCCACCTCCTGTGCATGGCTGATCGGCGAGAGGACGCTGCAAGATGGATGCCGTCGGCCTCGATCGAGGCGGCGCGCGGCACCAGGCGATGATCTGCCGATCCGAAATTTGGCGAAGCGCTATGCCGCCACGTCGACGAAGGCGACGGTGGAGGAGGGCTTCGGCACGGGCTCGCCACTTTCCTTGAGCCCTTCGATGTGGAACTCGATCGCCCCTGTGATGAGCCGCATCACTTCGTCGCGGGTGCCGCCCGCGGCGACGCAGCCGGGAAGATCCGGCACATAGGCGCCGAAGGTCGTCTCGCCCGATTCGATGACTACTGCGTAACGCATTTAGATAATTCTCAGCGTCTCAACCCGGCGTGCCTCGGTATCGCACGCCCGTGCCGACTGGCATGTCGGCGCCCAGCCGGCCAGACACGGTGACCGTTCAACGGACATAAGCTAGCTGGCTGCAATGCGGTGTCACGTTTTGCGACCGTCGGCTGGTGCAATGCGTCCCCGAAGCCGATCCGAAATCGGCACGAGGACACACCAATGCACATCACCCAGCACGCTCTACACCGTATGACCCGGCGCGGCCTCTCGCGCCGCCTCGTCGACTTCACGCTGCGGCACGGCCGCGTCAAGGGCGACAATCACGTTCTCGACCGCAACGAGTCGCGCCGCCTCATCGACGCGCTCGAGGAAGAGCTCAGGCTCGCGAGGCGAGTCCACGGCCGAGGCGGCGTCGCCGTCGTCGACAGCGGCGACACGCTGATCACCGCCTACAACGTCACCGCCACGCCGCGCCGTCGTCAGCGCCACGGCCAACGCCAAAACGGAGGGCACCGTCATGCTTGACTCACTCCTTATCTTCATCACCGGTCTCGCCGGCGGCTTCGCGGTCGCGTTCATGCTCGGCAGCCGCACGCGCGAGCAGCTCGCGGCCACGAAGGCGCGCGCCGAAGAGCAGGCGAACGCGGCGGCGGACAAGCTCGAGCTCCTCGCGGACGCGAGGGCGTCGCTCAAGGACGAGTTCAAGGCGCTCTCGGCCGACGCGCTGATCGCAACAACGCGAGCTTTTTGAACCTCGCCACCGCGGCGCTCGAGCGCTTTCAGCTATCGGCGCGCAGCGATCTGGAGGCGCGGCAAAAGGCTGTGGACGCGCTGGTCGCGCCGCTGCGTGAGTCGCTACAGAAGCGTCGACGGCAAGCTCGGCGAGCTCGAGCGCAGTCGTATCGCCGCCTACTCGGCACTCAGCGATCAGCTGCGCAGTCTGGTCGAGACCCATTTGCCACTGCTCCATGGCGAGACCGCCAAGCTGGTGAAGGCGCTGCGCCAGCCCGTAGTGCGCGGCCGCTGGGGTGAGATGCAACTGCGCCGCGTGGTCGAGATGGCCGGCATGCTCGAGCACTGCGATTTCATCGAGCAGCCGAGCCGCAGCACCGCCGAAGGTCTGCTGCGTCCCGACCTGGTGGTGCGGTTGCCGGGCGGCAAGCAGATCGTGGTCGATGCCAAGGCGCCGTGGCCGCCTATCTGGATGCCGCCGAGGTTACGGATGAAGAGGCGCGCACGCAGCTGCTGATCGATCACGCGCGCCAGGTGCGCGATCACATCGCGGCCCTCAGCCGCAAGGACTACGCGCAGCACTTCTCGCCTTCGCCCGAATTCGTGGTCATGTTTCTGCCGGGGGAGATGCTCTTCAGTGCCGCCCTTCAGCAGGATCCGCAGTTGATCGAATACGGCGCGAGCGAGCGGGTGATGCCCGGCGACCCCGACGACGCTGATCGCGCTGCTGCGCGCGATCGCGTACGGCTGGCGCCAGCAGGCGCTCGCGACGAATGCACAGGAGGTCGCCGATCTCGGCAAGGAGCTCTTCCATCGTATCGGCAAACTCGCCGAGCATTGGACGGATCTGCGCTAGACCGGGCAGGCGGTCGACGCGTACAACAAGAGCGTCGGCACGCTCGAGTCGCGCGTGCTCGTTACCGCGCGCAAGTTCCAAGATCTCAAGGCCGCGCCCGAGGGCGAGGAGATCGAGGGGCCGGCGCCGGTGGATACGGTGCCGCGGCCGATCACGGCGCCGGAGCTCGTCGCGAGCGTGCCGACGGCTCTGGAGCGGATCGCGCGTATCGGCTGGATTCAGCCGAAGCCGCGCGCCATCGTCAGACACGTCCACCCGTTGTCGCGAGCGCGAGCACCGTCTCGTCCGTCGCGCCGCGTGCAATGTCAGCGACGGCTTCAACGTCGTGCCCGGCGTTGCGCAGCGCGCGCACGACTGCAGCGTCGCAGCTCTCGTCGGCAAGAAACCGCACGGCAAGCGGCGGTGCTACTAGGCTTCGGTCTTCAGCGGGGTACGCGGCGCGCGAGCAACCGTGTCGGCTGCGTAGGCGATGGCTGCCTGGATGTCTTCGCGTTTGAGGTACGGATAGGCATCGATCAGGTCCGCTTCGCTGGCGCCCTCCGACAATTTCCGGAGCAACAGCTCGACCGTGATTCGCGTACCGCGTATCACCGGCTTCCCGAGCATGACCTCTGGATTGATGTCGATCCGGTCGGACGTCATGACGATCTCTATATGCATAGAAGTATACGCCTCGTTCGCGGCGGCTGAGCGGAGGACGATGACGGTACGGTGGCGCCTTCCGCGCGGTGAACGGCTAAATCCAGACACTTGGTCGACTATTGCTTAGAGAGCAGGAGGTAGGGTCGAAATTACTCGAACGTCCCGACGACGATTCTCTGTCCGGAACCCCGGATTGGTCGGTTGAGCCTAGATCCAGCCGAACGCGCGCGCCATCGTGCCGAAGACGCCGGCCGCGATCGTGAGGCCGAGACCGAGACCCCAGACGCGATGCCGATTTCGGGTAAGGGTCACTGATTTCTACCGTCGGAGCGCTGCGCTTGACCGCAATGCTCGCCTCCGCTAACTATCGCGGGGCGAAAACAGCCGTGCAGTGGACAAGTTCGACCGCATCTTCCAGCTCCATGCGATTCTCACGTCGCGGCGGACGCCCATTCCGCGCGAAGAGCTCGAAGCCAAGCTCGAATGCTCGAAAGCAACGCTGCTTCGGGCCATCAGCACGATGAAGGATTATCTCGGCGCGCCGATCGAGTTCGATCGCGATGCGGGCGGCTACAAGTACGGCAGGCCGGAAGGCGGCGAAGCGTACGAGCTGCCGGGCCTCTGGTTCACGGCCAACGAGCTTCAGGCATTGGCCATCATGCGGCGGCTGCTCAAGGACGCGGGCGGCGGCTTGCTCGAGGAGCACTTAGGTCCGCTCGCGAAGCGGCTCGACGAGCTCACGCGCCATCAGCGACTGAATCTCGGCGAGGCCGCGAGCCGGCTGCGCTTTCCCGCGATCGCTGCGCGGCCGGCGGGCGAGGCGTTCAACACAGTGGCCTCGGCGACGCTGCAGCGGCGCAAGCTCTGGATCGAGTACCACGCGCGCAGCACGGACGAGCGCAGCGAGCGCACGGTCTCGCCGCAGCGGATCACGCACTATCGGGAGGCGTGGTATCTCGATGCGTGGGATCAGAAGAGGGATGCGCTGAGGAGCTTTTCGATCGATCGGATCGTGAAAGCGGGTCTGCTCGAGGAGCGCGCGGTCGATGTGCCGGAGGCGGAGCTCGATGAGCATTACGCGAGTGCGTATGGCATCTTTGGAGGCAAGGCAGATAAGGTCGCGGTGCTGCGGTTCACGCCAGAAAGTGCGAAGTGGGTGTCGGATGAGAAGTGGCATCCGTTGCAGCAGGGCAGGCGGCTCGACGACGGCGCGTATGAGCTCTCGATACCGTATCGGGACCCTCGGGAGCTCGTCATGGATGTGATGAGGCATGGCCCCGACGTCGAAGTAGTCGCGCCCGCGGCGCTTCGCGCAGAAGTCGGTCGACAGCTCGAGCGAGCCGCGGCCGCCTATCGATCATCGTGAGGTATCGCATGAGCCGAGCTCGATCGACCTTCGCCGCGGCGTGCTTGCTCGCGGCAGCGCCCGCGGTGGCCCACCACAGCCCCGCCGCGTTCGACATGACGAGGCAAGTCACGATCGCCGGCACCGTCGCGAGCTTCGAGTGGGCCAATCCGCACGCCTACCTCTCGCTGCGGGACGACGCGGACGGGCGCACGTGGCTCATTGAGCTTGTGTCGCCGTCGGCTCTGAAGCAGTACGGCTGGACCGCCGCGACGCTCGCGAAAGGCGATCGCGTGACCGTCACGGCAAGCCCGTCGCGTACTCCGGAGCGGAGCACCGCGTTTCTGCAGTCGATCGAGAAGGCGGGCAGCGTGCTGTACGTGAACCCGGCCCGCGCCGGCGCACCGCCGCCGAATACCGCACCGCCCGGCGGCCCGCCGCAGAACGCCGGGGGGACCCGTCAGTCGGTCGGCGCGCCAGCTCCTCGCACGCAGAGTCTCGCTGGCACGTGGGTGACGCTCCCGGGGCCCGCGCTTCCTCAGCTTCTCAACGACTCGTTCAAGCTCCCGACCACGCCGCGCGGCGCCGCGGCCATCAGCATTTTCACCGACGCCGCTGCGAATCCAAGCCGCGACTGCGTGCCCTATGGGGTACCGCTCTACATGATCCTGCCGGTGTTCCGCCGCATCGAGATCGCCGGCGATGCGATCGTCATTCGCGGCGAGGAAGGAAGCGTCGACCGCACGGTGCACATGAATCGTGCGACGCACGTCGGCGGAGCGGAGTCGCTGCTCGGCGATTCGATCGGGCACTTCGAAGGCGACGCGCTCATCGTCGACACGGCTCTCTTCGCCGAGCACGCGATGGGCAACGCGGGGGGATTGCCGTCGAGCACGCGCAAGCACCTCGCCGAACGCTTCGAGCTGACGCCGGATCGCGCCGCGCTCACGTACACGTTCACGCTCGAAGACCCGGAGTACCTCACGGCCCCGGTGCGGGGGACGGCGCGGTGGGCTTATCGGCCGGACGTCACGTACGCGCCGATCGCGTGCAACCTCGAGAACGCGCGCAGGTTCTTGCAGGACTAGGGGCGGTTCGACCGTTCGTCATCGCGCGCACTCTGCCGAAAACACCTGTTATCAGGAGAGGCGCTCTACAAGTGATCCAGAACGGTAGACCTGTGGTTGGTTCCCCGGATATCACGGGCTGGCGCCGCAGCCGTCTGCCCGAGCTGCCAGACGCGGCTTTCATGGCGCTTGCCCCCGACTGGATTTGCGAGGGGCTGTCGCCGAGCACGGAGACGCTTGATCGGAGCAAGCTGCGCATCTATGCGCGCGAAGGCGTTTCGTATGCCTGGCTCCTCGATCCGCTTCGGCAATCGCTTGGCGCGCTTTGGGCTTGAAGGGCGGATGCTCTCGGTCCTTCGCAGAACTGGCGCGAGAGTGCAGTCCCACGCTGGCCGCGCGACGCTCCTCCGTCGATGCCTTCGCTAGTCGGGGTAGTCCAACTCGCGCTGGTGGCGAATCGCGAGCACGCGCACCACCTCGAGGTGAGGCACGAAGCGATACAGCGCGACATAGCCGCTCTTACCAAGCGAGATCACGAGCTCGCGAAGTTCCCTCTCCACGCGGCGGCCGATGAGGGGATGGGCGGCAAGGGCGGACACGGCCGACTGTATCGCGGTGGCCGTGTCCAGCGCGGCGCTCGGGTCCGTCTGCGCGATGAATTCGAAAGCTCGCTCGAGGTCGTCGAGTGCGCGAGCGGAATAGACTACCGTCGCCACGGCTTGGGTCGCGAAGTCTTCCGGCCCTTGGCGAGGCGGTCGATCCAAGCGTGCACATCCTCGGCTCGATACACCTCGCCGGTGCGTTCGATATCGGCGTCTGCCGCGAGCGCCTCTTTGACGAAATCCTGGAGCCGCTCCTCGCGTTCGGCGTGACGCTCGACCGCCTCCACGATGAAACTATGCGCCGACCGCCCCGATTTTCGAGCGAGCGCCGCAATCCGTGCCTTGAGCCTAGGGGGAAGCTTCACCGATGTGGTGTCAGTGGACATTAAGACGCTCCCTCGGTTGCGGTGTCACTAAAGTATCACCGATCAGCCTCTCTGTCATGCCGGCCGGCTAAAGACGCGGTTGCCAAAATCCGCGCAGTCCGCGATTCTTTATCAATGGTCGACCTCACGCGCCCGCTTACCGATCGGGAGCTCGATGTCGCGGCGGGGCGAAGCCGCTGCTTCCATCGCGCCATTTCGTCGCGACCAGCCGCGCGTCGGACGCAACGATCCCCGTCCGTGCGGCAGCGGCAAGAAGCACAAGCATGGCTGCGGGCGTTGAGGAAAAGCTCGCGGATTCTCGAAATAGATGCGAAAGACACCAAGGGGCGACGCCGCGAGACAAGCGATCGGCCAACGCGTTGAAGCTCTGGCTAGCGGCTGGATGCGAGACATCGTGTGGTATGCCCCTTGCATGATGCGCGGGCATGAACGCATCACGCTTTGGTTGCGCTCTTCTGATCGCACTCGCAAGCCTCGTGGGCGGCTGCGCGGCGGACTCGACGGCGCTGCAGAACGCGCAGCCACGACCGCAGCAGAAAGCCGACGCACAAAATCAACGCCAGATTCTGAGTGAAGGTTACAGTCTTCTTTATAAAGACCTCGATGACATCTCCAAGCTCCACCTGATCTTTCTCGTCAAGTCCGAGGCGAAGCCGGTCAACGACATGACCACCGCCGTGACCGACTACGCCAATTCGCTCAAGGCAACGCTCGAGCGCGTCGCAAGGGACTACCCGGCCGTCAACATCAAGCTCGAGCCGCTGCCCGTCATCGAGCAACGCGCGCGCGACGCCATCGGCAAAGATCGTATTAAGAGCTTTGCACCGGTCGTGGGCCTCACGGGCGAGAGCTTCGACCGCCGAGTGTTGCAGTCCCTCGAAGGCTCGCTCAATCACCTTCGGTTCGAGGCCAAAGCGATCGCGGACGAAGAGCCGGAACCGAGCCTGAAGCAGATCACGACGACTGCCTACAACAAGCTCGATGAGCTCTATAACCAGGTCGTCGACATGCTCAGAGAGAAGTACTACATCAACACCGGCGAGCGGAAAGTCGCGAATAAATAGCCGCCACTATGCCGCGGTTTCGACCCCTAAGGCCCTCGATTGGCGCTCGATTTTCCGGCGGCAACCATCGGATTCGGTATTGACTCGGCGAAAGCGCAGGGCGTTAAGCTCCTGCCATGACCGCGAAGCCACTGAAGAAGGGCGCAACATACGACGATCTGCGTGATGTGCCCGATCACTTCGTCGCCGAAATGTTCGACGGCGAGCTCTACGCTTCACCGCGTCCGGCGGTACGCCACGCCCACGCCGCCTCCGTGCTTGGCGGCAAGCTCATGGAGCCCTTTCACAACGGCCGCAATGGGCCAGGTGGATGGGTGATCCTTCACGAGCCGGAGCTGCACTTCGGTAACGACGTGCTCGTGCCCGACCTTGCCGGCTGGCGCCGCGAGCGCATGCCGGAGGCCCCGGACGAGGCGTACATCACACTGGCTCCGGATTGGGTCTGCGAGGTGCTATCGCCAGCGACCGAACCGCTCGATCGCGGCAAGAAGTTACACATCTATGCCCGCGAGAATGTCGCACACGTCTGGCTCGTGGACCCGTTGCGGCGAGCGCTCGAGGTCCTCTCGCTCGAGTCCGGTACCTGGACTGCACTGGCTATGGACGACCGGGGCGGCGCACGCGCCGCTCCCTTCGAAGCGATCGAGCTCGAGCTCGGCGAGCTGTGGATACAGCGGCCTAATCGCTCCAGAAATCCTTGAATCGGTCCGACGCGAGCTCCGGAAGCGCACGCCGTCAGCGCTTGCGCACCATCACGTTGCCGTTGAACGTCTTGAACCGAATGTCCGGCCCGCCTTTCCCGACGACGACCACGGTCTCGCGCTCGAGCCGCACCTCGTAGCGATGTCGAGCGCGAGCGGCTGGCGCGTGAAGTCCGTCTTCACCGTCACGAGGTTGTTCTCCTCGGTGGCCGTGAGGCCGGTTGCCGGTCACCCGCAAGCAGTAGCGGTACAGGCGCACGTGATGCCGCTCGAACAGCGTCGCGAGCACGCTGGTGCGGCCGTCGCGCACTTGCCGCATCAGCTCGGAGTCGTTCTCGGACATCGGCCGGCCTGCTCCTCGCCGCGGTCTCAAGCTCTAGATACGCGGCGAGGGGAAAAGGTTACGCCGGCCAGCCGTCCCAGCGGCCGCTCGCATCACGGTAGTCGCCGGACGTAGGATCACAGTCATGAATGCGTGGTTGCGACGTGTCGCAGTCGTGGCGAGCGCGATTTCGATTGGGACGGCCTGGTCTCAGATTCCGACTGACGCGCTGCCGCGGCGTGCGGCGACCGGGATCACTCTCGAGATAACCCCAACGGGTGCGGTCGCGGTCAAGGCGGCGCCCGAGGGCTCGGCGGGCGCCGATGCCGGCCTGCAGGCCGGAGACGTCATCGCCGCGCTCGACGGGGCGCCCGTCACCTCGATCGTGCAAGTCCAGTCGATCATCGGCCGCCACCGCTCCGGAGACGATCTTGCCATCGACGTCGTGCGCGGCGCAGAAACGAAGCGGCTCGTCGCGCGCCTGAAAGCGTTCCCCTTCGAGCATCTCCCAAACACCGTCTTCGACTATGGCCACCTGACGTTGCCCGACGGCGTCCGGCTCCGAACGATCGTCTCGCGGCCGGCCACGTCCGCTGCCCGCGCGCCGGCGGTGCTGTTCCTGCAGGGCGGCGGCTGCAGCTCGATCGACATTCCCTGGGCTCCCGCGGACCAGTGGCCCCTGACGCTGATCAGCGCACCCGCCGCGCGGGGGTTCGTGACGATGCGCGTCGAAAAACCGGGGGTCGGCGAAAGCGAAGGACCGCCGTGCTCGGAGGGCGGCTTTCGCGAGGAGCTTGCGGGCTACCGGGCCGCGCTAGGGGCGCTCGTGGCGAATCCAGCGGTCGATCGCGAGCGAATCTTCTTGCTCGGCGAGTCGCTCGGGGGATTCATCGCGCCGATTCTCGCGGGCGAAACGCGCGTGGCCGGCATCAGTACCTTCGGCACGATCGCGTTCACGCCGACGGATTATCCGGGCCGCAGCGAGCAATTCTTCCGCGAGATAGCCGACATCGACATCCTGGCCGAGTGGGCGGCCGTCGACGCGCGTGTTCAACTCTTGGCCGGGTCCTACGACGATCCCCGAGTCGCGAGTAGCGGTGAAAAGATCGCTGCCGTCGTCAACGAGGCACACCCCGGTCTTGCGGAGCACCGCGAGCTCGAGGGCGTCGATCACTGCGGCACGCGGCACGAGACGCTCGAGGCGAGCCGCGACCACTGCGGTGGCGGCAAGCCAGTCCCGGAGCTGATCGCTTCGGTGCTCGAATTCATCGGCAAGCCGTAAGCTCGGGGAACGCAAAGGAGCGACCCATGACTTCTCGATCGCGCTTTAAAGCACGCTGCGTCCTCGGTGCTTACGCCGCGGCACTCTCGGTCGCCGTGGCCGTGCACGCGCAACAGCCCGCGCCGCAAAGAACCGGCGGCCCGCCCACGCTCTTCTCCGCGCCGCTGGCGGACGCGCCGGGCAAGAACCTCGTCGTCGTCGAGCTCACGTTTCCACCGAACGCCAAGGCGCCGTCGACGCCCGAGCAGCATCCGCTCGGGCACCGGCATCCGGGGTCCGTCTACGTGTACGTCACGCAGGGCACCGTGCGTTTGGGAGTCGAAGGGCAGCCGGTACAGGTCGTGAAGGCCGGCGGCAGTTTCTTTGAGGCCGTGGGTGCTCACCACATCGTCTCGGAGAATGCGAGCGCGACCGAGCCGGCGCGCGCGATCGCCGTGATGATCGTTCCGGATGGCGCGCCGCTCGTAACGCGCGACGAGGTGAAGTGACATGCGTCGCCATCTCGCAGCGCTGTTGACGTCGACGGCAGTGTTCGGGTTGGCGACCGCGGCAGCGGATGCACCGACGGGGCAACAGCGCGCCGAAGCGGCAGGCCGCAGCCTGGTCGGCACGCCCGCGCCTACGCTCGTGCTCCGCACGATCGACGGCGAGACGATCGATCTCGGCCGCCTCTACGGCAAGCAGGCCGTCTACCTCAAGTTCTGGGCGACGTGGTGCGTGCCGTGCATGCAGCAGATGCCGCACTTCGAGCACGCATACGAGACGGCCGGCCCGGGGCTCGCCGTCATCGCATTGAACGTCGGCATCGACGATTCGCTCGAGAACGTGCGCAAGGTGATCGGGGAGAAGCATCTCAAGATGCCCGTGGTCATCGACGACGGCCGTCTCGCCGCAGCGTTCAATCTGCGGGTGACCCCGCAGCACGTCGTCATCGGCCGCGATGGGCGCATCGAGTACGTGGGACAGCAGGCGGATGCGCAGCTTGACCGGGCGTTGCGCGATGCGCAAGAGCGTTCGCCGGGGGATCGCGTCGATGGGGCGGCGCAAGCCGCCATCGTGCGCTACGGCGTCGGTGATGCGCTGCCGGACCTGACCGCGACGACGCTCGACGGTGCAACGTTCCGCGCGCGTGACGCGAGCGGGCCGCGTCCAACCGTGCTCGTGTTCCTGCTCCCGTGGTGTGAAGGGTATTTCACGACCTCGCGGCCGGAATTGTCGGCGAGTTGCCGTCAGGTGCGCGAGCAAGTGGCGTCGCTCTCCGGGCGAAGCGAGCGCGTGCGTTGGCTTGGTGTGGCTTCGGGGGTTTGGTCGACGCCGGGGGAGCTACGCGAATACGAAGCGCACAACGCTCCGCGGATCCCTCTCACGCTGGACGAGTCGGGCGAGTGGTTCCGCGCATTCGACGTGATGCACCCGCCGACGATCGTGATTGCCGATGCGTCGGGCAAGATCCTGCGGCGTGTCGAGGGATTCGATCCGGCTCTCGGTGCCGAGATCGAGCGGCTCGCGAACTGACGTCTCAAATGGCCGATGCGGCGAATGCGCCGATGGGCGCGAATCTAGCGGAGTCCGGTGCCACCTTCCGAGTGTGGGACCCCACATCGACCGGCGTTGTGGTGCGCGGCGATTTCAACGGCTGGACCGACACACCTCTCGACAAGAGCGCGTCCGGGTTCTGGTCGAAATTCGTGCCCGGAGTGAAGGAGGGCGACGAGTACAAGTTCTTCGTCACCGGTTTGGGATCCGACGGGCTACAAGCGAGACCCGTATGCGCGCGAGCTCACTCGCGCGCCGGCCTTCCCGCATTCGAACTGCATCGTCGCGCAGCCGCGCTCGTTTCCTTGGCACGACGTGGGCTTCCGTCCTCCGCCGTTCAACGAGCTCGTGCTGTATCAGCTGCACGTCGGCGCGTTCTATGCGACGGACGCGCAGGGGAGCGACGTGCGGCGGTCACGACCCGGCCGCTTCCTCGATGTTCTCTTTCAGGTCGACCACCTCGTAGCGCTCGGCGTCAACGCCGTGCAGCTGATGCCGGTGCAGGAGTTCGCGACGCTGCGCTCGCTCGGCTACAACGGTCTCGACCAGTTCTCGCCGGAGATGGACTACGCGGTCGACGCGGCGGCGCCGGATTTTTCTCGCTATCTCGATCAGGCGAACCGGCTGCTCGCTCGGCACGCGCTTGCGCCGTTTCGCGCCGCCGATCTCGACGGCCAGACGAAGCAGTTGATGGCGCTGATCGATCTGTTGCACCTGCACGGCATCGCCGTGATCTTGGACGTCGTCTACAACCACGCCGGCGGCGGCTTCGACGACGAGAGCATGTGGTTCCACGACCGGCAAGCGTACGGCGACAACAACCGCAGTCTGTATTTCACCGACCAGGGATGGGCCGGCGGCCTCGTGTACGCGTACTGGAAGGCCGAGGTGCGGCAGTTCCTCATCGACAACGCCGGCTTCTTCTGCGACGAATACCACGTCGACGGCTTCCGCTTCGACGAGGTCACGGTCATCGACAGCCACGGCGGGTGGGGGTTCCTACAGGATCTGACGGCGACGCTGCAGTACCGCAAGCCGGAGGCGATCCTGATCGCCGAGTACTGGGCGGATCAGTCCTCCGTGCTTCGTTCCCGAAACGACTCCGGCGCCGGGTTCGACGCCGTGGTGGCCGCGGGCTTGCGTGGCGCGCTGCGGCAAACGCTCGGCGAGGTCGCCGGCGGACGCGACGCCGCGGTGAACCTCGATCGAATCGCCGCGGCGCTCGCGCCGGCTTTCGACCACGCGTGGCGTGCGGTCCAGCACCTCGAGAACCAGGACCTCGTACGCGTGGACAACCAGACCGATCGAGCGCCGCGCGTGCCGGCGGCGGCCGATCCGAGCAACGCGCGCTCCTGGTACGCGACGAGCCGCAGTCGAGTGGCGAACGGGCTGCTGCTCACGGCGCCCGGCATACCGATGCTGTTCATGGGCCAAGAGATCCTCGAGGACAAATACTGGAGCGACAGTCCCGACTACTTCGCGGACAGCTTGATCTGGTGGGACGGCCTCGGCGTCGACGCGCGCATGCGCGACCATCTGCACTTCGTCCAGGACCTCACAGCCCTGCGGCGCAACTACCGCGCGCTCACGAGCGAATCGATTCGCGTCTTCCACGTGCACAACGAGAATCGCGTGATCGCGTTTCACCGCTGGGTCGAGGGAGTCGGCGACGATGTCGTGGTAGTCGCGAATTTTCGCGAGGAGACCTGCTACTCGTATTCGCTCGGATTGCCGCGGTTCGGGACGTGGTTCGAGATCTTCAACAGCGATGTGTACGAAAACTTTCCCAATCCGATTGCGTCCGGCAACCAAGGACGCATCGTCGCGACCGGTCAACCGATGCACGGGTTCGCGCAGTCGGCGCAGATCGTAGTGCCGGCGAATTCGATTCTCGTTTTTTCGGCGGGCTGAGCTAGAGCTCGCGCGTCATCTCGATCATCGTGCGCCGAAAGCCGACGCTCGCGAAGAAACGCTGCGCCGTTTCGTTGCGCTCGGCCGTCGCGAGCACGATCTGCGCGAGGCCTCGCGAGCGCACGAACTCGACCGCGGCCTCGAAGAGCGCCCGCCCGGCGCCGGCACGGCGGCGACCGGGGTCGACGATGATGTCGTGCAGCACGCCCGCGGGGCCGCGCAGCGCCATGTAGTCGTACGACTCGAGCGCGACGTACGCGTAGCCGATCACGTCCGCGTTCGCGTCGGCCACGAGCACGGCCGCTTCGGGCTCGTCGAGCTGGCTGCCGAGATACGCCGCGTACGCGTCCTTCGTGTGGCTGGTCGCGGCGAGGAAGCGCCGCGAATCGAATTCGTGATGGCCCACGACGAGCAGCGCGCCGAGCCGGCCAATCTGCGGAAGGTCGGCGCGCGTCGCGCGCCGAATCGTCGGCGGACGGTCGCGCTGGCGTTCGTGAGGCGCCACCATGGTCGTCTCCTGTTGGTGCGCGGACGCTGGATCAATGGAGCGGAACAAGCATAACCCGCGACTCGGTGCGCCACGCGACTCTGGACCGGACGCTGGGCGTGGCATATAAAGCAGCCGCCCGCCGGGCAAACCCACTTCGCGAGGAACAAGATGAAAACACCGATGCGTGCAGGTCTCGTGGCACTCGGCGTCGCCGCCGCTCTTGGCCGCGCGAGCGCTGCCGGGCCCGCCGAGATCGTGGTTCCGGGTGAGAAGCTCGCACCCGAGAGCCTCACGTCCGCGCGTGACGGCACCGTCTACGTCGGCAGCATCGGCACCGGTCAGATCTTCCGCGCGAAGCCGGGGGCGGCGATGGCGGAGCCGTTCATCCGGCCGAAAACGAACGGCATCGGCTCCGTGTTCGGCGTATTCGCCGACGACAAGTCGAATACGCTTTATGCGTGCTCCGGCACGCCATCGTTCGGGCCGCCGCCTGCGGCCGGAACACCTCCGCCGCCGCCGTCCGCGTTGTATGCGTTCGATCTCAAATCGGGCGCGCCGAAGGGCAAGTGGAACCTGCCGACCCCGGGCGCGTTCTGCAACGACATCGCCGTCGGCAAAGACGGCACCGCGTACGCGACCGACACGCAGAACATGCAAGTCGCGCGGCTCAAGCCCGGCGCGAAGGCACTCGAGGTGTGGGCGGGCGCGGACGGTGCGTTCGGCGCCTCGGGCGGCGTGCTCGACGGCATCGCCGTGCTCGGCGACACCGTGCTCGTGAACGCGCTGCGCTTGAACAAGATCTTCAGCGTGCCGATCGAGAAAGACGGCAAAGCCGGCAAGGTCACCGACGTGAAGCTCGACTCCGGCGATCGCGGGGCCCGACGGCATGCGCTCGTTCGGCTCGAACGCGCTGCTCGTCGCGGAAGGCGGCGAGGGCGGCAAGGTCAGCAAGATCGTGCTGAACGGCGCGAAGACCGAGGGCAAGCATACCGTGCTCAAGGCGGGCTTCCCGGACGGCCCAGTCGCGGTGACGGTGGTCGGCGATAACGTCTACGTGCTCGAGGGTCAGCTGTCGTCGCTATTCGCGGCGCCGGGGTCGCCGCCGCCGCCCGTCAAGCCGTACAAGGCGACGGCGGTGCCGGTCGGCAAGCCGTAGTCGCAGCGTAGCGCTAGCCCGGCGGTTTCGGGCGACCAGGGCCCATGCGCTCTTTGAGCGCTTCCACTCTGTCGCTCAGCCGGCGAAGGTCGGTCTTCATCTCGGCGAAGTGCGTACTTAGGTGTTCGACGTCGGACTGGAGTCGAGCGACGTCTGATTCGAGGCGAGCGATACGTGCTTCCATGGATTATCCCATCGGTGCAGGTGCCGCTGCCGATTCTATGGCCTCGACTTGTGCGCTTGTCCAGCCCGTTCGGCAGCGCGGCCGTCGCTAGCTCGACACCTGTTCGTAGGACCTACGCGGTCGCGATCGGCGTCATTCTCGCGGCCGCGGCGCTGGCGAGCTATCTGCCGGCGAGGCGCGCTTCGGCGATCGATCCGGTGGAGACGTTGAAGGCGGAGTAAGCGAAGACGCCAGCCCGGTCGTCGAATCGGGCTAGAGCGGATGCGGGTAAGGATCGCGAGCGTGGCGAAGTCTCGTGACGATCGCGAGTGCGGCGCCCGCCCGGCTCGTTCCGGGCGCGCGCATCAATTCGTCGCGGATCAAGCGCCGCGCCTTTCGCTTACTACCGCACAGCCGAACGAGCTCTGCTTCGTAGTCACCCGCGTAGACCACGGTGCGCAGCTCGCGTCGCCGATGTAGCCAGAGTGCGAGCGCAGTCACCGTCGCGATTCCGCTCGCAATGATCAGACCTTGGGTTTGCGCCTCGGTGAACCATGACGCGAGGACGGCGATCATAGCTGTGCAAAGACCTAGCCAGCCCACGCGGTCGCTCACGATGCGAGCCCAACCTGCGACGATCGCGAGGGCGCCGACGGTCCAAAGCAGCCAGATCGCGCCGCGGGCCGCGCGCGAATGTATGAGGGCGCCCTGCGGCCATCCGAGCGGGCCGCGGACGCCATCGGACAGTGGCGCATACGCGAGCGCTGTGAGCGCGAACCCGAGCCAACACAATCTCGACGCCGTCTCGCCGAGTGCGTACGCGTTGCGCTTCAGGATGCTCGCGAAATAGAGCACGAACCCAACCGCCCACGTGAATATGCCCGCCCAATAGATCGGGTTTGCTTGGAAGGCCACTGTCGCGAGCGTGAGGGCTGACATCGTTCTTGTTGTCGATCGTCGGCCGCTTTAGAGCAGGGCCGTACAAGTCACTTGTTTGTCGTTTCCCGCTTTGTGGTAACGAACGGCTTCATGTTCGTGAGCTGCTGCTGTCCGATACCTTTGACTCGCGTCAGGTCGCTAACGCTCTCAAGGATCCTTCGGCGCTGTGTCCGCCAGGAATCAGACTGCGTAAGTCGGGCGACAACCAGAAGGCGGCGCTGACGACGGCGATGACGGAGGCTGCCTTCAACAGCCAGTATCGACGTTTCGCTTTGGGTGATGTCGGCGATCGCGTGGAAGAATGACGGCCCTCCGATGCGTGCGTCGGCGAGGGCCGAGGCGAACGCCGCATGTAGTCGCGATCTTGTAATCCCATGTGCGGGTGATGGACGGAAGTCTGAACGCGGTTACGAGATCGTACTAAAGGCAAAAGGGCCAGGAGCGCGACTTGGACGTAACGCTGTGCGTATTGGCTGAGTTTGGGCGGCTAAGCAACCTACGCCGCCCCCGCGGCTGGTCGGCTGTAGGCGCTGTTCGCGCCGGCGGGGTCGCCGCTGCCGGCGAAGCTGTCGGTCGGCGGGCCCTGATCAGCGTGCAGCGGCTTTCTCGATCGCGCTCCACAGCCGACGGTTCAAGGCCGGCGATATTCTGCGAGAACGTCCATCAGCGACCTTCGGAGTCGCCGTGCATTGGCGCGCGCCGAGCGGCATGTCCGTGGGCGCTTGCAAGATGTCCACGGACGGCTGATTACGATCGCTTGAACTTCCTTCGCGCGTTCGTCGCCGATTCGGCGCCGCCCGCCAGGCTTCCAGCAAGATCGCGAATGAGTGCGTACACCGTATCGTCAGTCTCGGTTCGGTCGGAAGTCATGACGATCTCCGGCGCCGAGCGCCTCCATGGTGAGTCCTTCAATTCACGTCCCGCTGCCAATTCTATGCCCTCGACCTTTGCCGAAGTCCAGCGATCATCGCGAGATTCCATCGAGGCGAAGCTGCCGCACAACGGTCATTTTGGCAGTCGCGGCGATCGGGTTCGGCCGCGCACACGTGTAGAGTAGCGCGCGGAGCACCGTCCGCCTCCCGGGGAATCGAGCATGCGTATTTCTCTCCTGTCCACGTTGCTCGCGGTGTGGGCGCTCCTGTCGAGCGCGGCGCCCGTGCTCGCGCAGGTGACGCCCGAGCTCGCGAAGACGATCGCAGCGCGGCCGCCGCCGAAAGGCGCGAAGCCGCTGCCCGTCGATCTCTTCACGACGAAGGACTTCTACCTCGACTCCGAGATCTGGGCCGATCCTCGCTACACGCGCTGCAACTCGCCGGAGCGCATCGATCAGATGTGGGTCGCCAACAACGTCGGTGAGTGGGGCGACTGCAAAGCCGGCCTCACGACGAAAGAGCTCGCGAGCGCGTATCCCTACGAGACGGCCGAGGAGCACTACGACGCGCTGCGAGTGAAGGCGCAAAAGAAGGGCGGCCCGACGATCTACGACCGCACGCACCCGCCGCCCGACTGGGACGGCTGGTACAACTCCCGCGGCCTGCAGCCGAAGCAGTGGACCTTCGGCAACAACGTCCAGGCCGGCACGTTGATGCAGATGCTCACGCCCGAGTATCGACGCCGGTTCGCGCAGGTGCTCTATCACGTCGCGGTGACGAACTCGCCGCAGTGGGTGTCGTCCACCTGCTATCCCGAGGGCATGATCCGCTGGTGGGCGCAGGGCATTCGCGACATCCAGGTCACGGTGACGCCGCACCAGGTGCAGCTCGTATCCGGCACCGCGCTCGACTTCCTGCGCCAGATCCTGATCGGCCAGAAGCACGTGACGACGATCTCGCAGTGGTACGGCGAGAGCGTCGGCTTCTGGGACGGCGAGGTGCTCGTCGCCTGGACGAAGAACATCCAAGGCTGGTGGATGTCGCACGCATTGCCCGAGTACAGCAGCGAGCTCGAGGCGATCGAGGTGTTCACGCGCGACGAGGCGCGCAACATCCATCTCGAGATCACGCTTTACGACCCGAAGGCGTTCGTCGCGCCGCTGCGCGTCGACGCACTCTACACCTATCTCGACGGGCCCGAGTCCGAGCGGCGTTACCAGTGGAAGGAGTGCCAGCAGACGCTCTTCAACGTGAACGGCCGGCTCACGACGGTCGCGCCCGGCAAGGTGATCGAATATCGCGTGCCCGATTGGTTCGATCGGCCGTGGGCGAAGGTGTGGGAGGAGTATTTCGAGGAGGGCATGAAGAAGCCTCAGCCGGACGAATCGATTTTCGAGTTCAAATAGATCGATGACGGAGTCGGCTCCCGCCCAGATTCAGACACGCCGCGGGCGTGCCGTGCGCGGCATCGAGCTGCCGTCGCACAAGAGCGCGAGCACGCAGCAGCCGCTCGCGCCCGCGCCGCTGCCGAGCGAAATCGTCGTGCCGCTCGAAGCCGGACTGTCCGCGCGCGATCTGCGCCCGGCGGTCGAGAGCGGACAGCGCGTGCTGCGCGGGCAGCCGCTCGTGCAGGGCGGCGGACCGCTGTCCACATGGACGCACGCGAGCACGTCGGGCGTCGTGCGCTCGCTCGAGCGGCGGCGGATCGCGCACCCGCGCCGCCGCGAGGCGCTCTGCGCCGTGATCGAGGTCGACGGCAAGGACGAGCGTTGGCCCGAGCTCGCGCGGCCCGATCCCACGCAGTGGGACACGCCGGAAAAGCTCGGCGCGGCGCTCTCGCGCGCGGGGCTCGAAGGGCTCGGCGGCGCCGTGTTCCCGACCGGCCTCAAGCTCGCCGCGGCCGAGCGCCGGCGGATGAGCTTGGTTCTGGTCAACGGCGTGGAGTGCGAGCCCTACATCAGCTGCGACGACATGCTGATGCGCACGTCGCCGCGCGACGTGTTGGCGGGCGCGCTCGTGCTCGTCGCGCTCGCGGGCGTGGACCACGGCGTCGTCGCGGTCGAGGAGGACAAGCCCGAAGCGCTCGAGGCGCTGCAACGCGAGCTGCCGGCGCTCGACACGCAGCAGCGGCTTCCGATCGTCACCGTGCCGACGATGTATCCCGCGGGCGGCGAGCGCCAGCTGATCCAGGAGCTCACGGGCGAGGAGGTGCCGTCGCTCGCGAAGCCGACCGACGTCGGTTATCTCTGCCAGAACGTGGGCACCGCGGCCGCGCTCTATCGCTATCTCGAGCGCGGCGAGCCCGTCACGAGCCGCGTCACGACGGTGACGGGCGGCGCGATCGCGACGCCGCGCAATCTCGAGGTGCGCCTCGGCACGCGCATCGCGGATCTGGTCGCGGCGTGCGGAGGGTACACGGGCAAGGTCGCGCGGCTGATCATGGGCGGCAGCATGATGGGCCACGCGCTCGACGACGACGGCGTGCCCGTCGGCCGCCCGACCAACTGCATCGTGGCGGCCACGGCGGAAGAGCTGCGCGAGGACGACGCCGCTGCCGTGCATTCGCTGCGGCAACTGCTCGAACGCGTGCCCCGCGTACCTGTTGCCGCAGGAGCTCAACGCCGCCGCCGAGCACAACGAGTTCGACCTGCTCGAGAATCTGGGGCTCTTCGATTGCATCGAATGCGGGTGCTGCGACGTCGTCTGCCCGAGCCACATTCCGCTCGCCGAGACGTTCCGGGTAGGCTAAGCGGCGGCTCGTGCAGGCCATGGAGCCGAGCGCCCGCGTGCGCTGGCTCGACGCGCGCGAGCAGCTGCGGCGGCGGCGGGTCGAGAGCTGGGACCGGGAGCACGGCGAGCGCCGGCGGCGGCGCGGAGCCGCCAGCTCTGCGCAGGCGGCTCGAGGCGGTTGCGGAGATCATTGCGCGGGCGAGCCGCGCGCCGGAGACTACGTAAACGGGGAAGGGGGGATTGAATGCACAGCATTCGTGACATCGTGCGCGAAAAAGGCGCGACCGTTCGGTCCATCGATCCGGACGTTACCGTGTTCGACGCTCTCAAGCTGATGGCCGATTACGGGATCGGCGCTCTGCTCGTGCTTCAGAACGGCAAACCCATAGGCTTGTTCTCCGAGCGCGACTACGCTCGCAAGCTCGCGCTGCGCGGGTTGCGGTCGCGGGAAACGCCGGTGAGCGCCGTGATGAGCAGCCCTGTGCTCACGATCTCCCCCGACGCGTCGGTTCAGGAGGGGATGCAAGTGATGACCGCGAAGTTCGTTCGGCATCTGCCGGTGGTGGATGGCTCGGGAGTGATCGGCATGGTGTCGATCGGCGACCTGGTCAAAGCGGTGATTCAGGATCAGCAGGCGCTGATCGAGCAGTTGGAGGCCTACATCGCCCACTGAGCGCCCGCGGCAAGTTAGATCCACCCGAGCGCGTGCGCGCCGTGTCGCGTGCCCGACGCGCTGACTAGAGTTTCTCGACGACGACGCGGCCCTGGGGATTCACGAACACGCGGTAGCGATTGCCGTCTTTGCAGGTGGCCGTGTAGTCACTGTCGGCATTGCGCTTCGAGCTCGCGATCTGATCGCAGGTGTAGCCGTGCAGAACGATGGTCACCTTCAGATCCTTGCCCAAGGCTTCGTCGGCGGCGAAAACAGGCACGCTGCCAACGAGGGCGAGCGTCGTCAACACGAGAACGAATACCGGCTGCTTCATCGTCGATTCTCCGGCGCGGCAGGTCAGATTTTCGCGAACGATTTCGGATCGGCGAGAACGCCCCAGATCGCTTCGCGCGAAGAGGCGATGGCATTGGCCAGCGGGCCGTCCGAGTCCTGCAAAAGAGTGATCACCTGGAGCAGCAACTGCTCGTAGCGTTGCCGGAGGTCTGCCAACGGGACTTTGATCTTCCCCTCGTGGAATCCCCGAAATTGATCGAGCAGGTCGTTGACCTCATTCTTGAGCGATAGCTTGGTGAACACGCCGATGGCGTGGGTGTCTCGCAGGCGCTGCTCGAGCGCGGGCAGATCCAGTGTCGGCGAGGTCGAAGGTTCGGCGGGCGTAGCGGCGACGGCCGGCGGCTTCGCAGGCGTCGACGATTCCGCGGGCGGTGACGGCGCAGCGCTCGGAGCGCTGCGCGCCGCGGGCGGCGGGGTCGACGGCGCATTCCGCGCGTGCTCGTTGGGCGGCGCCGCCGACGGAGCGGGTGCCGGGGTTTTGCCCGGCTCGACAGGGCTCGGCGTCGCTGCCGGAGGCGTTGCGGGCACGACGGCGGTCGGCGCTGTCTCGTTCGTCGACGCTGCGGCCGGCGGGGGCGACGGCGGCTCGACGCAGCCGCATAGGGTGGCGACCGCCGCGAGGATGCCAACCGACAGAACGCGCATCGAGAATTCCTCAGCAGCCTAAGGCGACTATAGCTCAACGGTCGGATCCGCTTTTCGACGAGTGGAGCCGGAGCGCCTAGCTCGCTTACCGCATCCGGTCGCGGCGGGCGGCCGGCATCGTTGTTGCACATATCTCGAGAGCGATTGGGCTCGCGGCACCTGGAGGGACATGCCATGCGTAAACGAATCGTCGCGTCACCCGTGCGGGCGACCGCGTTCTCCGAGGACGACTGGTTGGACTTGGAGAGCCTCGCGGAGGTGGAGGTGACCTCGGAGGACGCGGCTCATCCGATCGAGGCAGCCTTGCTTCCCGGGCACGGCTCGGGGTGGAGCGCCGCGGCGCCCGGAAGACAAACGATCCGGCTGCTCTTTGCTCGTCCGCAGCGACTCAAGCGCATCTGCCTTGCCTACGAAGAGCCTGTGACTTCGCGTACGCAGGAATACGTTCTGCGGTGGTCGGACGATGGCGGCCGGTCGTACCGGGAGATCGCGCGACAGCAGTGGAACTTCAGCCCGCAGGGGGCGACCTCGGAGACGGAAGATCATCGCGTCGATTTGCCGGCGGTGACGGCGCTCGAGTTGAGCATCATCCCCGACATCAGCGGCGAAGGTGCGTTGGCTTCGTTGGCGCAGATGCGGCTGGCGTAGCCGCGCGACGCTGAAGGCGGGCCCGAGTTCCGCGCCGATTCGCGAGAATCGGCCGAGAGGGGCTGATTCGATGAAGCGCGCGCTGTCGGCGCCAATCGAGCGCGTTCGCACAGATTCGCCCTTGACTCCGTGAAAGCGCCCAGCGCTAGACTCTGAGCATGGGACGCGTCGTTGCAGACATCGAGCAGGAGATTAAGGCTCTCGGTCGGAGTGACCAAGTGCGCTTACTACGCGCGCTGCTCGATGAGCTGGAAGCGCTTCCGGGTACCATGTCTCCGCGTATCTTGCGCGCGGAGATCGAAATGGACTTGGCTGCCGCGAACGACTACATCGCACGGCACGGGTCCTTCGCAGAATTTGCGCGAGAGCACTACGCCGCAGAAGACGATGCCTCAGTTTGAAGTCTTCGCGAATCCTGTCACTCGCTCCCGAGCGAGCTATCCGTTCGTCGTTGTGCTTTTCCGCATCCCTCGCCGATCGGCGCGACGACATACTCGCAGCGATCGACTATCTTTTCTTCGGCGTGTAGGCGTATTCGCCGAAACGAACGTCCGCTCTCTCGCGCCGCGCGACCCTCCTCCGTCGGTGCAGAGCAACACCCACGAAGCCGCACGCGCCGCCACCCCTCAGCGCTTACGCACCATCACGTTGCCGTTGAACGTCTTGAACCGAATGTCCGGCCCGCCCTTGCCCACGACCACCACGGTCTCGCGCTCGAGCCGCACCTCGTAGCGGCCGTTCTGGCCGCCCTGCGTCACGACGGGCGGTTGCGGCTGCGCCGTCACGTCGAAGTCGGTGTAGAAGCTCGCCGTGCCCGCTCGTCACGCGCAGCGTGGCGGCGAGCTTCGCGGGGAAGGTCACGTCCACGTCGCCGTTGAAGGTGTTGAACGACATCGGCTTGGCGGCCGTCACGTCGGTGAACGTTGCGCGGATCGTGCCGTTCGTGCTGCTCGCGACGAGCGAGCCCGCGATGTCGTTCGCAAAGATGCGGCCGTTCACATTCGAGAGCTCGTGCTCGCCGCGCACGCCCGTCACCGTCATGTCCCCGCCGTTCACGGTCTTCAGGCGCACCGACGTGTTGCGCGGCACGGAGATGTCGAGCGCGAGCGGCTGGCGTGTGAAGTCCGTCTTCACCGTCACGAGGTTGTTCTCCTCGGTGGCCGTGAGGCCGATCGAGGTGTTCGGTATGCGGTGCAACCCGGCCGTGCTCGCCTCGTCGCCGTCGTCGGGCTTGCCCCGCGCGCGCGCGGCGCGTGGCCCCGGCCCGCGGCGGCCGTCGTCGCGCTCCGCCTCTTTGGCGGTGGTCTCACGTGCCACGATCACCACCTCTTTGCCGTCGGAGGCGCTCACGTTGATCGCGGTGCCGAACGTGTCGACCTCGAGCACCGCGGGGCGCGACGCGTCGGAGAGTGGCACCACGATGCGTTCTTGCGCCTGTGCGCCCCAGGCCGCGAGGTAGACGAGCGCGAGTCAGCGTAGCTTTGCGAATTTGAATCGTCATCGTCGTGTTCATCGCGGGACCTTGCGGATGTAGACGCTGCCATTGACGGTTTCGAACGAGAACGCGGGCCCGCCGCCGCCGATGCGAATGCCGGAGCCGTGGCCTGCGCGCACCACGAGCTTGCCGCCGTCGCGCGAGCGGTCGCTCACGGGCTCGCTCGCGATCGCCTCCGAGTCGAAGTCGGTGTAGATCTCGCCGTGGTTCGTCTTGAACGACAGGTCCGCCTTGAGGTCGTGCGGAAACGACACGTCGATCTTGCCGTTGACGGTCTTGAACGTGGTCGCCGCCGCGGGCGCACGCTCGAACGTCGCGCTGACCGGGCCGTTCACGGTCTTGATGTTGCCGGCGCCGCGCAGGCCGGTGAGCCGCACGCCGCCGTTGACGTTGCTCACCTCGAAGTGGCCGCGCACGCCCTCGACCACGACCTCGCCGTCGTTGACGGTGCCGACTTCGATCGCGGCGTCGCGCGGCACGCGCACTTCGATGTCGTAAGCCACGCGATAGCCGTCGCCCCAGCGGTTGTTCCAGCCGTCGTCTCCCTGCGAGCCGATGCGGCGCACGCGAAACGCCACGCGGCCTTCCTCGCTCTCGGTGCGCAGCTCGACCTCTTTGCGGGCGCGGTCGATGTCGGCGCGCAGATCGCCGCTGACGGTCTCGGTGGCCGTCATGTCCACCGTCGCGCCGTCGTACGCCACCACGTGCACGGAGCCGAACACGTTTCTGACGATCACGGTCGGCGGGCCGTTTCCCGGAACGCGCACGCTGTCCTTCAGCATCCGCGTGTCCGTGACCTCGGCGCGCGCGGCGCCGGCCGCCGCAGCGAGCGCCGCCGCGCAGAGTGCAAATTTCAGTGCTTCACGCGTCGATGTCATGGGGGTCTCCTTCAGATGCCGGTGCGCGGCGGCGCGGCGGCGCCGCCGGATTGCAAAGCCGTGTCGAGATATGCGCGCACCGCGGGGTCGAGCCCGCTGCTGTCGCGCAGCCGGCGCACGGCCGCCACGTCGTTCGCATCGCCGGTCTCGAGCAGCGCGTTCGCGAGCGTCACCTGCAGCAGCGGCGCGTCCTGCCGCTCGAGCGCGGCCGCGAGGCCGGCGCGGACCTCCGGCTCGTCGAGCCGCGAGCGCAGCGCTTCGATCGCGGCGAGACGCACGCTCGGGTTGGGATCGTCGGCGACGCGCTCGAGCAGCGCGCTCACCACTTGCGGCCCCGTGCCGGCGCGCTCCGCCCACGCCACGCCGAGCAGCCGCTCCGACGCGGACTGATGATCGAGCAGCGCCAGGCCCACGCTGCGCACCTCGGCGCGCAGCTCCGCGATGTCGCCGTCGCGAGCCGACGGCCACGCGTGGCCTACAGCCACGCCGATTGCGAGCAGCGCGGCGGCCGCGGCGGCGAGCGGTAGGGGAGCGTACCGCTCGGGCAGGAACCGCCACGTTCGCGCCGCGCCGCTGGCCTCGTACGCCGCGAGCGCGGCGTGGAAACGCGCGCGCATGCGCTCGGAAGGCACGGCGTGCTCGGGCGCGCCGGGATCGTCGGCGCCGAGATCGGCCCAGAGCCGGGTGATGGATTCGGCCGTGGCGCGGCAGCCGGTGCAGCCGGCCAGGTGCGCCTCGAGGCGGCGCTCGTCGTCGACTGAAGCCAGGCCCTTGAACCGGTCGAGCAGCAACGCCGTGGTGTCTTCGCAGCTCATGTCGGCACCTCGCCTGCGAGATCGCGATAGATGTCCTTCAGCTGCTTCAGGGCGCGGTGCGCGCGCACCTTCGCGGCCGACACGGAGCAGCCGAGCGCGCGGGCGATCTCCTCGTACGTCTTGAACTCGTAGCGGTTGAGCACGAGCACCTCGCGCCGCTCCGGCGGCAGCCGCAGCAGCGCGCGGCGCACGAGATCCGCCTGCTCCGCGCCGGCGTGATCGTCCTCGGCGTACGGTTCGGCCGGCGCGGCGTCGCCGAGATCCGATTCGGCCACGGGGTGCAGCGCGGCCCTGCGCCAGTGCATGGCGCACGCGTTGCGTGCGATGCCGTACATCCACGGCATGAACACGCTGTCGTCCCGAAATTGCGATTTGTGCTTCAGCATTTTCATGAACACGTCCTGGACCAGATCCTCCGAGGTCGGGCGGTTGCCGGTCATCCGCAGGCAGTAGCGGTACAGACGCGCGTGATGCCGCTCGAACAAGGTGGCGAGCGCGCTCGTGCGGCCATCCCGCACTTGCCGCATCAGCTCGGAGTCGTTCTCGGACATCGGCCGGGCTGGCTCCTCGCCGCCGTCTCAAGCTCTAGATACGCGGCGAGGGGAAAACGTTACTCAGGTGGGCCGCCCGAGTCGGGCTCAATGAGCTCCGTGCCGCCTGAGAAGCGAGACGATCTGCGCGTACTGCCGGCGCTCGGCCCAGGCGAGAGGGGTCGCCCACGGAGGATCGTCGGGAAGGTTCGTAGGTGCGCCGCGCTCGAGCAGAAACTCGACCATCTGCAGTGCGTTCGACCGCGCCGCCCAGGCTAGCGGCGTGGATTCGAGCTCGTCGTCGCGCGCCGAAATGTCGGCGCCGGCGTCGAGCAGGATGCCGGCGAGCTCGAGGGCGGGACCGCTGGCGTCCGGTCCGCGGCTGCACACGAGGTGCAGCAGCGTTTGGTGCTGCCAGTTCATGAGGTCCGCGCTCATGCCGTGGTCCAGCAGCGTACGCAGCATGTCCGTGTGCTCGAGGAGATAGCCCTGGCAGCCGGTCAGCACGGCCGGCGCGCGAATGCCCACATCGAGCAGCCGCCGCAGCAGGTCGCGCCTGCCGTTCGTGACCACAGTCGTGAAGATCGCCCCGCTGACCGCCGGACCCTGCGCCACGCGCCGCATCACTGCATCATCGTCCTCGATCCAGATCATGTCCTCGGCCGACAGCGTGCCGCCGCGCGCGAGCAGCAGCGGCCGGAACTCCGGTATCGCGGCCCAAGTGGCGCTGCCGCCCGAGTCGATACCGCTGTTGGGATCCGCGCCGTGCGCGAGGAGCAGCTCGACGAGCTCGCGGTTGATCTTGTCGCCCACGGCCAGGCGCAGCGCCGCGCCGCGTTCCGCGCCGCTCTCGGGCCAGGTCGGATCGGCGCCTCGCTCGAGCAGCAATTTCACGATGGCGAGGTGGCCGAACTCCACGGCGGCGGTCAACGGGCGTCGTCCATTGGCCCGCATCCGACGGATCGCGGCCGGGTCCGCGTCCAATATGGCCCTGACGTGATCGAGATGGCCCATCGCGGACGCCACGGTCAGATCGCACTCCGCTCCGCGCGACAGCAGCAGTTGCGCAGTCGTGAAATCGCCTCTGTGCGGTGCGAGATTATTGTGTCCCCAGATAGCGAGATCGATCGCCTGCACGGTGTTCGTCCACCATCCGCCGCCGCCGCCGCCGCTCGTGCTGTGAGCGGCATGGACATTCGCCCCGCGATCGAGCAGCAGCGCCACGGATCTGCGTGCCGAGCGCATTGCCGCGCGATGCAGCGGCGACCCGCCGCGGCGATCGCCGCGATCGAGCAGCGTCGGGTCGGCATCGAGCAGCTGCGCTAGGAGCCCGACGTCGTTCGATTCCGCGGCTTGGTGGATGGAATGGTCCTCGCGCGGTGGCACGCGGCCCATGCGCTGCCGCGATTCTTCCAACATCTGCGCGATGCGTTCGTGGCGGCGCTCGCGCGCCATGTCGATCAGGCTGCCGCTGTAGTAAGCGTTGTACTCGGGGTCGGCGCCGGCATCGAGCAACACGCGCACCGCTTCTTCGTGGCCCGCGCGGACCGCGAAGTGAATCGGCTGCGTGTACCAGTACTGCGCGCGGGCGAGCAGCGGATCGCCCGCGAGCAGGCGGCGCAGCGTCGCTACATCGCCCTTGGCGGCTGCGTCGATTGTGGACCAGATGCTCTGGCCCTCCGGAGTTTTCAGCTCATCGGGTTGCAACGGCACGCGGACGACGCCGCGCATCGACTCGACTTGCGCGCGCAATGCATCCCACGAGTCGAATCCGTACTGCTCGGCGACGATGCGTTGCGCGTCGCGCAGGCGGCCGACGCGTGGCTGACGTCGGAGCAGCTCCTTGGCTTGTCGCTTGAGCTGCGCGAGGTTCGGCGACGTGGGCAGAGATAGGTTCGGCATGACAGACCTCCTTCCGAAGTTGCCTGATGTCCGCGGACAGGCCGAAAGAAGGTCGAACGATGATTGTCTGCGAGAGGCAGGTGGACTCAGTCCTTGGCGGACGGGCGCGCCCTGCTGCGCACCGGAAGGCTAACGCCGCGGCGCGAACGGAGTCAACGCGTCCCAGGCTCGTTCCTATCGTGCTCACTCGCGAGCTCGTCAAGCACGGAATGGTTCGGCGCGACACGCTCATCGCCCGAGCGCGCGGCACCAACCTGTCTTCCAGTCTGCACAAACTCGTGAAGTCCCGCATCGAGCGGGACTTCAAGGCGCGTGCGAGGTAGTTTCCGAGCTGCACGCCGTGAGGCGAGCGTCCTTCACTGTGGCCCCGCCTTTGCCAGCCTCGGAGTATTGACTCGCCGAAAGCCTCCGGCGCTACACTCGATTCACCATGAAGCCGTTGAAGAAGGGCGCCACCTACGACGACCTACGGGATGTGCCGGAGCACTTCGTCGCCGAGATGTTCGACGGCGAGCTCTACGCGTCACCGCGGCCCGCGCTACCGCATACGCGCGCTGCGTCGTTGCTCGGGGCCGAGCTCACCGGCGCGTTCGACCGAGGGCTGAACGGGCCGGGCGGCTGGGTGATCTTGGATGAACCGGAGCTGCACTTCGGTAACGACGTGCTCGTGCCGGACATCGCGGCTTGGCGCCGCAGTCGCCTGTCCAACGTGCCGCCCGATGCTTACCTCACGCTTGCGCCAGATTGGATTTGCGAGGTGCTCTCGCCGTCAACCGAGACGATCGACCGCACCAAGAAATTGCGCATCTACGCGCGCGTGCGTGTCGAACGCGCCTGGCTCTTGGATCCGTTGCGGCAAACGCTCGAAGTACTTTCACTCAGAGGTGCAGGCTGGGCTCCAGTTGGGACGCACGTGGGCCGCGCCAGGGCACGCGCCGCACCGTTCGATGCGATCGAGATCGACCTCGGCTCGCTCTGGATTTGAAGCCGTGGGTGGAAGCGTGCGTCTTCGGGCCCGCTCGATGAACGGGTGAAACCAACCGCCCGCCGCGAGCGTTTGCAAGGTACGGAGCTCGAATCGGCAGGTGCGATGCGCCGCGCCGGCGGCGACGGATCGATCGAGCTTCACGGTGTGCGGCTCCTTGACTCGCCGAAAGCGCACGGGGGCTACACTGACCTGCGATGGCCACGAAACCCCTCAAAAAAGACGCGACGTACGCCGACCTCTACGACGTACCGGAGCACTTCGTTGGCGAGATATTCGATGGGGAGCTGTACGCGTCGCCGCGCCCAGCGCTGCCGCACGCTCATGCGGCGTCCGTGCTCGGCATCAAGTTGGGCGAGCCGTTTCATCGCAGCGGACCCGGCGGGTGGGTGATCCTCGACGAGCCCGAGCTGCATTTCGGCAACGACGTTCTCGTTCCCGACCTCGCCGTTTGGCGCCGCGAGCGGCTGCCTGCCGTGCCGGCGGCGGCGTACGTGACGCTCGCGCCCGATTGCGTTTGCGAGGTGCTGTCACCGTCGACCGAGCCTCTCGATCGGGGCGCGAAGCTGCGCATCTATGCGCGCGAAAGCGTCTCGTACGCCTGGCTCGTGGACCCGCTCCGGCGCTCGCTCGAGGTGCTATCGCTCGAGTCGGGACGATGGGAGGCGCTCGCGTCGCACGAGGGCGTCGCTCGAGTCCGTGTGCCGCCGTTCGATGCGATCGAGCTCGAGCTCGGCGCGCTGTGGATTTGAAGCACGGAGTAGCCTTCATTCCGTTCGCCTCCGCTCCTTCGCCTACTTCTTCGCCACACACGTGCGCTGACGTTTGGCGCCCTAAGCCGTCGTATCATGCTCGCCCAATGAAGACGACCCTTCGCCGCTGGCCGTATGTCTGTGCGCTGCTCACCTTTGCGGTCTGCATGGGCGACAACGCGCGCGCTCAATCCGCTCAGCGCCCGCCCGAGTTCAAAGTGGATCCGACGTGGCCCACGATCCCCAACCACTGGCTGCTCGGCGAGGTTACGTCGATCTCGGTCGACCGCCACGACAACGTCTGGGTGCTGCACGTGCCGCAGTCGGTTCCGGAGGCGCAGCGCGCCAATGCCGCGCCGCCGGTGCTCGAGTTCGATTCCAAAGGGAAGCTGCTCAAGAGCTGGGGCGGGCCGGGCAACGGCAAAGCGTGGCTCGGGCGCGAGCACGGCATCTTCGTCGACGCGAACGATTTCGTCTGGATCGGCGGGCGCGCGGGTTGGCCGCGTGCGACCACTCCGGGCGTGAGCGACGACATGATCATGAAGTTCACGATGGCCGGTAAGCTCGTGATGCAGATCGGCATGAGCGGCGCGAGCACGGGCAATCTCGATACGGTGAACGTCCATCAGGCCACCGACGTCTTCGTCGACACGCAGGCGCGGGAGGTCTACGCCGCCGACGGCTACGGCAACAAGCGCGTGATCGTGTTCGACTCGGAAACCGGGAAGTTCAAGAGGATGTGGGGCGCGTTCGGCAACCCGCCGCCGCCGACGTTCGGGCCCAACGTCCCGACGCCGCAGCCGCAGACGACGCCCGACGGCCCGCCGGAGTTCGGCTTGCCGCACGCGGTCAAGGTGTCGCGCGACGGCGTCGTTTACGTCGCGGATCGAATCAACAACCGCATCCAGCTATTCACGCGCGAGGGGAAGTTCCTGAAGCAGGTGCGCGTCACGAACGAGGGCAGCGACGTCGTGCCGGTGCCGGCGGGCTTCGCGTTCTCGCCGGACGCGAAGCAGCAGTTCCTCTACGTCGTGGACTCCGGGACCGATGCGCGTCGTGATATTCGATCGGCAGACGATGACGCAGGTCGGCGTCGTCGGCATCGAAGGGCAAGGACGCCGGGCGAGTTCGACATCGTGCACCACATGGCCGCCGACTCGAAGGGCAATCTCTACACGGCGGAGATCGTCAACAACCGGCGCGCCCAGAAGTTCGTGCCGGTCGGAACGCCGTAAGGCGACGCTCATTGGTGCGCATGCTCGCCCGCGCGTTCGACTGACTGTCCAGTAAACTGGACGATATCTAGACTCGTCCTATATACTGGACAGATGGAATTGGCATCGGTAGCTGCTCTTGTAGCAGCGCGGCGCCGGGCTCAGGGCCTTACGCTCGCCGAACTGGCCGCCCGTGCGGGTGTGGGGCGGTCAACGGTGGCAGCGTTCGAGTCCGGCAAGCTGCCGGAGCTCGGCTTTGGACGTGTGGTGCGGATTTGCGCGGCCGTCGGTCTCGTCGTCGACGTGCGCGCGCCACTACTAAGCGAGCCCATCATTCCACACCGACACTTGACGGAGGCCGCGGGGCGCGAGCTCACCAAAGCGGCAATCGACGACGTCATCGTGCGCGGCGACGTTACGGCCTGGCGCAAGCTGTTCAAGGCAATGCGAGACGATGCGTCGGGCCGCACCGAGCGGCGCGTGCGCGAAGTCTCCGCGGCTATTGCGGATCAGGACGTGAAGGCTAAGGCCTTCGCCGCTTTGCTGCCGCGCGTGATCGGAACGACCGCCGGACGTGACCGGTGACCAGGCGAAAGGCTTCGCCGGACTGGGAGCTTCTGTTGGCGCACGCCGCGGCGCTCCAAACCAAAGTGCCGGGTGCCGTGCTCGTGGGCGGCACCGCCGCGGCACTGCACGCCGGTCATCGCGTCTCATTCGATCACGATCACGTGCTCCGCGATCTCGGATCGGACTACGACAGCGCGCTCGCGGCGCTCGAATCGATTGCCGGCTGGCGCACGAGCCGCAAGATTCGCGGCAAGCTGGTTCTCGGCAGGGTCGGGACGATCGAAGGCGGCCTTCGCAATCTGCGCCGCTCCGCGCCCCTCGAGACAACCACCGTCAAGCTGCGTTCCGGTGCCACGCTCACTGTGCCTACCGTCGCCGAGATCCTTCGTATCAAGGCGTTCCTCTTGGTGGACCGCAACGCAACTCGCGACTACCTCGACGTTGCCGCACTTTCGCATCACCTCGGCCTCAAGCGCAGCGCCAAAGCGCTGCGCGACATGAGCAAGCTCTACGCCGAGTTCGCGGGCGAAGGCGGCGATATGCTGACCTCCGTGCTCGTGAAGCTCGCAGCGCCGGATCCGGTGGATCTCGAGGGCGTCGACCTCGCCGAGTACAAAGGAATCGTGCCACCGTGGAACGAATGGGCGGCGGTGGTCGAGCAGTGCGGTGCGCTTGCGGCGGAGCTCAGCGCGCCGTGATGCGCTACTCGATGCGCGGCCCCGAGCGGCTCCGCGTGGCCAGAAGTTCGTCAGGCTCCCTTGAGGAGACGCGTCGACGTGAGGGCGAGCCACGCCCAACCGACGATCACGGCGAACCATATCCCGGCTACTGACGCCGCGGGACTCGCGATCGGACTGAAGAAGCCGAACAGGATCGCGAGACCGCTAACGAAGGATAGCCGCGACATCGACCGCTGCTTTCGGCGCGACATCGCACGCGCCACCACGAAGCACGCCGCGGCGAGCGTCAAGAAGCCGATGCCGCCCGCCGCGAGGTGGATCAACGCGCTCGTGCTCATCGACGTCGGAACGCCCAACGGAGTGCCGGGCGGAAAGCCGTCGACCGGATCCGTCGGGAAGATCGCGGCGACGATCATGCCCGCGCCGAAGCAGCCTAGTAGCCAACCCGCCGCGCGCGACTGGAGCCCGCGCGCGATTCCGATCGCGGCGCCGATCACCAGCAGCCCGCTGACCGCGAGGTTTGCCGTTTGAACCCAACCTCCGGGCCCATTGGCGAGGTGGCTCAACGCGTGCCGCCGGAAGTCGAAGCCGTCGCGAACGAATCCTTGAATCAGGCCGACCGCGAGGTACAGCGCGCCGACGACAACGCCGCAGCGCAAAAGCGACCGTGTCGTCGGCGTGCTCGGATGGTCTGCCAACTCGCTCGAGCTCATCGCGCTACTCGACGCGCAGCGCCTTGAGCGGCTCCGCGTTGGCGGCGTGCCGCGCGGGAATCACGCACGCGAGCACTGAAATCGCCGTCAGCACGAGCACGACGACCGCTATCGTCAGAGGGTCCGTCGGCGTGACGCCGTAGAGCTGGCTCGCGATCAGCCGCGTCAAGCCGAATGCGGCGACGATGCCGATCAGTATCCCGACCCCGGTGACGATGAGGCCTTCGCGCACGACGAGCAGCACGATGTCCCGCCGCCCGGCGCCGAGCGCCGTCCGGATGCTGAACTCGTGGGCGCGTTGTTCCACGCGCGTAAGCGATCACGCCGTAGATGCCGACGGTCGCGAGAAACACGGCGAGCCCGCCGAAGAGCCCGAGCAGGCGCAACCAGAAACGCTCGTTCGCGGCCGAATCGAAGAGCCGCTCGCGCATCGGAGCCACGCTGTCGACGGCGACCGTCGGGTCCACCTCGGCGACGAGCTGGCGAACGGCCTTGGCAATCGACAGTCGGATCAGATAGTTCCGTGCGTATTGCGAAGTCCTTTCGAGCATCGATATAGAACGGCCCGGTGCCCGCGTAGTCCCAGAGGTGCTGTTGGTAGGGAACGTAGATCATCGGCTCGGGCTCGTCGCGCTGGCGCATCCGCGTATCGGCAACGACTCCGACGATCTCGCGTGGACGGTCGTCGGCGAGGTCGGGATTCCCCTGGTTGATGCGAGCCTCGATGATCTGGCCGAGCGGATCGGTGTCGCCGAAGTACTGCTTGGCCAGCGCTTCGTTGATGACCGCGACCGGGCTGGCCTTCTCGCCGTCGGCCTCGGTGAACGCGCGCCCGCGGAGGAGCGGGATCCCCATCGTCTCGAAAAACTGCGCGCTCGTTTCGTAATACTGCGCGACCCGCGAGTTGTCGCTGAAATCGCCCGCCTGTCCCACGATGCGGAACGGCGTGGTCATCGACTCGCCGGGCGGCAGCCCGCTCGTGACACCCACCGATCGCACGCCGGGCAAAGCCCTCACGCGCTCCATGACCTCGCGGTAGAACTCCGAGACCTGTGGCGTGACGCTGAAATGCGAGGCGTTGTGCCGAGTGCGATAGCGCGCGAGGCCGGAGAGATTGATTTCCATCGTGAGCAGCGGGTCCGGTCTGAAGCCCATGTCGACTCGCATCACCCGCGCGTAGCTGTTGATCATGAGACCGGCGCCGACCAAGAGGACCAACGCCATCGCGACTTCGATGACGACGAGCGCGCGGCGCAGGCCCTGGCGAATGCCGCTCCCGCCGCCGCGCGCCGACTGCTTGAGCGCCTCCTGCAAGTCCGGGCGCGAGACGCGCAGAGCCGGAAACACGCCGGCCAGTATCCCCGTCGACACCGACACGGCGAACGTGAAAAGCAGGACGGCCGGTCGGATCGTGATGTCTTGCGACGGCGGATAGAATCCGGGCGCGAGCGTGACGAACACCCAGATCCCGACGTACGCCACGGCGATTCCGAGCACGCCGCCGATCGAGTGCGAGCAGCACGTTCTCGGTCAAGAGCTGCCGGATCATGCGCCCGCGGCCGGCGCCGAGCGCAACGCGCGTCGCCATTTCGGACTGGCGCGTCACGCTTCGGCTCAGTTGAAGATTCGCCACGTTGACCGCGGCGATCAGCAGCACGAACCCGACGGCGCCGAGCAGCAGGTACAGCGTGTCCTTGTAGTTCGCGGTGAAGACTTCATGCAGGGGCTCGAGGCGAATTCGCCAATCCGCGGCATCGGCCCCGCGCGCCGAGGCGGCCTCGATGTTCGTGGCGATCGTCGTGAGCTCCGCCTCGGCCTGGGCGCGGTCGACGCCGGGCTTGAGGCGCGCGACCGTCTGCGACCGCCCGCCCGGTAACCGCGCGACGTTGAACGCGAACCAGCCTTTGACCTTGGCCATCGACGGATGGACCCAGAAGTCCGGCGGCATGACACCGATGATCGTTCCGGCCCCAGGCCGCGTCCCATCCGGGGATGGTCTTGCCGACGACGTTCGGGATCCCCGCCGAAGTAGCTCTGCCAGAGCTCGTAGCTGATCACGAGCGTGCCGGCCGTATCGCCCTCGACCGTGACCTCGTCGGGCTCGAACCACCGTCCGACGACGCGGCCGGACCCCCAATACGGAGAGCGTGTCGAGCGCAATGCCGCCGAGGCTGATGCGCGTCGCGCCGGCGGTCCGGTCACGGACATGTCGACGCCTCCCGTGATGCCGGTGCCGACGCTGAGTCAGCGACCGGCTCTGTTTGCGCCAGGCTTCGTGCACCTCGATCGTGGGCGGCCGGGTGCGCCCGTCCCGCTGGTTCACTTCCTCGACCCAGACCAACTGCTCGGGGTTCGGGAACGGCAACGGCCGCAAGACGATCGAGTGCAGAACGCTGAAGATCGCGCTCGTGGCGCCGATGCCGAGCGCCAGAGTCAGCACCGCGGCCAGCGTGAAGCCGGGGCTCTTCCGCAGCAGTCTCACGCCCCTGCGGAAATCGATGCGGAAGTCTGCGAGCCACGTCCCCACGCTGTCCCCTCGACCGGTGTGGCTATCTGGGCCGGCCGACCTTAACATGCCGGGCCGGGGGGTGCGCCATGAAGTACGCAGTCTGGTTCGTGCGTCTCGTATTCGCGGCATGGATGATTCCGGCGGGGCTCAATCACTTCGTTACGCTCTTCCCGCAGCCCTTGGGCACCCAGCCTCTGAGTCAGGAATTGTTCTTGGCTTTGTTCGACAGCCACCTGTTCGACCTCGTCAAAGCGGTCGAGCTCGTCGCCGGCATCGGCGTGCTGTTCGGCCTCTAGGTTCCGCTGTCGCTCGTGATCTGCATGCCGGTCTCGTTCTGCGTGTGGTACTGGGACACGCCGCTCGAGGGCTGGCACTCGGGCGCTTCGATCTTCGGCACCGCGGTCTTGGTCTGTAATGTGCTGCTGCTGCTCGCGTACTTCTCGAGCTACCGCTCGATGTTCGCGTGGCCGTCGACGCCGCGGCCCTTGGGCGGAAAGCAACTCGTGCTCGTCGGGCGGCTGATCTTCGGCGCGTGGATGCTGCTCAACGGCATCAACTACTTTTTCCTCTCGCTGTATCCCTTGCCGATGCGGGCACGAGCCGCTCGCCGTGCAGCTGATGAACGGCGTCGTCGACAGCCATCTAATCGACGTGGTCATGGGCATCGAGCTCGTCACCGGAGCGCTGATCCTGATCGGCGTGTTCGTCCCCGCGGCGCTCTGCGTGGTGATGCCGCTTTCCGTGTGCGCGGGCTTTTGGGCGCTGCTCGATCATCAGCCTCTCAATCTGTTGCTCGGGCTCGCCGCCATCGCGCTCAATGGCCTGCTGATGCTGGCCTACCTCGATTACTACAGGGGTGTCTTGCAGCGGCACGCCCTCGCAATCGGCGAAGCCTGAGGGGTACGCGATGAATTACGACACCTTGTTCGTCTACGCTTCGGGCCGTACCGCCCGCAACCAGTACATCGGCGCGCTCATCACTCTGCTCGTGTCGTTCGGGTTCTATTACGTCTTGGTGCCCGGGCGAAACAGCCAGTGGGTGCAGCTCGTGTTCCTCTACCCGGCCGTCGTGCTGCTTGCCCGGCGCTTGCACGACATGGGTCGCGCCGCCTGGCCGCTGGTCGTTCCGGCCGCGCTGGTTCTCGTGATGGCTTGCCTGTACCTGTACGTTCCGGGGTCCGGCGCCAAGGTCAGCGTCAAGTGGGCGGCAATCATCGTCTCAGCCGCGTTCATGGTCTGGGGCCTCGTCGGCAAGAGCCAGCCGGAGCCGAATCGATTCGGGGCTCCCGCGACCTGATGCGAAGGGCCGCCGACCGGCCCGTCACCCGACGCCCGGGAACTCCACGATCTTCCAGTAGTTCTCCACGAGCGCGATCGCGCGCGTGAAGCTCGTGCCCATGTCCGACTTCAACATGTAGCCAGCCACGTTCAAGTTGTACGCGTCGATCTTGTCCTGCTCGTCGTTCGACGTCGTGAGCACGAATACGATCGAGTCGTGGTAGTCGTTGCTCGCGCGCATGTTGCGCAAGAACTCGATGCCGTTCATGCGCGGCATGTTGATGTCGGTGATGATCAGGAACGGCCGCGGCAGCGTCTTCAGCAGCTCGAGCGCCTCGACGCCGTCGCGCGCGACCGCCACCGGGTTCGCGATCTTGAGCTTGTCGAACGCCCAGCGCAGCGCTTTGACGTCGACCTCGTCGTCCTCGACGAGCAGAATCGTTACTGGTTTGCCGCTTGGCATACCTCGTTCTCCATCTCCGGCGCCAACGGGTTGCGCTTCTTCCATTCGAACTTGAACACGGTGCCGCGGCCGCCGGGCGCCGGCTCGAGCCACACGCGGCCGTGCTGCCACTGCACGATCCGATTCACGATCGCGAGCCCCATGCCGCTGCCCTCGACCTGATCGCGCGGCTTGAGCGTCTGAAACATCTCGAACACGCGCTCGGCGTATTGGATCGGGATGCCTTCACCGTCGTCGCAGACGGCGAAGAGATAGTGCGCGCCGAAGTCAGCGCACGAGACGACGACTCGGCCTTCCGGACCCGGATGATGCTTGATCGCGTTGCTGATCAAATTCCGGAACACCTGCTCGAGCGGCGTCGGATACGTCTCGAGCGTCGGCAATTCTCCGTCGATGCCGACCGTGAAGCCGGCCGGCGGATTCAGGAGCTGGATCACGTCGAGCACGAGCTCGTGGCAGTTGGTCTCGCGATGGTCGCCCACTTTCCTGCCCGCGCGCGAATAGGCGAGCAGATCGTCGAGCAGCCGATTCAGCCGCTGCGTGCGCCGGCCGAGGAGCCCTAAGTTCTCCTGCACGTTGTTCGCGTCGTAGCCTTCGAGCCCCTCGACGATCCACTGCACGAGCAGCTCGATCGCGCGCAGCGGCGCCTTCAAGTCGTGCGACGCGACGTACGCGAATTGCTCGAGATCCTTGTTCGAGCGCAATAGCTCGGCTTGCTTCTCCTCGAGCTCGAGCTCCATCTTGCGGCGCTCGGAGATGTCGATCGCCATCGAGAAGATGCCCCGCACGTAGCCGGACTCGTCGAAAGCCGGCCGGTACGTGAAGCGGTAGAAGCCCTGGGTGTCGCCGGCGGCGCCCGTGGACTCGTACGAAATGACCTCGCCGGCGAGCGCGCGCTCGTAGTACGGCTGCCGCGCGAGATAGCGCTCGGGGCCGACGACCTCGGAAATGTGCCGGCCGTGCGCGGCCTCGGCGGTCCATCCGGCCGAATGCAAGAAGACGTTGTTCGCGAATTCGATCTTGAGATCGCGGTCGAGGAACAGCAGGTGGTTCGGCACGCCTTCGGCGAGCATGCGGAACTTCGCCTCGCTGCTGCTCGCGCTCGCTTTCGCGCGCCGAATCCGCGTGTCGTCCTCGAGGTTCCGCAGCTTGGCCTCGGCCTCGTCGAGCGCCTGCAGGGCCTCTTTCAGCGTCGTCGGTCGTGGCGTCGTCATGATCGGTCTCCGCCCGCGAGGGCCGCGAGTGTGTGATCGGCGTGCCGCGGCTCGTCCGCTCGAACACCGCGCGTCGCGAGCATGCCGCCGATCTGCGCCGCATCGATGGGCCGGCTGAAGTAATACCCCTGGCCGAACCGGCAGCCTTGCTTGGTCAGAAAGCGCAGCTGCTGTTCCGACTCGATGCCCTCGGCGACGGAATCGAGCGACAGCCGCTGCGCGATCGACAGGATCGCGGCGCAGATCGCCTGATCGTCGCTGCTCGTGTCGAGATCGGACACGAACGAGCGGTCGATCTTCAGCACGTCGATCGGGAAGCGCCGCAGATACGCGAGGCACGAATAGCCCGTGCCGAAATCGTCGATCGCGAGCCGCACGCCGATGTCCTTGAGCGAGCGAAGGCAGTTTCTCGCGCTGTCGGTGTCTTCCATCAACGAACGTTCGGTGAGCTCGAGCTCGATGAGTCCTGGATCGACGGCGTGACGGCTCAGTGTCTCGCGCACGTGGTCGTGAAAGTCGGGCTGGTGAAAGTGGACCGCCGAGACGTTGACCGCCATTCTCGGCACCGGTAGGCCGGCACTCTCCCACTGCTTGAGCTGCCGACAGGCTTCGTCGAGCACCCAGAGCCCGAGGGGCACGATGTAGCCGCTCTCTTCGGCGACGGAGATGAACTCGTCGGGCGTGACGAGGCCGCGTGTCGGATGGTTCCAGCGCAGCAGCGCCTCGACGGCGTGCACGCGATGATCGGCGAAGCTCACTTGCGGCTGGTACAGGAGGCGGAACTGCTGGCCCGCCAGCCCGTTCCGTAAGTCGTTCTCGATGCCGTGATAGCGCAGGATCTCCTCGTGCATGCTCGGCGTGAAGAACTTGAAGTTGTTGCGGCCTTGCTCCTTCGCCTGGTACATCGCGATGTCGGCGTTGTTCAGCAGCGCCATCGGATCGGTGTTGTCGGCGGGGTAGAGCGTGATGCCGACGCTCGCCGTCACCGACAACTGCCGGCCGCCGAGCTGAAACGGCTCCCGGAAGCGGCTCACGATGCTGCGCGCGATCGGCTCGATCCCGAGCGGGCCGCCCACGTCCTCGAGCAACACCGCGAACTCGTCGCCGCCGAGCCGCGCCACGACGTCGCCCTGACGGATGCTGCTCTTCAGCCGCTCCACGACGGCGCGCAACAGCTCGTCGCCGAGCTCGTGCCCGAGCGTATCGTTCACCGCCTTGAAGCGGTCGAGGTCCAGGAACAACAGTCCCATCTGCTGCTGGCGGCGGATCGCGCGCGTGGTCGCTTGCTCGAGCTGCTCGCGCAGGTACTGGCGGTTCGGGATGCCGGTGAGCGAGTCGTAGCGCGCGAGGTAGTGGAGCTTGGTTTCGGAGCGCTTGCGTTCGATCGCATAACGGATCGCGCGCAGGATCACGCGGCCGTCGCCCTCCCATTTGACGAGATAGTCCTGAACGCCGCGGTTGAGAATCTCGACCGCGTAGTCCTCGTCGCCTTGGCCGCTGAGCACGACCACGGGCACCTGCGGGTCCGCGCGCTGGATCTTCTCGACGCACTCGATGCCGCTCGCGTCCGGCAGATGCAGGTCGAGCAACACGACGTCGAATGGCTGCTGGCGCAGCGCCGTCACGGCGTCCGCGAGGAGGCTGGCCCGCGTGATGTCCACGGAGCGGCTATTGCCGCGGCCCAAACACTGACGGAGGAATTCGGCGTCGTCGCCGCTATCCTCGACCAGCAGGATCTTGGTGACCGTCGCCCGTGGCATCCCCTTCCGCCCAAGCTCACCGACAGGAAGGAGAAAGGTAGCAACGTACGCGCCGCGGCCCGAGTGTGCCTGTCACAACTTGGCGACAGCGAACGCGAGGTCGAGTGCGATAGGAGCTAGGCGATCGGCGATTATGTAATCGGGCGGCGTTTGCCGCCTTCGGGCTAGGGTCGCGCGGCGCGCTATTGCGAGACGAGATCGCGGCACATCAACCGCAACCGCTCGATCGCCACCTCGGGCAGCCCAACGATCTTTGCATCGCGGCCGGCCGCCAAGACGTCGGTGAGAAGGTCCTTCGTGATGGCTACCCATCCGCCGGCCGTCTCGTAGCTGACGACGAAATGCCCCTCGACTCGATCCTTCGAGAGCTTGCGCCGGATCGCAAGCCTCGGCCTTCCGCGCCGCCACGATTTCCTTGTCCGACGATCGGATGTAGCGGAGAGGGAGATCCGGAACCGCGGCTAGTCTCGAATCGGCCGCCGAGTCGGCTCCGGCTAGAACGAACAGGCGGCCGGTCGGCCGAGCAGCCCTCGCTTCGGGTTCGTTGCCGTCGCCGGCGTTCGCGCGCAGGGCGCGCTCGATGCGCGCGAAAATCTCCGCCGCGAAGTCGCGCGGATAGGCATAGAGCCTCGCCACGTCCGCGTCGACGTGCGGCAACTTTCGCCAGCCGTCCACCCAGTCGAGCTTGTCGGCTCCTCCGGCCGTGAAGACGTCTTCCAGTCCAAACCGCGTGACTGCGTCGCGCTCCACGCTCTTGAGCGCCATGTGCTCCAGGAGGTTCGACGAGAAACCATAAATCGCGCCGAACGGCGAGTAACCGCCGTCCACGGGCCTGAATTGCCGGCAGTCCTCGTACAACGCTTGCGCGACGCGCCCCATCCGCGCCTCGCATTCTTCGAGCGCCCGAACGTGCCGCTCGCCCATCGGCGTATAGACGGCGTGCCCTTGGGTGTCCGTCGTCGTGAACAAGTGCTCGACCATGCTGTAAGCGCCGAGCAGCTGAACGCGATTGACGAACAGCTCCGGATCCGGAGACACACCCTGGCAAATCGCGTCGGCCAGCTCGAGCCGCTTCTGCGCGCCGATCTCCGCCGCGTGCTCGTACGCCTCGAGCAACGGCACGAGCCCTCGAATCAGCAGCGAGTAGTCGAGCGCGTTGGCCCTCCGCGTGATCTGAAGGAGCCGGCCGTCGTCGACCGGCACTCCCTTCTGCGTGATGTAGTAGTGCAGGTACGAACGCAGGTGCCCGCCCGCCATTTGCACGACCGCTTTCTGGATCTCGAGCCGATCTTCCTCGGCAAAGGCCGCCGCGATTTCGTCGGCGACCTCGAAGTAGGGCGCGAGATCGTCGGTCGCGGGGCTCTGCGCGACCGGGATCAGCCAGCGCGCATCGCGCACGAACCTCGGCTGATCGGACGGGGTCGTGCTCCGGAGCCGATCGAGCAGGCCCTGAATCTGCGCCAGCCGCTTGCCGGCGCCACCCGAGTCGACGCCGGCGTCACCCGCATCCGCGTCCCACGTGCGCATGCCGAGCAGCGCGAGCTGCCGGATGCAATACAGGTCGAACAGCGTGTGCGCGTAGTGCTCGCGGCCGCTACGTCCCGGCCAGCGCGTCTGCGACCACATATGAAACGCGCGCCTCATCATCTCCGCCGGATCGACGAGATCGTTGTGCATGCCGGGTATCTCGCGCGGCCTGAATCCGCGCGCCCAATGCGCTTCCTCGAGCCGCCCGCGAAGCCGGGCTTGGCCGGGCGTGACGCCGCGCAGCGTGAAAAAGGACTCCTCGAGCTCGCGCGCGAGGACGCGGCGGTCGCGCAACCATTGGGCCGGCTTTCGCTGCGCGTTGAGCAGCGCTTGGATTTGCTCGACGAGCTCGCCGCGCCGATCTAGAAAAAGCGCGAGCAGCTCGACGTGCGCCTGGAACGGCACCTCACTGCACGCGCTTGAAGATCCAGGCGCCCGACACCTGGATCTCCGACACCTGCGGCGCCGGCCTGTCGCCGTCGCGGCTGAAGATGTACGGCTGGCCCCATTGGCAGCTCGGGCACAGGAACGTGGTCTCGGACTGCGCGAGCAGCGGCGACTTCTTGCCGCCGTTCCTGACCACGGCGAGCCCGCCGTCTTCGAGCGTGACCACGAGCGTCGTCAGGCTGTCGAGCCAATAGCCGCGATAGGTGCCGACGTAGTTCTTGAGGATATCGGGCGACACGCTGATCGCTTTCACCGCGGCGTCCGTGGTCTTGTCGCCGACCCAGTGCTTCGTGACGCCCTCGGTGGCCTCGTTGCAGACGACCTCGAGCAGCTGGTCGTCGGTCACGTATTCGAGCTTGACCGACGCGTGCACCGGCGACGTGAAGGTGCCGGGATCGTCGTACGTGATGTCGAGCTGCATGTGCCCGAAATCGACGCGCTTGTAGCGCTCCGTGATGCGCAGCTTCTCAGTGTGTCCCAAGCCCTCGCCGTGCAGCCAGGTCTTGTCGTTGTACCCGTTGCTCTCGACGACGAGCGTGTCGCCGTCCCAGCGGCCGACGGAGTAGCCCATCCAGATCGGCAGCGGATCGTCCTCGAGCTTGCGGCCGTCCGTGAAGATCTGCCGGTAGCTGAGGTCGCCGTTCAGGACCGCGATCACACCGCGGCCTTCCACGATCTGGCGCATGCCGCCCGCAACTTGCGCGGGACCGCTCGGCAGGCACTGGAACTGCGGGCCGTCGCGATAGAAGTTGCGCGCGCGCTCCGCCATCAGATCCTTCGCCCACTGCTGGATCTTGCTCGGATCGCGCAGCTCGTTGCGTCCGCCCGCTCCGCGCCAGAGCCCGGTGACATCCGGTTTGCCGTCGGCCGTCTTCGGCGCCGGCGCGGTGAGATCGGGTTTGCCATCGGCGGTGCGCGGGATACCCGGTGTCTGGAGCGATAGCCACTGCGCCGCCGCGGGCAGAGAGCACGTCAAAAGAATTATCGTTGTGAGTAGCCGTGTCATGCCGCGTCCCCCCAAGATTGGCGCCACGTTTCGACATCATGTGGGTCGACGCCTTCGGTCGGCATCATACGGAAGCTGGGAGGCCGATCGTGAAATCCGTGTTCTTAAGTTTCATTGGCGGGGCGTGCCTGGTCGCGGCCATTCCCGCCGAGTCGCATCACTCGTTCGCGGCCGAGTTCGATATCAACCGGCCGGTCAAATTGACGGGCGCGGTCACCAAGCTCGAATGGACGAACCCGCACGCGTGGGTGTTCATCGACGCGAAGGACGACAAAGGCAACGTCCAGCACTGGGGCGTGGAGCTCGTCGGCATCAACGACTTGATGCGCCGCGGCTGGGCGCGCGGCCGCGTGAGCACCGGCGACGTAATCGACGTCGAAGGCTACGGCTCCAAGAACGGCATGAACCTGGCGAACGCGGCGTCGGTGAAGCTCGCGAGCACGGGCGAACTGTTGTGGGCGAGCGTGGCGCGAGCGAGTCAGAAAGCTTCCGAATAGCGCGACAGCGCGGAGCTGCCTTTGGCCCGCGCGCGTCCGTTGGAACGTGATCGAGCTGGAGCGCGGAGCGCTACGGGCTAAGCGGGCGGCGTCGGGCTAGAAGTGGGCGGAGCCGCGTAGCGCGTCTGCGGTGAGCGGATCGGCCCGGCGCGTGACTTGGAGGCCGCGTTCGCGTTGAAACCGTTCCAACGCGGCGAGCGTCGCTCGCCTCGGCCCCTCGCCCAAGAGATCTTCGTAGTAGCCGAGCTCGCGCAGACGGCACTGCACGTCCGAGAAGCTCATCTCTTTGGTCTCGCGTCGCTGAAGCATGCCTTTCTCCCCGTCCGTAAGGTGTTCGTTCCGCCAGTTCCGCGTGCGCCCTTTTGGTTTTGCTGCCCGATCCGAGAGCATAGCCACGGCGTAAGGATGTCCGTCCGCGCGGCGTTCGGACATCGGGTGTTTCTGGTATTTTTCGATATCTGCGGCGCACGGCGCGCCGGCCAGCCAAAGAGGGGCGTGCGTGACCGAGCCGCTGACTTCCGAGCGCATTCTCGCCAACGCGCGCGCGCTCGCGCCCGAGATCGCCGAGCGCGCCGCGGAGGCGGCCGCATTGCGGCGCCTGCCGCGCGACCTCGTCGACAAGCTCAAAGCCGCGGGCTGCTTCCGCGTGATGTTCCCGAAGCGCTGGGGCGGGCCCGAGATGCCGCTGCCGATGCAGCTCGAGCTCGTCGAAGTCCTCGCGCACGCGGACGCGGCCGTCGCCTGGTGCGTGAAGATCGGCAGCGACAGCGGGCTCTTCGCCGCGTGGCTCGAGGAGAGCGCCGCGCGCGAGCTCTATCCCGACCTCGACTTCGTCACCGCCGGGCAGGCGCCGCCGAACGGGCGCGCGCTGAAGGTCGACGGCGGCTATCGCGTGACGGGGCGCTGGGGCTTCGGGTCGGGCTGCACGCACGCGGACGTGCTGGTCGGCGGCTGCGCGGTCGTCGGAGAGAACGGCCAGTCGGTACTGTCCGGCGGGGTGCCGCAGGTCATCCACGTGCTCGCGCCCGCGAGCCGCTGGCAGATCGAGGATACCTGGTTCGCGCACGGCCTCGCCGGGAGCGGCAGCCATCACTACTCGACGAAGGATCTCTTCGTTCCCGAGCGGCACGTGCTGAATCTGATGGCGCCGTCCGGGCGCGACGAGCCTGTCTATCGCCTGCCGATCACGGCGTCGGTCTCGATCCCGATGGCCGGCGTGCCCCTTGGGCTGGCGCGCCGCGCGATCGACGAGCTCTGCGCGATCGCGGCGAAGAAGATCGTCGCGATTCCGCCGCCGCCGGTGCTGCTGAAGGATCTGCCACGCGTGCGTTTGGCGGTCGCGCGCGCCGAGAGCTGGCTCGGCGCGGCACGCGCGTATGTGTACGGCACCGTCGAGCGGCTGTGGACGGAGGTCGAGGAGCACGGCGAGGCGTCGATCGCCGCGCGCCGCGACGTCGGCCTCGCGCGCATTCACGCGCATCGCGTCGCGTGCGAAGTCGCGCAGCTCATGTTCGACACGGCCGGGCCCGCTGCCGTCTATGCGAGCTCGCCGCTCGATCGGCTGCTGCGCGACGCCGTCACGATCAACCAGCACCTCTTGTTCAACGACGGGATTCTCGAAGATCTCGGCGCGATGGCTCTCGGCGACGACGTCCCGACCCGATTCGTCTAACCGCCAAAGGAAATGGGGACATTCCGGATTTCGCGCGGGCCGGTCCATCCCGAGAAACCACTTGGGACGCGAAATGCGGAATGTCCCCATTTCCAGCGGGGGAAATGCGGAATGTCCCCATTTCTGGTGGGCTTGGCCGATAAAACTTAACGTAACCGCGGGGCCAAGCCCGACCGCGGCGCTCGACAAGGCCGGCGCCTGCCCCGAAAATTGAACACTCGTGCGATTCGGTTGGGCTGTATATAGAGGAGTCGCGTCGGTGCCGCCCCCAGGCAACGCCGTGGGCTCGAACCAGGAGTTATGACGCTCTCGCGCAAGCTCACCATTCCGGCCAGTCTGCTCGGCGTCGTCGCGATCGCCGGGGCCGGCGCGCTCGCGTGGCGCCACCATGCGCTGGTGCCCTCGAACCAGCGCGAGTGGGCGGTCGTCAAGAAGTACTGTTTCGAATGCCATAACTACACGGAGCAGGCCGGCGGCCGCTCGTTCGAGCACCTCTCGCCGGACCGAATCGCCGCGAACGCCGAGACGTGGGAAGCCGCGATCCGCAAGCTGCAGCAGCGGCCTGATGCCGCCCGCGGGCGAGCCGCGCCCCGACGCGCAAACCGTCGCGGGGCTCGTGACCTGGCTCGAGACCGAGATCGACACGGCCGCGGACAAGACGCCGCCCGAGCCCGGCCGCGTAGCGCTGCATCGCCTGAACCGCCGCGAGTACGCGCACGCGATCCGCGATTTGCTCGCGCTCGACGTCGACCCGGCCGAATGGCTGCCCGCAGGACAACGTCAAGGGCCGCTTCGACAACGACGCGGACGCGCTGCAGGTGTCGCCCGCGTTCGTCACCCAGTACATCGACGCGGCGCGCGCGATCGCGCAAGAGGCGGTCGGCGACCCGAAGGCGCCGCCGATCGCGACGACGTACGGCGACCCGGCCAACATGGTGATCTCCCTGCCGCCGCAGGGCGCGCCGGGCACGGGCCGGCAGCAGGAGTACATCCCGGGCATGCCGTTCGGCACGCGCGGCGGCTTCGTCGTCGAGCACGACTTCCCGGCCGACGGCGAGTACGAGCTCACGATCGGCGACATGGCGCTCGCGCGCGAAGTGCCGCGCATGGAGTTCGAGAACACGGTGATCGTGCTGCTCGACGGCGAGGAGTTCTACCGCACGAACATCGGCGGCGAGGCCGACCACAAGGCGATCGACCAGACGCTCGATCCGGCCGTCGAGCGCATCAACGGCCGGCTGCGCAAGATCCGCTTCCACGCGACGGCGGGCCAGCACAAGCTCGCCGTCACGTTCCTGCACCGCAGCTTCGCCGAGAGCGACGAGCGGATCCGCACGGTCGCGCTCGAGGGCGGGCAGGAGCGCATCCAGGCCGCGCACGCGCTTCAGATCCGCGGCCCGCTCACGGTCACCGGCATGAGCGAGTCCGCCAGCCGCGCGAAGATCTTCATCTGCGAGCCGAGCGAGGTCCCGGCGCGCTCGTGCGCGACCGAGATCGTCACGAACCTCGCCGAGCGCGCGTTCCGCCGGCCGGTCGACGACGCGGACCTCAAGGCGCTGATGGCGTTCTACGATGCCGGCAGCCGCGACGGCGGCTTCGAGAACGGCGTGCGCGACGCGCTGTCCGCGATCCTCGCGAGCCCGCATCTTCATCTATCGCGCGGAATCGGGGCAGGGCGTCGGGCTCGGTCGCGCTGAGCGACCTCGAGCTCGCGTCGCGGCTCTCCTTCTTCCTCTGGAGCAGCGTGCCGGACGACGAGCTGCTGAAGCTCGCCGAAGCGCAGCGCCTGCAGCGAGCCGCGCGTGCTCGCGGACGCAGGTCGAGCGGATGCTCGCCGACGACCGCGCGAAGTCGCTCGTCGATGACTTCGCGTTCCAGTGGCTCGGCCTCGGCGAAGCTCGACACGATCGTGCCGGACCGCGCGCAGTTCCCGCAGGCGAGCGGCCTGCTCGATCCGCGCGACATGCTCAAAGAGGAGCTCCGGCTGTTCATCGACAGCGTGCTGCGCAGCGATCAGAGCGTGATGAAGCTCATGACCGCGGACTACACGTTCCTGAACGAGCGCCTCGCGATGCACTACGGCATCGAGAACGTGAAGGGCGCGAGCTTCCGCAAGGTGACGCTCGAGGACGAGTCGCGCTACGGACTGCTCGGCAAGGGCGCGATCGAGATGCTCACGGCGTATCCGAATCGCACGTCGCCGGTGCTGCGCGGCGCTTGGATCCTCGAGACGATTCTCGGCGCGAAGCGCCCGGTGCCGCCGCCGCTCGTGCCGACGCTGCAGGACAACAAGCGCGGCGAGCCGCCGAAGACGCTGCGCGCGCGCCTCGAGCAGCACCGCAAGAACCCGACCTGCTTCGCGTGCCACGGCGTGATGGATCCGCTCGGCTTCGCGCTCGAGAACTTCAGCGCGGTGGGTCAGTACCGCGATCGACGACCCGGACACGCACACGCCGATCGACGCGACCGGCGTGCTTGCCGGACGGCACGAAGGTGCAGAACGCGAACGACTTGCGCCGCGCGCTCAGCAGCCACCCGGAGCAGTTCGTGCGCGCGTTCACCGAGAACCTCATGACGTTCGCGCTCGGCCGGCAGACGGATTGGCGCGACATGCCGACGGTGCGCGCGATCGTGCGCGACGCCGCGAAGGACGACTATCGCTTCGAGTCGCTCGTGCTCGGGATCGTGCAAAGCGATCAGTTCAGGAAGCGCGAGGTCGACGGCGTCACGCAGACGTCCGCGGCGCCGCAGACGCAAGCGTCGCTGCAGCCGTAAGTCCGCGTCAGCTTCATTTCGTACATGGCCGCACGGCCTGGCGGTCACTATCGTCGCGGCTTACTCGTCCTCCCAGTGACATCGCGCTTTGCGCCGACGCTACCATCCGACGGACTGACGGAGATGCATCATGTCGACGAAGCCGCTGAAGACGAGCGCGACGTACGAAGATCTCTGCGACGTCCCCGAGCACTACGTCGCCGAGATTTTCGACGGCGAGCTCTACGCGTCCCCGCGGCTCGCGCCGCCGCACGCGCGCGCGATGATTGGTCTTGGCGCCGAGCTGTGGAGCGCGTTCGACCGCGGACGAAATGGTCCGGGTGGATTGATCATTCTCAATGAGCCTGAGCTCCACTTCGGCAAGGACATCCTTGTCCCGGACATCGCCGGCTGGCGTCGAACCCGCATGCCTCAAATGCCCGCCGACGCCCATTTCACGCTTGGCGCCCGATTGGATTTGCGAGGTCCTTTCCCCATCGACCGACGCCATCGATCGTGGCAAGAAGCTGCGCATCTACGCGCGTGAGCGCGTCGGGCACGCATGGTTGCTGGATCCACTGCGCCGGACGCTCGAAGCACTCTCTCTCGAGTCGGGGAAGTGGGCGCCGCTCGGCACGCACGAAGGCAGTGCGAGCGTTCGAGTCGAGCCGTTCGACGGGATCGAGCTCGAGCTCGCCGCGCTCTGGATTTAACCCTGCGCAATCCGCCGACCTGATCTCCGTGGCCCCGCGAGCAGCTCCCCCCGCGCCGCGCCGCGGCTCGAGCCGATCGGGCGGTGGCAGATCTTGGCTTTTCGTGCCACGCCGAGCTTTGAAGTTTCTCCAGATTTGGCCGCGTCCTTTGCGGTAAACTTCGAGGTCTAGACGATGAGGGCGCGCTTGCCATGTTCCTGACCCGCAAGCATCTTTCCCGCCGCACGGTGCTCAAAGGCGCCGGCGCGGCGATCGCGCTGCCGCTGCTCGACGCGATGATCCCGGCCGGCACGGCGCTCGCCCAGACGGCCGCGGCGCCGGCTGCGCGGCTCGGCTTCGTCTACTTCCCGCACGGCGCGCTGCAAGACCAGTGGCAGCCGAAGGTCGTCGGCCGCAATCCCGACTTCCCGTTCATCCTGAAGCCGCTCGAGCCGATGCGCGACTACGTCACCGTCGTCAGCGGCCTGCGCAACAAGGCGGGCGAGGGCGGCGTCCCGCACGGCAACATCGAAGAGACCTGGCTGAACTGCGTGCACCCGCGGCTGCGCAAACCCGGAGACCGGCGTCGGCGTCACGGCCGACCAGATCGCGGCGCGCTATCTCACGAAGAACGTCACTTGCCGTCGCTGGAGCTCTGCGGCGAGCCGGGCGGCATGATCTCGTTCCGCACGCCCGATCAGCCGCTGCCGATGGAGGGCAACCCGCGCAAGGTGTTCTTCTCGATGTTCGGCCAGGGCGACACGAAAGAGGAGCGCCAGGCAGATTCTCGGCACGACCGACGAGCCTGCTCGACTACGTGCAGGAATCGACGGCGAGCCTGAACCGCAAGCTCGACGCGGGCGACCGCGCGAAGGTCAGCAACTACCTGGATTCGGTGCGCGAGGTCGAGCACCGCGTGCACAAGCTCAAGGCGAGCAACGAGTCGCTCGACGATCTTCCCGAGGCGCCGATCGGCGCGCCCGACGACTTCGGCGAGCTGCTCGACGTGCAGTTCGAGATGTTCGCGCTCGCGTGGCAGACGAACCGCACGAACGTCGTCACGATGAAGATGGTGGAGGAAGCGAGCATGCGGACGTACCCGAACCTGGGCGTCCACGAGGCGTTCCACCCGACGTCGCACTGGGGCGGATTCCCGGAGCGCATCGCGAACCTGCGGCTGATCCAGAACTATCACACGCAGGTGTTCGCGAAGTTCGCGCAGCGCCTCGCGGACACGCCGGACGGCAACGGCTCGCTGCTCGATCACTCGCTCATCCTGTTCGGCAGCAACATGGCGAACAGCGACGCGCACAACTACGATCCGCTGCCGCAGGCGATCATCGGCCGCGGCGGCGGCGTGAAGGGCAACCAGCACCTGCACTACAAGCAGGACACGCCGCACGCGAACATTCTCGTCACGCTGCTCGAGCGCGCCGGCGTTCCGGCGAACGAATACGAGAAGTTCGGCGACAGCACCGGGCCGTTCTCAGAAGTCTGATCGATGCTCGCGAAGGTCGCTCGGCCCAGCCGCGCTGTTGCGTGCTGACCGCGCTGCATGGTCGTCGGTCCGCGCGCGTCGACGTGCCGCAGGCAGCCGCAGGCGGACGTGAACCGTCGCAACGCCGACGGCAGCACGCCGCTCCAGTGGGCCGTCTACAAGGGCGACGTCGCCGAAGTCCGGCGGCTGCTCGACGCGGGCGCCGACGCCGAATCTCGCGAACAACTACGGCGCCACGCCGATGAGCCTCGCCGCCGAAGTCGGCGAACACCGAGATCCTGAAGCGTGCTGCTCGAGGCCGGCGCGAACGCCGACTCGCCGAATCCAGACGGACAGACGGCGCTGATGGCCGTGGCGCGAACGGGCAACGTCGACGCCGCGAAAGCTGCTGCTCGAGCACGGCGCCACCGTCGACGCGCGCGAGAACTTCGGCGGACAGACGGCGCTGATGTGGGCGTCCGCGCGCCGGCATCCCGAGATGATGGAGCTGCTGATCGCGCAGCGGCGCCGACGTCAACGCGCGCTCGACGCCGATCGCGACTACCAGCGCCACGTGACGGCCGAGGGGCGTCCGAAGAGCCTCGACAGCGGCGGCTTCACGCCGCTGCTCTATGCCGCGCGCGAGAACTGCATCGCGTGCGTGGACGTGCTGCTCGGAGCACGGCGCGGACATCGACCTGCCGGATCCGGACGGCGTCTCGCCGCTGCTGCTCGCGATCATGAACGCGAACTGGGATCTCGCGAAGCAGCTGATCGACGCCGGCGCCGACGTCAACCAGTGGGACATCTTACGGCGAGGCGCCGCTGTTCACGGCCGTCGGCCTGCGCCAGACGGATCGACGGCGGACGCGCGTCGATCGACCCGCCGAACGAGACCAAGGGCATCGACATCGTGCGCCTGCTGCTCGAGCGCGGCGCGAATCCGAACATGCAGCTCTTCTTCAAGCCCGCGAACGTGCGCGGCACGACCTGACGCTGACGCGCGGCTCGACGCCGCTGATCCGCGCGGCCGCGAACGACGATATCGAGGTCGTGAAGCTGCTGCTCGAGCACGGCGCCGACGCGACGTTCTACATGGCGGACCGGCAGACGCCGATCCACGCGGTGCTCGCCGGCCGCGCGCCGGAGCAAGCAGGCGCTCGAGCTCATCAAGATCTTGCACGACGCCGGCACGGACGTGAACGTCGTCGCGCTCGTCGTGCACATGGAAGAGGTGCGCGGCGGCTCGGCGCTGCACTACGCCGTCCGCAAGCGCTACAAGAAAGTGATCGAGCAACTCGCCTCGTTCGGCATCGACATGAACCCCAAGGATCAGGACGGCCTCACGGCGCTCGACTACACGCAGTCGCGCGGCTTCATGCCGTTCATGGCGATGCAGACGCCGATGTACAAAGACGAGGCGGCGCTGCTGCGCGAGCTCGGCGCGACCGTGCTGATGCCGAAGGACCCGGTCTGGCCGGTGCTCGGCCCGCCGCAGGGCTCTGGACGGACATCTCGCCGCTCGGCGAGCCGGTCGTTCATGAGCCGGTCTACAAGCACACGAGCGGCTAACCAATATCGGCTCGAGCGGCGACGCCTGCTTCGCGCGGGCGCGGCGGCGCTCGGCGCCGCGTTGCTGCCTTCGCTGCTGCGGCGCGCGCACAGGGCGCCTCGATCACGACCACCGATCTCGGCGGGCTCGCGCTGCTCCAGGTCGCGGGCTGCAACGTGCTCGCGATGCACGGCAACGACGGCGCGCTGATGATCGATGGCGGACCGGCCGCGAACGCCGACGCGCTCGTGCGCGCCGTGCTCGCGGCGACGCAAGACCCGCGCGTCGCGATGCTGATCAACACGCACTGGCATCCCGAGCAGATCGGCGCGAACGAGATCGTCGGCCGCGCGGGCGGCACGATCTTCGCGCACCGAGAAGACCAAGCTGTTCCTGAGCCATTCCGGTGTACGCGGATTCGTTCGACAGCGCACGCGAGCCGTTGCCCGAGGTCGCGAGGCCGAACAAGACCACGCGCGGCGACGGCTCGCTCGAGTTCGCGGGCCAGAAGATCGACTACGGCTACCTGCCCGCCGCGCACACCGACGGGGATCTCTTCGTCCACTTCCCGCAGTTGAACGTGCTCGCCGCGGGCGGCGTCGTGTCGGCGCGAGAAGTGGCCGCTGCTCGATTGGCGCAACGGCGCCTGGTACGGCGGCCGCGTGCGCGCGCTCGAGCGGCTCGCCAGCATCGTCAAGCCCGACACCCGCGTCGTGCCGGCGGAGGGCCGCGTTGCTCACGGGCCGCGACGTGCTGCGTCAGCGCGACATCTACGACGAGCTGTTCGAGACGATGATCGGCTACATGAACATGGGGCTCGGCGCCGAAGACGTCGTCGCGCGCAACCCGCTCAAGAAATACGAGTCCGAGCTCGGCGACCCGTCCGAGTTCCTCGACGGCGCGTACCACAGCATGCAGATCGCGTACGTGCCGGACTGATCCCCGGGCCCGCGCGTTCTCTGGCGTGAGCTCGACGACGCGGACGATTTCGCGAATTTGACGCCGCCTCCGTAACGGCGCCATAATGGCACCATAACGGAGCATCTCGATGCCCACCCTTTCGATCAAGAACGTCCCTCACGCACTGCTTGAGAAGCTTCGCGAGCGGGCTGGCCGTAGCCACCGCTCGATTCAGGGCGAGCTCATGGCGCTCCTAAGTGCAACGCTCGAGCCAGAGGGCGCGCGCGCGCCTACCGTATCGAGCGCGTCGCTCGGGCCGGAGATGCGCCGAACCGGAACGAGGCGCATCGACGAGATCGCGGCCGAGCATCGCAAGCGGTGGAAGAAGCCGTTTGCCAAAGGGCCGCGCTCCGTGGACCTGGTCCGGGCCGAGCGCGATGCCCGCTGAGCGCGCCGCACCGCTGATCATCGCCGAGGCGCGCGGCCGCTACGCCGTACGGCCGCCGATCGTCGCGGATTGCAGTGTCATCGCGTCGATTCTGTTCGACGAGCCGAATCGCGAGGACGCGGCGCAGGCGCTCGCGGGCAAGGATCTGTTCGCGCCCGAGCTCTTGGCCGACGAGCTGGTGAGCGTCGCGATCCGGAAGTCACGGCAGGGACTCGACGAGCACGCGCGGCACGCGCTCGCAGATTTCGTGGATCTCGAGATCACGCGTTGCCGTTGCGACGTCCAGGCGCAGTGGCGGCTGGCGCTCGAGCACGATCTCACGGCCTCCGACGCAGCCTACCTCTGGCTGGCGGCCGCGCTCGGCGCTCCGCTAGCTACTTTCGACAAGCGTCTCGGCATGGCTGCGCGCGCTCTGCTCGGCTCGAGCTGACGACCGATTCGAGGCGGCGCGCCGTCGCGGGCAGACGCGCGCGCGGAAGCGGGCTATGCTGCCGTCCGTTTGCGGGGAGCCCTATCGATCTTCGATCGAAGAAGCGGTCGGCTCTTAGGGCCGCCGCTAGCACCCTCTGCAATTCCTAGAAGAACTAGAGGATGGAACACAGCATGCGCACCACATTCGTTGCCCTGATCGCGGGGCTGTCGCTCTCGTATTCCGCGTCGGCCCAGAAGCCCTCCAGCGCGGCGGCACTCCCTCCCGACATCGATCCCGTGTCGCTCACGCGCCTGCCGCCGCTCAAACGCGCGGATCTCGACGACGAAGGCAAGGCAATCTACGACAAGATCGTCGGCGACAAGCCCGCGCCGGCGACCGGTCCGGTGCCCATGTCGCTCTACAGCCCGAGGATCGCTGCGCCGATCAACGACCTGAACGGCTTCCTGCGCTACAACGGCGACTTGAGCCCGCGGCACACGGAGGTCGCGATCTGCGTGGCGACGTGGGAGATCGAGCAACAGTACGAGTACTCGTCGCACGAGCCCGCGGCGCTGCGCTTCGGCGCGCCGCAAGAGGTGATCGACACGATCAAATACAACCGCGAGCCGAAGGGCCTGAGCCCGGAGGAGACGCTGATCATCAAGCTCGGGCGCGACCTCATGCGCAAGCACAAGGTCGACTCGGCTCTCTACGCCGAGGCCGTGAAGCTCTTCGGCAAGAAGGGCGTCGTCGAGCTCGTGACCGTGATGGGCGACTACGTGATGGTCGGCATGGTGCTCACCGCCATCGACCAGCATCTGCCGCCCGATCGTCCGGCACGCCTGCCGCCGCGTTAGCGCGCCGGCGCGAATCCAGCAACGTATCACTCAAGGGCGTTAGTCGGCGTGGCGCCGACGCGCTGCATGCACAAGGGGGACGACCGAAATGAAAGACGAACGTGATGGCGCTTCGAACCCAATAGACCGCCGGAGTCTTTTCCGCGGCGCCGCGGCGCTCGCCGTCGGCGGCTTGGCGGCACCCGCGGCGCTCGCGCAAACCGCAACCGATACGGGCGGCGCGCCTTCGGCGCCGGCCTCGGTCGACGCCGGCAAGGAGCTCGATGCGCAGACGTCCCGCGTGCTGCGCTGGGCGGGACGCGAGCCAGCCGACTGGGTGCGCCCCCGCGAGGGAGCCGACCACAACGTCGTCATCGTCGGCGCCGGGCACAGCGGCCTGTCCATCGCGTACGCGCTGCAGGCGCAAGGGCGTCGGCAAGGTCGACGTGATCGATCGCGCCGAGCCCGGCCAGGCCGGCATCTGGCGCACGGTCGCACGCATGCGTCAGTTGCGCACGCCGAAGACGATGTCGCCGGGGCCGGAAGGCGGCAACGTCGCGCTGAGCTTCCGCGCGTAGTACGAGACGTTGAATGGCCCCGCGGCGTTCGACGCGCTCGATCGAATTCCACGCCTCGCGTGGGCCGACTACTTGAGCTGGTTTCAGCAGATCACGGACACGAAGGTCCGCTACCGTACGCGCCTCGTCGAGATCGAGCCGCAGGGCGACTTGCTGCGCCTGCACCTGGAGTCCGACGGCGCGGCGCGCGTCGAGACGACGCGCAAGCTCGTGCTCGCGAACGGCTACGGCGGCGCGGGCGGCCCCGAGATTCCGGACGTGCTGCGCGGGCTCCCCGCGCGCGTCTGGACCCACTCGACGGGACAGATCCCGCTCGAGACGCTGCGCGGCAAAGTCGTCGGCGTGATCGGCGCGGGCTCGAACGCGTTCGACGCCGCCGGCGTGTCGCTCGAGGCCGGCGCGGCCGAAGTGCACATGTTCAACCGCCGGCCGTACATCGAATACCAGGGCCAGCCCGCGACCGCGCCGCCGCGGCCGCCCGCGCCGCCGATCGACCGCGGCTACCCGAACGTGCTCGAGCTCAGCTACGAGCTGCCCGACGCGATGCGTTGGCGAAACTTCCTGCTCGGCGAGCGGCGCGTCGCATCGGTGCCGCTCGATTCGCTCGAGCGCGCCGTCGCGTTCAAGAATTTTCATATCCACCTGGGCACATCGCTGACCGACGCCGCGCTCGCGGGGCAACGGCAAGGTCACCGCGAAGGCGAACGGCAAGACGATGCGCTTCGACTACCTGATCGCGGGCACGGGCTACCGGATCGATCTCGCAGCTCAACCCGAGCTCGCGCGGATTCACGACAAGATCGCGCTCTGGAGCGACCGCTACAAGCCGGCGGTGGGCGAAGAGAACGCGGGCGGCGGCCGGCATCCGTATCTCGGCGCGGGCTTCGAGTTCTTGCCGCGCGAGCCGGCGGGCGCCGAGTACCTGCGCAACATCCATTGCTTCAATCTCGCGGGCGAGCTGAGCTTCGGAATACCGGTCGGCGACGTGCCGAGCATGGTGGACCACCCGCGGCTCGTGTCCGCAATCGCGCGCGACCTCTATCTCGACAGCCTCGACGCCGCGGCTCACGAGCGCTACATCCACTTGCCGCTCGTGCCGTCGGACCCGGCGCCGTATCAGCGGGCCGTCGAGGGACAGGTGAAGGCGGTCGCTTAGAGCCGTGAATCCGCGCGAAGAGTTTTGGCGCGGCATGCGCGAGATTGCCGGGCCGTCGTTCGGCATCTCGGCCTGGGCGCTCGTCACGGGCGTCGCGATGAGCAAGAGCGGCTTGACGCTGCCGGTCGCGATGCTCATGAGCCTCGCCGTCTACGCGGGCAGCGCGCAGCTGGCTGCGCTGCCGCTGATCGCGGCGGGCGCGCCGCTCTGGGTGATCTGGGCGACGGCGGCGTGCATGAATCTGCGCTTCGTGATCTTCAGCGCACACTGGCGCAAGTACTTCGGCCATCTGCCGCGCGCGCGGCGGCTCGCGCTGATGTACCTCACGGCCGACCTCAACTACGTGCTGTTCGTGCGCCGCTTTCCCGATCCGAAGCCCGCACCGGAGCAGCTGCCCTACTTGCTCGGCAGCATCGCGTGGAGCTGGTTCAGCTGGCAGATTCCGGCGTTGATCGGCATCGCGCTCGGCGATCGCGTGCCGACCGAATGGGAGCTCGGCTTCGCGGGCGTGCTTGCGCTGCTCGGTCTCGCGTACTCGACGCTGTCGGGGCGCAACAGCTGGATCGCGGGGCTCGTCGCCGCGGCTGCCGCCGTCGCCGCGTTCGCGCTGCCGCTCAAGCTCAACGTCGTCGTTGCGATCGCGACCGGCGTCGCGGTCGGCGTGCTGCTCGACCGGCGCTGGCCCATCGTGGCCGAGGCGCGGCGCTGATGTCCTCCGTCGCTCGCGCTCGTCGCGATCCTCGGCATGACGGCGATCACCGTCGTCACGCGTGGATTCTTCCTGCTGTCCGAACGCGACTGGCCGCTGCCGGCCTGGGCGAATCGCGGGCTCCGCTACGCGCCGCTCGCGGCGCTCGCGGCGGTGATCGCGCCCGAGGTATTGCTCACCGACGGCTCGCTCATCGACGGCTGGCGGAGCCCGAGGCTGTTCGCGGCGCTCTCGGGCACGCTGTACTTCTGGTGGCGCCGCAGCATTCTCGGCACGATCGTCGTCGGCACGGCGACGATGCTCGCGCTGAAGCTCGGGCTCGGCTGGTAGAAGGCTGGCATCGCGGCCACCTGTCGCACGCGACGCGCGCGGACGTCGCGCGCGCTCGCTACGGTAGAATTCGCGAACTGTCGACGGCCGACGAGGTGTCGGCCTGCGATCAAAGCGGGGACCCCAAGATATGAACAAGCTTTCGCATCTGCTCATCGGCGCGGTCGCGGGCGCGGCCGTTCTTTCCGCAATGCCGGCGCTCGCGGGCGGCGAGGCGGGCAAGCTCGTGCTGCGCGATCTCGGCGCGAAGTACGTCGGCTACACGACGGAGCCCGGCGAGAACGGCTCGGTCAACGTGAGCAACGCGATGTTCGTCCAGTACATGCTGCCGGCCGAGCGCAAGCATGCCTATCCGCTCGTGATGATCCACGGCGGCGGCGGGCAGGGCACCGATTGGCTGCAAACGCCCGACGGGCGCGACGGCTGGGCCGACTATTTCGTTGCCGACGGCTGGGACGTGTACGTCGTCGACCGTCCCGGGTCACGGCCGCTCGCAGAGCAACCCGAGCTGCGGCACGGCAAGGTCGGCGTCGCGAACAGCACGATCATCTCGCGGCTCGCGACCTCGGACGCGACCGTCTGGCCGGGTGGCGCGCCGACGCCGACGAACCCCGCGGTCATCGGCTGGACCGCGAGCTCGACCACGGCGCCGTACTGCGGCGACGTCGTCGCGTCGCAGAAAATCTCCGCGCTGCTCGACGAGATCGGTCCCGCGATCCTACTGCCGCACTCCGCGGGCGGCGGCAGCACGTTCCGCGTACCGGACCTCAACCCGAAGAAGGTCGTCGGCATCGTCGCGTTCGAGGCGGCGCTCGCCAATCCGGCCGCACCGGGCTTCAACAACGCGCCGCCGGTGATCTCGAGCTGGAAGACGGAGCCCGCGCTGCCGAGCACGTTCACGCCGGTCGATCACGGCGGCTGCCCGATGCAGGGCGACAAGCCGAGCAAGCTCGTGAACTACGCGCACCTGCCGATCATCGTCGTCGGCTCGGAGAAGGGGCTCGCGAACCTCGACGCGCTCAAGTGCCAGGCGTCCGTCTGGCAGCAGGCGGGCGCCGACGCGAGCTACGTCTACTTGCCCGATCGCGGCTTGAAGGGCGGCGGCCACTTCGCGATGGCGCAGCTCGACAACGCGAAGTACGCGAAGGTGTTCATCGAGCTCGCGACCGAGGTCGAGAAGAAGGCGAAGAAAGTGAGCTCTGCGGCCCCGCAAAGCCCCGATGCGGATCGACTTCGTGTCGGACGTCGCGTGCCCGTGGTGCGCGATCGGGCTGAGCTCGCTCGAGCGCGCGCTCGAGCGAGTCGGCGCCGACATCGGCGAAGTCGAGCTGCACATGCAGCCGTTCGAGCTGAATCCGACGATGGCGCCCGAAGGCGCGGACGCGGTCGGAGTACTTCACGACCAAGTACGGCGTGAGCGCGGAGCAGATGAAGGCGAATCGCGCGCGCATCGTCGAGCGCGGCGCCGCCGAGGGTTTCGCGTTCGGGCCGCGCACGCACATCTGGAACACGTTCGACGCGCATCGGCTTCTGTTCTGGGCCGGCGCCGAAGGCGCTCCGGGCAAGTCAGCGCGCGCTGAAGCACGCGCTGCTGACCGCGTATCACGGCCAGGGCCGCAACCCCGGCGCGCACGACGTGCTGCTCGAGCTCGCGGGTGAGGTCGGGCTGCCGGTCGAGCGCGCGCGCGAGGTGCTCGAGCGCGGCGAGTTCGCGGAGCAGGTGCGCCAGGCCGAGCGGTTTTGGCAGGAGCTCGGCATCCAAGGCGTGCCGGCCGTGATCATCAATCGCAAGCACCTGATCTCGGGCGGCCAGCCGCACGAGGTGTTCGAGCAGGCGCTGCGCCAGATCGCCGCCGAGAAGGACGCGTAAGAAATCTTCCGAGCACGGAATGGGGGTAGACGAATGAGTGCTCAGCAAGCTTGTATGGATCGTGCTCGCCGCCGTGCTGGCCGCGCCGGCGACCGGCTTCGCGCAGATCTCGTGCGCGCGCGGCGGGCTGCAGCGCGCGGTCGACTTGTATGTCGACGCGCAGACGAAGGGCGACACGTCGGGCCTTGCCGCTCGCGAAGGGCCTCGGCTACTACGAGAACGCGGTCGCCGTCGACATCGACATGGGGCTGATCCACAAGGCGATGAAGATCGACCATCATCGCAGCCTGCTCGATACGTCGACTTGTCAAGCGTTCACCGAGTCGATCGTCGCCGACAAGGCGAACCCGTACGTGCTCGGCACGCGGCTGCGCGTGAACCACGACAAGATCGCCGAGATCGAGATCCTCTGGACGACGACGGGCTATTGGCTCTTCAACGCCGACGCGTATCTGAAGTATTCGTCGACGGAGAACTGGGATCCGATCCCGGCCGAGAAGCGCGACACGCGCGACACGCTGGTCGGCGCCGCGAACGCGTATCTCGATGCGTTCCTCGAGGGCAAGATCGACCTCGTGCCGTGGGGCTTTCCGTGCCAGCGCACCGAGGGCGGCGCGCACACGGGCAAGGGCACGCCGTCCGACAGTTGCGAGGTCGGCGTGCCGAGCGGCGTGAACATCGCGAACCGGCGCTTCGTCGTCGACGAGGTCACGGGCTCGATCGTCGTGTTCTGCACGTTCGGCGCCGGCGGCCCGAACGGCGGCAGCGGCTCCGCGGACACGCACCTGTTCCGGATCGAGAACGGCAAGCTGCGCTACGTGCACACGCTCACGCATCTGCTGCAGAAGGACTTTGCCGGCGGCAACCCGCGCCCGCCGCCGGCAGGGCAATCGGCGCCGCCGAAGTAGCGGCGGGCCGAGCAGAACAACGACCGCCATGCAGCACGCAGACGGTTGTGGCACGCGGCGCCCGGAGCGTGCTCGACGTCGGTTGCGGCACCGGAGCGACGATCGCCGCGCGCGCGATCAGCCGCGGAAGCGGCCTTCGATGATCGAGATCATCGAGTCCGTTGCGACGACGCCGGCGAATTCGAAGCCCGTCGACTCGAGCAAGGCACGGTACTCGTCCTCCGTGCGTTCCCAGCCCGAAAGGAAGAACAGCATCTCCATGTCGAGCAGCTTGCCGAGGTCCGGCGTGTTCGGCGCCTTGATCACGCACTCGCCGATCAGGACGCGACTGCCGGCTTGACAGCGCTCCGCGATGTTGCCCAGGATCTTCCGGCATTCCTCGTCGTTCCAGTCGTGCAGGATGTGGCGCAGGAAATAGGCATCCGCCTCGACGGGAATCTCTTTGAAGAAATCTCCGGCGATCACCTGGCAGCGGGAAGCGAGACCCGCGGCCTCGAGCCGCTTCTTCGTCTGCGCTGCCACTCGCGGGAATGTCGAATATCGCGCCGATGCGCGATGGCGTCCCGCTCGAGGAATCCGACGAGCACGTCGCCATGCCCGCCGCCGATGTCCGCGAGCTTGCGGATCCCCTTGAAGTCGTACGCGTCTAGGACCGCCGCCGTTTCGGGTCCATGAATACCTTGCCAGCCGCGCTCGAGCAAGGCGGCGGTCGCCGGGTCTCGCAGCAGGATAGCGAAGGCGTGCTGGCCGAATCGCTTCACGAACGGAACCTCGCCGCTGCGCATCGCGGGTAGCAGCTGCGACGCGACTTCGAACCCGTTCTCGGCATTCAAGACCCCGAAGGGATGGAAGGAGCCTTCGACATCGGTCCGCAGCCATTGCGATAGCGGCGTCAGAGCGAATTCTCGTCCCGCTCGCTCTTCGAACACGCCGTCGCTCGCGAGATAGCGCAAGACGCGATAAAGCATTGCGACGTCGACGCCGGTTGCCTCGGCGATGCGCTCCACGGGCTTCGGGCCGTCCGCCAGCAGGTCGGCCACTTCGAGCTTCGCCGCCGCATGGAGGCACGCCGAGCGCACGGTGCCCATGTTCATCTGGAAAAGGGTTTCGATTGCGTCTCTTCTTGTCATTCCTGTCTCCATCGAGCCGTCGGCTGGCGGATCGCGTTGCCGGCTTGGCTAGCGGAACAGGCGAAGGTCGATCGAGTCCGCGACCGCGCGGTAGCCCGCGTCGCTGCCGTGCAAGTGATCGCCGGCCTGGAACGCGTCCTTCATCTGCGTCGGCTTCGCGGGATCGCGGAACGCCGCGTCGAAGTCGAGCACGCCGTCGAACTCCTTGCTCGTGCGGATCCAGTCGTTGATCGCCTGGCGCACGGCGTTGCCCTCGGCCGAGTAGTACGCGGCGCCCTCGTACGGCGCGATCGTCGCGCCGTAGATCTTGAGCGCCCTTCGCGTGCGCGCGCGCGATGATCTGCCGGTAGCCCGCGACCATCGCGTCGCGCGTCGGCTTGATCGCGGGCGGCGGCATGATCGACGCGAGCGGCCCCTCGAGCTTGCCGTAGCCGAGCCCGAGGTCGTTGACGCCCTCGAACACGATCACGTAGCTCGCGCCCGGCACCGACAGCACGTCGCGATCGAAGCGCGCGAGCGCGCTCTGGCCCGCGCCGTCGGCGAGCACTTGGTTGCCGCTGATGCCCTGTTCACGACGCCGAAACGCGCGCCGCCGACTTGCGCGCGCTCGAGCCGCTCGGCGAGCAGATCCGGCCAGCGGCGGTTCGCGCCCGGCGTCGAGCCGACGCCGTCGCTGATCGAGTCGCCGAGCACGACGATCGCCTGCGCGTTCGGCGCGAGCACCTCGACGCCGGACAAGAACGCGCGCATCTGCATCGTCTGCTCGGGCGCGAACGTGCCTTGCGTGTGATCGCCGCGCGCGACGTACGCGTCTTGCATGCCCGTCGCGTGGCAGGTGCACGGGCCCGTCTCGCCTTTGAGGTACAGGCTCACCGACAGCGTCGCGAGATCCGGCGACGTTGAGGTCGATCGGGTCGCTCACGAGCGGCGCGCCGGCCGGAATCGTCGCCGACGGCGCGGCCGTCGAACGTCACGACTTTCTCGGTGCCCGCCTTGAGCCTGTCCGTGCCGTCGGCGAGCGTGACGCGCGCGGCGCCGATCGTGACCGCCTTCGTGCCGTACTCGTTCGAGAGCCGCAGGCGCACGCGCTAGCCGCCGACGCTCAAGCGCACGATCTGGCGCACCGTCTGATCGTTGAAGCTCGGCGTCGCGGGAAACGGCCCGGCGCCCGGGCTCGGCGGCAGCGGCGAGGCGCCCCAGCTGCCGACCCACTTCGGTTCCTGAGCCTGGGCGGCGAGCGCCGCGAGCGCGAGCAGAGCGGGCAACACGATGCGGTGAACGTTCATGGAATCCCCCTTGAGAGCTGGTTCGACGAGAGTGCGAGCCGGCACATCATAAGCGCGCTTGCGGCCGCGGTTGATAGCACTGGCTGTACCAGGCGGTGTGCACGGGCCGCTTGTCGCCTGAGGCCCCCGCGTCGTCGACTCGCGCGGACCGATCTGCAGCGATGAGGCGCCGTTCCGATCGACAAGCCGCCGTCTGATTCGGCGTCATCGACAGGCAGCTTGTCGATGATCGTCAAATCGACGGCGAGGTTGTCGATCGCGAGCGGCAGTGCTCGAAGGCGCTGCGCCGTCGAGGATGCGCCGCAGCGCGCTGCGTCGCAGATGTCAGCGTAAACCTAGGCCGGCCGCGGTTTGCGCACCTACGCCCATGGCGGCGATGCGCGTCGCCGTCTTATACTCGCGCCGCTCGCTCTCGGATGGGACTGGAACCGGGGGATCGCATGGGCGCACGACGTGTGGCGACTTTCGCGCTCGCGGGGTTTGCGGCGGTTGCCGCCGCCGGCGCGCTTGCAGCGGCCGACGCGACGTTCACGGCGCGCGCTCGGCTGGGTGCCGATCGGCGGCGCCGAGCGCAACGACGTCGCGGGCGAGGGCAAGGCCACCGCGACGCTGTCCGGGTCGAAGCTCTCGGTCACGGGCTCGTTCGACGGGCTGCCGGCGAAGGCCACGGGCGCGAAGCTGCATCACGGCGTCGCGAAGGGCGCGCGCGGCGCGGGCACCGCGATCGGCGACCTGCGCGTGACGGGCGGCGCGAGCGGCACCGTGTCGGGCGACGTTCGGCTGAGCGCGGAGCAAGTCGAGGCGCTGAAGGCCGGGCGGCTCTATCTGCAGATCTACTCCGAGAAGGGCGTGCTGCCCGATCACGCCACGCTGTTCGGCTGGCTTGCGAGCGAGGGGGTCGAGCCGATGAACGCGCACGACGCTCGTGCGCGCTCGTTGCTCGTCGGCGCGTCGCAGCTCGCGGCTCGCGCTCGCCGGATCCGGCGTTCGCGTTCACGCCCGAGCAAGCCGCCGCCGGCCGCGCGACGTTCGAGACAGTACTGCGCGCAGTGCCACGGCGCCGACGCTTCGCCAACTGCCGAGCGCGATCCTCGCCGGGCCCGAGTTCGTCGCGAAGTGGGGCGACAAGCACGGCCGCCGATCTGCTCGCGCAGGCGCAGGCGACGATGCCGCCCGATCGCCCCGGCGCGCTCGCGGAAAGCGAATACCTCGGCGTGATCGCGTACGTGCTGCAGTCGAACGGCGGCAAGCCGAGCGCGCAGCCGCTCACCGCCGCGACGACCGGCGCGCCTCGGCGCCGGCCTCGATCCGCAGGTCGCGCTCGCCGCCGCGGCGGCGTCGGCCGCCGCAAGCCCCGGCGCGGGCGCGGCGCCGGCTGGCTGCCCGCGAAGCCCGCCGAGCCGACCGGCGTCACCGTGCACGGCACGGTCAAGAACTTCGTGCCGGTCACGGACGCGATGCTGCGCAATCCGTCCGACAAGCGACTGGCTCATGCTGCGCCACGACTACAGCGCGACGAGCTACAGCCCGCTCGCGCAAGTCACGGCGCGACAACGTGAAGCTGCTCCAGCTCGCGTGGATCTGGCCGATGCGCGAGGGCGGCACGAATCAGCCCGCGCCGATCGTCTACAACGGCACGATGTACCTCGCGAACACGGGCGGCATCATCCAGGCGCTCGACGCGCGCACCGGCAATCTGATCTGGGAGCACCACGTCGGCGCCGACATCGCGCCGCGCGGCATCGCGCTCTACGGCAACAAGCTGATCTTCCAGAGCGCGAGCGAGTGGGCCGTGCGGCCGCAGGAGGCGCATCTCGTCGCGCTCGACGCGCGCACCGGCGAGACGATCTGGAACGTGAAGATGCCGGACGTCTACGCGACCAACAGCGGCCCGCTCGTCGCGAACGGCCTGCTGATCCAGGGCATGGGCACGTGCACGGTCTACGAGAACAACAAGTGCTTCATCAGCGCGTACGATCCCGAGACCGGCGAGCAGAAGTGGCGCTTCCGCACCGTCGCGCTCAGCGGCGAGCCGGGCGGCGACACGTGGGGCGACCTGCCGGACCTCTATCGCGCGGGCGCGCGAGAGCTGGATCACCGGCAGCTACGATCCCGAGCTCAACCTCACGTACTGGGGCACGACGCAGGCGAAGCCGTGGATGCCGGCGAGCCGCGGCATGAAGGGCACCGACGTCGCGCTCTACTCGAGCTCGACGCTCGCGCTCGACGCGTCGCACGGGCAAGCTCGCGTGGTACTACTCGCACGCGCCCGGCGAGGCGTTCGATCTCGACGTCGTGTTCGAGCGCGTGCTGATCGACGGCCCGGCCGCGACAAGTGGGTGCTCTCGGTCGGCAAGGACGGCATCCTCTGGAAGCACGACCGCAAGTCGGGCGCGTACCTCGATCACGTCGAGACGGTGTTCCAGAACGTCTGGGCGAGCTTCGATCGCGAGACGGGCACGCCGCGCTATCGCGAGGACATCCTCGACGCGAAGGTCGGCGAGTGGGTCGACGCGTGCCCGAGCACCGCGGGCGGCAAGAACTGGCACCCGATGAGCTTTCACAAGCCGTCGCGCCAAGTGATCATCCCGCTGTCGCAGAGCTGCATGTCGCTGCGCGCGCAGGCCGATCGAGCAGAAGCCCGGCGGCGGCAGCGGCGGCGGCGCGGACCGGCGCTACTACGAGATGCCGGGCACGAACGGCAACGTCGGCAAGCTCGGCGCGTTCGACGTCGACACGTTCAAGGAGACGTGGTCGCTCGCAGCAGCGCGCCTCGTTCCTGACGGGCGTGCTGTCGACGGCCGGCGGCGTCGCGTTCGTCGGCGATCTCGACCGCAGCTTCAAGGCCGTCGACGTGCGCGACGGCAAGGTGCTCTGGGAGACGCGGCTCGCGACGTCCGTGCAGGGCTTCCCGATCACGTTCGAGGTCGACGGCCGGCAGTACGTCGCGGTGGGCACGGGCCTCGGCGGCGGCAGCCCGCGCGGCGTGCCGTCGCTGATCACGCCGGAGATCCAGCCGCCGAACCGCGGCCACGCGCTGTACGTGTTCGCGCTGCCGCAGTAGCGCGGACGGTGCTTTTTTTCGCCTCAGCGCCTAACCGCATCCGGTTCCGCTTCCGCGACAGGGCGTTCCGATTCTGGAATTCCGTCGACCCATTTCCCGCGCTATTGGGCGGGGTTGAGCTGCTGGCACGTTAGATGCTGAGCGGGCTAATCGCGGCGAACCTATAGTCAGTTAGTTCCGGATCATTCGGCGCAACCGCGAAAACGTCGGTGCGCGCGACGGAAAAGGCTCGCGATCGAAGCGATCCAATGACGGGGTTAGGCAGGAGTTGAGAGCTGCCGGGGCATGGGATTCATCCACGATCTTCGTTTCGGTGTGCGAGCGCTGATTAAGAGCGCCGGCTTCACGGGCGCGGTCGTCGTCATGCTGGCGCTTGGCATAGGCGTGAATACCACGATCTTCACGATTGTGAACTCGGTGGTGTTGAAGGGCATGCCGTTTCACGATCCGGGCGAGATTGCATACGTGGCCTCGAGTCGTGGCGGCATTTCGTTTCCGGATTTCGCCGACTTCAAAGCGCGAAGTCGCTCATTTTAAGAGTCTTGGAGCGTTCGACAGTCTCACGGCAAACTTGAGCGACAGCGGCGTGGCCGCCGAGCGCGTGACGGGTGCGATCGTCACGGCCAACACGTTCTCGTTGCTAGGCACGCGACCGTTGGTTGGCAGAGCCTTCAGCGAAGAGGATGAGCAGCCCAACGCGGCTTTGGTGGCGTTGATCAGCTACGGTCTATGGCAGGCGCGCTACGGTGGCGACGAGCACATTCTCGGCAAAGTGATCCGCGTCAATCTCGTGGAGCACACGGTCATCGGCGTCATGCAGCCGGGCGAGGGCTTCCCGCAAAATACGAGTCTCTGGGTTCCGTTCGTGCCGGGTAAAGCCATCGAGCGCCGCGACGCGCGTTCGCTGCTTGGCTTCGGACGTCTGAACCGCGGTGTTTCGTTCGAGCAAGCGGCGGCCGAGCTCCACAACATCGCCGGCGCTTTGGCGGCCACCTACCCGGATACCAACGCGGGCATCGACGTGGACGTAGGGCCCTACACGGACCGCGGTACGGTGGGGCCGATACGCACTATTCTGTACACGATGCTCGGCGCCGTCGCGTTCGTCCTGCTGATCGCGTGCGCCAATGTCGCGAACCTCTTATTGTCGCGCGCAATCTGGCGCATGCGCGAGACCTCGATTCGCACGGCGCTCGGTGCGAGCCGCTGGCGCATCATCCGTCAGCTACTGATCGAGAGCGTCATGATGAGTGTCGTTGGTGGCGCACTCGGATTGGGCGTGACGCTGTTCGCGCTGCGCTGGTTCGATGCCGCGACGCTGCCGACTGGCAGGCCGTACTGGCTCGACTTCACCATGGACTACAGAGTCTTCGCGTATTTTACGGCCGTCTCTGTCTTGACCGGCATTCTGTTCGGACTTGCGCCGGCGTTGCACATCTCGAGATTGAACGTGAACGAGAATCTGAGGGAAGCCGGCCGCGGTGCCGCCGGCGCAGCGCGAGTAGGGAAGATGACTACCGCCTTGCTAGTGGGGCAGATCGCACTGACGATTGTGCTGCTCGTGGGGGCGGGCTTACTACTGCGGAGCTTGGCTAACGTGAACCAGCTTAACGTCGGCGTGGACACGCGCGATCTCGTCACAATGCAGGTCGCGCCATCGCAATCTCGCTATCCGCAACCGGAGGATCGATTGCGCTTCGAAGAAGACCTCGCAGAGCGCCTCGCGGCGTTACCGGGCATCGAGGCGGTGACCATGTCCTCCTTCCCACCAGCTGCTGGCGCGCAGTTCCGAGCGATGAAGATCGAAGGGCGGGAGATCACGGACTCGAACGATCGCCTGCCGATTGTCGGCACGCTCTCGGTCGCTCCTGGCTACTTCAACGCGCTCCAGCTCACGATCGGCCCCGGCCGCCCGTTCATGGCCACGGACGGCTCACCGGGCGCTGAAGCAGCCATCGTCAACGAGCCGTTCGTGGCACAGTACTTCGCCGGCCAAGATCCAATCGGCAAGCGCCTTCGTCTAGGCAGCGATCTCACTCGAGGCGTCGACGATCCCACGGCCCCGTGGCTGACGATCGTCGGTGTCAGTCCACCGGTGTTTCAGTGGAGCCAGAACCAAGACCTCAAGATTCGGCCGACCGTCTATGTGCCGTTCCGTCAGGAATCGCCCCCCGCCTTCACGATCCTCGTGCGCACCGGCGCGCCGCTAGCCGGTGTGGCGGCTGCCATCCGTTCGGAGCTGGGCCGGGTCGACGCCGACCTACCGCTCTACGACATTCGAAGCATGGATGACATCCTTTCGCAGCGAACCTGGGGCGAAAGGATCTTCGGTACGCTGTTCACAGTCTTCGCCGTGATCGCGTTGCTGATGTCCGCGATGGGCATCTACGCGATGACCGCCTACGGAGTGGGGCAGAGAACCCAAGAGATAGGCTTGCGTATGGCCCTTGGGGCCGCGAGGCGCGACATTCTCTGGCTCGTGCTGCGGCAGGGTATTACGCGCGTTGCCCTCGGCTCTGTAGTCGGACTGGTAGCGGCTCTCGCCGTGAGCCGTGTGTTGCAATCGGGACTCACAGAGGTCACGGCGACGGACCCGATTACCTACGTCTCGATCTCCGTGATTTTGGCTGCGGCGACGCTGGTTGCTTGTTTAGTACCGGCGCGTCGCGCCACGCTCCTCGATCCAATGGGTGCTCTGCGCACGGAGTGAACGCTTTAACTGCCTCGCGCTGCTAGCTCAGTCCCTGAGTCCTTGAGCGATGTTCCTGTTCACCTCGCGACTTCGCGCAATCGCTTGATAGCCCATTGGATAGGGGCATGGTATGTAGCAGGGCGAGATCTCAATTTCGTGCCGCGTCGCTATCGCCCGTCAAGCAGCGGCAGTTCGTAGGAAGAAAATCCGGCACAAAAAGGTAGTTACAGAGTGTCGCGTCGAGGCGCGGTGGACCACAAGATCCTGTATCCGGACCAGCCCGCGCCGAGAAGTTCGACCCGGGTTGCGCACATGTCAGAACTGACATACAGTGTCGGTGACGCGCATTGCCCGCAATCGAGAAGCCGCTCGCTTGGCTACACAGCGAGATCAAGACGCCGCCGTTCAGCGCCGAGGCGCGATGCGAGATCGGTTTTCAATTGCGTCGCTTGCAACGCGGCGAGCGGTTGGAGTTGCCGCACTCGCGGTCGATGCCAACCATAGCGCGTCGTTGCCACGAGCTCAGGGTTCAAGACACACACAACACTTGGCGTTTGATCTATCGAATAGACACCGATGCCATCGTCATCCTTGAAATCTTCAGCAAGAAAACGCGGCGGACTCCGCGGGAAATCGTCGCAGTCTGCCGGTGGCGCCTCGCGGGATACGACGATGCGAGCCACGAAGCGTAAGCAACTCGAGTCCAAGGGTTGGCGAGTCGGCGGTACGCGCGAGTTGCTGGGATTATCCGATGCAGAGGCGCTTTTCATCGAAGTGAAGCTCGCGCTGAGCGCCGAGCTCAAGCAGTGGAGGCTCAAGAGGCAGCTGAGCCAATCTGACGCAGCCGCGCACCTCCGTTCGAGCCAGTCCCGGGTCGCAAAGATGGAGGCGGGAGACCCGAGCGTTTCTCTCGATCTCCTCGTTCGAAGCTTGCTCGCGCTCGGGGCTTCGCGCGCGGAGCTGGCCGAATCCATCGCACGAGCGGCGTAAGCGCCAGCGCGCTCGCCGCGCCGCGGTAAGGAAGCGTTCGCTCGGTTCGAAGGGCGAGCGCTGCCGCACCATCGCCGACGCAGCCTCGCACCGCTCAGATGCTGTACCCCTCGACGCTGAACGGCAGCGTGCGCGGCCGCTGCCCGGTCGCCGCGAAGATCGCATTCGCGACCGCAGGCGCGACCGGCGGGAACGCGGGCTCGCCGCAGCCCGTCGGCGGGTAGTCGGTGTCGAGGAAGTGCACGTCGACCTCGGGCGCTTTGTCGATCCTGAGCAGCGGGTACTTGTCGAAGTTCGATTGCTCGACGCGGCCGTTCTCGAACGTGATCTTGAGGCCGGTCGCGGTCGAGACCGCGTCGACGACCGATCCCTGGCACTGATTCTCGGCGCTGCTCAGGTTCACGATCGGGCCGATGTCCGCGACGACCCAGACCTTGTGCACGGTGATCTTCTTCGCCGCGTCGACGCTCACGTCCGCGACCTCGGCGAAGTGCCCTTGGTGGCTGAAGTGGAACGCGAGCCCGAGCCCGCGGCCGGCCGGCAGCTTGCGGCCCCAGCCCGACCTCTCCGCGACCGCCTTGATCACGGCGACCGCGCGGCCCGTGTTGAACACGCCGCCGAACGGATCGGGCGGCAGCTTACGCGGCTCGCCCATGAGCTCGACGAGGAACTCGACGTGATCGCGCTTCGCGGCCGTCGAGCATTCGTGCAAGAAGCTCTGCACGCAGAACGCGATCACGTTGCTGCCCGGCGCGCGCCACGGCCCCGTCGGGATCTTCGACGCGATCAGCGATTGCACCATGCGCTGATTCGCCGTCACGTTCGCCGGAAACTCGGCCTTGTCGATGTTGCCCGAGGACACCGGCGTCGAGCCGTCCATCGAGAACGTGATGAAGTGGTTCTGCCAGCCCGAGAGCTTGCCTTGCTTATCCACGGACGCCTTGAAGGATTGGAAGCCGCCGGCGCGGTAGTAATCGAACGCCATGTCGTCTTCACGCATCCACTGAACTTTCACGGGTAAGTTGCCGGCTTGCTTGGAAATACTAACCGCCTCGCAGACGCTATCGTTTGCGAGCCGGCGGCCGAACCCGCCGCCGCCGCGCAGTTGATGCAGCAGCACTTTGTCCTTCGGGAGCCCCGCGAGCTTCGCGATCGCGTCGACGGCCGCCTGCGGCGTTTGGGTCGGCGCCCAGATCTCGACGCTGTCGCCCTTGTGCCAGGCCGTGCAGTTCTGCGGCTCGAGGTCCGCGTGCGAGACATAGTGGTAGCCGTACAGCCCCTCGACCGTGCGGCCGGCGGCGAATGCGGCGTCGACGTCGCCGGCTTGGCCGAGCACTTGCGCGGGCGGCTGCTTCGCGAGGCGCTTGGCTTCCGTGACGGCCGCGGTCCAGCTGTCGTGCGACGCGTTGCTCTCGTCCCACTGCACTTGCAGCGCCTTCTTCGCCTGGAACGCGGCCCAGGTCGTGCTGGCGACGATCGCGACGCCCGAGGCGACCGCCGGCGCACCCGAGAGGTCGAACATAACCGGTGTGCCTTGCTCGCCGAGGATGAACGCGTGCTTCACGCCGGCCAGTGTGCGCACGTGATCGAGGTTTGCGGACACGGCGCGGCCGCCGATCGCGGGCGCCTTCGTGAACGTCGCGTAGAGCATGCCGGGCACGCGCTGATCGATGCTGTAGAGCGCCTTGCCGCGCACGATCGTGTCGTTGTCGACGCCGGTGATCCGCTTGCCGAGCAAGCGGTACGCCGACTTCGGCTTCAGTGCGACGCTGTCGGCGCTCGGCACGGGCATCGTCGCTGCCGCGGCCGCGAGCTCTCCGTAGGTGGCGCTGCGGCCGCTCTTCGCGTGCCGAACGACGCTCTTCTCGGTGGTCAGCTCGGCGGCCGGCAGTGCCCAAGTCTTTGCCGCGGCCGCGACGAGCATCGCGCGCGCGGTTGCACCCGCGCGGCGCAGCGCGTCGAAGTTCATCGGGATCGACGTCGAGCCACCCGCGAGCTGGAGGCCATAAAGCTCCGCGCTGATGATCGACTGCCGCACCTCGACCTTGTCCCAGTCGGCGTCGAGCTCCTCCGCCACGATCAGCGGCAGGGAGGTCTTCACGCCTTGGCCGACGTCGGGGTTCTTCGCGAACAGCACGACTTTGCCGTCGGCGCGGATTTCGACGTACGGATTCAGGCTCTCGTCGGACGCAGGTCCATTCTGAGCGAGTGCTTTCCCGGCCGGCCCAAGCGACAACGCGAGCACGAAACCGCCGCCCGCGACGCCCGTGAGCTTGATGAAGCCGCGCCGCGTGAGGTGCAGTGCCTGCTCGCGGCGCCGCATGTAAAGCTTCTGCATCGATTCGGGTAGATAGACGCTCATGGTTGGCTCCAGATGCCTACGGGCTCGTGGGAGTTAGTTTACTTGCTCGCGTCGAGGTGTTGGGAGAAGAACGGCAGTACCTTCGCGGCGAACCGCTCCTTGATCCGGTTCGTGTGGTCGCCGTCGTAGAGCTCGTAGCCGTGCTCGATGCGCAGTCGGGTGAGCTCCGCGTCGAGCTTCACGTTGTCCGCGCCGAGCGGGTCCATGTTGCCGACGTCGAGCGCGATCGCGCGGTAGCGTCTCAGGCTCGGCACGTATTGGTCCACCAGGAGCAGCGGGGAGTTTGCGAGCCACTTGCCGGCGATCAGCGGGTCGATCTCGCCGTTCTTGGTCGGCAGGTCGAAATAGTCGGGCGGGTTGTCCGGGTTCGGCGCCCAAGCCGCCGCCTGTGCCGACAGCGCGTTCGCGAAGCCCGCGCCGGGCCCACGCTGTTGCTGTTGCGCAGTCGACGGTGCCGGCGGTGATGCCTCGCGGTTTTGGCCACTCGCCGGCGGCGGGCGCGTGACGGCGTCGCCGCCGCGCGCGGGGTCGATGAGCAGGCAGCACGAGCTCATCGCATAGAGCGCGCCAAAAACATCGGGCCGCTTCATGCCGATCCGCCACGTCCCGTAGCCGCCCATCGAGTGGCCCGAGAGCCCGCGGCTCTCGCGCTTCGCGATCGTCCGGTAGTGCGAGTCGATGTACGTCACGAGGTCGTGCGCGACGTAGCTCTCCCAGTCGCCCGTCGTGACCGAATTCGAGTACATGCTGCCGCTCCACTTCGTGAAGGCATCGGGCAGCACGATGATCATCTCGCGGCCGCCGGCCGCGATCGCGGCGTCGGCGGCCTGCGGCAGGTCGACGAACTTCACGTAGGCCTGAGCCGTTGCCGTGTAGCCGTGCAGGAAGTACACGACCGGATAGCGGCGCTTGGGCTCGCGCGCATAGCTCGGCGGCAGGTAGACGAACACGTCGCGGGTCGCGTCGTCGCCGCTCAAGTTGCCGTCGAGCGCGGCGCCGTGCACGCGGATCTGCTCGAGCTTGCCGGCCGCGGGTTGCGCGAAGAGCGGGTGGCCCAGGGCGAGCGCGGCGATAGCGGCGAGCAGCGAAAGAGCGAGACGAGCGCGCGGCGATGGCATCGTGTCTCCCGACAGGTGAATCACAGGTAGTGGGCCAGACCGCGAGGGCGACCGCAAGGCTGCCGAGCGGGCTTGCCGCGCCGCGTGCAAGCGACTACGTTGCGACAGTCGTCGGGGGAGGACGAGGGATGAGGCAATTTGGGTGGCTGCGACGCCGGTGCGTCGCGCTCGCAGCCGTTCTGGCCGGTACGGCCGCGCTCACGGCTGCGATGGCGCAAGCTCAGCCAGCGATGACCTGCGACGCGGCGAGCTTCGAGAAGCTCGGTCTGCCGAAGACGCGAATCGTGTCCGCGATCGCCGTGAAGGTGGACGCGCGCGCCGGTCCGCACTGCGCGCTGCGCGGCGCCGTCAACGAGCGCACCGGCAGCGACGGCAAGCCGTACGCGATCGGCTTCGAGATGCGGCTGCCGGACAACTGGAACGGCCGCTACTTCGACCAGTTGAACGGCGGCAACGACGGCACGGTCGTCCCCGCGTACGGCGGCCTCGGCGGCAATCAGCCCGACAACGCGCTCGCGCGCGGCTACGCGGTGTTGAGCTCCGATTCCGGCCACGACGGCCAGGCGAACCGCGACGCGGGCCTCGTCGGCGGCAATCTGTTCGGCTTCGACGAGCAGGCGCGCCTCGACTACGGCTACACGGCGAACGTCACGCTCACGCCGCTCGCGAAGACCATCATCGAGCGCTACTACGGCCGCCGGCCCGAGTACTCGTACATGGTCGGCTGCTCGAACGGCGGCCGGCACGCGATGGTCGGCGCGACGCGGCTCGCGCGCGAGTTCGACGGCTTCCTCGCGGGCGACCCGGGCTTCAATTTGCCGCAGGCCGCGCTCCAGCATGCCTGGGACATCCAGAGCTTCGGCCAGGCGGCGAACGATCCCGCAGCACTCGTTCTCGCGCGACGACATGAAGGTCGTCGCGACCGCCGTGCTCGCGCAATGCGACGCGCTCGACGGCGCGAAGGACGGCATCGTCGGCGCGCTCGCCGCGTGCCAGAGCGACGTTCGACGTCGACAAGCTCGCGTGCGGCAGCGGACAACGCCGGCCAGTGCCTCGCGCCGAAGCAGGTCGCGGCGCTCAAGCGCTCGTTCGCGGGGCCGACGGACAAGCGCGGACGGCGCCTGTACGCGTCGTGGCCGTTCGACGCCGGTTTGCGGCGGCAACGACTGGCGCGGCTGGAAGCTCGAGAGCCCGATCCCGGGCTTCGAGGGGCTGCCGCTGATCGCGGTGCTCGGCGCGGGCTCGCTCGCGCAGGTCTTCACGACGCCGCCGACGCAGGTCGCCGGGCACGCCGCAGGGACTGCTCGGCTACCTGCGCGGCTTCGACTTCGACCGCGACGCGCCGAAGATCATGGCCACGACGAAGGCGTATCCCGTCTCGGCGATGGACTTCATGGCGCCGACCGACTGGCGCAAACCGAAGCTCGCGGAGCTCAAGGCGGCGGGCGGGAAGATCATCGTCTATCACGGCGCGAGCGACGGCGCGTTCTCGATCCAGGCGACGATCGACTGGTACGAGAAGCTGCGCGCGAACAATGGCGGCGACGCGAGCGGCTTCGCGCGCTTCTACTCGGTGCCGAGCATGAACCACTGCAGCGGCGGGCCGGCGACCGATCGCTTCGATCTGTTCAGCGTGCTCGTCGACTGGGTCGAGCACAAGAAGGCGCCGCGGCGTGGTCACGGCCGAAGCGCGCGCGAACAATGCCGAGCTGCCGCCGGACTGGAGCAAGACGCGCTCGCGGCCGCTCTGCGAGTGGCCGAAGGTCGCGCGCTATCGCGGCACCGGCGATCTCGAGTCCGCGGCGAGCTTCCAATGCGAGTAGGTCACGCGCTCGCAGCCGTCATCGCGCTCGCCGGCGCGGCGACGGGCTTCGGCCAGACGCCCGGCGCTGCTGCCGCGCCGGGACGACCGGCGGCACGCCCGGGCGCGCAACGCCGGTTCAGGACGCGCCGCTGATGGTCCTGTCGCCGAAGGCGAAGTCCCCGGGCTGGACCGGCGTGCATCGGCCGCACACGAAGCTCGCCGACGTGCTCGCGCGGCACACGGGCAAGACGGACTGGGCCGAGACCGTCGTCGACGACGAGAGCCTGTTCGCGCAGTGGATCTCGATGGGCCCCGGAGCAGAAGACGCCGCGGCGCATGAACGGCGACACGCGCGAGTGGTGGATCGTGCAGTCGGGCTCGCTGAAGTTCACGGTGGAAGGCCGCGAGCCCGTCGTCGCGACGAAGGGCTTCATGGTGCAGGTGCCGTATCGCACGCTCTATCAGATCGAGAACGTCGGCGACGAGCCCGCGCTGCGCTTCGAGGTCAACGTCGCGCGCGCGCGCAAGCTGTATCCGCTCGACGAGACGCCGGCGCCGCTGCCGGGCTTCGACTACGTCCCGACGCGCGTGACTCGGCGGCCGCGGCACGCTCGACGCCGGCAACCGGCCCGTGCTCGACTTCAACAAGGTCGTCGCGGGCGAGGAGCGCGCGGGCGCGTTCGTCACCGACGACCGCAGCTTCGCGAACATCATCATCGGCAACTATCAGGCGCCGCAGCCCGGCAACAAGGGCCACTACCACGAGGAAGGCTCCGAGTTCTGGCTGATCATGCTCGGCAAGATCCGCTACAAGATCGAAGGGCTGCCGGAGTTCGAGGCCGAGCCCGGCGACGTGGTCTACGTGCCGCGCCAGACGTGGCACCTCGCGAGCTTCGGCGGCAGCACCGGGCCTGCGCTCGTGCCGGCTCGCGATGAACGGCTTCCCGTATCAGGCGCACATGTTCGAGCCGGACTGATCGAGGTCACCACCATGCGAAACAGAATTACGCTCGCGCTGGGCGCCGCCGCGGCATTCCCGCTGCTCGCAACGACAATCGCGTTCGCGCAGCCGCCGGCGCAGCCGCCGCCCGCGCTCAGCGAAGCCGCGCAGCGCCAGATCGCCGAGAACAACAAGCTGCCGGATCCGCCCGGCACGGGGCAATTCGCGGCGCTCAAAGAGGAAGTGGCGTCGCTGCCGAAGCACGTGGTCTATCGGCCCGCGAACCTCGCGGCGCTCGGCGCGCGGAAGCTCGGGCGTCGTCGCGTGGGGCAACGGCGGCTGCTCCGACGACGGCGCAAGCAGCCGGTTTCACCTGCTCGAGATCGCGTCGCACGGCTACCTCGTGATCGCGAGCGGCCGGATCTTGAGCGGCCCCGGCGCGCCGGCTGCCGAACCGCGCCCGGCGGCGCAGCCGGGAAAGCCGCTGCCGGCACGCACGGTCGCCGCGGATCTCACCGCCGCGATCGATTGGGCGCTCGCCGAGAACCAGCGCTCGGGGAGCCCGTACCTCGGGCGCATCGATCCCAAGCAAGTCGCGCTGTCGGGCTGGAGTTGCGGCGGCCTGCAGGCGCTCGCGGTGGCGAAAGATCCGCGCGTGAAAACCGTCGTGATGCACAACACGGGCGTGCTGAACGACGGGCCGAATACCACGATCCCCGGCATGGACTTGACGAAGGCTGCGCTCGCGAACTTCCACAACCCCGTCATCTACATCCTCGGCGGCCCGCCCGACATCGCGTACAAGAACGGGATGGATGACTTCGAGCGCATCGTAGGAGTGCCGGTAGCCGTCGCGAACCTGCCGGTGGGCCACGGCGGCACGTTCCAGGAGCCCAACGGCGGCGCCGCGGCCTCGGTTGCCGTCAGCTGGCTGGACTGGCGATTGCGCGGCGACGCGGGTGCAGCGCGCCGGTTCGTCGGTGACGACTGCGGCTTGTGCCGCGACGCGAGCTGGACCTATCAACGAAGAAACTTTGGCGCGGCGCCGGTTTCGGGCGGTAGCCGCTGAGCCTTGCGTCGAGGCGAGAATCATATGACGCTGATCAAGACCGCTCTCATTTTCACAGCGCTCGGTGCGACGGCTACGGTGAGTGCACCGGCCGCCGCCCAAGAGCCGGTCGTCGCAGCAACCGATCCCGAGGCGCTGTTCACGGATCCGAATCCAACGCTCAACGCGAACAAGCAGGCGGTGCTGCACAACGACCAGTGGCGGATCGTCGACGGCCGCGCCGACGAGCATTGGGACACTGCGACGCTCGACCCGCCGAAGTAGTGTTCGTTAGTCGCGCGGCTCCACACTGACCTCGGTCTTCACGGAACTCGCGATGAAGCAGTCCTCGTGCGCATCGTGGTGCATCTTCTCGAGGTCTTCGGCCGACACAGTGACGCCTGGGGACCACGCGATCTTCGGCCTCAAGGTAACGCGCGTGATCGCGAGCTTGCCCGCGGCGTTCTTCGCGAGCACGCCGACCGCATCGTCCTCGTACGAGTCCAGAGACAGCTTCCGCCTCGCGGCGATCGCGAGGAATGTGAGCATGTGGCACGAGGACAGCGACGCGACGAGCGCCTCCTCGGGGTTCACGCGCTCCGGGTCGCCGCGATATTCCTTCGCAGCGGAGCCCGGTACGGTCGCAGCCGTGAACCTCCACTCGTGGGCGCGGTTGTACGTCTGATAGGTGAAGTCGGCGCTGCTGCGCCGCCACTCGATTTGGGCGTGATGCTCGGACATGGTCGGCTCCTTCGTACGCCGAATTCGGCGTTGGGCTCGGATATGGGCCCGCGAGGCGGATCGTCAACAGCGCCCGCGCGATTTGTGCGCTGCTGTACCAGCCTTCCCGATCGGGCAAGGAGGCCTTTGGACCAACGCGACGAGCGCATCGAAGACCTACAGGATCTACGTGCCCGATCCCGTCTCGCGCCAGGTCGGCTTCATGGGCGTGATCGAGACGGGCGACATGTCGAACCAGCTCGCGCTCCGGCTCAAGGTCGAGGACGGCAAGATCACCGAAGCCGAGCACTATGTCGCGCGCAACGTGAACGCGAGCGCGCTCGCGAATCTGACGACTCCTCGTCCGGGTCTTCTCGCGACGTTGTCGCCGAACAAGCGGATCCCGCGCGAGCTCATGCTGATCATCGCGGCGTCCTATTACGATGCGATCACGAACAGCAACGCGGACCTCACGCTGTTCGCCGACGACTGCGAGCGGCACGAGAATGGCATGATCACGGCCGGAGGCAAGGGGCCGGGGTTCAACGGCCAGCCGCGGCCGAGCTGCGCGGACAACATGAACTCGCACGCGCTGAGCTACATCACGGGCATCGACCTACGGCGCGTGTGGATCGCGGACCCCGTCGCGGGCCTGGTGTTCGCGCTCTCGGAGTTCCGCCACGAGTTCAAGACGAAGGACATCGAAGTCGTCGACAAGGACGGCAACGTGAGCACGCGGCAGATGAACTACGAGCCGTTCGACTTTCCGGCCGTGCCCATCGCGAAGATCGAGGACTACAGGATCCACGAGCAGGAAGCGATGGGCTACCGGCTTGGGTACATGTCGAGCAACGGCTGGAGCCGCTTCCTGCGCTGACGGCGCCGCGCGCTAGCGGCTGCAGCCGTTCTTCACGGCCTCGAAGCCGTCGAATAGCCGCGACGCGTTCGCGCCCGCGAGCGTCTCGATCCTGTGCGGTTGGCCCTTCTCGACGCTGTACTTCGCGACGGTACCGCGCGAGGACAAGAACTCCGCCTCGCGCTTCATCTCCTCGTGCCAGCGATATTCGTCGTTCTCGCCGACATAGAAGTACACGCACATCTTCGCGATCGCGAGCAGCTTCTTGTTCGATGGCTCCCACATGTAGCCCGGGAACGCCGTGACCGACAAGAAGTAATCGGGATTCTCGGCCGCGACGTGCAACGCGGCGATCCCGCCGTTCGACGGGCCCGCGATGTGGAACTTGCCGTCGGCGATCTTGTAGTAGGTCAGGGCGGTCTTGAGGAACTGCCGGGAAGATCCGCTCGCCGCCCTCGAAGAACAGGTCGCCGTCGGGCGCCGCGGGCGCGATCACGATGTAGCCGCGCCGCTCCGCCTCGGCGCGGAAGTTGCGCTCGAGCGTGCGGTCGACGATCTCCATCGTCTGCGGGCCGCCGCCGAGCACGATGACGCCGGGGTAGGCCTTCGCCGCGTCGTAGCCGTCCGGCAGCACGACCTTGTAGTGCACGTCGGTGCTCGCGATACGCATGCTCCTCTCGACCACGCTCGCCGAGGCGTCGAGCGCGCAGAGCGCCCGCCGCCGCCGTGAGCGCGAGACCTATCTGTTCACCGACAGCTTGTTCATTGCACCCTCCGGAGAGTCATCTGCGATCGGCCCCGGGCCATCGATCGGCGACTCGACGGCACGCGAAGATTCTATTTCTTGCCATTGTTTGGAAAGGAAAAAATGTCTTCCTTCTCGGGCGGCGACATGCCCTTCTCGTGGTACTCCTCCCAGATCTGCGCCCACGGCCGCCCGAGCACGTCGAGGAACGTGTACTCGAACTTCGTGCCCGGCCCGACCGGCGTCGCGAGGCCCTTGACCGGAAAGATCTGCGGGATGCACTCCATGATCACGAACGGGTCGTTCTCGTTGAGCCGGCCGAGTCGGTCCCAGCGTCTCGACGATCCGGACCGGGTCGACGAACACGTCGTCGTCGTAGAGCACGATCTCGTGCTTCATGCCGACGAGCTTGCCGGCTGCGTCCTTGCGCGGCGTGTAGATCTCGATCGACTGGAGCTTGTTGCTGAACTCCGACGCCGCCGTGGTTGATCCAGCCCTGGATGTTCGACGTCCAGGTGATCAGCGCCTCGCCGTCCCAGAAGCCGATCGTCTCGCCGTACCACTGCGGCACGTCGGGGCCGAGGTGCGGCGGACCGTTGCCGTCTTCCTTGAACTCGCGGCCGATGTGGATCTGCGTGATCAGCGTCTTCGCCGCGTTGCGCATGTCGAGCACGAGGTCGGGCGTCACGACGAGGTTGATGCGGCCGCCGCCGTACTGCGCGAGGCGGCGCATGAAGCCCTCGGGCCAGCAATACGAGCCCGGCCATTGCGGCGCGTTGCTGCCCGAGTAGTGATACATCTCCTGCACGAAGCGCTGCTGGTACTCGGGCGTGAGCAGCGAGAGATAGGTCGGGATCTGCAGGATCGCGCCGTAGTACCAGGTCGCGGTCTTCGCGCGGTCGCGCGCGTATTGCCCGCTCCAGTCCGGCAGCGTGCGCCTGCGTGTATCGATCGGGCCGCCGTGCGCGCGCGCTTCTTGCAGCAGCGCGGCGTAGTGCTCCTTCGCGGTCCTGAACGGGTACGGGCTCACGATCTCCTTGCGCGGATAGTCGCGGTCGCAGAAGCCCCACGCGGCGGTGCGCGGCGGATCGCTGCCGATCAGCGGCACTTCGTACGCGCCCCAGATCTGCTCGAGGCCGACGGGGGAGTTGCAGCGGTAGTAGCGCGGGTCGGACCAGAGCTCGCGGTCCTTGTAGAAGTCCTTCGTCGAGAAGATGTCGCGCGGCAGCGGCGTGACGCCGGCGGGCGTCGCGCCGTCGCGCGCCGCGAAGATCGGCGTGTAGCCCGGCGGCACGCCGGCGCCCGGGAACAGGCCCTTGCCCTCGGAGCCGACGATCCACTGGCGGGCAGCGGATCGCGCGCGCCGCGCGCCGCGCTCGTCTGCGCCGAGGCCTGCGCATGAGATCGAGAGCGCCATCGCGGCGGCGAGCGACCAGACGAGCGCGCGCGCGCCTAGATTTCTACACATTGTCGCAACCCCCTATCGCAACAACGACGCTTCCGCCCCGCAGATCATCGCGAGCGCTTGCGAGTGGCGCCACATTGCGGGTGCACCTCCGAATTCCGCCCGGGCACCATAACCTCCGAGCTACCAGAGCCGCCGGTTCGCGAGCTCCGCGCCGGCCGCGAGCGCCCTGAGCTTCGCCCACGCGAGCTGCGGATTCATGCGGCCGCCGAGACCGCAGTCGGTGCCCGCGATCACGTTCTCTTTGCCGACGACGTCCGCGTAGCGCACGATCCGATCCGCGACCGTCTCCGGATGCTCGAGGATGTTCGTCTTGTGCGTCACGACGCCCGGGATCACGGCGCGTCCCTCGGGCAGCACGCCGCCTTCCCACACCTTCCACTCGTGCTCGTGCTGCGGATTCGCGGCCTCGAACGAATACTGGCTCGCTTTGATCTTCACGAGCAGGTCGATCACGTCGCGCAGCGGCAGGTCCGTGCTGTGCGGGCCGACCCAGCTTCCCCAGCAGAGGTGATAACGGATCTTTTCCTCCGGAATGCCGTCGAGCGCGTGGTTCAAGAGCTCGACGTGGCCGTCGGCCCAGCGCCGGAAGCCCGCGAGGTCGCCGCTCATCGAGTACTGCATCTCGTAGACGTTCACGAGCAGCGGATCGTCGATCTGCACGTTGAGCCCCGACGCGACGATCGCGCGGTACTCCTCGCGCATCGCCTCCGCGATCGCGACGGCCTGCTCGTCGCGCGTCTTGTAGTAGTCGTTCGGGCCGACCTGCACGCCGGTGAACGCCGCGGTCATGAACGCGTCGGCGACGTCCTGGCCCGCGAGCGCGGCCTTGAAGTTCGCGATGTCGCGCTGAATCAGCGCCTGCCCCGTGTACTTGATCGGGCCCGACGTTCGCGGGCAGCGGTCGCGGGCGCCGGCGCGGCGCTGCGGTGCCGTCGAGCCCTGCGGCGTAGAACGACGCGAAGTCGACGCGGTCCTTGCTCGTGCCGAAGATCTCCTTCAGCACGCTGTCGGGGCTCCGTGCGCTCGCGGAGCTCGTAGCCGCTCAAGCGTGCATAGATGTAAGTGGCCCACGCGCCGTAGTCGCGTTCCTCGGTCATCGGCTTGCCGAACTCGCCGTCGTTGACGACGTCGACGCCGCAGCCGCGCCTGCTCCGCGACGACGTCGGCGACGGCCTCGCGCAGCGCGCGCTCGCCATCGGCGGTCAACCCGAGGTCGCCGGCGTCTTGGCCGGCACGATACGCGTCGATCAGCGACTGCGGCCGCGGCAGGCTGCCGGCGTGAGTCGTCAGGATTCGGTCGGTGCTTCTTCTCATGATTCCCTTTGCCTCGTGAAGACTGCGCCGAGCGCAGCCGCCTTCACGGGCGATGACCGGCCGTTACCGTACAATCTCCGTCTTGGCTTGCCAACGGAGTTACTGTCCGCACACCATGAACCGGCCTCCCTCGGAGCCCGCGCGCGGCGCGCTGCCGCCGCAGCGTGCCGCGCCATCTGATCCTGTTCGTCGGCGCGCTCGTCGCGATCGGGCCGCTCTCCCTCGACGCGTACCTGCCCGCGATGCCCGCGATGGCCGACGCGTTTCACGTCGGCATCGTGCGGATCAACAACACGATCAGCGTCTATCTCGTCGGCTACGGGCTCGGCCAATTCTTCGGCGGCGCGTTCTCGGATCAGATCGGCCGCAAGCGCGTCGGCCTGATCGGGCTCGTCGATCTTCACGCTCGCGTCGCTCGCGATCGCTTTCGCGACGCACGGCCGAGCAGGTTCAATGGCTGCGCTTCGTTCAGGCGATCGGCGGCGGCTTCTCGACCGTGATCTGCATGGCGATCGTGCGCGACGTCTATCACGTCGACGAGCTCGGCCGGCGGATGGCGATGGTGACGCTCGTGATGCTCGCGTCGCCGGTGATCGCGCCGACCCTCGGCGCGGCGCTGTTGCGCTTCGGCTGGCCCGCGATCTTCTTCTTCCAGGCCGCGTACGCGGGGACGCTCGCGGTCGTTCTACGCGCGCCGCGTGCCCGAGACGCGGCCCGGCGACTGGCGCAAGCTCTCCGTCGTCACGACGCTGCGCCAGTGCGCGCAGGTGATCGTCGCCGCAAGAACGCCGACGGGCGCCGGCCGGTCACGTACGCGATCACGATGGCGCTCAGCGCGAGCGTGTTCATGACCTTCATCACGAACTCGTCGTTCGCGTACATCGACTACTTCGGCGTGCCGGCCGTCGCGCTTCCCGCTGTACTTCAGCGTCGCCGTGATCGGCCTGATCTGCACGAACCTTTTCAGCATGCGGCGCCTGAGCTCGTCGAACGCGCCGACGTTCTTCCGCCTCGGGCTTCGCGCTGCAGGCGACGGGCGTCGTCTGTCTCATCGGCGGTCGTGCTCGCGGGCGCGAGCTCGATCTGGTACGTCGTCGGCCCGATCGCGCTGATCGTGGCGGCGTTCGGCCTCACGGGCCCGTCGGGCTCGTCGCAGTTCATCCGCAACTACGACCGGCTCGCGGGCAGCGCGTCGTCGCTCTACACGACGCTGCTGTTTTCGACCGGCGCGGCGTTCGGCGCGGTATCGGGCGTGTTCTTCGACGGCACGCTGCGGCCGATGGTGTTCACGATGTTCGTCGCGACCGCTCGCCGCGAACTCGTGCGCGCTGCTGACGGGCGCGAAGATCGGCCGGCCGCCGGCGCTCACGCCGGCGCCCGCCGAGAACCGAACGCGACGCGCCGACGCGGCCTGCGAGCGGGCCAACGTCGCTGGCGGCGCTACTTGCTGAAGTTGAAGATGTCGTCGCTCTCGGGCCGCTTCATGCCCTTGCTCGTGGTATTCCTCGTAGATCTGCGCCCACGGCCGGCCGAACATGTCCGGCACCTTGTACTCGATCGTCGTGCCGGGTGACACCGGCGTCGCCTTGCCGTTCATCGGGAAGATCGACGGCACGCACTCGATGAACTGATAGGGTCGCCTTCCTCGAACTCGCTCACCTTGTCGAGGTTGCGCACGATCCGGATCGGCTCCACGAGCGCCTCGGGGTCGTAGAAGATCGCCTTCGTGGTTGAGGCCGATCACCTTGCCCGCTGCGTCGCGGTTCGGCGTGTAGATCTCGATCGTCTGCAGCTTGCTCGAGAACTCGAAGTTGCCGTGCACCATCCAGCCCTGGATGTTCGACGTCCACGTGATCAGCGCGTCGCTCGTCCCAGAAGCCGATCGTCTCGCCGTACCAGCGCGGCACGTCGGCGCCGAGGCGCGGCACGGCGCCGCTCATGTTGAACGTGCGGCCGATGTGGATGTTGCGTGATGAAGTTGTCGGCGTCGCCCGCCATGATCTGCACGAGCTTCGGCGTCACGATGATCGAGTGCGGCTGATTCGTGACGGCGTGGTAGTGCCAGCGCCGCATGAAGCCCTCGGGCCAGCAGTACTGCGCCGGCCACTGCGGCGCGTTCGGTGACCGAGACGTGATACGCGTACTGCACCATCCGCGTCTGATACTCGGGCGTCAGCAGCGACAGGATCGTCGGCATCTGGTTGCAGTAGCAGCTCGGCGTACCAGTTCTGGCCGCGCGGCCAGACGTAGCGGCCCGACCAATCGCCCGGCACCGTGGCGTATGTGTGCTGCGTCGGGCCGCCGCGCGTCTTCGTCTCCGCGAGCAGCGCCTCGTAGTGCTCCTGCGCGGTCTTGAACGTGTAGGGGCTCACGATCGCCGCGCGCGGGTAGTCCCGGTCGCAGTAGCCCCAGGCGGCCGTGCGCGGCGGGTCGCTCGCCGATCGATGCGACGCCGCCGTAGGCGCCGCGCTGCGACTCGATCGCCCACGGGCTGTTGCAGCGGAAGTAGCGCTTGTCGGTCCAGAGCGCGCGGTCCTGGTAGAAGTCCTTCGACGTGAAGAGGTCGACCGGCAGCGGCTTCGACGCCCTTCGGCGCGGCGCCGTTCCACGCCGAGCCGTAGTCGATTTGGACCGGCTTGCCGTCCGGGCCCGACGCGCTTCGGCCTGAACGGGCCGACGACGAGGTCGCTCGTCGGGGTAGTCCTCGAGCTTCGCCGGGTCCGCGGGCGTGTCGCCCGGGATCGCGCGCGCGAGCGGCGCGCCGCGGCCGACGCTCTTGAAGCCGATGTCGGCGGTCTTCTGCGCGTGCGCGACCGGCGACGCGAGCAACGCGAGCGCGACGCCAGCACGACCCGACGCCGATCCTCGCGACGCTCGCGACTCTCGTTCTCGCCACCCGACATACTCGACCGCTGATCATGACTCGACCTCCGTTTGCGCGCGAATCGCTGCGCGCAAATCTAGAGCATTTCACGCGCCGCTGCGCGAGGTGCTCGCGGAGTCGATCAGTGCGGCCGTATCGAGCGACTCGGCGCGGTCGCGGCGTTACGATGCGCGGATGCCAAGCGGCGCAATAGAGGTTACGTCTATCGCAGCCGCGTCAGCGAGGCGTGGACGCGGGCGACACCGTGCTCGCGTACCACGTCGCGCGCTTCCGGCACTCCGACGAAGCCGCGTGGCGCGAGTCGATCGCGCTCGGACGCGTGCTCGTGAACGGTCGACGCGCCGCGGCCGACGACGAGCTGCGCGCCGGCGACGAGCTCGAGTTCCACCGCCCGCCGTGGCGCGAGCCCGAAGCGCCGGAGCGCTTCGACGTCGCGTTCGAGGACGAGCACGTGCTCGTCGTCGTGAAGCCGGCCGGCTTGCAGGTGCTGCCCGCGGGGCCGTTCAAGGCGCGCACGCTGCTCGAGCTCGTGCGCGCGAGCGACGTGCGCGCGCGCGGCGGCCGCGCCCGCGCACCGGCTCGGGCGCGGCACGTCGGGGCTGATCGCGTTCGGCAAGACGGCGGGCGCGCGCTCGTCGCTCGCGCGCCAGTTCCGCGAGCTCGCGCTCGTGAAGACCTATCTCGCGTGGGTCGAAGGCGCGCGGCTGCCCGACTCGTTCGCGGCGCGCCAGCCGATCGCGCGCGTCGCGCATGGGCCGCTGCGGATCTTCGCGGCGGCGGAGCAGGGCAAGGCGTCGCTCACGCGCGTGCGCGTGCTGCGTCGCGATAGGACGGGAGCGGCGCGCGCCTTGCGATCCCGGCGCCGCCGACGTCAGCGGATGCGCGCGCAAGAGCGCGCGCTCGTCGCCGCGCAGCCGATCACGGGCCGCCCCGACCAGATCCGGATCCACCTCGCGGCCGCGGGCGCGCCGATCGTCGGCGATCCGCTGTTCGGGCCCGGCGGCACGCCGAAGAGCGACGCGCCGCCGGGCGCAGGGCGGGTACCTGCTTGCACGCCGCCGCGCTGTCGTTCGCGCATCCGGCGAGCGGCGCGCGCGTGAAGCTTCGCTCGCTGGCCGGAGTGGCTCGCGACCTAGCCTCGACGCGAGCGCTGCGCGCTCGACGCGGCGTCGTCGCGTCACGACGCGTCGGCGGTCGCGCGCGAAGCTCTTGAGCATCGCGGTCCAGCCGCCGTCCGAGCCGACCTGGCCGCTGACCTTGTCCGCGTCGTCGCCGAAGCGCTCGAGCAGCCGATGCTCGAGCTCGACGCGCGTGCGGTCCGTGCAGCGAGCGGCACGAACTTCACCTCGACCTCGGTCACGAGCGCGGGATCGAACTTGAACGCGGCGTTGAGCTGCCAGGCGAGCGTGAGCCCGTCCGGCGGATTCCAGGCGAGCACGCGGCCCCACTCGCACTCGCTGCCGTCCTCGCCGCGCTCGTACCAGCGGCCGTTCACCTTCGGCTCGATGATCGCCTCGACGAGCGGCGGACTTGCCGACGTGATGGCTCTTCGGCCACCACGCGCTCGTCTTTCGCGCAAACACCTCGAACGCCTTCGCCTGCGGCGCGTTCACCTCGATCGAGCGGCGCACCGGCGCCGGCTGTGATCGTCCTTTTCGGGCTCATACGAGCCGAGCTGTCGGCCATGGTCGGATCTCCTCTTCGCTGTGATCGAACGTTCAGGCCGCCTTGCGCAGCGGCTCGGGCGGCAGCGTCGCTTGCATGCTCGCGCGCTCGCCGACGCGCTCGAGCCAGGCGCGCAGTGCGGTGCCCTCGAGGATCGACGCGCCTTCGGGCGTCGCGGCGAGATAGTCGATCTGCGGCGCGAGCAGCACGTCGGCGAGCGAGAACTCGTCGCCCGCGAGGTGCTTGCTGGTCGCCGAGCAGCCGATCCAGCTCGCCGAGGCAGAGTCGCGCTTCGGGCAGCGCCGCGGCGATCGCGGCTTCGTCCGGCGTCTTGCCGAACAGCGCGGGGCCGACGATGCGCTCGAACACGATCACGCGCGCCACCCGCGGGAACAGATACCAATCGTTGATGCCGATCACTTGGTTCATCCGGCCGATCGCTTCGGGCTCGCGCGGCTGGAGTGCGGGGCCCGCGAACGTCGCGTCGACGTAGCGCAGGATCGCCTGCGTCTCGTAGAGATGAAAGTCGCCGTGCCGGATCGCGGGCACGCGGCCGAACGGATGCAGGCGGCGATACTCGGGCGTTCGCAGCGCGCCGGGTGCGAGCGCCTCGACGCGATAGGGCGCGCGCTTCTCCTCGAGCGCGACGAGCACGCTGCGCATGAACGGGCTGCCGGGAACTCCATAGACGACGAAGTCGCTCATTTATCGTTCTCCTTGTTGCGTTGCTTTGGATTGCGGTGCGGGCGTTTGCGGCGGCGTCGCGCTCGGGTGCGCGCTGCCGTGTCGTGTTCGGGTCGGTGTGGGCTCGTCCTTCTCGACCTCGGCCTTGAACGCCTCGAGCGCCTCGGCCCAGAACTGATCGAGCCAGGCGCGCAGCGCGCCGAGACCGTTCGGATCGATCTCGTAGACGTTGCGCGTGCCGTGCGTGCGGTGCACCACGAGGCCTGCTTCCTTCAGGACCTTCAGATGCTGCGATACGGCGGGGCGGCTCACGGGCAGCACGCGGGCGAGCTCGCCGACGGCGCTCGGGGAGCGTGCGAGCCGTTCGAAGATCTCGCGCCGAGTCGGGTCGGCGAGAGCCGCGAGAGCGCGCGAAGCGTTAGCCATGACTTACAGTAAGTAAGTACTTACCAAGAAGTCAACTCCGCATTTGCGCTAACGCTAAACGCTGTCCCGCAGGAGTCATTGCTTGATGACCGGCTATAGCGTCTACGGTGTACTTCGACCCGATTGCATCAGCAGTCGTTGAAAGCCGCACACGTTCGTCGTCTCGGCGATCGTGAATGACGCGTGCGAATGCTTGCGAAAGATCAAGAGGATCTGGGCATTCGAGGATCGCGTCGCGGATCCGTCAATGTCGTACGGCGCTACTCAAGGACTTGAAGGCGCATGGCAAGCTCTCGCTCCAAAAGTCCGTTGCGGATCTGGCGCTTCGAAGAGCGCGTCGACCGCATCCGGCCCGCGGTCGATCAGCAACCGTCGCTGCGAAAGCTGTCAGGTCTCGACGTACCGGTCGCGTCGGGCTTATCGGGCGATCTACGGTGCGAATCGTGCAGATCGCCTTCGGGCGATATCGTCGAAGTACCAGGCGTGAGACCGCGCCTCGGCGCGCTGCGCGCGGACGGTGTGCGCGTCAGTGCGCGATCGCGACCGCCGCTGCGCCGCGGATCAGCCCGTCGAAGCGCTCGATCAAGAGGAGCAGGTTGCTCGGGTCGTCGAGGTGCTCGAAGCAGTCCTCGGCGTACGGATGGATCGCGCTCGTGGTGGGCAACTCGCCGTCGCCCGCGAAAATCCGGCGCATCCGCGGGATCAGCATCCACTGGAGCCATTGCGACAGCGCGAGCGTGTCGACGCAGAACGGCTGCGGGCTCGCGAGCAGCTCCTCGCTCGGTGGCACGGGCTCCCAGAGCCGCATCCTGCGCAGCTCCGCCTCGAGACCGTCGACGACCGCGATCAGCGCGCGTTCGCGCGCCGCGGTCACGCCTCCTTCTCCATGAGCTTGTCGACGAGGCCCGCCGGCACTTCGGCGTAGTGATCGAACTCCATCGTGAACGTGCCGCGGCCGCTCGTGGCTCGAGCGCAGGAAGTTGATGTAGCCGAACATCTCGGACAGCGGCACGAAGCCCTGCACGGACACTTGCGGGCCCTTCTGGCCCTGGTCCGTGACCTGGCCGCGGCGCCGGTTGATGTCGCCGATGATCGTGCCGAGATAACTCGGCCTCGCTCACGACCTCGATCTTCATGATCGGCTCGAGCAGCTTCGGCTTGCTCAGCTCTGTGCGCCTCGCGGAAGCACGCGCGGCCCGCGATTTCGAACGCGAGCGCGGAGCGAGTCGACGTCGTGGTACTTGCCGTCGAGCAGCCGCGCGCTGGAAGTCGACGACCTCGTAGCCCGCGATCTGGCCGCGCTTGCGACTCGCTCTCGATCGCCTGCTCGACCGCCGGGATGTACTCGCGCGGAATGCGGCCGCCGACGACCTCGTCGGAGAACTCGACGCCGGTGCCGCCGCCGAGCGGCTCGAAGATCATCTTCACCTCGGCGAACTGGCCCGAGCCGCCGGTCTGCTTCTTGTGCGTGTAGATGTGCTCGACGGTGCGTGCCGAACGCCTCGCGGAAGCTCACGCGGGCCTGCCCATGTTGGCCTCGACGCCGAGCTCGGTGCGCATGCGGTCGATCGTGACCTCGAGGTGCAGCTCGCCCATGCCGCGCAGCACGGTCTGGCCGGTTTCCTGGTCGACCTCGAGGCGCAGCGACGGGTCGGCCTTCACCATCTTGTAGAGCGCGGTCGACATCTTGTCGACGTCGGCGCGCGTCTTCGGCTCGACCGCCACGCTGATCACGGGATCCGGGAAGCGCATGCGCTCGAGCAGCGCCGGATGATCCAGGTCGCGACAGCGAGTCGCCGGTCTCGGTTTCCTTCATCGAGACGAACGCGCAGATGTCGCCGGCGCGCGCTTCGTCGATGTCCTTCGGTGTCCGTCGGCCTGCACCTCGACGATGCGGCCGATGCGCTCGTTCTTGCCGCGCGTGACGTTCTGCAGCGTGTCGCCCTTCTTGATCACGCCCGAATAGATGCGCACGAACGTGAGCGTGCCGAACTGGTCGTTGATGACCTTGAACGCGAGCGCGCGCGCCGGCGCGTCGTCGCGTGACCTCTTGCTCGCCGATGACCTTGCCGTCCTCGTCGACGATCGAGATGCCGCCGTTCTCGCCCGGATAGGGCAGGTAGTCGACGACGGCGTCGAGCATCTGCTGCACGCCCTTGTTCTTGAACGACGAGCCGCAGAGCACCGGCACGAACTCGCCGGTGACGCATGCCCTTGCGGATGCATTTCTTCAGCACTGCCGGATCGAACTTGCCGGTTTCGACGAGCTCGAGGAACGCGTCGTCGTCCATCGCGAGCGCGCGTCTCGAGCATCTCCTGGCGCAGCTCGGGGATCCGGTCGACCCAGTCGCTGTCGTTCGGTCGAGCGCGAACTTGAAACGGCTCGCCGATCTGGTCGAGCGGGACGGTCTCCCACTTCGCGTCCTTGTCGTCCGAGTCCCAGATGTAGCCGACGTTCGGCGACGAGATCGGCCATGCCGACGAATTCGTCGGAGCTGCCGAACGGAATCGTGGCACAGCAGCGCGGTCGCGCCGAGGCGCTCGCGGATGCCCTTCACGCAATGCGCGAAGTTCGCGCCGATGCGGTCCATCTTGTTGATGTAGCAGAGGCGCGGCACGTTGTACTGGTTCGCGAGGCGCCAGTTGGTCTCGGTCTGCGGCTCGACGCCGGCGACGCCGTCGAATACGACGACCGCGCCGTCGAGCACGCGCAGGCTGCGGTTCACCTCGATCGTGAAGTCGACGTGTCCCGGCGTGTCGATCACGTTGATCTGGTAGCCCTTCCACTCGGCCGATACCGCGGCGCTCTGGATCGTGATGCCGCGCTTGCGCTCCTGCTCGAGGTAATCGGTGGTCGTGCTGGCCTTGCCGTCCTTGGTGTCGTGCACCTCGATGATCTGGTGCTTCTTGCCGGTGTAATACAGCACGCGCTCGGTGGTCGTGGTCTTGCCCGCGTCGATGTGCGCAATGATGCCGATGTTGCGGTAGAGCTTGAGGTCCTTCTTCCTGGCCATGGTCGGTCCCGTTAAATAAGGTGTCGCCGGGGCGGCTGGCCCGGGCAAAGCGGGCACTATATAGATTTCGGCGTGATTTCGGAAGGTGGCGGGTGGAAAAAGGCCGGGCTCCTCCGGCGCAGCCGATGAGGCGCACGAGCCGCTGGGCATGTAGCGCCGGAGCGCCAAGGCCTAGCGAAATCCCGCAAGCATTGGCCAAAAGCCCACGCGCCGAGCCGGCCGAACCGGCCTAGGTCGCGGCCTCCGGCATGGCACGAATCTGGCAAAGCTCGGCCCGTTACGCGGTGCCGCGTCCTTTGCGCCCGAGCCCCTCGTAACTTATGGTCGCAATCCAGATTTGAACGGTCGAAGACTGAAACGAGGCATCCCTATGTCCACGTCCATCCAATATCTCGACAAAGCCATGCTGAAGCTCCGCGACCTCGGGCTCGTGCCCGAGAAGACGGAGGAAGCGCCGATCGTCGTTTTGTTGAATCGGGTGTCCGATCTCGACCAGGACAAGGTGGTCGCGATCGCGCGCACGCTGAACCAGACGTCGCTGTTCAACCAGGTCGTGCGCGAGCAGGTCTCGGGCATGGGGCTCGAGCGACCGCTATACGAAGGTCACGGACGCGTTCAACACGCATCCGCGACGACGCCAAGACCATGGTCGAGCAGCTCGAGGACGGCAAGATCAACAGCTGGGAGCGGCTCCAGAACGCATGGATGAAGGCCACGCGCGGCGACATCCCGGCGCGCTTCGACAAGATCAAGAAGGTCTACCTCGACGTCGCGAAGGACACGAACGACCAGATCGAGCGCGAGCACACGATCCTCACGGCCTATCAGGACTTCCGCGGCGCGCTGAAGGAAGCCGAGATCCTCGCGCTCCAGGTGCTGAAGACGGCCGAGCAGAAGCTCCAGGCGCAGAAAGCGGAGCTCGAGAAGGCGGTGCAGGCGGTCGAGCAGGCGCCGGCCGACGACCTCGTCGCGCGCGCGAAGCTCGAGCTCGCGCGCGACGAGATGCTGCGCGCGGTGCAGTTCGCCGAGGACCGCTATCAGATCTGCAAGGACCTCTCGGACAACATGACGGTCGGCTACAACACGTCCGAGGTCGTGATGGGCCGGCTCGTGCAGACGACGAACGCGAAGGACCGCGTCTACAAGCAGGCGGTGTCGTTCTTCGGCACGAACGAGACGGTGCTGACGGCGCTGAGCGCGTCGTTCACGGGCTTGCTCGGCCTCAGCGAGAGCACGCGCACGCTCGAGGCGATGAAGGAGGGCGTGAGCAGGAGCCTCGAGGATCTCGCCGAGATCGGCGGCAAGGTCCAGGAGGCGGCGCTCAAGGCCGGCTACGGCCCGACGATTCGCGCCGACGCCGTGAAGAAGCTCGTCGCGTCCGTCGTGAACTACCAGGAGCGCTCGCGCGAGATCATCGACGAGATGCGCACGCTGAGCACGCGCAACGCGGCCGAGATCCGCGAGGCCGTGGAGACCGGCAAGCAGCGGCTCGCGCGGCTCGTCCAGAGCGGCAACGCGCTCGCCGTAGAGCCGCCGCGCTCGGCATCCTGAGGCCGAACGTAGGACGCGATTCGAGCGATGAACCAAGTCGTCGTCAAGAACCCGCAGCTCACGATGCCGGTCGGCACGGCGCCGCCCGCGCCGCTCGACGAGCTCATGCTCGCGATGGACGTGGTCGACACGCTGCGCCACCGCGAGCTGATGCTCGAGCGCGAGGTCGAGGCTGGGGACCGCGAGCAGGCGCTGCTCGATGCGCCTGCGCGAGATCTACACGGCGCAAGGCATCGACGGTGACCGACGACGTGCTCGCGCAGGGCGTGCGCGCGCTGCGAGAGGATCGGTTCGTCTATCAGGCGCCGATGCCGAGCTTCGGCCGCTCGCTCGCGGCGCTCTACGTGAGCGCGCGGACGTTGGGGCAAGTGGGTGGCGTGCGGCGGTCGGCGATCGTCGCAGGCGCCGTGCTCGCGTTGCCAGCTCCACGTCGTCGTGGCCAGAGCAGCGGGCGGCCGCGGCGCTGCCCGGCGACCTGCAGAGCGCGTATCAGATGATCGTGAGCGAGACGCAGGATCCGAAGGCGCTCGAGGAGGCGCAGCAACGCTGAGCGAGGGCCAGGTCGCATTGTCGCACCGCGACTTCGGCGGCGCGGGCGCCGCGGTCGGCGAGTTGCGCGGACTCGACGCTCGGCTCGAGCAGCAGTACGAGCTTCAGGATCGTGTCGCGGCCCGGCGAGCGCAGCGGCGTCTGGCGCCAGTCGGCCGAGAATCCGTCGGGCGCGCAACTACTACCTGATCGTCGAGGCGATCGCGCCGAATGGCGCGCCGCTCACGATCCCGATCCGCAACGAGGAAGACGGGCGCACGGCACCGGTCAGAAGGTGGGGCCTGCGCGTCGACGAGGCCACCTACGAGGGCGTCGCGGCGGACAAGCGCGACGACGGCATCATCGAGAAGAACGTCGTCGGCGCAGAAGCGCCGCGGCGAGCTCGACCCGCAATACTCCGTGGCGACGACGGGCGCCGCGATCACGAAGTGGTAGTGGACCATGGTTGAAAAGACTCTGACCGGCGGCGACGTGCTCGGCATGATCGAGCGGATGCTCGACGGCACGCGCCGCGAGCTCGAGGCCGTCGCGACGCGGCTCGAGCGCTCGACCGCGGAGCTCGAGAAGCAGCGCCAGGCCGAGCTCGGCGTGTTCGAGCGTGCTCGCGCGGATTCGGCTGCGCGAGATCGAGAGCGGCGAGCTCGCCGATTCGCTCGACGAGACGGGCAAGCGCGTGAAGGAGCTGCTCGCGAAGCGCGGCGACGCGCAAGCCGCGGTCGGCGTCGAGCTCGCGGCGGCGCAGGAGGTGCTCGCGAAGCTCGAGCAGGAGCGCAGCGGCGCAGCACGCCGTCGTCGACTCGGCGGAGAAGGACGTCGGCGCGGCCGAGGCGGTCGCGCAGAAGAATCTCGCGGCGGACGCCGCGTACGGCGCGCAGCTCGACAGGGCGCATGCGTCGGACCGTGTCGCGAGCACCTCCGAGGAAAAGGCGAAGGGCGCGCACACGGATCGCACCGAGAAGGGCAAGCCGTACGAGGCCGATCCGCTGTTCGCGTATCTGTGGTCGCGCGGCTACGGGACGTCGCGCTATCGCGCGGGCCCGCTCACGCGGATGCTCGACGGCTGGGTCGCGCATGTCGACGACTTCGAGCCGCTGCGCCGGAACTATTGGATGCTGAACGAGCTGCCCGCGCGCTTCGACGAGCACGCCAAACGAATGCGGGCGTTGGCAGACGAGGACGTCGCGGCCGTGCGCGCGCTCGAGACCGCGGCGGCCGCCGCGGCCGGCGTCCCGGAGCGCCGGCGTGCGCTCGCCGCGGCCGCCGATTCGCTCGCGTCGCTCGACAAGAAGATCGCGGACCAAGAGGCCGCGGTCCACGCGCTCGTCGACAAGCGGGCCGCGTTCGCCGCCGGGCAGGACGACATCTCGCGCGAGTGCACGCAGCTTCTCTCCGACACGCTGCGCGCAGAGCAGATGCGCACGCTGCGCGAGCGCGCGAGCCGCACGCCGACGCCCGAGGACGACGCCGCGGTCGACCAGCTCACCGTGATCCGCACGGAGATGCCGCGGTTACAGGACGAGGCGAACCGATACAGAGCTCTGCACGACGCGCACAGCGACCGGACGGACAAGCTCGAGGAGCTCCGCAAGCGCTTCAAGGAGCATCGTTTCGACGCCGATGAGCTCCGAGTTCGTGAACGGCGCGCTGATCGGCGCGCTGCTTGGCCAGCTGCTCTCGGGCACGCTCGGCGTGCCGGACATCTGGGACGCGCTCACGAAACAGCAGCGCTATCGCAACCTCGGCGTCGATCCGCAGGTTCGGCAGCGGCCGCTTCCCGCCGTTTGCGGGGCCCCGGGCCTTGGGGCGGCGGAGGCTTCGGCGGCGGCGGACCGCGCGGGGGCGGGTTCGGCGGCGGTGGTTTCGGCTCGGGCGGAGGCTTCGGCGGCGGCGGCTTCAGGACCGGCGGCGGCTTCTAGCGCTAGCGCTGGGTCGCTGCGCCCGCAGGCGCCCGACCCCGGAGCCGGCCAGTCGACCGTGCTTTGCGTCAGCGCGCCGCGTCGCGCGAGTACTGCACCGGACAGCCCGCGGGATAGTAGCCGGCCTTCGCGCTCGTCGCGCAATACTTCTTTGCCGTCGCGACCTGCTTCTCGATCGTCGCGATCGTTTCCTTGAAGGTCGTCACCTTGCCGTGCACCGGGATGTTGATCGCGGGATCGAGCCCGTAGTGCTCGACGTTGTCGAGATACGCGCCGCCCCACCAGTTGTAGTCCCAGTTGAAGGTCGTGAAGTCGCCCTCGAGGAAGATCCGCCGCTCGGGGATGTACGCGAACACGGCCTCGGCCATGTGCAGATGGCCGATCACGTGATAGATGTCGACGCGCATCGTGCCGTCGTCGAGCGCGAGGTGCTCGTCGACGGGCACGAACTTGAGCGGCTGCGGCGAGCGCGCGAGCGCGTCCGGGAAGTTCGGCGCGGGCCGCGCGACCATTTCGCGGAAAATCTCTTCGTTCGCGCGGCGCGAGATGATCGTGAGCCCACGCGACACTGCGGCGCGGAGCCCGCCGGAGTGATCGAAGTGATGATGCGAGACGATCACCTCGGTCACCTTCTTGCCCGGGACGAGCGTGTTCGCGAGGTCGAGCCGCGCGAATGTCGCAGCCTCGCTCGCGTACGCCTCGAACATCGTCAGATGGTCTTTGAATTCGATCACCGCGCCGGCGTCGCCGCGGTACCGGACGTCCCAGACGCCGTCGGCGATCTTGCTCGATTCGGCCGTCGGCGTCGGCGGCGGAGCGCGCGGCGGCGGGAACGCCGGCAGGTTCTTGGCGTTCAACTGATACGAGTCCACCTGGAACTCCGACGTCGTGATGTTGCGCCAGTCGATTCCGGTCGTGATGCCGGTCGGCAGCTGCACGCCGTCGAACGGCAGATAGCCCGTGAAGTACGCGGTGTTCGTCACGTCGCCGAGCGTGTCGCTCGGCGCTGATCCAGCGGACCCACGCCGGAAGATGCGTCGCGGGATCGAGCGCGAGACGCAGCGGCGGTCCGGCGTCGAGCGAGAACTCGACGACGGGCTTGCCGTCCTCGATCGTCACGGCGCCGAGCTTCGTCGCGGCGTCGAGCGCGGCGAGTAGCGCGGTGAGCGGATGATCGAGCATCGCGACGCCGGTCTGCAGCTGTTGGCTGCGGTTCGGGTTTGCGGCCGCCGCGAACGGGAACAGCGATGTGCGCCGATCCTGGACGAGCGCGCGCTTGCCCTTGAGGTCGAACGTGCGCTGCGCGTCGGTCGCGACCTGATACTTGTGCGGCGCGCGCGGATCGGGCGACAGGTCGCCGCCGCCGAGCTGGCCTTGGTACAAGCCGAAGCCGGTGAGCACGACGTTGTCGAGCGCGCGCAAGCGGTCGAGCCCGCCCATCGCCGCCGCCGATTGCTCGAGCAGCGCGCGGGCAGGCGGCGTCTGTGCGTGCGCGGCGTAGCGCGAGCCGAGACCGATGACGAGAGTCGTCAACGAAAACAAGCCGACGCATCGGGACGTTCCCTCGGGGTGTAACCGGCGCAGAGCATAGCCGATCGCGCGGCGCGCCAGCGCCGTGCGGTAGGATGCGCGGGCATGGAGCGCAGCGTCGGAACGAAGGGCCGCAAGCGCAAGCGCCGTTCGCGCGTCGCACGCTGGCTCGCGAGCGCGCGCAAGCGGCGGTGGCGGCGCGTGCTGCGCTGGACCCCGGGCTGGGTCAAAGTCGTCGGCGGCCGTGCTCGGCCTCGGCGTCGTTTCGCTCGCCGTGAACTGGGTCTATCAGGTCTATCGCAAGCCGACGGAGCTGTTCTTTCCGATCAGCGGCAGCTTCTACAAGGATCCCGCGCGCACCTGGGAGGCGTACGGGGCGCTCTTCCGCGAGCACTCGACGCCGCGTGATGACGCCGACGTTGCTCGCTGCGCTCGCGCAGGTCGAGGGCTCCGGGAACCCGATCGTGCGCACGTACTGGCGGCTCGCGTTCACGACCGCGCCGTTCGAGATCTATCGGCCCGGCCTCCAGCGCCGTCGGCATGTACCAGATCACGGACGGCACGTTCGCCGAGGCGCGTCACTACTGCATCCACGACCACAAGGTCGCGACCGACGACAGCGCCGTGGTACTCGTTCCGCGGCTGCTGGTTCAACGCGCTCTACATGCGCACGGTGCCATCGGACGCGATCGAGCTCACGTCGGCGTATCTCGATCTACGCGTCGCGCGAGGCGGTGCGCGGGCGGCCGCAAACCGCCGACGCTGCGCGAGAAGCAGCGGCTCGCGGCGCTGATCCATCTCTGCGGGCCCGGCGTCGCGGGCGCGTTCGTGCGCCGCGGCTTCGCGCCGGCGCCGGGCCAGCGCTGCGGGACGCACGACGTGCGAACCTACCTCGCGCGGGTGGAGGCGATGGAGCGGACGTTCGCGGCGCTCGCGGGCGGCTAGTTGCTCGTGCCCGGCGCCCTTGCCGTCGGTGCGGCCGAGCGTGCTGCCGTTCGCGAGCACGACGCCGACATACAGGCCGCCCGTGCTGCCGTCGTTCAGCGTGACCGCGTTGCGCAGCGGGTTCGCGTAGATCGTGACCTTGTCGCCGGGCTGCAGCGCGTCGCGCGTCCAGCCGTCGTTGATCAGCACGTTCGGCGCGGTCATCTCGATCGTCCAGAGACCCTTCCCCGCGCCGCCGTCGATCTTGATCGACGCGTGCGGGTTGATCCAGCGGAACTGCGTGATCGTGCCCTCGATCTTCACGACCTGGCTCGGTATCGAACGCCGCGGTCGAGTGGTGCGCGAGCGCGGGGCCGACGGCGACGAGGCCCGCCGAGCGCGACGCTCGCCAATACGCAAACAACGCATCGTGCTCATCGTTCGCACCTCACTTCGTTAGACCGGCCTTGCCGGCCTGTGTGCTCGGCAAGTTGTCGTTCAAATCCGGCAGGCATTCGACCTCGCCGATGTCCGTGTGATCCACTCGCAGCCAGCGCTTCGTGTTGCGCCACTCGCCGACCCAGTTCGTAGGATCGGTCATGATGTGCTCGATCTCGAGCACCTCGCCGTTCTCGAGCAGCCGGATCCGCTCCTGCATGTGGAACTTCTCGGAGATCGGTATCCCGCTGTCGATGTAGTGGTTGTAGGTCTCGATGTACTTCGTGTCCACGACCAGCGTGTCTTTCTCCCAGTGGCCGATCGACTCGCCGTTATAAGTGTAGATGACCTTGTGAGGGTCCGAATAATCGCGTCCGTCAAGAAATATCTGGCGGAAGCCGTTATTGAAATTGGAAACCATGTAGATCACGGTCGGCAGCTGCACCATCATGATCGGCCAGACGCGCGTCATCAGCATCGGGATGCCGGCCGGGAAGCACTGGCCGATCGCGTCGCGATACGGCTTGCGCTCCTTGCGCATCCGTTCGCCTTCCTCGAAGTCGAGCTTCGCCTGGCCGATGAACTCGGGGTACGGCGGGCCGTACATGAACTTGCCGAACCCCTCGCTCAAGTCGACGAACCACGTGCCGGTCAGGTTGAACGGCGGCGCGGGGCGCTTCTTGTTGAGGTTCTCGGGCGCGAGCGCGCCGAGGTAGCCCTCGTGCTTCGGAATCATTTTGTCGAGCTTCTCGCGCCGCTCGGCCGCGGTTTGACCGAGCGCGGCCTGCGCGACGAGCACGCTTGCCGCGACGAGCACGATGATTCTGAGTCCGCGCATGCATCCCCCTTTCAGTTCAATCACCGAGGCCGACTCCCCTCGGGGCGGCCACCACTCTAGCATAGCGGGGTTTTGCGCCCACTCGGCAAGCCCGAGGCACCCTGTAGCGTAGGCGCGGCGGCGGGCACTAGACTGGCGCGAATTTTCGACCTCGAGGAGTCAGGCATGAAGCTCATGGTTGCAGTCTCAAGCGCGATCGCGTCGCTGCTCGCCGCTCACGGCGCAGCGGCGCAGGTGTCGTTGCCCGGCGAGCGAGAGGCGAACGTCGTCGCGATCCCGGGCGTCGTCGCCGCCGGCGCGAAGTGGCAGATCGTGTGGGCGGATTTCAAGACGGCCGACGGCGTCCTCGGCACGCCGGACGGCGGCGTGATCTTCGCGCAGGAGCAAAGCGACTCCGTGAAAAAGCTCGACGCGAGCGGCAAGGAGTGGACGTTGATTCCGTTCAGCCACGGGATCGGCTCGGTGTCGCTCGACAACCAGGGGCGCCTCTTCGGCGTCGAACGCACCTGCACCGAGCCTCTGAACTCCGAGCTACCGGGTTGCAACGAGCTGCCGCGAATCGTGCAGCTCTTGCCCGAGCGGCGCGTGCTCGCGACGAGCTTCGCGAACGGCGCGCCGTTCGGCCGTTTGAACGACCTCGTCGCCGACGGCAAGGGCGGCGCGTACTTCACGGTCGGCGGCGGCGCGTACTATGTGGATCCGAAAGGCGTCGTCACGGCGGTCGTCGAGAACATCCGGCCGAACGGCCTCATGCTCTCGCCCGATCAGAAGACGTTCTACGTGACCAACAACACCAGCGTGCTCGCGTTCGACGTGAAGGCTGACGGCCGCACATCGAACCGCCGCGACTTCGGCGCGCTCGACGGCGACGAGGGCGGCGACGGCATGGCGGTCGACTCCGAAGGAAGGCTGTACGTGACCGCGGCCAAGGGCGTGCACGTGCTGTCGCCTCGCGGGGAGCACCTTGGTTTGATCCCGACGCCGCGTCGGCCGATTACGCTCGCGTTCTCGGGGCCCGACAAGAAGACTCTCTATGTACCGCAGATGGGCGCGATAGGGCCGGACGGCAAAGCGTGGGCGACCCCGGAGCTGATTCGCAATACCGCGATGACGATCTACACGCTGCCGATGGAGTCGCAGGGTTTCAAGGGACGGCCGAAGTAAGCGCCGCCTCGAAGGGCGCGCCGCGAGCGTCTGCAGCGGCTCACTCCGCGGCGCGGCTCGTATCGATGAACGTGAAGCGCACCTTGCCGATGCCGAGCACGTCGCCGTGGTGCAGGATTTGACGCTCGGTCTGCTGCGAGTTGACCTTGATGCCGTTCTTGCTCGCGATGTCTTCCACGACGACACCGTCGTTGGTCGACAGCAGACGCGCGTGCACGCGGCTGATGAAGTCGCCCTCCACATGGATGTCGGCCTTGTCCGAGCGGCCGATCGTCATCACGGGCTTGTAGAGCGGATACTTGATCGGGTGCGCCGCGTCGAGGAACACGAGCACGCGCGAGACGGGTAAGCGCGCTGCGCCCGGAGACGCGGGCTCCTCCTCTTCGTTGTCCTCGCCGAACCCGTCGGGAAATACGAGCTCGGGCGCGACCATCTCACCGCGGCTGGTCCTCGTCGAGCGAGACCTGCGCCAGCAAATGGCCGCCCTCTAGTGGGGAGCGGTCGCTCTCCGGCGCGAACTTGTCGAGGGCCGCCATCATCAAGTCGTCCATCGACGGCAGCGGATGCATGGTGGGCTCCTCGACCTGCTCTTCCTCGGTGAGCGCAAGCGTCGCGGTTTGCATCCCCTCGGCGCGATCGAGCTTCTTGAGCAAATCATCGCGCTCGCGCCGCACACGGGCGAGCTCCGCGCGCGTGTCGGCGAGCCGACGCATCGTCTCTTCGCGACCGTTGCCGAGGGCCACGAGCCGCTGTTGCTGATCCGCCAGCTTGCTCTCGGCGTTCTTGTTGCGTCGTGCGGCCGCTTCGAGACGCTCGTTGAAGCCGGCCTCGAGCCGCTCGACCTTTTCACGTAGCTCGTCGAGCCCGTCACGCAGCGCGGCAGACACGCGGGTCTCGGCCGCGAGTGCCTGCTCGAGGCGCGCGAGCGCCGCGGAAGCCGCCGTTTCAGGCATCGGCCGCTCCGAAGTCGTCGTACGAGCGTTGTCGGGTATCTCTGGCGTCATTCGCGTTTTGGCGCATGCCATCCCAAGGGTGGCGAGAATAGCGTTTTGCGCCCGACGCTTCCCGAATTGAATCACACTGGAAGAAGAGCGCGAGCCACGAATCTCGCGGTCCCGCGCCGATTGGACTCGACCCGATGCGGGCGCTGCGCTCGGCGTGGATGGCAAGGCTGGTTATGTAAGGTCGCGAACGTGATTCAGCGCACGGTCGGCTCGATTTCGGGGTTCGGGTTGGCCCGCTAGCGCTTCGTGCTGAAGCTCAAATGTTGCGAGAAGTACGGAAGCACCTTCTGCTCGACGCGGTCCGCGATGTGATTCACGTGATCGCCTTCGTAAGTCTCGAACGCGAGCGGCAATCCGTAGGCCTCGAGGCGCTTCGCGAGCTGCTGGTTGGTCGCGAGCAGCGTGTCTTGCAGGCCGACGTCCATGCCAACGCCGGAGTAGCGTTTCAAGTTCGCGACATACTGATCGATCATCACGAGCGGCGAGTTCGCGGCCCACTTCTGGGCGACGAGCGCGGCGTCGACGCCTTCCGCTCCGGGCAGGTCGAAATACGTCGGCGGGTTGCTCGGGTTCGGCGACCACGCGGCGGCCTCGGCATTCACGACGTTCGCGAAGCCGCGTCGGGCCGTCGCGCTGCCCGCGCTGTCGCGATTGGGCGCGGCCGCGCGCGAATTGGCTCCAGTGGCGGCCTCGCCGCTCGGCGTCGTCGTCGGAGTGGATGGAGGCGGGCGGCGCGCGAAGGCCGCGGGATCGTTCATCAGGCAGCACGAGCTCAAGGCGTAGAGGCTCGAGAATACGTCCGGACGTTTCATGCCGATCCGGATCGTCCCGTAGCCGCCCATCGAGTGCCCCGCGAGCCCCCGCGAGGCGCGATTCGGCAGCGTGCGGTAGTGGCTGTCGACGTACGCGACGAGATCCTCGGCGACGAAGCTCTCCCAGTCCCCGCTCGTGACGGAGCTCGAGTACATGCTGCCGTCGTACTTCGAATTGCCGTCCGGCATCACGAGGATCATCTCGCGGCTCTTGGCCGCCGCGATGTCGCGATCCATCGCGCCCGGGACGTCGATGCTCCCGAACCCTTGGCCCGTTCCGCCGACCCAATACTTGTTCGTGAGGGAATAGCCGTGCAGCAGGATCACGACCGGATAGCGCTTCGAGCGATCCCGGTCGTAGCTCGGCGGCAGGTAGATCGACACCTCGCGGTCCGCGGGTTCGCCGGACAAGTTGCCGTCGAGCGCCTCGCCGTGGACCCTTACCGTCTCGACGCGCCCCTTGGCCCCGTGATCGGCCGCCATCGCGGGACGCGGCGTCGCGCCAAAGCCCAAGACCGCCGCGGCGACGGTCGAGAGCGCGAGCGCGCGTCGAAAGTTCGTCAGTGTTCGCTGCATGAGATTCCCCCTTTCTTGAACGGCGTGGGCGTCTACGTCGCGCGGCGGCGCCACGATCATCTTCATGCAAGGGTGGCGACGGGCGCCATAGTGCGGGCCGCTCGGCTGGCGTCGCTCAGCGCGGCGGCTGGAGCAACTTGCGAAATCTCCAGGCCGAGATCGGTTTCGAGAAGTAGTAGCCCTGGAGCTCGTCGCACGCGTTGTCGGCCAAGAACGCGATCTGGTCCTCGGTCTCGACGCCCTCGGCAACGACCCTGAGCCCGAGGTTGTGGCCGAGCGCGATGATCGTGCGCACGATCGCGGCGCTGTCGGCGTTCTTCGCCATATCCTGCACGAACGAGCGGTCCACCTTGAGCCGGTCGACTGGGAAACGCCGCAGGTAGCTCAAGCTGGAGTAACCGGTGCCGAAGTCGTCGACCGCGATCTGGACGCCGAGCCGCTTGATCGCGCGCAACATCTCGACCATCTGCTCGCCATCATGCAGCACCATGTTCTCCGTGATTTCGATCTCGAGCCAACGCGGGTCGAGCCGGGTTTGCTCCAGCACCGAGGTGATCGTCTCCACGAGGTCGTCACGGCGAAATTGGCGCGGCGACACGTTCACGGCGACGACGCAAGGTTTCATGCCGGCGTCCTGCCACGCTTTGTTCTGGGCGCAGGCGGTCTGCAAGACCCAGCGGCCGATCGGTCCGATCAGCCCGGTCTCCTCGGCGATTGGGATGAAGCGCGCCGGCCCGATCTCGCCACGGCCCGGCAGCTGCCAGCGGATCAGCGCCTCGCAGCCCGTGAGCTCGCCTGTTTTCAGATCGACGCGCGGCTGGTAGAGCAGCTCGAATTGGCCGCGGTCGAGCGCGCGCCGCAGGTTGCTCTCGAGCTCGAGCCGCTCCTTCATCAGACGATTCAAGTCATCGGTGAAGAACTGGAAGTTGTTGCGGCCATGCTCCTTCGCGCGGTACATCGCGGAGTCGGCGTGCTTGAGCAGCGTGTCCGCGTCGCCGCCGTCGTCGGGGTAGAGCGCGACGCCGATGCTGCACGTGACCTCGAATTCGCCGTACGCGCTGCGCCAAGGGTGTGAAGTCAGCTCGAGCATCCGCTCCATTGTCTTCGCAACGGAGTCCGGCTCGCCCTGGCCGTTGATCAGCAGCACGAACTCGTCGCCGCCGAGCCGAGCGACGGTGTCGTGCTCGCGCACGGACGATCTGAATCGGTCCGCCATGGCTTTCAACAGCTCGTCGCCGACATGGTGTCCGAGGCTGTCGTTGATGAACTTAAAGCGATCGAGGTCGACGAACACGACCGCGAGCCGCGTGCCGTAGCTGGCGGCAGTGAAGATCGCCTGCTGGATACGATCGTTCAGCAGCGAGCGATTCGCGAGCCCGGTCAGCGTGTCGTAGTTCGCCTGCTGCTCGATTCGCGCCTGATAGAGCCGCCGCTCGGTGATGTCCTCGACCGTGCCCTCGTAGTAGAGCACCTGGCCCTCCTCGGACACGGCACGCGCGTTCTCGGATATCCAGATCGCATCGCCGTTCTTACGATAGACCTGCGACTCGAAGCCGCTGATCGAGCCGCGCGCTTTGATGATGCGCATGAACTCCTCGCGGCGCGCAGGATCGACGTAAAGCTGGCGCCGAATGTCACGTAACGAGGAGATGAGGTCGTGCGGCGACTCGAAGCCGTAGATCCGCGCAAGCGCCGGGTTGGCGTCGAGATAATGGCCATCGGGCGAGGTGCGGAAGATTCCTTCGATCGCGTTGTCGAACAGGCTGTGGTAGCGGCGCTCGGCTTCGCGCAGCGCGAGATCCGCTTCCTTGCGCTCCGTAACGTCCTCGATGATCCCTTCTAGCCAGGTCACGTTGCCGGCCGCGTCGTAGAGCCCGATGCCGCGTTCCCAGACCCAGCGAACGCCGCCCTCGGCGGGCTGGATGCGATACTCGACCTCGAAGCGGCGTCGGGCGGCGAGCGCCTCGTTGATCACGCGGCGCACGCGCGCGCGATCCTCGGGGTGCGTGAGCTCCTCGTAGGACAACCGGTCGTTGAGCAGCAGATCCCGCGGCGAATAGCCGGTCACGCGCGCGCAGCCGTTGCTCACGAATTCCATGGTCCAGTGCGCGTCGTTGCGGCACCGATAAACCATTCCGTCGAGATTGCCGAGCAGCGTCTCGAGCACTCGGGCCGTGTCGGCGGGCGGGGATGCCTCGCCTGCGACGCGCTCGCGGCGCTCGCGCGATGGGCTCGGCGTCGCAGAGTCGAAGTTTTCCGCTGTGGGCTGTGGAGTGGCGGCGTTCACGTTCTAGTCGGCAACCAGAGCGCATTCAAATACCAGGACGGTTGGCTGCGTGCTCGGAGCGCGATCACAAAACTCGTTGGCGGGCGGTGTAGCGCAGCCTGGCATTCTCCGCGTGCTCGCGAATGGTGCGTGCGCGCGCGCGCGACTGCACTGCGGCTCCGCAGAATGCCTAGACATGAAATTGGCTCATGCGCTGCGAGCGAGCGACCGACCCCGGGCGGTTGGCGTCGCGTCGTCTTCCGCTCGGCTGAAGTCTTCAGCGCGCGTGCGCCGCGTGCGCCCGCTCGTAGCGCGACGTCTCGATGAAGTTGCGGACCGCCGAGTTGTCCTCGTGGCACGCGTATTCGAAGAACCGGTATTTCGGGTCGAGCTCGAGAGGGAACGCCGCCTTCCACGGCTGCGTGAGCACGACCGGATCCTCCACGGCGATCTCGTAGTCGATCGTCGCCTCGCCGGTGCGCCGGAGCCGCTCGACGATCCGCAGCTGCTCGCTGGTCGGAATCGGCTTGCCGCCCGGCCCGACGATCGTCATCGGGCTGCCGCCGTTGAAGTGGGTGGTCTCGATCACGAGCGTGTCGCCCTCGAAGCGGCCGCGCGACTCGCCGAGCCACTGCTTGATCGCGGGATCGAGCGGCGGCCGGCCGTCGAGCGGCACGATGCGCGTCTCGTGGATCAGCTCGAGCCGGATCACGACGTAGCCCGGCGCCTGCACGATCTCGACGCCGCTGTTGTACATGAACGGGAACATCGAGGCCGGCAGCCCGCGTGTGATGCAGCGGTCGAGCGCGTTGAAGTCCGAGACTTTGTCGAACGGGATGTTCGACCAGCTGCTCGTCATCGCCGCGGACATGCGCTCGCCTTCGGCGGTCAGCGCGGGCAGGCGGCCGTTCGCGGGCTCGACGATCAGCGACGTGAGCCGATTCGGCTGGCCCATCTCGGCCCAATGGCCGATGCCCATCTTGTTGTTCTTGATCTCGTCGTCGTAGCGCGCGTTGAGGCCTTTGAGCCGCGCGACGCGCTGCGCGTACTCGTCGTCGTTGAGCAGCGCGCGCTCGCCGAACGACTCCGGGCGCTGGAGCGGCGTGCCGTTCAACTTGTCGAGGGGCCACATGCCTTGCAGATCGGGATCGCCCCACGCGGTTCGCGGTGGAGACCACGCGTGGTCGCCGCCGGCGACGGAGCGTCCGGTCGTCTGTTTTCCGCCGCCGCAGCTCGCGAGCAACGCGATGGCCGCAATTCCGCAGAGCAACCCGCTGCGCTCGATCATCGTTCGCCCCCCGAGTGCGCCGTCCGAATCTTAACAGGCCGGCGCCGAGAGCTTATGCCGCGGCCGAGCGACAGGGCGCCGCTGGCCGCCGTTTGCGGCAGGCAGACGGTCGCGTGGCTGTTGCTTTACCTTCGCGACCGACTTGAGCTATGGTGCGCGCCGTGAACCGCTCGGCGCGCAAAACCACGGCCAAAAAAGGACGCCAAGGCAAGGCGCTCTGGGTGCGCGCGCGCTGATTCGAATCGAACCGCGCAGCAGTCAAGAGAGGCCTCGCCGGACACCGACGGGGCCTTTTCGTTTATGGAGAGTCGTTCAATGGTCGCCAAGAAGCTTTCGAATCCCGTCGTCGCGGTCGTCGGCGCAACCGGCGCCGTCGGCGTCGAGCTGATCCGCTGCCTCGAGCAGCGCAAGTTTCCGCTGTCGGAGCTGCGGCTGTTCGCGTCCGCGCGCTCGGCCGGGCAAGACGCTCGAGTTCCGCGGCAGGGTGCTGCCCGTGCAGGAGCTCACCGACAAGAGCTTCGGCGGCGTGCAGATCGGACTCTTCTCGGCCGGCAGCGCGACGACCAAGAAGTTCGCGAAGGCCGCGCTCGACGCCGGCACGATCATCGTCGACAACTCGTCGGCGTATCGGATGGATCCGACCGTGCCGCTCGTCGTTCCCGAGATCAATCCGCAGACGATCGCGACGCACAAGGGCATCATCGCGAACCCGAATTGCTCGGCGATCATCTCGATCACGCCGCTCTGGCCGATCCATCGGAAGAACCGGATCAAGCGGATGATCATCTCGACGTATCAGGCCGCGTCGGGCGCTGGCGCCGCCGCGATGGAGGAGCTGCGCGAATCGACGCGCGCCTACCTCGACGGCAAGCAAGTTCACGCCGAAGGTGCTGCCGCATCCGTATGCGTTCAACGCGTTCAGCCACAACACGAAGGTCGATCCGGCGACGCTGCACAACGAGGAAGAGACGAAGGTCATCAACGAGACGCGCAAGATCTTCGGCGATCCCGAGCATCGCGATCGGCGTCACGTGCATCCGGATCCCGGTGCTGCGCGCGCACTGCGTGTCGGTTACGTTCGAGTGCGAGAAGCCGATCTCGCCGGACGAGGTGCGCGAGATCCTTTCGACGGCGCCCGGCGTGAGAGTCGTCGACGACGTCGAGCGCAACTACTTCCCGATGCCGGTCGACGCATCGGGCAACGACGATATCCTCGTCGGCCGGATCCGCCGCGATCTCAGCGACTCGACCGGGCGCTCGATCTCGATCTTCTCGGCCGGCGACCAGCTGCTGAAGGGCGCGGCGTTGAACGCGGTGCAGATCGCGGAGCGGCTGCTCGGCTAACGCAGCAAGTCCTGCGCTGCGCCGACGAATTGTCCGTTGTTGGCGCGGACGATGTCGTCGTGGGCTTCGTTCTCGTCGAGCCGCGTCTCCGTGTGCCCGTCGGGCCCCATGCTGTAGAGATCGAAATCGCTATTGAGCGGTCTCGAGCTTCGATCGTGGCGAAGGTCTTCGTTCTTGGCCGTCGCGACGTTCACGTATCGATAGGGGTTGCCCCACGGATCGACGAACCCATTCAGACCGGCCTCGGCGAGCGTCTCTGGAAACTTCCGAGTGTTTGATTGCCAGCGATACAGCTGCACGCTGATCGTGCCGATGTCGCCGATCGCGCGCGCCGCGCGCGCGCGATTCTCGTACGCGTTGACACCTGAAACGCTGACGGACGCGACCAAGGCCACGACGCCGATCGCGCAGACGAGCTCCACCAACGCAAAGCCTCGCGAGCGATGCATGCATTCACCTATGAGAAGGAATTGGAATGAAGCGTAGCGGCGTCGGCGGAAAAGTGCCGTGTCGGCAATCACGAAGGTTCGAGTGGATGATGACTACGCGACGCGTGTCACACGGACGTCGTGACGTATTCGTCGCAACGAAGTCAACGCCGTGATGTGCGCTGGGCGCGCGCGATGATCGAGCGTGCATGCGTTCGACGTTAGGTTGAATCGACGCGTAACTACGCAGCGTCTTTTGTTCAATGTGTTCGTGTCGCGCGGTACACCGTGCTCCTGGCGACCGCGAAGTTGAACAGCATCGCCGCGAGACCACCGATCGCTACGGGCACGAACGGAAGCGCGGCGAGCGGCGGCGCGAGATCCAGGCACAGGCCGTAGATCCCGAAGTTCACGACCGCGCCCGCGAGCTGTATGGCCCAATACGCCGCGTATTCGACACGGCTGTCGCCGCGGCGGGTGTCACGAAAAGCATGGCGCCGATTCAGCCACCAGGTCGCCGTCACTGCGAGCGGGAACGAAACGAATCGGCCTTGCCACGGCCCCCAGGCGAGCCACCGCACGAGCGTGGTCACAACGCCCGCGTCGATGACGAAACCGACGGTCGCGGCGAGGACGAAGAGCGCGAACGACTTCCGCAACCCGAGCGGGCCGCCGGCGGCGCGCACATTCATATTGCAGACCGAGACGGCGCGAGATCGCGCGGCACAGGCGGTTCCATCGTGGGACCTGGATCGAAAGCGGCTCGACGAATGGTACTCGACGAAGCGCGCCGCAGGGGTGACGGAGCGCGTTGCGGAGGATTACGGACCGCTGGCATTCGCTTTGCATTCCGGTGTGTTCAACACACAGGAGGAGCTATGTCAGACGACAATAACCAACGTGAGAACGAAGGCGAGGGCAATCGCGAAGCGGATCGCCGTTACCGGAAGGGCGTCGAAAAAACGGTCGAGAGCACGACGGAGGAAGAGCGCGAGGAGCGCGCGCGGAACTTGACTCCGGAAGAACGCGAGGCCGCGCAGCGTGCCGAGGAAGAGGGCAAGTCTCACGCAAAGCGATAGTGAAAGGGGGCGCCGGTGCGCGCCTGCCGCGATCTCGGTTTGCGCGCGATTCCAGAGTTTGGAATCACATCCCGAAATGCTTCCGCTCCGGAGCGCAGCAAACCGCTCGCCGACCGCAGGCGGACCGGGCACGGAACTTGCTCCTCGGTTGACATGGAACCAAGCGGCAACATCGCATTCTACGTTCTGCTCGCGGTCGGCATCGTGCTCCTGATCTTCATTGGCGCGCTGACGTTCGTCGACGCAGCTCGCCGCGGCAATCGGCGGTTCAAGTGGGGCCGCTCACCGCGGCCGCCCGCCAAGTTGTGATGGTTCGGGCGCGCGCTCGCTGAACAGCGCGTCGGGTGCTTCAGGCGGCGTATCGACGTCGAAGCCCTCGGCGCCGTCGAGTCGTTCCTTCGATGCACTGATGACGAAGCACTCGTTCTCGCTGTCGAGCGCGAGCGCGGCCACTGGAACCGCGAAATGTTTCGTTGCCTGACCCAACGGTGTTCCGAACGCAAGGACCGCGTACTGCACGCGGGAGGAATCGAGGTCGAGCATCAGGTCCTCGATGGTGCCGAGCTTGTTTCCCTGACGATCGTAGATCTCGTTCCCTTGCAAATCCCGTGCGGATAGTAGGGTCGACATGGCTTCACTCCTCTCGTTTAGGGTCGATCACCCCGGAGCAAGTTCTATGCCATTTGCGCGCGAATCGAGCGCGCGTCGCTCGGCGCGCGCCAAGCGCGCTCTCGCGCGAGACGAACACTCGGCGGTAGAGCGGCGTGCGCGTCCAGCTTACTTGCGCAGCGCGCCGTTCACGCCCTCGGGCGAGCAGTTGAACGGCTCGATCGCGAGGTCCGACGGCGCGTACTCGTACGTCGCGCGGTCGAACGGCCGCGTGAAGAACTCGGGATCCGCAAGATCGATCTCGACGACGAGCCGCTGGCGCGCCGCGTCGAGGTGCAGCCGCTCGACCGACGTCAGCGCCGCGGAGTGCAGCAGGCCCTTGGTCGGCTGGCCCGGCTGCTCGACGTATTGGTTCAGCACGCCGGCCGAATAGTTCGCGGTCTCGATCACGAGCGTGTCGCCCTCGAAGTGGCCGATCGAATGGCCGAGCGAAGTGCGCGGCCCGTCCTTCGGATGCTCCTTCATGTTCATGTGCATGACGCGACGCACGTCCATCCATTCGTGATGCAGCACGATGTCGATCGCCGTCGCTGCACGATCTCGAGCGGCGTGCCGGGCGCGCCCCAGACGCGGCGGATCGCGACCGGATCGCAGCGGAACGTCGGATCGTCCTTGAACGGATCGTACGCGGCGACCGCCTTCTCGCCGCGCCGGCGTCAGAGACTGCATCATCGGCTGCGGGCCGCTCGTGCTGCGGTTCGGGATCGGCGCGAGCAGCCACGTGCCGAAGATGTCCTTGCGCGCGCGGCAGCGCGGCGGCCGCGCGCCTCTGCTGCGCCGCTCGGACCGTTCACGTCGAGCACGCGGCCGTCGGCGAGCTCGACGTGGTCGAAGAAGCACATGTACGCGCTGTGCCGCGACAGCGATCCCTGGACGCGGACTTGCGTGCCCGCCTTGAGCATCTCCGGCGTGATGCCGTTGCGCGTGAGCTGCGTGACGCCGTGCGACTCGCAGACGTATTCTTGCGTCTTGCCGTTCTCGTCGACGGCGGCGATGTGCAGGTAGCTGTGCGGATTGCGCGCCTCGAACTCGGTGACCGTGCCCGAGATGCTGACCGGCTTGCTCGCGTCGAAGTGCGGCGCGAAGCTGTGGTGGGCGCGCGCGGCAAACGCAAAGGACGCGGCGCCGAGGACGGCGATCCGCCGCAGGCATTGTGCGAATACCCATTCCGATTCCCCCGTCTCGCGAGCGCGGCCCGCGTCAAGGATCTCCGGCCGGCCCTCCGGGGCCCGATGCCAGAATGTCACCGCGGTCCGGAGCTCCGTGCCCGCCGCTGTCGGCCTGCGGCGATCATAGCCAAAGCGAGGCCCAGTACGAACTCGAAGCCCGTTGCGCCGCCGCCGCCACTGGAGCCGCCGTTCGGCTGCACGCGCACCGTGCGCGTCGCGGGCGTGGCCGGATTGCCCGACGAGTCCATCACGTTATAGGTGACGGTGTAGCTGCCGACCACGGCGGTATTCACGGCGTTGGTCGTGACGATCTTGGCGGTCAGGTCGCCGTCGAGGGAGTCCGTGGCGGTCGCGCCTGCGTCGGTGTAGGTGTCTCCGACGGTCAGCGTGAGATCGGCCGAGCCGAGCACGTGATCGTCGGCGCGGTAACGTCGCCGCCGCCGAGGTTGCCGGTGCCGTCGTTGTAGAAGATCGCGATACCGTTCGGGCCGCCGAGCGCGACGTCCACGCGGTCGTCGACGCTGAACTTTCCACTCGCGGCGGCGAGCGCGCCGCCGCGGCCGAGCTGTTGCGGGAACAGGTTGAACGAGCCGCTCGAGGTGCCGGAGTTTGCGTAGACCTGGTGCGCGCCCGTTTCGTTGACGACGATGACGTCGGTGCCGTGCGTCGAGATCGAAATCCGCGGTTGCGACTGCGGCGTTCAGCGACGCGCCGAGCTGGTCGGCGAGGAAGAAGCTGCCGGACGTCGTGGACGTGTTGAGCCAAACCTGGGCACTCGGTGTCGCGGGCAGAGTGGAAGTATCGCGCCCGAAAACGAGGTCGGCGCGCTGATCTCCGTTGAAGTCCGCCGTCGCCGACCGACGTAGTCGGTCCGGTCGGCAGCGTGACCTCGAGCGTGAACGCGCCTGCCGTGTTGCGGTAGACGGTGGCATCCCCGTTCGCGTTCGCGAGCACGAGCTCGGGCAACGTGTCGCCGAAGAGATCGACGAGGACGGCGCCGCGGCTGTTCGCAGTGCCGACCTTGGCCGAGAGCTCGAAGACGCCGGAGCCGCGGTTCAGGTAGACGCTCGTCGGGCCGTAGTTCGCGAACACGATATCGGGCAGTCCGTCGCCGTTCACGTCGCCGACCGCGACGGCATGGCTGTCTTCGCTGGCGTCGCCGACGTCGGCGGCCGTGAAGGCCGCGGGTCCGGAGTTCAGTAGACGCGGCTCGGGATCCCCGCGCCGCCGGCGGTCACGATGTCGAGAGTTGTGGTCGGCGTTGAAGTCCGCGACGGCGATGGCGTTGCTCGGCGCGATGGCGCCAACGGAAATCGGCAGGCTCGAGAGTACACGCCGGTTCGCGTTCGCCGGGTCGACGACGTTCAAGAACACCCCGGTGCCTTGGTCGGGCCCGGTCGCCACGGCAAGATCGACGAAGCCGTCGCCGTTGAAGTCGCCCGCGGCAAGGGCCCGCGCGTCGACACCCTGGAGCACCTGTGCGGGCCCGCTGCTGACGATCTGCGCAACGCTGAGCGCCGTCGTCGTCTTGTCGTTCGCCGGCGTCGCGTCGACAGGCACGGGACCCATGACGGCGACTTGAGCGTTCGCAAACACATCGCCCGCGAAGCTGCCGTGGCCCGTCAACGCCAACGTGCGGGTCATCGTGGCCGCTACGGCGCCGAGTGTGCACGACAGTTGCGTCGCGCTGCCGACGACGCTGAGCGTGCAGCCCGAATCCGACGGCGCGTCGAATTGGAAAGGCACCTCGCCGGCGAACGTCGCCGTGAGCGTGACGCCCGAAACGTCGACACTCGGCGTGTTGTTCTTGATCGAGAAGGTCCAAGTCGCCTGCGCCCCGAGCACGACGGGATTCGGCGTGGCCGCGAGCGCGAGCGAGAGATCGACGTGTGGGGCAGGGGTCACGGTGATCGTGACGGTCGCCGGGTCGCTGTTGAGCTTGCCGTCGTTGGCTCTGTACGTGAACGTGTCTGGGCCGTTGTAATGCAGCGTCGACGTATACGTGAACGAGCCGTCCGCGTTCAGGGCGACGGTGCCGTGCGCCGGTCCGGCGACGAGCACGGCCGTCAGTGGATCGCCCTCCGCATCGGTATCGTTCGCGAGCACGCCTTTCGCCGGCACGGCGAGCGGCGTGCTTTCGACCGTGGTGTACGAGTCGGCGACCGCGACCGGCGCGTCGTTGACCGGCACGATGGTGATCGAGACGGTTACCGTGTTGCTGTTGAGCTTGCCGTCGCTCGCGGAGTACGTGAAAGAATCGGACCCGTTGTAGTTCGCCGCCGGCGTATAGACGAACGAGCCGTTGGAGCTCAGCGTGAGCGTGCCGTGCGCGACGTTCGCTCCAAGCGTTGCCACGAGCGTGTCGCCGTCGGGGTCCGTGTCGTTCGTGAGCACGCCCTTGCCGGTCACGTTGAGGGGTGTGTCCTCGTTCGTGCTGTAGGAGTCGGCGGCCGCGACGGGCGGGTTGTTGACGGCCGTGACCGTGATCGCGACGGCCGCCGTGTTGCTGTTCAGAGTCCCGTCGCTCGCGCGGTACGTAAAGGCGTCGGCGCCCGTGTAGCCGGTAGCCGGCGCGTAAGTGAACGAGCCGTTTGCGCTCAGAACGACCACGCCGTGTAGCGGGATCGCGACGAGCGCCGCCGTCAGCGCATCCCCGTCCGGGTCCGTGTCGTTCGTGAGCACGCCTTTGGCCGGGACGCTGAGTGGGGTGTTCTTCGCCGTGCTGTAGGCGTCGTTGGCCGCGACGGGCGCGCCGTCGACCGTCGTAACCATGATCGAGACCGTCGCCGTATTGCTGTTCAGAGAGCCGTCGTTCGCGCGGTAAGTAAACGAGTCGGCGCCGGCGTAGCCCGGGGCCGGGCTGTACGTGAACGACCCGTTCGGACTGAGCGCGAGTGTGCCGTGCGCGACGTTGCCGACCTGCGCGGCGGTGAGTGAATCGCCGTTCGCATCCGTGTCGTTGGCGAGCACGCCATTGCCGGAGCCCACCGTGAGCGGCGTGCCTTGAGTGGTGCTGTAGCTGTCGTTCGCGGCGACAGGCGCGACGTCGGACGCGACAGTGATCGTCACCGTCGCGGTGTTGCTTTGGCGCGTGGCGTCCCGTGCATGATAGGTGAACGTGTCTTTGCCGGAGAAGTCGCGATTGGGCGTGTACGTGAACGAACCGTTCGAGCTCAATTGGAGCGTGCCGCTACTGGTGGTCTTCTGCAGCATCGCGGTCAGTGGATCGTGATCCGGATCGGTGTCGTTCGCGAGCACTCCGGCCGAAGCGCCCACGACGAGCGGCGTGCCGTGCGGCGTGCCGTAGCTGTCGTTGACCGCGGTTGGCGGGGCCGCGTGCGCCGAGCGAGACCAGGCCGTCATCAGACCCATCGCCGCCATGAGGAGCGCCCAAGCTCGAACGCTCAAGGCACCCTCTCCGCCGGTGCTTTGCGCACCTTCCCCATCACCGAACCCCTGTTGTTATCTAATGGCGTCGGGTGACGATGCCTGGACGGCTTCTGGTAAGCCGTCTCAAGTTTCGTTCCCGGCCCGGGCGCATCTATGCAAGAGCCGCGCCGAGCCCGCCGCTGTTTTCATCCGTGTCGGTCGGATTCTGCCAAATTCGTTGGAAGATTTCCGAGCGCCCCCGTTATGTAATCTAGCTACCTAAATGAGCCGGAGCCGACGCGGTGCAGCCGGCATTGCGGAGCGTCAATGGCGCAGAAATTGCTTAGTCAATCGCAAAGCAAGGAGAGACCCGAGCGAACAATGTCTCGAACGAGGCAGCGCGCGATCCGGCAGCGCACCAGCGACCGTATACGTGGCGCTCGCATCGGTATCTCGGGATGGCGCTACGGTCCGTGGCGCGGCGACTTCTATCCGACCGGCCTACCGCGGCACCAGGAGCTCGCGTTCGCCGCCGAGCGGTTCGACTCGATCGAGCTCAACGGCAGCTTCTATTCGCTCCAACGTCCGGAAAGCTACGCGCGCTGGTATTCGGACGTTCCGGCGGGATTCGAATTTGCGATCAAGGGTTCGCGCTACATCAGCCATATGCTTCGATTGACGGGTGTCGAGACCGCGCTCGCCAACTTGCTCGCGTCCGGCGTCTTCGCGCTGCGCGAGAAGATCGGCCCGTTCCTGTGGCAGCTGCCGCCGACGATGCCGTTCGACCAGGCAACGCTCGCAAGATTCTTCGCGCTGCTGCCGAGGACCGGCGAGCAAGCCGCGGCGCTCGCCCGCCTGCACGACGAGCGCGTCGCAGGCCGGACGAGGCTCGACGTCGACCCGCGCAGCCGGTTCAGGCACGCGCTGGAAGTGCGCCACGCGAGCTTCGTGACGCCGGCGTTCGTCGAGTTGCTGCGCGAGCACCGGATCGGCTTGGTGGTTGCCGATACGGCCGGCAAGTGGCCTCTGCTCGAAGATCTGACCGCGGACTTCGTGTACGTGCGGCTGCACGGCGACTCGAAGCTCTACGAAGGCGGCTACACGAGCGCGGCGCTCGACAGGTGGGCCGAGAAAGTCGACGCGTGGCTCGATGGCCGCGAACCGGCGGCCGCGTCCACGATCGGCCCACCCGCTGCACGGCGCGCGCATCGCGACGTCTATGTCTACTTCGACAACGACATCAAGGTGCGCGCGCCTTACGACGCAATCTCGCTCGCGGCCAAGCTCGCGGCGCTCTGCAAACCCGCAGCGCGGCTCGCCACGTCGGCTCGAGAGGCAGTCGCGGCACGGAGTCGCGGGTGACTCGGTTTCCCGAGTATCGCCTCGGTCGTCGTCGCCGGGCGTCGCGCGCGGCGTGCTTCCCCTAGCCGAGCCGAGGACGCCGAGCGATGCCTGTCGAGTTGGTGCTCTGGAACACCGCGCTCTGCGTGTTCGCGATCGTCAACGTGGCAGCTTGGCTTTCCGCAAAACGTCGTTTGCAGCGGCGTGCGGCCGCGCTGCCGACGGAAGTCTTGGGTACGCGCAGAGCGTTGCTCGGCTTGTCGGCGATTTACGTGGCCGGTTGCGCGTTCCGGTCCGCATTCCCGATGCTCGACGTGCAGCGCATCTGCCTCCACGACACGCCGTTCTCGCGCATCGTCGTGGGTCGCGGCGTCGCGACGGTCGCGGAGCTCGCGTTCGTTGCGCAATGGGCGCTGCTGTTGCGAGAAGCTGCGGGAAGCGATGCTCGGCCGTTCGTCAGGCAGGCCGCGCTCGCACTCTTGCCGCTCGGGGTAGCAGCCGAGACCGCGTCTTGGCTCGGCGTGCTGACGCGTGACAACCTGCTGCACGCGATCGAGAACTCGTTGTGGACGCTCGGCGCGGCGCTGATCGTCGTGGCCCTCGTGGCGCTGCTGAATGGCGCGGACGAGCGGCGACGGCGGGCGGTCGCCGTGGGTATTGCGGCGATCGGCGTGTATTTGGCATTCATGGTCGCCGTCGATGTGCCGATGTATCTGCAGCGGTGGCAAGCGAGCGGCGCGGCCGCGCTGCCGCTCGCCGTCGGGCTCGACGAGGTGCTGCGTCGTTGCATCCGAATGCCGGCGACCGCCGCCTGGCGCGAGGACATGCCGTGGCTCACGCTGTACTTCAGCGCCGGTGTCTGGCTCAGCATCGCGCTCGTCGATGCGCCGCCGCTCGCAGCGAGCCGGGCGAGCCGCGCGTGGGGCGCTAGGGTTCAGGCGCTCGCTTGCAATAGCGATCGAACCGGCAACGGAAGCGCGCGGGCTTTGCGTCATAGACCTTTGCGCCGATCTTGAAGGCCTTCTTGCGCAATCGCGACTGACGGTGCCGGATCCCGTCGGTCAGCGCGTCCAGCTCGCCGCGCGCGCGGAATGCGCGCTTGTGCGCGATCGCCTTCTGCCGAAGCACGCTCAGATCGTGATCGTCGCCGAGCCGATTCGAGAGCCGGTGCGCGCGCTCGGCAATCTTGCCGATTCGCTCCGGGGCGAGCGGCCAGCCGCAAGGGTCGAGCCCCGATCGGGCGACGCGGTTGCGTGCGGCGCGTAGCGAAGCGAGCGTACGTTGGAACGTGCGGTCATCGCGCTCCATCTTTCGCCGAAGGTCTCTCAGCTCCTGTCTCAGAGCTCGCCGGAGCGACATCGATTCTCTGGGTTCGAGGCGCTCGCGCACCACGACGTCGTCGAGCGAATCGATGAGCGCCCGGCCGTCGCGCACGCCGCTCAGGGGTCGGGCGGCGTCCCGCAACGTCTCGTTCGCGAGCCGATACGTGCGATCCGGGAGCGCGTCGCGAACGAGCCTCAGCGTCGCGCGCGACCGCTTGATCGCCTTGCGTGCGTCGTGGATGTGGGTACCGGACGGATGCCCGCCGCTCAAATGGCGGCACGCCTCGTCGATTTGTTCGCACAACGTCGAGAGCGTGGCGTGCGCTGCGGTCTTGCGGATCGCGATGTCCATGGCCGAGTCTCAGACGGCCTCTTCGCTCGGAGCATCGCGGCTGTCACCGAGCTATAGGTTCTGGACGTCGTGGCCCCGGCGAAGTTCGGAATCATCGTCGTGGCACGCAAGTTGCTCGTGCATGGATTTTGGTATCGATTTACGGAGCATGACGGCGAACGCGATACGTACCATCGGCGTGCACAATCTCGATCTCGACGCGAAGCGCGAGGCGCTCGCGCGCGAGTGGCTCGTGACCAACGGCCTCGGCGGTTACGCGTCCGGCACGATCGGCGGCGTCCCGACGCGCCGCTATCACGCCCTGCTGGTCGCGGGCCTGCCGCCGCCGTTCGGCCGGCGCCTGCTGCTCGCCGATCTTCCGGCGCAGATCACGCTACCGAGCGGAATGCGCGTACCGCTGTGTGAGCCCGACGGCGGCCTCCTGAGTGACTTCCGCCTCGAGGAGGGTTTACCGATTTGGCGCTACGTGCATGAGGCGTTCGAGCTCGAGAAGCGGATCGTGATGCCGCACTCGCAGAACACCGTGCACGTCGTCTATCGGCTGCTCGGCGGTGCCGCCCGGCTTACGCTCGACTTCGCCGTGGTCGTGCACAACCGCCCTCACGACGCGCCGGTGAATTCTCCGCTGCCTAAGCCGCTCAAAGTCGCACCCACGAGCTGGGGGCATGAAATTTCGGCGGACGATCTTCCGCACCTGCGGCTTCGGGTGCTCGGCCGCGACGCGCGATTCGAGGAGCGCCGTCGCGACTTGCCGGAGATCACGTACGCGTGGGAGATGGCTCGCGGGTACGAAGCGCACGGCACGCCGTGGTCGATTGGCGACGTCGCCGCCGTCGTCACACGCGATGAGCCCGTCGCCGTGATCGCGTCGACGGAAACGTGGGACGTCGTCACGGCGCTCGAGCCCGACACGGCGGTGCAAACCGAGCACGAGCGGCGCGCAGGCTTGGTCGCGACCGCGGTCCCGGCCGCCAGCACCGGCCTCGGCTCGGAGCTCGTGCTCGCGGCGGACCAGTTCATCGTGAAACCCGTCTCGCGATCGGCAGACACCGCGCGCTCCGCCGCCGCGGGTGTGGAAGGCAGAACCGTGATCGCAGGCTATCACTGGTTCACGGACTGGGGCCGCGACACGATGATCAGTCTCGAAGGGCTCACGCTGATGACGGGTCGCGAAGCCGAAGCGGCGAACGTGCTCAGGACCTTCGCGCACAGCCTGCGCGACGGTTTGTTGCCGAATCTCTTTCCCGAGGGCGAGCGAGAAGGTCTCTATCACACGGCGGACGCGACGCTGTGGTTCTTCCATGCGATCGACCGCTATCTCGCGAAGACGAGCGACCGGCCGCTGCTCGAAGCGCTGCTGCCCGCGCTGGTCGACGTCGCCGAGCATCATATGCGCGGTACTCGCTTCGGCATCGGCGTGGATCACTCCGACTCGCTGCTGCGCGAGGGCGCCGAGGGCTACCAGCTCACGTGGATGGATGCGAAAGTCGGCGACTGGGTCGTCACGCCGCGGCGCGGGAAGGCCGTCGAGATCAATGCGCTCTGGTACAACGCGCTGTGCCTCCTGGTCGAGTGGCTGCGCGAGACCGGCGACGGCGCAGGCGCCGAACGCTGGGCGGGCGTCGCGCAGCGCACGCGCGACTCGTTCAACCGCAGATTCTGGAACGAGGCTGCGGGGTGCCTCTACGACGTCGTCGACGGCGAGCGCGGCAAGGACGACGCCTCGTGCCGCCCGAACCAAGTGTTCGCGATCGCGTTACCGCACGCGGTTCTCGATCAAAGCCGCTGGCGGCCGACGCTCGACGTCGTGCGCGCGAAGCTGCTTACCCCGTTCGGTCTGCGCTCGCTCTCGCCGGACTCGCGCAACTATCAGGCGCGCTACGACGGCGACATCCACGCGCGCGACGCGGCCTACCATCAAGGTACCGTGTGGGCATGGCTCGTCGGCCCCTTCGTCGACGCGTGGCTCAGGGCGCACCCCGAGGATCGCGACACTGCGCGCGGCTTTCTCGATGCGTTTCACGGGCAGTTGAGCGAGGCGGGCGTCGGCACGATCAGCGAGATATTCGACGCCGAACCGCCTTACGCGCCGCGTGGTTGCATTGCGCAAGCATGGAGCGTCGCCGAAGTGCTCCGAGCCTGGGTGAAAACACGCGGCCCATAGGTCGCGGCTCGTGCATGCGCTCACTCGAACGCGACCACGATGCCCTCGTGCGGGCGAAGGTCGATGTTGTCTCCCGCTCGCTCGTCGACGCGGTCCAACGAGGTCGATAGCAGCACGCGCGCGGCGCGCCCGCGTTCGAGCTCGCAGCGTCGAGGCTCGTGCCCGAAGTTCAGGGCGACCATCAGCGCGCGTCCGTCCGCCTCGCGCCGATACGCGAGCAACGGCCGCTCGCGCACGACGGCCGCGTGCGCGCCGTCAAGGAGCGCCGGCTCGCGCGCGCGCAGCGCAATCAACTCCCGATATAGATTCAACAGCGACTTCGAATCGGCGCTTTGCGCAGCCACGTTGACGCGATGCGCGTCATTCTGGACCGGCAGCCACGGCTCGTGGCTCGAGAAGCCCGCGTAGCGTTCGCCGTTCCATTGCATCGGCGTGCGCTCGGGATCGCGATTGCGGCCCGTGCGCTGCCCTTGCGGATCCCGCGCCTGCTCGCGCGGGATCGGCACGCCGCCCATCCCGATCTCCTGGCCGTAGTAGATCGTCGGCGTGCCGCGCTGGGTCAGCAACAGCATCGCCGCGACCCGTGTCAGCGTACCGTGCGTTCGCATCGCGATCCGCGTTTGATCATGCGTTTCGGCCGTGGTCGTCGGCCACGCGTTCGGCGGGATCGAACGTTGATACCCCTCGATCGCCTTGCCGATTGCGTCCGCGTTCCAGTCCGTGTAGGTCAGCGCGAGATTCAACGGCAGATGTAGCTCGGGCCGCTTCGCGCCATAGAAGGTCACGAGCTCGTCGAACGGCAGGTAGAATTCGCCGAGCAGCACGCTTTCAGGCGCCGCCGCGTCGACGACGGCGCGCAGGTTCGCGATCAGGAAGTGCATCCCGGGCTGGTTACGCGTATAGCGCGGAATCTGCTCGCTGTCGGGCAAGTCGCCTGGCTTGTAGTGGGGATTCGGCGGGTTGTCGCGGAACTGCTGGTCTTTGAGCATCAGTGACGGCGCGTCGAGTCTAAAACCGTCCGCTCCGCGTTCGAGCCAGAAGCGCAGCGTCGCGTGCATCGCCTCTGCGACCTGCGGGTTGCGCCAATTCAAGTCGGCCTGCGAGCTCAAGAACGTGTGCAGGTAGAACTGCTTGGTCGCGCCGTCCCATTCCCACGCGCTGCCGCCGAACACGCTGATCCAGTTGTTCGGTGGCGACCCGTCCTGCTTCGCGTCGCGCCACAAGTACCAGTCCCGCTTCGGATTGTCGCGGCTCGACCGCGACTCCAGAAACCACGCATGGTCCGTTGCCGTGTGGTTGCCGACCCAGTCGAGAATCACGCGGAGGTCGCGACGATGCGCTTCCTCGATCAGGCGATCGAAGTCGGCGAGCGTGCCGAAGCGCGCGTCCACGTCGCAGTGATCGGTGACGTCGTAGCCTAGCTCGCGCAGCGGCGAGCGGTAAAACGGCGACAACCAGATTCCGCCGACCTCGAGCCAGCGTAGATAGTCGAGCTTCTCGATGACGCCGCCGAGATCGCCCAAGCCGTCGCCGTTGGAATCGCGAAATGAGGGAACGACGATCTGATAGATGATGCCCCGCTGCCACCAGGCGAGACCGGCCATCGATCGACTACCTTTGGCGCACGCGTGGCGGCATGTCGCAGCAGGGTGCAAGCGATGTGCCATGGTTCGTCGCGGCCGACGTCGTTGGCACAAATCGTGGAAGCCTTGGGCATTGCACCGTCAATGGCAGAGCAAGGATGCGAGCGCAGAAGCGATCGGCGGACGAGTTCTTGCCCGAGCAGCACTCACTGCGCGCCGCGCGAGCGGCGGCCGCGTGCTGCCGCGGCTGCTCGCTGTGGCAGGCGGCTACGCAGACGGTCTTCGGCGAAGGCCCTCGCGACGCGCGCGTGATGCTCGTGGGCGAGGTCCCCGGCGACCAAGAAGACCGGTCCGGCCGCCCGTTCGGCCCCGCCGGCCGGCTGCTCGATCGTGCGCTCGAAGCCGCCGGCATCGAACGCGGCGACACGTACGTGACGAACGCGGTCAAGCACTTCAAATGGGAACCGCGCGGCAAGCGCAGGCTCCACAGGCGTCCGAGCCCGGCCGAGATCGACGCTTGCCGTCCATGGCTCAGGATGGAGATCGACCTCGTGCACCCGCTCGTGATCGTGTGCCTCGGCGCGACGGCGTCGCAGTCGCTGCTCGGGCGAGGGTTCCGGGTGACCGAGGAGCGCGGCAAATTCAAGCCTTCGGCGCTCGCGCCGTACGTGATCGCCACCGTGCACCCTTCTGCGCTGCTGCGGCTGGCCGACGAAACCTCGCGAGCCGCCGAGCTGCAGCATTTCATCAGCGACCTCGAGCTCGTGCGCAGCGTGCTCGAATCCGAGCAGGCGACCTGAGCGAGTCGCCGGCTGCGCGCGGTGAAGCAGCCGCCAGTTTCCAAAAAGCACAAACGGTTTTGATGGCGTCGAATCGATCTCGCCAAGGACCGCATGTGCCGCGCGGACCCGATGCGAACCTGGATGGCACGCAACTTGCTCTATGCCGCAACGGGTAATTCGCGATCGGGAACGATCGTTGGGGCACAGGGCTCAGGCCGATCTCCGGCCAAGGACGGAATGCATGAAAGCGCGATCAGGGTCGGCACGCAAGAGCGGTCTCGGGCACACGCGGCGTTTATGGATGGGTGCGGCCGTCGCCGCGTTTGCCGCGCTCGCGTCGCTCCCGGCGCAGGCTCAGCAGGACGAACGGACTGTCGACAAAGTCGCAGACCGCGTGCACAGCGTAAATCAATCGATCGAAGCGTATGTGAGCGGCAAGACGATCGACGTGCAGTACCAGCGCGAGCTGCGGATCGAAGACTTCGGCGTCGTCCAAGGAAGCGCGGGCATCCTCTATAACGAGCAGCGCGATTTGGTCGGCGTCTTAGACGCGCTCTGGTACATCGGCGACGAGGCGCGGCGGCGAGAGATCGAAGTCTCGGTCGGCACCCGCGTGTTCGCCGCGTTCTTGAACCAGGAGAACGAGGACACGCTCGGCGTCGGTTTCGGCGGCCAGGCCGAATGGTTTTTCAATCAGAGGCGCCGGTCGTCGTTGCGGCTCAGCGCGTTCTACGCACCGGACATCTTGACGTTCGGCATCGCCAACAACATCAGGGACTATGCGCTCGATTTGCAGACTCGCGTCGGCGATAGAACGTTCGCATTCGTCGGTTTCCGCCACCTCGAGGTCGACACCGTAAAGGAGGCGGTCTCGGGGAACCGCAACCTCGACGACGAGCTGCACATCGGCTTCCGCCGCACGTTCTGAGGCAACCGCGCCGGTGCGAGCCCGGGAGCGGCCGGGCGCGGCGCCGGCGGCGCTGCAGCGCCGCCGAGTTTGCTTCCGCGAGCCGGCCGAACCGTCGTGCGACGGAGAAATTTCCCCGCGCGTCCTGGCGCGAGGTAAATTGAGGCGCCCCAACCGTCGGAGCGCCCATGAAACCCTCGATCGTCATTGCCCTGGCCGCCGCCGCGTTCGCGCTCGGCGCTAGCGCCCAACCGCAACTTCCTCAGCCCGTCCGAACTCGCGGTGTGGTCCAGTCGTTCGACGGTCAAAAGCTCTCGATAAAGACCCAGGCTAACGGTGTCGTGGACCTGTCGGTGTCGGACGCGACCGGCATCAACGGGCTCCAAGCGAAGAAGCTTGCCGACATCGGCGACAACACGTTCATTGGCGCGACCGCCGTGAAGACCGCCGCGGGACGCTGGCAAGCGACCGAGATCCACATCTTCCCGGAATCGATGCGCGGCGCGGGCGAGGGCCACTACGCGTGGGACCTGCCCGAGAGCTCGATGACGAACGGCGCGGTGACGGGCAGCACGTCCGGCCGCGGCGGGCGGACGCTGCACGTGAAATACGCCGGCGGAGAGACCGACGTCGATGTCACGCCGAAGACCGCGATCGTGGCGCTCGCGCCCGGCACTCGCGAGCTATTGAAGCCGGGCGCGACCGTTTTCGCGCTCGCGATTCCGCAGCAAGGCGGCACCGGCCTGGCCGTCGCCGTGATCGCCGAGACGAACGGCGTGAAGCCGCCGATGTGACTTAGCGCGGTCGCTGGGCGCGGTGGAGTCGCGAACAGGCGAACACTTGCGCACAATGGGCCTCCGCCCGAGACCGGAGAGCTTGCATGTCCGCGCAACCGCGGCTCACGCCGCCGCCCGTCGAGCAACGCGTCTACGACCTCTATGACGAGTACTGTCACGGCAGGATCGATCGGCGCGAATTCCTCGCGCGGGCGAGCGCGCTCGTGATCGGGGGCGTGTCCGCGCTGGCAATGGCCCAGTCCCTGTTCCCGCGCTACGCCGACGCACAGACCATCTCGTTCACGGACTCGCGCATCAAGGCGAAATACGTCGACTACGCGTCGCCGGGCGGCAATTCCGGCAAGATGCGCGGCTACCTCGTGCAGCCGGCGCGGCGCAGGCCGATTTCCGGCCGTGCTGGTGATCCATGAGAACCGCGGGCTCAATCCGTACGTCGAGGATGTCGCGCGGCGCGTGGCGGTCGCGGGCTTCGTCGCGCTGGCGCCCGACGGGCTGTCCCCCGTCGGCGGCTATCCCGGCAACGACGACGACGGTCGCACGCTGCAGGCCGGTCTCGACCAGGCCAAGCTGCGCCAAGACATGGTGAACAGCGCGCTGTGGCTGAAGAAGCACGAGCTCTCGACGGGCAAGCTCGGCGCAACCGGGTTCTGCTGGGGCGGCGGCATGGTGAACAATCTCGCGGTCGCGATCGGGTCGGACTTGAGCGCCGGTGCGCCGTTTTACGGCGCGGCGCCGGCGACCGCCGACGTCGCGAAGATCAAGTGCCGCATTGCTGATCAACTACGCCGGCATGGACGAGCGGATCGACGGCATGTGGCCCGAGTACGAGGCCGCGCTCAAGGCCGCGAAGGTGTCGTACCAGATGTATATGTACGAAGGCACGCAGCACGGCTTCCACAACAATTCGACGCCGCGCTATGACGAGAAGGCTGCGAACCTCGCGTGGGAACGCACGATCGCGTTCTTCAAGCAGCATCTCGCTTGATGCCCGGCGCGCGCGGCGCGAAGCGACCGTCGAGTAACCGAACTTGTTCAAGAGCTGGCGGCGCAAGCGCGTCCTCGCGCACGAATCGATCCCGGACGCGCTCTGGAACGGCGCACTGATCGCGAGCCCGGCGCTCGGCCGTCTGGCCGCCGCGGACCTCGCGCGTCTGCGTGAGCTCGCGTTGCTGTTCTTGCACGAGAAGCGCTTCGAGCCCGCACGAGGCTTCGCGATCATGGACGAGATGCGGGTGCGGGTCGCGATGCTCGCCTCTCTGCCGATCCTGAACTTGGGGTTCGACAGTTATGCGACTTTCACGTCGATCGTGCTTTATCCGGACGAGTTCCTCGTGCGCGACCGCGAGGTCGTCGACGAGGACGGCGTCGTGCACACGGGCGACGATCTCTTGAGCGGCGAGGCGTGGCAGCAAGGGCCCGTCCTGCTCGCCTGGAGCGAGGTCGAGCAGAGCGGGAAGGGCGAGGGCTACAACGTCGTCGTCCACGAGCTCGCGCACAAGATCGACATGCTGAACGGCGAGGTCGACGGCGTGCCGCCTCTGCATGCGGACATGCGGCTGCCGGAATGGACTGCGGCGTTCGACGATGCCTACGAGAGCCTGCTCGAGCAGCTCGACCGCGACGAGGAGCCGTGGCTCGACCCGTACGGCGCGGAGGATCCGGCCGAGTTCTTCGCGGTCTGCAGCGAGATGTTCTTCGACGTGCCGGAGCGCTTCGCGGAGGAGTATCCGCGCGTTTACGAGCAGCTCGCGGCGTTCTACCGGCAGCGGCCGGTACGCGGCGCGATGACCGAGGGGCCGTCGTCGCGCGGTTGACGCGCGGCCCGCTTTCGTGATCCTTAGCACGCAACGAGAGGCCAATCGACGTGCGGCGGTTCCCCAAGTCACCCGATTTCGTGAAGCAGCGGAGGCGGCTGTTCCGGACGTATCTGCTTGCCGCGCTGCTTCGTCGGTGCGGGTGGCTGGATACTGCTGGTCGGTCTCTATTTCTACAGGTTCCCCGGCGGCCTCAGCGACCGCCCCGCGGACTGGGGCGTCTTCGGCGACTACCTTGGTGGCGTGCTCGGTCCGATTCTGGCGTTCGCGAGCTTCATGGTCGTGCTCGTGTCGCTCTACGAGAACCGGATTCAGGCCGCCGACGAGCGGCGCGCGCGCGGCATCGAGACCTTGATGACCGCGTTCACGCGGCTCATCGAGCGCATAGCGCAGACCGTCCACGACCTGCGCTACGAGCGCACTCGCGTCACGCCGGTCGGGCTTGCAGCCGCGTCTGCCGTCGGTCGACGAGGTGCATGGGCGCGAGGCGTTCCGCGCGATGTTCCAGCACGCGCTGAGGTCGCCGTACTTGCACGAAGCGTACGCGCGAGGCGCCGAACATCGAACGCTACGTCAGCGCTGATGAAAAAGCTCGACGCGGATTGGGGCTACGAGCTCGGCGTCTATTTCCGACTTGCTCAACCATCTGTTCACGTTCATCGACCTGGCCGATCTGCCGCTCGAGGAGCGCACGCGGCTCGCGAACTTCGCGCGCGCGCAACTCTCTTCGTATGAGCTTTCGATGCTGTTCTACAACGGCCTTTGGGGCGAAGGTCGCGCGAGGTTCAAGCCGCTCGCCGAGAAGTACGGCCTGTTCAAGCATCTGCAACCGGAGCACGTGATCGACGCGCGCGACCTCGAGCCCGGCGCGCTGTATGCGGAGACCGCGTTCGTAGGTTTCGACCGGCGGCTCGAGATCTGGAAGGGCGTCGAGCCGATGCTCGACGCGGAATAAAGCCGGCGCCTAGCGCGAACGCGCTGTGCCGGTCTCTCAGCGCCTCGTTCGCCGTCCGAGCGCGGCCGAGCGCCGCGCTCGCTTCCTCGAGCCCGAGCACGCGCGCGGCGGCGAAATAGATCGCGCCAAACGCCGCAGCCACGATCACGGCGAGCGAGCAGCGGGTGAAGGCCCGATGCCATCAGCCTCGCGCCGTGGCCCGCCGCAGCCGCGACGAGCGCCGCGCCGAACGTCTTCGCGAGTCGCGACGCTCCGGCGCCGCAGTCGCCGATCCGCTTCGCGAGGCTCGCGTGCAGCAGCGTCCACTCGAGCCATGCGCCGACGGTCGGCGCCGAGCGCGAGGCCGACGGGACCGAGCGGCGCGCCGGCCACGCGCCACTGCGCGAACAACGCCCGCGGGAATCGTGCGATGCCCGCGAACGCGATCGGCTCGAACTGCAGCATCAGCGCGGACCCGGTGATCGCCGAAGCGACGCATTCGCATGCGTCGCGACGCGCGCCGGCGTCTTGGTGTCGCGCAGCGCGAAGAACGCGGACTGGTAGACGCGCGTGTCGTCGACGCGAGCAGCCCGAGGCGTACGCGGCGAGCGTGAGCCAGACGATGCGTGACGTCGCCGGCGCCGAACGCGCCCGCGCGGTAGATCCCCGCGACGAGCACGTCGCCGAGCAGCACGAACGCGACGAAGCTCGGCACCACGAAGAACGACACGCGGCGCACCGCGGCGACCACGCGCTGCGCGCAGCGCCTCGTGGCCGACCGAAGCGCTCGCGCGCGAGCTCGGGCAGCTCGGCGGCCGCGGTGCTCGCGCCGAACAGGCTCACGGGCAGTACGTAGAGCGTCTGCGCGTAGCGCAAGCGCGCGACGGCGCCGATCGCGAGCAGGCTCGCGAGGAAGAGATCGATGTAAGAGGAGAGCTGCACGACGCCGCGCCCGAGGATCGCGGGCCCCGCGTTGCGCACGGCTTCGCGGAACGGCGGCAGTCGCGGCCGCGGCTCACGCGGATCTCTCGGTCGAGCCGCAGCACCGCAGGCAACTGAACGAGGAACTGCAGCACGCCGCCCGCGAGCCCGCCCCACGCGGCGGCCATCAACAGCGCGTCGAGCTCGAGGCGTCCGGCGAACGCGACGAGCGCGCCGATGATCGCCGCGTTCCAGAGCACGGGCGCGAAGTACGGCAGGAAGAAGTGCCGGTGGCTGTTCAGGATCCCGAGCGCCCAGGCGGACAGCACGAGCACGCCGGTCATCGGGAACAGGATCCGCACGATCGCGATCATCAGCTCGCGACGTTGGCCCGCGAATCCGGGCAGGAACACGTCACGAGCAGCGGCGCGAGCAAGATGCCGAGCAGCGCGATCGCGCCCGCGACACAAAGCAACAGTGCCGAACATCGCGCCCGCGACGCGGCCGGCTTCCTTCGTCCTGCCCTGGCCGAGCAGCTCCGAGTAGACGGGAATGAACGACGCGCTCAGCGTGCCCTCGCCGAGGAGGTTCTGGAGCACGTTCGGCATACGCAAGCCGGCGCCGAGGACGTCGGCGTGCAGGCCCGTGCCGAAATACGTTGCGATTACGCGCTCGCGCACGAGCCCGGCGATTCGGCTCAGGAAGATGCCGGCGGCGACGAGGACGGAGCCTGACGTCAATTCGGCCCCGCGACGCGCACGAGCCGCGCGATGTCGCGCGCGAGACGATTCACCCCGAGGCACAGGCCGATCGCGCTGGACGTGAGCGCCCCCACGCAGAGAAGGATCATCGCCGATGTCCCAAAGCGGCCGCTTCGAATACCAAAACGCGAAGTCGAGGCTATGCAAGCCGTTGTAGAGCCAGCGCTCGACGCGGTTCAGGCGATGGACCGTCGCCAGCAGCTCGCTCTCTTTGGGGTCCACGTAGACCCAGGTCTCGAGCGGATCCGCGAATTTCACGCGCAGCACCGGCAATGGCGCCTCCCGGTTTCGCGAATAGTAATAGGAGTCGTAGTCGTCGAGCAGGTCCTGCGCCGCGATCGCGGTGCCCGGCGCCGCGGCCTTCAAGCGTCCGAGCAGCGACTCCACGCTGAACGGCTCGCGTCGCGGCGCGAGCGTCGCCGCGTCGATGAGCTCGGACTCCGGCTGCGCGCGGCCGGCGATGGCATAGGGCTGATGCAGCCGCTCGCGCTTCGCATCGGACGGCGGCGCCGACGCGTAGCGCGCGACATAGTACGGTTGATCTTGGATTCGTCTGAGCTCTATCTCCTTGAGCGAGCGGCCCGCGCGCAGCGTCGCCCATGCGGCCGCGTCGAACGGCCCGAACCGCGAGACGTCCAGCGGACCGCCCGTGAACGCGCTTGGGCGTATGCGCAAGCCCTCGGCGTTCGTCCATTCGAACGGCTCCATGGATAGAAGCCCGCTGAACACCCAGGTCAGCGCGAACACGCCGAAGACCGCGCCGAGGATGTAGTGCCAGCGCATCCAACCTTGATAGCGGATCGACTTCGAAAGCCGGAACGGCGTCGACTTGCGGAACTGCACGACGCCGAGCACGAGCCCCAGTGCCGCGAGCACGCAACCGAGCTCCGCGGACCATACGACCGTTCGCGTCCAGAGCCGCTGATTCGTACGCAGGCTCGTGAAGTAGAACCAATGCGGAATCGTCGCGATCCACGCGAACGCGCGCGTGCGTGCCGTCGTTGCGAGCACGACCGTGGCCTTCGCCGGCGACACGTAAACTTCGGTGCCGCGGCCGTCGTCCACCGCGAACTTCTCGAGCGGTAGCTCGCGGCCGAGCTGCAGGGTCCACTGATCGGGGCGCGTCACGGTGCGCACGAGTCGCACGGAGCCCTCGGGCTCGTTGCTGAAGCTCGCTGCGACTTGCCGCGCGGCGTCGCGCTCGAGCGGCTCGAGCGTCGGCGCCGTCGTCCGCGAACACCGTCTCGCCGTCGATTCGGTAGGCGGGCCGGCCGAGCACCGTGTGCAAGCGTGATCTCGGCCGGCGACTCGTCGAGCGCGCGCTTCGCGGCCTCGGCCGGCGTGATTCGCACGGCCGCCAGATCGAGCTCTGCCAGGTGCTCGAGGCGCTCGGCGGGAGTCAGAGAAGGCATCCCGCCGACATAGATCATCGCGATGCCCGACGCGAACCAGACGACGAACAGGAAGCTCAGCGGGATGCCGAGGTACCGGTGCAGCAATATCAAGAAGCGTCGCAGGCCGCGCAGCATCGCAGGGTTACGTCTAATTGGGAATCGCTGCGCGAGCTTACGCCGGGGCCCTTCCCGATGCGAGAAGAGAGCGGCTCGCTTGCTGCCGGCGGAGCAGTGCGTTTTTTTCGCACGAGCTAACGATGAAGACTCCTGCTCACTCGTAACGAAAGTCTCCCGCGAAGCTTCGAGCTGTTTCGATACTGCAGCGTTCAGTAAGCTAGTAGGCCGATAGGCTCCAAAAAGGTCCGTGCGCTCGCCAGCCGATCGCTTCTTTCCGGGAAAAAATGAATCGAATACGCTGCGCGCGTCGCAATCGTAGCCCGACGCGCAAACTGGGACGGTGGGTTGAACGCCCGGTGCGGCGGGCACGTCGTATCCACGTCTTCGGCTTTTGCACCGTTCCAAGGTGCCAAACCGACGCCGAAATGGACCGCTGTTAAATGAGAGTCTTCGCTAACGCATTCTGGCTGGCTCTCTCGCGGACGGCGGCCGATTTGCTGGGCTTCGTTCTCTTCGCGCTGATCTCCCGGCGTTTCGGTCCGGTCGGCACCGGAGAGTACTCCTATGCCTTCGCCGTCGGCGGCATCGTCGCCCTGATCGGCAGCTCCGGCCTCGAGGAATACGGCATTCGCCAGTACGTGCGGTCGGACGATGCCGGCCGCGCGACGGTGTGGCGGGGCATGCTTTCCACTCAGATTCTGCAGCTCGTGCTGTCCGCCCTCGCGCTCGCGATCTTCCTAGTGGTGAACGGTGCCGGGGCGAGTCCGGTGGTGCTGGCTGAGCTGGTGTTCTATGCGGTCGCCCTCGGATGTGCGCGCACGCTCTACGTGCCCGCGACGGCCAACCAGGCAATGGTGGCTCCGGCGCTTACGGATTTCGCCTGCCGACTCACGGCCGTCGGATTTGCGCTGGTCATGATGCGCGTCGAAGGAACGACGCTACCGGTAGTCTTGTCGGGTTTTCCCGTCGGCGGATTGGCTCTGGTGGTACTCGCTTTGCGAAACGCGAGGCGACACGGCATGCATCTGCGGTTGGCGGCCCGCTGGGAAAGCGTGGTCGAGACCATCCAAGGGTCGTGGGCGTTCGCCGCCTCGTCCTTGTTGAATCAGTTCTATGCCCGAGCCGACATCCTGATCATCGGTGGGATTCTCGGCACGGCCGCGGTTGGACTCTACGCAACGGACATCAAGTTCGTCGAAGTAGGGCTGCTCCCTTTGGTGTTCCTCGGCACGGCCGCCTACCCGCTGTTGAGCGAAACGGCGGCGATCGAACGCAACACATTCGAACGGGCCGCTCAGGACTTCGTCCGAATCGTCTTCGTGTTGAGTAGCTGGCTGGCCGTGGGGATGTATTGGTTGGTCCCGCAGGTGATCGTGCCGTTGTTTGGCGCCGACTTTGCAGCGTCCGTGCCGTTGCTGCAGTGGATCGCGCTATTTTCGCTACTGAAGGGAATCGAGGTCGCGCTGTATAGAGTGCTCTATGCGGTCAGGCGGCAGACAATCTACGCCGCGAGCCTATTCGCGGGCACGATCACGATCGTTCTTCTCAATCTGCTGCTGATACCGCGCTATCAGCTCAACGGAGCCATCATGGCCGGTATCATAAGCACAGTGGTCATAGATTCGATCTGTGTTTCGGCACTCCGCGAATGGTTGAGCGCCGGCTTCTTCGTCAAGACGCTGCTGAAAGTTGCGGGTGCGCTCGGCGTCACTGCAATTGGCACCGCAGCGCTCGCTCGATTGCCCGTCGGCCACTGGACCGTCGCGATATTCGCCAGCGTCCTGTTTCCGGTATGCGCGCTTTTGTTCGGACTGATCCCGAATCCGCGAAATAGCCCCTTGCTCGAGCGCAAGGGGCCGGACAGACTGCAGGTCTCATTGGGCGGACGCTGAGTTGTCCGGAGCTCGCAACGCCCTATCGCCCATGAAGTAACTCCGCATGCAGACACGGATCGTCGAGGACGCGACTGAATTCGGCGCTCTCGCAGGGCCTTGGCAAGCGCTCGTGCAAGCCGCGGGCGCTCGGCCGTTTCAGGAGTTCGGCTGGGCCGCCGCGTGGTTGCGAACGCTGGGCACCCTCGACGGCCGCCGCCTGCGCGTGATTACGCTCTGGGACGGTGACAAGCTGCGAGCAGTATTACCGCTTACCAGCCGCCGCCACAAATACGTACGGCTCCTGGAATGGGTAGGCGCGCGCACCATCGACTATTGCGATGCGCTATTCGATCCGACGCTGGATCCGTCACTGATCGCGCAGGAGTTGCGAGCGGCGCTTGCCGCCCACGGTGGTTTCGACGTGCTCAGACTCGGGCAGGTGCGCAACGACGCTGTCATTACTCCGATGGTGGAGAGCATGGCGCCGTGGGTCGAGACGCTGCAGCACGCGCTGAACGTGCCACTGACGTGGGACAGCGGCGCTGCATGGCTGCAGTCACGAAGCAAGAATCTGCGCGCTCAGATACGCAAGCGTGAAAAGCGTTTGGCGGAGGCGGGATTCGAGTTTCGAGTGTTGCAGCCGCAGGAGCCGCATGGAGAGATCGTCGAAACCCTGCTCGCGCAGAAGCGGGCGTGGTTGACCGCGCGCAACATGCCGAGCGTGCTGAACGAGCCGCAGGGCGGGGAATTTCTCCACGCCGTGTGCGACGAGATGGCCAAAAGCGGTGCGCTGCGTGCGAGCGCCCTGCAGTCGCAGGACAAGAGAGTCGCAGCCTGTAATCTCAGTTTTTTCCGGGGCGGGCACCTCTATTCCTATCTGTCGAGCTACGACGTCGCCATGGCGGACTACGGAGCGGGCAGCCTGCTCCGGCAGCGTTTGCTGATGTGGGCGTGTGATCAAGGCGCGCGCGTGTTCGATCTGCTCATCGGTGCCGAGGCTTACAAGAAAGACTTCGCCGCCGCTTCCGTACCGATTCGCACTTTGGTGGTAGCGCGTGGGTTGCTGGGCCGCGCCGCCCGTTCGTACTATCGCTTTTCTTCCGGTCGAGCGCGCGCGACGACGGAGGAGGCCGAGGCGTCGACGGCGGCAGCGGCAGCGGCAGCGGACTAGAGGCGATCACCCGTGAGCGGCTTCAAGAAGGCATTCAAGAGGTTCCTGCTGCGACACTTCTCGAGCACGGCGCGGCGTTATCTCGAAGTGCACGGGCTCATGCGTGCGTCCGGCCCGTACAATCGTGAAGCGCTCGTGCACGATCCCGGCGGCGGCCGCGTGATGGTGCTAGCCCCCCACATGGACGACGAGACCATCGGCTGCGGCGGCGCCATCGCTCGGCACGCGCAGGCCGGAGCGCAGATTCAAGTCGTGTTTCTAACGGATGGCCGCGACGGCAGCTCCGCGCTACCGCAATTCAGCGGCGAAGAGCGCATCCGCAAAGAGTTGGAGCTCGTCGCGACTCGCAAGGACGAGGCGCGTCGCGCTTTGGAGGTGCTCGGAACGACGGATCTCGTTTTCCTCGACGCCATAGACGGCAGGCTCGCGGAAACGACCGGCATAGCCGCGCGGTTGCGTGAGGCGCTCGAGAAGTTCAGGCCGGAGATCGTCTATCTACCTTGCTTCCTCGAGCAGCATCCCGACCACCGAGCGGCGAGCGTCTTCCTGCTCGAGGCCACTCGCGGCACGAACTGCAATTTCGACATCTTCTCCTACGAGGTTTGGACCACGCTCGTACCCAACTGCTTTATCGAGATCGACTCCGTCATCGAGATCAAGAAGAAGGCGCTCGCCCAGTATCAGAGTCAGCTCGCGGACGTGGACTATTTGCACACCGGGCTCGGCCTCAACGCCCATCGTTCACTAGGGGTAGCGCGGAAGGTGCGCTTCGTCGAGGCGTATCTTGCCGTTGGCCTAGCGCAGTACCGGACTCTGTACGAGGCCTTCGAGCGTCGGCCCGCGTGAAGGTCGCGACGCGCAAGGTCTACTGGCTCACAGAGGAATTTCCCCCCGAAGTCGGCGGAACGGGGCTCGTTGCCGCCACGCTCGCGCAAGGTCTCGCGACACGGGGTCTCGAGACGCTCGTGATCACGCGGCAGATCCGCCCACCGACCGTGTGGCGGGAGTCGCTGGGTGCGATCTCGGTTCGTCGCATTCGCCCGGCAGGCTCCGTGAAAGGAGCGGGTTGGCGAGCGCTGCCCGTGATGCTGTTCTATTGGTTGCGACTGCCCTGCCTGCTGGTGACGCACGCGCGAGAATACGACCTCGTGTTCATCTCTTCGATGAAGACCATTCCGCTCGCCGCGGTGCCCGTCTGCCGCATACTGAGAAAGAGATGCGTGATTAGGCTCGAGTCGCCGTTCGAGCTCATCGAGCCGGTCGCCAACGAAAGCCTCGGCGGGATGAATCGCTCCATCGGCCGCGCTTTGATGCAGGTCTTGAGCCGGCTGCAGCGCAGCGCTCTCGCGGGTGCGGATTGCGTGATAGCGATTTCGCGCGAGATCGAGCAGCTCCTGACGCGGCTGCCGCGCCCGCCGCGGCGTATCGCGGCCATCCCCAATCCGATCGATCTTGCGCAGTTCAAGCCCGTGCCGGCAGAGGAGCGCGGACGCTTGCGCGATCGGCTCGGTCTACCCCGGGACCGAACCCTAGCGTTGTATGCGGGCAGACTCTCGAGGGCGAAGGGCATCGCCGTGCTGGTCGAGGAATGGTCGAGACTGCTAGAGAGGCATCCCGATCTGCACCTCGTTTTGGTGGGCAGCGGCAAGGAGTCCTGGGACAACTGCGAAGATCAAATCGACGAAGTCATTCGCACGCGCAGTCTGCAGACGAAAATCACGCTGGCCGGGCAAAGCACTCGCGTGCACGAGTACATGCAGGCTGCGGATTTCTTCGTGTCGCCGAGCGAGTACGAAGGATTCGGGCTCGCCGTCGTCGAGGCGCTTGCATGCGGATTGCCGGTCACCGTGACGTCGGTCGGCATCGCGCCCGAGATCATTCGACACGGAACCAACGGATTTCTTTTCCCGCCGAAGGACCGCCCGGGTCTCGTCGCCGCGATGGAGGAGTGCGTCGCGAACCGCTCCCGCTGGGCGGACATCGGCCGGCGCGCTCGCGAATCCGCGGCTCGCTTCGATCGTGAGACGGTCTTCGATCAGTACGCGTCGCTCTGCGCGCAGTTGCGCGGCACGGCCCAGGACTGAGCCCGCGGAGTTCCTAGATGCAACGGCGCGCGGCCGGCGCTAGACCGACCGCGCGCGCTCTTCGCTCGACTTGGCGAGACCGTTCGCTCACTCGTACCGAAATTCCGGCAGAGCTTGGAGCTCGCTGACGGTGAGGTTCGTCTGCACTCGCTGCGGCTCGCGCTTCGGATTCGCGTCGCCGCGCTGGATCGTGAGGTTGTCGAGCGGGATGGCGATCTCGCGCCCGCCGATGTTCGCGATCCCGCCGCCGACGGCCAACACCGCCTGCGCCCCGCGGCCGCTGGTCGAGACGATCACGTCCTTGATCTTGCCGACCCGCGCATCGCCCTTGTCCACGACCTCTGCGCCGATCAAGGCGCTTGCGGGTTCTTCAGTCGCCTTCAGCACGTGCGCGGTCTTGGAGGTTCCCGCCGATGACGTCGCGGCGGCGGTGCCGTGCTCGAACTTGTTGCTCGGATTGTTCTGCGAGGCTTGCGTGTGCGCGGTTGCGCCGCCCTTCTCGTCTACGTCCATGTAGGGCGGCATCGACTTGAGCTGGTCGGCGGTCGTGTCGAGATACAGCGTCTTGCCATCGGGCGACACCGAGAAGTTCTTGTACGGCACGCCGATCTTCTTCTCGCCGATTCCGAGCACGCCGCCGACCGCCACGATGGCCGTCGTGATGTTGGCGCCCGGAGACACGATCAGATCGCTGATCTCGCCGATCGAGTCACCCGCCTTGTTCTTCACCATGGCCCCGATCAGCTTCGTCGCCCGGAAGTTGGCCGCCGATTGATTGCGAAGCGTGCCCGAGTGGGTGGTCGGTGCTTCACCGGCATCATGGTCCTGCGCCCATGCGATCCCTCCCGTTCCACACAACATCGCGGCCGACGTCAGCGTGACCGCATAGAGGTTCTTGTGTTTCATTCCGGCTTCTCCTGTCGTTTCGATAGAGAGCAACAAGCAAGGCCCGTGCCACGCTGCCACGAAAGGCCTTCCGCGATTCGAGGCGAATTCGCCGCGGCACCGCCTCGGCGCGGTGCCGCATTGCAGAAAAAGGAATCGAGATCGAAAACTGCGAACAGCGCGCGGAGGTCGTCGATCGGGATCAAACGCTCGTAGTCGATCGACTATTCGGTTCGCGAGCCGACTGCTGCGTGGAGCAGTTGCAGTCGGTATGGTCGCAGCCTTCGCCGGCCGCGCAGGTGCTGCTGCAGTATGTCGCGCCGTCTTGGACGAAAGCCTTAGGGCTTTCGACCTCGCAAGAGCAGCCCGTGTGAGCACAAGCAGTCATCGCAATCCCCTCCTTGGGTTGGACGGAAAGGCGCCGCTTTCGCGGCGCCATTTGGTGTCGTCAGATTCGCGGCGCGCTTCGCCCGCGGACGAAGAAGATGAGCGCCAACACCAAGCTGACGACGAACAAGATCCAGGCGATGTTCGCGGAAATACCCGCGATGCCCGAGAATCCCAATACGCCGGCAACCAGCGCGACGATCAAGAAGATCAATGCGTAATAAAGCATAGCCAAACCCTCCTGTTTCCTTCCTTCAGCACCGTACGGCCGAGCAACGACTCGAGCTCGCAAGGTGTTTAGAACAACGCGAGCAAGCGCTCGATCTCCACGTCGGCCGGCAGCATCATCGTCTTGCGCGGCTTGGCCGGACGCGGGTTGTCGAGCGGTTTCGGATCCGGAAGCAGACTCGGATCGTCGAGCGGCTTCGGATCCGGCTCAAAGTTCGGGTCGCGTCGAGGCGGCAAGTCGACGGGCTCGCGCGGCGGACCGTCGACGGCCGTTTCGTTGCGTTTGCCTGGTTCCATGGCTCAGTCCTCCTCGCTAACGTCGCGCGGCCTTCCAATTGGCCGCGCATATCGCGACTGTTCCCGGGCTTTCCGTGCAAGCTATGAGCGGCTCGATCGGTGGCCGTAGCACTCGAGCGTGAGGTCTGAGCCCTCGGCTCGGCGCGAGATCCGCACGTGCGAAGTCGCGTCAGGGCAGTCGACGCGGTTGCTCGAGACGGAGCGCGTGTCGCCGGTGCGTGTGTCGCCGACGCAGCTCCAGCTCAGGCGGTCGCCATCCCGAACGTCGACCGGGAACGTCGCGTTCTCACCAGGGGCGAGCACGAGCTGTTGCTCATGGACACGCCCGCTTTGCTCTTCACGTACTTGCACGGACCCTGCGCATCGGCCGGTGTCCGTGTCGAGCAGCGTGACGCCCGTCGGCAACTTCGCGTAGCGCGCGTTGGCGGTTGCGTTGTGACCCGAAGTCGCGCACCCGCCGATCACGACGAGTGATGCGGCAAGCATCGAAAGACTGAATGACGTCCTCATAGTCGTACCTCCGTTTTCACGAGCACGGCGATGCAACAACCGGGCCAGAGCCGCGCGCGCCACGGCGCGTATGCATTGCGGCTCTATGTCTCGAATTTTCTTAGATTTGATCGCAACGATTGGTGAGCTCGCGCGCATGGCCTATCGAACCTGGCCGTTTGGCACATCGCTTGCAGTCATGCGGCCATGTCGGACACACATCCGCCCTCGAAGCCGCTCGAGGACTACGGGCTGATCGGAAACATGATCTCGGCCGCGCTCGTCGGCCGCGACGGATCCATCGATTGGCTCTGTCTGCCGCGCTTCGACTCCGGCGCGTGTTTCGCCGCGCTGCTCGGCGGCCCGGAGAACGGACGCTGGTTGATCGCGCCGAGCTGCGAGTGCCGGACGAGCCGCCGGTACTACGAGGGCACCGCGGTGCTCGAGACGCGTTTCGCCGGCGCCGGCGGAGAGGTCGCACTGATCGATTTCATGCCGCTCACGGACGACGAGGAGAAGGTGGATGTCGTCCGGATCGTGCGCGGAATTCGCGGCGAGATGCCGATCCGCATGGAGCTGATACTGCGGTTCAGCTATGGGCGCGTCGTGCCGTGGGTTCGACGCCGCGACTACGGGCTGAGCGCGATCGCGGGGCCGGACGCCGTAGAGCTGCACACGAGCGCGCCGCTCGAGGGTCGCGATATGACCACGTGCTCGGAGTTCACGGTGCGCGAAGGCGAGAGCGTGCCGTTCACCCTGTCCTATCACCTTTCTCATAAGACGCCGCATTTCGTGCCGGACCGGCAGGAGAGCCTCGACCGAACCGTTTCCGCGTGGCGCGAGTGGACGAGGCGCGGCGTGGTCGAATTCGATCGGCCCGAATGGCGTGACGCCGTCGTGCGTTCGCTGATCACGCTCAAGCTGCTCACGTTTGCGCCGACCGGCGGCATCGTCGCCGCGCCGACGACGTCGCTACCCGAAAAGCTCGGGGGCGATCGCAATTGGGATTACCGCCACTGCTGGATCCGCGACTCGACCTTCGCCCTGTATGCGCTCCTGAATGCCGGGTATCGCGACGAGGCCGAGGACTGGCGGAGGTGGCTCCTGCGCGCGGCGGCGGGTCATCCCGGGCAGCTGCGGATCATGTATGGCGTGGCGGGCGGCCGCTGGTTGCCTGAGCACGAGCTGCCTTGGCTAGACGGGTACGAGCATAGCCGGCCGGTACGAGTGGGCAATCTCGCAGCCAAGCAGCGTCAGTTGGACGTCTACGGCGAGCTCATGGACGTGCTGCACGCGGGGCGCGAGGCGCAGCTGAGCGCGCTCGACGAGGCTTGGAGCTTGCAGAAGACGCTGCTCGCCCACCTCGAGAACGAATGGGCAACGCCCGACCATGGGATTTGGGAGACGCGCGGAGAGCCGCGCAATTTCACGCATTCGCGGCTCATGAGCTGGGTCGCGTTCGACCGCGCCGTCAAGAGCAGCGAGCGGTTCGCGCTCGACGGTCCCGTCGATCACTGGCGCGAGATCCGCGAACGGATTCGCGAGGACATTCTCGAGCACGGATTCGACGAGCGGCGCGGCACCTTCGTCCAATATTACGGCGGCCGCGAGGTCGACGCCGCGCTGCTGTTGATACCGCAAGTGGGCTTCTTGCCCGCGAGTGACGCGCACGTCACCGGCACCGTCGCCGCAATCGAGAAGGAGCTGATGCACGGCGGCCTCGTGACGCGCTACTCGAAAGATTTTGCGTACCCGGAGCGCGAAGGCGCGTTCATCGCATGCTCGTTTTGGCTCGCGGACGTCTATGTGATGCTCGGCCGAATCGACGAGGCGGTCGAGCTCTTCGAGCGCCTGCTCGAGCTTCGCAACGATCTCGGACTCTTGTCCGAGGAGTACGACCTCGGCGCGCACCGGTTGGTCGGAAACTTCCCGCAAGGTTTCTCGCACATCGGGCTCATCAACACCGCATTCAATCTCGTGAAGGCGCATGGCCCGGCGCGGCAGCGCTCACAACGCACCGCGCCGGCGGACGGGAACGAACAGCCGCAGGCGAACGCAGACAGCGGAAAAAGGAGGAAACGGAAATGAAGAAGCCATTGCAGCAACTCGCGGATCTCGGACAGAGCGTCTGGATCGATTACCTGTCGCGCGACCTCGTGCAGTCCGGCGAGCTGGCTCAGCTCGTGCGAGACGACGCGGTCGTAGGCGTGACGTCGAACCCGACGATCTTCCAAGAGGCGATGTCTGCCGGAAACGGCTACGACGATCAGCTCAGCGAGGAGGTCGGTGAGACGGACGATCTCAAGGAGATCTTTCTCAGGCTCGCGGCGCGCGACGTAAGCGACGCGTGCGAATTGCTGCGGCCCGTATTCGAGCGGGGGCAGGGCGCGCAAGCGGGCTCGGCGCGGCAGCGTGACGGCTTCGTCTCGATCGAGGTCGACCCGACGCTCGCCTACGACTCCGCGGCGACGACGGCCGCCGCCGTCCGGCTGCATGCCTTGATCGACAAACCCAACCTGTACGTGAAGATTCCGGCTACGAAGCAGGGTCTACCGGCGATCGAAGAGATGATCGCGAACGGCAAATCGATCAACGTGACGCTGATCTTCTCGTTGCAGCGCTACGCAGAAGTCGCGGAGGCGTATGTTCGCGGACTCGAGCGGCTCGTCAGCGCCGGAGGTGATCCATCGCAAGTGTTCTCCGTCGCGAGCTTCTTCGTGTCGCGGGTGGACACCGAGGCGGACCGGCGGCTCGGGGAGACCGGCGGCCACGACGACCTCAAAGGGCGCTCGCGGTCGCGAATGCGAAGCTCGCGTACCAGCGTTATCGACGGATCTTCTCGGGCGAGCGCTGGCAAACGCTCGCAGCCAAAGGCGCATCGACTCAGCGTTGCCTGTGGGCTTCGACGTCGACGAAGAATCCGGCCTACTCCGACGTCAAGTACGTCGAGGAGCTGATCGGCCCCGCCACCGTCAACACGATGCCCGAGAAGACGCTGCGCGCTTTCCAACAGCATGGCCGCGTCCGCAACACGCTCGAGGAGAACGCCGACGAGGCGCAGCGAGTGCTCGAGCGCTTCGCGAAGGCCGGCGTCGATTACGCCGACGTGACCGATACGCTCGAGCGCGAGGGCGTGCGCGCGTTCGAAAAGTCTTTCGCGAGCCTGCTCGATGGCATCCGCGCCTCGGTCGCCGAGATCCTGGGTAAGCAGCATGCTCTCGGATGATGGGCCCGCGCGTGCGGCGCAGCGGTCTATGCGCGGCACGCACGCGATGACCAGTGAAGCCTTGGACGTTGACGATCCGGCCTCGGCGTTGCTCGTCGAGGGCGACACGTGCTGGCGCAAGGTCCGGGCGTCTCGAGCCGCCGCGTTGATCGACGCGGCCGAATATTTCGGCGCGCTCCGCGAGTCGTTGCTGCGCGCGGAGCGCTCCATCTTCATCCTCGGCTGGGAGCTACATAGCCACACGTGCCTGCGCGGCGACGACGACACCAGGGGGCGTTCGACGAGGCAGCTTGGCAAGCTGCTGCGCAGGATGCTCAGACGCAGGCGCGACCTCGAGATCCGAATCCTGCTGTGGGACCATTCGTTGGTCTTCGCCGCACAGCGCGAGCTTTTCCCGCGCTGGATGTTCGGCTGGCGAAAGCGCCGGCGCGTCGAGGTTCGGCTCGACAGCAGGTTGCCGCTCGGCGCGGCGCACCATGAGAAGCTCGTCGTAGTCGACGATGCGGTCGCGTACTGCGGCGGCATCGACCTGACGTTGCGGCGGTGGGACACGCCCGAGCACCGGCCGGTCGAGCCGCGGCGCTGCGATCCGCGGAACCGTCCGTACGTCCCGGTTCACGACGTGCAGATGGTCGTCGATGGCGAAGCGGCCGCGGCCCTTGGCCAGCGCGCGCGCGAGCGTTGGGAGGCGGCCGGAGGCGGCCTGCTCCCGCCGCCCGAGCCGCGGGGCGACCCTTGGCCACGCCGCGTCGAGCCCGGCTTCGTGGACATCGACGTCGGCGTCATCCGCACGGTCGGCGCGGTCGACTCGAACGAAGAGGAGATTCGCGAGGGCGAGCGTTCGGTCGTCGAAGCGATCGGGCGCGCCGAGCGCCTCGTCTACATCGAGAATCAGTACGTGACCGCGCGCGCCGTCGCCGCGGCGCTGGTTTCTCGGATGCGCGCGAATCGAGCGCTCGAAGTGCTCGTGATCACGTCGCGCGAGCCGCACGGCTGGCTCGAAGCGGAGACGATGGGCGCGGGACGGCAGCTCTTCATGGCCGCGTTCGAGGACGGCGATCTGAGCCGGCGGATCCACTTCCTCTATCCGTTCGCGCGCGGTCTGCCGGGCGACGAAGAGTACGCCCCGGCCAACAAGCATGCAGACGGCACCTATTCGATCCGCATTCACTCGAAGGTCCTGATCGTGGACGACACCTTTCTGAGGATCGGGTCGTCGAACCTCAACAACCGCTCGATGGGGTTCGACACCGAGTGCGACCTCGGCATCGAAGCGACCACGACGGCGCAACGCGCTGCGATCGCGAGCGTCCGCAATCGCCTCATTGCCGAGCATTGGGGGCTCGAGCCGGGCGACGTCGCGCGCGCGCTCGCGTCCGGCAAACTCGTGATGGACGCGCTCGCGGCCGCACAGCGCGGCCGGCTCGGCCGGACGGCGCGCAGCGCCGAGGCGCAGCCCTCGCGCAACGTCGCACCGCTCGAGGCGGAGGACGTCGAGCCGAGCGAGCTTCTGCTCGAGCTCGGCGATCCGGAGCGCGCTGTGACGGCGGAGCGGATCGCGCAGCGTCTCGACCCCGTGCGTGGGCGCCCGCTGCTCAAATGGACGCTTGGGATGACGGCGGCGGCCGTGCTCGCGCTCGCGGCCTTCGCTCTGCTCCGCTATCTGCCGTCGGTCGGCCCGGTCTTGGTCGAGCGAACGACCTCCGCGGCCGAGGCGCTGCGCGGCAGCCCATGGGGCGTGCCTCTCGTGCTGCTCGCGTTCGCGCTCGGCAGCATGGTCTCGTTCCCGATCTTGGTGCTGATCGGCGCGACCGTGTTCGCGCTCGGGCCATGGCTTGGCTTCGTGTGCGCGACCGTTGGGACGTGGCTGGCCGCGACGGTCACGTTCTGGCTCGGCCGCACGCTCGGACGCAGGCCGCTGCGACGTTGGCTCGGCCGTCGTGCACAGCTGCTCGAGCGCCGCCTCGAGCGCCGCGGCATCATCGCGGTCGCGCTGATACGCAAAGTGCCCGTCATGCCGTTCACGCTCGTGAACATGCTCATCGGTGCGTCGGGCGTGCCGTACCGCGACTTCACCCTCGGCACCGCGATCGGCATGTGGCCCGAGATTGCGGCAATCGCGATCGTCGGAGGACGCGCGACCGAGCTCTGGACGCACCCGACCGCCGCGAATGTCGGGCTCGCGATCGTGGCCGTCGTGGTCTGGATCGCCGTCGTAGTTGGCCTGCAACGCGTCATGAACCGCCGCGCGAGGAAATGAGCCAGAGCGCACCGACGATGCGCGTCTTGACGTGGAACGTGCACGGCTGCGTGGGCCGAGACGGCGTCTGCGATCCGAACCGCGTCGCGCGCGTGCTCGAGGCCGCGCAGCCCGACATCTCCGCGTTGCAAGAAATCGACAGCCGGACCCGGGCTGCCGCACATGACCCGTTCTCCTACTTCGGCGAGCTGTTCGGCTGGACGACGGTGTCGGCGCGCACGCTGACCGCCAAGGATGGGCACTACGGCCATATCGTGCTGAGCCGCTGGCCCATCGAGTCGCTCGGCGAAATCGACTTGTCGGTGCGTTGGAGCGAGCCACGCAAGGCGATCGTCGGCGCGATCCAGGCTCCCGGGGCGCGCGTGATCGTGATCGCGGTCCACCTTGGCCTCATGCCGTTCGAGCGGCGCAGACAGTTCGCCCGCCTCCGTGAGCGGATCGAGACGATCGCGGAGCGCCCGCTCATCGTGCTGGGGGACTTCAACGACTTTCCACGGCGGTTGAACCGGCACGTCCTCTCGCGGTCGCTTGCGGTGACGCCGCCGCTCTCGACGTACCCCTCGCGCTTCCCGTTGCTGCCGCTCGACCGGATTTGCTTCAGCGCGCCGCTCGATCTCGTCACGGCCGCGACGCTGAACGACGCGGAGCACGTCTCGGATCATCTGCCGCTCGTCGCGAGCCTGCGACTCGACGAGCGGGCGAGCCAGCCTGCCTCGCGAGCAGCCCTGCACGGGGCCATCCCGCCCACCACGCCGCCTTTGGCACAGCGCTTGCTACTGAACACTGGCTAGTGAGCGTCAGCGCGCGGGCCGGCGGGTGAGAACTGGCTAAGCGCGCTCGCACATTACAAAGGTTGCGTTTCTCGACTTCGTTTTTTGGAAGTGATTCAGGACCGATGCTGGCGTCGTCCCCTCTCGACCGAAGCGTACGGCAATGGACGGACGAGGCGATGGCCCTCGTACTCGCGGGCGGTGCCGGCAGCAGGCTCGGCCGTTTGACGGCGGGGCAGACGAAGGCCGCGGTGCCGTTCGGCGGCCGCTACCGGGCGATCGACTTCACGCTCTCGAACTGCGTCAATTCGCAGCTGCGCCGGATCGCGGTGTTGACGCAGTACAAGTCCCAGTCCTTGATCCGCCACGTGCACAGCGGCTGGGGATTCCTGCACCGCGAGCTCGGCGAGTACATCGAGATCTGGCCCGCGCAGCAACGCGACGGCGAGCGTTGGTACGCCGGCACGGTCGACGCCCTATATCAGAACCTGGATCTCATCGAGGCGGCCGAGCCCAAGCACGTGCTCGTGCTGGCGGGGGACCAGATCTACTCGCTCGATTACGCCACGCTGCTCGAAGAGCACGTCGCGGCGGGCGCCGACGTCACGGTGTCGTGCGTCGAGATGCCGCTCGCGGCGGCGGCGGAGCACCACGACGCGGAGCTCCGCGGCGACCGGCGGATCGGGCGGATCGGCCCGCGCGCGGTCCGCGCCGCCGCCTCCGGCAAGGAGTTCGGGCTCGTGCCGATGGGCGTCTACGTGTTCGATGCCGCGTTCCTGTTCGAGCGGCTGCCGGAGTGGCATGGCCGGTCGATGCAGCTGGACATCGCGCGCGACCTCGTGCCCGCGTCGACGGGCGACGCGCGCGTGTTCGCGCATGTGTTCCGGTCCGATGGCGCGCCGGGGTACTGGCGCGACGTCGCCACGATCGATCGCTACTGGAGCGCGCACATGGAGCTCGTCGACGATCCCGCGCCGCGCGTGCTCGAGGCCGAAGATTGGCCGGTGTTCACAAACCACACGACGCAAGCCCCGGCTCAGATCCGCGCCGGCGCGCGGGTCGAGGCGACGGTCGTGAGCCCCGGCTGCACGGTCGTGGGCAGCGTGCGGCGCTCCGTGTTGTCGAACGGCTGCCGCGTCGGCCGCGGCGCGTTGGTCAGCGACTCCGTGTTGCTGCCCGGCGCGGAGGTCGGGGACGGTTGCGTGCTCGATCGCGTCGTGGTCGATTCGAACTGCCACGTTGCTGCGCGCACCTCGCTCGGCGCCTGTTTCGGCGCCGAGCAGGGCCACTACGTGTCTCCGCAAGGCGTGATGCTCGTCACTTCGTCCTTGCAGCCGTCGCCGCCGCACGTCGTTCGCAAGATCGCGTGATCGATCGTTACTCGAGTGTATGGCCCGGGCGGCCTTACCCGCTCGGCGCGACCTGGGACGGCGAGGGCGTGAACTTCGCTCTGTTCTCCGAGCATGCCGAGGGCGTCGAGCTGTGCCTATACGATTCCGAGCCGCGGCAGGGCGAGACGCGCGTCCGGATGCGCGAGCGAACGCACCAGGTCTGGCATTGCTATTTGCCCGAGGCGCGGCCAGGGCTGCGCTATGGCTACCGAGTGCACGGACCGTATGCGCCCGGGCAGGGCCATCGCTTCAACCCGAACAAGCTGTTGCTCGATCCGTACGCGAAGTCGATTCGCGGAGAGCTCAAGTGGAGCAATCAGCATTTCGGCTATCGGATCGGCAGCCCGCGAGCGGATCTCTCGTTCGACCGGCGCAACAACGCAGCCCAGATGCTTCGCTGCGAGGTGATCGATCCCGCGTTCAGCTGGGGCGACGATCGGCCGCCGCGCACGCCGTGGGACGAGACCGTGATCTACGAGCTGCACGTGAAAGGTTTCACGCGCGGCCACCCGGAGATCGCCGGAGCACGTCCGCGGGACCTACGCCGGTGTCGCGAGCCAGCCCGCGATCGACCACTTGCGCCGCCTCGGCGTCACGGCGGTCGAGCTCATGCCGATCCACGCCTTCGTCAACGACCGGCATCTCGTCGAGCGCGGCCTCACGAACTACTGGGGCTACAACACCCTCGGCTTCTTCGCGCCCGAGACGCGCTATGCGGCGACGGGGCACATGAACGAAGTGAAGACGATGGTTCGCCGGCTCCACTCGTACGGCATCGAAGTGATCCTCGACGTCGTCTACAACCACACGGCGGAGGGCAATCAGCTCGGGCCCACGCTTGAGCTTTCGCGGCATCGACAACGCCGCGTACTACCGACTGTCGCCGCAGGACGCGCGCTACTACACGGACTACACGGGCTGCGGCAACACGCTGAACATGATGCACCCGCGCGTGTTGCAGCTGATCATGGACAGCCTGCGCTACTGGGTCACCGAGATGCACGTCGATGGCTTCCGGTTCGACCTCGCCGCGGCGCTCGCGCGCGAGCTGCACGACGTGGACCGGCTCGGCGCTTTCTTCGACATCATCCATCAGGACCCGCTGCTCTCGCAGGTCAAGCTGATCGCCGAGCCTTGGGATCTCGGCGAGGGCGGCTACCAGGTCGGCAACTTCCCCGTCGGCTGGACCGAGTGGAACGGCCGCTATCGGGACTCCGTTCGCCGCTATTGGAAGGGCGACGACGGCACGCTCGGAGACTTCGCGTACCGGCTCACGGGCTCCGCGGATCTGTACGAGACGAACGGGCGCTTGCCGTCGGCGAGCGTGAACTTCGTGACCGCGCACGACGGTTTCACGCTGCAAGACCTCGTGAGCTACAACGAGAAGCACAACGAGGCGAATCTCGACGAGAACCGCGACGGCGAGAGCCACAACAACAGCTGGAACTGCGGAGCCGAAGGTCCGACCGACGACGCCGAGATCAACCGGCTGCGAGCGCGCCAGAAGCGCAACTTCCTCGCGAGCCTGATCCTGTCCCAGGGCGTGCCGATGCTGCTCGCTGGCGACGAGCTCGGCCGCACGCAGCAGGGCAACAACAATACCTATTGCCAGGACAACGAGCTCTCGTGGATCGACTGGGCGAGCGCGGACGATGGCCTGATCGCGTTCACGGCCGAAGTGCTGCGCGTGCGCCGGGAGCATCCGACTTTCCGGCGGCGCCGCTACTTCCAGGGCAAGAGCCTGCGCGGCCAAGACCTGGAATGGTTGACGCCGGACGGTGTTGAAATGTCGCCCGAGAACTGGGCGGATCCGTTTGCGCGCTGCATCGGCGCGCAGTTCCACGCCGCGGGCTTCGAGGAGCACGGCCCGCGCGGCGAGCCGGTCACGGACGTCGATTTTCTGCTGCTCCTGAACGCGCACTACGAGAGCATCGAGTTCCGGCTCCCCGAGAACACGAGCTGGCGCACGCTGATCGATACGGAGCACGACCTCGACCCGCGCAAAGCGCCGGACGAGCAGCACGAGCGATACGTGATCGGCGGCCGCTCGCTTGCGCTCTTGATTCGCGAGCAGCCATGAAGAGCGGGCATGCGATGCCGTTCGGTGCCGAGCTAGCGGAGCGCGGCGTGCGCTTCGCGGTGTGGGCGCCAGGCGCGAAGAATGCGCGCCTGCATCTCGACGGCCACGATCGGCCGATGGAGCGAGGCGAGGATGGCTTCTTCGCACGCGTCGACGAGACCGCGCGCGCGGGCTCGCGGTACGCGTTCTCGTTCGACGGCCGCGATCTCCTGGTCCCCGATCCGGCCTCGCGCTTCAACCCCGAGGACGTGCACGCGCCGAGCGAGGTCGTCGATCCGCGCGCGTTCGAATGGACCGACGACGCATGGCGCGGGTGTCCGTGGCGCGAGGCCGCGATCTACGAGCTGCACGTGGGCACGTTCACGCCGGAAGGCACCTATGCGGCCGCGCGCGCGCGCCTCGATTACCTCGCCGAGCTCGGGATCACGGCGATCGAGCTGATGCCGCTCGCCGACACCCCGGGGAGGCGCAACTGGGGTTATGACGGCGTGTTGCCGTTCGCGCCCGAGCACATCTATGGACGGCCGGAGGACCTGAAGCGCTTCGTGCAAGACGCACACGCGCGCGGGCTCATGGTTCTGCTCGACGTCGTCTACAACCACTTCGGCCCGGAAGGAAACTACCTGCATCTCTACGCGCCGCAGTTCTTCACGGACCGCCATCGCACGCCGTGGGGCAGCGGGATCAATTTCGACGACGACGCGGCCGAGGTCGTGCGTCAGTTCTTCATTCACAACGCGCTCTACTGGCTCGAGGAATACCACTTCGACGGGCTGCGGCTCGATGCCGTGCACGCGATCGCGGATGACTCCGACCCGAGCTTCCTCGACGAGCTCGCGGCGCTGGTGAGGTCCCGCAACTTCGGCCGCGAGGTGCACCTCGTGCTCGAGAACGATGCCAACGGCGCCCGCTATCTGCGCCGCGGTGCGCGTGGCGCGGCGCTCGCTTACTCCGCGCAATGGAACGACGATTTCCATCACGCGCTCTACATGTTGATCGCGAGCGACGCGGCTGGGTATTACCGAGACTACGATCGGCCGGCGGAGCACTTGCTGCGGGCTCTGCGCGAGGGATTCTCGTATCAAGGAGAGCTCTCGCCATACCGCGGCGCGGAGCGCGGCGAGCCGAGCGCGCACTTGCCGCCGGACGCCTTCGTGAACTTCCTTCAGAACCACGACCAGATCGGCAACCGCCCGGACGGTAAGCGGCTTTGGATGCTGATTCCGCCGGAGCGAATGCTCGCGGGCGAGCTGCTGCTGGCGCTGCTGCCAACCCCGATCCTGCTGTTCATGGGCGACGAGTTCCGAGCACCGAGTCTGTTTCCGTTCTTCTGCGACTTCGGCGGCGAGCTCGGTGCCGCCGTGGAGGAGGGGCGCCGGCGCGAGACCGTCGCGCTGTTCGGCGACGCCTTTCCGTCCTCTTTGCCGTCGCCGATTGCGCCGGAGACCCTGAGCGCCGCCGTGCTCGACTGGACCGCATTGAAGCGCGAGCCGCATGCGAGCGCGCTCGCGCGCACGCGTGCGTGGCTCGGGTTGCGGCGCTCGGTGCTGTATCCCCGCCTGCCAGCCCGGGCCGAGGGCGGCGCGCTACTCGGCGAGCGCGCGCTCGCGGCGAGCTGGGTTCTCGCCGACGGCGCACGCCTGCACGTCGTCGCCAATCTGGACGACGTCGAGCTCGGCGCTTGGGCTGCGCCCGGCGAGCCCCTCGCGTGGACGTCTCCACCGCGCGCGGGAGCGACGCTGGCCCCGTGGCAGGTGTGCTGGACGTTGGAGCACGGATGAGCGTGTCGGCGGTTCCGCGCGCGACCTACCGGGTGCAGCTGAACCACAATTTCGGTTTTCGGGCCGCAGCCGAGCTCGTTCCATACCTCGCACGGCTCGGCGTAAGCCACTGCTACTTCTCGCCATACCTGAAAACTCGTCCGGGCAGCGAGCACGGCTACGACGTCACCGATCACTCGAAGCTCAATCCGGAGCTCGGCGAGCCTGCGGACTACGACGCGCTCTGCGCGCGGCTCGCGGAGCACGACATGGGCCAGATCGTGGACGTCGTGCCGAACCATATCGGGATCATGGGGGCCGACGGTCGCTGGTGGCTCAGCGTGCTCGAGCACGGCCAAGCGTCGCGCTTCGCCGACTACTTCGACATCGACTGGCGCCCGGTGACCCCGAAGCTCAGGGACAAGGTGCTCGTGCCCGTGCTCGGCGACCAATATGGCAACGTGCTGCTCAAGGGTGATTTGAAGCTCGAGCTCGACGAGCGGCGCGGCGAGGTCGGCGTGCGCTACTACGAGCATTGGTTCCCGCTCGATCCGGCGAGCTACCCGTCCGTTTTCAATCCCGGCCGTGACACGCTGCCGGCCGAAAGCGCGGCGGACCGCGTGGCCGCGATCGAGCTCGAGAGCATCCTGCGCGCGCTGCAGGCACTGCCGCCGCACGACTCGACGGGGGCGGCGGAGCGGCAGGCGCGGCACGACGAGACGGTCGTCGAGAAGAGGCGCCTCGCCGAGCTCGCCGAGCGTTCGCCGACCGTCGCCGAGCACTTGCGCCGCAGCGTCGCCGCGATGAACGGCGCACCCGGCGAGCGCTCGAGCTACGAGCGCTTGCACGAGCTGCTCGAGCGGCAACCCTACCGGCTCGCGTACTGGCGCGTCGCGGCCGACGAGATCAACTACCGGCGCTTCTTCGACATCAACGACCTCGCGGGGCTGCGCACGCAGAACTGGGACGTGCTCGAAGCGACGCACCGCAAGCTTCTCGAGTGGACGGCCGAGGGCCGAATCCACGGCTGGCGCATCGACCATCCCGACGGGCTTTACGATCCGCTCGGGTACCTCGAGTGGGTCCGCGCGCGCTTAGTCGAGGTCGGCCGGCCCGGCTTTTACATCGTCGTCGAGAAGATTCTCGCCACGCACGAGCACTTGCCGCGCGGCTGGCCCGTCCAGGGGACCACCGGTTACGACTTTGCGAGCGTCGTGAACGGCTTGTTCGTGTACGGCGCTGCCGAGGACGACTTCGACCGCGTCTACCGCGCCTTCACGCGCGACCGCGAACCTTTCGACGCGATGCTCTACGCGTGCAAGCAGCAGATCCTCGCGTTCCATCTCTCGAGCGAGCTCACATTGCTCGCGGATCTCTTGTATCGCCTCGCGGAGTCGCGGCTCGAGACGCGCGACTTCACGCTCAACGAGATTCGCCGCGTACTGCTCCAGCTCGTCTCCGCGTTCCCCGTATATCGAAGCTACGTGACGCCCGAGCACATCGGCCGCCAGGACCGACGCTACATCGAATGGGCCATCAAGCGGGCGCGCCAGAGTTATGGCAGCCGCGACGACGGGCTGCTCGATTTCGTGCGCACACTGCTGCTCGGGAAAGTGCCCGCCGACGCCGACGCCGCGTTCCGGGCGCACGCGGCCGAGCTCGCGGGTAAATTCCAGCAGGTCACCGGGCCGGTGATGGCGAAGGCGCTCGAGGACACCTGCTTCTACCGGTACGTGCGGCTCCTTTCGCTGAACGAGGTGGGCTCGGATCCGCGCCGGTTCGGGATCACGCCGGCGGCGTTCCACCGGCAAAACGAGCTGCGCCTACGGCACTGGCCTCATTCGATGCTCGCCACGTCGACGCACGACAGCAAGCGCAGCGAGGATGTGCGCGCGCGGCTCGACGTGCTGTCGGAAATTCCGTTCGATTGGGAGACCAGGATCGCGAAGTGGCGGCGCTTCAATCGAGCGAAGCGCGGGCGCATCGGTGGGCGCCCCGTGCCGTCGCGGGCAGAGGAGTACCTGTTCTATCAGACGTTGGTGGGGTCGTGGCCCGTCGCCGAGCGTGCAGACGCGATTCCGGAATACCGCTCGCGAATCTCCGCCTACATGATCAAGGCGCTGCGCGAAGCGAAGATCAACACGTCCTGGGCGAAGCAGAGCGAGCGCTACGAAGAGCTCGTGAGCGCGTTCGTGAGCGACGCGCTCGGCGACGCGCCGCGCAGTCCGTTCCTCGACGACCTCGAAGAGTTCGTCGGCTCGATCGCGGTGCCCGGATTCTTGAACGGCCTCGGCCAAACGCTGCTCAAGCTCACGAGCCCCGGCGTTCCGGACATCTATCAAGGCAACGAGGTCTGGGACTTCAGCCTCGTGGACCCGGACAACCGGCGCCCGGTCGATTACGTGCGCCGTGCGGCGCTGCTCGAGGAGATCGAAGCGCGTCGCCGCCGATCCCGCGCGAGTTTCCGCGCTGCTCGACGACCTGCTGGCGAACCTCGCCGACGGGCGCGCGAAGCTCTACGCGACGTGGCGCGCGCTGCGCTTGCGCGCGGAGCACCCGGAGCTGTTCGAGCAGGGCACGTACGCCGCGATCGAGCCGAGCGGAGCGCGCGCCGGCATCTCTGCGCGTTCGCGCGACGCCATGGAGCGGCCGCTCGCGGTCGTGGTCGTCGGCCGCTGGTTCGCATCGCTGCCGCGCAATGCAGGCGCGGGGCCGGCGACGTTCGATTGGCTCGACACGACGGTCGCGCTGCCGCCCGGCGTGTATCGCGACGTGTTCTCGCTCGAGACGCGCACGGTCGAGGAGGGGGCGGGCGCGCGCGTCGCCGATCTCTTCGCGCGCTTTCCGATCGCGCTGCTCGTAAGCGTCGACGGCGCGTAGGCGTCGCCGCAGCGACGGGTCCACCGAGCGCGCCGTAGCGAGGCGACCTCGACTCCGGCTCGGGTTGTCGATGCTCCGAACGGTGTCGTCGTTCCTGGAACGAAACTTGCCTACTTTGGAACAGCGTTTCACACACGATCGACCGATGACCACGCAACTCGATACCTATCAGCGCAAGCGCGACTTCCGGCGCACGCCCGAGCCGCGAGGCACCAAGCGCGCCGCTCGGCGTAAGTTGCAGTTCGTCGTCCAGAGACACGACGCGACGCGTCTGCACTACGACTTCCGGCTCGAGCACGACGGCGTGCTCAAGAGCTGGGCGGTGCCGAAGGAGCCCAGCTACGATCCGAAGGACCGCCGGCTCGCCGTACGCACCGAGGATCATCCGCTCGACTATGCGACGTTCGAAGGCGAGATTCCGGAGGCCGAGTACGGCGCCGGCACCGTGGTCATCTGGGACCGAGGCTACTGGCTCCCGCTCGCCGATCCCGAGCGCGGGCTCGCGGATGGCAAGCTCGACTTCGAGCTGCATGGCGAGCGGCTGCGCGGGCGCTGGACTCTCGTGCGCATGGCCGATCGCGGCGCGCGCAAGCGGGTGGAGAATTGGCTGTTGATCAAGCGCACCGACAAAGCCGCGCGGGAAGCCAAGCCCCGGGATGCGCGGCCGCGCTCGGCGCCCGCGGCGCGAGGGCGCGGCGCAAAGAAACGCCTGTCGGCGGCTGACGTCGAGGCGGTGCGTGGCGCGAAGCGCGGCTCGTTGCCGCGCCGCGTCGTTCCTCAGCTCGCGACGCTCGTGAGCGAGCCGCCGGCGGGCGACGGACTGGCTGCACGAGATCGAAGCTCGACGGCTATCGCCTGCTGTGCCGCGTCGAGGCGGGGCGCGTCGAGCTGATCACGAGGCGCGGCAACGACTGGACGGACCGCTTCCCCGGCGTCGCGAAGGCCGCCGGCGAGCTGCCGTGCCGCGCCGCGCTGCTCGACGGCGAGGCTCGTCGTGTTCGACGCGCCGAGGCATCACGGACTTCCAGCGTCTGCAGAACGCGATCGCGCGCGCGGACCCGGCGATCGTCTTCGTGGCGTTCGACCTGCTGCATCTCGACGGCTGGGACCTGCGCGGCGCGTTCCTCGCGCGAGCGCAAGACGCTGCTGCAGCGCGCTGCTCGAACGAGCAGGGCGAGCCGCTGCGCTACGGCGAGCACGTCGAAGAGCGCGGCGACGTCTTCTTGCGCGAGGTCTGCCGGCTCGGGCTCGAAGGCATCGTCTCGAAGCGAGCGGAGCGACCCGTATCGCGAGGCGCGCACGCGCGCCTGGCTGAAAGTGAAGTGCCTGCACCGGCAGGAGTTCGTGGTCGTCGGTTACACCGACCCGGCCGGCGCGCGCGACGGCATTCGGCGCGCTGCTGCTCGGCGTGCACGACGCGAGGACGGCGCTGCGCTACGCGGGCAAGGTCGGCACCGGCTTCGCCGAGCTCGCGCTGCGCGCGCTCACAGCGAGCTCGCGCGCGCTCGAGACGCGCAAGCGCCGTTCGATCGCCGCGCCCGGCGCCGAGCGCGCGGCGTGCACTGGGTGACGCCCGAGCTGGTCGCCGAGATCGCGTTCGGCGAATGGACGGCGCGACGGACGCTTGCGCCACCCCGTCGTTCCACGGGCTGCGCGAGGACAAGCCTGCGCGCGACGTCGTCGCCGAGCGACCGTGGATCCGGAGCCGGCGAAAAGGACGCGCTCGCGAGCGCCGCACGCAGGCGCCGCTCGGCCGCGTGCGGCTCGCCCGCGCGCCGCGGCCGTCAAGCTCACGAGCCCCGACAAGGTGTTGTTCCCGGATCCCGGCATCACGAAGCGGCAGCTCGCGCGCTACTGGGAGCAGATCGCGCGAGCATGCGTTGCCGCTGCATCGAGCGGCGGCCGCTGCACGCTATTTCGCTGCCCGGACGGTTACGGCCGGCAATGCTTCTTTCAAAAGCACGTCGGCATCGGCGTCCCCGACGCGGTCGCGCGCGATCACGGTCAAGGCGGACGAGGAGCCGTACGCGATGGTCGACGGGCTGCCCGCGCTGCTCGGTCTCGTGCAGATCAGCGCGCTCGAGCTGCACGTGTGGGGTTCGCGCGCGGAGCACATCGATCAGCCCGACATCATCGTGTTCGATCTCGATCCGGCCGAGGACGTCGCTTGGCGACGCCGTCGTCGACGCCGCGTTCTGATCAAGGAGCGTCTCGAGAGCTTGGGGCTGATCGCGTTCGTGCGTCTCACGGGCGGCAAAGGCTTGCACGTCGTCGTGCCGGTCGTGCCGGGTCCACATGGCCAGCGGTGAAGAAGTTCGCTCGCGCGTTCGTCAACGAGATCGTGCGCGAAGATCCGCGGCGCTTTACGCCGTCGATCGCGAAGAGCCAGCGCGGCGGCAAGATCTTCATCGACTATCTGCGCAACGACCGCGAGGCGACGGCGATCGCCTCCTATTCGCCGCGGGCGAGAGCCGGCGCGCCCGTCGCGCTGCCGATCGAATGGGAGGAGCTCGATCGCGGCGCCAAGATGGCGCCGCGTCACTGCCTGCTCGACGTGCCCGAGCTGGTGCGCCGACGCGAGCGCGACCCGTGGGCGGATTTCGACGACGCGCGCCGCGCGCTGGTTTCCTGATCGCCATGCGTCGCGGATTCGGCGCGCGATGCGCGGGCCGGCGCGCGCGCGGCGCCCATTCGTTCCTTTAGCACGCTCATGATGTCGATCACTTCGCCTGGCTCCTCGTCCTCGGCGACGCCGTCCTCGATCTCGACGATGTCGCGGTTCTCGGCTCGCTTTCGCTCGGCGAGCGCGAGCAGCGCATCGGTGTAGTCGTCCTGGAGCGCTTTGCGGTCGAGACCATCCGCCTTGAGCTTCGCGAGCGCGAGCTCGATGGAGTTGTCGTCGGTCGCGGCTTTTGGCGCCCGCGGCAACCCGATCGAGCTCGGCGTGCGCAGCTCGTCGTTGAAGCGCATCGTCGCCGCGCGCAGTAGGCCGCCCTCCGCGAGAATGGCGGCAAGATATTCCTTGCCGCGCATGACGAACGTCGCAATGCCCGCGCGCCCCGACTGCTCCATGGTGTGCGCGAGCAAGCGATAGGCCTTCGTCGAGTCTCCGGCCGGGGCCAGCACGTACGGGCGTTCGAGCAGCTTCGGCGGGATCTCGTCGCGGCTGACGAAGCGCTGCAGCTCGATGTCGTGCGACTTGCGCGGTGCGAGCGCGTCGAGTTCGTCGTCCGTGACGATCGTGACGCTGCCGTCCGGCCATTCATAGCCGCGGACGATGTCGTCGTTCGTCAGCGGCTGGTTGTCGACGGAGCAGTAGTAGCGTCTTTGCAAGAGTCGATCCTTGGGCCCGAGCATTCGCAGGGGCGCGCGCCGCGCTCGCACAGCGGGGTAGAGATCGATCGGCACGCTCACGAGACCGAACGTGATCGTGCCGCTCCAAAACGCGCGCGGGCCATGCGACGTCGTTTCGCTCGTCGACGCTTCCTCTTGCGTGCGAGGGTGCTGCGCCGCAAGCCGGTTCTCGCCGTGCGGAGCACGATGCTCCGTCTCGGCTTGGCGCCCGCGCGAGCGTGGATGCCGACGAGCGTGCGCGGCGTGCTTTTTAGCGGCCACCGGTCGCCCCCCGTCGGGTCTTCAGGCTCGCCTGCAGGTCGCGCAGCAACGAATCCGTCGGCTTGCGGCGTGCGGCCTTTGGAAACCGAACGACCTTGCCGCGCGATTTCGCTTCCAGCAACGCGAGCACCTGCTCGCGGTAGTGGTCCTTGTACGCGGTCGCGTCGAACCGGTCTTCGAGCGTGCCGATCAGCTGTTCGGCGAGCTTGATCTCGCGGGGATCGGGCGCCCCTTCGGCCGGCTGTCGGATCGAATCGATCTGCACGACCTCTTGCGTATTGCGCAACGTGTCGAGCAGCAAGTAGCCGTCGCTCCCGTACAGCGCGCCCGCGTAGCTCTTCTTGCGCATGACCCAGTGCGCGATCGCAATCCAAGAGTTCCTTTCGAGCGCGTGTGCGAGACCGAAGTAGGCACCGTCGTCGCCATCGGGGCCGAGGTAATACGGCCGGTCGAACCAACGCTCGTCGACGTGGTCTGCGCCCACGACCCTTTCCACGGAGATCGCGCGCGACGGCTTCGGCTCGAGCGCCCTTTGTTCCTCCGGTTTGATCACGACGTAAGTGCCGCGGTCGACCTCGATCGCGCGCCGAACGAGCTCCGGTGCAACCGGCTCCTGCGTGTCGGGATCTACCATTTGCTGCTTGACGGGGGCCTCGTCCTTCGCGTGCAGCAACCGAAAATGCACGCCAGTGTCCGCGACGGCGGCGTAGAGCTTCACGGGGATCCGGACGTCCCCGATATCGACCTCTGCCTTCCACATCGCGCGTGCAGTCATCTGTCGCTCCCGGAAAAGCTCGATGCGCGCAAGAGTCGAGCCGATTCTTCAGCGTTCATCATTCGTGCCGGACGCGAAGGCCCGGCGCTCGGCTACGAGCCGGCGTATCTCGAGCCGGCGTGCGCCGCGGACTTCGCCGCGGACGCCAGGTCCGACTGAATCGACTGCGCGCGCTGAAGATGCATCTGCAGCGTCGGCAACGTCTCCTTCGCATAGGCCATGACCTGGGGATCCGAGCCGTTTTGCGCCTCGGCGCTGAACTTGGCGATGGTGGCCTGATGGCCGGCAACCATTTGGCTCAGAAATGTCGTGTCGAATTCGTCGCCCGACAACTTCTGCAGCGCCTCGAACTGCTTCTTCTGCTGAGCGGTGAGCTCGCTCGAAGCCGGAACGCCGATCTCGTTCGCGAGGCGGCTCGCCTTTTCCAATGATTTCGTGTGGTCTTTTCTCAGCATGTCGCCGTACTCTCGGACTTCCTGAGTCTGGCCTCGCTCGGCCGCCAGTTGGCCGAGCTTGACCTCGGCAAGATTGCCGCGAATCGCGTCCGCCAAGAAATTCGTTTGATCCGCCTGTTGCGCCGACGCGGGAAGTGCGCCGAGCGACGCGCCGAACGCGACTGCTACGAGAAGCCCTGTGATCACCTGTCTCATTGCCCCGCCCTCCTTGGGTTGTGCATCGTGAGTGGATCGTGTCGTAGAACTGCAAGTCCCATACCACGTGATGGGCCGGGCTGGAGCGCCGTCTACGGGCCCGACTTCACATTCCAAATTCTTCGTCGCAAAAACAGGATGAAAGGATCGCGGTGCCCGCGCCGCGTCGCTGCGACACGCGCGCGCGTCGAAAGATCGTGTCGACCGAGCAGATCTGCGGTTGTGCCGCGTCGCGTCCCGCGCTGATCCCGCCAAATTCGTGGCATAGAACTTGCTCTTCCGTGTGTCTACATCACGGGAAGGAGCAAGTTATGAGCAAGTTCTATAAGTCTCTCTCGGCTGTGTTGTTGACGGTCGCCGCTGCCACGGCGTTCGCGCAACATTCGGATGATCAGAAGCTCAGCGACACCGAGCGAGCCGAAAAGCGCACCGAGATCATGCAGATGTCGAAAGACACGCTGGCGGTTTTGCGCAAGGACGCAAACGCGAGCGATCTTCTCAGCAAGTCGTATGGCGAGGCCGTATTCGATACGACGAAGGGCGGCCTGATCGTAACCGGCGCCGGCGGCACCGGCGTCGCGATGCACAAGAACGGCAGCCAACCCGTGTATATGCACATGGGTGAGGGCGGCGTCGGTCTAGGCGCGGGCCTCGAGAAGTACAAGCTGGTGATACTGTTCGAGAACAAGGAAATCTACGACAAGTTCGTCGAGGGCGCGTGGAGCGCCGGTGCTTCGGCGCAGGCCGCGGCGGGTAAGAACGGCGCTGGGACTGTCGCCAAGTTCAACAACGGCGTCGCGGTCTACCACCTCACGGACAAGGGCGTGATCGCACAAGTGGACGTCACGGGCGTGAAATTCTGGCCGGCCGACAGGCTGAACCCCGGTCCGGCTTGAAGGATTTCGTAAGCGGCTAGCGACTGAGCCAACGGGCGTCGCGGTTCCCCGCGGCGCTCGTTTTTCTTTTGCCTTCCGCTTGTCTAGGACGACAACGCCAGAAGGTCGGGCGATCGCGTGGGGCCGGCGCACGGCCATGGCCCCTCTGCCGGCCGTGATCGAGCTCGCAAGGGATCAGCAGGCGTCCTTCTTCTGCTGCTTCCTCGACTTCGACTTCTTCTCGGCTTCCGGGCACTGCACCTTGACGGTGGAGTCGTGGTCGCTCAGCGTGATCGAGTCTTCGAGCGAATGAGAGAACGCGGCGACGAACGCATTTCGCGCCAGGTTCACGAGCGCGGGAAGAATGCCGGCCTTCGGGTCCTCGATGTCGCCGCGCACGGGGATCTTCGTCGCCACTTGCTTCTCTGTCCGATTCTCGAAGATCTTCGCCGCCAATCCGACCAGTGCCGCCCAGGCTTTTTGGAAGGGCCCCGCCGTTTCCTCCTTCACGCTCGTGATCTTTGGATGCTCGAGGAAGGGTTTTACGTAGCCCTCGAAGTGGCTCTTGGCAGCGGCGAGCTCCGAGTACATCGAGAACGAGCCGGCCGCCGCGTCGACCTTGAGAAACCTGCGTAGCCACGGATTCACATCGACGAGCTTCGCGCCTTCGAGCGTCAAGTCGATGTCGAAGGTCGGCGTCTCCGCGTTGGGATCGATCTTGCCGGTGAGCTTCACCGGAGCGTTGCCCATGACCCGGCCTTCGACGTCGATTTCTGCGAACGCGTCTTCGTTCTTGCGCTGCACGTTCGTGAGGTTGCGCAGCAAGACGTGCGTGTCGCGCATCGTCAGCACGTCGTTCTCTTGGATGCCGGGCGCCTGGAACGTGAGTAGGCCGTTCGTGGCCTCGACGATGTTCAGCCGGAAGGGAAACAGATTGCGGATTTCGGCGGGCCAGTTCGTGCCGCTGCCGAGCTGCGAGCTCTCGTCGGACTCCGAGCGCACGAAGTTGAGCGCCGGGCTGTACATGAGGACTTCGCCCACGACGCGGCCGTGGAACAACGCGTTCCATTGCAACGTGAGGTCCATCCGCGGGATCGTCGCGAACGGCACTTCCTTCTTCGACGCGATCTTGACGATCTCGAGGTCGCGCAGCGCGTAGCCGCCTCGCCAAAGGAAGACGCTGACCCGCTCGACGTGCCCGCGGTAGTCGCCCATGTTCGCGAGCTCCCGGTTGACGTAGCGCTTGACCACGAACGGGGTCGCGGCGCGTAGGCCAAGCAATAGACCTACGATCGCCGCGAGGATGATGAGTCGTTTGTTTCTCTTGGACACGCCACTCGCGGACGGCACGGGGGCCCGTTGCGCCTCGAATCCTTGGGCCGAAAGACGCTGCAAGGCACGTGCCACCCACTTCCGGGCGACGCGCGCTCGTTCGTTCATCGACCCCGACCTAACCCCCGCGAGCTCGGGTTGGTCCGGGAGTGGCACGGACCTTGCTCGCGCAGAGAACTGTGAGAGCTATTTGGTCCGTGATTTCGCAAGCCGTGCTGCGGTTTTTCGACGACGAGTCGTTCACGCTCGGCGCTGCTCTCGCGTACTACTCGCTCTTGTCGATGGCGCCTCTGCTGTTGATCGCCGTATCGCTCGCGGGTGCCTTCTTTGCCTACGGCGACGTGCGCATGGAGCTCGTCGATCAGATGCGCAGGCTCACGGGCCCCGAAGGCGCGGCCCTAACCCAAACCGTGATCGATCACACCATGAGCCACGAGGCGAGCCTGTGGTCGCTGCTGCTGGGGACTGTGCTCACGCTATTCGGTGCGACCACGGTCTTCGCGCAGCTGCAGCACGCGTTGAACGTCGTGTGGCGCGTCAAAGCCGCGCCGGGCAACGCAATCATGAGCTTCATTCGACAGCGCCTGCTGTCGTTCGCGATCGTGATCGTGATCGGCTTCCTCTTGATGGTTTCTCTGCTAACCAGCGCAGTCCTCGGCTCGCTGCATACGTATCTCGACCAGCGAATGGCCGAGGCCGCGATTTTCTGGCAAGTGCTCGATCTCACGATGTCGTTCAGCTTGTCGACATTGCTGATCGCGTTGATGTTCAAGTATCTGCCCGACGCCGAGGTCGAATGGCGCGACACCTGGCTCGGCGGGTTGATCACGGCGCTCCTCGTCACGATCGGTAAGCACATCATCGGCCAATACCTCGGCCAGACGTCGCTTGCGTCCTCGTTCGGCGCGGCCGGATCGGTCGTGATCTTCATGGTATGGGTCTACTACGTGGCGCTGATCCTGCTGTTCGGCGCGGAAATCACGCAGGCCGTCGCGTGCCAGCGCGGCTCGAGAGTCACGCCGAGCGAGCACGCGAAGCCGTTAGGCGCATGACGCTGGAGAGGGTCCCCGATGAACGTGTTCATCAATCGCCACAAGGATCGCAAGGTGATCGTGCGCTACGAGATTCATCTCGCCGGCGAAAACGTCACGCCGCCTGACCAAGCGTACTTCGACGAGGCATGGAAACGCGCCGTCGCCGATCGGCTCGTCGAGGCCGACCGTCGCGCCGACTACGGGTTTCAACTGCAGCTACCGACGACGATTTACGAGGCGTCGCGGTAGGCGGCGTGCCGCGGACGCGGGATCCGTGGCGTGTTCCCCTCGGGATCAGGCTTCGGGCGAAGCGTCGGGAGCTCGACCCGCCTCCTCGAGCGCGATTTCCAAGCCGGCGCGCATGTGCCTCGTCGCGATGCTGATCTCGCGCAGCAGGAACACGAGACCGACGATGATCAGCGACATCGCGACGACGAACAGGATCGCGACCAGCGCCGCGATGTTGAACGTCACGAAGTCGCCGACGAACAACGCGACGATCACGACGCAGACGATCAGCGCGCTGCTCACGCACAGCCGGATGGCCCAGTTGACCAGCGCGATTCGCGTCCAGAGCGTCGCAGTCTCGGCATGCAAGAGCTCGCGCTGTTGGTCGTTCTTGGCCTCCGGGATTCGGCGCTCGATGACGCGCGCGCGGTCGACGATCCGCGCGAGCCGCTGCGACAGCACGTTAAGCAAGCCCGCGATGCCCGCGAGCAGGAACACGGGCGCGACCGAAAGCTGGATCACGCTCGCGAGTGCCTTGATCGTGGCGATGGGCTCCATGACGTCTCCGCTATGCTCTCGCTAGAGAACCGCGCGGTCCCGCACAAACTGCGAAATGATCCATTTTTCGCCATCCGCGGGCGTTCGTCCCGTGTGCAGCGTGCGCACGTCGGCACCGCCATCGGCGAGCGCGTTCACGAAGAATAGTCCCTCACCGCGCCGCCCTTTGTGGCTGATCCCGAGCCGAGGAAACGCCGTTTCCCCGCCGCCGTAGTCGTCGTTCAAGTACACGAGGAACGTGACGACGCGCTGCCCGCGCTCCGCGATTTCCTGCGCATACGTCGGCAGGTTCGGATCGACGAAGTCGAAGTGATCCGTGATCTCCTCGCCCTCGTCGTAGTGCAGCACCGTGACCGGCTCGAACTGACGCAACGGGACGCCGAGACACGCCGCCATTCGCAGCTGCGCGAGCACACAGACGAAATCCGTCTCGAGCAAATTGAATGCGGCGGCCGTGTTCGTGCGCGTCGGGCGCGCCATGACCTCCCTGCTTATCGCCTCGTAGACGAGCGCGCGCGACAGGCGGCCGCGCGCGCGGTCGATGAACCAACGACACACGGGCTCAGTCACGAATTCAGGGTACGAGCGGATCAGAGGGCTTTCGCTCAAGTTTCTCGAGGAGGGCGGAGCACGCCAAGCGGCGAGGTCGATGCTTCGGCCGAGCCCGCGCCAGATCTGCGCGGCCTGCGGTTGTCGAGTCTCGTTCGCTGGGCCGTGCGCCTCGACGCCCCCGGTTGCGAGCACTTCGAGCTGTGCCTGCGCCGGCGGCCAGCCGCGTTCGGCGGCGACGATCAAGCTTTCGAGCGCGTCGCCGACGCTGTGGCGCTTACTCGCACCGACGGCGTATATCACCGCAAGAAGCGCAGCCGCTTCCGCGCCGCCTCCCTGGCTGGCCTCGGCGATGAAGCGGGCGGCGTCGTTCGGTAGGCACGGCGCCCGATCGCCGACGAGCAGTCGCTTTCCTAGCCGCGTCGTCGCTTCGACGTCGTTCTTGCGCATGCCCGCAACGAGATGGTCGATCGCGTCGCCGTGGGCCCCGTTGGCATCGCTTTGCTCCGCGCGCAGGATTTCGGGCGAGAGCGACTGATCGGCGGTGCGAGGGTTTTCGGGCACGGACGCAGGGCTCCGAGTCGGATCACCGCGGATTATGGGGCAGGCAGCTCTCGGCGGCCAAAAAACAACGGCGAGCACAGGGCTCGCCGTTGCATCGACAGAAACGAAGGTCTAGACGGAGATTTAGAAACCCACCTTCACACCGACGTAGACGCTACGACCCAAGATGTCGTAGAAGCCGGCTTCCGTCTCACCACCGCACGGGGCTGCGCCCGTCGGGTCGAGGGCAGTGCGGCCACCCGTGCACACCGGCGGCGCATCGAACAGGTTGTCGATGCCGTAGCGGAGCTGCGTGCGCTTGCCCACGTTGAAGCCGCCCGACAGGTCGAAGATGTCGTACGAGCTCTCCGCCCCGAGCGAAGTGGACAGCGTGCCGGGCGCTGCGAAGCCGGTCTTGATGTTGGCGTTGATCACGGCCTGGGTTGCGTCGATCGCACTCGGCAGGTGACGCCAGCGCAGCGCCAGATTCCAGTTGTTGCGCGTATAGGAGAACGTCGTGAACGTCCGGTAGTCGTATGCGCCGTTGTTCAGCGACGTCGTGGCGGATGGGCCCAAGCTGCCCTTCCATTCGATCACGGGCGCGTCCACCGTGTCTTGTGTCTTCTCGGTCAGCAAATCGCTGATCATGAAGTTCACACCGAATTGACCGCCAAACATAGGCGTTCGCCAATCCGCAGTTACGTCGATGCCCGACACCTCAGCGAACGCCGCGTTGACGTACGAGACCGTCGTCGTCGTCGCGGTTCCGTTGACCGGGTTGCGATGGATCTTCACGCACGCCGGGTTCGTCGGATCGTAGGTCGGATTGGACGCATCACTCAGGCACTTCTCATAGACCGTGAGAGCGCCCTCGACGGAGATCATGTCGTCGATCTTGATGTCGTAGTAATCGACCGTCAGGTTGAGCCCGTTCAGCTTCTCGTGCGAGGTGTTCGGCCGCCACACGAAGCCCAACGTATCCGTGTTCGCGGTCTCGGGATTGACCTTCGGATTACCCGTTGCATCCACGAACGGCAACCACACGACCGGACTGATCTGTGCCTGCTGGCCGGGAGAATAGTAAGCCCCGGCAACCGAGCCGATGATCTGCGAGCACAGTGTCTGCACCTTTGCGGCGTTCGGGTTCTTCCCCGGATTCGCGCCGTACGTGAATCCGCTGTTGAGCGCGCAGGGTTCGCCGCCGAACTGGACCGACCAAGACTGCGTGTTCGCCTGGAACAGCTCGGCGATATTCGGCGCGCGGGTGGCCAGTTGGTGGCCGCCGCGGAAGCGAAGTGTGTCCGTGATGCCCCAGTCGACCAACGCCTTGTAGGTGCCGACGCCGCCCTGAAGATCGTAGTCGGAATACCGATAGCCGAGCTCGAGGTTCAGGTGTTTCGCGCCCGTCTTGCCCTTCAGCAGGGGCAACAGCAACTCGCCGTACACCTCGTCCACGGAGGTTTTGCCGTTCGTGTTGTCCGCCGGGAAGCCTTGCGGATTGTCGTTGAACGAGTTCTCCGTCTGCAGAGGATCGAAAATATAGGTGTACTTGTTCGAGCGCGAGTGGACACCCGCGGAGAAACGCGCCTCGCCGGCCGGCATCTCGAACAAACGACCCTGCACGTTGCCCTCGACGAATCTCTGATCCATCTCGGACTGGTGATTCAGGGTGACGTACATGATATTCAGACAGTCCTGGCTGATGTTGCCGTGATTTCCGAAGACCGGCACGCCGCTCGTGCACTGGGCGATACCGCCCGAGAAACCGAAGCCCGGGGGGCCTGAGTTGCCCTGCGCAAAGAATCCTTTGCCCCAGTTCGGCGACGCGAGCAAGGTCCGAACGCGCGTAAGTGATGCGTAGCCTTCGAGGTGGAGGTCCAGCTTGGACTCGCCTGTCGACGCGACGATGTCCCAGGTGCCGTCGATGCCGTCGATCTTGCCTTTCAACCCGACCGAAAGTTGGTTCGTCCGCGATTCGCTGAACACCGAGCGATAGAGATTGCCCGGAGCGCCGAAGTCGCCGAAGTCCATGCCGTAGTTGAAGCTCCAGTTCGCTTCCGGATCGGGCCGCGAGTCGAGCAAAGACGCGAGCTCGGGCGAAACGGGAAACGCCTGGGATTTCGTGCAACCGCCCGTGGTAGGGCAGTTCAAACCGTACTGACCGCCGGAGCGATAGGCGGCATTCGTCGAGCCATCGGGGTTCAGCGACGGCGCATAGACGCCGTTGCCGTGCAGGGCGATGTTTCCCCAACCGGCGACCGACGGCGAGTCCGTGAAGTACCGTCTCGTCTTCGACGAAACATTGAGGAACTGGGCGTATGCGGTGACGCTGTCCGTCATGTCGTAGGTGGCGCGGCCGAAGATCGAGTTGCGATCGAGCGGAATGTTCGCTTCGAACGGCAAGATGTGCTGAATGATCTCGCCTTGCTTGTTGACATAGCGGAACGGGTAGTCACCCGCATTGTTCGCGTCCGTCCGCGTCGTGTACGTGGGTCCGTTATAGCGGTACGCGCCCGCCGTGCTGCCGGGGCCGGACGGAGTCGTGCCATTGCTGAACGAAGCGCCGCCCGTGTACAGGCTTCCGTCCGCGTTCCAGTAGAAGTTGGTGCTGGCAACGGCGCCGCCCGGAGCTCCTGCGCTTCCCACGACGCCGATCGCACCCGGCCTTGTTGAAGATCGCGTCGACGGCGGCCCGACTCGGCGCATTGGCCGCGTCGGAGGTGAGGTAGGGACCCGTGTAGATCAGCTGCGTCGGATAGGTGGTCCCATCGCGTAACGCGTCGTGCCAGAACTGGGTGTCGTCCGCGTGCACTGCGCTCCGGGTGGCCCTTTCGAGGCCTACCATGATGTTGCCTCTGTTGTCGCCGCTCGATACTCCGAACAACGCGGACGCGCGCGTCTCCGCGCCCTCGCCGTTTTGCATCGAGCCCGTCTGGACGTCGAGATCGAGGCCTTGGAAGTCCTTCTTCAAAATGAAGTTGACGACGCCGGCGACGGCATCGGCGCCGTACACCGATGACGCGCCGCCCGTGATGACCTCGACACGCTCGATCGCGGCTGCCGGAATCGAGTTCACGTCGACGGCCATCGTCGCGTTGACCGGAACGGCGCGATAGCCGTCGAGCAACACGAGATTCCTATTCGCTCCGAGACCTCGCAGGCTGACCGTCGACGCGCCCGACGTGAGTGTCGGGAAGTTGTCCGTCATCTGACTCTGATCTTGCAGCTGCGTCATGCCCTGGGCGGCGGGGACGAACTGCGGCAACTCGTTCAGCACCGTTTCGAGCGCGATCGAGTTCTGGTGCTCGAACGAGGCCTTGTCGACGGTCTGAAGCGGGCTATTGGCTTCAAGGTCGTGGCGTACGATGCGAGAGCCCGTGACCGTGATCTCTTCAGGCTGCGACGACTGTTGCCCAGGTGCTTCTTGAGCGCCGGCCGTCTGAATCGTAATGATCGGAAGACTCAGTGCGGCGGTGATGGCGGCCGAGAGCGCCTTCTTCTGGAACGCAGAGACGGATGCTGGCGCTCGCGCGGCTGCGCGCGTCTTCTAGTGGACATGCTTGAACCCCCCGGTTCTTCAAAACCAATGAGTGAGACGAGGACGGTGTTGTTTTTCCCCCGAAATCCAGCGAGCGGTGCGCGCGCGGGTGACCGATGTTAGCAATAGAAAACTTTTGCGCAACTTTCTCGCGATGAGCGTGCATAGTCCGAGGGGGATGTCGCATTTCTGTTTCGGCGGTCGGTTTCGTGCTTGTGTCGGCGAACGCAGTGAGCACGGACGCGCCGGGCCATTCGCTGAGCGCTGCCGCGTATCCGGTGCGGCGGCTTTTGGTGTCTAATCGCGGCCATGATCTGCCTGCCTACGCCAGATGCCGCGCTCGTCGCGCGCCGCGCAGAGATCGTGCGCGCGCTTCGCGCGCTCGTCCGCGCCGACAATGTGATCGATGACGACGTGCGCCTCGCGGCTTACGAAACCGATGCGTTGACCGCGTACCGCCAACGGCCACTAGTAGTGGCGCTACCCGAGTCGACGGACGAGGTCGCGGCGATCTTGCGCTACGCCGCGCGCGAAGGCGTAAAAGTGGTGCCGCGCGGCGCGGGCACGTCGCTCTCAGGCGGTGCGATACCGGCAGCCGACGCGATCGTCGTCGGGCTCGGCAAGTTCAACCGAATCCTCGACGTCGATTACGCGAACCGCTGCGTCGTCGCGCAATCCGGCGTCACGAACCTCGCGATCAGCCACGCAGTCGCGGCCGAGGGTTTCTACTACGCGCCCGATCCGTCGAGCCAGATCGCGTGCACGATCGGCGGCAACGTCGCCGAGAATTCGGGCGGCGTGCATTGCTTGAAGTACGGTCTCACGACGAACAACGTGCTCGGGCTCGAGCTCGTGACGCCCGACGGCGACGTCGTGCGGCTCGGCGGCAAGCATCTCGACAGCGGCGGCTACGACTTGCTCGGTCTCATGGTCGGCTCGGAGGGGCTGCTCGGCATCGTCACCGAGGTCACCGTGCGGATCTTGCGGCGGCCGCGAGACGGCGCGCGCGCTGTTGATCGGTTTCGACGCCGTGGAATCGGCGGGCGCGTGCGTCGCCGCGATCATCGCGGCCGGCATCACGCCGGCCGGCATGGAGATGATGGACGCGCCCGCGATCCACGCCGCCGAGGCGTTCGTCAGCGTCGGCTATCCGCTCGACGTCGCGGCACTCTTGATCGTCGAGCTCGACGGCCCCGCGGTCGAGGTCGACCTACTCGTCGAGCGCGTCGCGACGATCGCGCGCGCGAACGGCGCGAAGTACGAACGCGCGTCCGCAAACGAACGCGAGCGGCTCGCGTTCTGGGCCGGCCGCAAGGCCGCGTTTCCGGCCGTCGGCCGGATCAGCCCGGACTATTACTGCATGGACGGCACGATCCCGCGGCGCGAGCTGCCGCGCGTGCTCGGCGCGATCGCGGAGATGTCGGGGCGCTTTCGGCCTCAAGGTCGCGAACGTGTTTCACGCGGGCGACGGCAACCTGCATCCGCTTGATCCTCTACGACGCCAACGTCCCCGGCGAGCTCGATCGCGCCGAGGCGTTCGGCGCCGAGATCCTGAAGCTCTGCGTCGACATGGGCGGCGTGCTGACGGGCGAGCACGGCGTCGGAATCGAGAAGCGCGACCTCATGACGTATCAGTTCGCGGACGTCGACCTCGAGGTGCAGCATCGGATCAAGCACGCGTTCGATCCCGACGTGCGATTCAATCCGGGCAAGGTGTTCCCGACATTGCGCCGCTGCGCGGAGCAGGGACGCGAGCACGTGCACTCGGCGTCCGAGCGTTTCCCGGACCTGCCGCGATTTTGAGCACGGCGGGCACAACGGCGCCGAGCGCGAGCCGAGCCCTGCGGCCGCGCGATGCGGCAGACGTCGCCGAGATCGTCGCGACGCATCCGCGCGCGCTCGAGCCGCTCGGCGGCGGCTGCTGCGCGACGTCGGGCACCAGACCGACGCCGACGTGCTCGCGCTCGACGCGCTCGCGGGAATCGTCGCGTACGAGCCGGAGGAGCTCGTGCTGACCGCGCTCGCGGGGACTCCGCTCGCGAGCGTCGAGCGAGAGCTCGCGGCGCACGCGCAACGCCTCGCGTTCGACCCGCCGGACTTCGGCCCACTGCTCGGCGTCGCGCGGGCGAGCACGATCGGCGGCGTGCTGGCCGCGAATCTCGCCGGCTCGCGGCGCGTGTCGGCCGGTGCCGCGCGCGATCATTTCCTCGGCTGCGAGGCGGTGTCGGGCCGCGGCGAGCGCTTCAAAGCCGGCGGCCGTGTCGTGAAGAACGTGACGGGCTACGACGTGCCGAAGGTGCTCGCGGGCTCGTGGGGCACGCTCGCCGTGCTCACGTCCGTCACGTTGCGTGTGGCTCCGTTGCCCGAGACCGAGCGCACGCTCGTCGTGCCGAGCGCGACGGCCGACGACGCCGTGACCCTGCTGAGCGCCGCGCTCGGCTCGCCGCACGACGTTTCGGCGGCGGCGTTCGACGCCGAGCGTGGTTGTCTGCTGCGGCTCGAAGGTTTTGCGGCGTCGGTCGACGCGCGCGGAGGGGCGCTAGAGCGGATGTTGCGCGCCGAGACCGCCGGGCGGCGCGCGGCGGCGTCGGAGCGAGACGCTTCGGCTCGACGAGGCGACCTGGCGACGCTCGCGGCGGACGAATCGCGCGCGCTCTGGGCCGGAATCGGCGGCGCGACCGCGCTCGCCCGCTGGCCGGTCGTCTGGCGAATCTCCGTGCCGCCGACGGACGCACCGCGTGTGCTCGCGGCCCTCGCGCCCGAACGCTATCTGCTCGACTGGGGCGGCGGCTTGATCTTGGCCGCGTTTTCGCTCCGTCGATGCGCCGCGCGTGCGCGGCGCGCTGCGCGAAGGGCACGCGACGCTCTTCAAGGCGCCGCGAGAAGCGCGCGCTGCAAATGCGGTGTTCCATCCGCAGGCCGGCGCGCTTGCGGCGGCCTCGCGGCGCGTAAAGCTTGCTTTCGATCCGGCCGGGCGCTTGAGCCCCGGCCGGCTCGGCTAGCTCGGCGGGGAAGCGACGATGCAGACGCGCTTCAGTGCCGCGCAGCTGCAAGACCCCGGCGTCGCCGCGAGCGAGCCGATCCTGCGCAAGTGCGTGCACTGCGGCTTCTGCACGGCGACCTGTCCGACCTATGTGCTGCTCGGCGACGAGCTCGACAGCCCGCGCGGCCGCATCTACTTGATCAAGGAGATGCTCGAGAACGACCGACCCGCGACCGCGGAGGTCGCGCTGCACGTCGATCGCTGCCTGTCGTGCCTCGCGTGCATGACGACGTGCCCGTCGGGCGTGCATTACCAGCACCTGATCGACCATGCGCGCGTGCATGTCGAGAAGACGTATCGGCGCCCGCCGCTCGAGCGCGGGCTACGCGCGCTGCTCGCCGCCGTGCTGCCCTATCCGCGCCGGTTCGCGCGCGGCGCTCGCGCTCGTGCCGCTCGCGCGGCCGTTCGCGCGCATGCTTGCCCGCGCGCTTGCGCGCGATGCTCGAGCTCGTGCCGGCGCGCTCGAGGCGGGCGAGCGCCGCCGTCCCCTGTGAAAATGCGCACGCGCGCCAGCCCGACGAAGCGGAGCTCCGCAGCGCGAACGACGGACGGCGGGTATTCGCGGCGCAGGGCGAGCGGCGCGCGCGCGTCGGCCTGCTCTCGGGCTGCGTGCAAACGGTGCTCGAGCCTTCGATCAACGCGGCGACGATCCGCGTTCTCACGCGCGCCGGCTGCGAGGTGGTGACGATCTCGGGCTGCTGCGGCTCGCTCGTCCACCATCTCGGGCCGCGAGCGCGACGCGCTCGAATTCGGCGCCCGAGTGCTCGAGCAAGCGAGCGCCGAGCTCCGCGAAGGGGGTCTCGACGCGCTCGTCGCGAACGCATCGGGCTGCGGCACTCATGCGAAGGACTACGGCCATCTGTTCCGCAATCACTCGCTCGCCGGCGCAGCCGCCGAGGTGAGCGCGCGAGCGCGCGACGTGACCGAGCTGCTCGCGGAGATCGGCTTGCCGCCCGTGCGCGATCCGCCGCGGCTCACGGTCGCCTACCACTCGGCGTGCTCGATGCAGCACGGCCAGAAGATCGACGAGCCGCCCCGCGCGCTGCTGCGACAAGCGGAATTCGTGGTGCGCGAGATTGCCGAAGGACATCTCTGTTGCGGCTCGGCCGGGACGTACAACATCCTCCAGCCCGAGCTCGCTGCGCGTTTGCGCGACCGCAAGATCGCCAATGTCGTGCACACCGGAGCGGACATTGTCGCGACCGGCAACATCGGCTGCATTGCCCAGCTCGGCGCCGCGGCCGAGCTGCCCGTCGTCCATACGATCGAGTTGCTCGACTGGGCAACCGGCGGGCCGGCGCCGCCGGCATGGCTCGCTCGGGACGAGCGCTAGGAGTCCGCTCGGCGTCCGCCGAAAAGATGCACGAGCCAAGGCGCGATCAGCGCGACGCCGAGCAGGCCATGCAGCAGGCCGCTCGGCCGGCAGCTCGACGTGGCCCCCGGTGCACCCGTGCTGCGAAGCCAAAAACGAACCGGGGGCACGAGGCCCCCGGTCGTCGATCACCCTTGTCGCTACCGCTACTTCTCGGGGCGCTCGTCCGGGGCACCGGTGCCCGAGGAGCCGATGAACATCTTTGTCCCGTCGGGGAACGTAATGTCGCGCGCGTTCGCGCGGTGCGACCCGTCCTTCGCCATGAACCCCTCGACGACCACTTTCGTGCCGGGCGGCAGCGTGTTCTTCGTCCAGCCGCGGCGCAGCAGCGCGCTCGGCGCGCCGCCCTCGACGTCCCATTGCTCCACGGTGCCGTCCGCTTTCTGCACGTTGACGATCAGCCACGAGTGCGGATTGACCCAGCGGAACTCCTTGACCGTGCCTTCGAGCTTGACCGGTTGATTCGCGTCGAACTCCGCCGCGAACGAGTGATGCGCGAGCACCGGAGCGGCGGCTGACAGCATCAGGCCGCCCCCCGCAATCAAGCCGATGAGTTTCGTTCGCATCGCAATCTCTCCTTCAGAAACCTGCGTGGAAGCCACCTAGTTGGAGCTAGTGTAGCCGCTCTGCAAGCCGGTCGTCATACATAGCTACCGAGTATTAGTGAGATTGTTCCAAATCCTTGTAAAGCAATTCCTCGACGAACGGCACACATTTGAACTCGAGGATCTGGGCGTTCGGCTCGAGGCGCCGGTAGAGCGGCATGCTGATCGTCCACGGGCGTGAGAAAACTTCAGGGTCGTCGATCGTCGCGGAGTAGCGAATCGTATTCTCGCCCTCGAGAGTAAGTCGCTCGGTGACCTTCATCGAGCCGCTGTGGTAGTTGCCCGCGCGGTCGAACCACGTGAGGTCGTTGAAGCCGGTGGTCTCGATCACGAGCGTGTCGCCTTCCCAGTGGCCGTTCGACCATCCCATCCAGGTGTCGACAGGCGGCTCCTGGTGGTTGCTCATGTACACCTCCCGATTCGCGCTGTCGTACTCGTACACGAACAGGATGTCGCCGCCGCCCTGGACGATCTGAAACGGGTACGGCATGTAGGTCGCGCGCGGGATGCCGGGCAAGTAGCACTTCACTTCCGGGTCGCTCTCGGGCCACTTCGCCCGATTCTCGTTGCGCTTCGCGAGGGCTTCGGGCTTGTACGGGATCTTGCCGTCGCCGTCCACGACGCTTTGCCCAGCCGGGATCGCGGCGAGTGAGCCGAGCCGATAGAAGCCTTCGATCTTCTGCGCGGAATGCGCCTCGAGATTCCAATCGGCCGTGTTCATGGCTTGCCACACGCCGTTGAAGTTCGGCTGCCCCGCGATGCGTGCGGGACGCGCCGCCGGCTTGGCCGCGCTTGGGCCTGTGCGAGGCTCGGCGCCGCGGCGAGTGCTGCGAGCGCAGCCAGCGCGATACCGCAAGACCTGATTCCGTAGTGCATTCGAATCCCCCTGAACTTTCCCGCCGGGCGAATAATAGTGAAGCTGATCTAATGAGTCATCCGCGCTAATGCAGGCCGAACACGTTCACGGTATCGCCCGCGATGATCGCGACGTGTTGCTTGCCGCTCTTGCCGGCATAGCTCATAGGGTTCGCGTTCGCCGTTGTTGCCGAGCGTCGCGGTCCAGAGCTCCTGGCCGCTCTTCGCGTCGAACGCTCGGAAACGCTTATCGCTCGTCGAGCCGACGAACACGAGGCCGCCGGCGGTCACGCTCGGACCCGCGCTGCCCGGATTGCCGACGAGTTGCTTGCCCGCCGGCAAGTTCTCGTCGAGGCCGAGCGTCGACTGCCAGAGGATCTCGCCCGTGTTCGCGTTGACCGCCAGCAAGCGCGCCCCAAGGCGGACGTTGACACGGCGCGCTCGGCCCGACGGGCCGCCCGCGTCGTCGTACTTGCCGGAGAGCGGCGCGGCTGAACGTGTGGAAGGGTCCGACGCCGTCGATGCTCGCGCGGTCGTATGGCTGCTTCGAGCCGACGGCCTCGAAGCTGTACGTCACGTTCGGATCTTTGTCTTGGACCCAGCCGACGAGCGCGTTGTCGTGCGACGCGGCGTAGAAGATGCCGGTCGTCGGATCCGCCGCGACGCCGCCCCAGTTGACCCCGCCCGTGCCGCCCGGAAACTGAATGGTCGACTTCGGCGGCGCGTCGTGCGCCTTGTAGCCGAACGGCGTGAACGGTCCCGCGTTGTAGAACCCGCCGCTGCGCTTCATGAGGTCGCGGCACGCTTCGGCGTGCTCGGGCGTCGTGTCGTCGGCCGTCACGAGATCGGCTTCGCTGAAGCTCGTCGCGCGCGAGCGGCGGCGGCCGCACCGGAATCGGTTGGGTCGGCGAATACCACTCGGTCGGCACGTCGCCCTTCGGCACGGGCTTCTCCTCGACCGGAATCAGCGGCTCGCCCGTCTGCCGATTCAGCACGTAGAAGAAGCTCGACTTGCCGACCTGCGCGATCGCCGGCACGCGCTCACCGTTCTGCACGAACTCGAACAAGCGCCGCCCGACGGCATGTCGGTGTCCCAGAGATCGTGATGCACTGTTTGGAAATGCCAGAGGTATTTGCCGGTCGCCGCTTCGACCGCGACGATCGAGTTGCCGAACACGTCGTTGCCCGGGCGATCGCCGCCGTAGTAGTTCGCGGCGGGTCCCGCGATCGGCAGATAGGCGATGCCGCGCTGCGCGTCGATCGGCGCCGCGAACGCCCACATGTTCGTGCCGCCGCGATCTTTCCAGCCGTCGCCCCACGTCTCGTTGAAAGGCTCGCCGGCCTTCGGAACGGTCTGGAACTCCCAGATCTTCGCGCCCGTGCGCACGTCGAACGCGCGCGGATTACCCGCCGGGCCTTGCGGCACCTCACCGCTCGCGGCGCCGATGATCGCGATGTTGCGATAAATCGTAGGCGTACCGCCGTACGGAACGCCGACGTCGACCGCGCCGTCGGTGCCGAACCCCGCGGACGGTTTACCGGTCGCAGCGTCGAGCGCGATCAGATTCGCGCGGCTCATGAACAGGATTCGCGGCGCGAGCGTGCCGTCGCCGGGCCAGTAGCTCACGCCGCGCGTCGACGCGGTGGGACCGCCGCCGCCCGGGCCGCGCGGACCGCCGGGACCGCCCGGAGCGGCGGGTGCCGGTCCGGGCGGAGCCCGACGGCGGAGCCGACGACGGCAGCACGTATGTCCACACCGTCGCGCCGGTGTCGCCGTCGAGCGCGACGACGCGGTCTCGGCTCGGCACGTACATCACTCCGCCGACGACGATCGGCACGGCGGTCGAGTTGCCGCCGAGCTGGAACGTCCACGATGTCTCAAGATTTCGCGACGTTGCCCGCGTTGATCTCGGTCAACGGCGAATAGCGATTCGCGGCGAGGTGCGGTTGATCAGCGGCCAATCGCCGGGCGCGACTCCGTCGCTCGTCGGCGCTGCGCCGCTCTTGGCAGCGGTCGCGGGGGCCGGCTGTTGCGAACTGTTTGGCCCGCAGGCCGCCACGCTCGCAGCCATCGCCGCGATCGATCATCCAACTGCGTTGCATCGGTTTCTCCCCGTGCACGTTCAAGCCGCGTTCTGGGCTGCGTACGATACACCCGCGTGGGCGCCGCGGTCGTCATCCCCGCGTCGAGTCGACGCTTTTGCAGTGCCGTCACGCCGGCGAGACCGTTCCCGGAAGCGGACGGTATACGTATACTCGTTTGGAGCGCGAAGGGGGTCAACGATGCGCGAACGCGCGCTAGCGGCGAACCTTCCCTCGTGACATCGGAGAATCGATCGCACGCACCCGTGCCTCGTCGCGCCGCGTGCGCTTGCAGGTGGAGGTCGGATATGACTCAGCGAATTCTTGCATTGGGACTGGTCGCAACTACGGTTGCGTTGGCGTCGTGCGGCCAATCGCCTTCAGCTACCGCTCCCGCGACCGGAGCCGCCGGCTCCGCAGCGCAGGGTGGCGCTTGGAAGCAGCCGATGACGGCTTGGGGCGATCCCGATATCCAGGGCATGTGGCCGATCATCAATTTGATCAGCACGCCGTTCCAGCGCCCGAAGAATCGACGACTCAAATACGGCGACCGCCTGTACCTCACGGACGAGGAGTACGCGCAAGACCGAGCAGGCGCTCGCGGCCCGCGACAAGCGCTATCAAGACGAGATCAAGAGCAACAAGATGGGCATGGGCCACTGGGCCGAGGCGAGCCACCACAACGAGGCCGCGCGCCTCACGTCGCTGATCCGCGAGCCCGCGAACGGCCAGTTCCCGGAGCTCACGACGCGCGGCAAGGAGCTCGCGTGCGAAGATGAGCAGCAGCTGGACGCGGCAAGACCTTCGACAAGCCGACCGACTTCGACACCTGGGATCGCTGCATCACGCGCGGTCTTCCGCCGTCGATGTTCCCGTTCAACTACAACAACGGCATCGAGATCGACCAGTCGCCGGGCTACGTCGTGATCCGGCTCGAGATGATCCACGAGGCGCGCATCGTGCCGGTCGACGGGCGAGCCGCCGCTCGATCCCGCGATCAAGCAATGGATGGGCGAGTCGCGCGGTCACTGGGAAGGCAACACGCTCGTCGTCGAGACGACCAACTTCAACGGGCACGGCGGCATGACCAACGTCGGCATTCCGGGCTCGCCGCGCGGCGACACGCCGACGACGACGAACATGAAGATCACCGAAAGCTTCACGCGCACGGGCGACGACACGATGGAATACACGATGCACGTCGAGGATCCCGAGGTGCTCACGTCGGCGTGGACGGCCGGCTACCCGATGGAGCGCGACCCGACCTACAAGTTCTTCGAGTACGCGTGCAACGAGGACAACACCGCGGTGCGCAACTACATCACGACGTCGCGCTACGAGCGCGCGCAAGCCGCGAGCGCCGAGAAGGGCAAAGCAGGGAAGAAGAAATGAGTCGCGAGCAGCGTGCCGGCCGCGCCGGCGTCGGCGGTCTAGCGCTCGCAGCCGCGCTTTCCGCCGTGTTCTCGTTGTCCGCGAACGCGGCGCTGAAGGAGCCGCTCAAGCTCGACTCGGGCGAGCTCGGCGGCAGCGTCGAGTCGGCGCCCGGAATTCGCGCGTTCAAAGGCATCCCGTTCGCCGCGCCGCCGGTCGGCGCGTTGCGTTGGACCGCGCCGCAGCCGGTCGCGAAATGGAGCGGTGTGCGCGACTCGAGCAAGTTCGGCAACGTCTGCATCCAGCCGCCGGGGCAAGGGCGGCTCAACATCGCGAACATGGACGGCTCCCCGCCGACGAGCGAGGACTGCCTCTATCTGAACGTCTGGACGGGCGCCGCGTCCGCGGCCGAGAAGCGGCCGGTGATGATCTGGTGGTTCGGCGGCGCATTCACGGAAGGCGGCGGCTCGGTGCCGCTCTACGACGGCACCGCGCTCGCGAAGAAGGGCGTCGTCGTCGTCACGATGAATTACCGGCTCGGCGCGTTCGGCTTCTTCACTGCACCCCGCGCTCACCGCCGAGTCGCCGCACAAGGCGTCCGGCAACTACGGCCTCATGGACATGCTCGCGTCGGCGCGTTGGGTGAAGAACAACATCGCCGCGTTCGGCGGCGACCCGAGCAATGTGACCGTGTTCGGTCAGTCGGCGGGCGCGATGGCGATCGCGTCGCTCGTCGCGTCGCCCGAGTCGAAAGGCTTGTTCAAACGCGCGATCTCGGAGAGCGGTGCGTGGATGGGGCTCGGCATGGCGCCGGGCATGACGCACGCGCGCGCAAGCCGAGGAGCGGGGCGTCAAAGCGGCGACCGACGCCGGCGTGAGCACCGCGGCCGAGCTTCGTGCAATGTCCGCGGCGGACGTGACCGCGAAGCTGCGCAGCGGCGGCTGCCCCGGCTGCATGATCGTCGACGGTTGGGTGATCCCCGAGGATCCTTCGATGACGTTCGCGGCCGGCAGGCAGAACGCGGTCGATGTGCTCGTCGGCTCGAACAAAGAGGAGCTCTCGTTCGGCCGCGGCGCAACCGCTCAGCAGTTCGAGGCCGGAGCCCGAATGCGCTGGGGCGACCTCGCAGACGAGTTCTTGAAGCTCTATCCCCACGCGACCGACGAAGAAGCCGCGCGCTCGAACATCGCGAGCACCGCCGATGGCACGTTCTGGCACATGCGGCTCTACGCCGACTACCAGGCCAAGAAGGGCAACAAGGCGTATCTCTATTTCTTCGCGCAGAACCCGCCGGCGCCCGAAGGCAAGCCGCCGTTCCCGGCGGCGCACGCGTCCGAGGTGCCGTACGTGTTCGACAATCTCGGCCAGCTGCCCTTGTTCCCCGACAGCAGCAGCGCGGAGCTCTCGGCCAAGTCGGCGCCGGACAGGAAGCTCGCGGACGAAATGTCCTCGTATTGGACGAACTTCGCGAAGACCGGCGACCCGAACGGGCGCGGTCTACCGAAGTGGAAGGCGCACTCGATCGGCAACGGTCAGGACGCCGTGATCCTCGACGCGGATCCCGCGTCGGAGAAGCTACCGACGCCGGCGCGGCTCGCGCTGATCGACAAGCTCTGGGTGAAGCAGGGGCACGCGCTGCCCTGATCGCGTCGCGCGCCCGTCTGTGCCGACCGAATCGGTGCGTTCGAGCGGGCGTGCTCGACCGCCGCTACGCGATCGCGTGATCGATCAGCGCTTCCCGCGCGTCAGGCGCCCGGTCCGGTTGTAGGGATCGCACTTGAGCTCGTCGTCGTACGACAGACGAATGCGGCCCTCGAACTCGAGCGTGGTGTCGTCGCGCTCCCGAGCCGCGTCCTCGGGAGTCTGGTCGCGAAAGTGCAGGTTCGCGCCGTCCCGCGAGCTTCGGCTAGACGCTTCGTTCATCGTGGTCCGTTCCATCGCGATGCTCCACCGCCAACGTGCGAAAGAGCGTACGCGCCGCCGCGCGCCGCGCGAAGGTCGGTCGTCGGCTTCGAGCTACCGCCGATCGGGTCCGAGCCGCTCGTCGCCGCCGAGCGACCGCTCGTCGCTACTTCGGCGTCGCGCCGAGCGCGAAGACCATGTACTGCGCCGGGCCCGGGCTCGGGCAGCTTCATCGCTCTGGCTGAACAGGCCGTTGCCGCCGACCGCGATCGCGACGTACTCGCGGCCGCCGACCGAGTAGACCGCCGGCACGCCCTCTTGCGCGGCCGGCAGCTCGCGCGACCAGAGCACCTTGCCGGTGTCGGAGTCGTAGGCGCGGAACTTGCGGTCCGACGACGTGCCGACGAACAGCAGGCCGCCGCCCGTGGCGCGACGACGCCGCCGCGCGGCGCATGGCTGCCCGTGCCCGTCACGCGGCGCGAGCTTGCTGACCTCGCCGTCCGGGACCTGCCACAGGATCGTGCCCTTGTTGAGGTCGTAGGCGGTGATCTGCGACCACGGCGGCCCGATCGCCGACAGCCCGGTGCTCGGCTGGATCATGAAATCGACCGGCGCGACGTAGGCGACGAAGCCTTCGCCGGCGTTCGGCGGGGGCAGCGGGGGCGGCCGATTGCCGCCGCTCGGCGGCGCCGCCGCTGGCCCGCTCCGCCCGGTCCGCCACACCGTCCTCGGGCGCGCGCAGCTTCGTCGTAGACCGGCAGCTCTTTCGACACGACGAACAGGCGCCCGTTGCGCGGGTCGACCGCGGAGCTGCCCCAGTTCGCGCCGCCGTTGTGCCCGGGCATCTGAATCGTGCCCTGCAGGCTCGGCGGCGTGAACAGGCCCTCGTTGCGCGAGCTTTGCAGCAGCTCGCGAACCTTCGCCTGGTCCTCCTCGGAGAGATACGGATTGATGTCCTTCTCGGTGAACGACTGGCGCGCGAACGGCGGCGGCGCGGTCGGGAACGGCTGCGTCGGCCAGCTCTTCTCGCCCGGCACGTCGCTCTGCGGCACGGGCCGCTCCTCGATCGGCCAGAGCGGCGCGCCCGTGATCCGGTTGAACACGTAGACGAAGCCTTGCTTGCTCGGCTGCGCGACGACGGCACGGTCGCGCCGTCGTGCTGGACGGTGAGCAGCTTCGGCGCCGTCGGGAAGTCGTAGTCCCAGAGATCGTGATGGATCGCCTGGAAGTGCCAGAGCAGCTTGCCGCTGCGCGCGTCGAGCGCGAGCAGGCTGTTGCCGAAGAGGTTCGCTGCCGTCGCGGTTCGCGCCGTAGAAGTCGTAGCGCGCGGTGCCGGTCGGGATGTAGATCGTGCCGGTCTCGACGTCGATCGTCGACTCGCTCCAGTTGTGCACGCCGCCGTAGTTGCCGAAGCCGCGCTGCGGGCCACGTTTCGGCGCCGAGCTCGCCCGCTCGCGGCACCGTGTGGAAGACCCACGTGAGCGCGCCGGTGCGCACGTTGTAGGCGTGGATGTCGGCGGGCGAGGACGCGTAGCCCGCGCCGCCGGCCGGCAGCGACATGATGATCAGGTCCTCGAAGACGCGGCCCGGGTTGCTCGTCGGTTGCAAGCGCACGTTGGTCGAGATCGCACGTCGAGCCCGACGCGCAAGTCGACGCGTCCGTGGTCGCCGAACGCTCTCGATCGTGTTGCCGGTCTTCGCGTCGATCGCGGTCAGAAATGCCGGCGTTGACGTACAGCAGCCGCTCCTCCGATGCCATCGGCGCTGCGCCAGTAGTTCATGCCGCGCGCGCCGACCGCGCCTTCGTTCGGGTGCGACCCACTTCTCTTGGCCCGTGGCCGCGTCGAGCGCGACGATCGAGCGCCTCTTCGCGAGCACGTACATCGTCCCGTCGACGATCAGCGGATTGAACAGGTAAGCCTCGTCCGACGGGTAGGTCCACGCGACCGTGAGCCGGCCGACGTTGGTCTTGTCGATCTGCTTGAGCGAAGAGTACTGCGAAGAGTCGACGCCGCCGCCGTTCTGGTCCCAGCCCTCGAAGTCGAATTGGCCGGGCGTCGCCTTCGCGGCCGCGCGTGGAGGCGTCGCGGGCGAGCAGGCAGCGAGCACGCAGGCGGCGAGCGCGAGCGGCACGGCGGGGCGCAACGACGCGCCACGACGCGCGGCGCGGCCGATGGTCGTATTACCGAACATGAGTTCCCCCCGAGCCTGCGAATGATGGTCGCCGATACTACCAGGCCGTAAAAGCGCGGGCATGCGAAGGTTTGTCGAGCGCCCTGGTCGAGCGCAGGGGCGCGGCCTATGCTGACTTGATCGATTGGCGCAGGAGGTCGCTGATGAAACGCAGGCTCGGGTCGATCGTAGCCGGAGCGCTCGTGCTCGGCGCCGTGAGCGCGTTCGGCGCTGCGAAGCGCACGGCATGGGGCGACCCGGACCTTCGAGGAACGTACACGACCGACAACTCGATCGGGGTGCCGCTCGAGCGCCCGACGCAGTTCGGCACGCGCGCGCAGCTGACGGACGAGGAGTACGCCGCGCGCGCCTCCGCCAACGAAGTCCAAGTCGCGAAGGACAAGAATCCGCTGCCGGAGAGCGAGTTTGCCGAGGACTCGGCCGCCAACAACGCACCGCGCCATTGGCTCGAGCGCCCGGCGAATCCGTCGCATGCGACTTCGCTGATCGTCGACCCGCCCGATGGCCGAATCCCGGTCGCACTGTTTGATCGACCAGAACACGGCTTCTTTGAGTTTCTTAAACTGAACATTCCCCGGATCGCGGATCCCTTGTAGCTTCGTGTCGAGATCGTAGAGCGGCTGGATCGATCGTTTGTCCGGAATTTTGCCCAAGGCCCAGGCCACTTCCGTGAGCACGGACCAGTCTGTCTTGGGATCCTTCAGCTTGGCCAGCAACGGCGGCACGACTGAAGCATCCCCGTGCAGTCCGCCGAGTTGGCCCAACCCCTTGGCGGCGGCGGCTTGCACCTCGAGATCCGGTGACGTATTCATGACCTCAACCAACAGCGGAATGCCTTCCCTCCCGAGATTGCCCATCGCAGCCAACGACTGTTTCGCCAAGTCTCGATCCTGGAGCGCTTGCTTCAGCCTGGGCAGGGCTTCGTCAGCCTGCATCTCGCCGAGCAGCGAAATAATCTTGACCTTGCGCGCCTGGCTGGTCTCGGTCGAATCCAGCAGCTTCAGCAACCGATCCGGTTGGCCCCACTCTGCCGTCACTAGGAGCGGGAACTCGTATTTCTCCAATCCTTCATTCAATTTCGCCATCGCGTAGGCGCCGGGTTCCCCGGCCTGGGCGGATTGGGCTGCCGTCACCGCATCTTCGAAGTCGGTGCGCACCTCCCGTTGCCATTTGACCTTCATCTCTCCCAAAAGATAGGTCAGCTGGCAGGCAGGCCCCTTCCACAGCCGCGACGGAGCATCAGGCAAGTCTGCGTCGCCGCCGGCCGCAGTGGTCCCTTCCCACGTCTTCCGCTGCTCACACTTCACTTTAAAGACTGCGTCATGAGGCTTCGCACGGTCCTGCACCATCGTATAGCCCAGTTCGGCCAGACGACGCGAGACGGTCTGGGCAATCGCCCCCGCATCGACTGCTCCCTTATCCGTAATAGCAATGGCGTCAATCAGGACCGTCTGGATCTTGGCGAGTTGCGCCTTCTGCTCTGTCGTAAAATAGTCTCGATACGCCCACGACGTCCCAGGCAGGAGAACCAAGACCCAGGTCATGCAGAGGAGAAACTCTCTCATCACGCACCTCCTTCTGGGCACAGCCTCACGGGAGGCAACCCAATACACCGGAGGAGAATCAGCTCCGCTATGATCCCGGCTCGACCCGCTTCTTCACCTCGCGTCGCAGACGGCAAAGCTTCTGGACACACATAATGATACGGGACATCCTGGTTCGCTCGCTCCTGACTCTCTTGAGGGGGGGAGAGTCATGCCCTCTCTTCACTGTCAGGTAAGAGGTCTACAGATAAATGTTACGCTAGCAGCCTTGACTGCAGTACTCGGTATCTCCCTCGGAGAGACTGGGGAAAAGTCCTAGGCTACTCAAGTAAAATCCCTGGGGAAAGGTGCCGCGCGGTGTTGGACCATTTGGATGATCGGATGTTGGTGGATAAAGGAAGTTGAGACAACCGCGACAAGATAGTGCTGCAAAATGAATGTACGAGGTGCCACTTGTGGCACCTGAAGCTGTAACTCATTGATAGTGCAAGACACGCAATGTCACTTTTTGCATCGTCTTTTTATTACAAGTTGCTGTTTATGCTCACTTTGTTGATGCCCTGAAAAGGTTGGTGTCGACAGTTCAATTCTGTCCCTCGGCACCACTTTTCAATCACTTACAAAACCCGCGGACGGAGCGGCCCCCTCTATCGGTCCCTCATTGGATGTGATAATCGACTCGGGGAGCCATTCTCAACGGGCTTACCCGGCCGAATAAAATCCAACTGAATGCCGTGGCGGTAGGCCCACGCATCCATGACCCGACTGGCGAATTCGCTGCCGTTGTCCACGGTGATCGCACGTGGTGCTCCACGCTGGATCACCACCGGCTCTAACGCCTGCGCCACCTTCTCCCCCGTGAGCGACTGATCGGCCACCAAACACAGGCATTCCCGCGTGAACTGGTCCACGACCGTCAGGATCCGAAACCATCGGCCATCCGCCATGCGCTCGCTCATGAAGTCCATGCTCCACCGCTGGTTCGGGGCCGTGGCCACGGCCTGGGGCACGCGATGCCGGCATGCGGCCTTCGTGCGGTGTTTGGTCCGCACTGTCAGGCCTTCTTCCGTATAGAGCCGGTAGATCCGTTTCGCGTTGACGCGCCACCCGTCCCGTCGCAACAACACCGTGAGTCGCCGATACCCGAACCGCACCCGTGCCGCGGCCAATTCTCGTAAGCGCATCCGCATCCTTCGTGAGGAGGCCTGAACGATGATCGTCGTTCCTGAGCCAGTTGTGCAGGCCGGGGTTCGTCCACTCAGAATTCCGAACCAGACAAAGATCAAAGATTTAGGATATGAGACGAGAGTCTTAGTGATGCCCCTGGTCGTGCACAGGCTGTCCCATGCTCGGATCGAGAAGGAGCTGACGATTGCGGACGCCCTCGTGGAAATCGAACATATTTAACAGCGAGCCGGCGATTTGATCAAAGGAACCCCCACCAATCTGGCCAGTGCCCCAATTGTCCTCGATGAAGCGCAACACTGAGCTCTGGTCGGTCAGAGTGTGATCGACGAAATTCGCCTTGGCGAAGGGTGAAATCACCAGAAGCGGCTGCCGCGGGCCATATCCACAGCGTCCTTGAACCGCGGCCAGCGGCGTGCCGTGCCCGCATACGCCGGGCCCGTTCAACTCATCGCTATCGTTCACGACCCCTGTGTTGACCGCCGACGGGTTGACGATCGGCGACATCTGGTGGTCGTACCAGCCGTCCGAATCATCGTACAGGATGATGATCGCCGTACGGTCCCAGTACGCTGAGTCCATGATCGCGTTGGTAGTTTTTACCAAGAACGACTGCTCTAACAGCGGGTCGGAATAGCCAGCATGGCCGTCCTGCGCCGCGATCGCCTTCACGAAGCTGACCTCAGGTAGGTTCCCCTGCTTCAGAGCGGCATAGAAGTCCTTGAGGTCGTAATTATGGTTCGCCGGGCCAGCATGGCCGATTTCCGACACAGAAGCCGGACGCACGTGCATCGGGTTCGCTGTCGAAGCGTAATATTGGAAGAACGCGTGATGGGCAATGTAATCCGCGGTCGGGCCGTTATTCGCCGGGCTCGCGGGGCTCGACCGTTTGCAGCCGGACGTACCGTTCGGGTTGGTCGTGGCTAGGTCAAAGCCACCCATGAATGCGCCCCAGGTCACCCCGGCGCTGCTCAAGAGGTCGCCGATATTCTTCCCGGTCATCTGTACCGTCGTGCCGGTGGAACAGATATCGCCGGTTGGGTCTAGATCGCCGACAATCGTGCCGGGCCCACTGCTGTTGGGCACGATCTTGGCGTTCGGTGCGCTCGGGGTGGCCGGATAGGTAATGCCCGACACGAGGTTAAGCAAGCCGGGAGTCGAGGGGCCGAATGTTGTGCCGTAGGAATTGTCGTTCATCGCGAAATTCTGTGCGTAGTTCCACAAGGCCGTCACCGTGTTGCCGTCGAAATAACCCATGACGAGGCCTTTGCCTCTGCCATAGGAGAAGGCGGCGGCGCAGAACGCACTTTCGCCCACACCGACGCTCGCCGGAAACATGTCCATGAGGCCTCCGTCGAACGCCTGCTGCTCCGGACCGTAATTATGACCCTGATCGCAGGTCGAGGCTTGCGAGCGGTCAAGGCGGAACGGGTTGACCGCGTCGGCCCCGTTTGCGGGGTTGGTAGCGTTGGGGTTGTTCGTCAGCAAACTGCCGGAAAGGCCGTTGACCGTAGGTGTACCTGGCCTCGGGTGAAATACGGGCTCACCCGAGGGATTCGTGGCATTTGGATAGGTGGCGAAGTAATGATCGAAGGAAACGTTTTCCTGAAAGAGGATCACCAGGTGCTTGATGGGCGTGGCCGTATTGCCGTTGGCGTAAACAGGGCAGACCGGCAAGAGGCAAATTGCCGACGCCAAGGCAACTGCCCACAGCTTCGTATGCGAGGAATGCTCCATTTTGTCCTCCTAAATGATTTCGAGAATCTGGGTGCAGGACTATATGTCCGTCTTATTCTCGGAGAGGATATATAGATGGAGCCTGTTACCTGTACGTCAACGAACGATTAGCGAAGTGTTAATTATGGTGGGGCGAACTCGTGTCGGGCTTATTCAGAAAATGACGGGACAAACTTGAGCAGGGAAATCTCAAAGGGTACACTGAGTCGCCAGGAGCACAAGAATGCACAGGACCGAAATCCCCAGGGACCGAAGCATGGGACGCAGAAGGCTTTTCGCGGCGGCGGGTTGGTCGACAGCGTCTTAAGCATTCGTCCGGCCCAGCGCAACGGTGCCGAACCTAACACGAAGATGAACTGGTTGAGGAGAGGGAGCCGTTGGGAGTTATTTCGCGCGCAGGAGAACCTCACGCGAGCCAGGCATCGATTCGTACCTGACCGTTTGCATTCGTCGGGAACCCGACGAGGAGATAGCGAAATCCACGAGAGAGTGGGCAGGCCTTTTTACACAGGTCTGCTGGATGGATCATGCCCGCCTCTGTTTTTATCGACCTGTTGGTATAGACGAAGACCCGTAACTCGGCCACCACGACCGTGAGTTTCAGAAAGCTCTGCGAGATTGCCGTGTGCGTCTCGCCCCATTCACAGGTGCACACCAACTTAACTCCGCGAAATGTGCGCCAATCAAATGGATGCTCGTTGTTCGGGGATATAACCTCCAACCACACGAGGTCGCACAGCCAAGGAGATTGAAATCCATTCGTGCCCTTCTCCTTTGGGGGAACAACCGCGAAGGCTTCTTTTTTCCCGAGATCAGACAGGGCACTCTGTACACGATGCGTCCAGTAACTGGATGCATGCCAATCGGTCTTCGCGTTTGGCCCGAACGCCTCGATGCTCAGGCCATAGAGCTTTTCTACAATGTCGCATTCAAGGGGAAAGAGGTTATGGATGAACGGAATACCATACGCTTTTGATTCGGGACCTGTCGCTGGCAGATCATGAAAGAACATTATTTGGGCCACTTTCTATTTGCCCCGCAGCTTACACGCTTTCCTCGTGTGAATTCATCCAAACTTTCCAGTTTGTACTACGAGAAATCACTTCGTCTTGGGAGGCCAAACGGCCACAATGGAACCACTTATGAGAGGTCACCGCCAGCCGGTGGACGGATGTCACGCAGGGAGGGGGGGGGGTAGTTGGTCCTGACATCTTTTCTATCTCTCCTACCGGTTCACACGATAGGCCCAGAACTTAAAAGGCGTCGGAGCGCCCCGTCATCATCTTCATCGTAGATTTCCCCAACGACCTCTTCCAGAATGTCCTCCAGCGTCACAACGCCCAAGCGCTTATTGGCCGAGTAGACCACGCCCATGTGCATCCGGCGTTCCTGGAGACGCCGGAGACCGGTGAGCAGTGGCGTATCGGCTTGTAGTTCGACCACAGGTCTTATCAGCGACACCCAATCCTCACGGCCGGATGCACGCAATGCGGCGAATTCCTTTGTGTTGAGTATTCCAATGACCTCGCCTTTCTTCAAGACCGGAAGACGCGTATGTCCGGAAGCGATCACCGTTGCCTCGACCTCACTGGCGGCACTCTCAACATCCACCGCGGTCACCTTGTCCCAAGGCAGATAGATCTCTCTGATTCGTTTCCGTTCAAGATCGACCAGATTCATGACGTATTGCCGATGCTGAGTCGAGAGCAGCCCCAGTTCCACTGTGGCCTCCGCGGCCTCGCTCTCTTTCGATTCGCCGATGCGTTGTCGTGATAAGAACCTCAGAAGCCAGAGGAATCGTTTTGTCGACCATTCCAGCACCGTCACAACAGGACCAAGAATCCTCTCAAACAGACTCAACCAAGGCGCGGTGAACAATGCGAGGCTCAACGAATGTCTGAGCGCCAGACTTTTCGGCACCAGTTCGCCGAGCACCACCGTGAAATAGGTCAAGGGCAGCACCACCAGGCCAATCGCAATCGCATCGGCCATATTTTCACTGACGTCCCACCATCGTTTGATAACCGGGCTCAGGTCCTCTTCCGCTCCAACTCCACCAACGACGCCGGCCAGTGCCAGCGCAAGGGTGAGCCCGATCTGGATCACGGAAAGCGTCCGTTCAGGTGTCTCTCGCAATCGAAGAAGAACGCCTGCCCGGCTATGCCCCTGACGCACCAATTGGCGGAGACTCGGTTTGTTCACTACGACAAACGCCATTTCTGTCAGCACGAGGAGAGCGTTGAAGAGCAAACACACGATAATGATGCCTGTCTCTTTCATCTTCTCTGCCCTTTCTTTG
>CAVOVT010000002.1:0-81063 GCA_963699925.1 uncultured Gammaproteobacteria bacterium | reverse complement strand
CGCGGATCTTTCCGGAGGCGATCAGGAGCTCTGCAAGTCCGTCGAGCTATTGCTGTCGCGGCAGGGCGCGACTGACGTCGGCGCGAGCACTGAAGCCGTCGGCGACGCTCCCGCGGAGCTTTCCGCCGGCACCCGGATCGGCAACTATCAGCTCGACGGCGTGCTCGGACGCGGCGGTATGGGCGTCGTCTATCGAGCGACCGACACGAAGCTGCACCGACCCGTAGCCATCAAGTTTCTGTCCATCGTCGCGGACGAGCAGGCGAAGCAGCGATTTCATCAAGAGGCCGAGACCGACGTCCGGGCTCAATCATCCGCACATCGTTACCGTTTACGACGTCGGCGAGCACGACGGTCAGCAGTACATCGTGAGCGAGCTCGTCGAAGGCGGCCCGCTCGACGAGTGGTCGAGAACGAACCGCCGCAAGAGCTGGCGGCAAAGCGTCGAGCTGCTCGCGGGCATCGCGGATGCGCTCGCGGCCGCGCACGCGGCCGGCATCCTGCACCGCGACGTGAAGCCGGGCAACGTGCTGATCGACGGCAACGGTTACGCGAAGCTCGCCGACTTCGGCCTCGCGAAGCTCGTCGATCGCGACGGCCGCGATCCGACCAAGCCCGTCCCGAAGGCGACTCGCGCCGGGCTCGTGCTCGGGACGGTCGCGTACATGTCGCCGGAGCAGGCCTCGGGACAGCCGGTCGACGAGCGCAGCGACGTGTTCTCGTTCGGCATCGTGCTGTACGAGCTGCTCGCGGAGCATCGTCCGTTCGAAGCGGGCAACGAGCTCGAGCTGCTGAAGACGATCGTGCACGCCCCGGCCGAGCCGTTGCCCGACGGCCTGCCGGAGCTGCTGCGAATGGCGGTCGACAAGGCTCTGCAGAAGGATCCCGCGGACCGCTATCAGACGATGCGCGATCTCGTCGCCGATCTGCGCCGCATGACGCGCTCGGCGAGCGCGGCGACCCCCGCATTGCGCGGCGCCGAATCCGCTCGCGGCTCACGCATGCCCTGGCTCGTCGCGGGCGGGCTCGCGACTCTACTGGTCGCGGCGCTCGTGCCGGCGACGCTCTACTTCTTGCGCGCACCGCCGCGCGCCGCGGCGCGGATCGTGTATGAGCTGCCGGCGCCGGGCTTCGCGGGTCGGACCGGCGATCTAGCGATCTCGCCCGACGCGACACGAATCGCGTACGTCGCGAACGTGAACGGGGTGCAGCGAATCTGGGTTCGATCGATCGGGTCGCTCGAGGCTCGCGAGCTCCCGGGCACGGATAACGCCGGCGGGTTGTTCTGGTCGCCGGACAACCGGTACATCGCGTTCACGTCCGGCAATCTCAAAAGAATCGAAGCCACGGGGGGCCCGGTCCAGAACATCGCGGACGCGCTGCTCGGAGCGCCCGGTGCTTGGCGAGCCGATGGCACGATCCTGTTCTCGACGCCCGCGACGAACGGCGGGATCACCGTGATCGGCCGCGTGTCGGCGAACGGCGGCTCCGTCACTCCGATAACAACCATCGATCCAGCGAACGGCCAGTCGTTGCACGTGTTTCCGGCGCTGCTGCCGGGCGGCGACCGATTTCTCTATGTGAGCACCGGCGGCCCGACCAGCACGGCTCGTGCTGCATCCGTACAGCGCGGCGACATCAAATCCGTGCTCGGCTCCGATCGTCTCGCGACCGCGTTCTCTTATGCCGCCGGGTTCGTTTTCTACGTGCGCGACAACGTGCTCGTCGCCCAACCTTTCGACTCGGATGCACTGGCGCTGCGAGGTACCGCGGCCGTTCTCGCGGAGCGTGTCGGGCAGTTTTCGGTCGCGGACGACGCGCTCGTGTTCAGCGAGACGGGCACGAACGGGTTTGCCGGCACTATCGGCATTGCACAGCGATCACGCCGGCTCGCCTGGGTCGATCGCCGCGGCCAGCCGCTCGGTGAGATCGATGCGCCGGCCGGATACCTGACGCCCGTGCTGTCACCGGACGAGCATCGGCTCGCCGTGCGCGCTCCGGATCCGAACAACGCCGCCGGCGACATTTGGACGATCGACATCGCGCGCGGAGTCACGACCCGGCTCACATCCGACCCGGCCGACGAGGGGACTCCGCTGTTCTCGCCCGACGGCGCGCGGGTCGTGTTCGGCTCGGGACGCGCCGGCAATGCGGCCGTCCCGAACGCGATCTATCAGCGCGCCGCGAACGGCACGGGCTCCGACGAGCTGTTGTTCGCGGCTCAGGCGAGCGAGGTGGTCGCGCCATTGAGCTGGGCGCCCGACGGGAGCTTCTTGCTGTTCGGCCGCGCGTCGATCGCGACATTCCGGACGAAGATCGCGGTTTGGAAGCTCGACCTTTCGGGCGAGCGCACTGCAACCCCGCTGCTCGACGCGCCGTTCGTGTTCGGCAACGCGCAGCTCTCGCCCGACGGCCGCTGGCTCGCGTACATGTCGAACGAGTCGGGTGCGAACCAAATCGTGGTCCAATCGTTCCCCGATCTCGCGCGCGACAAGCGCCAGGTCAGCACCCGAGGCGGCTACGAGCCGAGATGGCGCGCGGACGGCCGCGAGCTCTTCTACCTCACGCCCGACGGGGCGTTGATGGCGATCGACCTGCCGGCCGGCGACGCTCTCGAGCCGAGCGTGCCGCGAAAGCTCTTCGACACCGGCATCCCGGTCGAGGCGACGCTGACCGGCACGCGTCCGGATTACTTCTACGCCGTGGCCGAAAACGGTCAGCGCTTCCTGCTCAACGAGCCGATCGCGCCTAGCGGCTCCGGCGCAGACGCCGCGGCCGCGCCGACGATCCACGTGATCGTGAACTGGGCGACCGGATTGTCCCAACAGTGACTCGGACGCCGTGGGCTCAGCCGAGCCGGCGCTCGGCGTCGGCGACCGGCACGACTTCCGTGGTCATCGTCGTTGCGCGGAAGCGGAAATCATAAGTCAGGAACTCGTTCGGCCGCTCGGGCGCAAACCCCGATCCGCAGCGTGATCGCGACGCCGCTCGGCGCAGCGCCCGAGTCGGCTTGCGGCCGCGTCGCGCGAACGAAGAATGCTTGCTCCGGGGTTTTGCCCACGAGCGCGCCGCGTTGCTGGAGCCGCGCGAGAAAGAGCCAAACTTGGCGCTCGAGATCGGACGTGAGCTCGTTCGTGCGCTCGGCGTCGAACACCCAGCGCGTGTAGCGCTCGATCGAGCGCAGAACGAACGACGTGAGCCGCGCGACGGATAGCGTGCGCCAGCAGCTTTCGGCCGACGTGAGGCCCGCGAAGCTCACGTTGCCTTCGAGCGTCGCGACGCCCGGTTGAGTGCGCACGAACACGTTGACGCCCGAGCGCGCGAGCGCGAGGGCCTGCGGCGCGTCGACGTCGCAGAGCGGCGCGAGATTACCCTTAAGCGTTGCTTCCTCCGCGGGCAGCGAGTGCCAGACACCGCGGCGGTCACAGCGCGCGATCAGCCCCGCGACGGCGCCGCTCGCGGGCATCCCGTCCTGATAGCGGCCGAGATCGCCGCGCGGTCGCACGCGCGGGAAATACGTGAGCGCGCTGCGGCTCCATCGCGCCGACGTGCGGACGCCGAGCAGTGCCGCGGTCGGGTTCGACCAGACCCAAGGGGGATCCCAAACGAGCAGCGCGCGGCGCCGCTCGCAGTAGCGCGTCGCGGCGACGAAGCTCGTGCTGCCGAGGTCGCGGCCCGGGGGCGACGGGATGCAGAGCAGGTCGACCTGCTCGCAACGGTCGAGCGCGAAGATTCCGGTGCCTTCGCTGTTCGAGCCAATCACGTCGTAGTCGGTAAGCTCGTCGCCGTCCGTGCCCGTGACGGTGGCCGCGAGATAGGGGATCGGTTCGCCGGGACGCGCGGGCCGCGTCGCATCGGGCCGCGTGAGCGGCAAGGGGCCGACGAGCCGCACGAGCTCGGAGTCCTGGAGTGCGTCGATCACGAAGCGCTCGGCCTCGGCGCTCATCGACAGACCCTCGAAGAGCTCCTGGTCGTCGACGAGCTGGGAGCCCGGCCTGCCGAGCCGCTGGATCACGAGATTGAACCGGTCCGGCTCGTGCTCCACTCGGTCGTAGTCGACGGAGACGCGCAGAAATTCGCGGCTGCCGGGGTGCCGCGCTTGGAGCCTGAGCACTTCCGCGCCGGCGGGCACTTCGAGCAGCGCAGCGGCTCGCGCGGTTCGCGACGCGCACGACCACGGCCGCTTCGCCGCCGTGCACGAAGAAATGTTGTACGGCAAACGACAAGAAGCTGAACGAGCAATGGCCGCCGAACACTCGACGGTAGTGATCGAAGCTCTTGATCGCGACGGGCTCGTTGAGGGGGCCGCGCTCGGCACGCCCGACGAAGGCGACGACGGTGCGGGTTTCTAGCGGGATGACTTCGTCGCCATCGAGTGACCGATCGCCTCGAGAGGCGAAGTCGAGAAGTTCGGACGCCATGCTGCCCGCGGGTCGTAAAGACGCGTGCATCATAGCGGCAGCGCGCGCTCCGCGCACCTCCTGCGCCGCTCGGGATGCTTTCGTGCTCGGCGCGCTCGTCAGTACCGGTACACGCGCCGGTCGTGCACGAAGAGTCGAATCAGCAAGACGCCGGCGACGAAACCGCCGACGTGCGCGCCGAACGCGACGCCGGCTCCTTGTTGGGCCGAGAGGGAGCTCAGCAGCTGACCGGCGAACCACATCCCGAGCACGACCCATGCCGGCACGCGCATCGTGTAGAACACGATGAGCAGCGGCAGCGCGACGAGCACGTTCGCGCGCGGGTAGAGAACGATGTACGCGCCGAGCACGCCGGAGATCGCACCGCTCGCGCCGATCATCGGCACGGTCGAGCTCATGTCGGCGAGCCCCTGCGCAAGCGCGGCGACGAGGCCGCAGACGAGATAGAAGACGACATAGCGCGCATGGCCGACGCGATCTTCGACGTTGTCGCCGAAGATCCACAGATACAGCATGTTGCCGAGCAAGTGCATCCAGCCGCCGTGCATGAACATCGACGTGACGATCGACAACTCGGGCGCGATCCAGTGTTGGGCGAGATCCGCGCGGCCGAAGAACACGGCCGGGATGAAGCCGAGCAGGTACACCGCTTGTCCGGCCTCGCGCTCGGGCAGCATGACCTGCCAGAGGAACACGATCACGCAGAGCGCGATCAGCGCGACGTTGACCACCGGCGTCGAGCGCGTCGGATTGTCGTCACGCAGCGGGATCATCGGCCGCGCCGCCGCGAGCCCGCGGCGTGGGTGTGGGTCAAGGCGTGCCCGGGGCCAGCGCGGCGCCGGACCGAGCCTGGTCGCGCAGCGAGCGCGCCTGCTCGTCGGGCTCGTACGGAACGTCGTTCTCGACGATCCGCGCAGCGGCAAGATATTCGGCGACCGACCGAGCGCCGCGCTGCACCGGCAGCGGCATGCCGCGCTGCTCCGCCGCGATCTTCCGGACGACGTCGTGGTCGATCTCCACCGCGCCCGCGCGGTTCGCACGCGTGAGCGCCGACGCGAGCAAGCGCTCGGCCTCGGCGTCGAGATCGCGCGTGTCTTCCGCGAGCGGCTGATGCACTTCGAGATACAGTGCACCGTCACGCCAACCGACGAGGACGGGCTGGTTCACGATGCGCACGTGCGTGCCCCTCGCTACGCGGCCGAACAGCTCCTTGATGTCCTCGGGAAAGAGCCGGATGCAGCCGTGGCTCGACCGCATCCCGACGCCGGCCGGCTTGTTCGTGCCGTGGATCAGATAGCTCGGCAGCGACAACGTGAGCGCGTACTCGCCGAGCGGATTGTCGGGGCCCGGCGGCACGACGCTCGGCAACCGCTCACCCCACCCTGCGTGCTCCTTACGCACCGACGCGGGCACGTACCAGACCGGATCGCGGACCTTCTGCACGACCTTCGCGTCTGCGATCGGCGTCGCCCAGCCTTGCGCGCCGATCCCGACGGGATGCGTGGTGACCTCAGCCGCGGGCTGCTTCGCGGTCGCCGACGCGCCGTTCTCGGCCGTGAAATAGAAGAGGCGCATCGCGGGCACGTTGATCACGATGCCCCACGTGCGGCGCATCCGGCAGCACCGACTGGGTCGGCAGATAGATCGGCGTCGCCTCGCCCGGCAGCCATTGGTCGATGCCGGGGTTCGCTGCGCGCATCTCCTCGTAGCCGACGTCGAAGCGGCGGCCGATCGCGGTGAACGTGTTCTCGTAGCGCGCGAACAGGACTTGTGTCTCGCCGACGAGCTCTTGCCCCGGCGCGAGCGAGGTCGTGCGCGTGTCCAGCGGCGCCAGGCGCGGCGCCTTCGGATCGGGCGCGGCCGCGGCGACCGGCGCCGGAGCCGCGCCGTCGTCGGCGGGCAGCGAGACGCACCCGGCCAGCAGCACGAGCCCCGCGGCGAGCACGGCCGACGGCATGCGAACGACGCATGTTGGAATGCGAGCGAGAGCGCGGCGCGACATCGTGCGCAGTATACAGAAGCGCCCCTCGGGCGCCCGCGCGCGGCTCAGTTGCCGTCGGGCGGCAGGTTCAGATAGCGCGCACCCTCGCGCGGCTCGCGGATCAGGCCCTCGCGCGTCACGAAGCTCACGGGTAGAGACTGCGTGCGGCCGCCGTCTTCGGTTCGATAGACGCCGAAGTGCAGATGCGGGACCGTCGATGTAGCCCGTGTTCCCCGAAAACGCGAGCAATGCGCCGCGCGCAACGCGCTCGCCGACGCGTACCTGGACGCTGCCGTGCAGCAGGTGGAAGTACTCGCCCGTCGTGCCGTCGGAATGCAGCACCACGACGAAGTTCGCGAGCCGGCCGCACTCCTCGCGCGCGCAACCGGCGTCGTGCGAATCCTCGGCGAGCGCGACGACGCCCTCGCGGCCGGCATAAACGGGCGTGCCGACGGGCATGCCGAAGTCGACGGTGTACTGCTCGACGCCGCGGTGGCTCAAGCGCGCGCCGTACCCTTGGATCACGGGATAACTGACTTGCTCGCCGTACGGCAGCCGATACTCGTACGCGTCGTCGTGAGCCGCATCGAGCGCGCCGATGATGAGGTCATGGCGATCCATCCGCGGCGACCATTTGACAGCGCCTAGCGGCAGCGGCCAATACGGGCCCGCGGCGGGCGTGCGCGCGCCGCCCGCGAGCTCCGGGAGCGCGGCGTCCTGCAGGGGCGAGCCAGCGTCGACCGGGCACGGCGCAGCGCGGCAAACTTCATCCGCCGCCGCCGCGTTGGAAGCCGCGAGCCACGTACCGGCGATGGAGATGGAGCACGCGAGGCACCGCAGCGCCCCGCCGAATCCGTTCCTCATTACTTCTTCTTGTTCGCGGACGATCGACGGTGCTCGTCAGTATGCCGAGCGCAGCCGCCCGAGTGGCGTGACTTCGACATAACCGCACGGCGAGGGGCGCGGCCGGTCGAGGCGAGCAACGAGCTGTTAGCTGCTAAACGACCCGGCGCTGATCAGCGTAGTGAGGACGGACACGTCCACCGGCTTCGTCAGATGCTCATCGAAGCCGGCGTCTCGGGCTCGATCCTTATCCTCTTGCTGCCCTCGCCCCGTGAGAGCGATCAGAGTGATGTTCTTGCCGTTACCGTTCGACCGAATTCGTTTCGCGACCTCATAGCCGCTCATCCCGGGCAACTCGATGTCGAGCAGCACGACATCGGGCGAGAAGCTCTCGACCGCCTCGAGCGCTGCCGACGCGTCATGCACGGTCTGAGCCGTATGGCCTTGTATTTCGAGCATCATGCCGAGGCTGTCAGCGGCGTCGACGTTGTCATCCACGACGAGCACTCGACGCGGCAACACCGTACCCGTCGAAGACCAGTCTCTTGTCTCGGATTGTGTCGGGAAGGGCACACTGGTCACCGGCAAACGTATGGTGAACTCGCTGCCTTTGCCAAGCCCTTCGCTCTTGACCCCCACCGAGCCGCGGTGCAGCTCGACCAGGTGTCGTGCGAGCGCCAGTCCAATTCCCAGGCCGCCGCCGCCCGTACGCGCTCGGTGCTCCGGCACCTGACTGAACATGCGGAAGAGCTTGCCGATGCGCTCCGGAGGAATTCCGAATCCGTTGTCGCGCACTCTCACCGTCGCGCGACCGTCCTGCACCTCGGCGATCAACTCGATCTTTCCGCCGGCCGGCGTGTACTTGGCGGCGTTGCTCAGGAGATTGCCGATCACTTGAGTGAGGCGATCGAAGTCTCCGTCGACTGGGATCGGCGTGTCCGGGAGCTGGGCGCTGAACTTCTGCCGATTCGCGTCGAGAATCGGCCGCGCCACTTCGACCGCTGTCTCTACGACTGCCCGCATGTCGATCGTTTCCCGCCTCAACTCCACTTGGCCGCGACTGATACGCGACAGATCGAGCAAGTCGTCGACGAGCCGCGCGAGATGTGTGACCTGTCGGTCCATCATCGCTTGCACCGGCTCCACGAGCTCCGGCTTGCCGGTCGCCGTTCGCAGAAGGTGGATCCCGGTTTTCAGCGGCGCCAGTGGATTGCGAAGCTCGTGTCCCAAGACGGCGAGAAATTCGTCCTTTCTTCGATCCGCTTCGCGGAGCGCATCGTCGGCCGCGCGCAGCTCGCTGACATCGATGTTCATGCCAACCCAGCCTGCGGTCCGCCCGTCGGCACCTTCGATAGGCACAGCACGCGCCGCGGTCCAGCGGTACTCTCTGCTTTGCGCGTGATAGACACGGAACTCGCTCGCCAAGGGCCCACCCGCCCGAATCGCTTCCTGCCATCCCGTGCGCGCGGTGCCGCGATCGTCCGCGTGAACCATATCCAACCAGCCCCAACCCCTGGACTGCTCATAGCTTTGGCCGGTAAACGCACACCAGGAGGGAGATTCCTCGATCACCCCTCCTTGCGGGTCGGTCGTCCACACCATCTGCGCGGACGCCTCGACGAGTGCTCGAAACCGCTGCGCGGTCTCGCTCGCGGCGACCTCCGCCACCCTGCGGCGCGTAATGTCCACGAAGGTGAGAACGATGCCAGCGAGCTCTTTCGCAGTACCGTGATAAGGAAGCACGCGCGTCAAGAACCATCGCGGTTCGGAGGCGTGCTTGATCTCACGCTCGACGGTGGTCAGACGATCGAGAACGCGATGAGCGTCATCGTGCAGTTCTTCGTATTCGACTCTCGCCTTTAGCTCCGAGACGGGACGACCGCGATCGGTCATTCGAATGTGAAAGATCTCGCTGAGTTGCGGCGTGAACCGAACGATCCGCAGCTCGCGATCGAGAAATAGAGTCGGAATCTGTGTGGCGGCCATCAGGCTCTGAAGCTCGGCCGAGAGCGCCGCAAGCTCTTCGACCTTGTTGCGATTCTCCTGATTAACCGTTCGCAGCTCCTCGTTCATGCTCTGGAGCTCTTCCTTCGACGTCTCGAGTTCCTCCATCGTCGAGCGCAGCTCTTCGTTCGACGACTGCAGCTCCTCGTTGGCGGCCTTGATCTCCTCCAGGTTCGCCTCGTGGTCCTCGATGAGGTTCTGCAAGCGCGCCCGCGTGCGAACTAGTTCTTCTGTATTCGAGTCGTCTAGCGCCGGATTCGCGAGGGGCACCGGGTGCGCCGTCAGGCAGCCGAGCTTCGCCTTCGTGAAAGACTACGAGAATGAATCCCTCTTGGTCGCCATCACCGTCGCTTGGGCGCACGGTCATGTGGACGAGCTTCGTCTCGCCGCTCAGATCTACTGAAATAGGTTCGGACGTCGTCGCGTGGCCCTCGCGCGCTGCGTACAGGGCTTCCCCGAGCGCGGCCCGCAGCTCGGGCCTCACGAGCTTCAGCACACCCGTCGTGGGCTCTCCGCCCGCGAGCACCAAGAAGCGTCCAACGCGCGGGGAAAGGTGCACCACTCGATGGTCCCGCCCGACGACCAAGCTCGGAGGGGCGTACTCCTCCAGCAAATTGATGTGAACCTCGGCGTAGGTATGCAGGCTCGGTGTTTGACCTGCATCCATCCGCGCCGAATACGGTCGAAACGCGTGGCGTGAGGTCGTCAGTGGAAAGACGGGCAGCTGGACCTCCGATTGCGGAACGTTGCGTTTCCGATAGATGCCGTGAGTCTTACTGACCGTACGAAATAGAGTGGACTCGTCGCCGCTCTCCGAGGTGCCCAAAAGCAGAAAGCCATCAGGCAGTAGCGCGTAGTGAAACAATTCGAGTATCCGCGGTTGCACGTCGCGACGTAGATAGATCAGAAGGTTTCGGCAGGAAACGAAGTCCAGCTTGGAAAAGGGCGGATCGCTCAGGAGATTGTGCGGCGTGAAGACGATCGCATCGCGAAGCTCCTGCTTTACCTGATAGCCACCCTCGTGCTGGATGAAGAACCGCGCAAGCCGATCGGCGCCTACGTCGCTCGCCACGTCTCCCGAGTAGTATCCTTGGCGCGCTTTGGCCAACGACTTTTCGTGCAGATCGCTGGCGAAAACTTGAATCCGCGGCGCAGCGCCGCTACGACCTGCGTGCTCCAGCAGCAGCATCGTCAGTGAATACGCCTCCTCGCCGGTCGAGCAGCCCGCGATCCAGACCCTCAGCTCGTCCTCTCCGGTCTTGCCCACGAAGAGCGCGGGAACGACGTCACGCTCGAGCACCGAAAAGACATCGGGATCTCGGAAAAAGTTCGTCACCGTGATCAGCATGTCGTCGGCGAGGCTCGTCGCCTCCAACGGCGTTCGCGTGAGCAGAGAATCGTAATCGTCCAGGGTCTTCAGCTGATTGATCTGCATGCGGCGCTCGATACGCCGTGCCACCGTCGAGGACTTGTAGCGGCCGAAGTCGCGTCCGGTTCGCACTCGCACCCGGGCCAGAATTTGACCCACCTTCCTCTCGATCTCGAGGCTCGTCGGGTTTTCGTTTTCGTCTAGAGTCGTGATCAAGTTCGGCTGCGTTTCCACGTAGTTGACGATTGCTTGGGGCAGTCGGGCAACCGGCAAAACGAAATCGACGAGCCCCGTGCCGATTGCGGTGCGGGGCATACCGTCGTATTCCGCCTCGGTGGGATCCTGGACGAGTGTCAGGCCGCTGCTTTCCCTGATCGCCTTGACGCCGAGCGCTCCATCCGAGCCCGTTCCGCTCAAGATGACCCCTATCGATTTGCCGTCGTGCGTAGCGCCGAGTGTGCGAAAGAAGTGATCGATCGGGGCACGCTCTCGGCGCTGTGCCTCGAGATCCGAGAGGCGCAGATGGGAGTCGACGGCGGCAAGATTGCAGCCGGGCGGAATGACGTAGACGTGATCCGGCTCCATCTCGACTGTTTGGGTGACCTGCGTCACCGGGATTTTGATGAACGGCTGCAGAAGCTCGGCCAGATGGCTTACGTGCTCCGGGGACAAATGCATGACCACCACGAAGGTGATGCCTGTTCGCTCGGGAACGTGCTGGAAGAACGTCTTCAAGGCGGCCAATCCGCCGGCCGATGCGCCTAGACCAACGACCACCCGGTTCGATGTGGTAGCTGAGCTCTCCACGGAAGCCCTCGCGACGACCGCCATCCGGTCACGGGTTCAAACTAGCACCGACTCTGGGCCGTGAACATGGGCAGCCGGAGGTTGCCGGGCAGGCCACGGAATCGAGACGACATTTCGTGAGACTGGACCAGCTGCCGCGAGAGTCGGCCACCCGGTAGCACTAGTTCGGATGGACTACGGCACGGCGATCGGGGCCCTGCAGTTTAGGGAAGAAGCGGGCGAACACATCGCGCCGAGCTGGAGCATCGCGACCGTCAGCGCGACAGCAGCCCCTCCGCGCCCGCGAGCATCCGCTCCGGCAGCGAGCGCTTGCGCTTGAACGAGACGTGGTAGAGATCGCGCTCCTTCGCCGCCTCCACGAGCACGTCGTCGCTCGTGCGCAGCTCGTCGACGAGCTTGAGCTCGAGCGCGCGAACACCGTACCAATGCTCGCCCGTCGCGATCTGCTCGACGTCGACCTGTGGGCGGTGCTCGCGAATCTGCGCTTTGAACAGCTCGTGCACTTCCTCGAGCTCCTGCCGCAGCTTCTCGCGGCCCTCGTCCGTGTTCTTGCCGAACAGCGTGAGCGTGCGCTTGTAGCGGCCCGCCGTGAGCTGCTCGAAGTCGACGCCGTGCTCCTCGAGCAGGCGATGGAAGTTCGGGAGCTGCGCGACGACGCCGACCGAGCCGATGATCGCGAACGGCGCGGCGAGCACGTGATCCGCGACGCAGGCCATCAGATAGCCGCCGCTGGCCGCGACTTTGTCGACGGCGATCAGAAGGCGCAGCTTGCGTTGCTTGATCCGCATCAGCTGCGACGCCGCGAAGCCGTGCTCGTGGACGGTCCCGCCGGGATTCTCGAGACGCAGCAGCACCTGATCCCGTTCCGCTCGCGACGGCGAGCACCGCGGAGACCTCCTCGCGCAGCGACGCGGCCGCGCTCGCGCGCAGGTCGCCCTTGAAGTCGAGCACGAAGAGACGCGGCCTCGGCGAGCTCTGCTTCGCGCGCGCGCCTTCTCCACGCGCTTGCGCTCCTTGCTGCCGCGCCTTCGCCTCCTTCTTGCCGCTTTTGCCGGCCATCGCGGCGTTCACCGCGTCCGCCGCGTCCTCGAAACGTCGGTTCAAATGCTCGACGTGCAGGCCGGAGCCGCGGCCGCCGCGCCGATTCGCGGCGATCAGCACGACGATCACGATGACGAGCACGACGAGGGTGAGGACCTCGGCCAAGAACAGGCCGTACGCGGACAGGAACGCGCTCACTCGGCGGTCGCGAGACCCACGTTGTTCTTCTCGAACACGCGGTCCGCGCGATAGCTCGAGCGCACGAGCGGGCCGGCGACGACCTCGAGGAAGCCGCTCGCGAGACCCCATTGCCGGTAGAGCTCGAACTCTTGCGGCGTCACGTAGCGCTCGACGGGCAGATGATTCGGCGTCGGCCGCAGATACTGGCCGAACGTCACGACGTCGACCGCGGCGCGCTTCAAGTCGTCGAGCGCCTCCAGGATCTCGTCTTCGGTCTCGCCGAGCCCGAGCATCAGGCTCGTCTTCGTGATCACGGCGGGCCGGTGCCGCTTCGCGTGGGCGAGCACTGCGAGCGTCTGCGCGTAACCCGCGCGCGCGTCGCGGACGCGGCTCGTGAGCCGCTTCACGGTCTCGAGATTCTGCGCAAACACGTCTAGGCCCGAGTCGACGACGATCTCGACGTGCTCGAGGTTGCCGGCGAAGTCGGGCGTGAGCGCCTCGACCGCGGTCTCGGGGCACGCGGCCTTGATCGCGCGTACGCACGCGGCGTAATGCGCGGCGCCGCCGTCGGCCAGGTCGTCGCGATCGACGGACGTGAGCACGACGTACTTGAGATTCATGAGCTTCACGGTGCGCGCCGAGTTCTCGATCTCTTCCGGCGTCGAGCCAACCGCGCGGATTGCCGGTATCGACCGCGCAGAACTGGCACGCGCGCGTGCACACCGCACCCATCAACATCAGCGTCGCGGTGCCGTTGTTCCAGCACTCGCCGATGTTCGGGCAGATCGATTCTTCGCAGACGGTCGCGAGCCGATGCGCTCGAACCGTGTCACGAAGCTGTTCGAAACGCTCGCCGCTCGGGATCCGGGCCTTGAGCCACGGCGGCTTCGGCTCGCTCGGCGTCGCGCGCCGATCGTCGCGCGCCTTGACTCCGTTCTTGATCGCCGTGAAGCCCTGCTCGGTCTGGTATTTCGTCCCGGTCGCGACGACGCGGATGCCGCGGAACTCGTCCATTCTGCCTGCTAACATCTCGAATCGACGCGCCCGAGTATCGCACGAATGGCCACGCAGCGTTATGGCTCGCTATCGCCCGCCTCGGCCGGAGAGCTCGAAGTACATCACGCCCGAAGGCGCTGCCACTTTGCGCCGCGAGCTCGACGAGCTCTGGCGCGTGAAGCGCCCCGCGGTCACGCAAGCGGTGTCCGAAGCGGCCGCGCAAGGCGACCGCTCGGAGAACGCGGAATACATCTACGGCAAGAAGCAGCTCGCGGAGATCGATCGGCGGGTTCGCTTCCTGCGCAAGCGACTCGCCGGTATCAAGATCGTCGATCAGCAGCCGGGCGACACGAGCAAGGTCTACTTCGGCGCATGGTTCGAGCTGCGCGCGGCCGACGGCAAGCGAAGCGAATATCGGCTCGTGGGGCCCGACGAGTCGACGCACGCAACGCGAATACATCAGCATGGATTCGCCGCTCGGCCGCGCCGTGCTCGGTAAGGGCATCGCGGATACCGTCGTCGTCCGCGCGCCCGACGGCGACCAGCGCTACGAGCTCGTGCGCGTGCGTTATCGCTTGAGCGCGAGCGTGCGGCAAAAAAAAGCCCGGCGCGAGGCCGGGCGAATCACAGGGGGAACCGTAAAACGGGCTCGTCCAGCTCTATTGCAGACGCGCCCAGTTGATCAATCGGACCTCGCCCGAACGCAGGTCGAAGTTCCGCGCGAGCAGCGCTTCGATGTCCTTCGTCTCGTAGCGTTGCTCGGTCGGCTGATTCACTTCCACGACTCCGCTGAACTCCTGATCGCTGCCCTCGGCGGCTTCACCGGTCAGAACGAAGTGCGTGTAATACTTGACGCCCATGGTGCCGAATGTTATCGGCCGATCCGGCGTGACGTCTGTGATTGGCTCCACATTTTTTCGGCGTCCGCGACGATCGTCAAAATACGCCCTGCGAGCCCGCGCGCGTTGCTCGGCTCTTGACATATTTTTCCGCGCGCGAATTATAGGGTGCGTCTTTTCGGATGGGGCTCGCGATGACTGCGTCACGATCACTGTCGCCTCGCCGCGTTCGCGGCGCTCACGCTCGCGAGCGCGTCGCTCGCGCGTCGCACAGCAAGACTTGCGCGCGACGCTGTTCGTCGAGGCGGACAAGGCGCTGGCGGAAGCGCGCGCCGCGAACGCGGAGCAGCTCGCGCCGAGCCACCTATCAGCGCGCGGCCGAGGCGTATGCGGCCGCCGAGAACGACCTCGCGCGCGGCCGGCCTCAAGATCGCGTGCGCACGGACGCCGCGGCGGCGGCGAAGGCGTTCAGGCAAGCGAAGGACGCCGCCGAAACCGCGAACGTCACGCTCGCGTCGCTGATCAAGACGCGCGCCGACGCGACCAACGCGAACGCGGCGACGTTCGCGGCGCAGCAATGGACGAGCGCGACGGAGCGCTTCGACTCCGCCGCGCAGCGGCTCGAAACCGGGCGACATTCGCGGCGCGCGCAGCCGCGCGGACGAGGCCGAGGCGCTTTATCGCGACGCGGAGCTCACGTCGATCAAGGCGCAATATCTGAGCCAGACCCGCGCGCTGCTCGCCGAAGCGGACCAGGGCCGCGTGTCGCGCGTTCGCGCCGAAGACTTACGAGAGCGCGCGATCGCTGCTCGCGCAGGCCGAGCGGGCGCTCAACGACAACCGTTACGACACCGACTTGCCGCGCAGCCTCGCGCAGCAGGCGAACTACCAGGCGCGGCACGCGATCTACCTCGCGAAGGTGATCAGCGCGATGCGCGAGGAGAACCGCTCGATCGAGGACGTGATCCTGAGCTACGAGGACGCCGCTCGTGCAGATCGGCGCGGCCGCGGACAAGGTCGTGCAGCTCGACAAGGGCGTCGACCCGGTCACCACCGACCTCGTCGCCTACGTCGAGGAGTTGCGCGAGCGGGCCACCCGGTCCCAGGCCGACGCAACGGACTCGCGCAAGCGAATCGGCGATCTCGAGGAGGAGATCCGCGACCTCGACGCAGCGGCTCGGCGGCGTGTCACAGGAGCGCGTCGCGCTCGTGCAGCGGCTCGAGGCGGAGGCGCGGCTGCGCGAGCAGTTCGCGACGATCGAGAACCTGTTCCAGCGCGACGAAGCGCGCGTGCACGCGCGAAGGCAATCGCGTGATCATTCGGCTCGTCGGGCTCACGTTCCCGAGCGGCCAGGCGACGGTGCTGCCGGCGCACCGCGACCTTCTGCGAGAAGGTGCAGAAGGCCGCCGACGTGTTTCCGCGCTCGCAAATCGTCGATCGAAGGGCACACCGACTCGTACGGCGACGACGAGGCAAACCTCGACGTTGTCGCGCCGCCGCGCGGAGGCGATCGGCGCGTATCTCACCGGCACGCTCGGCGTCACGGCATCGCGCGTGAGCGCGGTCGGTTATGGCGAGACGCAGCCGATCGCGAGCAACGACACGCCGCAGGGCCGGGAGCGCAACCGCCGGATCGACGTGATCATCGAGCCGCAGCTCGACCAATAGCGGCGCCGTCTAAGGCACGCGGCGCCGTCAAGCGCGCTCGATGAAGTCGCCGACGATCTCGGCGAGCGTGCGCTGAAAGAGATAGCCGTAGGCCTCGTGCGCATTCACGCCGTTTGCGCCGCGGAAGTAGTTCTCGAGATCCACGTGGTCCTCGATCGAGCCGACGAGGCCAAGCTCGAGCATTTCACGGAAACGCGGCGCGAGCCGCGGGTACAACGCGGTGGTGTCGCCGCGCGCGCGTCAGATTCACCCAGCGCGCGATGTTGCGCGGATACGCGTCCTCGCCCCGCAGCCGCGCGCCGCGCAGCCCGCGCCGGATCACGTGCGTCGCGAGCGGGCTCCCGAGCGTCACGAATAGCTCTACGCGCCGCTCGGCTCGTCGCTCGCGGCCGAGATCCCAGAGCGTGTCGTAACAGATGACGGATCCCAAACTATGACCGATCAGCAGCACGCGCTCGCGCGCGGCCCACGCGGACTCGAGCTCATGGCGCACCAGCGCTTTGATCGCGGTGCCGATACCGTCGTCGTCGCGCTGGTAACGCGCGACGTCGGCGAGCTGCGCGCGGATCATCGGGTTCGCGAGGCGGCCGAGGAGCGGCACCGCGTCGCCGACGATGCGCGCGAGCATGTCGAGCCGGTGGGACCACGACTCGACCGCGTGCCGGTCCTCGGCCGTCGGCCGCTCGGTCAGCAGTCGATCGATGCCCTGCAGATCGAGCGCAATGTCGCGATCGTCGGGATAGAAAAGGCGAGTCCAAGCGACGAGCACGAACGCCTCGGGCCGAGCCGCGAGCGCATCGGCGGCACGCGGCCGGTCGCGCTCGAGCGCCGCGAGCAGCACGCGCAGGAGCTCCGATCGATACCGTTTCGCCGCCGGCTTCGCCGCCAGGCCGGGAACGAAGATGATGCGCGCCTTCAAGGGATCGTCGCGCACGCGCTCTGCAACGTTCGTCTGACTACCACGAAGAGTGGAGAATAGAGTCGTGCGCCGGCTCCGCACAATGGCACGGGCCGAGCGCGACGGCTTGGGCCTCACCTTCGACGCGCGGTCGCGTCCGCGTATAGTCTCTGCACTTCGATTCCACGACTCGCAGGAGAATCCCGTCGTGCGCTATCTCCACACCATGGTCCGAGTCACCGACCTCGACGCGTCGCTCGACTTCTACTGCCGCAAGCTCGGTCTCAAGCAGGTCCGTCGCATGGACCACGAGAAGGGCCGCTTCACGCTCGTGTTCGTCGCGCCCGAGGGCCAAGAGGACTGCGCAGATCGAGCTCACCTACAACTGGGACCCGGAGCCATACACGGGCGGCCGCAACTTCGGCCACGTCGCCTACGAGGTCGACGACATCTACGCGACTTGCAAGCGACTGCATGGACGCGGGCGTGACGATCAATCGGCCGCCGCGCGACGGCAAGATGGCGTTCGTGCGCTCGCCCGACAACATCTCGGTCGAGCTCCTGCAGAGGGGCGACGCGCTGCCCAAGGCCGAGCCGTGGGCGTCGATGCCGAATACCGGCGTCTGGTGAGGACTTCTCAGCCGATCTCGCGGTAGACGACGCGGAAGTTGCCGGTCTCGACCTCGGAGTCGTTCGTGTCCTTGAACACCACGCGGTTGCGTCCTTCGCGCTTCGCCTGATAGAGCGCTTCGTCCGCGGTCTGGATCGCACCGTTCAGGCTGCGCGTCGAGCCGGCCCGCGCGAGCGCGACGCCCACGCTCACGCTCACGTGCTTCGCCGCGATGGAGCCGGCGTGCGGGATCAACAAGTCGAGCACGTCCGAGCGGATCTGCTCGGGCAGCGCGCGCGCGTAGTCGTCGGGCGGCCCGTAGAGCACGAGCACGAACTCCTCGCCGCCGTAGCGCGCGAGGAAATCGAACGGCCGCTTCGCGCAGCGCCCGATCGTCGACGCGACCTTCTTCAAGCAGTCGTCGCCGGCCTGATGACCGTAGAGATCGTTGTAAATCTTGAAGTAGTCGATGTCGACGAAGATGATCTCCAGCGCGACGTCCTCGCGCCGCGACTGACGCCAGACGCGCCCGATGTAGTCGTCGAAAATGCGCCGGTTGTACAGCCCGGTGAGGCCATCGCGCTCCGCGAGCTCGTTCAAGAGCCGCGTCTCGAGGAAGTTCGTTCGCAGCGCGTGCTCGAGGTTATAGGTCGCGATTCCGCCGATCACCGCCGCGGCGCCGAGCATCGCGGTCATGTAGTAGAGCTCGTCGAGCTGGCAGCCTCATGAACGCGCCCATGACGAAGTGCGTGAGCACGAGTAGCGCCGCGATCGTGATCGCGATGTCGAACAGCAGCCCGAGGAACAAGCACGCGTACAGGATCACGAGCACGAGCCCGGCGAGCACGTAGGACTGGCCGTGTAGCGTGGCGACGTGCGCGATATAGGTGACGACGAATCCGACGAGCGTGACGCCGACCGCCGCGACCTCCGTGTAATAGCGGCGCGCGCCCGGCAACGAGATCGCGATGCCGATCACCGCAACCAGCGGGCACAGCACGCCGAGCCGCAGCGTGTTGAGATAACTGGTCTTGCCGCCGAGAGCCAAGTCGATGCAGGTGACCGCGAGCACGAGGATCAGCGCGATCAATCCCGATAGACGCGCGCGCGGCAAGTTCTGGCGCGATGTAGAACTCGCGAAATTCCTTCTCGAGCAAGCCGGAAAAGCGCAGCTTCGCGAAGCCGCGATGCAGCTGGTCCGCAGACGGCGAGCCGTGGCTCCCGTGGTCGAGCTTGGGCAACTCCATAGGCTCAGGGCGGTGTGCGACGAGCGTGGAAGGATGCACTGTACACGAGGGGATTTCCCTAACGTAATTCACAGTGCGACCGGAAACGGGCGATGCCCGCGGGCCGCGTCCCGTCAGCGATAGAGCGGCATGAGCGGCTCTTCTTTGCCCGTGGTCGCCGCGCGGCCGTGTGCCGCGTCGAGCTCGGCGAGTGCAGCCGCGAGAGCACGGCCATCCCACGGACCGGGCGCCGCACCGTAGATGTGCGCCTCGAGCGACAGGATCTCGTGCGCGGCCGGCTCGGGCAGCTCCGACGCGAGCGCGCCGAGGCTGCGCGGCGGCGCGTTGAATCGCACCTCGGCCCACTCGAGCAACGCGCGCCGCACCGCGTCCGCGTCGCTGGCAGTGCAGGCCGCGTCGACGTCGCGCAGGAGCTTGCGCTCGCTCTGCTGCGCTCGCGCGTCCGACCGCGCGGTCCGCGCACGCGTGCCGGACGTCGCCGCGGTTGCCGCCGAGCGCCACCACGCGAGCGCCGTCGCGAGCCAACCGATCGCGAGCACCGCGCTCGCGATCGGCCAAAACGGGCTCCGAGGCGCAGCCGCTTGTGAGGCAACCGGCGCGCTCTCGGCCGGCGTCGCCGCCGTGGAGGTTTCCGCGCTCGGCGCGACGGTGAACGTGCGTTCGGGCAGCGACGCGACTTCCCACGCTTGCGTCTTCACGTTCCACCACGGCAGCTCGAGCTTCGGCAGCGTGATCGAGCCTGGCGTCTGTGCGATCACGGCCATGCTCACGGTGCCGTTTCGACTTGAAGCCTTCGGGCGTCACGTCGTGCGAGAGCTCGGGCTGATCGGCGTATTGGCGAATGCCGGGAGGTTGCGGCAGCGCGAGCTCCGGCAGCTGCGTCTCGAGCAAGCCGTCCGCTTCGATCGTGACCTGGCGCGTGCGCGGGATCCCGACCCTGAGGTCGGCCGAGTCGTCGCTCCACTTTTCGCTGAGCGAAACGCGCTGCGCGGGCAGCCATACGGCCCCCGGCAGCGACGCGGGCGGCGCCACGGCCGGCTGCACGGCGAGATCGAGCGTGCTCGAGCGGAATCGCGACACGCGCGAGAAGCCGCGATCGGGAATGACCATCGCCTCGAAGGTGGCCGGCCCGACCGTCAGCGTGCCCGCTTGCTGCGGGAAAATCGCGTAACGGCGCTCGCGCACGACGAATGCGCGGCCGCCGCGGTCGACCGAATAGTTGCTGTCCTCGCCGAGCTTCTCGACGATCGCCTCGCCGCCCGCGACCTCGGGCTGAGTGAGCGTCGCCCGTCCCGTGCTCACGCCGACGAAGAGCCGCAGCGTGACCACGACCTGCGACTGCACGTACACCGTCGACGGCTGCGCCTCGAGCTCCATGAAGATATCGGCGGGCGCAGCGCTCGCGGTCGGCGGCGGCGTCACCCGCAGCGCAACCGCGTTCGTTTGCAGAGCGCCGACGCGCACCTGCGGGATCGCGAACTCGCCCGCCCTCTTCGGCATCAGCTCGAAGGTCCAGGTCGTGACTTCCGACGCGCGCCCGTTCACGATGCCGATGCGCTTCTCGCTCGAGCTTGCGAGCACGTCGAACTGCTGCTTGAGCGTGCCGAGCTCGGGGTCGCCGCGCACCGAGCCCTCCGCGCGGATCGTGTACGTGAACGACTCGTTGTCGTGAATCACGGGGCGGTCGACGCTCGCCTCGATCGACGGCTGCTGCGCGCGCGCGGCGCCCGCGCCGAGCACGACGGCCAGCAGCGCCGCGAGCCCATACCTCACCACGGCTTCGCCTGCGAGTCGTTCGCGACCGATTTGCCGTCTTGATCCACGCCGAGCCGCTGATATTGATACAGGAACTTGCGCCGCAAGAGACCGCCCGGGTCTTGCGGGATCCGCCGCAGCCACTGCTCGGCGGCCTGCTCGTCGGCCCAATGCTCCGCGTCCTTCGATTCGCCCGCGCGTGACTGCTGCGGCTGCTGCGACTGGTCGTTCGCCGCCTGTTGCTGCTGGCCGTTCTGCTCCTCGTCGCCGGCCTGCCGCTGGCTTGGGCTATCTTGGCCGTTGCCTTCCTTCGAGTCGCCGCTCGACGGCTCCTGCTGCTGATCGCCGCGGTTCTGCTGGTGGTCGGCGGATTGCGGGTCGTCGCCTTTCGAGGGGCTCGACTGGCCTTGCCGATTCTGATTTTGGTTCTGCTTCTGCTGGCCGCCGCCTTGGGGCTGGTCTTGCTTCGGCGGCGGCGGATGCTTGTCGAGATAGTCCTTGACGAGATCGCGGTTGTACTTGGCGTCCGCATGTTGCGGATCGAGCTCGAGCGCGCGGTCGTACGCGCCGATCGCGTCCTCGAGCTGCCCGGCCTTCGCGAGCGCGTTGCCTCGATTGTAGTTGCCCTCGGCGGTGTCGATGCCCGCGAGCGACGCCGCGCTGTCTCGCGAACTTCCCGGCGCGGTACTGCGCGGCGCCGCGCCACTGCGGATCCTCGAACAGCTGCGCGGCGCGCTCGTTCTGTTCTTGCTGCAGCGCCTCGTAGCCGCGCTGATCCGGTCGCTGCCAGAGACTCGCCCAATCGAACGCATGCGCGCGCGGCGTCGGCAGCAGCAAGATCAAGAACCACACCGCGATCCAACCGCGCCGGAACGACAGCGCGAGCAGCGGCAGCAGCGCGAGCGCGAGCCAGCCGCCGCGGTCTCGCCAGATGTCGGCCTTCTGTTGCTCGTCGGCCGACGCGAGCGACGCCGCGCCGGGCAGCGCCGCGGGCGGGAACAGCGCCGCGAGATCGCGGTCGTCGGGCGCGAGCCGCGCGAACCGCCCGCCGCCCGCGGCCGCGACACGCTGCAGCCCGGCGACGTCGAGCTGCGGCACCACGACCGCGCCCTGGCTGTCGGTCACGAAGCCGCCCTCGGCGCGCGGGATCGGCGCGCCCTGCTCGGTGCCGACCGCGAGCACGCTGACCTTGAAGCCCTCGCCGCGCAGCTTGCGCCGCGAGATCGACGTCGGCGGCCGCCACGTCGGCATCGGTGATCGCGAGGATGTCGCCCGCGCGCAAGCCCGTCTGGCGCAACAACGACCCGGCCTTGGCGAGCCCGGACGAGAGCGAGCTGCCCTGCGTCGGCATGATCGACGTGCTGACCGCGCCGACGAGCGAGCTGATGGTCCGCGTGTCCGTCGTGAGCGGCGTGACCGTGAACGCGTGCGTCGAGAACACGACGAGCGCGGTCTGCCCCGCCGTGCGCCGCTCGAGCAAGTCGAGCACCTTCAAGCGCGCGCGCGCGACGCGCGACGGCTCGACGTCGCCGGCGTCCATCGAGCGCGAAAGATCGAGCGCGACCACGAGCGCTTCCTCCGACCGGAACGCGGGAACGGGCAACCGCTCCCACGTCGGGCCCGGCGAGCGCGAAGAGCGCGAGCGCCCCGCACGCGAGCAGCGCGACCAGCGGCCAGCGGCTTTCGCGCAGCACCTCGGGCTCGGCGAGCACGTGCGCGCGCAGCGGCGCGTCGACGAGCGTCCGCCAGCCGCCGCCGATGGCGCGGCCGCGCAGGAGTTGCCAGATCAGCCAGATCGCGACCGGCAGCAGCGCGAGCCACCAGGGCCGCAGGAAGTGGAAGTCAGCCATGGCTCACCTCGCCGCGCAGCGCGACGGCCGGCGCGCGCGCGCGCCACCAGCTCGCGGCGATCGAGCCCAGCGCCGCCGCGAGCGCGAGCACGAGCGCCGCGCCGAGCGGCCAGTAGAAGAGCTCCGAGACGGGCCTGAAGCCGCGCTCGTCGGACGCCGCGGGCTCGAGCTGATCGAGCAACGCGTAGATCTTCGCGAGCTCGTCCGCGTCGCGCGCGCGGAAGTAACGCCCGCCGGTCTTGTTCGCGATCGCGGTCAGCGTCGTCTCGTCGAGGTCCGAGGACGGATTGATCTGCCGCAAGCCGAACAGCGAGCGCACCGTGATCGAGTCTGCGCCGATGCCGATCGGATAGATCACCATCTTGCGCTGCGCCGCGAGGTCGGCGGCCTTGAGCGGCTCGACCGAGCCCGCGGTGTTCGCGCCGTCCGTGAGCAGCACGAGCACGCGGCGCCCGGCATCGACCTTCGCGTCGTCGAGCGTGCGGATCGCGAGGCCGATCGCGTCGCCGATCGCGGTCTCCTTGCCGGCGAGGCCGATCGCCGATTCGTCGAGCAGCGTCTCGACGGTCTTGCGATCGAACGTGAGCGGCGCTTGCAAGTAGGCCTCGCGGCCGAACAGGATCAGCCCGATTCGATCGCCGACGCGCCGCTCGATGAACTCGCGGCCGACCGACTTGATGGCGGTGAGCCGATCCACCCACTGCCCGTGCAGCTGCATATCCTGCTCTTCCATGCTGCCTGAGAGGTCGATCGCGACCAGAAGATCGCGACCGGTCATCGGCAAGGCCATCGCTTCGCCGACGTACTGCGGGCGCGCGGCCGCGAGCACGGCGAGAACCCATACCGCGCCGAGCGCCGCGAGCCGCCATTCCTTGCGCAGAGCGATGCCGCGCAGGCCCGAGAGGTCCGCGAACTCGGCGGCCGACGGAACCTTGAGCGCGGCCTCGCGCTCGAGCGCGTCGCCGGGCACGAGCTTGCGGACCAGCCACGGCAGCGGCAACGCGATCAAGACCCACGGCCACGCGAGCGTCCACATGGCTCTAAGCTCCGCCCGTCGCCGACGCGCGTCCGAACCGGCGCGCGGCGGCGTGCTCGCCTTTCGGCGCGGCGCGCCGGCGCGGCCGCTGCGCCTTGAGCCAGTCCGCGCACAGCGCGGTGAGATCGAGCGCGTGCTGGCGGTCGATCGTGTCCGGCCGCGCGTACGGCGCCGCGAGCAAGAGCCGGCCCGCGCCGCCCGTAAACTCGTCGCGTTGCCAGCGGCTGTCGAGATAGCGGAGCCAGCGCTGGCCGATCAGTCCCGCGACTTCGTCCGAGTCCGGCCGCTCGGCGACGCCGCCGACGGCCCGCAGCGCCGCGACGCTCTGCTGATCGGCCGTCGTCATCGCGAAGCGTCGCAGCGTCGTCGACACGCGCTGCAAGCACGCGACGGGCTCCGCTCCGTGCTCGAGCGCGGCGCGAACTTTGCCGACTACGCGCAGCGCCGCACGCCGATGACGGCCGCTCCGGTAGTAGAGCGCGTACGCGACCAAGCCTGACGAGCGCGAGCGCCGCAAGCAGCCACCAACCCGGCGCGGGCGGCCACCAGGCGACAATTCCCGGCAAGTGGATGTCGTGGAGCGCGCAGTTGCGACGCGTCGGTCGGATTCATCGCTGCCGAAACTTCTGCGCGAGCAGCGCGCGCGCGTCCGCGTGCGTCGCGCACTCGAGCAAGTGGATGCCGGGGCGGCCCGCGAGCGAACGCAGCGCGTCGGCGCGCGCCGCGAAGCGCTCGCGGTACTTGCGCCGCAGCGCGTCGTTCGAGGTCTCGATCGAGAGCGTGCGGCCGCCGCTCACGACGCGATAGCGGCCGGGCGGCGGCAGCTCCGCCTCGACGGGGTCGAACACGTGCACGAGCACGAGGTCGCAGTGACCCGAGAGCTCGCGCAGGTGCCGCTCGGCGTCGGCGCCGAGGCGGCGGAAGTCGCTGATCAAGAAGATCAGGCTGCCGGGTCGCGCGACGCGCGTGAGCCTGAGCAGCGCGCGATCGGCGTCGGTATCCCGCGCGCTCGCACGCGCCGCCGGGTCCCAAAGCGAATCGGCCGAAATCTTCTGGAACAGCCGCAGCGCGGCGCGCAGCCCTAGCGCCGGCCGCAGCTCGTGATGCTCGCTCTCGCTGAACACGAGCCCGCCGAGCCGATCGCCGTTCGCGACCGCGCTCCACGCGATCAACGCTGCGATCTCGGCGGCGCGCACGCCCTTGTAGGCGCCGCGCGTCGCGAACAGCATCGGCCGGCGCAGATCGAGCCAGACGAACACGGGCCGGTTGCGCTCCTCGCGGAACACTTTCGTGTGCGGCTTGCCCGTGCGCGCGGTGACGCGCCAGTCGATCGTGCGCAGATCGTCGCCGGGCTGGTAGAGACGCGACTCGTCGAACTCGACGCCGCGGCCCTTGTACGGCGAGAGATGACCGCCCGAGGCGGCGACGCGCACGCGCGGCGCCGTGAGCCTAACGGCTTCGCCCGCCGCGCGCAGGCGCAGCAGATCCGCGAGCGCGACGCGCACCGGCGACTGCACTGCCTGCGCTTGCGTGGTCATCTCGTCAGGGCACTCCGATCCGCTTGAGCAGCGTGTCGACGAGCTCGTCGGGCGTGCGGCCCGACGCCTCGGCCTCGAAGCCGAGCAGAATCCGATGGCGGAGCACGTCGTGCGCGATTTCCTGCACGTCCTCGGGCGTCACGAAGTCGCGGCCCGCGAGCCATGCGTGCGCGCGCGAGCAGCGATCGAGCGCGATCGTCGCGCGCGGGCTCGCGCCGTAGCGCAGCACGCCCTTCAGGTCGTCGCCGTAGCGCTCGGGCTGGCGCGTCGCGAGCACGATCTGCACGATGTACTCCTGCAGCGGCTCCGACAGGTGCAGATCGAGCACCTCGAGCCGCGCCGCGAGCACCTCGCGCTGCGTGAGGACGTCCGGCGCCGTGAACAGCACCTCGTCCGTCGCGGCGCGCTTCTGCTCGGCGCGATTGAGCGCGAGGATCGCGCGCTCGCCGGCCGCATCCGGATAACCGATCAGCACGTGCAACAAAAACCGGTCGAGCTGAGCCTCGGGCAACGGATAGGTGCCTTCCTGCTCGATCGGGTTCTGCGTGGCCATCACCATGAACAACGCGGGCAGCGGATACGTGACCGCGCCGACCGTGATCTGCCGCTCGCCCATCGCCTCGAGCAGCGCGGACTGAACCTTCGCCGGCGCGCGATTCACCTCGTCGGCGAGCACGAGGTTGTGGAAGAGCGGCCCCTCGCGAAATACGAACGAGCCGTCCTGCGGCCGGTAGATCTCGGTGCCCGTGAGATCGGCCGGCAAAAGATCCGGCGTGAACTGCAAGCGATGAAAGTCCCCCTCGACGCTGTGGCTCAACACCTTGATCGCGCGGGTCTTCGCGAGACCCGGCGCGCCTTCTACGAGCAGGTGGCCGTCGCAGAGCAGCACGACGAGCATCCGGTTGAGCAGGCGTTCTTGACCGACGACGAGACGTTTTAGATGCGATTCGAGCTTGAGGAACTTTTCTTGCAGCGACATGGACTTGTCTTAGACCTAAAGCGGGCCATTCTACCCCGCGTGCCGCGGGGATTCGTTACGAAACGTCAAGGTTAGAGTCACCGAAGCGTCATTCGATCGACACGGAAGTTAAATAGGTCGGACCGAATCTAGCGGCTGATCCCGTAGCCGCCCCGTCCGTCGTTGGCCGCCGCGAGGCGGCCAATTTTTTCAGGGCCTGCGGCCGAACTGGCCGCCGGGCCCTCCGCCGCCGATGCCGATGGGCCCGCGCGGGATCACGAGCTGCACGCTCTGCTGGTTGCGTTGCACCTCGAGCGTGACCGATTGCCCCGGCGTGCCCTGGAGCGTGAGGGCGGTGAGATCGGCCATGTTGAAGACGCGCTGGCCCGCGTAGCTCACGATCTGATCGCCGGGCTGCATCCCGGCCTTCTCGGCCGGCGAGCTCGGCAACACGTTGAACACGCCGACCTTCGTCGGCCGTCCTTGAGCGTCGAGGTATTTTTCGTAATCGGCGTCGCCGAGCTCGGTGCGCAGCGTCTGCTCGGGGCGCAACTGCGCCGGGTCGACGCTCTCGCCTCGCCGTTGCGCGTACTGCGCCTGCATCGCTTGCAGCTGGAGCTCCGCGCGACGCTGCTCGATCCAAGCCGCGCGGTCGGGCGAGAAGCCGCCTTCCTCGAGCATCGAGACGCGCTGCTCGGTCGTCGGCGGCCGGAAATTGCGCGCGAAGCGCTGCGCCCCGGCGGCATCGGGAGCGCCGGGCGCCGGCGGCGAATCAGGCGACTCCGTGTCGGCGGAGCGCGCGGCCGACGCGGCGTGCAGATCGTCGAGCTCGTGCCCGAGCTCTTGGACGCGTTGCTCGAGCGTCGTGCGCTTCTCGATCTCGGCGCCGAGCTGCCGCTCGAGCTCGACGACGCGTCCCGGCAGCTCGCTCGCCGCCGGCGGCGTCGATTCGACGAGCCGCGCGGGCGGCTCCGCCGCGGGCGACGATCCCGCGAGCCAATACGCCGCGGCAAGCCCGGCCGCGAGGCCCGCGCCGATCAGCAACACCGTCCTCAACATCCCCGTCTCCGTTCGCGGAAAGCCGCCGCCTTCTATCGGGCGGCGTGCGTCACGCTTCGCCGCCGTTTGACTCCACGCCGCGCGCGCGGGTTCAATGCCGGAACCCCGCACGCGTCGAGTCGAACGATACGCCGACGGACCATGCGAATCGATTGGCTCAAGTGGCTCGCGCTCGCGCTCCTCGCCGTGCTTTTGGGCCTAGCGACCGGCGTCGTGCTCGTCGCGCGCGCGTCGCTGCCGCGGCGCGCCGGCGAGGCCGCGATCCCACGCTTGACCGCGCCGCTCGCCGTCGAGCTCGACGGGCACGCGGTGCCGCGGATCCACGGCGCGACGCTTCGAGGACGTGCTGCGCGGGGAGGGCTACATGCACGCGCAAGAGCGGTTCTTCCAGATGGATCTCTTGCGCCGCTCGACCGCGGGCGAGCTCGCGGCGCTGATCGGGCCGCGCGTGCTGGCGCTCGATCGTGCGCAGCGGCCGTTCGACTATCGCCGCCGCGCGCGCGAGCTCCTCGCGCGACTGCCGCCGCGGGAGCAGGCCTGGCTCGCGGCGTACGCCGAAGGCGTAAACGCCGGGCTGGCGGACCTGCGTTCGCGTCCGCCCGAATACTGGCTGCTCGGCGCGCGGCCCGACGCCTGGACGGCCGAGGACACGCTGCTCGTCGTGCTCGGGTTCTACACGCGCCTCTCGAATAACGACGTCTACGAGCGGCCGCAGGGCGTGCTGCACTCGGCGCTGCCCGAGCCGCTCTACGAGTTCCTGACGCCGTCGACGTCGCGCTTCGACCGGCCGCTCGTCGGCGCGGAGGGCGACCCGACCGGCGGGCTACGTGCCGGTGCCGATCCCGGGCCCGAGATCGTCGATCTGCGCACGCGATCGGCGGCGAGCCGCGGGACCGAGCGCCGCGTCGCGCCGCCGCTGCTCGTGCCCGCGTCGAACCAGTGGGCGCTCTCCGCGCGACGCGGCACGCGCGGCGGCGCGCTGCTCGCGAACGATCCGCATCTCGAGCTGCGCCTGCCGAACGTGTTCTACCGCACCGAGCTCGAATGGCCGGACGGCGCCGTGCGCGGCGTGAGCATCCCGGGCGTGCCCGGCGTGCTGCTCGGCGCGAACGTCGAGCCTCGCCTGGGGCGCCACCGTGAGCAACGCCGATCAAGCGGATTGGGTCGTGATCGACACCGACGCCGCACGACCCGAGCCGCTATCTCACGCCGGAGGGCAGCGAGCCGTTTCGCAGCGAGACGTTCGCGATCGCGGTCGCGGGCGGCGACCCCGAGCAGCTCGAGGTCGAGACCACGCGCTGGGGGCCCGTCGTCGCGCGCGACGGGCAAGGCAAGCCGCTCGCGCTGCACGCGACCTGGCTCGACGCGGACGGGCTCAACCTCGCCGTGATCGACTTGAGCTTCGCGGCGAACGTCGCCGAGGGCGTCGCGGTCCTCGAGCGCTGGGCGGGCCCGTCGCTGAACTGGGCGCTCGCGGACTCGAGCGGCGACGTCGCGTGGGTCGTGAACGGCCCGCTGCCGCGGCGCGTCGGCTTCGACGGCTCGCGGCCCGAATCGTGGGCCGACGGCAGCCGCGCGTGGCGCGGCGAGCTGCCGCGACCGAAGCGTCGTGAGCCCTGCAAGCGGCGCCGTGTTCACCGCCAACAACCGCACGCTGCCCGCCGCGCAGGCGGCCGAGGTCGAGCAGGATGTGGATGACGCCGCTGCGCGCCTCGCGAATCGCGGAGCTGCTCGCGCAGCACGCGACGCTCTCCGAGCGCGACTCGCTCGCGATGCAGCTCGACACGCGCGCGCGCGGCTACGACCAGATCCGCGACGTCGTGCTCGAGGTCGTGCCGGCGGACGAGCGCGATCCGCTGCTCGCGCGCGCGCGCGCGCACGTGCGCGATTGGAACGGCAACGCGGACCTCGACCAGCCCGGATTTCGGATCTTGCACGCGCTACTATTTCGCGCTGCTCGAGCGCGCGCTCTCGCCGCTGCTCGCGCCCGCGGTCGACGCCGATCCGGCGTTCGTCTATCGCTGGCCGCTCGTCGACGAGCCGTTGCGCCGCCTGCTCGACGAGCGGCCCGCCGCATCATGCTCACGCGCGAGTACGCGAGCTGGCCCGAGTTCCTGCGCGCCGTGCTCGCCGATACGCTGCGCGCGATCGACGCGGACAAATCGCGGCCCGGGATCGACGCGCCGTGGGGCGACGTGAACCGTGCTCGCCGTCGCGCATCCGTTCGCGGCGCTGCCCGTGATCGGACCCGCGCTGCGGCCGTGGCTCACGCTGCCGCGCGAGCCGCTGCCGGGCTCCAACCTCACGCTGCGCGTCGCGATGCCGAACTACGGCGCGCTGATCCGGATGGACGTGTCGCCGGCGCATCCCGAGGACGGGATCCTCGAGATGAGCGCGGGCCAGAGCGGGCACTTCCTGTCGCCGAACTTCGCCGATCAACAGAGCGACTGGCTTGCGGGCGCGCCGGCGCCGTTCCTCGCGGGGCCCGCGGTGTCGCGCATCGTGCTCTCGCCGTGAGCGCCGGCGTCGTAGGCTCCAGCCATGGCCGGCGTCCAACTCGATGACACGGAGCTCGTCCACTTCGCGGGCGAACGCGCGTTCGCTCACGGCGCGACCTACGCGCGCCAGGGACAGGTGACGATCGAGGAGTCGTCCGTCGAACGGATCCGCGCGACCGTCAGGGGAACCGATCGCTACCGCGTCGAGATCGAAGAGCTCGATGACGAGATCGAGTGGAGTTGCGAGTGCCCGGCCGCGGCACGGGGCGACTTCTGCAAACACACGGTCGCGACCGTGATCGCCGCGCGAGCTGACTCGGTCGTAAAGCCTCACGACGACGAACGGCACGAGATGCGCGACTTCCTGCGCGCGCAGCCCTCCGAACGCTTGGCGGACTGGCTGCTCGAGATCGCCGCCGACGACGCCGCGGTCGCGAAGCGCCTCCGCTTGCAGCAGGCGGCCGGCGACCCGGCCGCGCTCAGGAAAACGCTCAGCGCGCTGCTGCGCGGCGGTCGCGGCTTCTTGGATTGGCGCGCGTCGAGCGGGTTTGCGCGCAGCCTCGACCCCGCGATCGACTCCATTGCCGATGCCTGCAACACCTCGCCCGCACACGGCGTCGAGCTCTGCGAGTGGACGCTGACGAGGCTGTTCGCGCGGCTCGCCGAATCGGACGACTCCTCGGGCGCGATCGGCGACCGCGCGCACGCGCTCGCGGAGGTGTACGAGCAAGCGCTCCGCCAACATCCGCCGCCCGACGACGCGGCGCGCGGACGACGCTTCCTCGAGCTCCAGCGGCAGGACGAGTGGGGGTTCGTCGGCTTGCGGAAATTTTGGCCGCTGCTCGGACCGAAAGCCCAGCACGCGTATGCCGACGCCGTCGAGGCCGAGTTCGAGGCGCTCGGGAAGCCCGATCCGAAGGACCGCGGACGCTGGAGCCGCGAGTTTCCGGTCGTCGCGCGCATGGAGGAGCTGGCCGCGGCGCGCGGCGACACCGATCAGTTGATTCAGGTGATCTCGCGAGACCTTTCGAGCGGCTACGCTTACGAGCGCATCGTGGAAATCTGCCGCCGCGCCGAACGCGCACGCGAGGCGACGCTGTGGGCCGAGCGCGGCCATCGTCATCATCCGGAATGGCGAGGCATGCGCGCGCTGCTCGCCGAGCAGTATCGAACCGACGGCATGGAGGCCGAGGCTCTGGAGCTTTGTTGGCAGGACTTCCGTGCCCTTCCGGAGACGACGACCTGGCGGCGTCTGAAAGAGCATGCGCGGACACACTGGCCGGACTACCGGGAGCGGGCACTCGCGCACGTCCGCCAGGATGAAACGAAGACCGCCGACGGGCGCCGCGACGTGTCGGAGCGCGTGGAGCTGCTGCTGGCCGACGGCGACATCGACTCGGCATGCGAGCTTGCCGAGCGCGAAGCCGTCCGTCCGCCGCTGCTCGAGACGCTGGCCGAGGCCGCGGCGGAGCCGCATCCCGCCGCGGCAGCCGGCTTCTTGCGCCGCGCAGTCGAAGTGACGCTGCCGCGGCTCGATGCGCGGCACTATGCGTCGGCCGTCGACCGGATCGCCATGGCGCAGCGGCTCGCGCCCGGCGCGGAGACGGACCGCTGGATCGCCGAGCTGCGGTTACGTTACCGGGCGCGGCGCAAGCTCATCGCGCTGCTCGACGCGCGCCTGCCCGCTGATAGCTCTTGAGCGTCCCGTTTCCGTGCACATCCTCGACAAATGGATCTGACACGCGAGCTGCGTTCGCCATAACGTCGAACCCGCGGGCTCCGAACGCGGCCTGTTGCTATCATGTCGCCGGGGTCCGCAAGCGGAGCTACCGGTGAACGTCAGCATCGAAAACGAGCCGCGCAGGCATCGCCTGACTGTCGACGACTACTACCGCATGGCGGAAGTGGGGCTGTTGCCGCCGGACGCGCGCGTGGAGCTGATCGAGGGAGAGATCGTCGACATGGCGCCGATCGGCTCGCAACACGGGGCGACCGTCGACCTCCTGGCGGAGCGGCTGGTCCCCGCCGCGAAGGATACGGTCATCGTTCGCGTCCAAGGCGCGATCCGGCTCGGTAGCCGTTCGGAACCCCAACCCGACATCGCTGTGCTGAAACGCCGGCTCGACCGTTACGCGAAGACACAACCGTCCGCGAATGACGTGTTGCTCATCATCGAGGTCGGCGACGCGACGCTGCGCTACGACCTCGAGGTGAAGACGCCGCTCTACTCGCGTTACGGGATTCCCGAATATTGGGTCATCGACATCGCCGCCCGCCGAGTGCACGTCTTTCAGGCTTGCGTAGATGGAGCGTTCACGCAGGCAACGGTCGTCGAGAGCGGAACGCTGCGCGTCTCGGCCCTCGGGATCGATCTCGACGTTGCCCGGCTGTTCGTGTGAGGCGTTCCTCGCAGTCCATCCTCGATCCTGACATTCATTCGGCGCTTCCGCCGTGCCGAACATCGCCGGTAGCCCGCTGATCTCGATCCCCGACTCGAATTTCCTGCTGCTCGCGAGCGTGCCGGTCGTCGGCTTCGCCGCCGGCTTCGTGAACACCATCGCGGGCAGCGGCTCGCTGCTCACGGTGCCGATGCTGATCCTGCTCGGCTTGCCCGCGAACGTCGCGAACGGCACGAACCGCGTCGGCGTGACGTTCCAGAACGTCGTCGCGGTCGCAACGTTCATGCGCCACGGCGCGATCGACCGAGCGGGCGCGTGGCGGCTGCTCATACCCTCGGTGCTCGGCGGAATCGTCGGCGCGCAGCTCGCGGTGAATCTCGACGAGGCGCTGTTACGAACGGTGATCGGCGTGCTGATGATCGGCCTGCTCGTCGTGATGCTCGTCCAACCGGAGCGCTGGCTCGCAGCACCCGGCGCACGGCGGCGCGCGCGCTTTGTGGCTCGAGTTGCCGGTGCTCTTCGCGATCGGCATGTACGGCGGCTTCATTCAGATCGGCGTCGGCATCTTTCTCTCGGCCGCGCTCGTGCTCTGCTCGGGCTACGACCTGGTCGCCGCGAACGCGCTGAAGAACCTGCTCGTGCTCGCGTTCACGGCGGCCGCGTTGGTCGTGTTCATCGTCAACCATCAGGTGCAGTGGGCGCTCGGACTGCTCGTCGCGGGGTTCCAGGGCGGCGGCGCGTGGGTCGCCGTGCACCTCACGCTGCGCCGCGGCGCTGGATTCGTGCGCATCGCGATGATCGTGATCGTCGCGGCGTCCGCGATCGCGCTCTTTGCAGGCCTGCGCGTGTAGCGCGGAAGCACGCGCGCGTGCGCGCGACGTTAGACTAGGCGCCGATGCGCAAGCACTACAGCCACAAGGCCGCGCCGCGTGGGTAAGTCCAGGCTCGAAGCGTTCAGCGACGGCGTCATCGCCATCATCATCACGATCATGGTGCTCGAGCTCCGAGCGCCGCACGGCGCGAATCTCGAGACGCTTGCGCCGCTCACTGCCGGCGTTCCTGAGCTACGTGCTGAGCTTCGTGTACGTCGGCATCTACTGGAACAATCACCACCACCTCGTGCACGCGCTCGAGCACGGAGCGAGCGGCGCCGTTCTCTGGGCGAACCTGCATCTGCTGTTCTGGCTGTCGCTGTTTCCGTTCGCGACCGCGTGGATGGGCGAGAACGAGTTCGCGCCGATGCCCTCCGCGGTCTATGGCTTCGTGCTGCTGATGGCCGCGATCGCGTACTGGCTGCTCGAGCACGCGATCATCGCGGCCGACGGCCCGAGCTCCGTGCTGCGGCGCGCGATCGGCAACGACTGGAAGGGGAAACTGTCGCCGCTACTGTATGTCGCCGCGATCGCGTCGACGTTCTGGTGGCAATGGGTCGCCGAGGCGATCTATGTGCTCGTCGCGCTGCTCTGGCTGATCCCGGATCGGCGCATCGAGCGCGCGCTCAAGCACGGAGCCCAGTCATGAGCGGAGGACCGATGTCGATCGAGTTCGTGGTCGTGCTCGTGGCGCGCGCGCGGATCGCGGAGCGCTGAGATGGCGAAGACTCGGCACTGGGAGCGGCACCGCACGCCGCGCATGGGCTGGCTCCGCGCCGCCGTGCTCGGCGCAAACGACGGCATCGTGTCGACCGCGAGCCTGCTCCTCGGCGTCGAGGCCGCCGACGCGAGCCAAGGCAGCGTGCTGATCGCGGGGCTCGCGGGCCTCGTCGCGGGCGCGATGTCGATGGCGGCCGGCGAGTACGTGTCGGTGCATTCGCAGGCCGATACCGAGGCCGCGGATCTCGAGCGCGAGCGCCGCGAGCTCGAGACCGACAACGAGTCCGAGCACAACGAGCTCACCGCGATCTACATCGGCCGCGGGCTCGACGCGCGCTCGCGCGCAAGGTCGCCGAGCAGCTGATGGCGCACGACGCGCTCGGCGCGCACGCGCGCGACGAGCTCGGCATCACGCCCGCGCTGCGCGCGCGGCCGGTCCAGGCCGCGCTCGCGTCGGCCGCGAGCTTCGCGGCCGGCGCGGCGTTGCCGCTCGCGGTCGCAGCGGCTTCCGGCGCGGCACACGGCATCACGCTGATCGCCGGCGTGTCGCTCGTGTCGCTCGCCGTGCTCGGCGGCGTGGCGGCACGCGCGGGCGGCGCGAGCATCGCGACGGGCGCGCTGCGCGTGACGTTCTGGGGCGCGCTCGCGATGGCGATCACCGCGGCGGTCGGCCATTTCGTCGGCGCCGCGGTCTGATCGCGGCCGGCCGACGAAACGCAGACATGCCGTTGACGACAGACTAGCCGCGGACAGCGGCGCAACCGTCGAGGAGGCACGATGGCACGTTCGGCGCGAGCGATGGGCAGGATGGCGATGGATCCGGCCGTACTGAACCGCCGGGTCAAACCCGGCACCGCGCGGCGCGCGATGGGCTACGCGCGGCCGTATGTCGGGACGCTGCTGCTGTTCCTCGTCGTCGTGATCGCCAACGCGAGCATCGCGATCGCCAACCCTTTGATCTACAGAGAAATAGTGAACGTCGGCATCCTCACCGGCAACACGACGCTGATCGTGCAGCTCGCGCTGCTCGTCGGCGGCGTCGGCATGCTCGATGCGGCGCTCGGCCTCGCGCAGACGTACCTCGCCGCGCGCATCGGCGCGGAAGTCGTGGTGTCGCTGCGCAGCACGCTCTTCGTGCACATCCAGCAGATGCCGATGGCGTTCTTCGGGCGCATCCAGACCGGGGCGCTGGTGAACCGGCTCGTCACCGATGCGACCGGCGCGCGCAGCGCCTTCACCGATGTGCTGTCCACCGTGGCCGGCAACACGATCACGGTGCTCATGATCATCGTCGCCATGTTCGCGCTGTCCTGGCGCATCGCGCTGGTGGCGTTGGTGCTGCTGCCGTTGTTCATGCTGCCCGCGCGGCTGTGGGGACGGCGCATCCAGGCCATCACGCGCGAGGCTATGAATGCCGGCGCCGCGATGAGCAGCATGATGGTCGAGCGCTTCAACGTTGCCGGCGCATTGCTGAGCCGGCTGTTCGGTCGGCCGCAAGAGGACGCGCGCACGCTTCGAGGCGCGTTGCGCAGCAGCTCTCGCGTGTCGGCATCAAGGGCGCGCTGTACGGGCGCATGTTCGGCACGGTGCTGCTGCTGATGGCCACCTTCGCCACGGCGCTGGGCTACGGCTGGGGCGGCGTGCTCGCGGCGCGCCACATGCTCGATCTGGGCACCGTGGTGGCGTTCACCGCGCTGCTGGGCCGCATGTACTTTCCGCTGATGGGACTTTCCAATGTGCAGGTCACCGTGATGACGGCGCTGGTGTCCTTCGAGCGCATCTTCGAGGTGCTGGATCTGCAAGCCGATGATCGCGGAGAAGCCCGATGCCGTGGCCGTGCCCCCGGGCCCGCTGGGCGTGCGGTTCGAGCATGTGTCGTTCCGCTATCCCACGGCCGCCGAAGTGTCGCTGGCCTCGCTGGAATCCATCGCGGTGCCCGAGCGCAAGGCGCCGCCGCGGACGGTGCTGCAGGACATCGACTTCAGCATCGAGCCCGGGAAGCTGGTGGCGCTGGTGGGCCCTTCGGGCGCGGGCAAAACCACGATCACGCATGCTGATCCCGCGGCTGTACGACGTGCAGCGCCGGCGCGGTGCGCCTCAACGGCGTGGACGTGCGCGACGCCACGCTGGAGTCCGTGCAGCAGCGCATCGGCGTGGTGACGCAGGAGGCGCATCTGTTCCACGACACGCTGCGCGCGAACCTGCTCTATGCGCGGCCCGAGGCGAGTGACGAACAGATCCGCGAAGCGCTGCGCGATGCGCAGATCCTGGATGCGGTCGAGGCGCTTCCCGAGGGCCTGGACACCATGGTGGGCGAGCGCGGCTACCGCTTCTCGGGCGGCGAGAAGCAGCGGCTCGCCATTGCGCGGCTGCTGCTGAAGGCGCCGGACCTGGTGGTGCTGGATGAGGCCACGGCGCATCTGGACTCCGAATTCCGAGGCCGCCGTGCAGCGCGCGCTGGAGCGCGCGCTGGCGGGCGCACGGCCATCGTCATCGCGCACCGGCTTTCCACCGTGCTGCGTGCCGACCTGATCCTGGTGATGCAGGAGGGCCGGATCGTCGAGCGCGGCACGCACGCCGAGCTGGTCGCCGCCCGGGGCCTTACGAGCAGCTGTACCAGCACCAGTTCGCGGCGCAGTCAGGCGGCTAGAGTCGGCCCCGAACCGGCGCGCGACGGGGCCGGCACGAGACAGAAATCGCTGGGTTCGGGGGCGGAGCGATCGAAACGGCGGCTCGCGCAACGCAGTGAACTGAAGAACGCTTGCTTGACTTTGTGCACAGTGTGCACAAAACTGTGCCGACGTGACTACCGCTTACGTCTCAGGTCGGGTGCCGGCTCGCTACGAGCGGCTGGTGTCCAAGCAGGCGCGCATCGCGAGGACGTCGAAGAGCGACCTCGTGGCGCGCTACGTGATCGAGAAGAGTCTCGAGACCGAGTTTCCGGGTGTGTCCTTCCGAAACTCCCTGTCGGGCCGGGAAGCGTACCTGACGGGGCACCGCGTGGCCGTGTGGGAAGTCTTGGACGTGTACTCGGAAACAAAGTCCGTCGAGAAGACCGCCGAGCATTTCCGTTGGCCGCGCGTGCTCGTCAAGAGAGCTCTGGCTTACGCAAAGGCCTTCCCAGAGGAAATCGGCAGATCGCGTGAAGGCGAAACCAGCACAGCCCCGGCTGCTGGCTGACGAGAACACGTCGCACCGGTTCGTGTCTGCGTGCCGCCGGCTCGCCGATGAGTTGCCGATCGTGCACATCGCGACGTGGCAGGACGGGTCGTGGCTCGGCCTCGACGACTCCGCTCTATTGCCTGCCTGCGCTGAGGCCGGTCTCGTGTTGGTGGGCTTCGACCGCGCAACGCTTCCGTGGCATGCCGGCCAGGTGATCCGCGGCGGAGGCGATCACGGCGGGCTGATCCTCTTTCGTCGCAGCGTGCGAAGCACGGACTATGGTCGACAAGCGACGCTGTTGACCGGTTTCTGGCGCGATGAAGCCGACGCTTGGGACTGGATCAATCGTATCGTCTACCTCCCCAAGTCACCTTGAAGAAGCGCTCGCTGCTCTCGACGAATCCGCCCGTACCTCGCGCTCGACCGTCGGCGCGTCGGCACGATCAGCTGGTGGCCGATGCGGCCCGCGCGTGCCGCGAGCCCGCGGACGCGAGCACAGGCATGAGCTGCGGCGCGAGGTCGCGGCGCAGGATGATGATTTGCCCCGGCGGCACCTCGGCCCAGCCTGGGTCGGCGGTCAGCCGTTCGGAGCTCACCGTCACCGCGTGGCGCATGCCGGGGCCGTTCTGGTCCGGAAGCTCCGGATACAGCGAGCCGCTGAACCAGTAGAGCGACTCGGGCGCAGCCTCCGGGTCGTCGGTGAAGCGCGAGACGACCGCGTGATCGCCGTCGGCGATCGCGACGTTCAAGTAGCTGTAGCCGCCGGCGCCCGCCTCGCGCACGAGCGCGAGCGTGCGCTCGATCGCGAGCTTCAGCGCGCGCGCCATCCGCAATGCCGGGTCGTCGTCGTCGAGCGCGAGCCACGAGTCGATGTAGAGCGCGAAGAAGTGCTCCGAGTCCGTGCTGCCGTAGACGTTCGCGAACGCCTCGTCGCAGACGCTCGCGAGCAGCTTGCGACGCACGAGCCGAAAGTCGCCGATGTCGCCGTTGTGCATGCAGAGATAGCGGCGCCAGCGGAACGGGTGGCAATTCGCCTCGTTCACGCCGCTCGACTGCGTCGCGGCGCGCACGTGCGCGAGCACGCAGTCGCTCGCGACGACGCGCGCGAGGTTCTGCAGATTGCGGTTGTTCCACGCCGGCGTGATCGAGCGGAACACGGCGGGCTCGACGGACAAGTCCTTCGCGTACCAGCCGATGCCGAAGCCGTCGCCGTTCAGCGGCTCCTCGCGCTCGCGGCTGTGCACGCTCTGGCGGATCAGCGAGTGACCCGGATCGACGATCAGCGACGACAGGCGCGCGCGCGGTCCGAGATAGAGAACGAAACGGCACATCGGCTCTACGCGCGCGGCGTGACCGAGCTTCGAGCCGTCGAACGTCGCGAGCAGCTTCGCGAACGCGGGCGGCGGCACGGCGCCGCTCACGTAGAAGCCCTGCACGATGTCGCAGCCGAGCTGCTTCAAGAACGCGAACTGCGCTTGATCCTCGACGCCCTCCGCGAGCACCTTGAGCCCGAGGATCCGCGTCATCGACACGATCGCCTCGATGATCGACGCGGTCGTGTGGTCGGTCAGCATCTCGGCGACGAACGAGCGGTCGATCTTCAGCATGTCGATCGGGAAGCTCTTCAAGTAGCTCAGCGACGAGTAGCCCGTGCCGAAGTCGTCGAGCGCGAGGCTCACGCCGAGCGCGCGGAGCTGACCGAGCAGCTCGATCGCGCGGTCGCGGATCGACGACGATCGCGGTCTCCGTGATCTCGATGCGCAAGTACTGCGGCTCGAGGCCCGTCGCGCGCGAGCGCGCCGCGCACGAGCTCCGCGAGCTCCTGGCGCCGCACCTGCACGCCCGAGACGTTCACGGCGATCGGCAACGGCGGCAGCCCCGCGTGCCGCCACGCCATGGCCTGCCGGCACGCCTGCTCGATCACCCACTGGCCGAGCGGCAGGATCAGACCCGGAGTCCTCGGCGATCGGGATGAACGTGGTCGGCGAGATGTAGCCGCGCTCGGCGTGCTTCCAGCGCAACAGCGCCTCGGCGCCGACGATCTGGCCGGTCCGCACGTCGACCTGCGGCTGGTAGTGCAGCTCGAGACCGTCGTTCTCGAGCGCGCGGCGCAGGCCGCTCTCGAGCGTGAGCCGCTCGACCGACGCGGCGTTCATCGCGGCCGAGTAGTACTGGAACGCGGCCTTGCCTTGCTGCTTCGCGTGATACATCGCGGTGTCGGCGTTGCGGATCAGGATCTCGGTCGTGACGCCGTCGCCCGGGAACGTCGCGATGCCGATGCTCGCCGTCACGAACACCTCGTGGCCGTCGGCGCTGATCGGCTGCTCCAGGTGCTGCAGGATCCGGCGCGCGACGTTGCCCGCCGCGAAGCGGTCGCGCGTGTCGGGCAGCAGCACGATGAACTCGTCGCCGCCGAGCCGCGACAGCACGGACTCGCCGATCGGCTCGACCGTGATCGTCGCCGCCATGTCGACTTCGCCCTCGACGTAGAGCCCGACGACGTCGTCGGAGCGAATCAGCTCGCCGAGCGAGGCCGCGAGCTGGCGCAGGACCTGGTCCGCGGCCTGATGGCCGATCGTGTCGTTGATGAGCTTGAAGTTGTCGACGTCGATGAACAGCAGCGCGAACTCGGTGCCCTTGCGGCGCGCGCGCGCGAGCACCTTCTCGAGGTGCTCGTTCAAGAGCCGCCGATTCGGCAGGCCCGTGAGCCCGTCCTGATACGCGAGCGCGCGAATCTGCTCGTGCGACTCGCCGAGCCGGCGCAGCGCGTCCTCGCGCAGCGCGGCCTCGTGCTTGAGCGCCTCGTTCGCGGCCTTGAGCTCGCGGGTCTGCGAGTCGATGATCGCCGTGAGGTCCTCGACGCGCAGCGCCGCGAGCCGCGCGAGCTCCCAGCGCCGCTGCAACGCGTGCGCGAGCTGGCGCACCTCGACGGTGTCGAACGGCTTCTTCAGGATCAGCACGCGGTCGGTCGTGCCGAACGCCGACGTCATCTCCTCCCAGCTGTGATCCGAGTACGCCGAGCAGATCACGATCCCGACCTCGGGGTCCTGCTCGAGCAAGCGCGCGGTCGTCTGGATGCCGTCGAGGCCCGGCGGCATCCGCACGTCGACGAACAGGAGCGCGTAGGGCTGCTGGCGCTCGCGCGCGAGCTTCACCTTGTGCAGCGCCTCCTCGCCCTGGTACGCCGAGTCGAGCTCGAAGCGCTCTTCGCCGGACTCTTCCGCGGCTCCGCCGAAGAGCTCCGCCTCGAGCGCGTCGAGATCGCCGCGGTCGTTCGCGGCGCTGCCGCCGAGAATCTTCTCGAAGTCTTCGTGAATCGAGCGGTTGTCGTCGACGATCGAGGATTCGCCGATTCGGCTCGATCAGCCGGCGCACCTCGCTCATGCCACGCCTCCCGCCTCGGCGAAGCCGACGCGTTGCGGCAGCTCGTCCGCGTACTCGAGCGGCATCCGCAGCACGAAGCTCGCGCCCGTGCCGGGCCCGTCGCTGTACGCGGTGAGGCTGCCGTCCATCTGCTGCGCGGCGTTCGCGCAGTTGTGCAGGCCGAAGCCGTGGCCCTTCTTCTTGGTCGTGAAGCCGTGGTTGAAGACCTTCGCGAGGTTCTCGGGCGTGATGCCGACGCCGTTGTCGCGCACTTCGATCCGCACGCCGCCGTCGACCTCGTCGATCGCGACGACGAGCTCGCGCTTCTCCTGCTGCACGCGCCTCGAGCGCGTGCTTGGCGTTGGAGATCAGGTTCACGAGGATCTGCATGACCTGATGCCGGTCGACGAGCACGGGCGGCAACTTCGCGTAGCCGGCGCACGACGGTGATCGCGCTGTTGCGCAGCACGCCCTCGCTGAGCTGCAGCGCGCCCTCCGCGATCTCCTCGAGCGTGCAGACCTCGCGCATGCCGTTGACCTTTGCGTACGACTGCTGCGCCGCGATGATCGTCTTCATGTGCTCGAGGTGCTTCGTGAGCTGGTCGACCTGCATCGAGGATCGCCTGCTTCTCCTTGCCGAGCGTCGCCGCCGAGCTTGCGCAGGTACTCGGGCAGCTTGCGGCCCGTCGGGTCGTTGCGCAGGTAGTCGGCGAGGCGCGCGCGCGTTCTGGTCGAGCAGGTCGCACGCGCGCGTCACGCCCTCGACCGGCAGCGCCTTCACGGCGTCGCGCGTGACGCTCGCGCCGACGTTCACGCTGTTCATCACGTTGCCGACGTTGTGCAGTACGCCGGACGCGACCTCGGCCATGCCCGCGCGCCGCGACATGTCGACGAGCCGGCCCTGCGCGTTCTCGAGCTCCTTCGTCCGCTCCTTGACGAGTTCCTCGAGGTGATCGCTTGTAGACGCTCAGCTCGTGCTCCGCGCGCTTGCGCTCGGCGACTTCCTTCGTGAGCGTGACGTTCGCGGCCTCGATCGCGCGCGTCTGCTGCTCCTGCGTCGCGTAAAGCGTCGCGTTATCGATCGACACGGCGATCTGCGCGAGCAGGATGTTGAGCGCCTCGAGTCGATTCGGCGTGAACGCGCCCGAGACCTGGTTGTTCTCGAGATAGATGATCCCGATCGGCTTGCCCTTGTGCGACACGGGCGCGCAGAGCACGGACTTCGGGTGCCGGTTGCGCACGTACGGGTCGTTGCGGAACTTGCCGCGCAGCGCGGGATCCGCGAGCACGACGTGCTCGGACGTGCGGATCACGTAGTTCACGATGCCCTTCGACACGGCGACCGAGTGGCGCAGCGGCTCCGCCATCATCACGCGCGCCTTCTCGCCGGCGGACTTCACGCCCTGGATCAGGTGCTCGTTGTCGTTCTCGAGCGCGAGCACGGCGGACTCCGCGCCCGCGTTCTCGACGATGATGTCGAGCAGCGTCGCGAGCAGCCGTTCGAGGACGATCTCGCCCGAGATCGCCTGACTCGCCTTGAGCACGGTCGCGAGGTCGAGCGAATCGCTGCGCTCGGCGGTGCCGGCCGTCGTCGAGCCGGCCGTCACGGACTCCTGCGCGTTGCGCGGCGCGCTGACGCCGAACTCGCTCGCGCAAGTCCGCCGCCTTGCCGGCAGCGCCCCAGATGTCGTAGCGCGTGCAGCGCCTTCTCGAGATAGACCCCGCCGAAGTCCGGCTTGCCGTCGGCGAACCAGAAGCGCGCCGCGAGCTCCGCCGCGAGCGCCTCGATGTTCACGAAGCCGTGCTCGCGCGCGAGCGCGATCGCGCGGTCGTAGAAGTCGGCGGCCTCGATCCGCTGGCCGGCGATGCGCGCGCACTCCGCCTCGACGAGCAGATGCAGGTGCCCGTAGTTCGCCGCGCAGCCCTCGGCCCATTGGCGCAAGAGATCGCGGTTGCGCGCGAGCTCGGCGTCGTAGTCGCGGCGCTCCGCGGCGTCGGCCTGCGGGTACAGCGCCGCGAGCGCGAGCGCGAGGAAGGTCGCCTGCTGGCCGCGCGTCACGAAGCCGGCCGCGTACGGCACGAGCTCCTCGGCGATCTGCGCGAAGCGCAGCGACGCGGCGAAGTCGCCGCGAGTGGTAGCGCAGGATCGCGAGCTGCAGGAACCAGTCGTACTCGAACGAGCGGTTGCCGCGCGCCTGGATGATCGCGGTGCACGCCGTCTCGTCGTGCTCGTCGCTGCCGAGCGTGTCGCCGTGGCGGCGCTCGCCCCGGAGCCAATCGATCAAGCGCAGCCGCGGCGCGACGAACTCCGTGTTGGTCGCGTCGCCGATCCGCTGCAGCAGATCGAGCGCGGCCTTGCCTTCGTCGCGGAGCTCGTCGAGCGGCATGCCGCGGAACTGCAGATGCGAGAAGCGGCGCGCCGCGCTGTAGCCCGCGTGCAAATGGTCGCCGCTCTGGAGACCGTACTGGATGCTCTGCCGATAGAGGTCGACGCTCTCGTCGATCGGCTGCTTCCAATGCGACGCGAACATCGCCCAGAGGAAGTAGACGCCGGAGAGCACCGACGGGTCGTTGAGCTTGTGCGCGAGGTCCACGCCGAGCTTCGCGAAGCGATAGCCCTCGTCGTACAACTTGAGCGCGCTCACGATCAGCGCCGCGAACGAGCCGTACGCGCGCGCCGACAGCGGCGAGTTGCCGTGCTCGAGCGACAGCGCGGACCATCGTGCAGGTCAGCAGCGCGTACGAGTCCTGGTCGTACTGGTACGCGGCCGGCAGGCAGTGCGCGAGCAGCGCGCGCAGCGCGCTGTTCGCGGGATCCGTCATCACGCGGCAGGTCGAGCAGCCGCTCGATACCGATCTCCGCGGTCCGCGCGAGGATCGTCTGGATCTCCTGCTGCAGGCGCGCCCGCACCTGCTCGCGCTCCTCGGGCAGGTCGATCCCATAGAGCGCGCGCGGCGTCGCGGCCGCACGCGAGCGCGGCCGGAATCCGGCCCATGATCAGCAGCACGCTCGTCTTGATCGTGTAGAGCTTCGTGCGGTCGATCAACGAGCGCGCGTGCTCGAGCGCCGCGTCGAGCACGGCGAACGCGCCGTGATAGTCGGCGACGAGGCCGAGACTCTCCGCGAGCCGCTGGTGCACGTCGCATTGCACGTCGTAGCGCTCGGCCCAGCCCTCGTCGCCGAGCAGCGTCGCCGCGTTCCGGAAGCAGCGGACCGCGAGCTCGTAGGCCGTCGCGTCGCGCGCCTTCGCGCCCGCGCGCACGTTGAGCTCGGCGAGCTGCCAGCGCTCGGCGTCGGTCGACGATCAGCTCGCTGCCGTGGTTCAGGTGGTTCACGATGTCGAACAGCCGCGCCTCGACCTGCGGCGCCGACGCGCCCGCGAGCAGCGCGCGGCCGATCGCGAGATGCAGCGCGGGCTTGTCGTGCGCCGACAGCGTCGCGTACGCGGCCTGCTGCACGCGGTCGTGCAGGAACGCGAAGCGGCCGTAGACGAGCGGCGCGTCGAGCGCGTCGGGATCGGCGGCCTCGAGGCCCGACAGCGGCGCGATGAAGCCCTCCGAGATCGCGGGCCCGAGATTTGCGGCCGTCTCGCCGGCCGAACGGTCCTCGACGCGCGCGAGCACGCGCAGCTCGAAGCGGTTGCCGATCGCGGCCGCGACGCGCAGCACGTCGCGCGTCGCGCGCGGCAGCTTCTCGAGCTTGGCGGCGAGGAACTCCGCGACGTTCTCGGTGATCGCCGCGTTCTTCACGGCGCCGAGGTCGTAGCGGAACGCGCCTTCGCGCGCGTCGAACTGGATCAGCTTCGAGTCGTACAGCGCCTCGAGGAACTGGCGCATGAAGAACGGATTGCCCCCGGTCTTCTGGTGCACGACCTCGGCGAGCGGCAGCGCCGTCGGCGACGTCCTGGTGCAGCGCGTCGGCGACGAGCTCGGCGACGTCGGGCGCGCTCAGCGGGCGCAGATTGATCGAGTGGATCTGCACGCCCTGCCTCGCCTGCTCCTTCGCCGCGAGCATCAGCGGGTGATTCGCCGATACCTCGTTGTCGCGATAAGTCGTCACGAGCAGCAGCGACTCGGTCGCGCGCGCGGAGACGATCAGCGTCACGAGATTCAGGCTCGCGGCATCCGCCCACTGCATGTCGTCGAGGAACAGCACGAGCGGGTGCGACGGCTTGCAGAACACCTGCATGAAGTTCTGGAACACGAGGTTGAAGCGGTTCTGCGCCTCGAACGCCTCGAGCTCGGCGACGCGCGGCTGCGGCCGATGATCAGCTCGAGCGCGGGCACGACGTCGACGATCAACTGGCCGTTCGGGTAGACGGCCTCGACGATCGCGCGCCGCCACGCGCGCGATCTGCTCCTCGCTCTCGGTGAGCAGCTGCTGGACGAGATCGTGCAGCGCCGTCACGAGCGCGCTGAACGGCACGTTCTGCTGGAGCTGATCGAACTTGCCCGCGATGAAGTAGCCGCGGCGCAGCGTGATCGGTTGGTAGATCTCCTGCACGAGCGTCGTCTTGCCGATGCCGGCGTGGCCCGCGACCATCACGGCTTCGACGCTGCCGCGCGCGACGCGCTCGAAGCTCTGCAAGCAGAACCTGCGTCTCGGCGCTGCGGCCGTAGAGCTTCTGCGGCGGCTCGAAGCGGTCGACCACGTCTTGGAGGCCGAGCGGGAACGGCTCGAGAGCGCGGCCCGCCGCGACGACCGCGACGCACGCGCTCAAGTCGGCGGCGAGCCCGGTCGCGCTCTGGTAGCGGTTCTCGGGCTCCTTCTGGAGCAGCTTCATCACGATGTCGGACACCGCGGCGGGCACGTTCGCGCTGCGCTCGCGCGGCGGCACGGGCTTGCCCGCGATGTGGAAGTGCACCATCTCGAGCGGGTCGGCGCTTTCGTGCGGCAGCACGCCCGTGAACAGCTCGTAGAGCGTGACGCCGAGCGAGTAGAGATCCGCGCGATAGTCGAGGCTGCGGTTCATGCGCCCGGTCTGCTCGGGCGCGATGTACGCGAGCGTGCCCTCGAGCGCCGCCGGAGCCTGGAACTTGTTCTCCTCGCTGCGCAGCCGCGTCGCGATACCGAAGTCGATCAGGGTGCAGCGTCCCGACTCGGCGTCGTAGACGACGTTGTGGCTGCTGATGTCCTTGTGGATCACGTTCGCCGCGTGCACCTCGGCGACGACCTTCGCGAGCTGTGCGGCGACCGCCAAGCGCTGCTCGAGCGTCGCGCCGATCTGCGACTCGAGCCAACGGCGCAGCGAGACGCCGGGCAAATCCTCGAGCACGAGCGCGATCTGGCCGTCGTGACGCACGAGCTCGTACGCCTTGACGACGCCGTCGGAGGCCATCGCGCGCAGCAGCTCGAACTCGTTGCGATAGCGCGTGAGCTGGCCCGCGGACACCTCCTTGCCGCGGGACCGCTTGACGACGACGCAGGCCCCGTCGCTGAGCCGACGCGCCCGATAAACGGACGACGCGCTGCTGTCCTGGATAGGCTCGCCGCGCTGATAGCCCGGAAGCTCGCCAGCCTCCTGTGCCATACCCTTCACCGCCCCCTTCGGCGGTCGGCTCGCACCGCGGCGCGCGTGGTCGCGTCGCCCCTTGCGGAGAGCCGTTCGTTACAAGATCGTCACGAGCTAAGCGAACCTTAGAAGGGCGTCCCCAGGGCGGACGTGGCTCACAGTTCTCGGACACGAGAGCATGACGCACCGCTCTATATAGAATGTCCGCCGTGAGCCGCATTGATAGAACTTTCGGTATCGTCCGCTCGGTCGTTACCTACTACGGGATACCGCTGCGCGCGCGGCGGCTGCGGCGCTTCTACTCGCAGTTCGTGACCTCGGGCTCGCTTTGCTTCGACGTCGGCGCGCACGCCGGCAACCGCGTGCGCTGCTGGCTGCAGCTCAAGGCGCGCGTCGTGGCGGTCGAGCCACAGCCCGACTTCGTGCGTTTGCTGCGCTTTCTCTATGGACGCAACAAGAACGTCGAGATCGTCCCGGCCGCGCTCGGCCGCGCGCGCGGCCGCGGCACGCTGCTCGTGAGCGAGCGCACGCCGACGGTTACGACGCTATCGGCCGACTGGATCGACGAGATTAAGCACCGACCCGCGCTTCGCGGGCGTGCGTTGGGCGCCGGATAGCCCCGTCGAGATCCTCACGCTGCAGTCGCTGATCGAGCACCATGGCGTGCCGCGGTTCGTGAAGATCGACGTGGAGGGATTCGAGGCCGAGGTTCTCGCCGGGCTCGAGGTCGCGGTGCCGTTCCTGTCGTTCGAGTACCTGCCGGCGGCGCGCGCGACCGCGCTCGCGTGCATCGACAGGCTCGAGGAGCTCGGCGTCTATCGCTACAACCACTCCCGCGGCGAAACCCACCGGCTCGAGCTCGACAAATGGGTCGACGCGGACGAAGCACGCGGCTTCATCGAGACGCTATCGCCCGACGCGCCGTCGGGGGACGTTTACGCATCGCTGACTTCGCCGCGCAACCGGTTCGCGCGCGCGGCGTGAGCGCGCCCGCGCTCAGTGCGGTCGCGTCTCGGCGCCGCCCTCCTCGGTGTCGTGCGAGTCGAACGCACGCAGCAGCAGGGTCGTGAGGTCTGCCATCCCGCCGACGCGGCGCGACAGCGGGGTCAATTCCAATCCCGAGACGAAGCCCGCGTCGCGCAGCGCGCGCGTGACGGCGGCGCGGCTCGTGATCACGTGCACCGGCACGTCCCAGCGCGCGCCGACGCCGGTGACGCTCGCCGCGGGCTGATGATCGCCGAGCAGGATGAGCACGAGATCCGCGTCGGGCCGCGCGCGCAGGTAGCCGCCGAGATATCGCAGGGTGTACACGAACGACTCGGCGTACGGCACGCCGAGGCTCGTCCAATCGGGAGACTGCGCGATGCTCGCGGCCGCCGCGGCATCGTCGAACGGGTGCGGGCCGAGCACGCGCGACCAATCCGGTTGATACGGCGGCGTCGGCCTGAACGGGATGTGCGTGTTGATCGTCGGAAAGAACACGAAGACCGGCGAGCGCGGACCGCGGCCGAGCGCGAGACTGTCGAGCTTCGCGAGCGCGTACTGATCGGGAATCCGCCACCAGCCGAATTCGGGACCGCGATAGTCGAGCTCGCGCTCGCCGAAGATCGCGTCGAAGCCGTAGAACGCGCCCTCCGGCCAGTCGTTCTTGAGGCCCGGCATCACGGCGAGCGTCCGGAACCCGAAGCTCGCGAACAGCTTCGGCAGCGTCGGACGTTCCTGCGTGAGCAGCAAGTCGTAGGTCGTGGGCTCGCGAACATCGAGGCCCGTGAGCAGCGTCGAGTGCGCGAGCCACGAGGAACCGCCGAACGTCGTCGACTCGACGAACGCCGACGACACGTCGCGGTGGGTCGCGTCCGCCGCGGCCGCGAGCTCGTGCCGCCCATCCGCGACGATCGCGGCGATCGCGGCCGAATCGTAGGTCACGGCGCCGTAGGACTCGAGGAACATCAGCAGCACGTCGGCGCCTTCGACGCGGCGCAGATCCGAACGCGCGAGCGGGCGATCGGGCAGCGCTCGCTGCGCGGCGTCCGAGTGCGCCTCGAGCACGAACGCGACCTGATCGCGGTAGGTCGCGAGCACGGGCGAGGAGAACCAATAGCCGACCGGCCACTCGAACGCACGTCCGAGAATGAACGCCGCGACCAGCGCGGCGGCGAGCGCGCCGAGCGCGCGGCGCGCCCGCGAATCACGCAAGCTCCGTTCGACGCGCGCGAGAGACCAGTACAGCGCACCGCCGATCAACGCGACGAATGCGGCCAGCGCGGCGAGGAACGCCGCGAGCATCCAGGGCTTTGCGACCTCGGCGAGCATCGCACCCACGTTCGGCAGGTGCCGCGCGTCCCAATACAGGTTCACGGGCCGGCCGTAGAGTGCGGGCGCGGTCACGTCCGCGTAGCGGCCGATCGTCAGGAAGAACATCAGCGCCGCAAGCGCGAGCATCGTGCGCCGCCCCGGCTGCGGGAACCCGCGGCGCGCGGCGACCTCGGCGTATGCCGCGAGCCCGAGAATCAAAGCCGCGACCTCGACCGAGATCTCGGCGCGCGGCTCGACCCACGGCGTCGGCCAGACGTTCCCGAGCGTGAGAGCCGCGTTCAGGAGCAGCAGCGCGGCAGCGAGCGTGAACCACTGCCGGATCGCCGGCGGCGACGGCCCCGACATCGCTTTCCCTTTAGGCGCGCGCGCGGCGCGCGAGCCACGCGACGTCGGCCGCGAACGAGCCGAGCAGCGCGACGAGCCCCGCGAAGCGCGATCGCTTCGCTCGTCGTCGGCGTCACGAACGGCGCGAGACAGAGGATCAGCGAGGAGATCTGCACGACGCAGACCGATTGTCGGCGGACGCTCGGCGGCAGCGGCGCCGCGAGCCACGGCAGGACGAGGCTCGCCGCCACGAATAGATAGCGGAGCGCGCCCGCGAGCAGGATCCACGGCCCGGCCTTGCCGTGGCTCCATGCCAGCGCGGCGAGCACGAGGATCAAGAGCGCGTCGGTCTCCATGTCGAAGCGCGCGCCGAACGCGCTCGTCTCGCCGCGCCGACGCGCGACTCGGCCGTCGACGCCGTCGAGCACGAGCGCGACCAGCGCGACCGCGACGATCGACCAGGCGAGGACCGCGCTCGGCGGGCTGCCGAGCAACGCGAGCAGGTCCAGAGCGAGCACGCCGCGCGCGAGCGTCACTGCGTTCGCGGCGCCGAACGTCGGCGCTACATCGTGCTTCACGGCGAGCCATGCCAGCAGCCAGCCGCCGACGATCGCGTAAGCCAGCGCACGCACGACCACGTTGAGGTCGCCCGCCGCGATGCGCGTGTGCACGAACGCGATCGCGAGCGTCGCGGTGATCGCGAGCGCTATCGCGACGCCGGTCGTGATCTGCGTGCCTTGGGCGTCGAGTGGGTCGGGATTACGCCGTGTGCCGGCCGTCGGGGCGGAGGTGCCGTGCATGGGGGCGGCACGCTTGCATGTTTACGAGTGCGTTGCAAGTATGCCGCCTCCCGCGTGATGGAACCCGATTTGGAGCCAAATGCCTCCCGAGGACGCACGTTCGTTTTGGATCGCGGAGCCATGCCGCGGCGAGATTCGGGCCGAGGTGCTGCGCAGCGCCGAGCCCGGAGACGCGGTGGTCCGCACGCTCTACAGCGGCATCAGCCGCGGCACCGAAACGCTCGTGTTCGCGGGCGCCGTGCCGGCGAGCGAGCACGAGCGGATGCGCGCGCCGTTTCAGGCCGGCGATTTTCCGGCGCCCGTGAAGTACGGCTACAGCAACGTCGGGATCGTCGAGAGCGGCCCGGCCGCGCTGGTCGGCCGGCACGTGTTCTGCCTCTATCCGCATCAGACGCGCTACGTCGTGCCGGCGGGCGCCGTGCACGTGCTGCCCGACAGCGTGCCGCCCGCGCGCGCGGTGCTCGCCGCGAACCTCGAGACCGCGGTCAACGGCCTCTGGGACCTCGGGCCGCGCGTCGGCGATCGCGTCGCCGTGGTCGGCGCCGGCACGGTCGGCTGCCTCGTCGCGTGGCTCGCGGCACGCACGGCCGGCGCGGAGGTTCAGCTCGTCGACGTCGAACCGCGCAAGCGCGCGATCGCGCCCGCGCTCGGCGTCGCGTTCGCGCTGCCGGCCGAGCGCCGCGCGCGACGCCGACCTCGTCGTGCACGCGAGCGGCACCGAGGCCGGCCTCGCGCTCGCGCTCGAGCTCGCGGGCTTCGAAGCGACCGTGCTCGAGCTGAGCTGGTACGGCGCGCGGCGTCCGGCCGTCGCGCTCGGCGAGGCGTTCCACGCCGCCGGCTGACGCTGAAGTCGTCGCAGGTCGGCAGCGTCGCGGCCGCCGCAGCGCGCGCGCTGGAGCACGGCGCGGCGCATGCAGCTCGCGCTTCGCCTGCTGGCGGACCCGCGGCTCGACGCGCTGATCAGCGGCGAGAGCGCATTCGACGAGCTGCCGCGCGTGCTCGCGCGGCTCGCATCGCCGTCCGAGTACAGTCTGTGTCACCGGATCCGCTACTCGTAGAAGGAGCTACCGATGTACAGCGTCACCGTCCGCGATCACTTCATGATCGCGCACAGCTTCAAAGGCGAGGTGTTCGGGCCCGCGCAGAACCTGCACGGCGCGACCTACGTCGTCGACGTCGAGTTCAGGCGCGCGGAGCTCGACGCCGACGGGCTCGTGGTCGACATCGGCGCCGCGCTCCAAGCGCTGCGCGTCGTGCTCGCGGAGCTCAACTACCGCAACCTCGACGACGATCCGGCGTTCGAAGGCCGCAACACGACGACGGAATTCCTCGCGCGCCTGATCTTCGAACGCATCGCCGCGGAGATCGAGGCCGGCGCGCTCGGCGACGGCGCGCACGGGCTCTCGACGTTGCGCGTGACGCTGCACGAGTCGCACGTGGCGTCGGCGTCGTACGACGGCGCGCTGCAGCACTAGCGAAGCGCGCAAGCCGCCGTGCAGAACACGCGCTCGATCGACCTCTTCGTACCTGGCGATCCGAACACGTCGACGGGCGGCTACATCTACAACGCGCAAATCCTCGCGGGCCTCGCAGAGCTCGGCTGGCGCACGCGCGTGCACTCGCTCGACGACAGCTTTCCGCGGCCGACGCCTTCCGCGCTGCGAGATGCGCGCGCGAAGATCGCCTCGCTGCCCGGCGACGGCGTCGTCGTGATCGACGGCCTCGCGCTCGCGGGGCTCGAGCGAGTGCTCGACACCGAGACCAAACGCCTCGCCGTCGTCGCGTTGATCCATCATCCCCTCGCGCTCGAGACCGGCCTCGATCCGGCGGAGGCGCGCCTGCTAGAGACCGCCGAGCGCGCCGCGCTCGCGCTCGTGCGCGCGCGTGATCTGCACGAGCCAGTGGACAGCGCGCACGCTCGCGACCTATGGCGTGCCCGTCGAGCGAATCCGCGTGGTCGAGCCGGGCGTCGACCGCGTCGGGCGTCAGTGGACCGCCCGGGCCGATGCCGAGCATCCTGCCCGAGACACGCCGGAAGTCGGTCCCTCGGGCTCGGGCGCGCACATCCCTGTGCGCTCACGGTCTCGGGCAGGACGCTCGGCATCGGCCCGAGCGGTGGCGAACGGCCGCGTCACCCGGCGCTCGGCGCGAGACACCGGCAAGTCGTCTTCGCGCGACGTCCGGCTGCTGTGCGTGGCGACGGTGACGCCGCGCAAAGGGCACGCCGTGCTGCTCGAGGCGCTGGGCGAGCTGCGCGATCGGCGCTGGCATCTCACGTGCGCCGGCAGCACGACGCGCGACCCCGCGACGTTCGCGGCGCTCGAGCATCAGATCGAGCGCCTCGCGCTGCGTGCACGCGTGCGCTTCCTCGGCGACCTCGATGCGGACGCGCTCGAGCGCGAGTACGAGCGCGCGGACCTGTTCGTGCTCGCGTCCTATCTCGAAGGCTACGGCATGGCGCTCGCGGAGGCCGTCGCGCGCGGCATCCCGGTCGTCAGCACGACGGCGGGCGCGATCCCGGAAACCGTGCCCGCGTCGGCCGGCGAGCTCGTGCCACCCGGCGACAGCCGCGCGCTCGCGAAAGCGCTCGCGCAGCTGCTCGATCACGACGACGCGCGCGAGCGCCTCGCGGCGAATGCGCGCGCCGCGGCCGCAGCGTTACCGACCTGGCACACGGCGGCGGAGCGGTTCGCGGCCGCGCTCGAGGGCGCCGCGTCGCCGCGCGGCGCGTGGCGTTGAGCGCGCCGCCGTGAGCGGATTCTCGACGGCATGGCTCGCGCTGCGGGAGCCGCACGACGCCGCCGCCCGCGCGGTCGAGCTCGTGGGCCTCCTGCGCACGCATGAGCTGTTGACGCAAGGAGGCGCCGAACCACGCGACGCGGCTGCGCGCGCGATCGTCGATCTCGGCGCGGGCAGCGGCGCGAATCTGCGCTGGCTCTCACCCAAGCTCGGCGGCGAGCAGGCGTGGCTGCTCGTCGATCACGACGCCGCCCTCCTCGCGGCGGCGGAGACGGCGATCCGTGACTGGGCATCACGGACCGGCGCGACGGCGCTTGCCGAGAGTCCGGTTCGCGGCCCGGGCCGCGACGGATGGCTCGACGACCTCGTCGTGACCGGTGACGGGTTCGCGTGCCGCGCGAGCCGCGCGCGCGCCGACCTCGCCGCCGATCTGGAGCGGATCGAGGTTCCCGAGCGCGCGCTCGTGACGTCCTCGGCGTTGCTCGATCTCGTCTCGGCCGACTGGCTCGACGCGCTGGTGCGCCGCTGCCATCGCGCCTCGGCCGATGTCTATTTCTCGCTCACCTATGACGGCAGGACGGTGTGCACGCCGGCCGACGACACGGACGCCGAGGCGCTCGAGCTCTTCAACCGGCACCAGACCGGCGACAAGGGCTTCGGCCCCGCGCTCGGTCCCGCGGCAGGGCTGCGCGCCGTGGACTCGTTCGTGGCGCGCGGCTATCGCGTCGCGTCTCGCACGAGCGATTGGCACATCGGCTCGAGCGCCTACTCGTTGCAACGCGAGCTCCTCTCGGGCTGGCTCGGCGCCGCGCTCGAGATCGCGCCGGAACGCCGCGCGACGCTCGAGGCGTGGCACCGGCGTCGCGTCGCCCACGTCGACGCCGGCGTCTCGGCGCTCGTCGTGGGCCACGTCGACCTGGTCGGAATTTGCGCGCGCTAGCGCGCGAAGCTAGACGACGCGGCTCACGTCGCCCGAAGCGGATGCGCGCGCGGGGCCCGGCGCGCGCAAGTCGCAATCGAACAGCACGTCGCCGCCCATCGTGAACACGCGATGCGCGGGCCGCAGGCACTCGGCGATCCGGTCGCGCGCGGGCAGCGACAGACCCGGACGGCCGCTGCCCGTCACGAGCGGCGCGATTGCGATCTGCAGCCGGTCGAGCAGCCCCGCCTCGACGAAGCGCGACACCGTCGCGCCGCCGCCTTCGACGAATACCGCGCGACAACCGCGCGCGCGGAGCTCGGCGAGCAGCGCCACGAGATCGAGGCGGCCTTCGCGCACGGGCAGCGCGACCACGTCCGCCGCGCCGGGAGAGGCGCCGCTCGGCGCGTCATCTCCGTAGACGAGCAGCGTGTTCGCGTCGTCCGCGAGCACGCGCGCGTGTACGCCGACCCTACGACGAGGATCGATGATCACGCGCAGCGGGTTTTCGCCTTCGACGTGGCGCACGGTGAGCAACGGGTCGTCGCGCTCGATCGTGCTCGCCCCGACGATCACGGCGTCGCACAGAGCGCGCAGTCGATGCAGATGGACGACGTTGTCGGGACCCGTCACGTAGTACGAATCCCCACTCGCGGTCGCGATCCAGCCGTCGAGGCTTTGGCCGAGATGCGCGATCGTGAGCGGGCGTTCCGCCGCCGGTGCGCAGACGGGCGCGTAGAGATCGAGGAGCGTGCGCGCCGCAGCCGGCGCGCTCGGCGCGACGCTCCAACCGGCTGGGCCGGACGCGAGCCAGGCGGGCACGTCGCTGCGGCCAGGCGGCACGCGCATGCCGCCTGCGCCGATGCGGACGGCAGCGCGCTCGAAGCCGAGAGCATCGTCGTTCTTGGGGCCGAGCGTCGCGGCACGGGCCACGGCCGCGGCTGCCAACAATGCCCTCCAGGCCGCCTGCTGCAACGGCTCATCGGTCACGGATGGGGGCACGGATGGTGCGGACGGGGCATGAACGAACTCGGCGTTGGTCGGAACCCACGCTACCGAGCTGTTATCCTAGCACTCGTATGACGAGCGAAAGACGCGACGCGGACTCTTCGATCAACGGCGACCGCGCTGCTTTGACCTTCGACCGCGCAGTCGGCGAGCTGCGGCGCGGCCGCGCGATTCGAATCACCGACGGCGACCGGGCGATGCTCGCTGGCGCGATCGAGACACTGCAGAGCCCGGTGTTCCCGCGCCTCGTCGCTGCCGGCGCAAGCCGCAGCGTGCTGCTGGTGACGGCCGAGCGCGCGCGCGCAGCGGGGCTCGCGCAACAGATCGGCGGCGCGGTAGCGCTCGCGCTACCCCCGAACATCGGGCTCGACGCGTTGCGCTCCATCGCCGGCGTCGGCTCGAGAGTCGTCGAGCGCGGCGCACTCGTCGCGAACTCGAAGCCGCCTTGCGCGGCGCTCGCCGCTGCGGGATTTCAGCTTGCGAAGGCTGGCCGCCTCGTGCCGGCGCTACTCGGGTTCTTGGCGCGCGATTGGGACGAGGATCCCGGGCTCGTGTCGATAGACATCAGCGACATCGAGCAGCACGTGCGCTTCGGTCGCCACAGCGTGCAGCTCGTGAGCCGCGCGCGCGTGCCGATGGCCGACGCCGTCGACAGCGAGATCGCGCTCTTTCGCGACGAGCACGGTCTCGCCGAGCACGTCGCAGTGATCATCGGCAAGTTCGATCAGAAGAGCGCGGTGCCGGTGCGGTTGCACTCCGCGTGCCTCACGGGCGACCTGCTCGGCAGCTTGCGCTGCGATTGCGGCGAGCAGCTGCGCACCGCCGTCGCGCGGATCGCGGCGCTCGGCGGCGGCGTGCTGCTGTATCTGGACCAAGAGGGTCGCGGCATCGGCTTACCGAACAAGCTGCGTGCATACGTGCTGCAAGACGAAGGCCTCGACACGGTCGACGCGGATCAACACCTGGGCTTCCTCGCGGACGAGCGCACGTACGAGGTTGCGGCCTCGCTGCTCGAAGAGCTCGGCATCAACCGAATCACGCTGCTCACGAACAACCCGCAGAAGATCAGCGCGCTGCGCGATCACGGCATCGAGATCGTCGGCCGCGTGCCGCTCGTCACGAGCAGCAACACGCACAACGAACGCTATCTCAAAGCGAAGACCGAGCGCGCGGGGCACCTCGCCGAAGAGTGGAGCCGCTAAATACTTCCGCCTGAGCCGGGCCAGCGGGCTCGTCGGTCGACCTAGCGACCGCCCCGCCCTTCTCGATCAGCCTGCGCAGCGTCTCGTGCTTTTCCGCCTACCGTGGCTGCCATGCATGCAGGCATGCCGGGGTGAGCCGCCCTCCCTCAAGCTCGACACCGCGGCCGCCTCGACGACGGCAAGCGCCGCGGCAATCAGGGAGCGCCGCTCCAGCGCCGATCGAAGTCTCGTTCGAAGAGCGACTCGATGACTCGGGCGGCCACGACCGGCCGCGCCGAGATCACTTCAGCGTCGCGAGCGGCGTCGCGGCGAGCTCGGCGACCAGCGTCGCGAGCCGGTCCGCGAGATGCGCGAGATGCTTCGCGCCTTTGCTCGCGTCGGCACGCGTCGCATTGCCGCAGGCGCCCGAAGGATGGAGATCTTCGGCGTGCCACGCCGATTCCGACGGGCTTCTCGGCACCGAGCACGCGATTGCGCGCCGCGAGCTCGTGCGGCAGCCCTTTGAAGTCGGCGAGCGCGTCCTTGCGCACGAGCTCCGGCGCGAGGTGCAGCATCAGCGACGTCTCGACCTCGCCGCCGTGGATGTCGTGCGCTCGCTCGGCCGAGTCGAAGAGGCCCGGCGGCGCGCCGAACGCGAAATAGGTCGCGCGCGCGACGAGCATCTCGAGCTCCGCGCGCAGCCGCATCGCGACGAGATCGACGAGCGCCTTCTGCCCGCCGTGCGTGTTCAGGATCACGAGCTTGCGCACGCCGGCTCGCGCGACGCTGCGGCCGACGTCGGTCCACGCGTCCGCGAGCGTCGCGTCGGCGATCGAGAGCGTGCCCGGGAAGCTCGTGTGCTCGGGGCTCAGCCCCACGGTCGAGCGCCGGCAGCACGAGCAGCGTCGTGGGCGAGGAGACGAGCGCGAGCGCCGCGCGGACGAGGCCGTCGTTGATCAAAGCGTCCGTCGACAGCGGCAGATGCGGGCCGTGCTGCTCGATGGCCGCCACCGGCAACAGCGCGACGGTCGTCTCGGGGTCTACGCCGCCTGAAATCGGCGGTCGTGCGGTCTTGCCAGTAGCCGCTCTGCACCGAGCAAGTCCTAATTATTGTCGCCTGCGGCATCCTGCGGGTTGCTCGAAAGCGCGTCAACCTTGGATAATTGACGGCCTACCGCAACGTTGGGTGCCGTCTCGAGGCACCCTCCCAGGAGAACTCCATGAGCACGCCACAACGCGCCGCCGTCCCCCAAACCGACAACGAAGTCCAAGAGCTGATCGCCAAGGCGCGCGCAGCGCAGGCCGTCTACGAGGCGTTCTCGCAGGAGCAAGTCGACGCGATCGTCCGCGACATGGCGAAGTACGTCTACGACAACGCCGAGACGCTCGCGCGGATGGCGGTCGAGGAGACCGGCATCGGCAACTACGAGGACAAGGTCCTCAAGAAGAAGGGCAAGGCGCGCGTCATCTGGAACAACCTGAAGGGCAAGAAGTCGCGCGGCGTCATCGGCGAGGACGCGGAGAACAACCTCGTGTTCGTCGCGAAGCCGATGGGCGTCGTCGGCGCGATCTGCCCGGTCACGAACCCGATCGCGACGCCGATGTGCAACGGCATGTTCGCGCTCAAGGCCGGCAACGCGGTGATCTTCGCGCCGCATCCGAAGGCGCAGAAGTGCACCGACCACTTGACGAAGGAGTTCATGAAGATCGTGAAGACGCACGGCGGCCCCGACAACCTGATCCAGACGATCAAGAAGGGCTCGATCGAGAAGACGCAGGAGCTCATGAAGTCCGTCGACGTCGTCGTCGCGACCGGCGGCGGCGCGATGGTGAAGTGCGCGTACTCGTCCGGCAAGCCGTCGTACGGCGTCGGCGCGGGCAACGTGCCGGTGATCATCGACCGCGGCGTCGACTTCAAGGACGCGGTCGGCAAGATCGTCACGGGCGCCGCATTCGACAACGGCATCATCTGCTCGCACGAGCAGTTCGTGCTGACGCCCGAGGAGAAGTACGACGAGACCGTGAAGCTGTTCAAGGACACCGGCAAGGTCTGGTTCACCGACGACGAGAAGCAGATTCAGAAGCTGCGCGAGATCGTGTTCCCGGACGGTCACCTGAACAAGGACGTGGTCGGCCGCACCGCGCGCGAGATCGGCGCGCATGGCCGGCATCGACATCCCCGCGAGCGCGCGGATCATCCTGCTGCCCGCGAAAGGCGCGGGCAAGGACGACGTGCTCGCGAAGGAGAAGCTCTGCCCGGTCGTCGCGATCCTGCCGTACAAGACGTTCACACGACGCGGTCGCGAAGGCGAAGGCGAACCTGCTCGTCGAGGGCGCGGGCCATTCGGCCGCGCGTGCACTCGAACGACGAGAAGAACATCCGCGAGGCCGGCGTCGAGCTGCCCGTCAGCCGGCTCGTCGTGAATCAGGCGAGCTCGCTGACCGCGGGCGGCTCGCTCACGAACGGCTTCGCGCCGACGACGACGCTCGGCTGCGGCTCGTGGGGCGGCAACTCGATCTCCGAGAACCTGGACTACAAGCACCTGATGAACGTGTCGCGGATCGGCAAGGTCATCACGGGCAAGAAGGTGCCGACCGACGAGGAGATCTGGGCCTAGCCCGGAGCGGAGTCGCGCGGCCGAGCGGCCCCCCTACCTACCAGCGGCTCGATCCCGAGCCCGCCGCAGTCGCGGCAGGCTCGCTTCACGGCGCGGCTGTCGACCGCGTTGGCATAATCCCGCGCGGCACGTTGCTTCTCGCGACGAGCCTCGCCCTTAGTCCTTCCGGCTCATGACCGAGCGGTCTCCCTCGGACTATTACCGCGCCTGCCTGGACTAGTTTGTTGCTTAGCACAAGGAGGTTTCTATGAGGTCGGCCCGCACGGCTTTTGCCCTTCTTCTCGGAACGGTCTGCATACCGGCGTTGGCGCAGGCGCCGACGCAACGCGAGCCGATCGCAAGCTCCAGCGTCCTGAGCCAGATCTCGATGTATAGCTATAAGGAGGGGTCGAAGTCGAAGCTCGACCTACGCCCGACGCCGCTCGTCAATGCCGGAAAGGGCGAGGCGGAGGTCGAGTACGAGAACGGGAATGCGCGGATCGACGTCAAGGTCGAGGACATGCCGCCGCCGCCGAAGCTCGGGCCCTACACCACTTACATCCTATGGGCGCTCACTCCGGACGGCCGCGCGTTGAACCAAGGCGTCGTCGGCGACATCGACGGCGGCAAGGGCAAGCTCGAGACACAGTACTCGGCGCCCCAGTTCGCGCTGATCGTCACCGCCGAGCCGCACTTCGCCGTCAGCGCGCCGAGCGACATGATCGTGCTCTACAACGTCGCGGACAAACTCAAAGGCACGGAGACGAAGGTCGAGTCGCTCGTCGAGCGCTCGGACTACTCGAGATTGACGCCGATCGGCGTCTCGAAAGCTCATCCTGCCGACCTGATCGCAGCCGAGTACTCGGTCGCGATCGCGGGCGCCGCGGGCGCCGACAGGTATGCCTCTTCGCTCTACTCGACCGCCGAGCAAAAGCTCTCGGCTGCCGAGAGCGCAACGTCGGCGAAGAAGCGCTCCGAGCGTAGGGCCGCGCCCGCGCTCGCGCGGGAAACCGTGCTCGCAGGCGAAGATGCGCGGCGCGAAGCCATGAAAGGCAAAGCCGCCGCGGACGCACAAGCGGCGCAAGTCAGGGCGGCCGCGGCAGCGGCCGCGGTGGCGGCGCAAGCTGCCGCGCAGGAGGAGGCCGCACGCGCAAACGCAGCGGCGCGCCAGGACCTCATGACTCGGCTCAACCAAGCGCTGCCCACGGAGGAGACCGATCGCGGGCTCGTATCTCAGGTCGGAGGCGTGCAGTTCGCGACGGGCACGGCGAATCTCAGCCCCAAGGCGCGCGAGGGCCTCGCACGCTTCGCGGGCATCGTCGCGTCGTACCCGGACCTCAAGTTCGAGGTGGAAGGCCACACCGACAGCACGGGCTCGGACCAGACGAACCAAGAGCTATCGACGAAGCGCGCAATCGCCGTGCGCGACTATTTGATCGGCCAGCGCGTGGCGGCGTCGAGCATCGACGCCGAAGGCCTGGCGTCGTCGCACCCGATCGCGGACAACTCCACGGCCGACGGCCGCGCGCGCAATCGGCGCGTCGAGATCGTGATCACGGGCGGCCCGCTCACCGCGTCGCAGCGGTAGCGCGGCCCGGCGGTTCGAGGCTCGCGCGGGCGCTCGTGTCGCCTTCACCCGGTCCGCCCGTCGAGTCGCCGTAGCGGCCCGCCCCTAGCCGGTCGCACCCGATTCGCGCGACCCACATCGTCCGCGGGAATACCTGCCGCGCACGCAATTGTTGCCGCCGTGCATGCAGTGCTAGGCTACCCGCGGCGAGCCGTCCCGTGCGCCCGCCGTTTCCCCGACCGCCCTCGTTCTCTGAGCTCTCGAGAAGAATTCCATAAGGAGGCTTTATGAGATCGATCCGCATTGCTCTCGTGATCTCGCTCGGGCTCGTCCCGTGCGCCGGCTATGCGCAGCAGCAACGTGCCGCGATCGCGAGCTCGGACGTGCTCAGCCAGATCTCCATGTTCAACTATCAGGGGAAGTCGAGCCTCGAGCTGCGTCCGACGCCGATCGTCTCGACCGGCGCGGGCGACGTCGACGTCGACTACAGGGACGGCAATGCTCGCATCGACGTCAAGGTCAAAGAGCTTCCGCCTCCGTCGAAGCTTGGGCCTTACACGTGCTACGTTCTCTGGGCGTTGACGCCGGACGGACGCGCCGCGAATCAAGGAGTGCTCGGCGACGTCGAAGGCGGCAAGGCCAAGCTCGACACGCAGTACTCGGCGTCGCAGTTCGCGCTGATCGTCACGGCCGAGCCGCACTTCGCAGTGAGTGCGCCGAGCAACATGATCGTTCTCTATAACGTGGGTAGCAAAGTCCGAGGCACGGAAACCAAAGTCACCTCGTTGACGGAACGATCCGACTACTCGCACCTGACGCCGATCGCAGTCTCGAAGACGAAGCCGGCCGAGTTGGTCGCGGCCGAGTACTCGATCGCGATCGCAGCCGCCGCGGGCGCCGACAAGTACGCCGCGAATCTGTACTCCGGGGCACAGCAAAAGCTCACGGCCGCGGAGCAGGCCGCATCCGCAAGCAAGGGCTCCGACCGCAAACAGGCGCCGGCCCTGGCGCGTACGGCCGTGATCGCGGGAGAGGACGCGCGGCGCGAAGCGATGTCGGGCAAGGCGACGGCCGAGGCGGCCGCGGCGCAAGGGGCGGCCGCCAAGGTGGCGGCCGATGCGGCGGCCGAGGCGGCCACTTCCGACGCGGCAATCAAGGCGCGCGCCACCGCCGCGCAGGACTTGCTCAAGCGTCTCAATCAGGCGCTGCCGACGCGCGAGACGGACCGCGGGCTCGTGTCCGAAATCGGCGGCGTTCAGTTTGCGACCGGCACGGCGGACTTGAACTCAGGCGCGCGCGAGGGCCTCGCACGCCTCGCCGGCATCGTGGCGTCGTACCCCGATCTCAAGTTCAAGGTCGAAGGCCACACCGACAACGTCGGCAGCGACGAGACCAACAGCGTGCTTTCGCTGCGCCGCGCGATCTCCGTGCGGGACTATCTGATCGGCCAGCGCGTCGCAGCATCCAACATCGACGCGGAAGGATTCGGCTCTACGCACCCGATCGCGGACAACGAGACCGCGGACGGGCGCGCGCGCAATCGGCGCGTCGAGATCGTGATCTCGGGCGGGCCCCTAGCGGTCGCTTCGAACTAGTCGCGACCTTCGTGGTGATCGTGATCGTGACCGGCGTGGCCGTGCTCGCCGTGCTCATGCGCGGCATGGTCGTCCTCGGCGTGCTCGTGACCATGGCCGCCCGGCCCGTGCGCGTGCCCGTGCTCGAGCTCCTCCTTCGTCGCGGCACGCACGTCGACGATCTCGATGTCGAACACGAGCGTCTTGCCGGCGAGCGGGTGGTTCAGGTCGAGATCGACGTTGAAATGGCCGACCTTCACGGCGCGCGCATGCCGGACGCCTTGGCGCGTGTTGATGGCCACCATCTGCCCCGGCACGATCTTGCCGCGCGTCGCGAGGTGCTTGATCGGGACGCGCTGCACCGCGCTCGGGTCGTGCGGACCGTAGGCGTGCTCGGGCGCGACCGTCGCCGAGAACTTGTCGCCGCTCTGCCGCCCCGTCATCTCCTGCTCGAGCCCCGGGACGATGTTCGCGTGGCCGTGCATGTAGATCACCGGGTCCTTGCCGACCGAGCTCTCGATGTCCGCGCCATCCGTGTCCTTGAGCGCATAGTGGAACGTGACGACGTTGTCGGCGTCGATCTTGGGCGGTGCGTTCATGGCGTCCTCGGGGTGCTCCAGCGCGCGTATCAGGGCGCGCAATCTACACCGATCGGTGGCCTGTGTCGCGCGCCCCGCGGGCCCGCGTTCAGTCGCCGAGCGAGAACGGCGTGAAGTTCGTGTTCCGTGTCGTAATAGTCCTCGTGCTCGTGGCGCTTGAGCCAGCCGACGACGGCGTACGTGACCGGCGTGAGCACGACCTCGACGAGCACCTTGAAGCACCAGTTGAACGCGATCGTGCGGACCAGCGTCTGGCCCTCCCAGATCCCGGCGAACGCGATCGGATAGAAGATGAAGCTGTCGACGCCCTCGCCGACGATCGTCGAGCCGATCGTCCGCGTCCAGAGCCACCGCCCGCTCGTCCAGATCTTCATCTTCGCGAGCACGTACGCGTTGACGAAATCGCCGACCCAGAAGCCCGAGGATCGACGCGAGCACGATCCGCCACGTATTGCCGAAGACGACTTGCAGCGCGGGCTGCAGCGTCGCGTTGAACGGCTCCGTGGGCGTCGGCGGCAGGCCGATCACGACGGCGGACATCAGCGTCGCGAACAGCATGCGCGACGAAACCGGCCCAGATCACGCGCCGCGCTCGCGCGTAGCCGTACACCTCGGTCAGCACGTCGCCGAAGATGTAGCTGATCGGGAAGAAGATGTTGCCCGCGCCGAACACGAGCGTCGCGCCGATGAACGGCAATGCGAACGGCAGCGTGAGCGCGCACGCCTTGCCCGGTCCGATCAGGTTCGAGCAAAGCAGAACCGCGACGAACCCCGCGAGCACGAGATCGTAGTAGCGGATAGCTGCGCGCCGGGTGCGCGGCGCGAGCGTCGATGACGGCCAACGTCGAATCTCCCTTGGGGGCGCGGCGGGCGCCGCGGCGGCGGGTATTGTCGCGCTTGCTCGCGAGACCCGACAATGGCGAATCGCATCTGGGGGAGTACGCGCGGCTTGATCACGACCTCTCGCGAGCTCGCGGGCGCCGGCCCGGAGTCGCCGCTCGCCGGGCGGACGATGGCGAAGGTCGGCGGGCGCCTGCTGCCGTTCCTGCTGCTGCTGTACATCGTCGCGTGGCTCGACCGCGTGAACATCAGCATCGCGGCCGTGCAGATGAACGCCGACCTCGGCTTCAGCAAGACGGTATACGGGTTCGGCGCCGGCGTCTTCTTCGTGAGCTACGCGCTGTTCGAGCTGCCGAGCAATCTGATCCTCGCGCGCGTCGGCGCGCGCATCTGGATCGCGCGAATCATGATCACCTGGGGCGTGCTGTCGATCTCGATGCTGTTCGTGAGGGGGCCGCTGAGCTACTACGCGCTGCGCTTCCTGCTCGGTCTCGCCGAGGCCGGGTTCCTTCCGGGGATCATCTACTACCTCGGCAACTGGTATCCCGTCGACCGCGCGCGCGCGCGCGGTCTCGTGGTTCATGCTCGCAATCCCGCTCGCGCCCGTGATCGGCGGTCCGCTCGGAGGATTGATCCTCGGCCTCAACGGTTGGCACGGCCTCACGGGCTGGCAATGGCTGTTCTTGATCGAGGGGCTGCCGGCCGTGCTGCTCGGGGTCGTGGTGCTGTTCTATCTCACCGACGAGCCTGCGCACGCGCGCTGGCTCGAGCCCGACGAGCGCGAGTGGCTCGCGGCAACCGTTCGGGGCGAGCAAGCGGCGGCAGAGCGCCGCCATGGGCTGAGCTTGACAGGCGCGCTCACGCATCCGACCGTGCTGCTGCTCTGCTTGATCTTGTTCGCGTGCCAGCTCGGCAGCTACGGCCTGCAGTTCTGGGTGCCGCAGATCGTCCAGGGCATGGCCGGATTCACGAATTTCCAGATCGGCTTGATCTCCGCTATTCCGTACGTTGCCGCCGCGATCGGCATGGTCGCGATCGGCGCGAGCTCCGATCGCAGCGGCGAGCGGCTGCTGCACCTCGCGATCCCGACCGTCGTCGGCGCGATCGGGTTCGTCGTCGAGCGCGTTCTACACCGCGCCGGTGCCCGGCATGATCGCGCTCAGCGTCGCGGCGGTCGGCGTGATCAGCACGCGCGGGCCGTTCTGGGCGCTGCCGGCGCAGTTCTTGACCGGACGAGCGGCCGCGGGCGGGATCGCGCTGATCAACCTGTTCGCGTCGATCAGCGGCTTCGTCGCGTCGTACGTGGTCGGTTATCTGAGAGACCTAACGGGAAACTACGCGGCGGGCCTGCTGTTTCTCGCGCTCGTGATGCTACTCGGCGCGCTGCTGTGCGTGCCGCTGAGCCGCGCGAAAGTGCTCGCCGACGAGCCCTGGCACGACCCGCGGATGCAGCGGATGCACATGCCGGCGGTTGATGCGCGGCCGCTCGTGGGCTCGCGAAGCGAGACTCGCGCGCGGAGCTCGGTTGCGACTTCACGCGTCCTCTTTTCTTCTCTGCCTCATGGTGATCGGCATGCAGAGCACGACGATGGCGGCCGAGAGCGCAGCGGACGCGGCGTTCCACCGCGAGTTCGGCGACGCGTTCTTCGATCGGTTCTGGCAGCTCAATCCCGATTGGGCGATCGCGGTCGGTTACTACAAGTACGCCGACCGGCTGATCGTGCCCGACGAGAAGGCGCGGGCGGCCCAGCTCGAGCAGGACGAGCGCTGGCTCAAGTCGCTGCACCGAATCGACCCGACGAAGCTGAGCCCGAACGTGCGCGCGGACTGGGCGATCCTCGTGAACGCGTTCGAGGCCGATCGCTGGTCGCTGACCGAGCTCCGCTCTTGGCAGTGGAACCCTTCGAACTACAACGTCGCCGATCCGTTCGCGCTGCTCGCGACGCTCGAGTACGCGCCGCTCGAGCAGCGGCTGCGCGACCATCCTCGCGCGCCTCGAGAACGTGCCCGCGTATTACGCGGCGGCGAAGCGCAGCGTCGCGAACCCGACGCGCGAGCATACTGCAGCTCGCGATCGAGCAGAACCGCGGCGCGCTCGACGTGTTCGGCAACGACCTCGAGCGCCAGGTCGCGACCGCGAAGCTCACGAGCGCGGAGCGCGAGTCGTTCTCGCGCCGGCTCGGCGCCGCGCGCGCGGCGATCGAGGACTACGTGAATTGGCTCGACGGCGCTCGACGCGCGGCTCGCGAGCGGAGCCGAGCCGGCGCGCTCGTTTCGACTCGGCCGCGAGCTCTACGACCGCAAGTTCGACCTCGAGATTCAGTCCGGCGAAACCGCCGAGCAGCTCTACGCGCGCGCGCTCGAGGAGAAGGAGCGGCTGCTCACGCGGATGGCGCTGCTCACGGATCTGCTCTGGCCCAAGTACTTCCCGAACGCCGCGCCGCCCGACGACCGTTTCGAGCGCATCGGCCGGCTTGATCGCGAAGCTCTCCGAGCAGCACGTGCCGCCCGAGCAGCTCGTCGCGGCCGTGAAGCGGCAGATTCCGGAGCTCGAGCAGTGGGTGCGCGATCACGACTTGATCGACCTCGACGCGTCGAAGCCGCTCGCGGTGCGCGAGACGCCGCTCTACAAGCGCGGGATCGCGGGCGCGAGCATCGACGCGCCGGGCCCGTACGATCCCGGCGCGCCGACGTACTACAACGTGACGCCGCTCGACGACCTCTCGCCCGAGCGCGCCGAGAGCTGGCTGCGCGAGTACAACGACTGGATGCTGCCGATCCTGAACATCCACGAGGCCGTGCCCGGGCACTACGTGCAGCTCGTCTACGCGAACAGCTCGCCGAGCTTGATCAAGAGCATCTTCGGCAACGGCGCGATGATCGAGGGCTGGGCCGTCTACACGGAGCGCATGATGCTCGAGTCCGGCTACGGCGACGACAAGGCCGAGTCTGGCTGATCTACTCGAAGTGGAACCTGCGCTCGGTCTGCAACACGATCCTCGACTACGGCGTGCACGTGCTCGGCATGAGCGAGGCCGATGCGATGCGACCTGCTCGTGCGCGCAGGCGTTCCAGACGACGCAAGAAGCGGCCGACAAGTGGAAGCGCGTGCAGCGCACGAGCGTGCAGCTCACGAGCTACTTCTCGGGCTACGCGGCGATCTACGACTTGCGCGAGCGCTTGAAGCGCGAGCGCGGCGACGCGTTCGACTTGAAGCGCTTCCACGAGCAGTTCTTGAGCTACGGCAACGCGCCGGTCGCCGTGATCCGCGAGCTCATGGAGGCACCCGCGCGCTAGCGTTCCGGCGTCGTCCCGGCTTCGCAGCTATACTCGCGCCGGCATGACTTCCGAGCCGGACGAAGGAACGCACAACCGCCCGGTCGTGCAGCGTCGGCGCGCACTAACGGATCGGTCGTAGCTCAGCGATCAACGCGCCAGCGCTCACTGCACGAATGTTCTTCGCGAGCGCGAACGACTCCGCGCCAGCATGTACGACGTTTAGCGATTGCAGTTTGAGGTCTCGAAGAGCCGAGCGCATAGATGGAGTGATCGTCGGCGCGGAGGTTCGCTTGACCTCGAAGCCGACCTTCGTGCGACCGCGGATCACGAGCAAATCCAGCTCGGCGCCTGTGTGCGTTCTCCAGTAATGTATCTCGTCGGAGCGCACGCCGAGCTGTTGCACGATCTGATCGATGATGAATCCTTCCCATGAGGCGCCGAGCTTCGGATGACCCTCGATGTCACGCTGAGTGACTAGATTCAACAATGCGTGGAGCAGCCCGAATCGCGGACAAAGATCTTCGGCGCCTTGACCTGCCGTTTGCCGATGTTCTCGTGCCACGGCCTAAGCTGCCTCACGACCAAAGCGTCGGTGAGCTTGTCGAGATAGCCTCGCACGGTCGTGTCCGCGACGCCGAACGATCGGCCGATTTCCGACGCATTCCAAGTCTGCGCGTGGTGGTGGGCGATCATCGACCAGAAACGCCGCATCGTGTCCGCGGCAACGTTCACGCCGAGCGCAGGCAAGTCGCGTTCGACAAAGGTGCGAATGAAAGCCTGACGCCACTCCATGCTCGCCGCATCGGAGCGCCCGAGGAACGACCGAGGGAAACCGCCGCGCACCCAGAGGCGGTTCAGGTTCCGCACAGCGACTTCAGCGATCGAGAAACCGGGAAGCTCGTGGAAGGCAATGCGTCCCCCGAGAGTTTCAGAGGTCTGTCGCAGGAGATCAGGCGACGCGCTGCCCAGAATCAGAAAACGCGTACGCCCCGGCCGACGGTCCGCGAGCACACGCAGGACGGGAAAGAGCTCCGCACGACGCTGGATTTCATCGAGAACCACGAGCCCCTGGAGTCTCTCGAGCGCGAGCATGGGATCGTTGAGGCGGGCGATATCGGCTGGATTCTCGAGATCAAAGCGGGTCGCTCGAACGCCGGCCGACTCGACGATCCGCTCCGCCAGGGTCGTCTTGCCGATCTGACGGGCGCCGAGGATCGCTACGACCGGGAATCGCTTTAGAAGAGCGCGGACCTGCCGAACATGGCTATCTCGATCTATCATCTCGGCGGAACCTACCATGAAATATCGGTTTCTTGCACCGAATTTTCATGGTAAGAGTTGGCGACTCCGGCACGTTGCCGGGGGTGACACGGCCGCGTTGACTCTGCCGCTCGAGTGCCGCTCGACTGGCAGAGAGAGCGACGATCTTCCGGTACCGACGCTATGCTCGGTTCGGCATGACCTCCGAAGCCGACAAGGGCGGAACCGAGATACGCGAAGAGCCGAAGACCGGCGCAGGTCTCGAGCGCCGCCGCTCACGGTCGTGCTGAACTGGCCCGCGCTGCTGAAGAAGTGAGCTTGGGGCGGCGCGCGGCTAACACCGCGAGTCAGTACCAACGGCTCGTGCCGATGCTCATGTAGCCGTAGTTGCCGACCGGCACGCCGACGCTCACGCCGACGCCGACATTGTCCGAGCAGCCCGCGAGCGACAGCATCGAGACGAGCAGCGCGAACACGGCCGCGATCCGAATCGTTCTACGCACAAGGGTTCTCATTGCGGCACCTTTTGGAGCACGAGCAGCGCGCCGGTCGGATCGGTCACGAGCGCCATCGTGCCTTCGCGAAGCCGAGGCGAGGCGGCCGCGACGACCGCGCCGCCGAGCGCCTCGACGCGGCCCATCGCGGCGACCGGGTCGTCGACGCCGAAGTACGTGAGCCAAACCGGCTTCGCGTCGGTCGGGTTCTTCAGTAGTCCCGCGCGATTCTTGCCCGCGTGGGTGAGCAGCGTGTACTGGCCGCCGCGACGCGGGACCGTGCTCGTTTCGTAGCCGACCACGTCGCGGTAGAACCGCGCGGCCGCTTCCGCGTCGTTCGCGAGCAACTCGGTCCAGACCACGCGTCCTATGCCGGGCGACGTCGACGCATCGTCGGGGTCGCCGATGCGGCTGTGCGCGAGCCCGAGCACCGCGCCCTCGGGATCGATGATCGCGGCGACGCGGCCGAAGCTCACGTCGAGCGCCGGCACCACGACCTTCGCGCCCGCCGCCGACGCGATCGAGGTCGCGCCGTCGACGTTCTCTACCGAGACGTACGGGAGCCAGCGCGAGATCTTCGACGCCTGGTTTCTCGACTTCACCTCGACGATGCCGGCGACGTACGTGTTGCCCGAGCGGGCGAGCAGGTAGCGCCCGCCCTTGCCGCTCGCGTGCTCGAAGGTCCAGCCGAACAACGCGCCGTAGAACGCGCGCGTCAGATCGAGATTGTCCGTGATCAGATCGTTCCAAATGATCTTGCCGGTCAGCGGCGTCGACGAGAACGACATTCCGGACAGATCGGGCTTGCCCGCGCCGGCCGGATACGAGCCGAGCGCGAGCCCGAGCGCCGCGATCGAAACGGCGAGCGCCGCCCGATATCGCGGCCGCGTCCCTGACGATGTTTGCATCGTGAAAACTCCCTCTGTCTGGCGATCTCGCACTCGCAATCGCCGCGGCGGACTCCGCGGAGACGCGTGTCGTCGGTGATGACGAGCCGAGTATAGACGCGGAAGCCCGCATGCGAGCCGTTACTCGACGCGCCCGCGTGCAACGCCAAGGGAGCCCGAATACCCTATAATTGGGCTCTTTTTCGACGGAGCCTTCGTTTGGCGACGATAGTCGGCGGAATCGCGGTCTCACACACGCCTGCGATCGCGTTCGCGGTGGATACGCAGAAGGCCGACGACCCGGTCTGGGCGCCGATCTTCGAGGGCTTCGCGCCGGTGCGCGCGTGGCTCGCGGCGAAGAAGCCCGACGTGCTGTTCTTCGTCTACAACGATCACGTCACGTCGTTCTTCTTCGATCACTACTCGAACTTCGCGCTGGGCTTCGGCGACACGTTCCCCGTCGCCGACGAAGGCGGTGGACCGCGGCCGCTCCCCGCGCTCAAGGGCCATCCGGCGCTCGCGAAGCACATCGCGAACGGGCTCGTCGCGGACGGCTTCGACCTGTCGTACTTTCAGAAGCGCGGCCTCGACCACGGCGTCTTCTCGCCGCTGTCGATGGTGATGCCGCACGAGGGCGGATGGCCCGCGGCGCTCGTACCGTTGCAGGTCGGCGTGCTCGAGTTTCCGATCCCGACCGCGCGTCGTTGCTTCGCGCTCGGCCGCTCGCTGCGCAAAGCGATCCTGAGCTTCCCGGACGAGATCAAGGTCGTCGTGGTCGGCTCCGGCGGCCTCTCTCACCAGGTCAGCGGCGAGCGCGCGGGCTTCAACAACACGGCCTGGGACATGGAGTTTCTCGATCTCCTCGAGAAGAACCCCGAGAAACTGACCGAGCTGTCCATCGCCGACTACGCGAAGCGCGGCGGCGTCGAGGGCGCGGAAGATCGTCATGTGGCTCGTCATGCGCGGCGCTCTGACGCCTAAAGTGCGCAAGCTGCATCAGTCGTACTGTCTCCAGTCGATGACCGCCACAGCGACCGTCGTCTACGAGGACGTGATCGAGAAGGACGAAGCGCAGACCGTCGCCGCCTACGACGAGCAGGCGCGCCGCGAATACGACGGCGTCACGAAGCTCGAGGGCTCGTATCCGTTCACGTTCGATCTCAGCAGCCGCGCGTATCGGCTCAACAAGTATCTGCACGGCATCATTCAACCCGAGCTCCGCGGCCGGTTCCTCTACGACCGCGAGGGCTCGTACGAGCGAGGCCATCTCACGGAAGAAGAGAAAGAGATGCTGCGCAACCTCGACTGGCGCGCGCTCGTTCGCTACGGCGTGATCTTCTTCATACTCGAGAAGCTCGCGCGCCGCGGTCGGCGTGCCGAATCAGGACATCTATGCCGCGATGCGCGGCGAATCGCTCGAGGCCTTTCAGAAGACGCGCAAGACCCAGGTGCTGTACTCGGTGGCTGGCACCCATGGCAGCAAGCGCAAAGAAAAAGCCAAGAAATAGGGGTTTGAGGAGCAGCGTGATGCCGACCATCAAAGACGTTTCGATCATCGACTCGAACACCGCCAAGGCCGTGACGGTCGAGTCCGGTCTCGAGACGGACGATTTGCAGTCCGAGCCTCTGCGGCTCGAAGAATCTGACGGTCTACCGCCGCACGATCCTGAAGGGCCGGCAGCTCGCAGTCGAAGCGGTCAAGGACTATCACCTGCTCTACGTCATGCAAGGCTCCGCCGACGGCCGCATCGAGTTCACAGGCCGAGTCGCACGCCGCCGACGAAGGCGCGGGCGTGCTGCTCGTGCCGGGCGAGTCGCGCGAAGTTCGACGCCAAGGGCGCGGACCTCGAGCTCTTGCACATGGTCACGCCGAAGCCTCCGGCCGCGGTGGAAGCCGGCCTGCCCGGCGGCCCCGGCTATTTCTTCAACCGACAGACGCTGCGCCCCCTCTCCGATGCCAGCGGCGGACGGGTGCGGCGCTTTTGCGCCGAGTCGAGCGTGCGCCTCTCCGACGGCAGCCGGCTCACGCCGACGAACGCAATCCAGGCCGGCGAGATGCACTACAAGGAAGGCGGGGGATCGCCTTATCACTTGCACAAAGGCACGGACGCGAATCCCGATGGCGCCGCGCACTGCTACATGACGTTCAAGGGCCGGGGCAAGGTCGACGTCGGCGAGACGTCGCAGGAGATCGAGCCCGGCACGCTCGTCTATTTCCCGCCCGGCATTGCCGCACCGGCTCAGCGCGCACGGCGGCACGCTCGACTACTTCGAGATCCAGGCATGGCGAAGCTTCAAGACGACGATCTTGAGCAAGGAAGCCGCGAGCGGGCTCAAGTGGTTCTACGATCGCAAGAGCCCCGGCGAGGCGCCCGTGGAGTGGAACCAGAGCTGAGCGCGCCGGCGCGCTGCACGAGTCTGCGCCGTCGAGCTGCGCGCCCGGCCGCGCCCGAAGCGCTAGGCGCGCGTCACGTCTTGCGTGTCTCGAGCAATCGCCCGACCCAGCGGTCCGAGATCTTCTCCTGCACGGAGTTCTGACGCAGCCGGGCCCGCAGGTTCTCGAAATCGACGCGATCGAGCTCTTGGTCCTGGTTGTAGCAGGAGTAGACGAAGTACTCTTGGCCGCTCGCCGGGTCCACGTGCCTGCAAAGACACTGCGCGCAGACGCCCTTCATCATGCATTGCATCGGCGAGTTGATCGAGCCGATCGCCGTGTGCCCGGCCTTCAGGTAAGGCTTCAGCCGTCCGTGCCGCGCTTCCTTGACGGCGGCCATCATGCGGTCGGAGCCGATCGCGATCAGGTGATCGACTTCGTGCAACGGAATCGTCGGTGGCCCGAGCTCGCCCTTCGCGTACGCCTCGATCGCGTCGAGGATGTTGCCGACGCAGCTGAAGTCTTGCGATCGCGACGCGCGCAGCGGCTGCACGCCCGGCGCGGCATCCACGGCCCAGACGACGACGTCGGCCGCGGCCTCGACGTCCTCGACCTTGAACCGGTCGACGCCGGCACGATAGCCCGCGAAGTAGATCACGCGGTTGCGGGCCGCGCGCATCGCCTTGCCGATCGAGAACAGCACCGCGTTACCGAGACCGCCGCCCGCGAGCAGCACGGTCTTGCCCGACGGGATCTCGGTCGGCGATCCCGTCACGCCCATCACGACGATGCGATCGCCGGGCCGCCAGTCCGCGCACAGGCGCGACGAGCTACCCATCTCCAGCGTGATCAGCGAGATCAGCCCGACGTCCTTGTCGACCCAGGCGCCGGTCAGCGCGATGCCTTCGGTCGCGAGCACCGTGCCGTCGACCTGCGGCGCGCCGCTCTCGAAGCTCTGCGCCCGATAGAAACGTCCCGGCTCGAAGCGCTTCGCGGCCATCGGCGCGCGCGCGACGACCTCGATGATCGTCGGCGTGAGCCGCTTCACCGCGACGACGGTCGCGACGAGCAGATCGTCGAGACGCGCAAACAGCGCGCGCAGCGCAGCGTCGCGTTCCGGCTGCCGCGTCGGATCGGCCGCGCGGATCCGAGTTTCGTGCAGCTTGACGACCGACGGGTACCCATCCTTCGCGCTCGCCATCGCCTTCACGACGTTGCCCGCGTAGACCGGGTGGTTGTCGCCGTAGAAGCTGACGTACTTGCCGTCCTTGCGATACGACGTGAGCGGCGCCGGTTTGCCGATCTTCGGCCACGTCGTGTCGTTCACGGGCGTGAGCTCGACATGGTCCCCGCTCCAGCGCGGCTCGTGCCGCTGGAAGAACTTGCCGTCCGTCGCGAACGTGCCGGGATGCTCCTGCTCGTAGATCGTGTTCGGAGAGGTCCCGGCCGCGACGAACAGGCTGCGCAGCGGCACGTCGATCTCGCTCGCCGCCCGAAGGCCGCCGGATCCGTCCCCAGCTTGCGAAAGCGCATCGCGCGCAGATGTCCGTGCTCGTCCGCGAGCGCGGCGAGCGGGTCCATGCCTTCGGCGAGGCCGATCCCCTCCTCGAGCGCTTTCGCGATCTCCTCGTGGTTCTGGCGATACGCGGGCGAGGAATCGATGCCCTTGCGGTAGAACAGGGTCACGCCGCCCCAGCGATCGATCAGAGGCTGAAAATTCGGCTGCTCGCCGCTCGCGGCCGCGCGCCGGCGCTCGTCGCGAATCGCGCGCCCGTGCCCGAGGAGCTCGTCGAGGATCTGCCAACTCCTCGCCGTCGAAGGTCGCCGCGCAGCTCGCGACTCGTCGCGCTCCGCGCACAGGCGCTCGTAGCGCTCGAGCATCTTCTCCACCTGCTTCGGGTAATACGCCATCAGCTCCGTCGCCGTATCGATCGCGGTCAATCCGCCGCCGACGACGCCGGCGGGCAGGCGCACTTGCAGGTTCGCGAGCGACGACGCCTTCGCGGCGCCCGTGAGCTGCAGCGCCATCAGGAAATCCGACGCCTTGCGGATGCCGCGCAGCAGATTGTTCTTGATGCCGATGATCGTCGGCTTGCCGGCGCCCGTCGCGATCGCGATGTGATCGAAGCCGAGCTCCCACGCGTCCTCGATCGTCAAGCGTCCCGCCGAAGCGCACGCCGCCGTAGCTGCGGAAGCTCGTGCCGGCGCGCGAGCAGCAAGTAGATGACCTTCAGGAAGTTCTTGTCCCAGCGGACCGTGATCCCGTACTCCGCGACGCCGCCGAATCCCGCGAGCATGCGCTGGTCGAGGTCCTCGTAGAGCTTGCGGAAGTCCTCGATCGGCCGCGGCGCGCGCTCGCCGTCGCCGAGGAGATCCGCGGGCAGCGGCTCGATCTTCAGCGCGTCGATGCCGACGACGCCGAACCCTTCGTTCAGCAGATAGTGCGCCAGCGTGTAGCCCGCGGGCCCGAGACCCACGACGAGCGCGTTCGTGCCGTGATACGGCAGCGCGTACGGGCGGCGCACGTTCAGCGGATTCCAGCGCGTGAGCAGACTGTAGATCTCGAAACCGTACGGCATGAACAGCACGTCGGTCAGCACGTTCGTCTCGATCTGCGGGATATCGACGGGCTCCGTCTTCTGATAGATGCAGCCCTTCATGCAGTCGTTGCAGATCCGGTGCCCCGTGCCCGCGCACATCGGATTGTCGATCACGATCAGCGCGAGCGCGCCGATGCTGTCGCCCTGCCGCTTCACGACGTGCATCTCGGAGATCTTCTCTTCGAGCGGGCAGCCCGTGATCTTCACGCCGAGCGGATTGACCTTGTACGTCCCGTCCTTGCGGTTGCGCATGCCCTTCGAGCACGAGTCCGTGTCGCGGTCGTGGCAATAGATGCAGTGATCGATCTCGTAGAGCGCTTGCGCGCAACCCGTGGCGTCGATCCGTGAGCGCGAATCCGTCGCGCCGGCGGCGTGCCGCGGCGCGCCCTTTCCAGACCGCGAAGCCGCCGCCGTCTTCCGTCTCGTGAGGCACGAGAGCGTGGAAGTCTCGCTTCTCCGGCTCCTTGAAGCTGACCCAAGTCGCGACCGACGCGCGCAGCTCCGGATCGGTCTTCGCGAGATACGCGAAACGGCGGATCTCTTCGAGAAGCGCGTCGACGAGCTCGCGATCGTCCGCGCGCGCACATGCGCCCGCGAAGACGACGCACGCGCGTTCGTCCGCGAGCAGGCGCGCGCGCAGATCCTGCACCGCCGCGCGCTCGCCGCGGGCCGAGCCCGTCGCGAGCGCGTTCGACCAACCGAGCAGCCGCGCGGCCACGGTCGCGATCCGGCGCTCGTCGTCACGATCGTGCGCGACGTCTTGGAAACCGCAGCGCGTGAGCAGGTCGACGGCGGCGCGGACGGCGCCTGCCGCCGAGTCGAGCGGCGCGTCCGCGAAGTGCTTCTCGACCTTCGCGACGATTTCGGACCGAAACAGGAAGACCGTGTCGAGCTCGCGTCGCACGGCATCACGTTGTCGCTCGCGATCCGCCTCCACGCGGAAGAGCCGCGCGACGAAGTCGCCGACGTGCGGCGCCAACCGGACGAGCAGATCGGAAACCGCGGGCGGTTCCATGCCCTCGCCGAGCGTGGTCCGATAGTGCTCGAGCTCGCGGTGAAGGTCGCGCTCACGCTCCGCGAGCTCACGGACGAACTCGGCGTGCAAGCGCGCGAGCCCGGAAGGATCGTGCAGGTCCTCGTACCGGAAACCGGCGACGCCGAGCGTCAATTGTTTTTCTCGGGCCACGGGGTCCGACTCGTCGCTGGCCGGACGCGATGTCGTCGCCTTAAGCGGTCACCGCGATCTGCTCCGCCTCTTCTTCTTCCGACGGCGAGTCTGCCGACGTCTCGTCGTCGAGCGGCGGAGGTCCGAAGTGATCGTCCTCCGGCTTGAGCTTCGAGACACGGCAGAGCAGGCCGCGCAGCTGGTACGTGCCCATCTGCGGATCGAACGGCCCGCGGTTGTCGGTCAAGAGATTCGCGTTCGACTCCCAGATGCCGTAGTCGGGCCCCTCTCTCTCCGGGAACCACCAGCCGTGCTCGCAGTGGATCACGCGCGGATCGATCTTCGGCCGTCACGTTCGCCTTCTGCTTGATGCGTCCGCGGCGCGTCTCGATCAGCACCCAGTCGCCGTGCTCGATGCCGAGCTTCGCGGCCGTGTCCGGATGGATGTCGCAGAGCGGCTCGGGATGGCCCTTGCGGCAGAGCGGCAGCTGCCGATGCTCCGAGTTGAAGAACACCGGAATGCGGCCGCCCGTCGTCAGCACGAGCGGATAGTCTTCGCGCGACCTCGGGCGTGCTGAGCGGGCTCTCCGGCGGCTCCTCGTAGTACGGCAGCGGCGCGTAGCCCATCTTCTCGAAACGCGTCGAGTAGAGCTCGAGCTTGCCGGTCGGCGTCTTGAAGCCTTGCGTCTCGTACTTGCGGTACTTCTGCGGGACGTGGATCCAGCCTCGCTCGGTGAGGCCCCTGAAGTCCTCCTTCTGGCCGCCGTTCTTGAGCATCTTGTCGAGCACGTCCTCGACCGACTCCTGGCACGACCGGCAGATTCATGCGCCGCGCGAGCTCGACGAAGATCTCCTCGTCCGACTTGCACTCGCCGATCCGCACGGTTTGTTGGTTGCTCATGACCACGTTGCCCGCGATCGTCGGCAGCGCGCAGATCTGGTTGAGCTCGGGCCAGGACGCGGCCGGCAACACGATGTCGGCGAGCTGCGCGCTCGGCGTCATGAAGAGATCCGCGCAGACCATGAAGTCGAGCTTCATGAGCGCCTTGTAGACGAGGTTCGTGTTCGCGTACGTCGTGAGCGTGTTGTTGCCGAACACGAGGAACGCGCGCACGCGATACGGCTCGCCATAGAGCATCGCGTCGATCAGCGACGGGATGTGGCAGGCCGGCAGGTCGGCGCCTTCGGCGGAAGACAGCATCTTGTACTTGTCGTAGCCGAGCCGCTTCTTCTCGACTTCGGGATCGAGGTTCTCGATGAGGCTCGGGAAGCGGCCCGCGCCCTTCATGCCGAAGATCCAGCCGCCGGGCACGTCGATGTTGCCCGTGATCGCCGGGATCATCGACAGCGCGCGGATCGTCTGGATGCACTTCGGCGTGTGCTCGATCGCGCAGCCCCACTCGAGCATCGCGGGCTTGACCGTGCGCGAACAGGCGCGCGGCCGCGCGAATCTTGTCGGCCGGCACCCACGTGATCGGCTCCGCCCACTCCGGCGTGAACTTGTGAACGTGCTCCGCGAGCTCCTTGAAGCCGTGCGTGTACTTCTCGCAGAAGTCGTGATCGTAGAGGTCTTCCTCGATGATCACGTTCAGGAACGCGAGCCCGAGCGCGTCGTCGGTGCCGGGCCGATCTGCAGCCAGATCTCGGACTTCTTCGCGCAGACCGTCTCGCGCGGATCGATCGTGATGAGTCGCGGCTTGCTCAGCAGCGACTCGCGGACGTTGAACCGCGTCTCGCCGTCGGGGCCCGAATGCGGAGGATTGTGGCCCCAGTACATGATCATCGCCGGCGGCGTGCCGCCCGTGAAATCGCAGACCGGCAAGTCGCCCATCGTCTGGATGCAGGTGTTCACGCGCGGGTGGAAGCACTGCGCGAACCCGGGCTCGCACCAGTTCGGCGTGCCGAGCGCGTTACCGAAGCGCGAGACCCAGCGGATGTGATGGCGGCCCGTGCCCGTGCCCATCGCGATCGACTCGGGTCCGCTCTCCGCGCGGATCTTGAGAACCTTCTCGCGTGATCTCGTCGAGCGCCTCGTCCCACGAGATGCGCTCCCACTTGCCGGAGCCGCGCGGACCGATGCGCCGCTGCGGATATTTCAGGCGGTCGGGGTGATAGACGAGCTGCGTGGTCGCCGCGCCGATCGGACAGAGGTAGCCGTGATTCAGCGGGCCCTCGGGATCGCCCTCGACCTTGATGAGCTTGCCGTCCTTGACGTGCATCAGCGTGCTGCAGCCGCCGTGGCAGCTCCGGCAGACGCTCTTCAGAACCTTCTCGTTTCCCGGTACCTCGTCTCTGCTGCGCTCACGTTCGCTTCCCCGCCCCGTCCGAAAGGTCGCCGTGCATCGATTTCACGGAGCTTATCAGAACGTTCCCGGGCTAGCGATCGATCGGGCGTCGGCGCCTTATCATGGTCGGCTGAAACCGTAACCTAGGAATCGCCGAGCCCCGCGCAAGCGACTGCGGCTCAACAAAAAAAGCGGCCGGCACCACGAGGCCGGTCGCGATTGCTAAACTCGGACCGTATCCAAGGGGAAGGCTAAGCCTGATGGACAGACTCAGCACGCTCGCGTTTTCGACGCTGCTTTACGGCATCGCGATCGCGATGAAATTCACCGCGTGGCGTCATCCGGCCTTCCGCGAGCGGCTCAAAGAGCAGAACCTCGACCGGTCAGATCCGCGTGAAGGCCGGGACGGGCCGCTACTACGTCATCAAGAACGGCAAGGTCTCGTCGCGACACGGCATCCATCCGAATCCCGACGTCGTCGTCACGGTCAAGAGCGCGCGACTCGGCTTCCAGATCTTCACGCACCCGAACGACCAGCTCGGCAGGATCAACGCGGCGAAGAGCTTCAGCATGACGCTCGACGGACCGCAGGACAAAGCCATCTGGTTCATGTTCACGCTCGAGTCGATGATGCAGGCCGGTTGGCGTTACGGCGTCGACGCGGGCAACGGCGAGACGCGCTACGTCAACATGGCGAACGGCGGGCCGCTGTTCGTCTACGTCAAGGACGGCAAGATCGTCCGCATGACGCCGATCGACTTCGACGATCGCGACCCGCAACCGTGGACCATCAAAGCGAAGGGCAAGGAGTTCACGCCGCCGCGCAGGACTTCGCTCGCGCCGCACGGCCAGACCGTCAAGTCGACGATCTATTCGCCCGACCGGATCCTCTATCCGATGAAGCGCGTCGACTTCGATCCGAACGGCGAGCGCAATCCGCAGAACCGCGGCGTCTCGGGTTACGAGCGCATCAGCTGGGACGAAGCGCTCGACATCGTCGCGAACGAGATCAAGCGGCAGAAGACCGTGCACGGCAACGGCGCGATCGCGTGCAGCCACCCGTCGCATCACGCGTGGGGCAACATCGGCTACTACTTGAGCGCGCTGCGCAAGTTCGAGAACGCGGTCGGCATGACCGAGGTGCATCACAACCCCGACAGCTGGGAAGGCTGGTACTGGGGCGCGACGCATCACTGGGGCGGCTCGATGCGCGTCGGCCAGTCGGAGACCTACGGCACGGTCGAGGACTGCCTCAAAGAAGCCGAGATGGTCGTGTTCTGGTCGAGCAACCCGGAATCGAACAGCGGCGCCTACGGCGCGCTCGAAGGCACGATTCGGCGGCAGTGGCTCAAGGAAGCCGGCATCAAGCTCGTCCACATCGACCCGTACTACAACGACTCGATTCAGCTCTTGGGCGGCAAGTGGATCGCGCCGCGCCCGACGTCGAGCCCGGCGCTCGCGCTCGCGATCGCGTACGTCTGGATCACCGAGGGCACTTACGACAAGCAGTACGTCGAGACGCACACGCACGGCTTCGAGAAGTGGCGCGACTACGTGCTCGGGCAAGTCCGACGGCATCGCCGAAGTCGCCCGAGTGGCAGGAAGCCGAGACCGGCGTGCCCGCGAGCGACGTGCGCGCGCTCGCGCGCGAGTGGGCGAGCAAGAAGACCTATCTCGGCGCGGGCGCCTGGGGTAACGGTCACGGCGGCGCGTGCCGCAACGCGACCGGCATTCAGTGGGCGCGCACGATGGTGTGCCTGATCGCGATGCAAGGGCTCGGCAAGCCCGGCGTCAACATGGGCAACCTCCAGTGGGGCACGCCGCTCGACTTCAACTTCTATTTCCCGGGCTACGCCGAAGGCGGCATGTCGGGCGACTTCAGCCACACCGCGATGGGCGTGGTGCTCTACCAGCGCATGCCGCAATTGCCGTCGATCAACACGAACACGCAGATCATTCCGCGCATGCAGCTGCCCGAGGCGATCATCGAGGGCAAGGCGGAAGGCTATCTGTGGAACGGCTCGAGCATCGAGGCGCAGTTCCAGAAGATCACCTATCCGAAGCCCGGGTTCTCGCCCGTGCACATGCTCTGGAAATACGGCGGCTCGCTGATCGCGTCGATGCCGAACAGCAACCGCTACATCAACATGTTCCGGCACCCGAATCTCGAGTTCCTCGTGAGCCAGAACATCTGGATGCACGGCGATACCGAAGTTCGCGGACATCATCCTGCCGGCCTGCACGAACTTCGAGCGCTACGACATCAGCGAATGGGCGGGACTCGGCGGCTACGCTCATCACGGCGAGCAGCAGCTCAACCACCGCGTCATCACCTTCCAGCACAAGTGCATCGAGCCGCTCGGCGAATCGAAGTCGGATTTCTGGATCTTCCAGAAGATCTGCGAGCGGCTCGAGCTCGCGGCCTACTTCACGGAAGGCGTCGGCGAGCTCGGCTGGGTGAAGCGGCAATTCGATGGCTCGGACCTGCCGAAGTACATCTCGTGGAAGGAGTTCGTTCGCAAGGGTTACTTCGTGGTGCCCGACGGAGAAAGAGGAGCAGCGCGCGCCGCTCTCGTGGAACTGGTTCTATGAGGGCCGGAAGAAGGACGTGCCCGAGCCGATGCCGCTGCCGTCGGATTATTCGCAAGGCTACTTGAACGGACTGCAAACGCAGACCGGCAAGATCGAGTTCGAGTGCGAGAGCTTGAAGCGCTTCGATCCGCATGAGCGAGGACCGGCCGCCGATCGCGAAGTACCAGCGTCCGGCGGAGTTCCCGAATGCCAAAGGCTTCGAAGACTTTCCGTTGCAGCTCATCTCGCCGCATCCGCGGTTCTCGTTCCACACGCAGATGGACGGCAAGGACAGCTTCCTGAACGACATCCCCGATCATCGCGTGCTCGTCGACGGCTACTACTATTGGGTGCTGCGGATCCATCCCGACGACGCGAAAGCGCGCGGCATCCGCGACAACGATCTCGTTCGCCTGCACAACGCGCGCGGCTCCGTGATTTGCGCCGCCAAAGTCACGCACCGGATGCTCAAGGGCGTCGTGCACTCGTACGCCTCTTCGGGCGTCTACGATCCCGTCGGCGAGCCGGGGAAGTCGACCGACCGCGGCGGCTGCGTGAACCTGCTGTCGTCGAGCAAGTCGCAGATCAGCAAGGCCCACTCGATGGGCGCGAGCTGTTGCCAGATCGAAGTCGAGCGATGGAATGCGGCGAGATGTCGTTGCCGCGAGCAGGAAGAAGCTGAGCGCGAAAAAACGCGCGAGATCGAGTGGCGTCGCGTGACCGACCGAAACGCATGAAGAAATGGAACCTGATCGTCGACGTCGCGAAGTGCACGAACTGCAATCTGTGCACGTTGGCCAACCAGGACGAGCACGTCGGCAACGAGTTCGAAGGCTATTCGGCGCCGATGCCGCGCACGGTCATCGCTGGATCGATATTCGCAGCCAAGAGCGCGGCTCGGGTCCCGTCATGGACGTCGCCTATCTGCCCGTGATGTGCCAGCACTGCGACGACGCGCCTTGCATCGCAGGCGGCGAAGAACGGCGCCGTGACGAAGCGCGACGACGGCATCGTGCATATCGATCCGGTCAAGGCCAAGGGACAGAAGGCCATCGCCGACGCTTGCCCTTATGGCGCCGTGCGCTGGAACGAGGAGCTTGCAGCTTCCCCAGCACTGGTTCTTCGACGCGCACTTGATCGACCGCGGCTGGAAGGAGCCGCGCTGCGCTCAAGTGTGCGCAACCGGCGCGCTCAAGGCCGTCAAGGTCACCGACGAGGAGATGGCCGCGATCAAGTCCCGGGAGGGCTTGCAGCGAGCTGCAGCCGGAGTCGGCGACCAAGCCGAGGGTCCACTACAAGAATCTCGATCGCTACACGCACGAGTTCGTCGGCGGCACGATCATCAAGACCGTCAACGGCGTGACCGACTGCGTCGCCGATGCGAAGGTCAAGCTCGAGAAGCTCGGGATCCGTCGTTGGCGAAGCGGTCACGGACGCCTACGGTGAGTTCAAGATCGACGGTCTCAAGCCCGACAGCGGACGCTATCGCGTCGTCATCGAGGTCGCTGGCCGCGTGGCGAAGCGGCTCGACGTCGAGCTAAGAAGAGCGTTTACGTCGGCAGAATCGATCTCGCGGCTTGACGATCGGCGCGCGGGAATGGATCTAGGCTATACGCAGATGAAGCTCCGTTTGCTCGACGATTCCATCAGGTTGCGGTTGTCGCGCAGCGAAGTCGTCGCCGCAGACGAACGAGGTATCGTCGAAGGCCAGACTCGCTTCCCCGACGGCTCGGTGTTCACGTTTGCGTTGGAGGCTGTCGAGAAGAGCGCGAATGCGAGCGCCTCCTACGCGAGCGATCGCATGGTCGTGAAGCTCCCGGCCCGCGAGATCTCTGCGTGGGCGAACGACGACACTCGCCGTTTCGTTGCACGGCGAGCTGGCGTTGCCCGACGGCGGTCACTTGAAGCTGCTCGTCGAGAAAGACTTCGATGCGTATCGCCGCGGGACGACGAAGACCAATCGAATCTGTTTCAGAACCGCCAGTTCGACCACTTGCTAGCCGCGGGCGGCGAACCGCGAACCGACGGAGCCCTGCCGATGACCCAGTCGATCTCT
>CAVOVT010000001.1:0-681386 GCA_963699925.1 uncultured Gammaproteobacteria bacterium | reverse complement strand
ATGCTCGCGATCGCGGGTGCGGCCGCGCTCGTGCTCGGCGTCGTCGGGCTCTACGGCGTGATCTCGTACGCGGTGTCTCAACGCCGCCGGGAGATCGCGATCCGGCTCGCGCTCGGTGCGCCGCGAGCACGCGTGGTGCGCACCTTCGTGCGCTACGGCGCGGGTCTCGCGGCCGTCGGCGTGGTGATCGGGCTCGGCGCGGCCGCGGCGCTCACGCGGCTCATGGGCGCGCTTGTCTACGACGTGCACACGATCGACCCGCCGACTTATGCGCTCGTCGCGGTCGTGCTAACCGCAGCCGCCGCGCTCGCGAGCTGGCTGCCGGCGCGCCGCGCGGCGGCCGTCGATCCGGCCGAAGTTTTGAACGCGGAGTAGGAGAGACGCATGCTGATCCGCAACGTGCGCCACGCGATCCGCTCGCTGCTGCGCGCACCCGGTTTCACACTGACGGTCGTCCTGACGCTCGGGATCGGCATCGGCGCGAACAGCGCAGTGTTCTCGGCATTGAACGCGATTCTGCTTCGGCCACTGCCGCTGCCGGATGCGGATCGCCTCGTGGCGCTCGGCCAAGATCGCGAGCGCGTGGCGCTCAGCAACATAGGTCCGGTCCGCCTCGAAGACTGGAACGCGCGTAACTCGACGTTTCAAGCACTGACCGGTTACTACAGCGAAGACGTATCCGACACGAGCGGCGATCTTCCGGAGCGCATCAAGCAAGCGACCGTGTCGCCGCGCTTCATCGAAGTCTGGGGCGTCGCGCCGACTCTCGGACGAGGCTTCGTCAACGCCGATCACGAGCCCGGCGCGACGCCGACCGCGATGATCAGCGAGCGCTACTGGCAGCGGCGTTTCAAAAGCGATCCGTCGGTCATCGGCACGGCGGTCAGGATCGGCGCGAGATCGGTCGATCTGATCGGCGTGTTACCGGCAACCTTCGCGTTCCCCGATCGCGACGTGGACGTCTGGACGGCGCTGGTCTATCTGCCGTTTACGCAGAGCCGCGAGAGCGCCTGGTTCCGCGCATTCGGCCGTTTGAAGCCCGGCGTGACAGCCGAGCAGGCGCAGGCAGATCTCGACGTCGTGCAAGCGCGCTCGGCGCCGAGTTCCCGGCGACGGACACGGCTCTGAAGCCCGAAGTACGCCCGCTCAAGGAGACGATCGTCGGCAGTGCTCGCGGCTCGCTGTGGTTGCTGGTCGCCGCCGTCTCCTTGCTTCTGCTAATCGCCTGCACGAACATCGCCGCGCTGCTGCTCTCGCGCGCCGCGCGGCGCGAGCAGGAGACGGCGGTGCGTTTCTCGCTCGGCTCGTCGCGGTGGGCCGTTGCCTCGCGGGTGCTCGCGGAAGCCGGCGTGCTTGCGTTCGCCGGCGCAGCTCTCGGGCTGCTCGTGGCCGGCACGCCTCGACCGCGCTTCGCACCTACGCCGCGGGATTTCCGCGCATCGACGAGCTGGCGGTCGACGTGCCGATGCTCGCGTCGACAGCGACGTCGATCGTCGTGGTCACGCTCCTTTGCGGACTCGTGCCGGCGCTGCGCAGCGCGCGCGGCGGCAGGCTCGCGCCGGGCGGACGCGCGCAAGTCTCGACGCGCCATGCGGCGCAGTGGTCGTTCGTCGGTGTGCAAGTGGCGCTCTCGGTCGTGCTGCTCGCGGGCGCCGGGCTACTGCTTCGCAGTTTCCAAGAGCTCGGCCGGGTAGACGCAGGCTTCGAGCCGCATGGTGTGCTCACGTTTCGGCTGAGCGGCACATACGGCGACAACCGCGGGCAGATGGGCTCCGAAGTCGAGGCGCTGATCGGCGAGCTTGCGGCGCTACCGGGCATCGACGGCGTGGCGACGTCATCGCCGGTCCCGGGCGTCCTGAACGATCGTTCAGGCTTCGAGGTCGGCGCGGCGGATTACCGGCTCGCCGACGCGAGTGACGACGAGCCGCCGATGCACTCGGAGTACCGGATCGTGTCGGCGAGCTATTTCGCCACGATGCGGATCCCCGTCGTCGCGGGCGACGTTTGTCGCCGGCGCCCGATCGAGGAAACGCAAGAGATCGTGGTGAACCGGGCTTTCGCGAGCCGCTTTCTCGGCGCACGCTCGCCGCTCGGGCTGACTCTGCGCGGTGGCTTCGCGAATTCATCGCGGATCGTGGGCGTGGTGGGCGACGCGCGCGAGCTCGGGCTCAACCGCGAACCGGCACCCACCGCGTATACCTGCGCGACGGCGATCGCGTACCCGCCGCTCGCGTTTCTCGTGCGAACGCACGGCGACCCACTGTCGATGGCGTCGACGGTTCGGCAACGACTGAAGCAGCTCGCGCCGCAACGCTCGGTCTACGACGTGAAGCCGCTCGAGGAACGCATCGGCGCGGAGTTCGCGCAGGAGCGGCTGCGCACCGCGCTGCTCGCGATGTTCGCGGGCGCGGCGCTCGCGCTCGTCTCTCTCGGCATCTACGGCACTCTGAGCTACGTCGTGAGCCTGCGGCGGCGCGAGGTGGGCCTGCGCGTCGCGCTCGGGGCGCTGCCGGGCACGATCGTGGCGCAGTTCGTGACGCAGGCGTTGCGGGTCGTCGGCGTCGCGTGCGTCGCCGGCCTCGTGCTGTCATTGGCCTTCGGCCGCGCACTCTCGGGCCTGCTCTTCGGCGTGAGCCCCTCCGATCCGCTCACGCTCGCCGGCGTCGTCGTTCTAGTGGTCGGTGTCGCGGCGCTCGCAGCCTTCCTCCCCTCGCTGCGGGCGTCGCGCATCGACCCGATGGAAGCGCTGCGCGAGGAGTAACCCGCGTGCTCATCATCACACGGCAATTGACGCGAACGATTCGCGTTCGACAAATCCCTCCGCGGAGGGATTTGCGCGGGCACGCAAGGAGGTAGCGGCATGCTTCGCGGCCTTCGTCTCGCAGCCCGGCAGCTCGCGCGCAATCCATCCTTTAGCGCGCTCGTCGTGCTCACGCTCGCGCTTGGGCATAGGCGCGAGCACGCTGATCTATAGCGTCCTCGACGGCGTGCTCCTGAAGCCGCTGCCGTATCCCGACGCCGACCGCATCGTGCGTGTGTTTCAGGTCAACGCCGACGGAGTCGACCGGGTCAACCTGTCGCATCCGAATTTCGAGGATCTCAAGGCGCGAACGCACTCGTTCTCGAGCTTGGCGGTGTTCGAGACTCTGACCGAGCCTGTGGTCGGCGGCAGCGAGGCCGCGCGCCTCGAAGTCGCCCTCGTCTCGCGAGAGATCTACGACGTGATCGGAGTGCACCCGATTCTCGGCCGCGCGTTCGTCGCCGAGGAGCAGGTGCCCGGCGGGTCGCCGGCGGTACTGATCAGCTATCGGTTTTGGCAGCGCTACCTTGGAGGCACCGCCGATCTCGCGTCGCGCTCGTTACGTGTCGGCGACCGTGTGTCTGCGATCGTCGGCGTGATGCCGCGCGGCTTCGACTACCCCGAGAGTGCCGACGTCTGGATGCCCCTCGAGCTCGACCAGCCAAACGCATCCCGCACAGGGCAGAGCTACCGCGCAATAGGACGATTAGCGCATGGCGTGTCGCTCGGCCAGGCGCGCGAGGATGCGAGCGCCGTCGCGCGTACGCTTAAGCAACAGTACGGGGACGACGATTGGATGGAGGACGCGGCGCTCGTGCCGCTCGCCGACGATATCGTCGGTAACGCGAGGCCCGCGCTGCTCGTGCTCGGCGCTGCGGTCATCCTCCTGTTCCTCGTGGCCTGCGCGAATGTGTCGAGCATGCTGCTGGCGCGGGCGATATCGCGCGAGCAGGAGACTGCGGTCCGGCTGGCGTTAGGCGCGGGGGTTTGGCCGCTGGCTGGCCAGTTTTTCGCCGAGGCGTTGCTACTCTGCGCCATAGGAGGCGCGCTAGGCATCGTGCTTGCGTGGTGGGGCCTCCAGGCCTTGTCGGCGCTGCACGCGGGAACGTTGCCGCGTGCGGACGTCGTTCGAATCGATTGGCGCTCGGTCGCGTTCGCCGCGGTGTTGATCGTCGCGACCGCGGCGATTTGGAGCGGCCTGCTGGCCGCGCGCGCGACGCGCGCGGGAAGCGCGGCAGCGGTCAAAGCCCGCGCGGCCGGCGGCCGGCGCTCGGGCGCGCGCGACGTGCTCGTCGCGGCACAAACGGCCATGGCGGTCGTGCTGCTGATCGGCGCCATGCTGCTCGCGCGCAGCTACCTGCGGCTGGCGGCTGTCGACCCGGGCTTCCGCAGTGACGACGTGTTGCTGATGAACATCGCGCTGCCGATCCCAGTCCCCGGCGCCGACGCGTCCGGAATCGGGCGCCTCCACGCGGAGCTCATCGAGCGCGTCCGCGGCTTGCCGGGCGTCGCGGCCGCGGGCGGCGTCACGGCGGCGCCGTTGACCGGGGGCGCCGGAAACGGCGTTTTCCTCGAGCTGCGACGCCCGGACGAGGTCAAGACGTTCGTCGATTTCAACGTCCTGCGCAAAGGCGACCCGGAGCGCGCCGGCTACGCGGAATATCGCGTCGCGAGCGAAGGCTACTTCGCCGTGCTCGGCATTCCGCTGCTGCGCGGCCGACTATTCGGCCGAGGCGATGGGGCGGGCGCCGAGCACGTCGCAGTGATCAGCCGCTCGCTCGCGGAACGCAAATGGCCCGGCGAAGACCCGCTCGGCAAGCTCGTGCAATTCGGCAACATGGATGGCGACCTCACGCCGTTTCGTGTCGTCGGCGTCGTCGGCGACGTGCGCGACTTCGGGCTCGACGTGGAGCCGCTCCCGACTCTCTACGGCTATTTCGCGCAACGGACGCGCGCGATCGCGTGGTCGTTCTGGATCGCGATCCGAGCGCCGAACGCCGAGCGCCTGATACCCGCCGCGCGCGAGATCGTGCGCGGCCTCGATCCCGACCTGGTGCCTGCTTTTCGGACAGTCGCGCAGCTCGAGTCGGCTTCGGTCGCGCCGCGCCGGTTCAACTTCGTGATGGTCGGTGTGTTCGGCGTGACGGCGCTGCTGCTTGCGCTCGCGGGCATCTACGGCGCCGTCGCATTCAACGTCGCGCAGCGGACGCGCGAGATCGGCGTGCGGGTTGCGCTCGGCGCGCAGACGCGGAGCGTGGTCGCGATGGTGCTTCGCAAGAGCCTGTGTGGGTCGGGGCTAGGCATCGCGGCCGGCGTCTGTTGATCGCGCTCGGCGCGGCGCGCGCCGTGGCATCGCTGCTGTACGGCATCTCGCCGCACGATCCGCTCGCCTACGCGGCCGCCGCGGCGGCGCTGCTGTGCCGCGGCGGTCGGCGGCGTGGGCGCCGGCGCTGCGCGCAGCGCGCGTCGATCCCATCATCGCGCTGCGGAGCGACTAGAGGCTCATGGGTAAGGACGACGCCATGAGCCCATTCCGCTTCGCGCTGCGCCAGACCGAGGTACGGAGGATCCCTCCGCGGAGGGATCTGTTGAATGCGAAGCGTTCGCGGCTCGGCGAACGAAACCGAAAACGGAGCTAGCCGGAAACATGAACGAGCTCAAGCACGCCTTCCGCCAAGTCATCTTGCGGCCGGGCTTCTCGATGACCGTGATCGTCATGCTCGCGCTTGGCATCGGCGCGACGACCGCGATCTTCTCTTTGTTCTACGAAGTGCTACTGCAGCCGCTGCCGGTACCGGACCCAGGCCGTCTCGTGAAGCTCACCGTCCCGGGCGACAAGCCGGGCGGCGGCCGCACCGGCCTCGCGGTCAACGACTGGCAGGCCGCGTTCAGCTATCCGATGTTCCGCGACCTCGAGGCGCAGCAGCAGCCGTTCACGGGTCTCGCCGCGCATTACGACTTCCTCGCGAACGTCGGCTCGGGGAGCGGGCGACGTTCGTCCGTGGCGCGCTCGTGTCGGGCCATTACTTCGACGTGCTCGGCGTGCGCCCGGCGGCCGGCCGCCTGATCGGCTCGCAGGACGAGCCGAGCGTCGGCGAATCCGCCGTCGCAGTGTTGAGCTACGACTACTGGCAGCGCGAGTTCGGCGGCGACCCTGCGATCGTCGACAAGACGGTGCCGATCAACGGCCAGGACCTCACGATCGTCGGCATCGCTCCAGAGGGGTTTCAAGGCGCGATGCTCGGGTGGAACCCGCAGGTGTTCGTCCCGCTCACGCTGCGTTGGCTCATGCAGCCCGAGGAGCAGCGCGGCGGAGACGAGAACCGCTTTTCCTATTGGGTCTACATCCTGGCACGCCTCAAGCCCGGTGTTTCGGTGGAGCAGGCGACGGCCGTGATGAACGTGCTGTTCGCTGGGATCACGCGCGAGGTCGAGCAGCCGCTGTTGCCGAACGAAATGACGGCCGACCAGCGCGCTCGATTCCTCGACCGGAAAATGGTGCTCGAGCCGGGCGCCAGAGGCCACAGTAACGTCGCGGCGCAGTCCAGCACGTCGCTCACGCTCCTGCTCGGCATCACGGCGCTGTTGCTCCTGATCGTCTGCGTGAACATCGCGAACTTGCTGCTTGCGCGCGGTGCGGCGCGAGCGGGCGAGCTCGCGATCCGGTCGTCGGTCGGGGCGAGCCGAGGTCGGCTGGCGGCGCAACTGCTCGCGGAGGCGGCGATGCTGGCGCTGATCGGAGCGCTCGCGAGCGCGCCCGTCGCGGTCGCCACGCTGAGGCTCGTCGCAGCAAACACGCTCACGAACTCGGTCCCCGTCTCGCTGAGCCTGCCGGCGCTCATGTTTGCGGTGGGTGCGACGCTCGTGACCGTACTGCTGTTCGGCCTCGCTCCGGCGATCCAGGCGAGCCGTACCGACCTCGGGTCGATCATGAAGGGCCAAGCGGCTCAGTCGCGCGGCGGACGCGGCCTCGCGCGGTTCAACCGCGTGCTGATCACCGCGCAAGTCGCCTTCGCGACGATCTTGCTCGTGCTCGCGGGGCTCTTCACGCGCAGCCTGCTGAACGCCACGCGCGTCGACCTCGGGATGAAGATCGAGTCCGTGGCGAGCTTCAGCGTCGCGCCGCTGCTCTCGGGCGTTGGCCGCGGCAACCTCGACGCGGTCTACGAGCGCCTCCGGACCGAGCTCGCGGCGCAGCCCGGCGTCCACAGTGCCGCCTCCAAAGCGGTGCCGCCTCTGGGCAATTTCGCATTCGATGCACTCGTTCGGAAGGTGGACGGCGTCGACGCGCCGCCGAACACGTTCGCCGACAGCGAGCCGATGGTGAGCCCCGGGCTCTTCGAGTCGCTTTCGATCCCGCTGCTCGCGGGCCGCGACTTCACGGACGCGGACAGGAGTGGGGCACCGGTCGCGATCGTGAACCAGTCGTTCGTCGAGAACCTCGGTCTCGGCGGCAACGCCGTTGGCAAGCGTGTTCAGGTAGCGGGGTACGGCGTGCCCGCGACGGAGATCGAGATCGTCGGCGTCGTCGGCAACGCACGTATCGGAGGCGTAAAGAGAGACGTTCGGCCGCTGATCTTCACTCCGCGGCCGCGCGGCGACACGAGCTTCGGCTCGATGTTTTTCGTCGTGCGCAGCGAGCTCAACGCGGATTCGTTGCTCGCGATGATCCCGAGGGTCGTCGCGAACGTCGACCCGAACATGGCGGTCGGCAGCCTGTCGACCGTGAAACAGCTCGCCGAGGGCAACATTTCGCAGGACAAGATCATCATGATGCTGTCGACGGCGCTGGCGGGCCTCGCGACGTTGCTGGCTGCGATCGGCCTCTACGGCGTGCTCGCCTACAGCATCGCGCAGCGAACGCGCGAGATCGGCTTGCGCCTCGCGCTCGGGGCCCGACCGTCAGAGCTCCGCGCGATGGTGCTCAGACAGGTCGCGCGGATCGCCGCGGTCGGTATCACCATCGGGCTTGGCGCCGCGCTCGCGGCGAGCCGCGCAGCGGGCGCGCTGCTGTATGGACTCTCGAGCTACGACCCCGTGACGATCGGCGCGGCGGTCGCGACGCTGCTGGCGGTCGTGCTGGCGGCCGCGTACCTGCCGGCGCGCCGTGCGTCGAGCGTCGCACCGCTCGAGGCGCTGCGCTACGAGTGAGACGGCCGCAAGCGAATGGCGGCGACACGTTCAGCGAATCCGGAGACAATGCGATGAGCACCACCCTGACAGAACCCGAAATGCCCGAGACGACCGAAGCCACTCCCGTCCCGATGATCCGCCTCGACAACGTCGAGAAGTCCTATCCGTACAAGGGCGGCCAGACCTGGGTGCTGCGCCAGATGAAGCTCGAGATCGAGGAGGGCGAGTTCGTCACGATCATGGGCCCGTCGGGCTCCGGCAAGTCGACGCTGCTCTCGATTCTCGGGATGCTCGACGGCGAGTTCGGGGGCGAGTACTGGTTCGACGGCAAGCCCGCGCACGGCGTCAGCAACAAGGAACGCGCGCGGCTCGGCAAAGAGAACGTGGGCTTCGTGTTCCAGCAGTTCCACCTGCTCGACGACCTCACGGTCGCCGAGAACCTCGACATCCCGCTGTCGTACCGCAACGTGGCGCGCAAGGAGCGCGACGCGCGCGTCGCGGAGATGCTCGACCGCTTCCAGATCGTCGGCAAGAAGGACCTCTATCCGACGCAGCTCTCGGGCGGCCAGCAGCAGCAAGTCGCGGTCGCGCGCGCGGTGATCGCAGAGCCGCGGATCGTGCTCGCCGACGAGCCGACCGGCAGCCTGCACTGGAAACAGGGCGAGGCGATCATGGAGCTGCTGCGCGAGCTCAACGAGGAAGGCACGACGATCGTCCAGGTCTCGCACGACGAGCGCGTCGCGGCGTTCGGCCGTCGCGTGATCGAGATCGCGGATGGCTGGATCAACGCCGACCGGCGCATCGAGGCGTCTCGCTAGCTCTTCGTACAAGCGCATGCCGCCCCGTCCACCACGCATCTTCGTCGCCGACGACCAGCGCGACGTCACGGAGTCGCTACGGTTGCTGCTCAAGGGCGAGGGCTACGCGGCCGAGACGTTCGACCATCCGGAGTCGCTGCTCGGCGCACTGCGCACGCGCGCGCCCGACGCGGTGCTGATGGACCTGAACTACACGCGCGACACGACGTCGGGCGACGAGGGCCTCGACACGATCGCACGGATCCGCGCGTTCGACGCGCACACGCCGATCGTCGTGATGACGGCGTGGGGCACGATCGGCCTCGCGGTCGAGGCGATGCGCCGCGGCGCTCAAGACTTCATCGAGAAGCCGTGGGACAACGATCGCTTGCTTACGGTGCTCCGGACGCAGGTCGCGCTCGGCCAAGCGCTGAACCGCACGCGCGTGCTCGAGGCCGAGAACCGCGAGCTGACGAGCGGCGCGGGCACGGAGCTGATCGCGGAGTCGCCCGTCGATGCGGCCCGTGCTCGAGACGATCGAGCGCGTGGCGCCGACCGACGCGAACGTGCTGATCACGGGCGAGAGCGGCTGCGGCAAGGGCCTCGTCGCGCGGCTGATCCACGAGCGCTCGGGCCGCCGCGAGCGCAGCTTCGTGACCGTGAACATCGGCAGCCTCGCGGAGACGGTGTTCGAGAGCGAGATGTTCGGCCACGTGAAGGGCGCGTTCACCGACGCGAAGACCGACCGCGTCGGCCGGTTCGAGCTCGCCGACGGCGGCACGCTGTTCCTCGACGAGATCGCGAACATCCCGCCGGCCCAGCAGGCGCGTCTGCTGCGCGTGCTCGAGGGCGGAGAGTTCGAGCGCCTCGGCTCCTCGCGCACGCAGCAAGTCGACGTGCGCGTGCTCGCGGCGACGAACGCGAACATCGAGGCCGAGATCGAGGCCGGCCGCTTCCGCAGCGACTTGCTCTATCGGCTCAACACGATCCACATCCACCTGCCGCCGCTGCGCGAGCGCGGCGACGACATCGTGCGGCTCGCGCAGTCGCTTCCTCGCGCGCCACGCCGAGCGGCATCGAAAGCCTGTCCGCGGCTTCTCGGACTCGGCGCTTTCGGCGCTGCGCCACTATCCCTGGCCCGGGAACGTGCGCGAGCTGAGCCACGTGGTCGAGCGCGCCGTGCTGATGGCGCCCGGCGGCTCGATCGGCCCCGCGGATCTCAGGCTCAACGCGACGGCCGCGGCGGGCGGCGGCGACCGCAAGCCGATGACGCTCGACGCGATCGAGCAGGACGCGATTCGCGCCGCGCTCGCGCGCCACGAGGGCAACGTGATCGCGGCCGCGGACGAGCTCGGCATGAGCCGCTCCGCGCTCTACCGGCGCATGGAGAAGTTCGGGCTGTGAGGCGATGACCAAACGCTCGCGCTTGCGCTTTCAGAATCGCGTGCTGCTGCCCGCGCTCGTCGCGGCCGGCCCGGCATGGCTCCTCGTCGCCGTGCTGCTCTGGCAGTCCGACGAGCCGGTCGGGCTGCGCTGGACGCTGTTCGCGTTCGTGAGCGTGTTCTTCTTGATCGGCATCGCGGCCGTGCGCCAGCGCGTCGATCCAGCCGCTGCGCTCGCTCGCGAACATGCTCGAAGCGCTGCGCGAGGGCGACTACTCGATGCGCGGCCGGAACATCGATCCCTACGACTCGATGGGCGAGGTCATGGTCGAGGTCAACTCGCTCGGCCGCACGCTGCAAGACCAGCGCCTCGAGGCGCTCGAGGCCGGCGCGCTGCTGCAAAAAGTGATCGCGGACGTCGACATCGCGGTGTTCGGATTCGACTCGCACCTGCGGCTGCGGCTCGTGAATCGAGCCGGGCGAAGCGTTGCTCGGCGGCACCGCGGACGAGCTTCGCGGCCGCAGCGCCGCGGAGCTCGGGCTCGAGCGGATGCTTGCCGAGCCGTCGGGCCGGATCGTCACGCACGTGTTCCCGGGCGGCTCGGGGCGCTGGGAGGTTCGCCGGCGCAGCTTCCGCGAGGGCGGCAAGCCGAGCGAGCTGCTCGTGATCTCGGATCTCTCCCGCGCGCTGCGCGAGGAGGAGCGGCAAGCCTGGCAGCGGCTCGTGCGCGTGATCGGCCACGAGCTCAACAGCTCGCTTGCGCCGATCAAGTCGATGGCCGGCACGCTGCGCAAGCTGATTCGCCGCGACCCGGCGCCTGCGGATTGGCGCGACGACGCGAACTACGGGCTCACGATCATCCACGATCGAGCCGAGTCGCTCGAGCGATTCATGGGCGCGTATGCGCGGCTCGCACGGCTGCCGCCGCCGACGCGCCGCGATACCGACTTTGCGGCGCTCGTTGGCCGCGTCGCGTCGCTGCAAGCGGGCCGCGTAGCGATCGACGGAGGCCCAGCCGCCCGGCTGTCGATCGACCCGGATCAGATCGAGCAGGTGCTGATCAACCTATTACGCAACGGCGTCGAGGCGGCGGGGGAGCGCGGCGTCGTGCGGGTTGCGCTGGCGGGGCGAGGAGGATCGGTTGGTGGTCGAGGTCGTCGACGACGGCCCGGGCCTCGCGCGGACCGACAACCTCTGGGTGCCGTTCTTCACGACCAAGCCCGGCGGCACCGGCATCGGGCTCGTGCTGTCGCGCGAGATCGTCGAGAACCACGGCGGCGCGATCACGCTCGAGAATCGAACGGGCGTTCCGGGATGCATCGCACGCGTGAGCCTGCCGCTCGGCGCGACCCGTCGGTCGGCCGCTCGTAGCGCTGCAGTCTGAACGCACTCGTCAGGCGGCCTAAGGGACCGCTGGAACCATGGATCGCCCGGCGTGTCGATTCTAGTGATCGCATCGCTTTCAGTTGACCAACCGACTCACGGAGGCAGCCAATGAAGCAGTTCATGGCGATTTATCTAGGCTCACCGGCCGCACTGTCTAAATGGGACAAGCTCAGCGAGGCTGAACGCAAAGAGCGGCAGGCGACCGGCATGAAGGCCTGGCAGGATTGGGTGACGAAGAATCGCGCGAGCATCGTCGACAACGGTGGCCCGCTAGGTAAGACGAAGCGGGCGGATGCGAAAGGCATCGCGGACGTCCGCAACAGCATGGCCGCCTACGTGATCGTGCAAGCGGAGTCGCAAGAGGCGGCCGCGGAGCTGTTCTTGAACCATCCGCACTTCACGGTCTTCCCGGGCGAGGCCGTGGAGGTCATGGAGTGCTTACCCGTTCCGGGCGCCGCGAGTTGATCGTTCGGACTACTCGTAGCGCAGCGAGCTGATCGGGTCCAAGTTCGCGGCTTTGGCCGCGGGCAGGATCCCGAAGCCGACGCCGACCGCGCCCGAAAATCCGATCGCGAGCGCAATGGCCCACCAGGGGGTGTGCGCCGCTGGAAAGTTCGGGATCAGCGACGCCGCGAGCGCACCGAGTCCGTAGCCGATCGCGAGGCCCGCGACGCCGCCGAGCAGGCAGAGCACGAGCGCCTCGAGCAAGAACTGCAGCAGGATGTGGTGGCGCTTCGCGCCGATCGCCTTGCAGATGCCGATCTCGCGCGTCCGCTCGGTCACGGACACGAGCATGATGTTCATGATCCCGATCCCGCCGACGAGCAGGGAGATGCTCACGATGCTCGTCATCACGATCGTAACGGTCGTCAGGATCGAGTTGAAGGTGTCTTGGAGCTGCTGGGCCGTTTGGATTCGGAAGTCGTCCTCCGCGTCGGTCTTCAGCTTGTGCGCGGTGCGCAGCAAGCGAGTGATGGTCTGCCGCACGTTGTCGAGATCGGCGAGGTCCGCGAGCGTGAGCTGGATCGCGATGTCGGGCAGGGTTTGTCTGCCTTGGAGGCTCACCATCGTGCTGTACGGGATCATCACGCGGTTATCCTGGCTCTGCCCCAGGATCTCGCCCTTCGCCTCGAGCAGGCCGATGATCTTGAGCCACTCGCCGTTGATCTGGATGAACTCGCCGACCGGGTCTTCGGGCAGCGAGAGATCTTGCCGCACTTGCTCGCCGATCACGGCGACGCGCCGGCGCGTGTCGTTGTCGGTGTCGGATAGGAAGCGACCCCGCGCGCAGAAATACTGGCCGACGTCCTGGTACGAGTAGCTCGTGCCGAGCACTTGCGAGGCCGTGGTCTGGGAGCCGTAGCGTACCGTCGCCTGGCCGTTCTGCACGTACATGATCGGCGTGATCGACGAGATCCCCTCGACGCGGTAGCGGATCAGGTCGAAGTCGTCCTGCGTGAGGCGCGAACGCTTGCCCTGGAGCGCGTCCGCGAGGGCGGTGTACGACTGCACGGTCACGCTGTTGCTGCCGAGGCCGAGAAACTGTTGGCCGATCGTGAATTGCAGTCCCTGGATCACCGACACCATCGCGATCACGGACGCGACGCCGATCACGATGCCGAGCGTCGTGAGGAAGCTCCGAAACGCGTGCGCGCGGATCGCCTCGAGCGCGGCGCGAGCGCCTTCCGCGGCGGCGAACCAGATCGTCACGCGCGTGCGCGTGCGGCCGCCGGGCCGGAGTCCCGGCGCGCTAGTGGGTGCTGCGGGCGGGCTGCTGGCCATAGTCTTCGACGATCCTGCCGTCTTTGAGGCGTATCACGCGCCCGCCGTGTTTCGCGACGTCGGGCTCGTGCGTGACGAGCACGATCGTCTGGCCGTCCGCGTGGAGCTCGTCGAACAGCGCGAGGATCTCGGCGGTCGTCTGCGAGTCGAGGTTGCCGGTCGGTTCGTCGGCCAGGAGGATCGACGGCCGCGTGACGAGAGCACGCGCGATCGCGACGCGCTGGCGCTGGCCGCCCGAAAGCTGGTTCGGTAAATGGTCGCTGCGCTCCGCGAGACCGACGCGCGCGAGCACGCGCTCGGCTTCAGATTTGCGTTCCGCCAGGCTCAGTCCGCGATAGATCAGAGGCTGCATGACGTTCTTGAGCGCCGACGCGCGCGGCAGCAAGTTGAAGTTCTGGAAAATGAAGCCGATCTCCTGATTGCGGATGTCGGCGAGCTCGTTGTCGTCGAGACCGCTTACGTCGTGACCGTTGAGCACGTAGCGTCCCGCCGTCGGCGTGTCGAGGCAGCCGATGATGTTCATCAGCGTCGATTTCCCCGAGCCCGAGGAGCCGATGAACACGACGTACTCGTTGTAGTCGAGCGAGAGGTCGAGGTTGTCGACGGCCTTGATGAGCTGCTGGCCCATCTCGTAATGCTTGCTGATCGAGGACAGCTCGATGACGGGCATCGGGGCCGCCCTCAGGAGCCCGCGACGACGACTCGATCGCCATCCTTGAGCGCGCGCAGCACGCGGTCCGGCCCCGTGATCACGGCGTCGCCCTCGGCGATGCCGCCCGTGAGCTCCTGGTACGTGTCGTCCGAGAGACCGGCCTGGACCTCGACGCGCTTCGCAACGCCGCCGCGCGCGACGAATACGTAGCGCTTCGTGACCTTCTGCGTGAGGTCTTCCTCGACGCGGATCGCCTGGATCGGCGTCGCCAGCGCGCTCTCGCGCGCCGCCGCGAAGATCTCGGCGCGGCAGGACATTCCAGGCCGCAGGTTCACGCCCTTCGTATCGGTCAATCGGATCTTGACCACGAAGCTCAAGCCTTGACGGCCTTCGGCGACCTTTGCGGACACGGCGATCGAGGAGACCTTGCCTTCGACGGCCGTGTCGGGGAACGCGATCGCGAACACGCGAGCGCGCTGATCCGGCTCGATGTTGGCGATGTCCGCCTCGTCGACGTTCACCTCGGCGAGCATCGTCTCGGGATTCGCGATCGTCATGAGATTGGAGCCCGGGATGTTCGTCGAGCTCGCGATCGCCGTTTCGCCGACCTTGATGTCGAGCGACGTCACCGTGCCGTCGATGGGCGCGTAGACGCGCGTCTTGCTGAGGTGGTCTTTCGCCTGGGCGAGCTGGGCTTTGAACTGCGCGAGCGAAGCGCGGCTCGACTCGAGGTCGACGCGGCGATGTCGAGATTCTTGCTCGCGGTATCGAACTTGTCGTCGTCGATGAGTTTGCGCTCGTGCAGGCCGCGCGTACGCTCGAACTGCGTCTCTAGGTTCTCCACCTGCAGCTTCTGACGCTCGATCGCGATCTCCTGCACGCGCTCCGCGGCCTCGTTCTGCTCGACGGCCGCGCGCAGGCGCTGGTCGTCGATCTGCAGCACGAGCTGGCCTTGTTTCACGCGATCGCCTTCCTGGACGTAGATCGTGGTGACGCGGCCGATCTCCTCGGTCGTCAGCTTCGCCTGCTGCTCGTAGACGAGGCGGCCCGAAGCGAGCACGGAGGCCTGAATGCTCCGCGGCGCGACCTTCTCCGTCTTTACTTTGACGGTGACGCCGCCGCCGATCCGCGCTTGGACGAGCGGAATCGCGATCACGAGGACCACGATGCCGATGATGATGAGGAGTCGCTTGTTCACGGCCTAGTGGCGTAGCGCGAGCAAGCTTGCGATGACGACGATCAACGCGAGCGGTCCGAGCACGACCGCCGCGGACGTTACGAGCGACTTCTTCGTGAACGATTGATAGCCGAGGATCTGGAGCACGACCGTCCAGATCGCGGTGACGTCGATGCCGAGCAAGACGCGCTGGACGATCGGCGCGCCGGTGCGGTCGATCGACAGCAGATTGCCGAACGCCAGCGGGTTGATCTGGTCTTGCAGCATGAACCGCGGGTCGTTGACCACCATGTTGACGAGCTGCGCGATGATGCCGAGCACCTGAGGCAGCGCGCACCAGCAGAGCAAGGCGAACCACTGCTTCAGCTTCACGCCGTCCCCTGTCACGAAGGAGACGATCGTGTAATAGCACGCCACTAGAAAGATGAGCAGAAAAATGAGGCTCGAGCTCAGCGCGCCGAGCGCGCCATAGACCAGCGGCGGAATCTTGGCCGCGGCCGCGACGGCTTGCTCGCGCTGTGCGTCCGTCAAATTGGCGTTGCCGCTGCGTAGCGTGTTGTCGAGGAAGAAGCCCATGTCGACGTGGCTCAGGAAGTAGAACGACACAGTGGCGAAGCCGATCAGCAGTACGAGCACGGGCAGCAGCACGCGCGGCCGTTCCTTCAGCGCGATGAACGCTTGGCTCGGCGCCGTAAAGATGTTCGTCGCCAGCGCGACATAGGAGGAGTCGGCCATAGGGGTTCCGGTCGTCTTGTGTAGGCGGCTATGCGGGCGGCGGGATTATACAGGCGGTCCCGCGGTTCCCAGGGTTAGCCGTCACAAATGTCATGGTAATGGCCGGTTCGCCCCGGCGGATCTGGCCGCGCGCGGCCTCTATGTTGTGTGCAAGCATCTTGGTCGGATTCGGTGGTCGCCTCCTACCCAATACGAACGAGGACCGGATGTATTACAGCCTCGACGATCGAGTATTCAGAGCGGGTCGGCAGCACGCGCTCGAGCCGCAGGCCCGAGCGTTCGAGCAGCGCCGCGTACTCGGTGAGCGAGCGCTCCCGGCCGCCCGTGACGGCGAGCATGATGACGTCGAGGGTCTTACCGAAATGCGGGCCCGGGACTTCCGGCACCAGCGTCTCGACGATCAGCACGCGGGCATGCGGCGTCGCGGCGCGGCGAACGCTTGCAAGGATCTTGGCCGCGTCGTCGTCCCGCCAGTCGTGCAGCAAATCCATCAGCAGATAAAGATCCGCCGAGGGCGGGGTATCGGCGAAGAAGTCGCCCGCGGCGATTTCGAGCCGCGGCGAGCGGGCGGAGCCGACTTCGGCGACCACGTGCGGCAAGTCGAAAAGTATTCCGCGGGCGCGCGGCGCCCGCTCGAGGACGGCCGCGAGCAGATGACCGCGGCCGCCGCCGATGTCCGCGATCACTTCGAAACGCGCGAAGTCGTAGGCGTCCACCACCGCCGGCAGCACCGCGCGCGACTTCGCGACCATCGCCGCGTTGAAGATCTCCGCCTCGTCGCGATGCCCGTCGAAGTAGCCGAGCAGACCGCGCCAATCGCGCGACGGTCGTCCCGTCTGCACGGTCGTGCCGAGCTCGCTGTAGCGCTCCCAAAACGCCGGCATACCGCCCATCCGCACGTATGGGCGCAGCGACTCCGGGTGGTCGCTACGCAGAAGCCGCGACGCGGCGTTGTGCGCGTAGCCGTCCGGTCGCTCTTCGAACACGCCGTGCGCGGCCAGCAGCCGCAAGATCCGCCGCAGCGCGTCCGCGTCGAGCCCGGTGCGAGAGGCGATCGCACGCGCGTCGGCGGGTTCCTCGCCGATCGCGTCGGCGACGCCGAACGCGGCCGCGACGTGCAGGCAGCGCGCCGCGATGTGCGCTCTCGCCAGCTCGCCGACGATGCGCGCTGGCGAACGTGAGCCCGCTACTGGATGATCTGGCGCTTTTGGATCAGCCACGTGCCGTTGCGCTTGACGAGCGTGTCCTCGTAGCGACCCATCCCGCCGACCGTGAACGGCCCGCTCGACGGCCCGGTGATCGTCTGCCAATACGAGCGGTGATGAGCTTCGTGATCGTTCACGAGCTCGATGTACGTGTTCGAGAGCGCGTGATAGGACCTCGGCGCATCCGTCGTCTGCGCGGCAGCGCGTCGCGCCTTCAAATCGGTGACGATCTTGCGGATCTCGTCGCGACCCTTGTAGGTTTTCCCGCCGAACGTGAACTCGGCGTCCTCGGCGAACACGCTCGCATACATGTCCGCGTCGAGCGTATCGAGCGCGATCGTGTATTTGACGACGAGGTTTTGGATCGCCGCGCGATCCTCGAGCTGCGCCGTGGACGGGCCACGCGCAGCGAGCGCGGGCGCCGCGAGCAGCGCCGCGAAGACGCCCGCAGAAAGCCACTTGACGAACATGAGTCTGAACGGTCGCGAGATCATGGTCTTCCCCCAGTTGCAAAAGCGGAAACGCCGGCGCAAGGCCGGCGTTTCGTTTGATTCCTACCGAGCGAATCAGCGTCGGATGAGGCGCCCCTGCTCAGCGGCGATTGCCGCCGCCGCCATAGCCGCCGCCACCGCCACCGTAGCCGCCGCGGCCGCCACCACCGCCGTAGCCGCCGCCACCGCCGCCATACCCGCCGCCGCCACCACCGTAGCCGCCGCCGCGCGGACCGTTACCTTTCTTCTGTTGCGGACGGGCCTCGTTGACGGTCATCGGCCGGCCGCCGTAGTCCTGGCCGTTGAGCTTCTCGATCGCCGCCTGAGCCTCTGCGTCGCTGCTCATCTCGACGAAGCCGAAGCCTTTGCTGCGGCCTGTATCGCGATCGGTAATGAGCTTGGCGGATTCGACGGTGCCGACCGCCGAGAACTTAGCCGTGATATCTTCTTCTGTAGCCGAGAACGGCAGATTGCCGACGTAAAGTTTCCTGCCCACGAGACCTCCCAGGCGTCTTAGTTGAGAACCGTTTAAGGAGGAATCCGGGCGGAATTGCCCTCAGGCTCGATGAACGGTTGCGAAACGACCGTAGTATATACCGCGCTACGAATCAACTGCCCACCCTGGTCCGTTCGTCTTACAACACCATCGAACGCCGGAAACCGCGCCAAGGTCACGCAGCGATTGGCATAATCGCCGCTCGGTCGATCGAGTAATCCGTGTGAACACCCGTTCTATCTGCTCCGCGGGCTGCCTGAGCGCCATCATGCTCGTCGGCTTCGCTGCTCTCTATGTCGCCGAGGCCGCGGCGCAGGCCACGGCACCGGTCGCGACCGCGGTCGCGTCGAGCAACCGGCCGTTGCTCAACAGCGAGCGGATTGCAGCCCGCTTCGGCAACTACGGAATCGAGGTCCTCGCGAGCGGCCCGCAGGAGCGCGTCTCGAACTTGTACAGCGAGGCGAGCGGGGAGAGGACGTGCCGCACGTTCGCCGTCGTGCGTTATCCGGCCGCGATCGATCCTGCTCTCGCGGCCGAGCACGACGAGATCGTGCGCGGCGGCTCGATCGGAGCCGTGTTCGCGGCGCACGGCTGGCAAGTGGTGAAGACCAACCTGCGCTACTTCGACGATCGACGCCCCCGAGCGCGTCGCGGGTCTCATGCACGTCGCGACCGGAACTCGGCTCGCGGCGCACGCCTACGAGCTCGACGTCGCGAAGGACGGACGCACGTTGCAGTACGCGCTGCTCGTCGAGATCCACCATCCCGACTACTTGCGGCGCGACGACTTGCCGACGATCTACGGCCCTGCCGATGCATCGGGCCACGAGGCCGCGGTCAGGGATCTCATCGGCGCTGCGCTAGCCGCTGCTGCCGCTCCCGGCGGCGCGTCGGCGTCTCGAGCCGGCGCGCATTGATCAACGCGCTCGCGGCTGCGCGTCGAACCGCCGGCCACGCACCGCGTTACTCGCCGGACCGAGCAGATACAGGTACGGAAGCGCGAGCGCCTCGGGCGGCTTGAGCGTGTCGGGATTCTCCGCCGGAAACGCCTGCGCGCGCATTCGGGTCCGCGTCGCGCCGGGGTTGATCGCGTTCACGCGGATCGGCGTGTTATCGAGCTCCTCGGCGAGCACCTGCGCGAGGCCTTCGGTGCCGAACTTCGAGACGGCGTACGCGCCCCAGAATGCGCGGCCCCGATTGCCGACGCCGCTCGTCGTGAAGAGCACCGAGGCGTCTGCCGAGTGCCGCAGCAACGGCAGCAGGCAGCGCGTGAGTATGAACGGCGCGGTCAGGTTCACGAGCAACACGCGCTGCCACAGGCCGATGTCGTAGTGCTCGATCGGGCTCAAGTTGCCGAGCAGGCTGGCGTTGTGCAGCAGGCCGTCGAGCCGGCCATAGCGCTTGTCGATCTCCTCGGTGAGCGCTTGGTATTGGGGGCCCTGGGCGCGCTCGAGATCGAGCTCCGCGACGGCGGGCTCCGGGCCGATCTCCTTGATCTCCCGGTAAAGCGCCTCGAGCTTCGGCGCGCTGCGCCCGTGCAGCAGCAGCGTGGCGCCGTGCTGCGCGAGCGCGCGCGCGACCGCGCGGCCGATGCCGGCCGTCGCGCCGGTCACGAGGATCACGCGGCCTGCGAGCTCGTCGGCCGCGGGCCGATAGTCGTGCCAAGGGCTGACGATGGCGGAGGGCGGATCGGTCGGCATGCTCAATGCGAGCGGTCGGGAGGCGTCGGCGGCTCGAGAGTCGGCCCGCCGGAAGCGGGCGCCTCGACCGGCGGCGCGCTCGGGCGCGAAGTCGCGGGGCGTCTCCTCGATTTCTTTCAACGTGCCGAGCCGTTGCCGCGGCTGCACGCCGAGATCCGTGAAGCGTCGCGCGCTCGGCAACACCATGCGCTCGAGCGAGCCGACCGCTCGATTGAACGCCTTGACGCCGTCGCCGAGCGCCTTGCCGAGGTCGCTCACGTGCTCGCCGAAGGTGGTGAGCCGCTCGTAGAGCTGCACGGCGAGGCGCCGAATCTCGGCGGCGTTCTCGGCGAGCGCCACCTGCTGCCAGCCGTATGCGACGGCCTTGAGCAGCGCGACGAAGCTCGTCGGCGTCGCGAGAATCACGTTCTGGCGCAACGCCTCGTCGAGCAGGTCGGGGTTCTCGGCGAGCGCGGCGCTCAGGAACTGATCGCCCGGGATGAACAGGATCACGAACTCCGGGCTCTTCTCGAACTGACTCCAATACGACTTCGCCGCGAGCTCGCGAATCCGCCCGCCGACGATCGTCGCGTGGCGCGCGAGCGCAACGCGCCGGGCGCCGTCGTCGCTCGCTTCGGTGGCCTCGAGATAGGCGTCGAGCGGCGTCTTGACGTCGACGACGAGGTCCCGCCCTTCGGGCAGATGCACGACCATGTCCGGCCGCATCGCGCCGGTCTCGGTCGCTTGGTGACTCTGGCTCACGAAGTCGCAGTGCTCGACCATGCCCGCGAGCTCGACGAGCCGGCGCAGCGTGATCTCGCCCCATTGGCCGCGGACCTCGGGCCGGCGGAGCGCATTCACGAGATTGCGCGTCTCCGCGCCGAGCAGCTGCTGGCTCGCCGCGAGCGCTTCGAGCTGGCCCGCGATGCTGACATGGGTCGCTCGACCCGATCGGTCGAGCTCTTGCATTTGCCGCTCGGCCCGTTCGAGCGCGTCGCGAATCGGCCGTACGAGACCGTCGATCGCGATGCTCGCGCGCGGCGAGCTCGCCCTTCGCACGCTCGTTCTGCACGCTGAGGCTTTCGCGCGCGAGCTTCAGGAACGTCTCGGAGTGATTGCGGAACTGGTCGGTCGCGAACTGCCCGAATACGCCCGTGAGCCTCTCCGCCGCGAGCTCCACGACGCGCTCGCGCTCGATTTCGAGCGCCGAGCGGCTGCCGAGCTCGGCCTCTCGCGCCGCGAGCAGCTCGCGCACGCGCACGCTGCGCGCGTAACCGATCGCGAGGCCGACGCCGAGCCCCGCGAGCCCGGCGAGCAGCGCGACCAGCAGCGCGGTGCTCGTCACGCCGCTAACCCCAGCGACGCAAGCGCGCCGCAGATATCGTCGGGCCGGCGAATCACCGCATCGGCGCCCCAGGCAGACGGGTCCTCGCTCGGCCGGATGTAGCCGTACGCGGCCGCGATCGTCGCCATGCCGGCGGCTCGGCCGGCTTCGATGTCGCGCGGCGCGTCGCCGACGTAGACGCAGCGACTCACGGGCAGCCCGAGCTCGCTCGCGGCGAGCTTCAGCGGGGCGGGGTCGGGCTTGCGCTGCGGGAGACGGTCGCCGCTCACGACGCACGCGAAGCGCGGCGCGAGATCGAGCGCGGCGAGCAACGGCCTCGTGAAGGCGTCGGGCTTATTGGTCACGATGCCGAGCTCGAATCTCGATCCAAGGTCATCAATAGACTCTAACTCCATGAATAACCGAGATCCATCGGCGATGTGCCGACCGTAAAGCTCGAGGAATCGCGGCCGCAAGCGCTCGACCTCGTCGGCCGACGCCCCAGGGCCCAAACCGAGGCGCAGCAGGCCTGCCGCGCCATTGGAGGCCTCGTTGCGCGCGATGGCGTACGGCATCCGCGGCCGGCCGCCTTCGAGAAGCATCCGGTTGAGGACCGCGACGAGGTCGGGCGCCGTGTCGACGAGCGTGCCGTCGAGATCGAAGATCACCGCCGCGCCGCTCACGCTTCGGCCTGAGGTTTGCGTGCGTGCATGAAGTAGTTGACGTCGACGTCGCCGCCGAGCCGGTAGCTGTGCAGCACCGGGTTGAAGTGCAGCCCCGTGATCTCCGTGACGTCGAGCGCGGCAGCCCGGCACCACGACGCGAGCTCCGACGGGCGCACGAGCTTCAGGTACTCGTGGGTGCCGCGCGGCAGCAGCCCGAGCACGTATTCGGCGCCGACGATCGCGAGCGCGAAGCTCTTCGGGTTACGGTTCAACGTAGAGAAGAATGCGTGGCCTCCGGGCGCCAGCAACGCCGCGCACGCCGCGACCACGCGCCTCGGCTCCGGCACGTGCTCGAGCACCTCGAGGCAAGTGACCACGTCGAAGCTCGCAGGCCGCTCGCGCGCGAGCGCCTCGACCTCGACGCAGCGATAGTCGACCGCGGCGCCGCCCTGCGCTGCGTGCGCGCGCGCGGCGTCGAGGCTCGGCTCGGCAAGGTCGATCCCGAGCACATCGGCGCCGCGGCTCGCGAGCGCCTCGCTGAGCAATCCGCCGCCGCAGCCGACGTCGAGCACGCGCGCCCGCGCAAGGCTCGAGCGCTCGGCGATGTACTCGGTGCGCAGGCCATTGATCTCGTGCAGCGTCCTGAACGGTCCGAGCGGGTCCCACCAGTCGCGCGCGAGCGCGGCGAATTTGGCGAGCTCTGCCGAATCGACGTTGTGCATTCTCAGGCGTCTCCCGGCCCAGCCGCGGCGAGGCGCCGGACCCACGCTGCGGCCGCCGCGGCGATCGCCTCGCGGTCGAGCCGCAACGGCGCGGAGTTCGTCACGAGGTGCTCACCGGCGACCCAAACGTCGGTCACGTCGCGGCTCGACGCAGCGTAAACGAGCCGCGTGAGCGGATCGAGCATCGGTTGCAGCTCGAGACCGCCGAGATCCACGCAAATGACGTCGGCAGCCTTGCCGGCGACCAGCGAGCCGATCTCGCCGTCGAGGCCGAGAGAGCGCGCGCCGTTGATCGTCGCCATCGCGAGCGCGGCGGCCGCGGGTACGGCGGCCGCGTCGGCCGCGACGTGCTTCGCGAGCAGCGCGGCCGTCTGCATCTCCGCCCAGAGGTCGAGCCGATCGCTGCTCGCGGCGCCGCCTGTGCCGAGCGCGACGTTGACGCCGGCGCGCAGCAGCTCGGCGACCGGGCACGCCCCGTGCGCGAGCTTCAGGTTCGCGCGTGCACAGTGCACGACGCTCGCGCCGGCGGTCGCGAGCGCGTCGATCTCGGCCGGCTGCGAGCCGGTTCGCGTGCGCGCCGATCAGCCCCGGCGTCACGAGCCCGTGTGCGCGCAGCCTGTCGAGCGGGCGGCGTCCGAAACGCGCGACCGACGCGTCGATCTCGGCATCGGTCTCGTGCAGCTGCGTGTGGACCGGCGCCTCGAGCTCGTCGGCCAACTGACGGATGCGCGCGAGCGTCGCGTCGCTCGACGTCGTTCGGCGACCATGGCGCGAACGCGCAGCGTAGCCGTGGGTCGCCCTTGAGGCGATCGTGAAGCTCCAGCCCTTTGTGAAGACCCGCGGTAGCGTCCCGAGCCCAAGCGGTGCCCGCAACGTCGCGCACCACCATCCCGAGCATGGCGCGAACGCCGCTCTCGCTCGCGACCTCGGCGACGACGTCCGCGTGCTCGTACATGTCCGCGAAGCAGGTGATCCCGCCGAGCAGCATTTCGGCGATCGCGAGCCGGGCGCCGTCCGCGACGAATTCGGGTGCCGAGCCAACGTGCTTCGGCGGCGCGCGACGCGTTCGAGCGCGCGCTTCGACGGCAGATCGCTCGCGAGGCCGCGAAGCAACGCTCTGCGCGGCGTGCGTGTGCGCGTTCACGAGGCCGGGGAGCAGGACGTGCTGCGGCCGGTCGTGATGCGCACGCCGCGACGAAGGTTCGGTCCGCCTCCTCGACCGGCAGCACGGCGACGATTCGCCCGTCGTCGACGGCGACCGCGAGTCGCTCCTCGACGCACACTTGCGGCTCGACGCGAACGGTCCAGCGGGGACGAATCAGAGCGTCGACACGTTGCATCGGACGGGGGTTTCTTCGCGAGCGCGAAAGGCGGGCCAGTATAGCCGCTCGAACCTGGCTCGAACGCTACGGGCAGCCAGCGGCCCTGTGCTAGACTTCGCCCTTGTTTTTTGGGCACTTGGATGCTGTCGGACGGGTGGTGCTGGGCGCGCGAATTCGCGTCGCCGGCACCGTCCGCAAACACTAAACCTGTCGTGTCGTTTTCACCGCCTCTCGAGCTGCGGAGCGAGGCGGGGAAAGGGACCTTTTATTTGCGAACTGAGCTCGCGCTCCTGGGCATGAACCATGGCCATCGGTAAGGAAGTCTTTCCGGTCAATCTCGAAGACGAGATGCGGCAAAGCTATCTCGATTACGCGATGAGCGTGATCGTCGGCCGCGCGCTGCCGGACGTTCGCGACGGCCTGAAGCCCGTGCACCGCCGCGTGCTGTACGCGATGCGCGAGCTCGGCAACGAATGGAACCGGTCCTATAAGAAGTCGGCGCGCGTCGTCGGCGACGTGATCGGCAAGTACCATCCGCACGGCGAGTCGGCCGTCTACGACACGATCGTCCGCATGGCGCAGCCGTTCTCGCTGCGCTACCTGCTCGTCGACGGCCAGGGCAACTTCGGCTCCGTCGACGGCGATACGCGCGGCGGCGATGCGCTACACCGAAGTGCGGATGGCGCGCATCACGCAAGAGCTGCTCGCCGACATCGACAAGGAGACGGTCGACTTCGTCCCGAACTACGACGAGAGCGAGCGCGAGCCGTCGGTGCTGCCGACGCGAATGCCGAACTTGCTCGTGAACGGGTCGTCCGGCATCGCGGTCGGCATGGCCACGAACATCCCGCCGCACAACCTCGGCGAGATCATCGACGCGTGCCTGGCGCTGCTCAACGATCCGAAGGTCACGATCGCGGACCTGATCAAGCTCGTGCCGGGGCCCGATTTCCCGACCGCGGGCCAAATCCTCGGCATCCAGGGCGTCGTGAGCGCCTACACGAGCGGCCGCGGCCGGATCTACATCCGCGGGCGCACCCACATCGAGCCGCTCGAGACCGCAAGGCCGCGAAGCGATCATCATCACCGAGCTGCCGTACCAGGTGAACAAGGCGCGGCTGATCGAGCGGATCGCGGATCTCGTCCGCGAGAAGAAGCTCGACGGCATCAGCGAGCTACGCGACGAGTCCGACAAGGACGGCATGCGCGTCGTGATCGAGCTCAAGCGCGGCGAGCTTGCCGACGTCGTGCTCAACAACCTCTACAAGCAGACGCCGCTCCAGAGCGTGTTCGGCATCAACATGGTCGGCCTCGTCGACGGCCAGCCGCGTCTGTTATCGCTCAAGGAGCTGCTCGACGCGTTCCTGCGCCACCGCCGCGAGGTCGTCACGCGGCGCACGCTCTACGACCTGCGCAAGGCGCGCGAGCGCGCGCACGTGTTGGAAGGCTTGATGGTCGCGCTCGCGAACATCGATCCGGTGATCGAGCTCATCAAGCGCTCGCCGTCGCCGAACGAGGCGAAGACGGCGCTTCGCGCGACCGTCTGGAAGCCTGGCGCCGTGACGCAGATGCTCGCGCGTGCGGGCGCGACGGCCACGCGGCCCGAGGATCTCGCGGAGGAGTCGGGCCTTGCGGACGGCGGCTATCGGCTGTCGACCGTCCAGGCGCAGGCGATCCTCGATCTACGACTGCAGCGCCTGACCGGCCTCGAGCAAGAAAAGATATCCAGTGAATACAGTGAGTTAATAGACAGTATTCAGGGTTATCTTGAAATCCTGTCGAGCCCCGAAAAGCTCCAGCAAGTGATCCGCGACGAGCTCGCCGAAATCCGCAACCTCTATGCCGACCAGCGACGCACCGAGATCGTCGAGGACTACAGCCGACCTCACGATGGAGGACCTGATTCCCGATGAGCAGGTCGTCGTGACGCTCTCGCACGCGGGCTACGCGAAGTCGCAACCGGCCGAGGCTTACCGGGCGCAGCGCCGCGGCGGCCGCGGTCGAGCGGCCGCGCGCGTCAAGGACGAAGATTTCATCGACCAGCTGTTCGTCACGAACTCGCACGACACCGTTCTGTGCTTCTCGAGCCGCGGCAAGGTGTACTGGCTCAAGGTCTACCAGATCCCGCAGGCGGCCTCGGGCTCGCGCGGCCGCCCGATCGTGAATTTGCTGCCGCTCGAGGAAGGCGAGCGAATCAACACCGTGCTGCCGGTGAAGAGCTTCGAGGACGACAAGTACGTGTTCCTCGCGACGAGCCAAGGCACGGTCAAGAAAACCTCGCTCGCGGAGTTCGCTCGGCCGCGCACGACCGGCATCATCGCGGTCGACCTGCGGCCGGAGGATCGTCTGATCGGCGCCGGGATTACCAGCGGCGACCAGGACATCATGCTGTTCGCGAGCTCCGGCAAGGCGATCCGCTTCGCCGAGAAGGACGTGCGGCCGATGGGCCGCGGCGCGGCCGGCGTCCGCGGATTGAGGCTCGCGGGCCAAGGCGACGAGGTGATCGCGCTGAACATCATCGGCGCGGGCCCGATCGTGACCGCGACCGAGAACGGCTACGGGAAGCTCACGCCGGTCGATGAGCATCCGGTCCAAGGCCGCGGCGGCCAGGGCGTGATCGGCATCCAGACCTCGGAACGCAACGGCCGTCTGGTCGGCGCGCTTCAGGTCGCGGCGGAAGACGAGCTCATGCTGATCACGTCGACGGGCACGCTCGTGCGCACGCCCGTCGCGGACATTTCGACGATGGGCCGCAATACGCAGGGTGTGCGCCTGATCCGGCTCGACGAGGCCGACCGGCTGGTCGGCATCTCGCGCGTCGAGCCGTTGCAGGAAGAAGACGGCGCGGCCGACGGCGCGCCGGTGGAATAGGCGGGGTACGGAGGCCTTGCGATGAAGCGCGTCTACAATTTCAGCCCCGGTCCCGCGATGCTGCCGACCGAGGTGCTCGAGCGGGTCCAAGCCGAGCTGCTCGATTGGCAAGGCAGCGGAATGTCCGTGATGGAGGTGAGCCATCGCGGCAGCGCGTTCATCGAGTTCGCCGCGCAGTCGGAGAAGAACCTGCGCGCGCTGCTCGACGTGCCCGCGAGCTACAAGGTGCTGTTCCTCCAGGGCGGCGCGACGCTGCAATTCGCGGCCTTGCCGCTGAACCTCGCGCCACCGGGCTCAATCGTCGACTACGCGGTCACCGGCAACTGGAGCGAGAAGGCCGTCGGCGAGGCGAAGCGCTACGCCGAGGTCAATATCGTCGCGAGCAGCTCGGCGACGAAGTTCACGACGATTCCCGGCGCCGAGCACTTGGAAGACTTCGAAGAACGCGGCGTACCTGCACTACGTCGCGAACGAGACCGTGTTCGGCGTCGAGTTCCACGACGTGCCGGCGGTGTCGGACGCGCCGCTCGTCACCGACATGTCGTCGAACATCCTGTCGCGGCCGATCGACGTGAGCCGGTTCGGCGTGATCTACGCGGGCGCGCAGAAGAACATCGGCCCGGCCGGGCTCGCGATCGTGATCGTGCGCGAGGACTTGCTCGGGCCGCGCGCGCAAGCGAGACGCCCGGCGCGATCGACTTCAAGACGATGGCGGCGAACGACTCGATGTGGAACACGCCGCCGACGTTGTCGTGGTACATCGCGGGCCTCGTGTTCGAGTGGCTGCAGGAGCAGGGCGGCCTTGCGGCCATCGCGAAGCGTCAACGAGCGCAAGGCGAAGAAGCTCTACGCCGCGATCGACGGCTCGGACTTCTACAAGAACCCGGTCGAGAAGTCGGCGCGCTCGCGGATGAACGTGCCGTTCACGCTCGCGGACCCGAAGCTCGACGACGTGTTCCTGAAAGAATCCAAGGCCGCGGGCCTCACGAATCTGAAGGGCCACCGCGTCGTCGGCGGCATGCGCGCGAGCCTCTACAACGCGATGCCCGAGGCGGGCGTCGACGCGCTGGTCGCGTTCATGGCGGATTTCGAGAAGCGGCACGGTTGAGCCTGCCCGCATGAGCAGTTTCAAGATCCAAACGCTGAACAGCATCGCGGTCGCGGGTCTCGACCGCTTCCCGCGCGATCGCTACGAGGTCGCGTCGGAGCATCGCCGACCCGACGCGATCCTGCTGCGCTCGTTCAAGATGCACGACATGGCGATTCCCGACAGCGTGCTGTGCGTCGGGCGCGCGGGCGCAGGCACGAACAACATCCCGGTCGCGAAGCTCAGCAAGCGCGGCATCCCGGTGTTCAACACGCCGGGCGCGAACGCGAACGCGGTGAAGGAGCTCGTGATCGCGGGCCTCTTGATGGCCGCGCGCAATCTGCCGCAGGCGCTGGGCGTTCGCGCGCTCGCTGAAGGGCTCGGGCGAAGAGCTCGACAAGGCCGTCGAGGCCGGCAAGAAAGAGTTCGTCGGCTTCGAGCTGCCGAAGCGCACGCTCGGCGTCGTCGGGCTCGGCGCGATCGGCGTCGAGGTCGCGAACGCCGCGCTCAAGCTCGGCCTGCAGGTGCTCGGCTACGACCCCGCGATCACCGTCCAGCACGCGTGGCAGCTGTCGTCCGGCGTGCAGAAGGCCGTGAACCTCGACGACCTGTTTGCGCGCTCCGACATCGTGACCGTGCACGTGCCGCTCACGAAAGACACCGACAAGCTCGTGAGCGCTGCGCGGCTGCAGTCGATGCCGCCGCGGCTCGGTGCTCTTGAACTTCTCGCGCGACGAGATCGTCGATTCGGCCGCCGTCGTCGCCGCGCTCGACGCGGGCAAGCTGCGCGCGTACGTCACGGACTTTCCGAAGCGTGCGCTGCTCGAGCACCCGAAGGTGATCTGCTTCCCGCATCTCGGCGCATCGACGGTCGAGGCCGAGGAGAACTGCGCCGTGATGGTCGCCGACAACGTGCGCGAGTTCCTCGAGAACGGCAACGTGACGCGCTCGGTGAACTTCCCCGAGACGGTGCTGCAGCGCACGCGCCCGCACCGAATCGCGATCCCGCATGCGAACGTGCCGAACATGGTCGCGCAGATCCTGACTGCGGTCGCCGCGCAGCCGATCAACATCGCCGACATGCTGAATCACTCGCGCGGCGATCTCTCCTACACGCTCGTCGACCTCGACGCGGCGCCGAACGGCGATACGCTCGCGCGAATCCGCAAGATCGACGGCATCCTCGCGGCGCGCGTGCTGCCGATTCTCGAGTCGTGAGGGCGGGGCTTCAGCGCCCCGTTGCGATAAACCCATGAGCAAGCGCAAACCGCCGGCGCCTAAGGCCAAGACGCCGCGCGGGAAGAAGTCGAAGCGGGCCGAGGCGAGGCGGGCGGCGATGCGTCGCTGCTCGAGCTGCGCAACACGATCGACGAGATCGACGCGAACATTCAAGCAGCTGATCGCCGCGCGCGCGCGTTGCGCGAAGGAGATCGGCGTGCTCAAAGGCCTCACCTCGACGGCCGAGTTCTATCGCCCCGAGCGCGAGGCTCAGGTGCTGCGCAAGGTCATCGAGCGCAACCAGGGACCGCTGCGCAACGAGGAGATGGTGCGGCTGTTCCGCGAGCTGATGTCGGCGTGTCTCGCACAGGAGGAGGCGCTCAAGGTCGCCTATCTCGGGCCCGAAGGCACGTTCACTCAGTCCGCGGTGCTCAAGCACTTCGGCCATTCCGTGCACGCGCTGTCCGTGCCGACGATCGACGAGGTGTTCCACGAGGTCGAGGCCGGCACGGCTGACTTCGGCGTCGCGCCGATCGAGAACTCGAGCGAGGGAACGGTCAACATCCATACGCTCGACATGTTCCTGACGTCGCCGCTGAAGGTCTGCGGCGAGATCGAGCTGCGCATCCACCAGCACCTGATGGGCAACATGCAGGACTTGCGCGAGGTCCGCCGCGTCTGCTCGCACCCGCAATCGCTCGCGCAGTGCCGCGCGTGGCTCGCGGAGCACTTGCCCGGCGTCGAGCTCGTTCCCGTCGCGAGCAACGCGGAGGCCGCGCGCCGCGCGCGCGACGAGGACGGCACGGCCGCGCTCGCGGGCGAGGCCGCGGCCGAGGTCTACGGTCTCAAGATCCTGTTCCGCGAGGTCGAGGATCAGACAGACAACACGACGCGCTTCGTCGTCGTCGGCCGCAAGCTGTTCCCGGCGAGCGGCAACGACAAGACCTCCGTGCTCGTCTCGGCGAGCGGCACGGAAGGGCCGGGCGTGCTCTTGCACTTGCTCGGGCCGCTCGCGCGGCACGGCGTGAACATGACGCGGATCGAGTCGCGGCCATCGAGGCGGCGCAAGTGGGACTACGTGTTCTTCGTCGATCTCGACGGCCATGCGGACGATCCGCCCATGAAGAAGGCGCTCGAAGAAGTCGAAAAGAAGGCGACGTTGTTCAAAGTGCTCGGCGCGTATCCGAAGGCCGTCGTTTGAGCCGCGGTCGACTGAGTTGCGGTCGCGCGTGATGCCGCATCCGCACAGCTATCGCGCGCAGCCGGCCGACGGGGTCGCGGGCACGATCACGGTTCCGGGCGACAAGTCGATCTCGCATCGCTCGCTCATGCTCGGCGCGATCGCCGAGGGCCAAACGCTCGATCCACGGATTCCTCGACGGCGAAGATTGCCTCGCCACGCGGGCCGCGCTCGAGGCGCTCGGCGTCTCGATCTACAAGAACGCGCTGCAGCCCGTGCGGGTGAACGGCGTCGGTCTGCACGGCCTGCGGGCGCCTCCGCGAGGTGCTCGACCTCGGCAACTCGGGCACCGGTATCCGGCTGCTCACGGGGCTGCTCGCGGGTCAGTCGTTCGACTCCGAGCTCACGGGCGACGGCGTCGCTGCGGCAGCGGCCGATGGAGCGCGTCGCGGCGCCGCTGCGCGCGATGGGGGCGAGGATCGAGACCACGGACGGCAAGCCGCCGCTGCGCGTGCTCGGCGGTCGTGCGCTGAGCGGCATCGAATACGAGCTGCCGGTCGCAAGCGCGCAGGTGAAGTCCGCGATCTTGCTCGCGGGCCTCTACGCCGAAGGGCGCACGACGGTGCACTCGCCGGGCCCGAGCCGCGACCACACCGAGCGGATGCTGGAAAGCATGGGCGTGCGGCTCGAGACGAGCGAGCAGGGGCGCGGACACACGGTCTCGCTCGTCGGCCCGGCGACGCTGCGCGGCCGCGAGATCGGCGTGCCGGGCGACTTCTCGTCCGCCGCGTTCTTCATTGTCGCGGCGTGCCTCGGCGCGGCCGACGGCCTGTTGATCAAGAACGTCGGCGTGAACCCGACGCGGACCGGCCTGCTCACGATCCTGCGCGAGATGGGCGCCGACATCGAGCTCGAGTCCGAGCGGCGGCTCGGCGCGGAGCCGGTCGCGGACCTGTTCGTGCGCCAGAGCGAGCTCCAGGGCATCGACGTGCCTCCGGAGCTGGTGCCGCTCGCGATCGACGAGTTTCCGATCCTGTTCGTCGCCGCGGCCGGCGCGCGCGGCACGACGCGCGTGAGCGGCGCGGAGGAGCTGCGCACGAAGGAAACCGACCGGCTGGCGGTCATGGCGCAAGGTCTCGCTGCCGTCGGGATCGCGGTCGAGGAGCAGCCCGGACGGCCTGAGCGTGACCGGCGGCAGGATCCGCGGCGGCACCGTCGACAGCCGCGGCGACCACCGGATCGCGATGTCGTTCGCGATCGCGAGCCTGCTCGCGCGCGAGCCGATCGACATCTTGAACACGGCCGAGGTGGCCACATCCTTCCCGAACTTTCTCGAGGTCGCGACCGACGTCGGCCTGCGAATCGGTGCCGGCGCCGGGAACCCGTGATGGCGTCGCGCGGTTCCGATCGTCACGATCGACGGACCGAGCGGCTCCGGCAAGGGCACGATCAGCCGCGCGCTCGCGGCGAGGCTGCGCTGGCATCTGCTCGATAGCGGTGCGCTCTATCGGCTCGTCGCGCTCGCGGCGGCGCGCCGCGGCAACCCCGAGGACCCCGCGGAGCTCGCGCCGGCTCGCGCGCGCGATGGACGTGAGCTTCGGCTCCGCCGCGGCGGCCGAGCAGGTGCTACTCGACGGCGAGGACGTGACCGCGGCGCTGCGGACCGAGGGCGCCGGCGCCGACTGCCTCGCGAGTGGCCGCGGTGCCCGGCGGTGCGTGAGGCGCTGCTTCAGCGGCAGCGGGATTTCGTGCGGCCTCCGGGGCTCGTCGCGGACGGCCGCGACATGGGTACCGTCGTTTTCCCGGACCGCCGACCTCAAGGTGTTCCTGACCGCCACCGCGGACGAGCGCGCGATGAGGCGGCATAAGCAGTTGAAGGGAAAGGGGATTGATGTTAGCCTGCCCGACCTTTCTTGGGACATAGCGCAACGGGATGCGCGCGACGCGAGTCGATCGGTCGCGCCGCTCCGGCCCGCCTCGGATGCGCGGACGATCGATTCGACGGATCTCACGCCCGAGGAAGTCATTGCCCGCATCTTGCAGTGGCTCGAAGCGGCGGGCATTGGGTCGAAGCGAGCCTAGGTGTGCAGCGGCAGGATGCCGCTGTGGGTTTCAACAATCCGTCGCGCAGGACGCACGGTGGGCACGGAAGAGATATGAGCGAATCGTTTGCTGAAATGCTCGAAGAGAGCTTTGCGAATCAGAAGATCAAGCCGGGCGCGATACTGACCGGCACCGTCGTCGGCGTGAACCAGGACGTGGTGATCGTCAACGCAGGACTGAAATCCGAGGCCGTCATTTCGGCCGACCAATTCTTCAACGAGCGCGGCGAGCTCGAGGTCAAAGTCGGCGACTCGGTCGAGGTCGCGCTCGATACCGTCGAGGACGGTTTCGGCGAGACGCGCTTGTCGCGCGAGAAGGCCAAGCGCACGCGCACGTGGACGCGCCTCGAGGAGGCGTTCCAGAAGGGCGAGATCGTGACGGGCATGATCAGCGGCCGCGTGCGCGGCGGCTTCACCGTCGACGTCGACCTCGTCCGCGCGTTCCTGCCGGGCTCGCTCGTCGACGTGCGCCCGATCCGCGATCCGGCCGCGCTCGAGGGCCAGACGCTCGAGTTCAAGGTCATCAAGCTCGACCAGAAGCGCAACAACGTGGTCGTGTCGCGGCGCGCGGTGGTCGAGGCGGAGTACAGCGCCGAGCGCGAGTCGCTGCTGAAGAATCTGCAAGAAGGCACGGTGCTGAAGGGCGTCGTGAAGAACCTCACCGACTACGGCGCGTTCGTCGATCTCGGCGGCATCGATGGCTTGCTGCACATCACCGACATGGCGTGGAAGCGCGTGAAGCACCCATCCGAGGTCGTGAGCGTAGGCCAGGAGCTCGAGGTCAAGGTCCTCAAGTTCGACCGCGAGCGCAACCGCGTCTCGCTCGGCTTGAAGCAGCTCGGCGCGGATCCGTGGGCGGATCTCGCGCGCCGTTATCCACCCGGCACGCGGCTGTTCGGCAAGGTCACGAACATCGCCGACTACGGCTGCTTCGCGGAGATCGAGGAAGGCGTCGAAGGCCTCGTGCACGTCTCCGAGATGGATTGGACGAACAAGAACGTCAATCCGCACAAGGTCGTGCAGATCGGCGACGAGGTCGAGGTCATGGTCCTCGACATCGACGAGGAGCGCCGCCGCATTTCGCTCGGCCTGAAGCAGTGCAAGCCGAACCCGTGGGTCGAGTTCGGCGAGAACTACAAGAAGGGCGACAAGGTCTCCGGCCAGATCAAGTCGATCACCGACTTCGGCGTCTTCATCGGGCTGCCGGGCGGCATCGACGGTCTCGTGCACCTGTCCGACCTCTCGTGGGACGTGCCCGGCGAGGAAGCCGTGCGCAACTACAAGAAGAGCGAGGAGCTCGAGACGATCGTGCTCGCGATCGATCCGGAGCGCGAGCGGATCTCCCTCGGCGTCAAGCAGCTCGACAAGGATCCGTTGTCGCTGTTCCTCGCCGAGCATCCGAAGGGCAGCATCGTGAAGGGCGTGATTCAAGAGCTCGACGCGAAGATGGCGACGGTCGCGCTCGACGGCGGCATCATCGGCCAGCTCCGGGCGTCCGAGATCTCGCGCGACCGCGTCGAAGACGCGCGCACGGTACTCAAGGTCGGCGAGACTGTCGAAGCGAAGTTCACCGGTGTCGATAGAAAGACCCGGATCATCTCGCTGTCGATCAAGGCGAAGGAAGCCCACGAGGAAGCAGCAGGCGCTACAGAACTACAAGACCGATGCGGCGCGACCGACGACGGGCACGACGCTTGGCGACTTGCTCAAGGAGAAGATGACTCCGGAGTGAGTCCTCGAGAACCGGTGCCGGGCCTGGGAGTCCGTACCCATGACAAAGTCTGAGCTGATCGAATCGATCGCCCGCAGTCAGAAGCACTTGCCCGCCAAGGACGTCGAGCTGGCGGTCAAGCATATTTTGGAGCTCATGAGCGAGGCGCTCGCGAGCGGCGAGCGAATCGAGATTCGCGGGTTTGGCAGCTTCTCGTTGCACTACCGTCCGCCGCGAATGGGCCGCAACCCGAAGACCGGCGAGGCCGTGGCGCTGGCCGGTAAGAACGTGCCGCACTTCAAGCCGGGCAAGGACCTTCGCGAGCGAGTCAACGAGTCCCGTCACCTGCCCGTGCGCGACTAGGCCAGCGACTTTACAATCGAGCTGCCACCCGCACTGCTCAGGTGAGTCGTCTTGGCCACGTTGCGTAGGATCCTGTTCGCGACGCTGTCGATCGTTCTGATGCTGCTCGCGGCGATGTTCGCTTACAGCAATCCGACCCCGATCGATGTCGACATCGGCTTCGTGAAGCTCGAGCGCGTGTCGCTCGCGCTCGCTTTCGCGTTCGTGTTCGTCGCAGGCTGGCTGTTCGGTCTTCTGACCGTCGGCGCTCACGCTGTGGCGCGGCGCAACCGAGAAGCGGCGCCTCAAGAAGACGCTGCGCCACGCGGAAGCCGAGCTCACGACGCTGCGCGCGCCGCAGCTCGAAGATGCCGACTGACGCCACATTCCTGCTCGCCGCGATCATCATCGTGGCCACGGCGATCGGCTTCGCGTTCAAGATCTACAGCGACCGCGATCGCGACCCGCCGCCGCGGATCAGCGCCGACTATATTCGGGGCCTGAACCTCGTGCTGAGCCGCAAGACCGACGAGGCGCTCGAGCTGTTCGTCCAGATGGCCAAAGTCGACGACGAGACGCTCGAGACGCACTTCGCGCTCGGTCACCTGTTCCGCCGGCGCGGCGAAGTCGAGCGCGCGATTCGCGTGCACCAGAACCTGCTCGCGCGGCCGAATCTGAACGAGACCCAGCGCCATCAAGCCGTTGTTCTCGCTCGCCGAGGACTATCTCGGCGCGGGCCTGTACGATCGAGCCGAGCAACTTTTCGCCGAGCTCGACGATAGTCCGACGCTCGCCGAGGCGGCGCTCGAGAAGCTCGTCTACATCTACGAGCGCGAGCGCGAGTGGCAGAAGGCGATCGACGCCCACCGCAAGCTCGAGATGCTGAGTGGCACGAAGTCCAATCAAGTCGCGCACTACTATTGCGAGCTCGCCGAGGCCGGCCCGCGCGAGCGGCGACCGCGAGCTCGCACGGTCGTATCTGAAGAACACGATCCGGAGCGAAACGGGTCAGCTGCGCGGCGCCCTGATCCGCGCGGGCTTGGCGCAGGAGGAGCGCGAGATCACGCAGGCGATCGGCCTCTACGAGCAGGTTATCGAGAAGGATCGCACCTTCATCACCGAGGTGCTGCCGCCGCTCGTGGAGTGCTACCGCACGATCGACAAGCTGCCGTATCTCGACGCGAAGATCGAGGGATGGGTCGGCGCGGATCCGACGCTGCGCCGCGACTTCGCGTACGCCGCGATCATCGCGCGAATCTCACGAGCTCGGACGCGCTCAACGCGTGCGTCGAGAGCTTCGTGCTCGACAACCAGGTGCTCGCGAACCTCGTGAACGGCGAGGAGCTCAAGTCCCTGCCGCAAGAGGACAGGCGCCGCGCGATCGAGCGCATCGGCCAGGGTCTGCGTCAGATCGCGGGCACGAGCGCGCGCTACCGTTGCACGAACTGCGGCTACAGCACGCAGAATTTCATCTGGCACTGCCCGAGCTGCAAGCTCTGGGAGACGGTGCGTCCGATCCAGAGCCTGCCGCTCGAGAACCTCCTGACCTAAGCTCGCCTCGCCCGCGCGAAAACTGCCTCAAGCCGCGAGATTCGGCGGCTGCCGCGTTGCGTCTGCCCGCCTAGCATCTCGCGCTCGTCAACAGATCGAAGGAGTGACGGCAATGAAGAGGAGTGTGCGCTGGCCGCTCGGGGCCGCCCTCGCGCTCGCATCGTTCGGTGCGTTCGCGGGGCCGGTGAACATCAACACGGCCGATGCGGCGACGCTCGCAGCCGAGCTCACCGGCGTGGGACCGGCGCTCGCGCAGGCGATCGTCAAGGACCGCACCGAGCACGGCAAGTTCGATTCGCCCGAGGCTTTGACGCGAGTCAAAGGCGTCGGCGAGAAGATCGTCGAGCAAAACCGCGCGAACATCTTGGTCGCGGATCCGCCGCCGAAGCACTGAGCGTAAGCGCGTCGGCGAGGCGCGGCGCGTGACCTGCGCCGCGCTTCGCCGAAGTGCGCACGACGGCCGCCGACGGAATGCGACTGCAGTCGCACCATGAGCCGCACGAGTCCAGTATCATGCTTCGTGTCGAGCCCACGAGGTGCACTGGATGGCCAAGATTCGCACGGCAGTGTTCCCGGTCGCGGGGCGCGGCACCCGCTTCTTGCCGGCGACCAAAGCGTCGCCGAAGGAGATGCTGCCGATCGTCGACAAGCCGCTGATCCAATATGCCGTGGAAGAGGCGATCGCCGCGGGCGCCAAGAGGCTCGTATTCATCACGGGCTCCTCGAAGCGCGCGATCGAGGATCACTTCGACACGGACTCCGAGCTCGAGCGTCAGCTCGCCGAGTCAGGCAAGCACGACCTGCTCGCGTTGATCCGCGACATCGTGCCGTCGCACGTGACTTGCATGTTCGTCCGGCAGGGCGTTCCGCTCGGCCTCGGGCACGCCGTACTGTGCGCCCAGGCGGCTGTCGGCAACGAGCCGTTCTTCGTTCACCTCGCGGACGATCTGATCTACAGCGATGTGCCGTGCCTGCAGCAGATGGCCCAGCACTATGAGCGGCACGGGGCGAGCGTGCTCGGCGTCGAGACCGTGCCTCGCGATCAGACGGGCAGCTACGGTATCGTCGCGGTCGAGACGGACAAGTCCGGCGCGCAGCGCGTCACGAGGATCGTGGAGAAGCCGAAGCCTGCTGACGCGCCGTCGAATCTCGCGGTCGTCGGCCGCTACATCTTGACGCCCGCGATCTTCGCGAAGCTCGAGCGCACCCAGCGCGGGGCGGGCGGAGAGATCCAGCTGACGGACGGGATTGCGGCGCTGCTCGCCGACGAGCCCGTGCACGTGCTGCCGTTCGTCGGGATTCGCTACGACTGCGGCAGCAAGATCGGCTACTTGCGCGCGACGGTCGAGTACGGCTTGCGCCATCCGGAGCTCGGCGATAGCTTCCGCGCGTATCTGCAGAGCGTCTGGGAGCGCTGACCTCCGCTGTAACGCACAGGCGGTGCTAACGGCACGCCGGCAAGACGCGGCCGTCGAGGGCCGTTCCCGCGACACGCCGGAAGACCATCCCTGGGGCTCGGCGGCGCACATCCCTGTGCGCCGACGGTCGCGGGAACGACCCTCGACGGCCGCGTCTCGCCGGCTCCCTGCCAGCGCGACCGGTTCACGCGCTCCCGGAGAAACATGCCAACAGCACCGCTGGTTCCAGGCGTGCCGCAGCGGCGGCTCGCCGAGCTCGGCGGGTGGTGAGGGGGTGGATTGGCGCTAAGCCGCGGGGCGGTGGACGTGTGGGCTCGTTCCGGAGACCGTCGGCGCACAGGGATGTGCGCCGCCGAGCCCCAGGGATGGTGTCTTAGCGTGTCTCCGGAATGAGCCCGCGCGGCCGCCGCCCCGCGGCGTCCAAGTGCGAAGTGCTATCTCTTCGGGTCTGTCGACGCGCTGGTGTGTCACCAGCGGTCGGCGAGCGCGCGGACCTCGGCGTTGTGCTCGCCCAAGCGCGGCGGATAGCGGCGATAGGTCGGTCCGTTCGCCTCGAAGTGGATCGGCGTCGCGATCGAGCGAACGACTCCGATCAGCGGATGCTCGAGCTCGACGACCATCCGCCGCGCGAGCACGTGCTCGTCGGTCAGCGTCTCGTCCGGGAAGTTGATCGGCCCGGCCGGAATGCCGGCCGTGACGAGCGCGTCGACCCAGTCGGCGGCGTCACGTGTCGCGAGCTTCTCCTCGAGCAACGGGATCAAGGCCGCGCGGTTCACGTTGCGCTGCGCGTTGGACTCGAAGCGGGCGTCGTGCACGAGCGACTCGAGGCCGAGGACCTTGCAGAACTTCTCCCAGAGCCGCTCGTTGCCGACGGCAATGATCATCGCCTTGTCGCGCGCACGCACGGGTTGATACGGTGTCACGCTCGGATGTGCATTGCCGAGCCGCGGCGGCCGCTTGCCCGTCGCGAAGTAGCTCGCGCCGATGTTCGCGAGCCAGCTCGTCTGCGCGTCGACGAGCGCGACGTCGATGAATTGGCCGGTGCCGGTTCCGCGCGCGCTCGAATCGCGCGCGTACAGCGCGGCCAGCACGCCGAGGCACGCGTAGATCCCGCCGGAGATGTCCGCCATCGGCGAGGGGAAGCGGCTCGGGCCGTCGTCGGGCGGGCCCGTGAGCGCCATGAGACCGGCTTCGCCCTGCGCGATGATGTCGTAGCCGCCGCGGTTCGCCTTCGGACCGAAGTGACCGTAGCCGCTGATCGCGGCGTAGATCAGCCGCGGATCGCGGCCGCGCAACGTGCCGGGATCGAGTCCGCTGCGCGCGAGCGAATCGATGCGCGGATTGTTGGTCAGGAACACGTCGGCCCGCGCGATGAGCCGTTGCAGCAGAGTCGGAATCGGCCGGCGTCCTTGCTGTCGAGCTCTACGCTGCGCTTGTTGCGATTCACCGCGAGAAAATACGCGCTCTCGCCTTCGAGGAACGGCGGCCCCCACGTACGCGCTTGATCGCCGACCTCGGGCCGCTCGACTTTCACGACGTCCGCGCCGAGATCGCCGAGCAGCATCGCGCAGTAAGGACCCGCGAGCGCCTCCGTCATGTCGACGACTTTGATTCCGTGCAACGGTCCGAGATCGGCCACGAGCGCTCCCGACTTGTGCTCTATAATCGCGCGCTAGTATAGGCGGTCGTGCTCGGGGCCGACGGGAGAGTTGCGGTGAAGAACGTTGCAGTCCGGAACATCGAACGCGCGGAATCTGCGACGGTCGACGCGCTCGGCGAGCTCGGCGTTGCGACGGTGCACGAGGCGCAGGGGCGCACGGGCTCCTTGCAGCCCTACATGCGTCCGATCTACTCGGGCGCTCGGATCGGCGGCAGCGCGCTCACGGTGTTGCTGCACCCGGGCGACAACTGGATGCTGCACGTCGCGGTCGAGCTCGCGAGACAAGGCGACATCGTCGTCGCGGCGGTCAGCAGCACGAACGCGGACGGAATGTTCGGCGACTTGCTCGCGACGTCGTTCCGCGCGCACGGCATTCGCGGCCTCGTGATCGACGCGGGCTGTCGCGACGTCAAGGACCTCACCGAGATGCACTTCCCGGTCTGGAGCCGCACGATCAACTCGAAGGGCACGGTGAAGGCGACCGTCGGCTCGGTCAACGTGCCGATCGTTTGCGCGGGCACGCTCGTGAATCCAGGCGACGTGATCGTCGCGGACGACGACGGCGTCGTCGTCGTGCCGCGGCGCGACGCCGCGCGCGTGCTCGAGGCAGCGCGCGCGCGCGTCGCGAACGAGGAGCAGAAGCGCGCGCGTCTCGCGGCCGGCGAGCTCGGGCTCGATATCTACAAGATGCGCGAGCCGCTGAAGAACGCCGGTCTCGTCTACGTCGACGGGCTCAGCGACCTCGACCGCTGAGCCTCAGTCCGCGCGAGGCGTCGTCTCGCAACACGGGATCGACGCCGCCGGCCTCGGCCAGCAATCGACGCGCGAGCTTGCGCGCTTGCTGCTCGGGCTCGCTTCTCGGCGGGCCGGGTCTCCGTGCCGTAGAGCGGGTGGCTCACGGTCAGGCGCGCGGGCCGGCCATCGATGACCCACCAAAGGAACTTGACTCCTTCGATGATCAGCTGACCGTGCAGAACGACCGTGCTCGTGACCACAGCGACTCCGAAACCCCACAGACACTGTATATGTACTAGCTAACTATGGCCGTGAGCACCATCACGATCCCCGGATTGTCGGGGCTATGAAGGCTCGCGCGGGCTAGGACGAAGACCAACCGCGCTAGCGGAGATTCACTGAATCAGGCTCTCAGTCGCCGATCGTCGCGAGATAGCGCGGCGCCGGGAAGGCGCCGCGCGCGGCCTCGAAAGCGCTCGCGATGTCGGTCAGCTCGGGCTCCGTCCACGGCGCTCCGACGAACGCGATGCCGACCGGCAGCTCACCGAGCAGCTCGGCCGGCACGGCGACGCTCGGATATCCGGACACCGCGGCGATCGTCGAGCTCGCGACGCCGACTCGATCGCCGGCCGCCGGGTCGACGCGCCACGCCGGGCCGGTCGACCGGCGCAACGAGCGCGGCGAGCCGCTGCGCCGCAAACGTCGTCGCGAGCCGGTCGCGAAACCGCGCGAGCGACGCGACCGCGTCGCGATAGGCCGGTGCGTCGAGCCCCGACGTCTGCTGCGCCTGCACGAACAGGTCCTGACCGAAGATCGGCATCGCGACGTCCGCGTGCGCGAGGTCGAACGCGACGAGCTCGTCGAGCGAACGCGGGCCATCGCGCACGTCGCGCAAGTACTCGTCGATCTGCACGTGGAACTCGTGCAGCAGCACCGTGAGCTCGGCCGACTCGACGGCCTCGCCGAGCCCGGTCTCGATCGGGTCGACGAGCTCCGCGCCGAGCGTCCGTAGCTGTCGAGCCAGCGGCCGAACGCCGCTTCGAGCTCGGGATCGTTGCCGGCTCCCGGAGTAGTCGCGCACGACACCGAGGCGCACGCCGGCGAGAGGGCGCGCGACCGGCCTCGCCGCTCGGATCGCTTGCCCGCGGCGCGACGAGCGCCGGCCAGGCATGGTCCGCAGGGCCGCGCGCCGGGCTCCTCGATCGCGCGCAGCAGCAGGGCCGCGTCGCGGACGTTGCGCGCGATCGGCCCGGCCGTGTCTTGGCTGCGCGCGATCGGCACGATGCCGCGGCCGCTCACGAGGCCGAGCGTCGGCTTGATGCCGACGACGCCGTTCACCGCCGACGGGCACACGATCGAGCCGTCCGTCTCGGTGCCGATCGCGAGCGGCGCGAGCGCGGCCGCGACCGCGACCGCCGAGCCGCTCGATGAGCCGCACGGGCTGCGGTCGAGCACGTACGGATTGCGCGTTTGCCCGCCGAGGCTGCTCCAGCCGCTCGTCGAATGCGTCGAGCGAAAGTTCGCCCACTCGCTCAAATTCGTCTTGCCGAGAATCACGGCGCCGGCCGCGCGCAGGCGCGCGACGATGGGTGCGTCCGCCGCCGCTCGATGGCGCGCGAGCGCGACGGAGCCGGCGCTCGTCGCCATCGCGTCGGCGGTGTCGATGTTCGCCTTGATCACGATCGGTAGGCCGTGCAGCGGCCCGACCGGGCCCGCTCGTGGCGCGGCGCCGGTCGAGGTCGCGCGCGATCGCGAGCGCGTCGGGATTGACCTCGATGACCGCGCGCAGACTCGGCCCCGCGTCGTTCGACGCCTCGATCCGCGCGAGGAACACGCTCGCGACGCGCTCGGCCGAAAGCTCGCCCGAAGCGAGCCGCGCCTCGAGATCGACGGCGTCGAGCGCCGCGATCTCGGCGTCGGTCGCGGCGTTCGGCGGCGGCTTGGCCGTGCAGCCGGCGCAGATGAACGCGATCGCGAGCGCCGAGCGTTTCATGGCCGGCATGGTACGGCGAACGGCCGCGAAAAATCGCGTGGCGGGGGAGGGAAAACCGCGCGCGCCGACGCTACCATGCGGCCCCATGCCGATGAGACGACCGCGCGGCCGCCCGCGCCACGACGACGTGCTGACGCCGGCCGAGTGGCGCATCGTGCACGCCGTTCGTCACGGGCTCAGCAACCGCGCAAATCGCGAAACGCCGCGGCATCAGCCTCGACGCCGTGAAGTTCCACGTCGCGAACGCGATCGCGAAGCTCGGGCTCGCCGACCGGCGCGCGCTGCGACAGTGGCGCGGCGCTCCGCGGGACGGCGCGTTGCGACACGCGCGAGAGAAGAGAGGACACGACGATGGACGACGAAGCAAGGCGAGCTCGGCCCGATCGGCCAGATCTCGCGAAGCGTGCGCGACATCGAGCAGGCCGAGGCCTGGTACGGCGACGTGCTCGGGCTGCGCCACCTGTATACGTTCGGCAATCTCGCGTTCTTCGATTGCGGCGGCACGCGCCTGTTCTTGAGCGCCGAGAGCGGAGCGAGCGCCGGCGGATCGATCCTCTATTTCCGCGTCCCCGATATCGCGGCGAAGCACGCCGAGCTCGTCGCGCGCGGAGTCGAGTTCAAAGGCGCGCCGCACATGATCCATCGGCACGCGGACGGCACGGAGGAGTGGATGGCGTTCTTCTCCGACCCGGAAGGCCGGCCGCTCGCGCTGATGTCGCAGGTCAAGCCGGCGGAGCTGACGTTCGCCGCGCGGCGTAGCGGCGCACGAGCACCTTCGGCCATGGCGAGCACGCGTGCGCGCAACGCGGCGGGCTCGAGCACCTCGACCGACGCGCCGAGCGCGAGCGCGAATTGCAGCGCTTCTTCTTCGGCGTCGAAGCGCATTCGCACCCGCACCCGATCGCCGTCGTCCGTCTCCTCTTCGACGCGGCGGCTGTAGTAGCGGACTCGCGGCAACGCGTCGCGCGCGGCGAGCAGCGTCGCGTAGAAACGCGGCAACCTGTCCCGAAACTCGGTCGCGGCGCGCTCCCAGTGCTCGGCGAGGTCGAAGTCCGCCGGCCGGCGGCTCGGCTCTTCGAGCACCTCGGCGCCGCCGATGCGCGAGACGCGGTACGTGCGGCGCTGCTCGTCGCGGTCCGCGACGAGATACCAAACGCTGCCGCGCGCCACGAGCCCGAGCGGCTCGACGATCCGCTCGCTCGGCGGCTTCGCCCGACGGCGCATAGTCGAACCGCAGCCGGCGCCCGCGCCAGAGCGCCTCGAGCACGCACGGCAGGCTCGTGATCGCTCTCGCCCGAGTCTCGCCAGCCGCGCGCGTCGACGAGGATCCGCTGGCGCACGAACTCGGCCTGCGCGCGCATCTCGATCGGAAGCGCGGCCTGCAGCTTCAGCCACGCGGCCTTCGGCCGCCTGCTTGAGACCGAGGTCGGCCATGAGCTTCGGCGGCCGAGCGAGGAACAACGACTGGATCTCGGCGGCGGTGAGCCCGGTGAGCTTGGTCTGGTAGCCGTCGATCAGCCGCCAGCCGCCGCCGACGCCGCGCTCGGCCATGACCGGAACGCCGGCGCCGCTCAGCGCGTCCATGTCGCGCAGAATCGTCCGCTCGGAGCACTCGAGCCGCTGCGCGAGCGCGCGCGCGGTCATCCGGCCGCCGCTCTGGAGCAGCAAGCAGGATCGAGAGCAGCCGATCGGCGCGCATCGGCAAACCGTAGCAGAAAAAGATGACATCGGATGTCAGGAATGAACGAGTTGCGCGAGGACGACGACTAAGGGTGGAATGCGCGGCCAAAACGCGACGGGAGATAAACCGACATGGCGCTGATCGCCTTTCTCGAGAGCCTGTCGCGCTGGCTCCCAGCCATCCTACTGAACGCTTGGCTGATGGGCACAGTGCTTGTCGGTCTGTGGGTCTTCAGGCGTCACGTTCTTCCTCGTCTAGGAATCAACTTCAACATTGCTTACTACGTCGCGCCGCTCATGCAGTCGTCGGTGCTGCTCTACGGCTTGATCGCGGCACTGACGGCGGTCGGCGCGTGGACGAGGTATCTGGACGTCTCGCGGATCGTGTCCGCCGAGGCAACGGCAATCACGATACTTTGGCGTGACCTCGGCGGCTATCCGGAACCGCTGCGCAGTTCCACGAGAGACGTGCTGCGCGGCTACACCGACAGGTCATCCACGGAGCGTGGCCGCAGCTGAAACAGGGAAAGATTCCGAGCGAAGGCGTCGAGTGGATGGATCGGCTACAGAGCCTGGTTGACCCCTTCGAGCCGGCGACCGACGGGCAGAAGATCATCCACGCCGAGACGCTGCGTGCATTCAGCGCCCTCATCGCACAGCGCCGTCTGCGCTTGGACGCTGCGCAGGGAGGCCTGCCCGCGTGCTCTGGTTCGTGCTGCTGGGCGGCGCCGGCGCCGGCATTACGCTCGGTCTTTTCTATTACGTGGAGAACGGCCGTCTGCAGGCCTGCATGCTGCTCGGCCTAGCGGCATCGCTTTCGATGGTGCTGCTCGTCATTTTCGCGCTCGACACGCCGTTCACTGGCGAAATGAGCATCGGTTCGGAGCCCTACCAGCTGGCCTACGACCAACACATGACCGGCAGCTGAGCGCCGAGAGGCGATGCGCGTCCCACCGCCGTGCCCGCAGCGAGGCCAGTCGAAATATGACCTCGGATGTCAGGAAAGCTGCGCGATCGAGCACAGCAACGCCCTTGTGGCACACGCTGCCGGTTTTCGAGGTGGGGGAGCTCGGCGTGAAGTTGTCTCCCCTTGTCGGAGCTGCGCAGCGCTTGGCATTACGACTCCGCACCAGGAAGCGGTGGAGTTGGGACTCGCGCCGATAAACGATATATAAACGTGTATCATTGCGGCATATAGATACATAAAAACAGATCGATAATCTTGCAGAAGTAGTAGGATCGATATATATTAATGTATCTAAATAGGCCATCAATACGGTTTGATAGATCATGAAACCGACCACCGCTCAAATCGCTTTGGCACTGAAGACCGCCCGGCAAACCAAAGGCATGAGCCAGCGCGCGCTCAGCGAAAAAGCGGGCGTGCCGCAGGGACACATCTCCAATATCGAAAGTGGCGCAGTGGATCTGCGTCTCTCGAGCTTGGTGGAGCTCGCACGCGTTCTCGATCTTGAGCTCACACTCGTGCCGCGTAAGAGCGTTCCAGCGATCAATTCAATTGTCAGGCGCACGGAAAATTCGTCACGCCACGGCAGTGCTGCAACCCGCAAAGAATGGAACGCTGTTCTGGCGAAGCTCGACACGCTTTCCCACGCCTATCCCGCCGACACCGACCTCGCAGAGCTTCAGCACGTGACTCGCGACCTACAGAATTTTGGGTTCGTGGTTATCGATCGCGACGCTCTGCGTACGGCGAACAAGAGTCTCGACGCCGTTCTTAAGAAACGCGATCCCGGCGGCCTGCATCGCCTCGTCGTCGAATTCAAGGACCTGCGCAATACCGCCGTGCATAGCTCGGACAACGCTTGGGTGACCAATAGGGTGCGCCCGGCCTATTCGCTCGAAGACGACGATCGTGGCAGCTAACGTCTCGGTCCTCGACGTCCTGCTCTATGGTGTGCCGATCGGTACGCTCACGCGCGTCGCAGGCGATCGCACGCTGTTCGCTTTCAACGATGCGTACATCGACGACGCCAATCGTCCGGTACTAAGTCTCGGCTTTAAGGACCACGTTGGCCAACTGATCACAGAGTTCAACCCCGTTCAGACGCGCGTCATGCCCTTCCTCTCGAACCTGCTACCGGAAGGGCGGATGCGGACTTATCTCGCCGAACGCGCAGGCGTCAATCCGCAGCGTGAGTTCTTCCTGCTCTGGGTGCTTGGCAAAGACCTGCCCGGTGCGATCACGACCGAACCCGCTGGCGGTGAGGCGTGGCCGCACGAAGTCGGTGAAACACCGGAACTGCAGGAAGAGGCCCGAGAGCGCGCGCTTCGCTTTTCACTCGCAGGCGTTCAGCTCAAGTTTTCCGCGGTCGAAAGCGCTCCCCAGGGGCTCACTATTCCCGCAAAAGGAGTCGGGGGTTCCTGGATCGTCAAACTACCGTCGCGCGAATTCGAAGGCGTGCCTGAGAACGAGTTTTCCATGATGACGCTCGCACGCCTGGTCGGCATCGACGTGCCGCCGATCAGGCTCATCGAAGTCGACGCCATTGGCAACCTGCCGACGGGCGTGGATTCCCTGAAGGGGCAGGCGTTCGCGATCGAGCGTTTCGATCGACTACCCGATGGCACGGCCGTGCACATCGAAGACTTCGCGCAGGTGTTCGGCGTCTACCCGGCCGACAAATACTCAAAAGCGAGTGCGATGAACATCGCCACGGTCATTGGCGCGGAGGGGAGGGATGCGGACGTTGTCGAGTTCATCCGTCGCCTAACCTTCAATACGTTGATCGGCAATGCCGACATGCATTTGAAGAACTGGTCGCTAAGGTATCTCGACAAGCGCACTGCGTCACTCGCACCCGCCTACGACTTCGTCTCGACGGTCCCGTACATTCCAGATGAGACGGCGGCACTTAACGTGAACCGCTCGAAACGCTTCGATGAATTTTCCGAAGACGAGCTCACGCACATGGCAGCGCGCGCGCACCTTCCGAACAACATCGTGTTGAATGCGGCGCGGGAGACGGCGGCGCTGTTTCACGAGCGTTGGCACGACGAGAAGAAGAACTTGCCGCTCACGAAGGTCGTGATCGATGCCATCGAGGAGCACGTCAAGAAAGTGCCGATCGGAAAGCGGTGATGATCCGGCCCCGTGGTCCATCGGTCGCGGACAATCGAGCTTGTCGTAGAGGTCTTCCCGAGAGAGAGTTAGCGGATCACCGGAACCTGCCATGAAATCCTCCGCTTATTTGGGTGGCTTGGGCTCTCAGCCGCCGCTTATGTAGAAGCTCTGTATTTCAGATCCGGAACCTTCGCGATAGAGTGAGGAAATGCGTTCTTCGCGATGACCGTTCGCGCCAACGATCGGCGCCGGCTTGTGCTCGGGCAGGCAGTGCTCAAGATCCATCGGCTTGGCGACACACGGTTTTACCCCTACGGGTACTTCGCGGACTACCGCGCTGGCGAGACGACGGCCAGTGGCGCGCGGCCTCCGGATGACCTGATTTCCGAGACGCTGATTTCTTTCGATGAGGGCGGCGTTCACCGCGCTTGGGAAAAAGCGCTCGAACGCCGCGTATCCGATCCCGAGGGCGCGATTACTGCGGCGAAGACGTTGCTTGAAACGGTCTGCAAGCACATCGTCGACGAAGCCGGTGGGACGTACGGTGACAACGATGACTTGCCGGCACTATACGGGACGGCGGCAGAGCATTTGAACCTTGCTCCAAGCCTGCATAGCGAGAAAGTCTTCAAGAGCATCCTCGGCAACTGCCAATCCGTCGTCGGCAACCTCGCCGGGCTCCGCAACAAGCTCGGTGATTCTCACGGCCAGGGCAAGCGTCATGTGAAGCCGCTGGCGCGGCACGCGGAGCTCGCCGTCAATCTCGCGGGCTCGATGGCCACGTTTTTAGTCGCGACATGGAACACTCGAAGACCATAGGGCGAATTTGCCCGATCGAGAACGTCGTGACGCTCAATTGGTACTCTTTCACGGGAACATGTCTCTCGGTGGTAGGCGGGGTCTGGCGCCGCGGCTCCGTACCAGGGAGTTGAGCGTCTCCCACCGGGCTAAGCCGCTCACGTGGCAGGGTGGCCTAGAATCCCGCCAAATAATCCGCCAATAAATCGGATGTATCCTATTTATAAATCGCGATAACTATATGGTATCGTTATCGTTATGAATGAATTTGAAGCCGCCGACAAACCCGCCAAATCCGCGGCCAAGTCTTTGGCAAAGGACGGCGGGGAGAGCGTCGCTCTCATGGAGCCCCTTGTCCTCTCAGAGGGCTCGCCCCATCGCCCGGCGCTTTCGGATCTGGCCCTAACCCTTGCGAGCCGCTCTGCTGGTCTGCGCCGCAGCCTGCCCGAAGGCATCGTTACCGCGCTCGCGAACCTGGTCCGGTCGATGAACTGCTACTACAGCAACTTGATCGAGGGGCATGACACCCATCCCATCGACATCGAGCGGGCACTCAAGAAGGACTATAGCGCCGACCCCAAGAAGCGCAGCTTGCAGCGCGAAGCCGAAGCCCACATCGCGGTCCAGAAATGGATTGACGAGGGCGGTATCAAGGGCAGGGCTGTCAGAGTGGAGGGCATTCTCGAAATACATCGACGCTTCTGCGAACTCCTACCCGCCGACATGTTGATCGTCGAACATCCTTCAACGAAGGAGCAGCTTCGCGTTGTGCCCGGAGAGGTCCGCAAGTACGACGTCGCGGTCGGTGCCCATATCCCCGTCAGCGCCGGTGCGGTACCGCGCTTTCTGGCGCGCTTCGAGGAGGTCTACGCCAAACTCGGCCCGTCAGAGGTCGTCCTTGCTGCTGCTGCGGCACATCATAGGCTGGCATGGATCCACCCTTTCCTCGACGGCAATGGCCGGGTCATACGGTTGATGTCGTATGCGACGCTGCTCGAGACACTCGAGACCGGCGGCGTTTGGTCGATCGCGCGCGGGCTCGCCCGCAGCCTCGACGCCTACAAGGGTCATCTCGCCGCCTGCGACGTGCCGCGACATAGCGACCTTGATGGTCGCGGTCACCTGAGCGAAGAGGCGCTCGCTGAATTCACGCGCTACTTCCTTGAGACGTGTGTCGACCAGGTGCGATTCATGGAGGAGCTCGTGCAACCGGAGCGGCTCCGCCTCCGTATCGGCCGATGGGTCGCCGAGGAGGCCGCGCTCGGCGCGCTGCATGAAAAGTCGAGCTCGTTGCTCGACGCCATCCTTTACCGGGGCGAGATACCGCGTGGCGAGGTGCCGCGCACGCTCGACGTGAGCGAACGAACAGCAAACCGAGTCGTCGCGGCGTTGGTTGAGCGCGGGGTGCTCACGTCGCAGACGCCAAAAGCAGCATTGCGAATCACTTTCCCTGCGACGCTCGCGTCGTATTGGATGCCCGGTCTTTTCCCCGAGCAGCGCGAATAGGCCCGTAGGAACTCCGATGTCGAGAGCCAGCGAAACGTTTGCGCAGTCGATCCTCGATGCTGAAAACCTTCTCAAGCATTTCAATACGCTGAATACCAAGCCGCCTCCGCCGGAGCTCGAGGTATTGAAGCGGGCGGGCTTGGTCATGGCGATGACTGCGTGGGAAACCTACGTCGAAGATCGAGTGCTGGAGGCGGCAGCCGAACGACTGCGCGCCTTGGCCGACCAGTCCATTGCTGCGCTCGTTCAGTCCAAGCTCGACGAAGAGATCAAGCGCCTGAACAACCCAACGGCCGACAAGACCCTCCAATTGTTTCGCGATTACGCCGGCGTTGACGTCACGGACGATTGGTCATGGAAGCCGTCCGCGCAATCAGGCGACACGGGGTTGCCGTCGGTCCTTGGGAGAAGCGGGAAAACTGGTTGAATGAACAGATCGCGGCCACCTGGTCGGATCGGGGTGCATTTCCCGGCGCCGACGCGGCTCTCGAAGCGATCGGCGTGCGGCTGGGCGCTTCGCTTGTTCTTGAACTCATGGCATCCGGCCGTATCAAGTCGACGGACGATCCGTGGCCGTTGCTCGATGCCATCCTGCGGGGGCGCGAGTCGCCGCCGCAACAAGCCTATGCGGCTGACCTTAAGGCAATAGCCGGCACCTGGGATGGATTGAACCCAACTCGCCGCGCGTTGTTGACACTGCTATCCCGATTCAGCGTCAGTCCAGAGCGGGCCCGCCGTTGGTTCGACTTCAGCCCGCCGTGCAAAGGCCGTCCGAGGCATGGTGCAAGACGCAGCGATTCTCGCAAATCCCTACCGCATCCCAGAGCTAGAGACCTGGGCGATATCGACGACAACCCTATATCGGTGACGACGATCGATCGAGGGATGCTTCCAGATTCGACTATCTTCCGAGGGCCGCCGATTATTCCCCGACTTCACATTTACCAAGGATTCTGGCGACCTCATTATTTGGGAGCACCTCGGGATGCTAAACAAAGAGGACTATCGTCGCGGATGGGAGTGGAAGCGAGAGTGGTACTCCAACCACGGATTTAACGAAGGGATCAATTTGTTTACGACCACCGAGGGGCCGGGGCTGGATATGACCGATGTCATGCGCGTTGCTGAGCAAGTAAAGCGAGCCGTTCTTAGCTGACCGCACCAAGTTCGCAACATCAAGCAGCCTCATGATTTAGCCAAAGCGCCTGATGAACTTTCGCCTCACGCCGACCTAACCGAGACCGCGCTTCTCGATCCGCCCACTGGTCCTCGCCGACCCGCAGGGGCTACTCTGGCAGCCAACGCTCGAGACGATTCCCATGCCTCCTGTCCCGCTGCCCACCTCCGCCACCCAGCTCTTCAGCCACGTCACGGCCGACAAGGCCGCGACTTACCGCGCGGTGATGGACGTGTTCGCCGCGGCCAAACGCCAGTTCCGGCTACACCTACGGCCGGATGAAATCCTCGTTGAGGTCTCAATGTCGGGCGCCGTGCCGTCGCTCGAAGCGCTGCAAGCCGCCCTCGATCAGCTCACCGAATGGGGCAACCTCGAGTCCCAAGCGGATACGTCTCGCGTCGCCACGATAGAAGAGTTCTACAAACGGCGGCTGCTCTACCGCATGACGGCCGGCGGTGAGGCGGTCGAGGCTGGCCTCGAAACGTTCGTCCAAACATTCGCGCGCCGTGCCGAACTCCAGTCGGTGGCGCTCGACGATATTCTTGCGCGGCTTCAGGCGCTGGCCGCGCTCGGGCGAGAGGACCCAGGCGACGCGGCCAAGATCCACGCGGAGCTGCGCGATCTCGTTCATGTGTTCGAAGGTCTTGCGAGCAACGCCGAGGCGTTTATCGCAGGCCTCGCACGCACGGTGGAGCTGCAGCGCGCCGAGCCGGATGCCGTTGTCTCCTTCAAATCGCGTCTCATCGATTACCTGCAACGCTTCATCGGCGATCTCGTCACACGCTCAGGTCAGATCGCTGAAATCTTGGGCGTGCTTGAGCCCCACGAGCAGACGGTTCTTCGCGCGGCGGCAGAACGCGAGGCGCGCGACAGCGCGCCGGGCGATGTCGCAGCGGGCCTCGCGGCGGCGGTCGACGAAGCAGCCGCCAGCCTCGAGGGCGGCACGACGCGTTCCGCCGGGACGGCCAACGACTCCGCCGTCGCCGAACGACTCGGCGCGTGGCAGGAGCGTTGGCTTGGCCTCAAGCGGTGGTTCGTAGCCGAGCACGGTCTCTCGCAAGCGGAGCTGCTGCGCCGTAGCGCGCTCGAAGCGATCCCGCGGTTGCTACAAGCCGTCTCCCTCGTGAACGAACGTCGCGGCGGACGCAGTGACCGTGCGGCGGATTTCCGGCGCCTCGCGCTGTGGTTCGCGGAAGCGAACAGCGACGCGGACGCGCACCGCCTGTGGCGCGCGGCGTTCGCGTTGTCGCCGGCCCGGCACCTTGCTCTCGCGGCGGAGTCCGGCGCCGGTGCGTCGGTCTCCTGGCGCGATGCACCGCCGGTCGTGCTGCATCCGTTATTGCGCGAGCGCGGCGCGCTACCTACGAGGGGAGCCCCACCGAAGATTCGCGACCGCTCGCAGGAGCGCGAGCACCTCGCGGAGCGAATGGCACAGGAGGCCGCCCAGACGGAACGTGCGCGCCGGCGCCTCGCCACCGGCCGCGAGATGCGACTCTCGGAGCTTGGGATTCTAGATCGACACGCCTTTGCGCTCTTTCTCACGTTGCTTGGCGAAGCGCTCGCGGCGCAGATGGACGAAGCAACGCCCGTCGATCGGCTCACGATGGACGGCACACTGCGCGTACGGCTCGAGCCGCTCGAGGCTGATTCGTATGCCGAGATCGAGACCGAGCTTGGCCGCTTCGCGGGCCGCGACCACCGCTTGATGATTGCGCCGGTAACCACATGAGACTTTGGCCCAAAACGACTCCGAGACAGACTCGATGACCGAGCCGACGATACGGCTCGCGGACGTTCTCGATCGCCAACGTGAGGAGGAGCGAGAGCAGGCGGTGCGCGCGTTACTGCGGCGACCACTGCTCGCAACCGGCGATCCTGCGCTCGCGCTCGTGCGCCGGCACTCCGACTACTTGCGCGACTGGTTCTCCCGCGAGACCGGGTGGCCGCTGCTCGTCGAACGCGGCTGCTCCCGCTTATACAAGCGCCCGGCCGCCACGGACGACGCGACGCGCGGTCATCCCGAGTTCGATCGCGATCGCTACGTCGTGCTGTGCCTCGCGTGCGTTGTGCTCGAGCGAGCCGACGCGCAGGTTACGCTGAAGACGCTCGGTGAACGCTTGCTCGAAGCGGCCGCCGATCCCGAGCTCGCGGCGCGCGGTTTCGCCTTCACACTCGAGCCCATCCGCGAGCGCCGGGCGCTCGTGCAAGTCTGCAGGTTCCTACTCGAGCACGGCGTCCTCGCGCGCGTGGCGGGCGACGAGGAGGCTTACGTCAACCGATCGGGCGACGTGCTTTACGATGTGAACCGACGTGCACTCGCAGCATTGCCCACGAGTACGCGCGGCGCGAGCTATATCGCTGCCACGCACCCGGACTTGAGCTTCGAAGAAAGGCTCGATGCTTTGGTTGAGGAATACGTACCGGACAGCTCGGAGGGCGTGCGCACTGCAGCGCGCCACCGGCTCGCGCGGCGCCTGCTCGACGATGCCGTCACGTATCACGATGAGCTTAGCGATGACGAGCGGCAGTATCTCGCGACGCAGCGCGGTCCGCTGTCGGCGCGACTCGCGCAGGCTGCGGGTCTGACACCCGAGCTGCGTGCCGAGGGCGTCGCGCTCGTCGATCTCGGTGGCGAGCTCAGCGACGCGCACTTGCCTGCCGTGGGCACGGAAGCGCACGTAACGCTGCTCGTGGCCGAGCATCTGGCGGCGGGCGCCCGCGAGCGGCCGGGCGCGCTCGCATCGCTTCCGGAGATTGCTGCCTTCGTGCGAGCCGCAATGGATCAATACGGGCGTTTCTGGCGCAAAGGGGCGCGCGAGCCCGGCGCCGAACAAGCGCTCGCGGAGCAGGCCGTAGCGCAGCTCGAGCGGCTCAAGCTCGTGCGCCGCGTCGCGGGCAGTGTCGAGGCGCGGCCGGCGTTGCTTCGCTACGATGTGGGCGAAGCGCAGCTTCAGCGCTCGCCGGCGCGGCAGGAGTCGCTGCTGTGACCCAGTTACCTCCGAACAACTCACCCGCCGCCGAGCTACCCCAGCCGACACGTGCACGCTGGCAGCCGCTGCGTTTGGGGCTCGTCGAGCTCTATCACTACGACGTTGAAGAGTTCCGCTTCCGCGACGGACATCTGCTGCTGCGCGGCAACAACGGCACGGGCAAGTCCAAGGTGCTGTCGCTGACGTTGCCGTTCTTGCTCGATGGTCAAGCGAGCGCAGCGCGTGTCGAGCCCGACGGCGACCGGCACAAGCGCATGGAGTGGAATCTCCTGATGGGTGGTCGCTACGACAAGCGCACCGGCTACACATGGATGGAGCTGGGCCGCCTCGATGAGACCGGCAACGTGCTGACCGTGACGATCGGCTGCGGCCTGCGCGCCGTCGCAGGCCGCACCGGGGTAGACACCTGGTTCTTCGTGACCGACCAGCGCGTGGGTCGCGATCTGTGGCTCGTGACGCCGGAGCAAACGGCGCTCTCGCACGAGCGGCTCACGGAGGCGATCGGTGCGCGCGGGCAGGTGTTCAAGACCGCGCAGACCTATCGGCGGGCTGTCGACGAGCGCCTCTTTGGGCTTGGCGAAGAGCGCTACGAAGCGCTCGTCGAGACGCTGATCCAACTTCGGCAGCCGCAGCTCTCGAAGCAGCCGAACGAGGATCGGTTGTCGGCCGCGCTCACCGAAGCGCTGGCGCCGCTCGACCGCGTGTCGCTGGAAAGTGTGGCTGACGCGATGGGTCAGCTGGAAGACCTGCGCCGCGAGCTCGACGAGCTCGGCGCGATGCGGCAATCGGTCGCGGCCTTCGGCGCGCGTTACCTTCGTTACGCGCAGATCGCGGCACGCCGCAAAGCGCGCGTGTTGCGTCAAGCGCAAACAGACTTCGACAACGCGAGCCGCGAGCTCAACGCCGCGGAACGGACGTTTGAGCGCGCGAAGGAGAAGGTGACGCACTGGCGCACCGAGGAGCAGCGGCTCGACGAGCACCTTACGAGCGGGCGCTCGCGGCTTGGCGTCCTCGAAGCCGATCCCGTGATGCGCGATGCCAGACGGCTCGTGGATGCGCGGGCCTTGGCGCATCAGTGTCGGACTAGCCATCGCGAAGCCGAGCAGCGCATGGTCGTTGCGCGTAACCGCGCCGAAGGCGAGCAGCAGTCGTCCGCTGCGCGTCGGCGAGATGCGCACACCACACGGACAGAGCTTGCGGGCTTGCAAGGCACAGCAGCGGATCGAGGCACGGAAGCAGGTATCGCAGCTGAGCACACACGGGGGCTCGAAGGTCTCGGGCTCCCGGATGGCATTGCAGCCGTTGCCGATGCCACGCTCGCGGCGTGGCCGGGTCCGTTACATGCCGCAGCCGAGCGGCGTCGGCAGCAGATCGAGGCACTGCGCAGGTGGCTACGCGAGCTGTACGCGCACGAGCAGCGACGCCAGCTGGCCCGTAACGACCGCGACCGGTGCGCCGACGCGTTCGACTCGACGACCGCGTCGCATGCCACGAACGCCGAGCGCCGTGCCGCAGAGGCCGTGTCGTTGCTCGTCGCTTGGCGTACGCATTTCGCAGCGGTCGAGGTGCTCGAGGTCGAGGATCGGGACAGCGTTCTCGCGGCGCTCGAATCTTGGACGGAGACGCAAGACGGTACGAATCCGGCTCGCGGTGCGCTCGATGCGGCGCGCATGGCCTTGGAGCGTGTGCTCGCGGCGCGCGAGGCCGCGATCGCCGAGGCGCGCAAGGCTGCCGCTCTGGAACGAGGCGAGCTTGAGGTCGAGCGCTCTCGCCTCGTTCGGGGCGAAGACCGCCGACCCCCAATACCGTATATGCGGGATCCCGCGGCGCGCGAACGCCGCACGGGCGCGCCGCTGTGGCAAGCCGTGGACTTTGCGGCGCATGTTGCGCCCGACGCACGCGCCGGCATCGAGGCGGCGCTCGAGGCGGCCGGGTTGCTCGATGCTTGGCTCGCGCCCGACGGAACGCTAACAGACGCACGCACGCACGACGTGCTGCTTGTCGCTCGCGACGAATGTCCGCAGTCGCTTGCGGATTGGCTCGTGCCGACGATTCCGGACGGCGAGAAGGGTCTCTCCGCCGCAACCGTGAGCGCAGTGCTGCGTTCGATCGCGTGCACGGCAGAGGAGCCGTCCGGCGCCGAGACGTGGGTATCGCCGCACGGCGAGTTTCGCGTCGGTGCGGCTCGCGGCGCGTGGTCCAAAGGCGAGGCCGTGTATGTGGGCCATGCGGCGCGCGAAGCGGCTCGGCGTGCGCGCCTCGTCGAGATCGAGGCGAGGCTTGCGGAGGTCGCGGCGGCACTCGCGGACTGCGAAGCGCGGCAGCGGCAATGCGAAGCACTACGCGCTAGTGCAGGGGTGGAGATGACCACCGCACCGTCAGACGATGCACTGCTGCGTGCGGACGCGGATCTCGCGGCCGCCGAGCAGCAGCGCCGCTTCGCCCAGGTCACGCTCGGGCAAGCCGAGGTGCGCTTATCGGAGGCCGAGCAGGCCGCTGCGCACGCACACGCGCGCCTGATCGCCGACGCTCGCGATCTCAGCCTGCCGAGCGACGAAGTCGGGATTGGCCGCGTTGAGCATGCGCTCACCGAGTATCGGACGGCGCTCGTGCAGCTCGTGGGCGCCGTGCGTAACCACCGGCGCTCGCTGCTCGATTTCGCCGAGCAGGAACGGCGCGAAGCCGCTGCGGCAGCCGATGTCGAGAACGCGGTGGCCGATCGCGCAGTCAAGACGACTAAGCTGCTCGAAGCAGATGCAATCGTCGAGTCTCTGGAAGCCACCGTCGGCAAACAGGTCGGCGACCTGCTCGGCCAGATCGAGGCGGTGAAGCGAGCGCTCGAAGCCGACGAGAAGGCAGCGAAGGCCGCGCGTGCGCAATTAAACGCGGCGAGCGGCCAACGCGGCACGGCCGAAAGCGAACGTAACACCAAGGAACAGCGGTTGACGGAACGCGTGTCGGCGCGCAAAGCGGCCGTCGCCGAACTCGAATCCTTTGCCGCGCAGACGGGGCTGCTGGCCATGGCGCTCGGTGCGGAACTGGAAGCGTCGCTACCGGCCGCCCCGTGGGGCGTGGACGCCGCCTTGACCTTGGCGCGCCGAGCCGAGCAGGCGCTCGCCGATATCTCTGCCGACGATGGCGACTGGTCGCGCGTGCAAAGCGAGCTCGGCCGTGACCTCACCGAGCTGCAGAGCGCGATGTCGGCTCATGGCCACTCGGCGACGGCCGAGCTTACGGATCAGGGCCTGATCGTGCGGATCGTGCATCAGCAGCGGCCGGTGCGCCCGGATGTGCTCGAGCGGCAACTCGACGCCGAACTCGGCGAACGCAAGCTGCTGCTCTCCGTGCGTGAGCGCGACGTTCTGGAGCAGCATCTCGAGAAGGAGATCGCGGCAAATCTGCAACGCATGATCAAAGACACGGACGGGCGCGTCGCGGCGATGAACCGAGAGCTCGAGCGCCGGCCAACGTCTACCGGCGTGCGTTATCGGCTCGTGTGGCAGCCATTACCGGAAGACTCCGAGCACGGTGTTCCGGGGCTTGCGGAAGCACGCAAACGGTTGCTACGAACGAGCGCGGAGGCTTGGTCGCCGGACGATCGCCGCCAGGTTGGCGACTTTCTCCAGCGGCGCATCGCGGCCGAGACCTCGGAAGACGATCATGCCAGTGTCTACGACAGCCTCGCGCGTGCGCTCGACTACCGCCGCTGGCATCAGTTCCGCGTGCAACGCTACCAGGACGGGCAGTGGCGGCCACTCACGGGTCCTGCATCGAGCGGCGAGCGTGCGCTCGGTCTCACCGTACCGCTGTTCGCGGCGTGCAGCGTTCACTACGAGAGCGCACGGGAGCAAGCGCCCCGGCTTGTGCTTCTCGATGAGGCCTTCGCGGGCATAGACGACGAAGCGCGCGCAAATTGTATGGCGCTGATCAGCGAGTTCGATCTCGATTTCGTGATGACGAGCGAGCGCGAATGGGGCTGCTACCCCGAGCTGCCGGGGCTGTCGATCTGCCAGCTTGTCCGACGCGAAGGCGTGGATGCTGTGTTCGTCTCGCGCTGGACGTGGGATGGACGCGTGCGGCGAGAGAACAAGGAAATCATCGAGCGATTCCCGTCCGCCGCCGCTGATCGGGCTGATTCGGCGGAGGCCGAGCGCACGGAGCCGGCGTGAACATCGATTTTGCGGCCGACGATGCGCGTCTGCAGCGGCTCCTTGGCGGCGACGAGCTCGCAGCGTTGCGCCGACGGCTACGCGCGCGTTTCGAGCGCGGCGCCACAAGCGACGAGTTCTCGTTAAACAAACTCAACAGCGCCGAGCGCCGTGCCTTGGAGGGTCTACTGGGCCGCTCGGTGCGATCTGCAAGCTCAATGCGACTCAAGCGATCGGAGCTCGACGCCGCCATCGCACGGGCCGGTCTTGCACGCGGCCTGCGATCAGCGCTGGAGGCTCTCGACGGTCCGTTGATCGACCGGAAAGCTGAACGGGCCGAGCGCGAACGGCAATGGCAGGCCGTGCTTGAAGGTGCGGACCGAAAACTACTCTGCACATTCCTTGCCGACTCGGCCAGCGTGGCTCTGTTGAGGCGCCTCGCGAGCGGTGAACCGCAAGAAGGGTGCGCGTTGCTCGAGCGCGCGGCACGAGTGCTCTCAAGACTTCCGGCCTTCGGCGTGCCGCTCGCCCAACTTGCAGCTGAGACCTTAGGCAATGCGCACGCGCTCGATCCTGGGCAGCCGGTTGCGACGCTAGTCCTGCGTGCGTGCGCATTGTCTCCGAACGAGTCAGATGCGGTTTCAGACATGACTGAGAACGCCGCAGACCCAGGCTCTCGCGCGGCGGCGACGCGCCGCAACCTGTGGGCTCTCGCAGGCGTGAGCGTCAACGACCTCGCTGCGCCGGCACTCTGTTTGAATCTCCGAGCGCGGGGTGAGACGCCGGCTGGTGCCTTGGCAGCTCGTGCAGCGGATCTCGGCGTTCCGATACATCTGAGTTTGAAGCTTCTGCTCGAGTCGCCGCCCCGATGGGCGCACTCGGAGCCGGTGTATGTGTGCGAGAACTCTGCGGTCATCGCCATTGCAGCGCAGCGCTTCGGCTTGCGGTCGCCACCGCTGGTGTGCACTGACGGAATGCCGGGCGCGGCGCAGCAAGCTCTCCTGCGACAGTTGCGAGAGACGGGGGCGCTCTTGCGTTATCACGGAGACTTCGACTGGCCGGGCATCGCGATCGCAAACTTCGTCATCCGCAGCTTCGACGCGGCGCCGTGGCGGTTTGGCGCCGCGGACTATCGCGCCTGCATTACCGGCAGTGAGCCGCCGCTGTTAGGGCGACGAGTCGAGCCGTCCTGGGATCCGCACCTTGCCGCTGCGATGGCGGAATCTGGCAAAGGACTGCACGAAGAATCCGTGATTGAGCCTCTGATGACTGACTTAACGACGGCGAACGTGTGACACGCTTCTCTGCCACGTCCAGCGGGCGCCGGCATATCCGAGTGATCATTCCAAGAGATCCAGCCGCTCGAGAATGCGCGGATCTCGTCGCCATGGCGAAGCGCCAAAACTTGTTCGCCAGCGACAACGTGCGATGGGCTGTTTCGCGACCGTGTACGCGCTCGATGCGTTCGGCAGCTTCCTGAAGCATGGGTGCTTCAACAGCGCCAATCGGTGTACGGCGACCGAGTTCGAGGATCAGGTATCCGAAGCAGCGGTCGTTACGAATGGTCGTCTTGAGGCTGAGGTTCTCGCCCTTGATCCAGTCCTGCTGCCAACGCTCCGCAACTTGCTCGAGCGCGTCGCTGGCCGGCGCGACTCGGACGGGATGCGGGCGCGGCGCACCGCGCAACTCCGCGGCTAGCGTCGCCGTCGTCTCGGCGTCCCGCTCTTGAACGCAGCGCGGAGCTGCGCCGCTCGCGCCCGAGCGTCATCGAGACTGACCGCGGGGTAGCGACCCAATGAAAGGTGCTGCTCTTTGCCGTCGCTGCTAAGCCGCACACGCCAGAGTAGGCTGCCCGAGGCGGAACCAGAAGGTACAAACCGTGAGCGTCGAACGCCTTGTACGGCCGCTGGCGCGGAGCGTAGCGCCTTGATCCTGGTCTCAGTGAGTTTTGCCATGACGAGCCTCGGTTGAGGCCCGTCTTCCCGGCGCGATAAGCGCATGGGACCGTGGCGAGGTGCATTCTATTTGATTGGCAACACCCCAGTGCATGGGGTTCGTCACATAACGCTCTTGGGTACACTTTTTTGTGACTGGGTACACATGCGATTTCAGTACCCACTTTTCGCGATTTTTTCGCCTTTCCGGCAAAAAGACGAAATTGACAGTCGCGCGCCGAAATTGCCGGCGATCGAGCGCTCGTTCAATCAGTTACGTGTGTGTGCGCCGACGAAAGATGACACAGGTTGTCGCGGCGTAACGGTAAGTTGGCTCCCCGGGGCGGACTCGAACCACCGACCAACGGATTAACAGTCCGTCGCTCTACCAACTGAGCTACCGGGGAACCGATGCGAGAGGCACGGCATTCTGGAAGAAGGCCCAGGGCAAGTCAAGGCAACGCGACGATGAATTACCTGGCCGCTCAGTGGGTTAGAAACGTGCGCCGGGTGTGGGGAAACGGCTCACGCGGCCATGAACCGCTCGATGCGCGCGAGGGCTTCGCCGAGCGTCTCGAGACTGGCGGCGAACGAGAGTCGCAGATGTCCGGGCGCTCCGAACGCGGTGCCGGGCACGAGCGCGACGCCGGCGCCGTCGAGCAGCCGTTCGCAGAGCTCGACGTCGGACGCGACGCGCTTGATTCGCATCGCGGCCTCAACGTTCGGGAAACAGATAGAACGTGCCCGCGGCCGGCGTCGAGCGGAATCCCGCGATCCGATTCAGGCCCGCGAGCACGAAGTCGTGTCGCCGCCGAAATTCCGCGCACATCTCGCGCACGCACGTCTGGTCGCCGGCCAGCGCGGCCCGCGCCGCGGCCTGCGAGATCGTGCATGCGCTCGTCGTGCTCTGGCTCTGAATGCTCGTCATCGCCTTGATCACTTCGACGGGGCCCGCGGCATAGCCGATCCGCCAGCCGCTCATCGCGTACGCCTTCGACATGCCGTTGACGGTGATCGTGCGGTCATAGAGGTCGGGGCAAGCCTGCGCGAAGCTCGTGAACGGCTCGCGCGCCCAATAGATGTGCTCGTAGATTTCGTCGGACAAGATCGCGATCTGCGGATGCGCGCGCAGCACCGCGCCGAAGGCGGCCCAGTCCGCGCGCGAATAGACCGCGCCCGTCGGGTTGCACGGGCTATTGAGGATCAACGAGACGCGTGCGCGGTGTGATCGCGGCCGCGAGCTCGCTCCGCTCCGATCTTGAATCCGCGCTCCGCGGTCGACGGCACGATCACCGGTGTCGCGTCGGCGAGCTCGACCATGTCGGGATACGACACCCAGTACGGCGCCGGGATGATCACTTCGTCGCCGGAATCGAGCAGCGCGAGACACGCGTTGTAGCAGGACTGCTTGGCGCCGCTCGAGATCAGCACCTGATCGGGCCGATAGGCGAGACCGTTGTCGCGCTCGAGCTTCGCGACGACCGCTTCCTTGAGCGGGCGCGCGCCGTCGACGGCGGTGTACTTCGTGTCGTTGCGCGCGAGCGCGTCGCGGGCCGCAGCCTTCACGTGCTCGGGCGTCGGAAAGTCGGGCTCGCCGACGCTGAGGACGACGATGTCGCGCCCGGCTTCGCGCAGGCGCGTGGCGAGCGCGGTGATCCCGACCGTCGGCGACGGGCGGACGCGCTTGAGCCGCTGCGCGAGCTGAAGAGCCAAACGGGAATCCTTTTCCGGGAGGGACGGGGCGCTTATCTTAAAGCGCTCTGTGGACCCCGCAAGCGCGGCCGACCGAGCGCCGCGACGTCGCACGACCGGAGCGAGGCCGGCTGAGTGGCCGCAAGCTTGAAGAAGTCGCCCGTCGCCGCGACATAACGGAGCCTGCCCCGAGATGACCGACAGACCCTTCCAACTCGTGTCTTCGTTCGCGCCCGCGGGCGACCAGCCGCAGGCGATCGCGCGGCTCGTCGACGGGCTGCGGAGCGGCCTCGCGAAGCAGACGCTGCTCGGTGTGACCGGCAGCGGCAAGACGTTCTCGATGGCGCACGTGATCGAGGCGCTGCAGCGTCCGACGCTGATCCTCGCCCACAACAAGACGCTCGCGGCGCAGCTCTATGGCGAGATGCGCGAGTTCTTCCCGCACAACGCGGTCGAGTACTTCGTCTCTTACTACGACTATTACCAGCCGGAAGCGTACGTGCCGTCGACCGACACGTATATCGAGAAGGACGCATCGATCAACCAGCACATCGAGCAGATGCGCTTGTCGGCGACGAAGGCGCTGCTCGAGCGCCGCGACGTCGTGATCGTCGCGACAGTGTCCGCGATCTACGGCCTCGGCGACCCCGCGGCCTATCACCGGATGGTGCTGCACCTCGCGCGCGGCACGCGGATCGACCAGCGCGACTTGCTGCGCCGGCTCGCGGAGCTGCAGTACACGCGCAACCCGCTCGATCTCGCGCGCGGCACGTATCGCGTGCGCGGCGACGTGATCGACATCTTCCCGGCGGAATCGGAGCGCGCCGCGGTGCGCATCGAGCTGTTCGACGACGAGATCGAGCAGATCAGCACGTTCGATCCGCTCACGGGCGAGGTCGAGCAAACGACGCCGCGCGTGACGATCTATCCCAAGACGCACTACGTGACGCCGCGCGAGACGCTGCTCGCGTCCGTCGATCAGATCCGCGTCGACCTCGCGAGGCAGCTCGACGCGCTGCGCGACGGCGAACAAGCTCGTCGAGGCGCAGCGGCTCGAGCAGCGCACGCGCTTCGACATGGAGATGATCGTCGAGGTCGGCTATTGCTCGGGCATCGAGAACTACTCGCGCTATCTTGTCGGGACGCAGGCCGGGCGAGCCGCCGCCGTGCTTGTTCGACTATCTGCCGGACGACGGGCTGCTGTTCGTCGACGAGAGCCACGTGACGATTCCGCAGATCGGCGGCATGTACAAGGGCGATCGCTCGCGCAAGGAAACGCTCGTCGAATACGGCTTCCGCTTGCCGTCCGCGCTCGACAACCGGCCGCTGTCGTTCGAGGAGTACGAGCAGATCGCGCCGCAGACGATCTTCGTGTCCGCGACGCCCGGGCCGTACGAGCGCACGCACTCGGACCAGACCGTCGAGCAAGTCGTGCGTCCGACGGGACTCGTCGATCCGCATGGTCGAGATTCGGCCCGCAGGCACGCAGGTCGACGACGTGCTGTCGGAGATCAACGGCCGCGTCGCGCTCGGCGAGCGCGTGTTGATCACGACGCTCACGAAGCGGATGGCCGAGGACCTCACCGACTACCTCCAGGAGCACGGCGTGCGCGTGCGCTATCTGCACGCGGACGTCGAGACGGTCGAGCGCATGGAGATCGTGCGCGATCTGCGGCTCGGCGAGTTCGACGTGCTCGTCGGCATCAACTTGCTGCGCGAGGGGCTCGACTTGCCCGAGGTCTCGCTCGTCGCCATCTTCGACGCGGACAAGGAAGGCTTCCTGCGTTCCGAAGGCTCGCTGATCCAGACGATCGGCCGCGCGGCCCGCAACGTGCGCGGCGCGGCGATCCTATACGCGGACCAGATCACGGGCTCGATGCGGCGCGCGATCGACGAGACCAACCGCCGGCGCGCGAAGCAGATCGAGTTCAACGCGCAGCACGGCATCGAGCCGAAGTCGATCCGCAAGGCCGTCCAGGACGTGATGGAGGGCGCACGCTCCTCGCCGCGCGGCAGGGCTCGCGGCGAGCGCGCGCGGCGGCCGGGCGGCGAGACGCGCCGCGGCGGCTACGAGCGGCTGACGCCCGAGCAGGCCGTCGCGCGCATTCAGCAGCTCGAGAAGCGAATGTACGAGCACGCGCGCGACCTCGAGTTCGAGCAGGCGGCGCGCCTGCGCGACGAGATCAACGAGCTGCGCGGCCAAGGACTCGGCTTTCCGAAGCGCGCCGAGGAGCCCGCGTAGCGTCGCGAACGCTGCCGCACTTGAGAAGTCGCACGCGATATCGGTATCGTGGCGCCCCTCTAGGCGCGTAGCTCAGTGGTAGAGCACCACCTTGACATGGTGGGGGTCGTAGGTTCGAAACCTATCGCGCCTACCACCTTTCCGACAATGCCGAGGGAAGGTGGCTGGATCCAAACGCGTCGCTAGCCGGCTATCGGCGTCCCGCGACCTCAGCGCCGCAACCCGTATGAGCGGGTGCCCGGGCCAGAGGCAACCGGCCCGCGGTCGCTACGATGCGAGCTGCGTGGGCGCGGCCCACGGCGTGCGCGGGCGTCGGGGGATGGCCCGCCACGCGCACGCGTATACGTATCTTGAGCCTGGCGAGGGGGTACGGTCTCGTATGGCCACGAAGCTTCCGGTCGACGAAGTCTTTCGCAACCAGCTCGAGCGGGTCAGCGACTTCGCGTTCAACGAGACCGTCGCGGGCGTGTTCGACGACATGGTCTCGCGCAGCGTGCCGTTCTACGGCGAGATGCAGCGCATGCTCGCCGAGCTCGCGGCGTCGTTCGCGACCGAGGGCTCGAACATCTACGACCTCGGCTGCTCGACCGGCACGACGCTTGTCGCTGCTGCACCAGACGCTGCCGGTCAACGCGCACCTCGTCGGCATCGACTACTCGGCCGAGATGCTCGATCGGTGCCGCGACAAGCTCGCCGAGATCGACCTCGACAGTCCATCGAGCTGCGGCAGGGCGACCTCGACGACGGCGTGAACGTCGAGAACGCGTCGGTCGTGCTGATGGTGCTCACGCTGCAGTTCGTGCGGCCGCTGAATCGCGAGAAGCTGATGCGCGCGCCTTCACGCGGGCATGAACGAGAATTCGTGCCTGCTCCTGGTCGAGAAGGTGCTCGGCGACGGCTCGCTGTTCAACCGGCTGTTCATCGAGCACTACTACGCGTTCAAGCGCCGCATCGGCTACAGCGAGCTCGAGATCGCGCAGAAGCGCGAGGCGCTCGAGAACGTGCTGATCCCGTACCGGCTCCAGGAGAACCGCGACCTGCTGCTCGGCGCGGGCTTCCGCGAGGTCGACGTGTTCTTCAAGTGGTACAACTTCGCCGGCTTCGTGGCGGTGAAGTGATGGTCGCGCTCGGCAACTTCTTCTTCCGGTTTCGGACGACGATCTCTCCGTTCCTGCTGCTTGTTGCTTGCTGCTGCCGGGCCCGGCGGTGTTCGACGATCCGTTCGTCGCCGCGCTGGTCGGTCTCGCTGATCGCCGGCCTCGGCCAAGTCGTGCGCGCGACGACCATCGGTCTCGAGTACATCGTGCGCGGCGGCCGCAACCACCGCGTGTATGCGGACGACCTCGTGACCGAGGGTCTGTTCCGGCACACGCGCAATCCGATGTATGTCGGCAAGTTCCTGATGGTGCTCGGCGCGGGCTTCGCGTCGAACCGCTGGCCGGCGCTGCTCGCGATCACGCTCGCGTACTCCTTCATGTACCAGGCCGTCACGCTCGCCGAAGAGGCGTACCTGCGCAAGAAGTTCGGGCCCGCGTTCGACGAGTATTGCCGTCGCGTCCCGCGCTGGCTGCCGCGGCTCGCCGGGCTGGGCGAGACGCTGTCGCGCTCCCGATTCCGCTGGACGCGCGTGCTCGTCAAGGGCTACAGCGAGCCGCTCGGCTGGACTCTGCCGATCGTCGCGATCGGTCTCTACAACATGGCCCGGATCGGGCCGCTCGACGAGCAGCCGGTTCGCGACCGGCGTCTTGCTCGGCGTGCTCGGCGTGGCGCTACTCTTCTGCCTCGTGATGGGCTGGCTCAAGAGATCGCGCTCGCCGATTCTCCGGCTCAACGATACCTAGTTGGACGACGACCGCGAACACGCCGGCAAGTCGGCGAGTCTCGCCCGCTTCTGGAAGCCTCGTCACTGGCCGGTCTGGGGCCTCTGGCTTTGGATGCGCCTGAACGCCGCGCTGCCGCTCGGATTCTCGCTCGCGATCCATCGGCTCATCGGCAAAGCGCTCTACCGGCTCGCGCCGAAGCTCCGCCGCCTCGTGCGCCGCAATCTCGAGATCTGCTTCCCGGAGCTCGACGCGACGCGCGGTCGAAGCGCTCGCGAAGCGCCACTTCGAGGCGCTCGCGATGTCGATCGCGGAATGCGGCGCGGCATGGTTCGGACCGGAGCGGCCCGGCCGCTTCGACATCCTGGGTCTCGAGCACCTGAACGCCGCCGTCGCAACCGGCCGCGGCGTGATCCTGTATACGGGCCACTTCACGACGCTCGAGATCATGCGGCCAGCCGTTCAGGCGGATCTTGCCGCGCTTCGCAGCGATGGCGAGTCATCGCAGCAGCCCGTTGCTCGAAGAGATCCAAATGCGCGGCCGCCTGCAGGATGGCTCACGACATGATCTCGAGCGAGAGCGTGCGCTCGATGCTCAGGAGCCTGAAGAAGGGCTTCGTGATCTGGTACGCGCCCGATTTGGCGTACCGCGAAGGCGTGCTGCTGCCGTTCTTCAACGTGCCCGCGATGACGAACACCGCCACCGCCAAGATCGCGCGCTTGAGCGGCGCGACCGTACTGCCGTTCCAGTACCGGCGGCTCGAGCGCGCGGCGCGCTACGAGATCCGCTTCTTGCCGCCGCTGCCGGGCCTCCCGAGCGATGACCCTGTCGAGGACACGCGGCGTCTCACCCCGTATCTCGAGCAATTCATCCGCGCCGCGCCCGAGCAGTACCACTGGGCCCAGAAGCGCTTCCGGTGGCGGCCGCCCGAGCTCCCAGATCTCTACGCGAGCCCGCCGCGGTCGTAGCGCAAGAGCGTCCGCGTTATAGTCGCGGCGGGCTCAGGGATTCTCGGCGAAGCTCTATTCATGCGCCTGCTTGCCCTCGTGATCGTCACCGTCGTCGTCGCTTCATTCGCGGCGCCGCGGGCGAAGGCGCAGGACCTGCGTCCGCTCGGGCCGCTCGATCCGCACGGCGTCGTCACGTATTTCGTCGCCGTGGGTTCTGCGAGCGCGCGTTACCGGGATGCGGACCACGATCTCGCGACTTGGGCGCTCGGCGACTGGGAGCGTGCCGCGCATGGACGCCTTCGTTTCGAGCCGGGCCCGGAAGAGAGCGCGCTCGTGCGCATCTACTGGGTGGAGGCCGGCGGTGGCCAGTACGGCGAGACGCGCGCGATCGACGTGAACGGCCGCCGCGGAGCGGCCGTGTTCGTCAGACCGGATACCGACGCGCTCGGACCCGACGTCGCCAAGCTTGCAAGCGCCGATCCGCTGTTCCGCGACACGATCGTCTATCTCACGTGCGTGCACGAGCTCGGTCACGCGCTCGGCCTGCGCCACACGGCGAACTTCGCGGACGTGATGTACTTCTTCGGATTCGGCGGCGACATCCCACGCTTCTTCATGCGCTACCGCGAGCGGCTCGGCGAGCGCGCCGACATCGCCCACGTCTCGGGCCTCTCGCGCGGCGACCTCGCGCAGCTCGACGCGCTCTACACGCCGAACGGGGCGAGCAGCGCGGTTCAGGCGCTAACGCCCCACGCGCACAGCGCGGCCGATCTGCAAGCGCACTTCGAGATCGAGAGGCTGCACCCAATGATGCCGCTCCTGGAGTCGATCGGCGGCGCTCATTGACGATTCGAGTGCGAACTACCTGAAAATCAAGGTGTTTGGTAAGGCCACCCGCCTTGTGCGTGCCGGCACGTGTCCGTACAATGCCGCACTTGTCGCGCGCGTCGGCCCATCCCGACGCACGCGGCGCGTTCGACGGGAAGGCCGTTGGCGAGCTCAGCGCGGGAGCGTGATCCCGCGGACGCTAGCCACCGGCCGATGTTTTTAAGGGTCAAGCGAGGAACAGCGAATCGTCCAAGCAAAGCGCGTAAGACGGAACTCGGAGATCTCTTCGTCTCAAGTTCGCGTCATCGGTCCCAACGGTGAGCAGGTCGGCGTCATGACGTTGCAAGAGGCGCTCCGCAGCGCCGAGACCGTCGGGTTGGATCTCGTGGAAGTCGCACCGACTGCCGAGCCTCCTGTCTGCCGAATCATGGACTTTGGCAAGTTCGTGTTCGAGCAGAACAAGAAAGCTCAGTCGGCACGCCGGAAGCAGAAGCAGATCCAGGTCAAGGAGATCAAGTTCCGTCCGGGAACGGAGGAGGGCGACTATCAAGTCAAGCTCCGCAACTTGATCAAGTTCCTGACCCACGGCGACAAGACCAAGGTGACTCTGCGCTTCAGAGGGCGCGAGATGGTGCACCAGGAGATCGGCGCCCAGTTGCTGAAGCGCGTGCAGAAGGACCTCGAGGACTATGGCTCGGTGGAGCAACAGCCCTTGATGGAAGGGCGGCAGATGGTGATGGTGATCGCTCCGCGCAAGCACTGACCCCGCCGACGCTTGAGACAAGTGTCCGCGTGCCGAACGTCGCAACGACGCCGGCGTCGGACCGCCTGCCCAGCACGAGGCAACGCTGGACCGGGCTAACACAAAGGAGAGAGTCATGCCGAAGCTGAAGACGAAGCGCGGCGCTGCGAAGCGTTTCCGCGCGAAAGGCAATGGCGGGTTCAAATCCGGCCATTCCCACGTGCGCCACATCCTCACCAAGAAGTCGGCGAAGCGGAAGCGCCAACTCGGCCGGCCGATGCAGGTCGACGAGCGGGACGTTCCCGGCCTCCGCATCCAGCTGCCGTACGCTTGAGGTAGACGGACATGGCGAGAGTCAAACGAGGCGTCACCGCCCGGGCGCGGCATCGCAAGGTGCTCGACCAGGCGAAGGGTTACTACAACGCGCGGCGCAAGGTCTATCGCGCCGCGAAGCAGGCCGTCATCAAGGCCGGCCAGTATGCGTTCCGCGACCGGCGCGTGCGCAAGCGCGAGTTCCGCGCGCTCTGGATCACGCGCATCAACGCGGCCGCGCGCGCGAACGGCTTGTCGTACAGCCGGCTCATGAACGGGCTGAGCCGCGCGCAGATCGAGGTCGACCGCAAGGTCCTCGCGGACATCGCGGTGTTCGATCAAGAGGGCTTCTGCGGCTCTCGCGGCGGTCGCCAAAGAGGCGCTCGCGAGCGGCATAACCGCTCGATCGCTCGAAGGGGATTCGCCGCCGTGAGCAGCATCGCCGAACTGCTCGAGGAGGCCTCGGGCGCCGTGCAGGCGGCAGCCGATTTGGCCGCGCTCGATGCCGTGCGCGTGCACTACCTCGGCAAGAAGGGCGTTTTCACCGCGCAGCTGCGCGAGCTCGGCAAGCTGCCGCCCGGCGAGATCCGCGCCGCCGGGCAAGCGATCAACTCCGCGAAGGAATCGCTCACGGCGGCGCTCGACGCGCGCCGCGAAACGCTCGAGAGCGAGCGCGTCGCGGCAGCGCTCGCGGCCTCGGGCGTCGACGTGACGCTGCCCGGGCGGGGAGAGCGGGCGGGGCAGCTGCACCCGGTCACGCGCACGCTGCGCCGCATGGTCGCGATCTTCGAGCACGCGGGCTTCGACGTGCATACCGGTCCCGAGGTCGAGGACGAGTTCTACAACTTCACTGCGCTGAACATCCCCGAAGGGCATCCGGCGCGGGCGATGCACGACACGTTCTACCTGAGCTCGGGGCTCTTGCTGCGCACGCACACGTCGCCGGTGCAGATCCGCGCGCTCCGGGCGAACGGCGCGCCGATCCGGCTGATCGCGCCGGGGCGCGTCTACCGGCGCGACTCCGACCTCACGCACACGCCGATGTTCACGCAGGTCGAAGGGCTCGTCGTGGATCGCGACGTGAGCTTCGCGAACCTGAAGGCACTGCTCTACGAGTTCGTCTCGAAGTTCTTCGAGCGCGAGGTGCGGTTGCGCTTCAGGCCTTCGTACTTCCCGTTCACCGAGCCGTCGGCCGAGGTCGACGTGCTGTCGGACTCGGGACGCTGGCTCGAGATCTTGGGCTGCGGCATGGTGCACCCGAACGTGCTTCGCAACGCGGGCGTCGATCCGGCCGAGTTCAGCGGCTACGCGTTCGGCATGGGCGTCGAGCGGCTCGCGATGTTGCGCTACGGCGTCGAAGACCTGCGCTCGTTCTTCGAGAACGACCTGCGCTTCCTCGAGCAGTTCGCGTGAGGGCCTCCGCGTGCGAGTGAGCCTCGACTGGCTTCGCGACTTCGTCGCGCTCGACGGCGACGCGGAACGCGTAGCGGACGATCTGACGAGCTCCGGCCTCGAGGTCGAGTCGGTCGAGCGCGCGGGCGCGCCGCTCGACGGCGTCGTCGTCGCCGAAGTGCTCGCGGTGGCGCGCCATCCGAACGCCGACCGGCTCTCCGTCTGCACGGTCGACGACGGACGCGCCGAGGTGCAGGTCGTCTGCGGCGCGCCGAACGTCGCGGCGGGCATCAAAGCGCCGTTCGCCCGCGTCGGCACGACGCTGCCCGGAGGCAAGGCGATCGGCGCGGCCGAGCTTCGCGGCGTTGAGCTCGAACGGCATGCTGTGCTCGGCTCGGGAGCTCGAGCTGCCCGACGACGTCGATGGCCTGCTGCTGCTCGACGCCGACGCGCCCGTCGGCCGCCCGCTCGCAGAGCATCTGCGGCTCGACGACGCGATCCTCGAGGTGAACGTGACGCCGAACCGCGGCGACTGCTTCAGCGTGCTCGGCATCGCGCGCGAGCTCGCGGCGAGACGCGGCGTCGCGCTCGCGCGCCGCGAGCCGAAGCCGGTGCCGGCGACGCTCGAACGAGCGTTTCCCGGTCGCGCTGCTCGCCGGCGAGCATTGCCCGCGTTTCGCCGGCCGCGTCGCTGCGCGGCATTCGCGCCGGCGGCGAAGTCGCCGTTCTGGCTCCGCGAGCGGCTGCGGCGCGCCGGTGTGCGCGCGATCCACCCGGTCGTCGACGTCACGAACTACGTGATGCTCGAGCTCGGGCAGCCGCTGCACGCCTACGACCTCGCCAAGCTCGACGAGCGCATCGAGGCGCGCTTCGCGAAGCGCCGGCGAGTCGCTCGTGCTGCTCGACGGCAAGAACATCGATCTGCGCGAGGACGTGCTCGTGATCGCCGACGCGCGAGGCCCCGTGGGGCTCGCCGGCGTCATGGGCGGGCAGTCGACGGCCGTGAGCGCCGACACGACGTCGATCTTCCTCGAGAGCGCGTTCTTCTCGCCGCAGGCGCTCGCGGGCCGCGCGCGCCGGTATGGGTTGCACACCGATGCGTCGCTGCGCTTCGAGCGCGGGGTCGATCCGACGCGGCAAGCGCGCGCGATCGAGCGTGCGACCGAGCTGCTCGCTCGAGATCTGCGGCGCGCGCGTGCGGGCCGTCGAGCGTGACCGAACGCGCGGCCGAGGCGCCGACTCGCGCGCCGGTGCGGCTTGCGCCGGGCGCGCGCGACCGCGCTGCTCGGTATCGCGGTGCCCGACCGGCGGATCGAGCAGCTCCTCGAGCGCCTCGAGATGCGCGTCGAGCGCGAAGCCGATGGCTGGCGAGTGACGCCGCCGCCGTTTCGCTTCGACATCGCGATCGAAGAAGACCTGATCGAGGAGATCGGCAGGATGATCGGCTACGACGAGATTCCGTCGACGCCGGGCGCGCCGACGGCCGTGCTCGGGCTCGCGACCGAGACGCGCGTGTCGTCCGAACCGCATCGCCGACGTGCTCGCCGCGCGCGGCTACGCGGAGGTCGTGACGTACAGCTTCGTCGACCCCGAGCTCGACGCGGCGGTCACCCCGGGCGCCAAACCCGCGGCGCTCGCGAATCCGATCGCGAGCGACATGGCGGTCTTGCGCAGCTCGCTCTGGCCCGGCCTGATCTCGGCGGCGCGCGAGAACCTGAGTCATCAGCGCGCGCGCTTCAAGCTGTTCGAGATCGGCCAGCAGTTCGCGGCCGAGGGCGCCGGCGTTCGCGAGACCGCGGTCGTCGCGGGGCTTGCCGTCGGGTCGCGCACGCCGGAGCACTGGGACGGGCAGGTACCGGACGCTCGACTTCTTCGACGTGAAAGGCGACCTCGAAGCGCTGTTGCAGGGCACGGGACGCGGCGGCGACTTTCGCTTCGCGGCCGCGACGCACCCGGCGCTGAGCCCGGGAAGAACGGCGAGTATCGTTCTCGACGGCGCGACGCGTCGGCTGGCTCGGAGCGGCTGCATCCCGAATCTGCAGCGACGTCTCGATCGGCCGCAGCACGCGAGCGGCGGCGCGATCGCGTTCGCGCTTGCAGATCGAGCCCGCGTTCGCGTCGCGAGTGCCGGCCTTTCGGAGCTATTCCAAGTTCCCGTCGATCAGGCGCGACCTCGCCGTCGTCGTCGACGAGCAGACGCCCGTCGCGACGATCATGAAGGTGGCGAGCGAGGCGGCCGGGGCAGTTGGCTGCAGCACGTCGTGGTGTTCGACGTATACCGGGGCGGCGGGGTAGATTCAAGCCGGAAAAGCATAGGGTTAGGCTTGATTTTGCAGGACGTATCACGCACCCTTACCGACGCCGATGCGGACCAGACGATGCAGAACGTGATGCGCGCGTCTGGAACGCGAGCTCGGGGCCAAAATAAGAACTAATTAGATCTGACGCCGAACTTTGTCTATGGCATTGACGAAAGCAGATATGGCCGAGTCGTTGTTCAACGAGCTCGGGCTCAACAAGCGAGAGGCACGCGAGCTCGTCGACTCGTTCTTCGAGGATCTGCGTGCGGCGCTTGCGGTCGGAGAACAAGTCAAGCTTTCCGGTTTCGGAAACTTCGATTTGCGTGACAAAAACAAACGTCCTGGACGAAATCCGAAAACCGGCGAGGAGATTCCGATCACCGCACGCCGCGTCGTGACTTTCCGTCCCGGTCAAAAACTAAAAGCGCGAGTCGAAGCCTATGCTGGAACCCGCGAATAACGACGAGCTACCGCCGATTCCCGGGCAAGCGCTACTTCACGATCGGTGAAGTCAGCGAGCTTTGCGGCGTGAAGCCGCACGTGCTGCGTTACTGGGAGCAGGAGTTCCCGCAGCTGAAGCCCGTGAAGCGCCGCGGCAATCGCCGCTACTACCAGCGCCAGGACGTGCTGATCATCCGCCAGATCCGCAGCCTCCTTTACGAGGAAGGTTTCACGATCGGCGGCGCTCGCCAGCGGCTCACGGGCGACGAGGCGCGCTCCGACACGAGCCAGAGCCAGCAGATCATCCGCCAGGTCCGCGCCGAGCTCGAGGACGTCCTCAAGCTGCTGCGCCGCTGAGCGCTCCGCCGGCGTTTCCCGCTAAACTCCGCCCCACGGTCGGGGCGTGGCGCAGCCTGGTAGCGCACTTGCATGGGGTGCAAGGGGTCGCAGGTTCAAATCCTGTCGCCCCGACCAATAAAGCCAATTACTTAGGCGCGATTCCTATTTTCCGCCTGAGACGCGAACGAGCCCAATTCCAGCCCAACGACTTGTCCGATCGCTTACTACGCGCCTGCTGCCGACGGTGTTTATTACACGGGCCAGAGCGCCATGGGCCGTTATGTCGCGCTGCGCTTCTTCGACTACGCTCGACACGCGGCCATCGACGTTGCCCCGCGCAGCGTGACGGGGCCGATGAACGCGATTACGGTGTCGCCGGACGAGCGCCAGCTCCTATACGCACAGACACCGGAACCCGGGACTGACTTGGCGCTGATCGAATTTCGCTGAGCGATCGCTCGCGTAACCGATCAGCCCCCAGTCTCGGCCTGATTCAGCAACGCCGCCGGGTGCAACGGTCGGCGGGCCTACTCTCAGCGTTGCAGCGAAACGACTCTCAGTTTGCTGTCACCGCCGACTAATGCGCTTTTGAAGCCGTTGTGTGCCGCGAAAACATCAAAGTCCAAGTCGAAAATGCGAATATCGCGCCCGACCAGCAAAACGTTGCAGCCTTTTTCGAGACACTGGACGAACACGGTCTCTATTTCAGGCGCGGAATACGACGCGACGTAATCGCGGATCCGGGCTTCCATATCCGCCGCCCAAGGAGGCGCCGGGGGTTCCGGCGTGATGTCGTCACGACTCCCCGCGGTCCCAAAGTCGGCGGGTAACGGGATGCCCGCCTGCTGGCTTATGTTTGCTACGCAAGGCACCGCGGCCGATTGCACTCGGTTGAAGCCGAGATACGCTATCGTCCGCGCCCAATCTATTTCGTCGCCTTCCGGTTTCTCACGGGCTTCGTACTCCTTGCGTGCTGCTTCGAGAAGGCAATCTGCGACTCCGTCGACGAACCGTTCCGCTAATCGCTCGCTATCGGCGGGCGCGAGCCCTCGCTCGATGAGCGCTTTCGCCGAGCCTTCACGCCATGGGCCCAAGACTGCGACCATCACACGCTTTGTCTCCGCAGCGCGGTCTTCGCTCGACAGCTTGGGTTCTCCAACGGACTTATCGGGCTTCTGAGTCGTCGAGATCGGTTGTTCAGGTGGGTTCGCGAACGTGTCGGAGCGGCCGATTTCTGCCGACGGTGACGCCGACCGTTGGAGCTTCGAGGGTTCCTTAGTCGTGAGTACATAGGCCGCCGCCGCGATGGCCAGGACGACCGCGACGGTCAGAACTCTCTTGGTCCTCGCTCGAAGCATTTCACGCCATCGTCTGACGGATCGGCCGCTGCGATACTACGTGCGTGGGCGCGTCGAGGCACCAGAATGCGCTCCACACCATTGACCGTTGTTGCGGACGTTGGTTCGCGATCACGCGCGTTCCGCACACGCTCGGTTCGCTCGCTCGACGAGTTCCGAGCCGCCCGGTATTGACGGAGCTTCCATATTTCGGGAAACTACGAAATATGGATACCGAAGCATTTGCCGCGCTCGCGCACGAGCTCCGGCTTGAAGTGTTCCGTCTCCTGATTGGCGAGCTGCCGGATGGCCTGCCAGCCGGGCAGATCGCGCACCGCCTCAAGGTTCCGGCGTCGACGCTATCAACGCATCTCGCGCAGCTCGAGCGTGCCGGCCTGCTGAAATCGCGGCGTGAGCGACAGCGGATCCTGTATGCCGTCGACACGGCGGGTACGAAGAGCCTCGTCGGCTTCTTGGTGAACGACTGCTGCGGCGGTCGACCCGAACTCTGCGGCTATGCAGCTGCGCCCAAACCCAAACGAACGAAACGAGCGAGCACGTCGTGACGACCAACGCCTACAACGTCCTGTTCCTCTGCACGGGCAATTCCGCTCGCAGCATCTTGGCTGAGTGCGTGTTGAACCGTCTTGGCCGTGGGCGCTTCCAGGCCTACAGCGCGGGCAGCCATCCACGCGGTACGGTGCACCCGTATGCGCTCGATCTACTACGTCGCCAGAACTACGCCGTCGACAACCTGCGCTCGAAGCCCTGGGACGAGTTCGCGGTGCCCGACGCTCCGAAGCTCGACTTCGTGTTCACCGTCTGCGACAACGCGGCCGGTGAGGTTTGTCCGATCTGGCCAGGACAACCGATGACCGCGCATTGGGGCTTACCCGATCCGGCCGCCATCGAGGGCAGCGAGGCTGAGCAACGCGCCGCGTTCGCCGACACAATGCGGAGGCTCCACAGCCGGATCGGGATCTTCGTGAGCCTCCCGCTTTCGTCGCTTGACCGGCTCAGTCTGCAGAGCCGTCTCAGCGCGATCGGTCGCGAACCCGAGTGAGCACGGCGCCGGCGCGCGCGTTCGCCGCCGAGGCGACGGGGACGGCCCTGCTCGTGGCCACGGTCATCGGCTCCGGCATCATGGCGGAGCGGCTGGCGGGCGGGAACGTGGCGATCGCGTTGCTCGGTAACACCTTATCGACGGGCTGCATGTTGACCGTGCTGATCCTCATGTTCGGGCCGATCTCGGGTGCGCACTTCAACCCGGCCGTCAGCGTCGTGTTTACGGCGCTGCGCGCGCTGAGCGTCAACCGCGCTGATACTGTATGTCGCTGCGCAGTTCCTCGGCGCGGTCGCAGGTGCACTGCTCGCGCACGCGATGTTCGACGCGCCTTTGCTGCAGGCGTCGACGCACCTGCGCACCGGCCCGGCACAGTGGCTTTCGGAAGTAGTCGCGACCTTCGGTCTGATCGGGACGATCCTCTGCGTCGCGAGGTCGCGGCCGAACGCCACGGCGTACGCAGTCGGACTGTACATCGCCGGCGCCTACTGGTTCACCGCGTCGACGTCATTCGCTAATCCTGCCGTAGCGGCGGCACGTTCGATGACCGATACGTTTTCCGGCATACGCCCGGCGAACGTCCCAGCGTTTGTGATTGCAGAGTTCATGGGTGCGCTGGGAGCTCTTCTGTTCTTCGGCTGGCTTCTCAGGTTAGAGAAGGGGGAGCGCGCCTAGCACGAAAAAGAATACGAAGACACGGTCGTTCGCGCGATTGCTTGCTCTACCACCACGCCGATTCGCCATGTGGCAGGTCTTCCTTTTTGGTTTGGAAGCAATCATGCGCTCCTCTGCCAATCCGAACCGAAGGACGTCGGCAACAACACCGTCGATCTGGCCGCTGCGTCGCTGCTGACTGCATCTCGCCAGCCTGTCGGCGTAAGGAGTAGCGCAGCCGTGACCCAAAGTCAGCAGCGCGCCTAGTCCGTCCATCGTCGCCGTAGATTGGTGGCGCCTTGCCCAATGAAGACGTTAGCAATACTCCTGCTGATACTGGCGTTGAAGGCGCACGCCGTTGTTATTGGCAACGACGATCGCTACGCGCGAGATCCTGACGACCGAGCCCCGCCAGATCTCACGGCGGGCGCCGTTTGCCCGCTACGCCGGATTCCTTCGCGCTCCCTTCTTCGTCCAAGACCGCGTAACGATGAGCGCCGAAGACAGGCCGTCCCTCACACGGGTGAGCTTTTCGCGGATTTCCGCAAATTCCTCGGTCGTATTTACGCTTTTCTCGAGAGCGGCTTGCGCCTCGATTATCAGTTCCGACGCTTTATGGAGCGCGTCCGTCAGTACGGCACGCGTTTGTTTTTCTATGTGATGAGGCAGGTGATGCACGGTGGTCACGATTCGCTCTCCTGTTGGCCGATGCCGGTCGCACGGCGACGGCAGGAACCGCCGAGTGCAGATCGAAGCGGCGCCCAGACGTTCCTTACGCCCGCTTTGTGCAATGAGAATCTTTGAAAGGGCCGTCGATCTTCTCCCAGCCGTCGTCGCCGTTCATCACCTGCTCGCAGACGACCGAGCCGTTGAGCCGACTGCGCCACTTGTACCAAGGCGCTGGCACTGCGTTCGCCGTGCTACCGACTGCCAAGAGAGAAACGAGGATTACTACGGTACGCGTCATAGCAGGTGGTCGCCCTCGATTTGATGATCGCTGCCATTGTATGGCACGAAGGGGCAGGCCCCGACCGAGCGGGGCCTTTTGTCACTGCGCGTGCTCGGGCCGCCGTCACCTCGAGGCGCGCCGCCGCACGCCTCGATCACGAGCGTCGACGCGTTCTTGCCCGACGCGTCGACGATCATGAGGTGAATCGGGAGCTGCACGAAAGGCGGCGAGCTGGACGGCTCCGCCAGCACGTCGGGATAACCGTCGTCGGGGTGCTCTCTGAGGACCGTTGACGCTCACGGCCGCAATGACCAGGGGCGGCTGGAAGCCATTATGGATGCATGTCTCCACGGCCCGAGTCAGCGCGTCGCCAAACGCGTCCTCGTCGATCATGCACCGGGTAGACTGCACGGAGCTCACGGCGCGTACTCTAGGCGCTTGGAGTTGTCAGAAGCCTGACGGCCGGCCGATCTGAGCCGCCTTGCGCACTCCCCAACCTTCGGCGCGGCGCGGTTCCCGCCTCCCACCGATGCGAATCCGGAAGGCTCAGCAGGGACGAGGAATACCTGGCGTCCCGACAAACTCACCGGCGCCGCTCCGCGGTACCCCCTGGTCCCCGCTATCCCCGCAAGGTATCGTGACGGTTGCCGCCAACGACAATCACATAAGGTCTGCGGTTGTTCATCGAACAGTACAAGCTGGAAAGCAATCCGTTCGTCGCGGATGCGGCCCGGCCGATCTTCGCGTCGCACTCCATGCGCTACGCGATGCTGAAGCTCGACGATCTGCTCAACAAGCAAATCCATTGCCTGTTCTTGAGCGGGCCCGCGGGCGTCGGCAAGACGACGCTCGTCCGGCAGCGGTTTCGCACGCTGCGCGATCTCTCGGTGAGCTGGCTCGATCCCCTCTGCGAGACGAGCGAGCAGATGCTGCTCCAGCTCCTCGGCGACCTAGGCCCGGGGCAGGTCGAGGGCAGCGCCACCGAGCAACGCAACATCCTCGAGGTGTTCCTGCGTCACCAAGCGGGCAACGGGCGCTATTCGTATATCGTCGTCGACGGCCTCGAGCGCTTTTCCGCCGCCGCGCTGCGCGAGCTCGAGGTGCTGTCGCAGCTCCGGTTTCGTAAGCGCCCGATCGTCTACATCCTCGTGCTGTCGCGCAACGAGGAGCTCGTCGCGAACCTGCTGCCCCAGTACAACCTCGGGCCGCTAGCGCGCGCCGTGCATCAACGGCTCGCGGGCTTCACGCTCGAGGAAACGCGCGCGTACTTGCGCGCGTGCTTGCAGGGCGCGGGCTGCAATTGGGCCGAGGAGCTGATCCCGGAAGAGGTGATCCTCGACATCCAGGCGTTTCACCCAAGGCGTCGTCGGCGACGTGAACGCGGTCGCCTGCGGCGCGCTCGACGACGCTCGCAGCGCGCGCGGAGGGCGGCAACCGTCAACCGAAGGTCTACGCGTGCGGATCCTGAAGGAAGATCGGCACGCAGCTGAACCTGCGCTACGACTCGAGCGCCTGGGCCGCGATCACTGAGGAGACGCTGTCCGCGGACGCGGTGCACCTCAGCGACCCGGCCGAGCTCAAGGTCGAGGCCGCGCGGCTGCTCGTCTCGAGCGGCCGCAAGGTCGTCGCCGAGATCATGCTGAACCGGCCGCGCATGGTGCTCGGGCGCGACGACAGTTGCGACATCAGCCTCGATAGCCGCTACGTGAGCCGCTATCAGAACCTGTTCATGGAGACGCCGGAGGGCTGGCTGCTGATCGACTTGAGCAGCACGAACGGCTGCTTCGTCAACGGCCGGCGCGTGCGCGAGCACCGTCTGCGCGACGGCGACTTGATCGCGGTCGGGCACCACCAGTTGCGCTTCTCGGGCCCTGCCAAGCTCACTACGCAACGGCGCAGGCGATCCACGCGGTCGCGGAGCCGAAAGCCGAGGCCACGCTGGAGACGCCGAAGCCTAATCCGAGCTACCCGGGCTCCGCCGCGGCGCCGCGCTGAGGCCGACGCCGGTCAGGCGTGCGCGCGGCCGCAGCTCGCCGCCCGGCGGCGGACCCACCGGGTCGAGCACGCGATCTTCGATCCCGAGCAGGATCGGCTCGGCGTTGTGCCGGTAGATGTTGACCTTCGCGTTGTAGACGCGCCGAGAGATCCCGTGCTTGTCGCTGATCACGAGCCGGCGCACCGTAAACTCACCGTTGTCGAGCTTCGGCCCCGTGAGATAGCTGCGGATCGCGTCGACGCGCTCGCCGGAAAGCTCGATGCCCGCGAGTTGGCCCGACCGTGCGCGTCGCCATGTCGACGAACGCGACGGAGTCGAGTGTCGCCGAGCTCGACGTCCGGGCCGCTCGGCCTGCATCGCGGCGCGGAAATCGCCGACGAGGATCTGCCCCGGCAGTGCACGCTCGATGATCCGCGCGAGCTCGACCGTGACGTCGCCGACGATGAAGTTGTAGATCGTCGGGTTGAGCCCCTCGGCTTGATGGAACTCGTAGCTGCTGCCGACGTGGAAGCTCGCGCGCAGCCTCGGCACGGTGTTGTGCTCGAGCCTTCTTGTGCGCGATCGCGTTGTCGGCGAGCACGAGCTGCATGAAGTGATAGAGGCTGACGTTGCCCTCGAGGGTCAGGTTCCGGTTCCAGATGTAGAAACCGTCGCCCGTGGTCGTGCGCGAGAAGTCGACGCCGATGCGCTTCGTGAGCAGCTTCGCCTGCGCCGAGTTCAGCGAATACGACAGGCTGTTGAGCTGCATCATCTGCTCGAACGGCGACAGCAAGCTGAAGCCGACGATGTCGAACAGCGAGACGCCGCGATTCGGCACGTAGCGTGATGCTGTAGCGCTTGATCATCTGCTCGATGAGCTCGTTCTGCGGCGCCGTGTTCTTGAGCGGCTCGCGCAAGCCGACATGAGTGAGCTCGACGTTCAAAAGCCGCGAAACTCTCGTGAGCTGCGCGCGTGTGAGGCAGCGGCGGGCCGACAACAACGTTTGGAAGAAGTCCTGCTTCGGACGCAAGGCGCCGTCCGGCGCGGAGCGAACGGGGCCGAGCTGCTCCGGCGACGAGTACGCCGCGACGCCGTAGTGCGGAATCACGATCAACGAGATCCCGTCGCCGTCCGGGCACCAATTCAAGATGACGTTCTGGCCGAGCCCCCAGAGCTCGTGCAAGCGGCGGTCGAGGAAGATGAGGTTGCTCCGCTCCTTCAGGCTCATCTCGTCCGTGATCGCCGACAGCGCGTCGAGGTAGCTGCCGACGCTTGCGAGCCTGAACATGCCGGAATCCCGGTTATCCATTCTTCTTCGCGTGTGGAGTGGCCGGCGGATCATACCCCTCGCGATCAAGGCCGCAAAAGCGGGTGAAACCCCGGTAGGCGCGACGGCGTACGGTCAATGCCGACTCGGGCAACGGCTGCGGATGGCGCTGAAGCGGGCGCCGCCGGTTGCCCAGCCGAGACCTGGGACGCCATAATCGCGTCCCTTCAAATGCCGCGGTAACCGACGAAATTTCATGGCAAACGAGGACCGTAAGCCACAGCGGCGGGGTCGACCCGCGAGAGAGCTCGCGCGTCGCCGTCGACGGCGCGCCGAGGGCGCCCGCGCGCGCGATGCTGCGCGCCGTCGGCTTCAAGGACGAGGACTTCGCGAAGCCGCAGGTCGGCATCGCGTCGACCTGGAGCATGCTCACGCCGTGCAACATGCACATCGACGCGCTCGCACGCGAGGCGGCCGCAGGCGCCGACGCGGCCGGCGCGAAGAGCATCGTGTTCAACACGATCACGGTCTCCGACGGCATCTCGAACGGCACGCCCGGCATGCGCTACTCGCTCGTCTCGCGCGAAGTGATCGCGGATTCGATCGAGACCGTGCGCGGCGCCGAAGGCTTCGACGGGCTCGTCGCGATCGGCGGCTGCGACAAGAACATGCCGGGCTGCGCGATGGCGATGGCGCGGTTGAACAGGCCGTCGGTGTTCGTCTACGGCGGCACGATCCGCCCGGGCGTGAAGAACCGCGACATCATCTCCGTGTTCGAGGCGGTCGGCAGCCACGCGGCGGGCAAGATCAGCGACGCGGAGCTGAAGGAAGTCGAGTCCACCGCGATCCCGGGGCCCGGCTCGTGCGCCGGCATGTACACGGCGAACACGATGGCCTCCGCGATCGAGGCGCTCGGCCTGAGCCTCCCGAACAGCTCGGCGCAGGAAGCGGTGTCGAGCGCGAAGAGCAACGACTGCCGGCGCGCCGGCGAGGCGGTGGTCGCGCTGCTCAAGCGCGGCATCAAGCCGTCCGACATCCTGAGCAAGGAATCGTTCGAGAACGCGATCACCACCGTGATCGCGCTCGGCGGCTCGACGAACGCCGTGCTGCATCTGCTCGCGATCGCGCACGACGCGCAGGTCGATCTCACGCTCGACGATTTCTCGCGCATCGGCCACCGCGTGCCGGTGCTCGCGGACCTGCGGCCGAGCGGCCGCTACTTGATGTCCGAGCTGATCAAGATCGGCGGCATCCAGCCGCTGCAGAAGATGCTGCTCGACGCGGGCTTGCTGCACGGCGGTTGCCTCACGGTCACGGGCCGCACGGTCGCCGAGAACCTCGCGGGCGTGAAGCCGTATCCGAAGGACCAGGACGATCGTTCGTCCGCTCGCCGACCCGATCAAGCCCGACAGCCATCTCGCCGTCCTGTACGGCAACCTCGCGCCGGGCGGCGCCGTCGCGAAGATCTCCGGCAAGGAAGGCCTGCGATTCGAAGGCCGCGCGCGCGTCTACGACTCGGAGGCCGACGCGCAGCGCGGCATCCTCGACGGCGCGGTCGTGGCGGGCGACGTGGTCGTGATCCGCTACGAGGGCCCGAAGGGCGCCCCGGGCATGCGCGAGATGCTGAGCCCCACCGGGCGCGATCATCGGCCGCGGGCTCGGCGACAAAGTCGCGCTGATCACGGACGGGCGCTTCTCGGGCGGCAGCCACGGCTTCGTCGTCGGCCACGTGACGCCCGAAGCGGCGGTCGGCGGCCCGATCGCGATCGTGCAAGACGGCGACCCGATCGTGATCGACGCGCAGCGCAAGACCATCGACATCGGCATCTCGAAAGAGACGATCGACCAGCGCCTGCGCGCGTGGACCGCCGCCGCGGCCGAAAGCGGAGCGCGGCGCGCTCGCGAAGTACGCGCATCTCGTGAGCTCGGCTTCGCAAGGTGCGGTCACCGACCTGAACCTTCGCGACGCAGCTCGCTGAGCCGCCATCGATTCCAGCACGCAGCACTCGGCACTCAGAGGCATCAATGTCGTTACATGCAGCGCTCGGCGTGAGCGAAGCCGTGGATACGCCGTATCCGGGCTCTCCTTGGGTCGTGCTGAAATTCGGCGGCCGCAGCGTGTCGACCGCGCCGAACTGGGCGGTGATCGCGCAGCTGCTTCGCGACCGGCTCGCGGAAGGCGTACGCCCCGTCGTCGTTCACTCGGCGCTCGTCGGCGTGTCGAATGCCCTGATCGCGCTGCTCGACACGGCCGTCGCAGGCAGCGACACGGACGAGAAGCTGCGCAAGATTCGCGCGCAGCACGACGCGCTCGCGAAGGATCTCGGTGTGGATCCCGCGATCTTGGACGAGCGCTTCCAGGGGCTCGAGCAGACGATCGCAGGTGCGAAGCTCGTCGGCGAGGTGAGCCCGCGCGTGCACGCGCGCGTGCTCGCCGTCGGAGAGCTCGCGGCGACCGAGCTCGGCGCCGCGTATCTACGCTCGCAGGGGCTCGACGCGAGGTGGCTCGACATCCGCGAGCATCTCGAGTGTCAGACGATCCGCGAGCAGACCGAGCGCGCTCGTTATTTGTCGGCGCGCTGCGACTTCTCGGCGGACAAGGCGCTCCAAGAGCGCTTCGCGGCGATCGACGGGTTCGTGGTGACGCAAGGCTTCATCGCGCGCAACGCCCAGGGCGAGACCGTGTTGCTCGGCCGCGGCGGCTCCGACACGACCGGCGCGTACCTCGCCGGCAAGCTCGAGGCGCGGCGGCTCGAGATCTGGACGGACGCGCCGGGCTTCTTCAGCGCGGACCCGAAGGTCGTGCCGTCGGCCCGGCTCATCAAGACGTTGCACTACCGCGAGGCGCAGGAGATCGCGTCGGCCGGCGGCGGGATTCTGCATCCACGCAGCATCTCGCCGGTGCGCGCCTCGGGGATTCCGCTGTTCCTGAAGTGCACACAGCATCCCGAGTGGGAAGGCAGCGTGATCTCGAACGCCCCCGGCGACGACGCGCCGCAGCTCAAGGCGATCTCGCAGCGCAGCGGCATCACGCTGCTCTCGATGGAATCGATGGAGATGTGGCACCAGGTCGGCTTCCTCGCGGACGCGTTCAACGTGTTTCGCGAGCACGGCCTCTCGGTGGACTTGATCTCGACGTCGGAGAGCAACGTCACGGTGTCGATCGACGTCGGCGCGAACGTGACGGATCGCGCCGCGATCGAGGCGCTCGCGCGAGGACCTCCGCAAGCTCTGCAAGGTCACGGTGATACCGGACTGCGCGGCGATCACGCTGGTCGGCCGCCGGATCCGCACGATCCTGCACGAGCTCGGGCCCGTGCTCGAGGTGTTCCAGGAGCAGCAAGTCCACCTCGTCACGCAGGCCGCGAACGACCTGAACCTCACGTTCGTCGTGAGCTCGGAGCACGCGTTTCGGCTCGTGCAGCACGTGCACGGCCTGCTCGTGAACAAATTCGAGGGCGGCGTATTCGGCGCAACCTGGGAGCAGTTGCAGGACGGCGCGCCGGCCGCGAAGTCCGTGCCGAAGCCGTGGTGGGTCAAGAAGAAGGCGCAGCTGCTCGAGATCGGCGCCGCGCGCGATGCGAGCTACGTCTACGACCGCGAGAGCATCGAGAGCGCGATCGGTTCGCTCAGGAACCTGAGCGCGGTCGACGCGGTGTTCTACGCGATGAAGGCGAACCCGAATCGTCGAGATCTTGAGGCTCGTGCACGATCGGGGCCTGAACTTCGAGTGCGTGTCGCCCGGCGAGATCGCGCGCGTGCTCGATTTGCTGCCGAAGATCGATCGCCGCCGGATCCTGTTCACGCCGAACTTCGCACCGCGCGAAGAGTACGAGCGCGCGCTCGAGCAGGGCGTCTGGGTCACGCTCGACAACCTCTATCCGCTGCGCCACTGGGCGAAGACGTTCAAGGGCCGCGACGTTTTCATCCGGATCGACACGGGACAGGGCCGCGGCCACCACGAGCACGTCCGCACCGCGGGCGCGCATTCGAAGTTCGGCGTGCCGCTGTTCGAGATCGACGAGCTCGTCGAGCTCGCGAAGAAGGCCGGCGCGCGCGTCGTCGGCCTGCACGCGCACACGGGCAGCGGCGTGCTGACGCCGGACGCGTGGCTCGACACGGGCCGGCAGCTTCAGAAGCTGCTCGAGCGGTTGCCGGACGTGCGTTACGTCGACGTCGGCGGCGGGCTCGGCGTGCCCGAGAAGGCCGGCCAGCCGCCGCTCGATCTGCGCGCGCTCGACGACGGCGCTGCGGCGAGGTCAAGAGCGGTCTCGGCGATCGCGAGCTCTGGCTCGAGCCCGGCCGCTACGTCGTCGCGCAGGCCGGCGTGCTGCTCGCGCGCGTGACGCAGACGAAGGGCAAGGGCGACGTGCAGTACGTCGGCGTCGCGACCGGCATGAACAGCCTGATCCGGCCCGCGCTCTACGGCGCCTATCACGACATCGTGAATCTCACGCGGCTCGGCAAGCCCGCGACCGAGCTCGTCACCGTCGTCGGCCCGATCTGCGAGACCGGCGACCGGCTCGGCTCCGACCGCTTGCTGCCGCCCGCGAAGGAGAACGACGTGCTGCTGATCGCGAACGCGGGCGCCTACGGCTACGCGATGAGCTCGCACTACAACCTGCGCGACCCGGCGGTCGAGGTCCTGATCTAGCGGGTCGGCCTAAGCGCGGAGGGCGCATGCCGAGGAAGACGCAGCAACCGAAGTGGCTTCCGAAGGTCCAGGAGCACGACTAGCGGCGGCCGCGTCGTAGCCTGATACGACTCTCGGCGCGCGCTAAACGTTGCGGTGGCGATCCTCGAGCTCGGCGACGACGTCGGCGAGCCTGAGCTCGCGCATCCGCAGCAACAGGAGCAGGTGGTAGAGCAGGTCGGCGGCCTCGGCGACGACGTGCGCCCTTGTCCTGCGCGGCGGCCGCGAGCGCGAGCTCGACGCCTTCCTCGCCGACCTTCTGCGCCACCTTCAGCGTGCCCTGCGCCGCGAGGCGCGCCGTGTAGCTGCCCTCGGGCGCGTCGCTCGAGCGCCGCTCGATGACGCTTCTCCAACGTCTCGAGAAAGCTCGTATCGCTCACGATCGCTCTCCTAGACGCGGCCGGATCGCGATGCCGGCCGCCGCCAGGTATCGCTTAGCTCGCCGATGTCGATCGCGGCCGTATGAAACACGCTCGCCGCGAGCGCGCCGTCGACGTGCGCGATCTCGAACACGTCCTTGAAGTGCTCCATCGCGCCCGCGCCGCCCGACGCGATCAGCGGCACCTGGCGTCACGGCGCGCACGGCCGCGAGCTGCGCGACGTCGTAGCCCTTGCGCACGCCGTCCTGGTTCATGCAGTTGAGCACGATCTCGCCGGCGCCGCGGTGCTCGACCTCGCGCACCCAGTCGAGCGTCTTGCGCTGCGCCGCGCTGCGTGCGGCTCGGGTCGCCGGTGTACTGATAGACGTGATAGTCGCCGTCGCGCTCGAGCGAGTCGATGCCGATCACGACGCACTGCGAGCCGAACCGGCGCACGAGCTCGTCGATCAGCTCCGGCCGCTCGAGCGCCGGCGAGTTGATCGAGATCTTGTCGGCGCCGAGGTTCAGCACGCTCTCGGCGTCCGCCACGCTGCGGATGCCGCCCGCGACGCAGAACGGGATGTCGAGCACCTCGGCGACGCGATTGACCCAGCTGCGGTCGACGGTGCGCCCGTCGGGGCTCGCCGTGATGTCGTAGAACACGAGCTCGTCCGCGCCTTCGTCGCGATAGCGGCGCGCGAGCATCGAGGATGTCGCCGACCACGCGGTGGTCGCGAAACTTCACGCCCTTCACGACGACGCCGTCGCGCACGTCGAGGCAGGGAATTATGCGGCGGGTAAGAATGGCTTCATCTCCTCGGGCGTGAGCGTGCCCTCGAGCAGCGCCTTGCCCGACACGGCACCCGCGACGCCGACGCGCGCCAGCGCGGCGAGGTCGCGCGCGTCGCGCACGCCGCCCGACGCGATGAACGCGACCTGCGGCCAGCGGCGCACGCAGTCGGCATAGAGCGCGACGTTCGGCCCGCCGAGCGCGCCGTCGCGGTCGATGTCCGTGCAGAGCACGTGACGCAGGCCGTGCGGCAGGTAGCGCTCGACCGCCTCCGCGAGCGTGACGCGCCGAGCCCTGCGTCCAGCCGTGCGTCGCGACGGTCGGTGTGCCGTCCGCGCCGAGCCGCACGTCGAGCGCGAGCGTGAGCCGCTCGCCGCCGAGCTCGTCGAGCCACGCGGCGACGGTCGCAGGGTCCGTGACGGCGAGGCTGCCGATCACCGCGCGCTCGCGCGATCGAGAGCGCGCCTCGAGGAGTCCGCGCGCGTGCGAAGGCCGCCGCCGAGCTGGATCTTGAGCCCGGACGCAGCGCGCATTCGCGCGACGAGCGGCAGGTTCTGCGGCTCGCCGCGCTTCGCGCCGTCGAGGTCGACGACGTGCAGCCAGCGCGCGCCGGCGTCGCGATAGCGCACGCGCGAGCTCCACCGGATCGAGCTCGTAGCGCGTCTCGCGATCGAAGTCGCCGCTGCAGCAGTCGCACGCAGCGCCCGTCGCGGAGGTCGATCGCCGGTATCAACTCCATATGATATCAGTATGTTACGGAGCTATATCTTCATGAAATTGTCGAGGATCAGCGCGCCGACTTGCGCCGAGCGCTCGGGGTGGAACTGCGTGCCGAAGAAGTTGCCGCTGCTCGATCACGGCCGAGAACGGCACGCCGTAGCGCGTCATCGCGCGCGTGAAGTCGCCGACCGGCGCCGCGTAGCTGTGGATGAAGTACGCGAACGCGCCGGGCTCGACGCCCGTCGAGCAGCGCGCGAGTCCGCGACGACGTCGAGCTGGTTCCAGCCCATCTGCGGCACCGGCAAGTCGGCGCTCTGCGGGAGCCTGCTGACGCGCGCGTCGATGACGCCGAGGCACCTCGCGTCGTCCTCGTCGGAGCCCGCGAACAGGAGCTGCATGCCGAGGCAGATGCCGAGCACGGGCTGCGTGAGCGTCGGCACGAGCTCGGCGAGCCCCGCTGCCGCGAGCCGCGCCATGCCCGGGCGCGGCCGCGCCGACGCCGGGCAGGATCACGTGGGTCGCGCGCCGCACGCGCTCGCGGATCTTCGGTCACGGGCGCGTCGACGCCGAGCCGCTCGAGCGCGAAGCCGAGCGACGCGAGGTTCGACCCGCACGAGCCGATGATCGACGACGTCGCGCATCACAGCGTGCCCTTCGTCGATCGGCAGCTCGTCGCCGCGGCGCGCGATCGCCTGGCGCAGCGCGCGCGCGACGCCCTTGAAGCACACCTCGACCATGTGGTGCGCGTTCTCGCCGCGCACGCGGACGTGGATCGCGGCGCCGAGCGTCTCGGCGAGCGAGCGGAAGAAGTGCGGCACGAGCTCGGTCGGCAGCTCGCCGACGCGGTCGCGCGGGAACTGCGCCCTCGAACACGAGGAACGGCCGCCCGCCGAGGTCGATCGACACCTCGGCGTCCGCCTCGTCCATCGGCAGCAGGAACCCGTAGCGCTGGATGCCGCGCTTGTCGCCGAGCGCCTTGCGCAGCGCCTCGCCGAGCGCGAGCGCGACGTCCTCGACGGTGTGGTGCTCGTCGATGTGCAAGTCGCCCGTGCACTGCACGTCGAGCGCGAAGCCGCCGTGCTTGCCGAGCTGCTCGAGCATGTGGTCGAAGAAGCCGAGGCCGGTCTTCGCGCGCGGCTCGGCCTCGCTGTCGAGATCGACGCGCACGCGGATGTCCGTCTCGCGCGTGCGCCGCGCGACTTCCGCGACGCGCGGCCGATCGAGCACCGCGTGCGCGACCGCGGCCCAGGTCTCGGCGCCCGGCGCTGCCGATCTTGTAGCCCGCTACGCCGAGGTTGTGCGCGAACTCGACGTCGGTGTCGCGGTCGCCGACGATCGGCGGAGCGTTCGCGGTCGAGCGGCGCGGCGTTCACGTAGTCGCGAACGAGCCCGATCGCCGGCTTGCGGCACGCGCAGCCGGCCTCGGCCGGGTGCGGGCAGATGAAGTTCGCCGCGAACTCGACTCCCTGGGACGCGAGCAGCCCGTGCACGAACGCGTCGACGCGCTCGAACGGCTCGCGCGGGTAGCTCGGAGTGCCGAGGCCGCCTTGGTTCGTGACGATCACGAGCTCGTAGCCGGCGGCCCTGAAGCGCAGCAGGGCCGGGATCACGCCGCGCGCGAGTCGCACGCCGCCGGGCGAAGTCGGCGACTTGCCCGCGTCGTCCTCGATCAGCGTGCCGTCGCGGTCGATGAACAACACCTTACGCATCGTTCGCTGCCTCCGCGCCCGCGAGGGCGCGCAACAGGAGATCGTTGTCTGCCGGACGGCCGACCGTGATGCGGACGCAATCGGCGAGCAGCGGATCGTCGAACGTCCGCACGAGCACGCCCGCTCGGTGCGCCGTCTCGCGGAACGCGGCGCCGTCGAGTGCCTTGACCATCACGAAGTTCGCATCGCTCGGGTACACCTTGCGGACCTGGGGCAGGTTCGCGAGCGCCGCCGAGAGGCGCGCGCGTTCGCGCTTCAACAGCGCGACACGCTCCTCGGACACCCGCAGCGAGTCGGTGGACAGCGCCTGGACCACGTGCTCGATCGACGGCGTCGGGAACGTATAGGGCGGCAGCACGTTCTGCGCGAACTCGACGACTTGCGGCGCCGCGATCAACAAACCGCAGCGCACGCCCGCGAGCGAGACGAACTTCGACAGCGTGCGCAGCAGGACGACGTGCTCGTAGCGCGCGCGCAACGCGGCGAAGTCGTCGGCCTCGGCGAACTCGTGGTACGCCTCGTCGAGCACGACGAGCGCGCGGCCCTCGGTCTCGCGACAAATCCGCTCGACGTCGTCGCGCGCGAGCGATTGGCCGGTCGGGTTGTTCGGCGAGCAGAGGAAGACGATCTTCGTCGTCGCGTCGATCGCCTTCAGCACGGCGTCCGCGTCGAGCGCGAAATCCTTGTGCGCGAGCAGCGGCACGCGCTTGATCGCGGCGTTCTGGATCGTCGCATAGAGCCGATACATGTCGAACGTCGGCGGCGTGATCAGGATCGAGTCGCGGCCCGCGGCGCAGAAGCCGCGGATCAGCACGTCGATCGCCTCGCTGCTGCCGCGCGTCACGAGGATCTGGCGCTGCTCGATGTCGTAATGTGCCGCGAGCTTCGCCGTGAGAATCGTGGGCCGAGGCGGCGGATAGACGTTCAGGCCGCGCTCGGTCGTGTCCCCCGGCGCACGCCACGGCGATTCGTTCGCGTTGAGCCGCACGCAGGCCGGGCTCCCACTGGCCGGGAACGTACGGGCGTATGGCGCGCAGCTCCGGCCGCGCAAGATCGAGCACGCTCATCGCCGATCTCCGATGCCGATGACATCGATCGCAGCGAGCCGCCGCGTCACGGCGCGCGCGTGCGCGTCGAGACCCTCGAGCTCGGCGAGCGTGGTGGCGATCGGCCCGATCGCGCGCAATCCGTCCGGCGTGAGCTCCTGGACGGTCATCGAACGCAGAAAATCGCCGACGCCGAGGCTCGAATAGCGGCGCGCGAAGCCGTAGGTCGGCAGCACGTGGTTCGTGCCGCTGCAGTAGTCGCCGACGGTCTCGGGCGTCCACGGTCCGAGGAACACTGAGCCCGCGGCGCGCACGCGCGGTAGCCAGTCGCGCGGCCGCTCGACTTGCAGGATCAAGTGCTCCGGCGCGTAGCGGTTCGCGATCTCGAACGCCTCGCCGAGATCGGCGACGACGATCGGCGCGCGAGTGCTCGAGCGCGCCCTCGACGATCCCGCGCCGCGGCAGCGTCGCCTTCTGGCTCTCGACCTGCGCGGCGACCTGCGACGCGAGCTCCGCGCTCGTCGTGAGGAGCAGCACCTGCGAGTCTGCGCCGTGCTCGGCCTGCGACAAGCAGATCCGCCGCAACGAACTCGGGCGTTAGCGGTCGCGTCCGCGATCACGAGCACCTCGGACGGCCCGGCCGGATAGTCGCGCGCGGCGCCGTACGGGATCGCGGTCCACTTGCGCCTTGGCCTCGGTGACCCAGACGCTGCCTGGGCCGAAGACCTTGTCGACCTTCGGCACGGTCTCGGTGCCGTACGCGAGCGCCGCGATCGCCTGTGCGCCGCCGAGCTTGAACACGCGCTGCACGCCGCTGACGCGCGCCGCATAGAGCACCGCGGGATCCACGCGGCCGTCCGCTTGCGGGGGGCTGCAGAGGATCCGCGTCGGGCAGCCGGCGAGCCGCGCTGGCACGCCGAGCATCAGGGCCGTGGAGGGCAGGGGCGCGTTGCCGGCCGGCACGTAGAGCCCGACGCTCTCGATCGGTCGCGAGATGCGCTCGCAGCGCACGCCGACGGCCGTGTCGACCGCGAGCGGGGCGGGCAGCTGCGGCTTGTGGAACGCCTCGATGTTCGCGGCGGCCGCGCGGATCGCGGCGCGCTGTGTTTCGGTGAGGCGATCGCCCGCGCCCGTCGAACTCCGCTTGTCCGACCTCGAGCGAAGCGAGCTCGACGCGGTCGAGCTTCGCCGTGAGGTCGAGCAACGCGGCGTCACCACCGCTCCGCACTCGCTCGATGATCGCCGCGACGCGTTCCGCGAGGCTCGCGTCGTTCGCGAGCGCGGGACGCGCAAGCACGGCGCGACGGCCCTCGGCCGTGAGGTCCTGCCAGACTTCGATTCGCATGGCGGCTACGCGAGCATTTTCTCGACGGGCAATACGAGCATCGAGCTCGCGCCGGCCTCTTTGAGCTGCTCGAGCGTCTCCCAGAACACGTTCTCGCGGCAGACCGCGTGCACGCGCGACCTTGTCGTCGCGGCCCTCGAGCGGGATGATCGTCGGCGCCTCGCTGCCTGGGAGCAGAGCGCGGATCTCTTTCAGCGCAGAGCGCGGCGCGTGCAGCATGATGTACTTGCTCTCCTTGACCTGGAGCACGCCCTGGATCCGTTGCAACAGCCGCTGGAGCCACTGTGCCTTCTCGTCGCGGATCGCGGCCGGCGTTTGAATCAGCGAGGCCCGGCTCTCGAGGATCGTCTCGGCTTCATAGAGCTGATGCGCACGCAGCGTCGAGCCGCTCGACACGAGGTCGCAGATCAGGTCCGCCTTGCCGAGGCTCGGCGCGATCTCCACCGCGCCCGAGAACGAGATGATCTGCGCGCTCACGCCGTGGCGCGCGAGATAGGCCTTGAGAATCCGCGGATACGTCGTCGCGATCCGCTTGCCGCCGAGCGATTGCGGCCCCGCGAACGGCACGCCGTCCGGCATGCCGAACGACAGCCTGCACTGGCCGAAGTCGAGGCGGCCGAGATCCTTGAATAGCTCGGTGTGCCCTTGCTCTACCATCTCGAGCTTGCGCTCCTCGATGACGTTGAGCCCGACGATGCCGAGGTCGCAGATGTCTTCCTGCACGAGGCGCGGAATGTCGTCGTCGCGCACGAGCAGCACGTCGACCGGCATGTTCTCGCCGTAGCAGATCAGCTGATCCTTGCCGCGGGAGTAGCTGAGCCCGCAGCGCACGAGCAGCTCGAGGGAGTGGTCCGTGAGCCGGCCGGACTTCTGGACGGCGATCTTGATCCTGGCTTCCGTGGAAACTCGCATGGCCATTCTCCTGCGCCGTCCCGCGTCAGAGCGGGCTCAGGCGCTTCAGCGCGACTTGGTAGCCGCCATTACCACCGATGAGGAAACGCGCGACTCGGCCGATCGTGGTGACCGACACGCCCGTCAGCTCGTGGATCTTGCGATAGGGCAGGCCGTCCTGCAGGTACTTCACGACGGCCCAGCGATCGACGAGCGCCTCGATCTCCGCTGGCGTGCAGAGGTCCGCGAAGAACTTCTCGCACTCCGCCTCGGTGCGCAAGCTCAGAATCGCGCGGTAAAGACCTTGCTCGGCGCGCGCCGCGGTGCGCGCCGTCAAACCTCGGTGAGCCTTCATCGCCTGGCAGCCTCGATTGTCGGACGGGGTAACGAATCGACACGCTAATGTAATAGCGCGCTAGTACATTAATACGAAGATGGGCAGAACGCAAGCACAGGACGGGCATGAAGCCAGTTCGAGCGGCCTAAGCGGCGCGCAGGTTCTTCAGGACGATGTCGGCGAAGGCCTTGGTGCCGAGCCAGTCGCGAGCGCCGGCCCCGGCGATGTCGCGGGTCCTGGCGCCGGACGCGGATGGCGCCGCCGACCGCCGCCTCGATCGCCGCGGCCGCCTCCGGGGCGTCGCAGCTATGCCGGAGCAGCATCGCGGCGCTCAGGATCGTGCCGCACGGGTTGGCGACGCCCTTGCCCGCGATGTCGGGCGCCGAGCCGTGGATCGGCTCGTAGAGCCCCGGCCCGCCGTCGCCGAGCGACGCGGAGGGCAGCAGGCCCATCGAGCCCGCGAGCATCGACGCCTCGTCGGTCAGGATGTCGCCGAACATGTTCTCGGTGACGATCACGTCGAAGTCGGCCGGGCGGCTGAGCAGGTGCATCGCGGCCGCGTCGACGAGCAGGTGCTCGACCGTGAGCTCGGGGAACTCGTCGCGGAACACGCGCGTCGCGACGTCGCGCCACAGACGCGACGTGTCGAGCACGTTGGCCTTGTCGACCGAGGTGAGCTTCTTGCGCCGGCCCATCGCGAGCTTCGCCGCGACGCGGCAGACGCGCTCGATCTCGCCGCGCTGTACTCGCAGGTGTCGAACGCCGCGGTCGCCGTGCGGCTCGCGCTTGCCGAAGTAGATGCCGCCCGTGAGCTCGCGAATCACGAGGATGTCGACGCCGCGCAGCTTCTCGGGCTTCAGCGGCGACGCGGCCGCGAGCTCGGGCACGGCCGTAACGGGCCGCAGGTTCGCGAACAGACCGAGCGCCTTGCGGATCCCGAGCAGGCCTTGCTCGGGCCGCTTCGGACCTCGATCGTCGTCCCACTTCGGGCCGCCGACCGCGCCGAGCAGGATGCCGGTCGACGCCTTGCAGGCCGCGATCGTCTCGGGCGGCAGAGGGCTGCCCGCCGCGTCGTACGCCGCGCCGCCGATCAGCGCATCCTCGAACTCGAGGCCGAGCTCGAACTGCGAGGACGCCGCCTCGAGCACGCGCACGGCCGCAGCCGTGACCTCGGGGCCCACGCCGTCCCCGCCGAGCACGACGATCTTCTGTCATGCGTGCGCCTGCTCGTAGCGAGCGATCGCCGCTTCCTGCTCGAGCAGGAAGCCGAGCTGATCGATGCCGTTCATGAGGCAATAGCGCGAGAACTTGTCGATCGGGAACGGCACGCGGCGCGTCGGCAGCACGAGCGTCGCGCTCGCGACGTCGACGGTGACGTCCGCGCCCGGGTTCGCGAGCAGCCAGCGATGCGTGTCCGTGTCGACGACGATCGGCACGAGGCCGTTCTTCAGCGAGTTGCTGCGGAAGATGTCCGCGATCTCGGTGCTCACGACGGCGCGGATGCCGAAGTCGAGCAGGGCCCACGGCGCGTGCTCGCGCGACGAGCCGCAGCCGAAGTTGTGGCCGCCGACGAGGATCTGCGCGCCGCGGTTCTCGGGGCGCGTGAGCACGAAGTCGGAGCGCTCCTTGCCGTCGCGGTCGTAGCGCCAGTCGTTGAACAGGTTCTTGCCGAGCCCGTCCTTCGTCGTGGTCGTGAGGAACCGCGCCGGGATGATCTGGTCGGTGTCGATGTCGTCGGTCGGCATCACGACCGTCTTCGAGCGGATTTGTTTGATCGGTTCCATGTTCAACCCATGAGCTCGCGCGGATCCGCGATCGCTCCCTTGATGGCGGCCGCCGCGGCCGTGAGCGGGCTCGCGAGCACCGTGCGCGCGCCGCTGCCTTGGCGGCCCTCGAAATTGCGGTTGCTCGTGCTGACCGAGAGCTGGCCGCTCGCGACCTTGTCGCCGTTCATCGCGATGCACATCGAGCAGCCGGGCTCGCGCCACTCGCCGCCGGCCGCGCGCACGATCTCGATCGAGCCCTTCGGCCTCGGCCTGGCGCTTGACCTCGTGCGAGCCCGGCACGACGAGCAGGCGCACGCGTTCCGCGACGTGCCGGCCGCGGAGCAGGCCCGCGGCCATCGCGGAGGTCGCTGAGCCGGCCGTTCGTGCACGAGCCGATGAACACGACGTCGACCGGCTTGCCCGAGCAGCGGCTTGCCGGCCTCGACCTGCATGTACGCGAGCGCCTTGCGGAACGACGGGTCGTCGCCGCGCGGCACCTCGTCGTCGATCGGGATCACCATGCCGGGGTTCGTGCCGAACGTGACCATCGGCGCGAGCCTGGAGACGTCGATGTTCAGCTCGCGGTCGAAGCGCGCGCCCGCGTCGCTCGGCAGCGAGCGCCAGCGCTTCACGGCCGCGTCCCAGGCCGCGCCCTGCGGAGCGAGCGGCCGGCCCGCGAGATACTGGTACGTCGTGTCGTCGGGCGCGATCATGCCCGCGCGCGCGCCGGCCTCGATCGACATGTTGCAGACGGTCATCCGCTCTTCCATCGACATTGCGCGGATCGCGCTGCCGCGGTACTCGATCACGTGGCCCGTGCCGCCGCCGACGCCGATCTCGCCGATCACGCGCAGGATCACGTCCTTCGCGGTCACGCCGGGCGCGAGCTTGCCGTCGACATTGATCGCGAGCGTCTTAGGCTTGCGCTGCAGCAGGCACTGCGTCGCGAGCACGTGGCCGACCTCGGTGGTGCCGATGCCGAACGCGAGCGCGCCGAAGGCGCCGTGCGTGCTCGTGTGCGAGTCGCCGCAGACGATCGTCGTGCCGGGCTGCGACGCGCCGAGCTCGGGCCCGATCACGTGCACGATGCCGCGCTCGCGGCTTGAGAAAGCCGCGCAGCTCGATACCGAAGTCCTTGCAGTTCTTCTCCATCTGCCGGACCTGCTTCGCGGCCGCGGGCTCGCTCACGACCTCGAGATCCTTGAGGCTCTTCATCGGCACCGTCGGCGTCGAGTGATCGAGCGTCGCGAGGCAGCGCTCGGGGCGGCGGACTTTGAGGCCGCGCGAGCGCAGGACGTCGAACGCCTGTGGGCTCGTGACCTCGTGAATCAGGTGCAGATCGACGTACAGCACGGCCGGCGTGTCGTCGGTCTCGGGCGCGACGATGTGCTGCGCCCATACTTTTTCGAACAGGGATTGCGCGGACATTGTTTGAACCTCGGACGCGGTCCTAGACCGCGATGGGCCGATCGATGCGGCCGGACTTCTGCTCACCGGCGATCGGCTCGAGCCAATTCCATCGGTCGACGGTCGAGCCGTCGAACAAGCCGAAGAAGAGTTTCTGCAGGCGCTCGGTGATCGGGCCGCGCTTGCCCTCGCCGATCGTGATCCTGTCGACCGAGCGCACGGGCGTGATCTCCGCGGCCGTGCCGGTCAGAAACACCTCGTCGGCGATATAGAGCAGCTCGCGCGGGATGTTCTGCTCGAGCACTGGCAGACCGAGCGACTCCGCGAGCCGCGCGACCGTGTCGCGCGTGATGCCGGACAAGATCGACGCGGCGACGGGCGGCGTGTAGAGCTTGCCGTTCTGCACGAGGAACAGGTTCTCGCCCGCGCCCTCGCTCACGTAGCCGTCGACGCTGAGCGCCAGGCCCTCGGCGAAGCCGAGGCGGCGCGCCTCGAGGGTCACGAGCGCGCTCGAGAGGTAGTTGCCGCCGGCCTTCGCGAGCGCCGGCACCGTGTTCGGTGCGACACGCTGCCACGACGACACGCACACGTCGACGCCTTGCTCGAGCGCGCCGTCGCCCAAGTACGAGCCCCATTCCCAGGCCGCGATCGACACGCTCGCGGGCTGCTCGATGTTGCCCGCGACGCCGAGCTCGCCGTAGCCGCGAAACGCGATCGGCCGGATGTACGCGCCCGTGAGCCCGTTCTCGCGCACGACCTCGCGGCACGCGGCCGTGATCGCCTCCCGCGAAAAAGGGATCTTCATCCGGTAGATCTTCGCGGAGTGGAAGAGGCGGCGGACATGGTCCGTGAGCCTGAAGGCGACCGCGCCGTTCGGCGTCTGATAGACGCGGATGCCCTCGAATACGGACGAGCCGTAGTGCAGCGCGTGGCTCAACACGTGCACGGTCGCCTGTTCCCACGGCACCAAACGTCCCTCGTGCCAGATGAACTTCGTCGTCTTCAGAGGCATTCGTCGACTCCTGCGCAAACCGCTTCCGTCACAACCCGCTCGCGTCCACGCGAGCGCCAGCTCACTCTTGCAGCCAGCTCATCCGGCCGCGCAGCTCGCGGCCGACTTTCTCGATACCTTCGTCGAGGTCCGCCTGCAGCAGCTTCTTGTAGTTCCCTTGGCCGGCCTTGGTCTCGGCGATCCACTGCTTCGCGAACGTGCCGTCCTGAACTTCCTTCAAGACCTGGCGCATGTTGTCGCGCACGTGCGAGTCGATGATCCGCGGGCCGCGCGTGAGGTCGCCGTACTTCGCCGTGTCGCTCACGAACTGATGCATTTTCTTGAGCCCGCCCTCGTGCAGCAAGTCGACGATGAGCTTGAGCTCGTGCATGCACTCGAAGTAAGCCACCTCGGGCTGATAGCCGGCCTCGACGAGCGTCTTGAAGCCGTTCACGACGAGCTCGGTTGCGCCGCCGCAGAGCACGGCCTGCTCGCCGAACAGGTCCGTCTCGGTCTCTTCGGCGAACGTCGTCTTCAAGACGCCGCCGCGCGTGCCGCCGATGCCGTGAGCGTAGGCGAGGGCGCGCGCTTGCGCTTTGCCGGTCGCGTCCTGCGCGACCGCGAGCAGACACGGCACGCCGCGACCTTGCTCGTACTGCCGGCGCACGAGGTCGCCGGGTCCCTTCGGCGCGATCAGCACGACGTCGAGGTCCGCGCGCGGCTGAATCTGCTTGTAGTGGATATTGAAGCCGTGCGCGAACAGCAGCGTCGCGCCTTTCTTCAGCTGCGGCTCGATATCCTTGTAGAGCTGCGCCTGCGCCATGTCGGGCGCGAGGAACGCGACCAGGCCGGCGCCTTTGGCCGCTTCTGCGGGCGTCTTGACCGGCAAGCCGTCGCGCTCCGCCGTGGCGGAGGTCTTGCCGCCCGGTCGCAGGCCGACGACGACGTCATATCCGGAGTCGCGCAGGTTCAATGCGTGCGCCCGCCCTTGGCTGCCGTAGCCGAGCACCGCGATCTTTTCGCCGCTCAACAATCCGGGCTGAGCATCCGCTTCCACGAAGATCTGCATTTCCACTATCCCTTATTTCCTTCGGGCTTGTTTCGTTCTCGCATCAAAAAAAACCCCGCAGCCTTTCGGGTGCGGGGTCTTTCTAATTGGGCTTCGTCGTCAAACCAAGCGCCCGCACCTTTGTCGGTTGTGTACTACCGTAAGGGCGCGACGCGCAGGGGTCGTCTCAGTCTGATGATTCATCGGAACGGGCATGATCTAGAAAAGGCCTGGGCATGTCAAACGCCGCCGGCCGGGCGCCGGACCCAGAAGCGGCGAACCCCCGGCGCGTGGCGGCAGCTAGGTTATACACGACCTTTGGCAGTTAAGCCGATGACCTGCCAAGCTATGCGTTGCGGACACGTGCGCGCCGCCGCAGTGGTACGCCGCGGCCGTTGATCGCACCCGGCTGGCGCGCCCACAATCCCTCTCCTTTTTTCTTCTTACCGTCCAGGAGCAGACCTCATGACCATCAAAGCAGGCGACCAGATGCCGAAGGGCCAATTCACGCGCTTTGGAGCCAACGGGCCCGAGCCGCTCTCGACCGACGACCTGTTCAAAGGCAAGAAGGTCGTGTTGTTCTCCGTTCCCGGCGCCTTCACGCCGACCTGCTCGGCCAAGCATCTGCCGGGATTCGTCACGAACGCCGACGCGATCAAAAAGAAGGGCGTCGACACGATTGCCTGCATGGCGGTGAACGACGTGTTCGTCATGCGCGCCTGGGGCGAGTCGAGCAAGACGACCGACAAGGTTCTGATGCTCGCCGACGGCAATGGCGAATATGCGCGCGCGCTCGGGCTCGAGCTCGACGCGAGCAAGTTCGGGATGGGAACCCGCGGCAAGCGCTTTTCGATGATCGTGAAGGACGGCGTCGTCAAGCAGCTCAACGTGGAGCCGCCCGGCGAGTTCGGCGTGAGCTCCGCCGAGACGGCGCTGAAACAGCTCTAGCGCTCGCACTCGAGCGACGAATCAAGCGGAGCACGCGCGGATCGAGCGGCTGGTCGCGCGAAGCGCCAAAAAGCAAGCACAACAGGAGGAACTTATGAGCGATGACCGACAATTATCCGGCCCGGACAGCAGTGCGGACGACTTCTCGCGGCGCGACTTCGTCGCGCTGTCGATCGCGGCCGGGGTAGCCGCCGCCACGACGACATCGGCACGGGCCGCAAACCTGCCCGTCATGGAGAACAACGTCTCGGTGAAGACGCCCGACGGCACGTGCGACGCGGCGTTCATCCATCCGACGACCGGCACGCATCCCGGCGTCTTGATCTGGCCGGACGCGTTCGGCCTGCGCCCGTCGATGCGCGACATCGCGAAGCGCATCGCGGCCGAAGGCTACAGCGTGCTCGTGCCGAATCCGTTCTATCGCACCGCGAAGGCGCCCGTGTTCGGCGACGTCTCGAGCTTCAACTTCGGCAACCAGGACGACCGCGCGAAGCTGCAGTCGTTCATGGGACCGCTAACAACGTGCCCGGCAACGCCGAGAAGGACGCGGCGGCGTACATCGCGTTCCTCGACGCGCAGCAGCAGGTCGACAAGACGAAGAAGATCGGCACGCAGGGCTACTGCATGGGCGGCCCGCTCGTCGTGAAGACCGGCGGCGACGGTGCCGAACCGCGTCGGCGCCGGCGCGTCGTTCCACGGCGGCGGCCTCGTCACGGACAAGCCGGACAGCCCGCACTCTGCTCGCGCCGAAGATCAAGGCGCGGATGTACTTCGGCATCGCGTCGAACGACGACATGAGCCAGCCCGACGCGAAGGACAAGCTCAGCGAAGCGTTCGACGCGGCGCACGTGCCGGCCGAGATCGAGGTCTATGCCGGCGCGCTGCACGGCTGGTGCGTGCCCGACATGCCGAAGGGCGCGAACGGCATGCCGATCTACAACAAGCCCGACGCCGAGAAAGCGTGGGGCAAGCTCGTCGCGCTCTACGCGACGCTCGCTTAAGCGATTGACGGCACGCGCGGCTCTTGGTGGGCCGCGCGTGTCTCGCGCTACCTCGAGCGCAGCGCGGCGATGAGCTCGGGAACCGCTTGCGTCCAGTCGGCGACCAAGCCGACGTCCGCGATCTCGAAGATCGGCGCGTCGCCGTCGCGGTTGATCGCGACGATCGTGCGCGCGTCCTTGATGCCGGTGACGTGCTGGATCGCGCCCGAGATCCCGATCGCGACATAGAGCTCGGGCGCGATGATCTTGCCGGTCTGGCCGACCTGAAGGTCGTTCGGCACGAACCCCGAGTCGACCGCGGCGCGCGACGCGCCGACCGCCGCGCCGAGCGACCTCGGCGAGCTCGTAGAGGCGTGCGAAGTTTTCGGCGCTCCCCATGGCTCGGCCGCCCGCGACGACGCGAGCCGCCGTCTGCAAATCGGGCCGGCCCGCGTGCTCCGACCCGCAGCTCGACGAAACGCGTATGGCTCGGCGCCACCGTGCTCGGCGAGCGGACCTCGATCGGCGCCGGCTGCGCGGCCGCGCCGACGGCGGTATACGACGCGAGCCGCACCGTCGCGACCACCGTCGCATCGCTCGGCGCTCGGACCGTCGCGATCGCGTTGCCGGCGTAGATCGGCCGCTTGAAGCGGTACGGATCGAGCACGCTCATCACGTCGCTGATCTGGCCGACGCCGAGAAGCGCCGCGACGCGCGGCAACAGGTCCTTGCCAAACGTGCTCGACGGCCCGAGCACGTGCGTGTAACCCGACGCGAGGCTCGCGATCTCGGGCGCGAGGCCCGCCGCCAGCGGCGGCGCCGGCCACTCGACGTGCAGCACGCGGCTCACGCCGGCGAGCGCAGCCGCTTCAGCCGGAGCGGCGGCGCCGCGCGCCGCAAGCACGGCGACGACGACGTCGGAGCGCGATCTCGCACGCGCACGCGACGCACTTCGCCGTGCTCGCATTCAGCCGCTCGCCGCTGCATTCGGCGATCACCAGCACTCGCGCCATCAAAGCACTCCGCGTTGGCGCAGCACGCCGACGAGCTCCGCCGCGTTCTGCACGAGGATCCCACGCGCGCGCGGCGCGGGCGGATCGACGCGCTCGACGACGAGGCGCGCGCGCGCGTCGACGCCGAGCGAGGAGAGCGGGAGCACGTCGAGCGGCTTCTTCTTCGCTTTCAGGATCTCCGGCAGCTTCACGTAGCGCGGCTGATTCAGGCGCAGATCGGTGGTCACGACGGCCGGCAGGTCGACGTCGATCACCTCGAGCCCCGCGTCGACCTCGCGCGTGACGCGCGCGCGGCCGCCGTCGATCTCCACGCGCGACGCGAAGGTCGCCTGCGGCCGGTTCCAAAGCGCCGCGAGCATCTGTCCGGTCTGCGCGTGGTCGTCGTCGATCGCTTGCTTGCCGAGCAGCACCAAATCCGGCCGCTCGCGCTCGACGAGCGCACGCAACGCGCGCGCGACCGACGAGCGGCTCGGTCGGTGCGGAGGTCTCGATCAGCAGTGCGCGATCGGCGCCCATCGCGAGACCGGTACGCAGCTGTTGCTGCGCTTCGACGTCGCCGACGGTCGCCACGGCGACGTCGGAGGCTTGCCCGCGCTCCTTGAGCTTGAGCGCCTCCTCGATCGCAATCTCGTCGAACGGGTTGATGCTCATTTTGAGCCCTTCGACCGCGACGCCCGAGCCGTCGGGCTTCACGCGCACGCGCACGTTGTAGTCCACGACGCGCTTGATGCAGACGAGCACCTTGACAACCGCGAGCCTCCGCTTGCGCAACGTCGCGCGATTCTAGCGGCGCGGCTCGCGAACGCACACTCGGCTTTGCGCTTTACAATGAGCGCGTGACCGCACCCTTGATCACGGCGGCCGACTTGGCCGCACATCTCGATGATCCGAGCTGGGTCGTCGTCGACTGCCGCTTCACGTTGACCGATCCCGCGGCCGGCCCCGCGGCGTACGCGCGCTCGCACATCCCGGGCGCGCGCTACGCGAGACCTCGACGCACGATCTCGCTCGGCGCCCGGGACCCGGACGACGGCCGGCATCCGCTGCCGGTCGCGGCTGATTTCGCCGCGCGGCTCGGCGCCTGGGGCATCGCGAACGACTCGACGGTCGTTGCCTATGACGAGGCGAGCGGCGCGATCGCGGCGCGGCTGTGGTGGCTGCTCGGCTGGCTGCGGCCACGACGCGCCGGCTCGTGCTCGACGGCGGCTTCGCCGCGTGGAGGGCAGCCGGGCTGCCGGTCGAGAGCCGGGCCCCGCGCTGGCGGCCCGCGCGTTTCGTGCCGCGCAGCGTCGCCGACGACTCTGTCGTGCTGGCGGCGGAGCTGCCGGCGCTCCAGGCGGCCGGCAGCGTGCTCGTCGATGCGCGCGCGCCGCTCGCTACCGCGGCGAGCAGGAGCCGATCGATCCGGTCGCCGGCCACGTGCCGGGCGCCGTGAATCGGCCCGTCTCGGTCAACGTCGAGGCCGACGGGCGCTTCCGCGCGCCGGACGCGCTGCGCGGCGAGCTCACCGAGCTTCTCGGCGGTCGCCCGACCGGACAAGCTGATCGCGATGTGCGGCTCGGGCGTCACGGCCTGCCAGCTGCTGCTCGCGCTCGCCGTCGCCGGGCTCGACGGCGGCGAAGCTCTACGCGGGCTCGTGGAGCGAGTGGATCCGCGATCCGCGAACGGCCGATCGCGACGGGGCCGAACCCCTAGCCGCCGGGCTCGTTTGTCCGCAAATTGCGGCGCCCGCTCTTGGTCTTCGGGCTTGGGCGTGCTAAACAGCGGGCTCGATTCCATCGTTCAGGTGCACCGTGTTACGTCATTCTCACGACATCGAGATCAGCTCCCAGCTCAAGCACGTCCGCTACGAGATCCGCGGCAAGCTGGCTAGGCGCGCGCTCGAGCTCGAGCACCAGGGCTACGAGATCATTCAGCTGAACATCGGCAATCCCGGGCTTGTTCGGCCTGCGGACGCCCGAGACGATGCGGCTCGCGATGATCGAGAACCTCGCCGTGAGCGAGGCGTACTGCAATCAGCGCGGCATCTTCCCGGCCCGCGAAGCCGTCGTGATGCAGCAGCAGGCGCGCGGCGTCCCGAACGTGAGCTCCGACCACGTGTTCATGGGCAACGGCGTCAGCGAGCTCATCGACCTCACGCTGCGCGGGCTCCTGAACCCGGGCGACGAGGTGCTGATCCCGACGCCCGGACTATCCGCTCTGGACGGCCGCGACCGTGCTCAACGGCGGCAAGGCGGTCCACTATCCGTGCCCCGAGTCGCAAGGCTTCAACCCCGACGTCGCGGCGATCGAGGCGCTTGATCACGCCGCGCACGCGCGCGCTCGTCGTGATCAACCCGAACAATCCGACCGGCGCGGTCTATAGCCGCGAGGTGCTCACCGCGCTCGCGCGGGTCGCAGAGCGCCACAACCTCGTGCTGATGTGCGACGAGATCTACGACCAGATCGTCTACGACGACGCGGAGTTCATCCCGCTCGCGACGCTGTGCAAGGACACGCTCGTGCGCGACGTTCAGCGGTCTGTCGAAGGTGTACCGCGCCTGCGGCTACCGCGTCGGCTGGGTGTCGTTCAGCGGCGCGGTGGACCGCTCCGAGCGCTACATGGGCGCGCTCGATCTGCTTGCGGCGCTGCGGCTCTGCAGCAACGTGCCGGGGCAGTGGGCCGTGCAGACCGCGCTCGGCGGTTTCCAGAGCATCCGCAAGCTCTGCTCGCCGGGCGGCCGGCTCTACCAGTCGCGCAAGGCCGTGCTCGACGGCGTCGCCCAGAGCCGCTTCTTGAAGCTCGTCGCGCCGCGCGGCGCGATGTATGCGTTCATCGGCGTGGACCGCCAGAAGCTGCCGGGCTTCGACGACGAGACGTTCGCGATGGAGCTGCTCGAGCAGCAGCACGTGCTCGTAGCGCCGGGCTCGAGCTTCAACACGAGCTATCGCGACCATTTCCGGATCACGATCCTGCCGGAAGAGGACCAGTTCGCGGAGGTGTTCCAGCGCATGGAGCACATCCTCGAGCAGCTCGCGGACCGCCCGCCGAAGCTAGAAACGGCCTGACGATCTATCTGCAACATTCTGATCTGTAAGTGTCCTCGCCTGAGGAAGATCCCGCTTTCGACGAGCGCACGACGGTCGTCGTAGCGGACGGCCTCGCGGTCCGCCAGTGGGAGCTGCACCTCGGCGCCGCGGCGATTGCGGCCGGCCGCCGCGCCTGGGTGACGCCGCCGGTCGTGACCTACGCCAACTGGCTCGAGCAGCTGTGGCAGAGCGCCTGCCGAGCCGCGCACGCTGCCCCTCGGTTCTGGACAGGCGTTCGCGCTCTGGCGGCGCGTCGTCATGGAGTCCAAGGAGGCGGCCACGCTGCTCGGCGAGCGCGGCGCGGCGCGCTGGGCCGCCGAAGCTTTCGCGCTTTGCTGCGAGTGGAACGTCGATCTCGACCGAGAGGGCCCGGGCGCCGCCCAGAGCGACTTTCGGGCGTTCCTCGGCTGGCGACGCCGCTACCTCGCAGCACTCGGCGAGCACGGCTGGATCGACCGGGCACAGATCGCGGGTTTTCTGGAGGCTGTCGATGCGCCCGCGCCGCAGCGCTTGATCCTCGCCGACCTCGAGGAGGCGACGCCGCGGCAAAGTGCACTGTTCGCGCGGCTCCAGCGCGACGGCGCGCGAATCGAGCGATGGTCTGCGCCCGAGACCTCGGCCGTGCGCCTGCGAGTCCGGCTCGCCGACGCGCGCGACGAGCTGCGGACCGCCATTGCCTGGGCGCGCCGATGGATCGCTGCGACGCCGAACGCGCGGGTCGCGCTCGTCGTGCCGGCGCTCGACGAGCGCCGCGCCGAGCTCGAGCGTGCGCTGGACGAGCCGGTCGCCCACGGGTCTGCGCTCGAGGACGCGGCCGTGCCGCTCTGGCACGGCGGCCAGACCCTGGCCGAATCGCCGCGCGTCGGCGCGGCGCTCGACGCGCTGTCGCTCGGCACCGAGTCCGCGGGTTTCGAGACGCTGAGTCGCTGGCTCCGGAGTCCGTTCTTCGCGGCACCGAACGAGCACTCCGCGCGCACGGCGCTCGAGCGCGAGCTACGCCGCGACGTGCTCGCGCAGCTGCGGTTCTCGGTGGCGTACCGCGAGGCCGAGCTGCAGGCGCTCTTGCAGGGCGCGGCACCGCGGAGCGCGGCGAGTCTCGCCGCGGCGCTGCGCGCCACGCAGGGCATCGAGCGCACGACACCGAGCGGCTGGGCCCTCGCGTGGCAGCGCGCGCTGGCGGGGCTCGAGTGGAGCGGGGCTGCCGATTCGGACGACTCGCTGCGCTGGCAAGCGGCGCTCGACGCCTTGCTCGCGGCTCACTCCGATCTTGGGCGAGATTCCTCAAACGGAGGCGCTCGCGGAGCTGCGTCGGGCGCTCGAAGCGCCGGCGCCCGCACCGTTGCCCGTGCGCGGCATTCACGTGCTCGAGCGCATCGCCGACGTCGGCCCGGGCTACGACGCGGCGTGGCTCATGGGCTTCACGGATCAGAGTTGGCCCGAGCCCGCCCGCGGCAATCCGCTCCTGCCGCGCGCTCTGCAGCGTCGCCACGAGATGCCGTGGAGCTCGCCGCGGGACGCGCGCGCGCGCTCGGCGCGCGCGCTCGAGCGGCTCTGCCGACGCGTCAAGACCCTCGTCGCCAGTTGGCCCGCGCGCGTCTATGACTTCGAAGCCGAGCCGAGCCCGGCGCTGCGTGACTGGCGCGATCTCGACTGCGGCGCGAGATCTCGTTCAGCGGCTGGCGCGTTCCGGCGCGCGGGCGCGCGACCGTCGTCGACCGAGCGCCCGCGGTCGCGGGCACGCAGCTGCACGGCGGAGCCGGAGTCTTGAATCGCCAAGCGCGCTGCCCGCTGCGCGCGTTCTGCGAGTACCGGCTCGACGCACGCCCGCTCGACTCGCCCGGCATCGGAATGAACGCCCGGCTGCGGGGCATGGCGACGCATCGCGCGCTGGAGCTGTTGTTCGCTGACTTGCCCGCGAGCGATCGCCTCGCCGCGAAGATCGCCGAAATAGGCACCGTAGCGCGGCGCGCGCTCGACGAGATTTTCGGCGACGCGCGCGTGCCGCTGCGCGCCTTGTTCGCGCTCGAGACGGAACGGCTCGAGACGGCGCTCGCTCGGTTCGTCGCGCTCGAGCAGAGCCGCGGGCCGTTTCGAATCGTCGGCGTCGAGCGAAAGGTGCGAATCGAGGTCGCGCGACTGGAGCTCGAGGTGAGGATCGACCGCATCGACTCGCTCGGCGACGGGAGCGTCGCGATTCTCGACTACAAGACGGCCGAGCGCGTCAAGACCGCCGACTGGTTTCGCGACCGGCCGCACGAGATTCAGGTGCCGCTGTACGCGTCCCACGCCGCGGAGCGCGTGAGCGCCGCCGCCATCGCAGCCGTGACCGCGGACGCGGAGTATCGAGGGTATTGGCCCGAGCGCGCGTTCCCAGGCAAGCCCGCGCGGCTGAACGAAGCCGACTGGGCGGCGCAGCTCGCGCGCTGGCGCACGCAGATCGAGGCGCTCGCGCGCGAGTACGCGGCCGGGGACACGCGCGTGTTTCTCGCCGACCGCGAAGAGGCCGAGGCTGCCTATGCGCCTCTGACTCGCATCGACGAGCAGCTCGCGCTCGCGCGCGGCGCGCTGGAGCGGTGGTGAGCGCCGCAGAGGACGGCGCGGCGCGCGGGGCGGCTCTCGATCCGACGCGCTCGTTCATCGTGCAGGCGCCGGCCGGCTCCGGGAAAACGGAGCTGCTGATCCAGCGCTACCTGGCGTTGCTCGCGACCGTCGAGGAGCCCGAGCAAGTCGTGGCGATCACCTTCACGCGCAAAGCGGCGGCGGAGATGCGCGGCCGCGTGCGCCGCGCGCTCGAGGGCGCGGCGGCGGGCGAGCGGGGCGAGACGACGCACCGGAAGCGCGACGCTCGCGCTCGCGCACGCTGCGGTCGCACGCGACGCCGAGCGCGATTGGGCGCTGCTCGCGCAACCGCACCGGCTGCGGATCGACACGCTCGACGCCTTCAACGCCTGGCTCGCGCAGCAGCTGCCCGTGCTCGCGGACGGCGTCGCAGCCGCGACGATCGTCGACGACGCGCGCGACTACTATCGCCGCGCCGCGCGCAACATCGTCGCGGCCGTCGCATCCGACGGCGAGCTCGGCGACAGCGTACGCGTGCTCGCGAGCGTGTTCGACGACCTCGAGCAGCTCGAGACGCTGCTCGCAGCTCTGCTCGCTCGCCGCGAGCAGTGGCTCGAGCGATTCGTGACGCGCGACGCCGTGGCGCTGCGCCCGCTGCTCGAGGACGCGCTGCGCCGGCTCGCGGACGACGAGCTCGGCGCGCTCGCGCCGCTCGCGCAGCCCGCCGTGTTCGCGGAGCTGCGTGCGGCGCTGCGTCAGGTTGCCGCGCACGCGACGACCGAGAGCCTGCGCCTGGCCACGGCACCGTGGCTCGCCGTGCGATGCGACGCCGCCTCTCGCGCATGGCTCGCTCCGACAATGGCAGGGCGCTGCGTCGTTCCTGCTGACCCAAGCCGGGGAGTGGCGCAAGCAGCTATCGAAGAGGGAAGGGTTCGGCAAGGAGCATGGCGCGGCCCGCGAACGCGGCGATCGCTTTCTCGCGAGGCTCAAAGGAGACGAAGGGCTCCGTCTCGGCCTGCGTGCCGTGCAAAAGCTCCCCGAGCCGCGCTACACGGACGCGCAGTGGCGGCAGCTCGAGGCGCTGCGCGTCGTCTTGCTGCACCTCGCCGCCGAGCTCAAGGTGGAGTTCGCCGACGCGCGGCGCATCGACTTCGTCGAGCTCGGCCTCGCGGCGCGCCGCGCGCTCGGGCGCGTCGACGCGCCGTCCGAGCTGCTGCTCGCGCTCGATCGGCGTATCCAGCACCTGCTCGTCGACGAGTTCCAGGATACGTCGCAGTCGCAGGTGAAGCTGCTCGAGCTGTTGACCGCCGGATGGGAGCGCGGCGACGGCCGAACGCTGTTCCTCGTCGGCGATCCGATGCAATCGATCTACCGCTTCCGCGACGCCGACTTGTCGCTGTTCCTCGAAGCGCAGCGGCGCGGCATCGGTGACGTTGCGCTCGAGCCGCTCGCGCTCACGCACAATTTTCGCTCCGCGCCCGCGGATAGTGTCTTGGGTCAACGAGACGTTCACGCACGTATTCCCGAAGATCGACCAGCTCGCGGCCGGCGCCGCGGCGTTTCGCGCGAGCGTCGCGACCCGCGCGGCCGAGGCCGAGCATGCCGTGCAGTTGCACGGGGGACTATCCGCGGACGCGCGCGAGGAGAGCGCGCGCGTCACCGAGCTGATCGCGGCCGAGCTCGAGCGCAATCCCGAGCAATCGATCGCCGTGCTCGTGCAGAGCCGAGCACACCTCGCGGGACTCCGCGAGCGGCTGCGCGCGCGCGGCTGGCCGGTGCACGCCGTCGAGATCGACTCGCTCGGCGGAGCAGCCCGTCGCGCAAGATCTGCTCGGGCTCGCGCGCGCGCTCGCGCACCGCGACGATCGCATCGCTTGGCTCGCCGTGCTGCACGCGCCCTGGTGCGGCCTCACGTGGGCCGACTTGCATGCGCTCTGCCATGATTCGCGGCGACGCGCCGTCTCCGATCTCATGCGCGATCCGGAGTGCCTCGAACGGTTGAGCGCGGACGGCCGCGCGCGTCTCGAAGCCACGCGCGCGCGCCTCGACGCTGCGTTTGCGGCGCGCGCCGAAGCCTCGTTCGCGCGCTGGGTCGAGCGCACTTGGCGCGCGCTCGATGGGCCGGCGTGCCTCGATCGCGAGGACGAGCTGCGTACCGCCGAGCTCGTGTTCGCGCTGCTCGCGCGGGAAGAGCGACTCGGCGACCTCGACGACCCCGCGCGCCTCGGGGACGCGTTCGAGGCACAGCAGCCGCAGGGCGACCCGCCGCGGGGCCACGGCATCGAGATCATGACGATGCATCGCGCCAAGGGACTCGAGTTCGACACCGTGATCGCCCTCGGCCTCGGCCGCGACCCGCCGTCCGACGACAAGCGGCCGCTGCACTGGCTCGAGCGCGCGGCCGCCGATGGCAGCAAAGACCTGCTGCTCGCGCCGACGCTTGCCGACGAAGATTCGGAGCGGCTCACCGATTTCGTGCGCCGCGCCGATCGCGAGCGCGAGCGCGCCGAGCGCGCGCGGTTGCTGTACGTGGCGGCGACGCGCGCCCGCGATCGCCTCCATCTCGTTTGGCAGCTTTCTGCGTCACGCTCGGAGCCGAAGCCCGGCTCTCTACTGAGCTGTCTCTGGGACACGCTCGATCCCGCAACCGTGGTTGCCGTTGCGGGTGACGCGGCGGCGAAAACGGCCGAGCAAGATGCGCTCGAGCCCGTGCTGCGGCGTCTCGCCGATGTCGCGCTGCCGCGAGACCTCGAGCGGTCTCGGCAGCAGGCGCCGATGCGCCCGCCGCCTCGCGAGCAGAAGCCCACGCCGGCGCTCGGGATGCCGCAGCTCGCGCTGCCATTCGAGAGCGAACGACTGCCGTCGAGCGAGCTCGACGCGGCGACGGTCGAGCCCGCACGGCCCGAGTTCGTCTGGGCGGGCCGCGCGGCCGCGCACGTCGGCACGGTGGTCCACCGGCACCTGCAACGGATCGCAGAACGTCGGCATCGATTCCGAGAGCGCGGCATCGATCGAGCGGCGCACGGCTGTATACGCGCAGGAGCTGCGGCTGCTCGGCGTCGAGGAGGGCGAGATCGTACCCGCGACCGCGCGCATCGTCGCGGCGCTGCGCGCCGCGCTCGAAGACCGCGCACGGCCGCTTCGTGCTCGGCGCCCACGAAGAGGCGCGCTCGGAGCTCACGTTGACGCTTCGCAGCGGCGACGTGCTCGAGCACGTACGTCTCGATCGAACGTTCGTCGCGGACGGCGAGCGCTGGATCGTCGACTTCAAGACGAGCCGCCACGAAGGCGGCGATCGCGCGGCGTTCCTGGACTCCGAGGTCGAGCGTTATCGGCCGCAGCTCGATCGGTACGCGGCAGCGCTTGCGGCGATCGAGAACCGTTCGGTGCGAGTCGCGCTGTACTTCCCGCTGCTCAAGGAGCTGCGGAGTTGGCGGGCCGGCTGATCAGAGCGTTCCGTCGAGGTTCAGCCGGCGCCGGCCCTCGGCGTCGGGCTCGCCCGTCGCCATCGACGTTGAGACCCTCGACAACCTCCTGCGCCGCATCGGCGCGCGGCTTGATGAGTGCGTCGAACTTGTACGCGCGCGCGGCGTTGACCGCGAGCGTGCCCGAGACTTCGAGCGGCCCGCCGGTGTCGTTGAACGTCGCATTGATCGGGCCGGCACCCTCGACAAGGCGCACGGCGTAATTGCCGATCGGCACGAGCTTGCCGCGCGGGCCGGTGAGGCTCAGCGGCGTGGTCTCCAGCTGCAGGAGCTTGAGGTCGCCGACGACTTTGGTGGGCCAAGCCTTCGCGACGTCGAGCTCCAGCGCGCTCAGCGTCAAGTTGGCTTCGCCACGCAAGCCGGCGACCGGCAGCACGGCGCGCAACGTCGGCAGCGAGGTGCTCGCGCGCACGTCGCTCAACGAGACGCGGCTGCGCGTGGCCTTCACCTGCGCCGCCACGAAGCCTTCCTCGAGCTGCGCCCTGAGATCTGCCGCGACGCGGCCGAGCAGCAACTGCCACGCGTGCACGCTCCAACGAACGTCGTGCAGCGAGAGCTCGCCGACGTTGGCGGCGGCGGCACGCCCGGACCAAAGGGTCCCCTCGATGCCTTGGAGCTGTATGCCCGGGGGCGCGAACCATGCGTACGCGGTGCCGGCGGGGAACGAGCTCAACGCGAACGCGAAGTACGCGCCGATGCCGAGAGCCAGCCAGTGCCAGAGCTTCATTGGCTCACGACCTGCGCAGCGTGAGCTGGCCGTTCACGATGCCCTTCTGCTTCGCGGTGGTGAACGACGCGGACTCCACCCCGACGGAGCTCTGCTTCTCGAGCGCCACGAGCCACTCGAGCAGCATGTCGAACGGCACGTTGCTGAACGCGACCTGCACTCCGTCGGGCCCGTCGGGGCGGCGCGTGCTGAGCGCGATGCCGTGCTCGCGAGCGCTGCCGTCGATCACGACGACGAGCGTCTGATTGACTTGCGCGATTCGCCGGTCCCGCGGGCCGCGCGCCGACGCGCGTGAGATCGACGAGCATCCGCTGCTTCGCGGCCACCGCGTCGCGCAACACCTCCGTCTGCGCGTGCAGCCTCATCACGCCGAACCAGACGGCGATCAGCAATACGCGCGGCGACTCCGCCCAGCAGGATCAGGCGCTCGCGCGGTTGCAGGTTGGTGAACCAGGCTCTCATTTCGGGGCGATCTGCAACCGGCCTTCGATGCCGCTGTTGCTTTGATTGGCCGACTCGATCTTCGGCGCGAAGCGATGCGTCTGCTCGAGATCGCGAGCGAACTTGTCGAGCGCGCCGACGTCGCCCGCGATCAACTGGATGTTGGTGATCCGGTTGCGGTAGGTCAGCGCGTCGATCCGCAGCGCCGGGTCGCGCATCGTCGCGATGGCCTCGAGCGTCGTGAGGAACGTCTCCACGTTCTTGCCGGAGGCGTGCAGGCGCTTCTGAATCTCGGCGTCGCAAGCGCTCGTGCGATTCGTGCCGACGACTTGCTGACACGTCGTCGCGAGCCGGGCGCCGAGATCGTTGTCGGCGCGGCGCAGGCTCCAGTATTCGGAGCCCTGCAATACGATACCGAGCAGCAGAGCCACGCCGAGCAATGACGCCGCGGCTCGCCAGGGACGCGCGAGCTCCAACCAGTTCGACTTCGGCGCGTAAGCACCTTGGAGCAGATTCGTGCCGGGCCGTTGCGCGAGCGTCGCTGCGAAATGCGCGAACAGCCCGTCGGCCGCGACCTTCACCTCGGCGCTCTCGAACTCGTCCGCGAGCCCGCGAATTTCGTCCTGCAGGTGCGCGCGCGTATCCGGGTCGGCGTACGCGACCGCGTACTTGAGCTCCTCGGCTCCGCCGGCGCGGAGCAAATCGAGGACCTGACGCAGAGGAACACCCTCGAGCACGAACGGCGGCTGGGCCGGCCGGCGTGCGTAGACTCGGTCTCCCTCGAGCAGCAGCATCAGCGTTGCGGGCACGTCGGGCACGCCTTCGGTCTCGCTGTAGACCGCCTGCGGCACGATGCCCGCGGCAGCGAGCTCCGCGAGCCATCCGTCGAGCCGGGCCTTGGTCACGACCGCGACCGCCGCGGCCGTGGCCCCGAGGCGCGCGCCGACCGCGAACATCTGTCCTTCGACGTCGTCGGCGACGGAATCCTCGAGCGAGAACGGCACGATCTGCCGCATTCGAGCCAAGCTCGAGGCAGGCAGCTCGGCCTGCGTCGACAACACCTCGATTCCGGGAACCAACACGACGACTCGGCGCCCGTCGGCCGCCGCCCGAGCGTCGGCGAGCGGGCCGCGTGACAACGGGCTCGTGATCTGGCCGGTCGGGGCGAACGTCGCCCACGCGGCCGCGCCGTTCTCGCCGAGACGGATGAACAAGGCGTCGGCCACGCTACTCGACCCCCAGGTTGCGGAACAGAGCGCGCGTGATACCGCTGCGGTCGCGTTGCAATACGGAGCGCATGACCATCTGATTTGTACCGAGCGTCACCGTGGCGGTCAACAAGAAGTGCTCGCTCGTGCCGTCGATTCGCTTCATCGTGTCCTTGCTCGACGAGATTCTGGAACGTGTCCTCGATGTCGACGAACTCGCCGGTTGCCGCGCTCGTCGACGAGCGCCTTCGCGGTGGAGACATCGATCATCTCGGACAGCGAGGCGATCACGACGGCCGAAGCCGTGTTCACGTTCAGCTTGGTTCCTTCGGGCAACGCCGTCACGTACGGCGCGAGCGCTGCGTAAATTTTGCGGTCGAATCCCGTCACCGCCATGAGCTCGGACGCCGACGTGATCGGCATGTTGGCCGTGCGGTAGGGCGGGTTCGCGCCCGCGTAGGTCGAGTCCTCGCCGCCGTTCGGGAAACGAACGTCGGTGTCGGGGTCGAGCCAGTCGACGACGCCGCCCGCGAGCTGCGGGTCGATCTCGAGCAAGGTCAAGCAGCCGCTCGAATTGCTTCAGCGCGAGCGGCGTCTCGGCTGCCCGCGCGCGTTGATCAGGCTGTTGAGGTTGAAGCGGCCTTGAAGATCCTCGAGCTTGCCCTGGATCGTGCCGCCGTCGACCGGCAACGGCGGCAGCTCGGTCGCCCAGTGCTCGCCGAGGTTGTCGCTCTCGGGCGAGTCGACGAGATCCTGGCGCAAGATGTCGGCGGCCCACGCCTCGGCTCCCTGCATGTACAGCATGCCTTGATCCGCCGCGAGCGCGGACTCGGCGCGGCGCAAGTCGAGCGTGCCTTGCCACATCAAGTTCACGGCGATGATCGTGCCGACCGCGACCGCGAGCATCGCGATCAGCAAGGCCACGCCGCGTTGGCGCCCGCGCGGCGTCATCCGCTCGTCTCCACGATCCGCGACACGCGGCCGAAGTCCTTGAGCTCGATCGCGAACTCGACCGCGCGCGGCCGATCGATCAATCGCTGCGGGCCCCGTCATCCTGGACCGGCGGCCACTCGCGCTGCCACTCGCCGGTGCGTGTCGAGGAAGCGCACCTCGACGTTCATCGACATTGTCGAGCAGCTCGGTTCGCACGGGCGGCGTCGCCGACGTGCGATCCATGACGGGCCAGTGGTAGCGGACGAGCTTGTCGTCCTCGAAGTTGTAGGCGACGCGCAGCACGGTGCCGCGCGGGAAGCCGCCGGGATTCGCCCAGCCGCCGCGGCTGAACTCGAGCGCGAACTGCGCCGTTCGGGTCCGCGAGCAAGCTCGGCATGATAGGCCTCTCCGAGCTCGTCGCGCGTCGCGCGCGGCTGCAGCTGCGCGAGATCCTGGACGACTAGCCGCATCGCGAGCTGGATCGCTTGCCAACGCGCCGCACGCTCGCGCGCGAGGGTCTGTTGATGGATGACCTCGCTCAGACCGGTCAACGCCATCACGCCGATGATCGGCGACGATCGCCATCGCGACGAGCAGCTCGATCAGCGTGAAGCCGTGCGGGCGCCGCGTGCTCATTGCGCGGGCTCCGGAGCGACGATCGGAATCGACCAGCGCGGCGGCCGGTATGCCCGCAGGCGCGGGCGGCTCGACGAGCCCGGATACTTTGTCGAGGATGCGCTCGGGCTTGTCCTGCAGCGACACGGACACGTCGACGCGATGCAGGTTCATCACGTCGGTCTCCGAGACGACGATATGGCAACGCCATTTGCGTTGCGCGAAGTCCACGTCCTCGTCGTGCGTCGCCGACCTCCGGCCAAGTCGCGCCGACGCTCAGCGCCGTGATCTCGTTCGTCGCCGATCCAGCTCGCGAGCGTCTTCTCCTCGACGAAGCTCGCGGCCACGACGTACCGGTTCAACTGACCGTTCACGGCCATCATGCCGAGCGCGACGATCACGAGCGCGACCATCGCCTCGAGCAGAGTGAAGCCGCCCGCGCGCGCGAGCTCAACGCGCCGCATAGCCTTCCTCCGCCACCGCGAGCTTGCCGTCGAGGTCGGCTGTCAGCGAGAAATGGCCGCGAACGCCGTCGCGTGAAACGTCGAGCACGAACGGCGTGATCTCGCCGCTCGACAGAATCATGACCTGCGGCTGCGGGTCCTTCTCTCGGTCGATCGTCTCGAACTTTTTCTCGAGCTTGACGTCCTTGCCGTCGAGCGCGAGCGCCAGTTCGAGCTGAGCGCGAACCGGATGCTCTTGGAGCAGCTTGTCGCCGGCCACTTCGAGCCACTTGAGCTGCTTGTAGTCGTAGCTGTAGAAACGATAGCCGCCCGTCGTCAACATCAGGCCGTAGTCGCGGCTCTGCATCAACGAGTCTTCGTGCAGCAAATCGATCAATCCTCGCAGCCGGTGGACCTCTTGCTCGGCCTCCCGATCGGAGCCGACGACGCTCACGGACAGAACGACCGCGCCGACGAGAATGCCGATGATCGCGATGACCACGAGCAGCTCGAGCAATGAAAACCCGCGCTGCGCGCAGCGCGGGGCCGGCGAGCTAGTCGAGATCCCAGTTACCGATGTCGGCATTGATGCCTTCGCCGCCTTCCTGGCCATCGGCGCCGTAGGAGAAGACGTCGAACTCTCCATGTTGACCCGGATAGGCGTACTGGTACGGGTGGTTCCAGGGGTCGATCGGCAGCTTCCTGAGCTGAGCCTTCCAGTTCGGCGCGATGGCTTCTCCGGGGTTCGTGACGAGCGCCTGCAGGCCATCCGAGGTGCTCGGGTAACGGAAGTTATCGAGCCGATACAGATTCAGGGCCGTCTCGATGCCCCGGATGTCCTGTTTGGCCCGGCTCATGGCCGCCTTGTCGATGTTGCCGACGAAGTTCGGCACTACGATCGCGGCCAGTAGACCGATGATCACGACGACGACCATGATCTCGAGCAACGTAAAGCCTTGCTCGACGGCTCGGAGCGATGTTCTCATCATGACCATACCTGGACTCGCGCCCTGAACGCGACGCCTGACGGGCGCCGAAGATAGCACACGCGTATTGATGCCCATTGTGAACGACGACCCCTTTGGCAAGTTTGGTTTAGCGGCCAAGCAACTTTGGCACCGCGGGCCGGTGCCGCTCGTGATCGGGGCCAGCTGCTTCGCGCTCGCGCTCGGCGGCGCAGCCGCCCGAGACTGGGGAAGCTACGACCGTTCGGCGGTCGAGAACGGCGAGATCTGGCGACTCTTGACGGCGCATCTCGTGCACCTCGGATGGGCCCACCTCTGGCCCAACCTCCTCGCACTGCTACTGATCGGCGGACTACTAGAAGAGTTCCTCAATCCGGTCGAATGGTTGGTCGCCAGTCTTGTGACGGGGTTCTCAATTAGCGCAGGTCTGTACCTGTTCCATCCCGACACCGAGTGGTATGTCGGTCTCTCGGGCGTTCTGCACGGGCTGGTGGCCTGCGGCGTCGTCATGATGATCCGTGCCAGGGCGGTGGGGCTCGGCGTCGGCCTAGGCGTGGGGCTCGCGCTGAAGCTCCTGTGGGAAGTGGTCTACGGCCCGGTGCCGCTGACCGCGGCGAGCGTCGGCGGCGCGGTCGTCGTTCCGGCGCACCTCTATGGCGCGATCTCGGGCGCCGTCGCCGGGCTTGCGTTCGCAGCGGCTCGGCGCCGCGCCGCGCCGCATACCGCGCGGCTATAATCGCGGGTCTTTTTTAGCGCAGAAGAGAGCGGATGGAGATTTCGGCGTTGACTCCGTGGCCTGGCATTGCGGGCCGCGTCGCGCTCGTCACGGGTGCCTCGCGAAGCATCGGCGCCGCGATTGCCGAAGCGCTCGGGCGTCAGGGTGCGATCGTGATAGGCACGGCCACGAGCGAGCAGGGCGCCCGCTCGATCGACGCGAAATTCTCGGAGCTCGGGCTCAAGGGGCGCGGCGCCGTGCTCGACGTCGCGAACGAGGCGTCCGTCGAGGCGCTGCTCGCGGACATCGGCGCGCGCGAGGGCGCCCCCGCGATCCTCGTCAACAACGCGGGCATCACGCGCGACAACCTTCTCATGCGGATGAAGACCGAGGACTGGGACGCCGTGTTGTCGACGAACCTCTCGTCGATTTATCGCCTCTGCAAAGGGTGCTTGCGCGGCATGACGAAGGCGCGCTATGGCCGGATCGTAAACATCGGCTCCATCGTCGGGCTCAGCGGCAATCCGGGGCAGACGAACTACGCCGCGGCGAAGGCCGGACTCATCGGCTTCACGAAGGCGCTCGCGGCGGAAATCGCGTCACGGAACATCACCGTCAACGTCGTCGCACCGGGCTTCATCGAGACCGACATGACGCGCGCGCTGGACGAAAAGCGGGTCCAGGCGCTGCGCGAGCGCATTCCGCTCGCGCGTCTCGGGAGCGTCGTCGACGTGGCGGCCGCCGTCGTTTTTCTCGTTTCGGACGCAGGCGCCTATATCACCGGCGAGACGCTCAACGTGAACGGCGGCATGCTGATGCACTGAGCGATACGGTCCCGAAACCATTGATGATGCGGAAATTCGCGACATTCGCGCCGTCTCGGCGGGCCGCGTGGGCCGGTAGAATGGCCGAATTTATTCCAATACAATACGCGCCACGCCGGCGGGGCCGGATGGCCGGCCGGTCAATCAAATAGGGGTATCGCGCACATGAGCAGTGTGGAAGAGCAGGTCAGAGGAATCATTGCCGAGCAGCTCGGCCTCAAGGCGGACGAGATCAAGAACGACGCCTCGTTCGTGGACGACTTGGGCGCGGACTCCCTGGATACGGTCGAGCTCGTCATGGCTCTCGAAGAGGAATTCGAGACCGAGATTCCCGACGAAGAAGCCGAAAAGATCACCACCGTCCAGCAAGCAATCGACTATATCAATGCGAGACGAAGCGACGCCTAATCTGCTGCGTCGGTTCGCACAGCTGCATCGCCCATCCCCTCTGAGCTCCAGGCATCGACCGTGTCGAAGCGACGCGTCGTAGTCACGGGCCTCGGCCTGATTTCGCCGTGCGGCAACACGGTCGCAGAAGGCTGGGCGAACGTCCGCGACGGCGTCAGCGGGATCACGCCGATCGACCAGTACGACGTGAGCGCGTTCTCGACTCGCTTCGCCGGCACGATCCGCAACTTCGACCCGACCGCCTTCATGGAGGCGAAGGAAGCTCGCAAGTGCGATCCGTTCATGCTGTACGGCATTGCGGCGGGCGTGCAGGCCATTCGCGACTCGGGCATCGAGGTCCCAGCGCAGACCGCGCATCGCTACGGCGTCGCGGTCGGCTCGGGGATAGGCGGCGTCCACACGATCGAGCAGAACCATTCGAAGATGCTCGAGGCGGGTCCGCGGCGCGTCTCGCCGTTCTTCGTGCCCGCGACGATCATCAACATGATCTCGGGCCACCTGTCGATCACGTACGGCATGACGGGCCCGAACTTCGCGATCGTCACGGCCTGCACGACCGGCACGCACAGCATCGGGCTCGCCGCGCGGATGATCCAGCACGGCGACGCCGACGTGATGGTGGCAGGGCGGCGCCGAGTACTGCAGCACGCCGATCGGGATCGGCCGGGTTCTGCGCGGCACGCGCACTGTCGCAGCGTAACGACGCGCCGACCAAGGCGAGCCGGCCGTGGGACCGCGACCGCGACGGTTTCGTGCTCAGCGACGGCGCGGGTTGCATCGTGCTCGAGGACTACGAGCACGCGAAGGCGCGCGGGGCGCGGATCTACGCGGAGTTCATCGGCTTCGGGATGAGCGGCGACGCGCACCACATCACGGCACCGCCCGAAAACGGTCAGGGCGCGTACAGCTGCATGGTCAACGCGATGCGCGACGCCGAAGTCAATCCGGAGCAAATCGACTACGTCAACGCGCACGGCACGTCGACGGAGCTCGGCGACGTCGCGGAGACGATTGCGTTCAAGCGCGTGTTCGGCGATCGCGCGAAGCGCGTCGCGATCAGCTCCACGAAGTCGACGACGGGTCACATGATCGGCGCGGCGGGCGGCGCGGAAGCGATCTTCAGCGTGCTGGCGCTGCACGAGCAGGTCATCCCGCCGACCATCAACCTCGAGAACCCGGATCCCGCCTGCGATTTGGACTACACGCCCAATGTCGCACGCCCGGCCAAGCTATCCATCGCGATGTCGAACTCATTTGGGTTCGGCGGCACGAACGGCACGGTCGTCTTCAAGCGCTTCGCTTGAGATCGCGGCGCGGCAGGCCGCGCAGCGCGACCTGACGGCGTCCGGTTCTTTTGCTACAACGCTGCTCTGATCGGCGCGAGGCGGCGAACGGCTTGAAAGCGCTCTGGCTCGTGAACGGACGCGAAACCGGCGTGGACCCGGCGGACCGCGGTCTCGCCTATGGCGACGGCCTGTTCGAGACGATGGCATCCACCGACGGGCACATCCGTTGGCTCGATTACCACTTCGAGCGGCTCGAGCGCGGCTGCCGTCGGATCGCGATCGACGCACCGGATCGCGGCCTGGTGCGCGAGGAGATCGCGGCGAATGGCCCGCGCGCGGGCCGCGCGATCGTCAAGCTCATCGTCACGCGCGGTCCCGGCGAGCGCGGCTATCGGCCGCCGGACGCGCCGAAACCCACGCGAATCCTTGGATTCTTGGCTTGGCCCGAGTATCCGCGCTCGCACTACACTCGCGGGATTCGCGTGCGTGTTTGCGCATTGCGGCTCGGCACATCGCCCGCGCTCGCCGATCTGAAGCATCTGTGCCGGCTCGAGCAGGTGCTCGCGCACGTCGAGCTGCGCGGCCACGACGTGGAGCAGGGGCTCCTGCTCGATGGGGCGGAGCGCGTGGTCGGCGGCAGCAGCAGCAACGTGTTCGCGGTCCGCGGCGACGAGCTATTGACGCCCGCCGTCACGCGCAACGGCGTCGCCGGCGTGATGCGCCGCGTGGTGCTCGAGACGGCGCCGCTCGTCGGCCTCGTTCCGCACGAAACGGACCTGACCCTGCACGACTTGAACGATGCCGACGAGCTGTTCGTGACCAACGCGTTGATCGGAATCTGGCCCGTCGCGCGGCTCGACGAGCGCGCATTCGCTCGCGGCCCCGCGACCCTGCGGCTGATGAAGCAGCTCGGGTACGGCGATGCGTAGGCGCGGCTGGATCGCGCTCGCGGTCTTGGTCGGCGTGATCGCCGGCGCAACGGCGTTCGTCGATGTCGCCTGGCGGGCGCTGCAGGCCGAGTTGCCGATTCCGGCGCAGGGCGCCTGGCTCGAGGTCGCGAGCGGCGTGCCGCTGCGGCGCGTGACGGCCGACCTCGCGCAGCGCAAGCTCCTGGACCATCCGCTGCTGCTCGACGTGTACGCGCGCTTGCGCGGCCATGCGACGCGGATTCGGGCCGGCGAGTACCAGCTCCTTCCCGGACTGACCCCGCTGTCGCTCGTCGACAAGCTCGTCTCGGGGCAGGTCTACCTGCACCAGCTCACGATCGTCGAGGGCTGGCGGTTCGCGGATCTTCTCGCCGCCGTGCGCGCCGATAACGCGATTCGCGCCGGCTCGCTCGACGGCGCGCAGATCATGGCGGAGCTCGGCGACCCCGGCGTTCATCCCGAAGGCCAGTTCTTCCCCGACACCTATTTCTTCCCGCGCGGGACGAGCGATCTCGAGCTTCTCCGAACCGCCCACCAAGCCATGCACGAGCATCTCGCGAAGGCTTGGGACAGTCGCGATCCGAACGCGCAGCTGCGCGATCCTTACGAAGCGCTGATCCTCGCCTCGATCATCGAGAAGGAGACGGCGTTGCCCGCGGAGCGCAAGCTGATCTCCGGAGTCTTCCAGCAACGCCTCAGGCGCGGAATGCGTCTGCAAACGGATCCGACGGTGATCTACGGAATCGGCGCGACCTTCGACGGTAACCTGCGGCGCCAGGATCTCGAGCGCGACACGCCGTACAACACGTATACGCGCCTCGGCCTTCCACCGACGCCGATCGCGCTGCCGGGGAACGCGTCGCTCGAAGCAGCCGTGCAACCGCAAGCCACGGACGCGTTGTATTTCGTCGCGACGGGCCGCGGCGACGGCAGCCACACGTTCTCGGCGACGCTCGAGGAGCACGACCGCGCGGTGCGCGACTACCTCAAGCGGCTGCACGGCCAGGAGCCCTGAGGCCGTGCGCGGAGCATTCGTCACGCTCGAAGGCGGGGAAGGGGTCGGCAAGTCGACCAATCTGGCGGTCGTCGTCGCGCATCTCGAGGCGCGCGGCGTCGAGGTGGTCGCGACGCGCGAGCCCGGAGGCACTCCTCTGGGCGAGACGATCCGCGAGTGGATTCTCGACGGGGAGCACGGCGCGTTGTCCGCCGAGGTCGAGGCGCTGCTGATGTTCGCCGCTCGTGCTCGGCATCTCGACACGGTCATACGGCCGGCGCTGGCCGCGGGCAAGTGGGTCGTCTGCGACCGATTCACCGACGCGACGTTCGCGTACCAAGGCGGCGGGCGAGGGGCGGACATTCGGCTGCTCGACGCGCTCGAAAAGGGCGTGCAGCGCGGGCTCGGGCCGGACCTGACCCTATTGCTCGATGCGCCGCTCGAGATCGGGCGCCGGCGCATCGCCGGGCGCACGCCGGATCATTTCGAGCGCGAGCAAGCGCCGTTCTTCGAACGCGTGCGCCGCGCCTACCTCGAACGGGCCCAACGCGACCCGAAGCGGATCAAGGTCGTCGATGCGGCGGGCGCGCTCGAGCAGGTGCAGGCCGGTATCATCGAAGCGCTCGACGCGCTCCTCGAGTCGTTCGGAAAATGACGGAACCCGCGCTCCACACACTTCAACGCCGGTTGTGCCCGTGGCTCAGGGCCGCGCTGAGCCGGCTCGAAGCCGCGCATGCGGCCGGGCGGCTCGGCCACGCCTGGCTGATCGGCGGCCCGGCCGGGTCCGGCAAGCTGAATCTCGCGCTCGTGTTCGCGCGGCGCCTGCTCGAGCGCGGCCCGAAGCAGGATCCGCCGGACTTGAGCGCCGAGGATGCCGTCGCCGCGTACGCCGACCGCCATGCGCCTGTGGACCATCACCCCGACTTGCACTGGCTGTTCCCGCAGGAGGACAAGACCGCGATCGCGGTCGAGCAGGTTCGCGAACTCGGCGCGGACCTGAGCCTCAAGGCCCACGCGGGCGGCGCGAAGGTCGTGGTGTTCGAGCCGGCGGATGGCATGACGACCGCCGCCGCGAACGCGCTGCTGAAGAGCCTCGAGGAGCCGTCGGCCGACACCTATTTGCTGCTGTTGGCCGATCAGCCGAATCGCTTGCCGGCGACGATTCGTAGCCGCTGCCAGCGGCTCGACGTGCCGCGTCCGACGCCCTCGGAGGTCGCGGCCTGGCTCGGCGTGCAACCCGAGGAGATCGCCGCGGCCTGGACTCTGACCGGCGGCTCGCCGCTGCAAGTCGCGGCGTAATCGCCGGAGATAATGCAAATAAATCCAATAACTTATCAGAGCAACTTATTTTAGTGTCTCAGGATAGGGCGCCCGTTCAGGCCGTCGTCGACTCCTGGGTCAAGGGCGATCCGGAGCTTGCGCTGACCTGGCTCACGCGCGAGCTCCATCGGCAGATTCGCGTCCGACTCGCGCCCGGCTCGACCTCGGTCACAGATCGCGCGGCGGTCGCCTTGCATAATGCATGGGCCGAATTGACACTGAGGCGACTGTTCGAGCAGCACGAGAAGGCGGATCGCCTGCTGAACCTCGTGGGATCGGGCATCAACCTCGAGCTCGGACTGCAAGCACTGCTGCTTGGCTTTCAGGCGCAGCGAGGATCGACGTGAGTAAGCCTGGCCTTTTGACGCTGACGATCAAGGACAAGAGCGCGCTCTACTTGGCCTATATGCCGTTCATCAAGAACGGCGGCTTGTTCATTCCGACGAACTCGAGCTACAAGCTCGGCGACGAGGTGTTCATGCTCCTCAACGTGATGGGCGAGGAGGAGAAGATCCCTGTGGCCGGCCGAGTCATCTGGATCACGCCGAAGGGAGCCCAAGGCAAGCGGACGGCCGGAATCGGCGTCCAGTTCAGCGAGCAGGACCAGGGCAACACTCAGAAGCGGATCGAAAACTATCTCGCCGGCGCCCTCGGCGGGGACAAGCCCACCCACACGCTCTGACGGCCCGAGACGGCGGACGGCGGCTCAAGGTCCGTTGCGGTTGAGCCCGTCCTTGAGCACGTAGGTCTGAAAGCCGCGCTCATTCAATATGAATGCGCCCGCGGAGCTACGTCGACCGGTATCGCAGCACACCACGTACTTGCTCGAAGGATCGAGCGTCTTGAGCTTCAGCCGAATGAAATACAGCGGTACGTTGATGGCGCCCTCGTTGTGGTACGCCTCGAACTCGGAGGGAAGCCGCACGTCGAGCCACTGACCGCCGGCCGCGATGATCTTCTCGGCGCCGGCGCGATCGACCCAGTCCAACATCGGCTCGTTTAGCAAGGTCTTGAAGTCCTCCTTGCCGAGCCGCATCAGCGAGCCATCCGTCTCCATCGTCACGGTCGCGTTGCGCTTGGCCTCGGAGATCAGAGCTTCCTCGCCGAACGTGTCGCCGACGTTGAGCTCGGCTAGCCGAATACCTTCCTTGTTGAGCGGCGTCTCGCGCGTGACGATGCAGCGCCCACGCGTGATCACGTAGAAGAAGTCGCCTTCCTCGCCCTGTTTGATCACGACGTCGCCAGCCTTGCAGTTCTGCTGCTGCAGGCGCATGAAAATCGCCTGGATGTTGGCGGGCGGTATTTTGTGGAACGCCTTGGTCTGCAGCAGGGTCGTCATCCAGTCGTCGTTGTTGCCCGACTCGCCGCGCAGCTCCGCGACCTCGTACGACCCCGTCTGATCCCAGGTCAGCATCACGTCGAGCAAATCGCTGTCGATGGTGATGTACTCGACGGCCGTCGTCGCGATGGCCAGTTGGCGCCGCGGCAACTTCGGCGACAGCGGGTGGCGAGCGTCGTCGGCGCCGCCGGAGATCTTCGCCGTCGTCGCGTCTCCCTCGCGCAACTCGACCGTGCCGCTGAGCACATAGACGGTGCGCTTCTCGGAGTCGCCCTCTCGGAACAGAACCTCGCCGGGTTGTGCGTCGCGGATCTTGGTCTTCTTGACGAGCGCGTGCAGGTTGTCCTTCTTCAAGCTGTCGATCGGCGACAAAGCCTTGAGCTGCGCAAGTTCGATTTGCTTCGTCATCGCCGGGCGAAAATCCCTGGAGCCAAGTCGCCGTAACGCGCGAAGTCTAACATGTGCGCTCCGGTCGAGGTGCCCACTCCGTCACGGCCGTTGCCGCAGCCGATTCCAGCCGTCGTGCGGTGTGAAACGCGTCCCGTGCTTCTTTGCTAGCACTGCAAGCTTCTCGACGACTTCGCCGTAGCCGCGCTGACGCGCGTAGTTCATCGGTCCGCCCCTGAACGGCGCGAAGCCTGTGCCGAACACTGCGCCCGCGTCGAGCAAGTCCGCGTCGCCGACGACGTCCTCATCGAGACACGCGACCGATTCGTTTACGAGCGGCAGCAGAAGCCGATCGATGAGCTCCTCGTCGGGTGCGACGAACTCCTTCTTCTTGACGGCGCGGCCGTCGAGATAGGCATAGAAGCCGCGTCCCGTCTTGGCGCCGAGCTCGCCCGCCGCAACTTTGTCGACGAGAAGTTGCGGCGGATCCGCACGCAGCACGCCGCTCAAGATCTTCGCGACGTGCAACGCGACGTCGAGTCCTACTCGGTCGGCGAGCTCGATCGGCCCCGTCGGCATGCCGAACGCGGTCGCCGCCGCGTCGATCGTTTCGAACGAGTGGCCGTCTTGATGCGCACGCAGCGCCTCGAGCAGGTAGGGCGTAAGAATTCGGTTGACGACGAACCCCGGGGCGCTGCGGCAGGGCAGCGGCAGCTTGCCGATCTGCGACACGAACGACATGGCCTTCTCCAGGTCAGCCTCGCTCGTCGTCACCGCGCGGATGACCTCGACGAGCGGGAGGCTTGCGACCGGATTGAAGAAGTGCAACCCCACGAATCGCTCGGGGCGCGCGAAGGCTTGCGATAACTCCTCGAGCTTGATGCTGGAGGTGTTCGTCGCGACGAGCGCGGAGGGCGGCAGCTTCGGCTCGAGGTCGCGAAAAAGCGCGCGCTTCGCATCCGCGTTCTCGACGATCGCTTCGATCACGATGTCCGCGGAGCCGATCTGCTCGGCTGCCAGATCCACGGTCAAGCGCGCAGCCGCCGCTTCGGCGTCGCCCGGCGCCCTGAGCCGCTTGCGAAACAGCTCGCGCGCTCGCGCAATCGCCGGATCGACGTACTGCTGCGCTCGGTCCTGCAACGAGACCGCGAGACCGCGCAGCGCGCACCACGCGGCGATGTCGCCGCCCATCGTGCCCGCGCCGACGACGTGAGCCCGGCGAAAGCCGCCATGCTTCGGTGCAAGGTTGCGCAGACGCTCGCGCAGCTCGAACACGCGCACGAGGTTGCGGGACGTGGGCGTGACGAGGAGCGCGCCGATCGACTCCGCCTCCGCTCGGAGCGCGGCCGCGCCGTGGCCGCCATAGCGCAACCAGAGGGCGACGAGTGCGTACGGCGCCGGATAGTGCTCGCGCTTCGCGCGCTTGCGCAGGCGCTTCAGCACCGAGCGCGCGACAATCGGACGAAGAGGCGCGGTGCTCAGCAGCCGCAAGTGCAGAGGCGCGCGGCGCGGCGACGGTCGGCGTGCGATCAGGTTTGCGGCGGCGGCCGCGAGTTGCGCGCGCGGCACGACCGCATCGACGAGCCCGACGCCGAGCGCTTCCTTCGGCGACAACGAACGGCCCGTGAGCATCAAGTCGAGCGCGAGAGGAGCGCCAAGCAGGCGAACGGCGCGCACGGTGCCGCCGAAACCCGGATGAATGCCGAGTTGGACCTCCGGCAGCCCAAGCGTGCGCTCGTATCCTTCCGCCGCGACGCGATAGTCGCACGCGAGTGCGAGCTCCAAGCCGCCGCCGAGCGCGAAGCCGTCGATGGCGGCGACCGAGGGAACGCCGAGCTTCGAAATTCGCGCCAGCAACGCCTGGCCGCGCGCCGCGAGCTCGGCGCCTTGAGCCGCGGTCTCGAGGCGCGCGAACTCCTTCACGTCCGCACCGGCGATGAAGCCAGTGCTCTTGCCCGATTCGATCACGAGCCCGCGAACGTTCGCCTCGAGCGGCCGCGCGAGCTCCTGCTCGAGCTCGGCCAAGGTTTCCTGAGAAAGCGTATTGATGCTGCTGTCGGCTTTGTCGAAGGTCAACCAGCAGATGCCGTCGGCGATCCGGCGGCGCCAATGTCGCGATGGCGTCATGAGCCGTAGCGGACAGCGGCCTCCGCTTTGCGCTCGATCTCGAAGTCGCAAATCAGCGGCAAGTGGTCGGAGAAGCTGACCGCCGGCATCGCGAAATGGGTGACGTTGATGCCGTCGCCGTAGAGCACGAAGTCGAGCTCCTTGCGCGGCGAGCGGCTCGGATAGGAGGGCAGCCCGCGTGCGTTCGCGCTTCTGAGCTTCGCCGCCTTCATGAAGAGATAGATCTCGTGCTCGCCCCAGAACGTGTTGAAGTCGCCGGCGATGATCACGGGCTTGCTCGCGGCCACGACGAGATCGTGCAAGTAGTGGAGCTGCCGTTGACGGTGTCGGTACTTCAACGACAAGTGGACGAGGAACACGGCGCAGTCCTCGAGCTCGAGCTCGATGATCAGCCGCTTGATGCCCTTCTCGAAGTAGTGGAACCGCTCGCCGTGCACGCGCGGAGCCGCGAGAAACGCGTTGCCTTGCTTGCGCAGGATCGGCAGATATTGATTGACCGACGCGACGCCGTACTTGCACTGATAGACGGAGTACTGGCCGAGCGCGCGTCCGATCACCTCAGCTTGGTTGACGCGCCGCGTGCGGATCGAACCGGTGTCGACTTCGACGAGCCCCACGATGTCCGGATCCTGCGCCTTGATGAAATCGGTGATGCGCTGCAGGTTCGCGCGATTGCCGAGCAAGTAGCCCGCGCCGGGTAGCGGCCAGTGCACCGCGGTGCCGAGCCCTAGTCCGTACCGAATGTTGTAGAGAAGCAGGCGCATCGCACTGATTAGTGTACCGGAGCAACTCACCCGTTTGATGGAGATTTTGGTCACACATGAAGTGGTTCCGGCGCGTGCGCAATGCAAGATCCGCTTCGTTGCAAATCGGTAACCGGGGTAGTAGGGTCCGACGTCAGTTCACGCCCAGGTGTGCGCTATGTCCGCCAAGAACCCGGTTCGCGTGTTCGTTACACACTGCTTCGCGAGTCATCCGGACTATCACCGCGTGTACGAGTACATGGAAAGCACGGCGAACTTCTTTTATCAAAACTGCAGTGTCCCCGATCACCGCCCGCAAGGCGGCGGCAAGGAAGCGTTGAAGGAAGAATACCGCACGCAGCTCAAGACCGCGGAAGTCGTGATCGTGCTGAGCTCTTTGTTCGTCGAGGACGAATTCTGGACCACGTATCAAATGGACGCCGCGCAGGCATCGAATCTGCCGCTGATCGGGCTCGGATTCTTCGGCAGCGCGGCGAAGGTGCCGCCCGAGATCGCGAAACGCGCGGCAGAGATCGTGGACTGGAACGAGCGCCAGATCGCCGACGCGATCCGGCGCCAAGCTCGCGGCGAAGCGACGAACCGCTGGGAAACGATCGAGTTCAAGCTCTGAAATGTCGCGCGTGCCGATCGTCATCGCCCACCGCGGCGCGAGCGGCTATCTCCCCGAGCACACGCTTGAAGCGAAGGCGCTCGCATACGGCCTCGGCGCGGACTATCTCGAGCAAGACGTCGTCGCTACGCGCGACTCACGACTCGTAGTTCTGCACGACCTGCATCTCGACGAAGTCACCGACGTCGCGAGCCGATTCCCGGGGCGACAGCGAGCCGACGGCCGTCACTACGCGATCGACTTCGACCTCGCCGAGCTGCAGCAACTCGCCGTCTCCGAGAGACGCAGGCCGGGCAGCGCCGCGGCTCGGTTTCCGGAACGCTTCCCCGAGGGCGTCGCGCTATTTCGAATCGCGACGCTCGAGCAGGAGCTCGCGTTGATCGCGGGCCTCAACAAATCGATGCGCCGCATCGTCGGCATCTACCCCGAGATCAAGGACCCACGCTGGCATCACGATCACGGCGTCGACCTCGCCAGACTGCTGCTCGACACGCTCGACGCTCACGGCTACGACGACGCGGGATCGCCCGCGTACGTTCAGTGCTTCGATGCCGGCGAGCTACGGCGGGTGCGCGAGGAGCTCGAGTGCCGGCTCAAGCTCGTGCAGCTCGTCGGCGAGGAGCCCGAGTACGCGCCTCTGCTCACTTCCGACGGGCTCGCGCGCATCGCCCGTTACGCCGACGCACTTGGTCCGAGCTACAAGCAGCTTGTCGCCGCGCAGAGCTTCCCGCTTCGAAGAAGCGCGCTCGCTGAAGCTGCCAAGCGCGCCGGGCTGTTGCTGCACCCGTACACGTTCAGACGCGACGACGCGCCGCCATATGCGCCCGACTTCGAGGCGCTGCTGCGCGCGTTCTTCAACGACATCGAAGTCGATGGGCTGTTCTGCGACCAGCCCGACATCGCGGTTCGGGTCCGCGATCGAGCGGCGCGCGCGGCTTAGCTCGTTCGCCGAGCGGCGCTCGGCGACTCGCTGAAGAAGCGCCTAAAGGCCCGACTGAAGCCGTTCGCCGAGCGATAGCCCGCGTGCTCGGCGACGATGCGAACGGACGCCGCGCCGCGAGCGAGCTCGCGGCGCGCGTTGAGCAGCCTCCAAGTGCGCAGGTAGCGCAGCGGCGGCTCGCCGATGAGGCGTTGAAACCGCTCGGCGAACGCGGCGCGCGAGAGCTTCGCGATCCCGGCCAGATCGACGACCGTCCAAGCTTCGTTCGGCGCGCGGTGAATGGCATCGAGGCTCGCACGAACGTGCGGGTCCGCGAGCGCGCCGAGAAAAGCGGGCTCGGCTGCCTTCTCGAGCACGCCCTTGCGCAGAGCTTCGACGAAAGCGATTTCGGCGAGTCGCGTCGCCACGAAATCGACGCCGACCGGCGCGTTCGCGAGCTCCGCCTCGAGCAGCGCGATCGTGTGGCCGAACTCGGCTTGATCGGTGAGCAGCCGCGCGCCGAAGTGCAAGATCGGCGGCAGCTGGCGCATGAGCGGGTGGGGCAGGTCGGCGCGCAAGGTGTAATCGCAGCGCACGAGCGGCTGAGCGGTCCCGGAGCGGCGCTTGAGATCGATCGTCTGATCGGCCATCGCGAGGAGAAAATCGCGTGCCGACAAATCGTGCTCGACCGAGCCCGCGGTCACCGTGTATCGGCCGTCCGTCACGACGATCATGACCGCATGCCCGCGCTCGATCTGCTCACGGTGGTCATCGTCGACGCGCACGCGTTGTGCGCCCGTCGCCCGCAGCTGAAGCGCCTGCAATACCGCTGTCAGGATGTCCATGAACCTTTGCGTTGTTTTCAGGGACTTCTGGAAGCATGCCGACGCCGAAAGCGCCCCACAAGGGACGTCAACGGGTTCGACATGGACAAGCTTCCCGGACCTGACCTAGAGTGGTTAAAGCTGGAGGAGATTTCGATGAGGCTCACTGCGATCGGTGCCGCGCTGGTGGTGGCCGGTTGTGCGGGCACGCAGACTGCCGACACGACCCAGGCAGCCAAGCGCGCCTGCGGCGGCACCAGCTGCTTTTTCGAGCGCGAAGTGCGTGACTTCGAAGTCATCAATCACACGACTCTAATCGTGTACGTCGGCCCCCAGCGCTGTCCGTATCAAGTCGAGCTCAACGGCGCGTTCTGCGACATGTCCTATGCACCCGAGCTCTACTTCACCGATACGGCGGATCGTACCGACCCAAAAAATCACCCGCGAAGCAACCCGCAACCCGGCGACCCAGGGTCGAGTGGTGACGCCTTCGACGTGGTGACGAACAAGGCAAACACGCCGGCGTTCGACCCGCGGCTGCCGGCGAATAATCTTAGCGATCTCCGCGTCTGCACCAACGACCTTTCGATCGGCGTGAGTGGTGGCGTCTTTACCCAAGGCGAGGTCGAAACGCGAGACTCGCGGCAAGCCGATTGCCGAATCCAGAGCGTTGCAGCGTTGACGGACGACAAGCTCATGGAGCTCTACGTCCGCAAGGGCGTGGTTCCGCCGCCGCCGCCGATGGGCTCGGGGCAGATACAGGTCGGCGCGCAGAGCACGCCTTCGCCGGGCGGGGGCGGGGCAGGGACCGGCGCCCGGCCCGCCAATCCGCCGCAAGGCGCCGCACCGGCCTCTCAGCTCACCGACGCGGCTCGTCGATCGACCGCCGGCGCGGGATTGGAGCTTCTCAAGGCGGCTGGCAGTTCGGGTGCTTACCGGCGGCCTGAGCCTTGTTGTATTCCGCCAGGGCTGGCGCGATCGCTTTGATGATCGACTCCGTTCGGGATCCGTCGCTCGGGTGGTTCGACAGGAACTCGGGCGGCTGGTTGCCCTTCATCGCCGCGGCCATGTTCTTCCAAAGATAGATCGCGCCCCGCGGATCGAAGCCCGCCTTCGCCATATAGGTCAGACCTTGAAGGTCTGCCTGGGCCTCCTGGCTGCGCTCGAACGGGAGCTCGACGCCGATATCGGCGCCCTCGCGAATCAGGTCTTCCTGGACCCCGGTCGCGGCCGAACCGAGCATGATCAGCATGTCGTTGCGCGCGCCCTTCTTGGCGCGATCCATCACGTGATTCAGCGTGGCGTGCGAGATCTCGTGGCCGAGCACCGCGGCGAACTGGTCCGGCGTGTCCGCGACGCGGAAAAGGCCGCTGAGCACCGCGATCTTTCCATTCGGGTCAGCTGACGCGTTGACCGAGTCGTCGTCGAACACGACGACTTCCCAATCGAGCGCCTTGTGCTTGTCGTCGATGACGTCGATCAGGGCGTTCGCGACGCAGGCCGCATACTGTTGAACGCGCTGGTTCGGCTCGATCGGCACGTGCCTCTTCATCGACAGCCATTCGACTCGTGCTTCGCGCTGGACCTCTTTTTCCGACACGAGGAGGCCCGCGCGAGCGACGCCGAACACGCATACGCCCGCGCACACCGCGCTCGCGAATCGGCCGATTTGCTTCATATGGATGGCACCGTTTTGGTCGGCAACCCGTTAGATCCTGTCATTCGGTCGACGTTCGCAAACCATAGCATACGAAGCTAGCCGGCCGGCGCCGGCAGACGGCCGGCCGCTCGAACCCCAGCGCGGGTCGGCGGGGCTTCACGCGGCCGAAGGCGAGGCGGCGGCCGGCCGGCTACGGAGCGCCGGATTGGGCGTGCCGAGGTCTAAAAAGGCCTGTATCGAGCTTGAGTTGGATGAAGAACACGCCGGTTATCGCGGGGTCGAGCAAACGAGCACTGGTGACGTGCTCCACTAGGGAGCCCGGCATGTAGGTCACGTTGACGGCGAAATGCCGCGCCCCGAAGGTCATCGTGGGCAGAGCCCCGGGGAACGGCGCGTCGTGGTGGATGTTCTCGCGCGTCATGACGAAACCAACCAGCCCCGCATCGAAATAGACGTGGCTGGAAGGCACGCGAAACCGCCGTTTGATACTCGCACCGGCCATATACGACGGGTTGTCCATGCTGTCCGTGAACGCGTTGGCGACCGCGGTGGTCACCCAGCGGGCCGAGGAGTTGAACTCCTTTTCGACGCCGAGGCCGCGGTTGTCTTGGTTCCAGTGTTGGTCGGCGTTCAGGTGAACGGACCGGCCGTTGATGACGATGCCCCAACCGCCATCGGCTAACACGGGCTTCGCGATAGCCGCCGAGGCGAGCAGCAAGGCGATAGACGCAATGCTTCGTAGCATGGATCGCCCCAAGCAACACCCATGCCGTCGTTATAAAACAGTGAGTTGGGTGCGGTAACTCGAAGAAATGGAAAGAAGATCGACGCCCCCCGCATGTCCGTGTCTGAGTGCGCATAATGTATATTATGTTAAATCATAGATCAGGTTCGCCCGAAGGCGGTCACGAATCGAGGAAATCCAGGTTCGCGGCGACCCCTACGCCCCGGTCCTCGAGCAGCTCCGACGCACGCTGCACGGCGCCCGCGCCAAAGCGCTCCCTGACCCCGTCGATCGTCGTCTCGAGCCGTCGCGTGCGTCCGTCGACGATCGGCAGCGCGAGCTGCGAGCCGTCGCCATTCACCGGCGAGTCCAGGCCGAACGCGCCCAGACCCACGAGCCGGAACCGACGCTCGAGCTCGATGCCGTCGAGCAAAGACACTCCGGCCGCATACAGCTCCGCCGCAACGTCCGTCGGTCTCGGCAGCGCCCGTTGCCGCGTGATGATCCGAAAGTCGGCGCGCTTCAGCTTGATCCGAACGCCGTTGGCTCGCTCGCCGCGCCGTCTCAGACGCCGCGCGACGGTCTCCGCGGCACTGCGCAGATAGGCCTCGATCGTCGCGCGCGTCGAGATGTCGGTCTCGAGCGTCCGCTCCGAGCTCAGGCCGCGCGCCGCGCGCGCTCCGGACACGCCGCGCGAGTCCTGGCCGCGCGCGAGCTCCTGGAACCGACGTCCTAGCGCGCCGAGCTCGAGCTCGAGCCGGAGCCGGATCGAGCTCGGCCACGGCGCCGATCGTGTGCAGCCCGAGCTGCTCGAGCCGAGCGGTCGTCTTTGGGCCGGCGCCCCAGAGGTTGCTCACGGGTTGCGGCGCGAGCCACGCAGCGGCATCCGCCGGCGGGACGATCGTGAGCCCGTCGGGCTTCGCGTGGCCGCTTGCGACTTTCGCGACGTATTTCGTCGCCGAGATCCCGACCGACGCCGTAAGGCCGCCGGTCGCGTCGCGGACGGCGTGCTTGAGCTTCACGCCGATCTGCTCCGGCGAGCCGAACAGGCGCTCGCTGCCGGTCATGTCGAGGAACGCCTCGTCGAGGCTCAGCGGCTCGACGTGCGGTGAAAATTCGGCGAACAGCCGCATGATCGTGGCCGAGACCTCTTGATAGCGGTCGAAGCGCGGCGGCACGACGAGCGCCTGCGGGCACAGCTTGCGCGCGCGCGCCATCGGCATCGCGCTGCCCACACCGAACGGCCGCGCCTCGTAGCTCGCGGTGAGCACGACGCCGCGCGAGCTCGGCGGACCGATCAAGAGCGGCCGGCCGCGCAGCGCGGGATCGTCGAGCTGCTCGATCGCGGCGTAAAACGCGTCCATGTCGGCGTGAACGATCACACGAGGCCACTTCTCGGTCATCGCGGCATCTCGCTACGCAATCGCTCGAGCTCGTCGATCGACTTCGGCCAGTCGCGCTTCAGCAGCCGCGACAACGAGCGGTCTGCGAGCAGCTTGCCGCCGGTCTGGCAGCGCGGGCAGTAATTCGTCTCGTTGTCGGCATAGCGGATGCGCTGCACTTTCGTACCGCACACGGGGCACGGCAAGCCGTAGCGCCCGTGCACGGCCATCTCGGCGTGAAACGCCGTGACCTTGCTCGGGAACTCGGCGCGCGCTTTGCTCGCGCAGGCGTTTCGTCCACTCGGCGAGCACGTCGAGCGTGGCCCGATGTAGGCGCTCGCCCTGCTCGTCCGTGAGCCGCGACGTGAGCATCACGGGCGACAAGCGCGCGCGGTGCAAGATCTCGTCGGAGTACGCGTTGCCGATGCCGCTCAGCAGCCGCGGATCGGTCAGCGCGCGCTTCAGCGTATGGTTGCCGCTGCGCAGCGCCGCAAGGAATTCGCGCGCGCTCGCGTCCGCGATCTCGAGCCCCCCGGGATCGTGCTCCGCAAGCCGGCTCGCGCCGCGCACGACGTACAGCGAGGCACGCTTCTTGGTGCCCGCCTCGGTCAACAACAGCGTGCCGTTGTCGAAGCCGAGCACGAGCGCGACGACTTTCGTCGTCTTGTCCGGCCACGCCGGGCGCCATTGGAAGCGGCCCGCGATCATCAAATGGATCACGAGCCAGAGGTCGTTCTCGAATCCGATCGCGACCCGCTTGCCGAGCCGGCGAAGATCCGCGACGCGCTGACCGACCGCGTCGTCGATTCGCGGCTCGACGCTGCGCAGCAGGAACGGCGACGTGACGCGTGCGCGCTCTAGGCGCCGGCCACGGATTCGCTCGCGCAGCGCGTCGAGGTAGAGCGAGATGTCCGGCAGCTCCGGCATGCGCTCATTGGACCACCTGATCGATCACGAGCGCCACGGTGCCGTTGCCGTCTTTCGGCCGGTAGCTCGCCTGTGCGTACCAGTCGCCCGGCTGCTCCTGGGGCTGGCCCGACTTCGAGAGGCGCGCGACGAGCGTGATCTCCTCGTAATCTCCGAGCGAGCGGCCCGGGATCATGCTGTTCGCGTCGCTCAGAGTGAAATGACCCGGAACGGCGCTCGGAGGTTTCCGGATCACGGCGAGCGGCGGGCCGCCGCCGGGCGCACGTGCCAGGATGAATAGCGCCGCGCTGGGCGGGAGCTGCTGAATCGACCACCCGCCCGCGAGGCTCACGTCGAGCTGCACGCTCGGGCCCGAGGGCGGGCGCTCGGCGCTCGCGCTACCCGGTTCACCGCTCGCCGAGCTCCCGGCTTCCGGCGCTGCGCCGAGCGAGGCGAGCTGCGTGCGGAGCATCTTCGCGATCTCGGGCGGCGGGTTCATTGCGAGCAGTCGCGACCATCGCGTTTTCACGTCGTCGTCGTGGCCGAGCTCCAACGCGGCGAGTCCGCTGTACCAAAGCGCCTTCGGGTTCGACGGCTCGTTCGCGAGGACCTCTTCGACCATGCGCCCCGCGTCGCCGCCGAGCGTGGAACGGTCGCTCAAGATCTGCGCTTCGGCGAACGTGAGCTTGAGATCGTCGCCCGGCTGCGGCGTGCGGGTCCACGCTTCGCGACACGCGCGAACGGCGTTCTCGTAGTCGCCCAGCGCGACGTAGCTGCGACACAGCAGCTCCCAGCCCGCAACGTCGTCCGGCGATTGCTGAAGACGCGCAGCGAGCTCCTGCACGAGCCGCTGACCCTCGCTCGCCCGCTGCTGGACATCGGGATCCCAGTTCGACACGTAGACGTACATGGCGAATGCGACCGGAACGACCGCGAACGCGACGGCCACGCCGAGCACCGACCACCGGCCGGTCGTCCGCCGCTGCCGCAGCAAAGGCCAGAGCAGAATGCCGAGCGCGAGCGCGGACAGCAGCGCTGCGATGGAATATAGCGCGGTCACGGCGGGTCATCCTCGCCGAGCGGCTGGTTGCGCCGGGCCCGCAAGATCCGCCAGAACACCAACGAGCCGACCACGAGCAACACGAATGGGCCGCCCCAGAGCGCGTACGTCACCGGCGTCACGCGCGGCCGGTACAGGATGAAGTCTCCGTAGCGAGACGACATGAAGTCCTTGATCTCGTCGTCGCTCTTGCCTTCGACGAGCAGTCGATGCACTTCTCGGCGCAGGTCCGCGGCCACGGGCGCGCCGGAATCCGCAATGCTCTCGTTCATGCAGAGCGGGCAACGAATCTCGCGAATCAAAGTCCAGTAGCGCTGCGCTAACGCGGGATCGTCGAACGTCGCGTCATCCGCCGCTTGCAGCGCCGTCGTGAAGAGCACGGCGGCGAAGATTGGCAGCAATCGGGTCATCGAGCGGCGAGCGTGGTCAAGCGCGGGCAACCGGCCTCGGATTCTCGGCACTGAGCCTGAATCCGCGGCAGGAAGTCGTGCTGCCAAACCTGTGGCGTGACCGGCGAAATGAACTTGAACAGCACTTTGCCGTCGCGGCCGATCAGAAACGTCTCCGGCGCGGCCGTCACGCCCCAGTCGAGCGCGACGGTGCCGTCCGCATCGAACGCCGATGCGACGTACGGGTTGCCCAGACTCGCGAGCCAGCCGAGCGCCGCCGGGCGGTCGTCCTTCAGGTTCAACCCGTAGATCGGCATCCCGGACTTCGCGAGAGCGAGCAGGAACCCGTGCTCGTGGCGGCACTCGATGCACCACGTCGCCCACACGTTGACCAGCGCGATCTTGCCGACGACGTCTCGCGACCCGATCTTGGCGTCCGCATCCAAGAGCGTCGGCAGCGTGAACTCCGGCATTTGCTTGCCGAGCAGTGCCGACGGGACCTCGTTCGGGTGCAGCGTGAGGCCGCGACCGAGGAAGGCCCCGACCACGACGAACAGTACGAGCGGAATCAGATAGCGCCACATCCAAGTCGTACCCGAGCGATCAGGGCGAGCCCGTTGCCGCCGCGGAGCGGCGTGGGACCGTGCTCTCGCGAGCCGCGAGCCGGTAGCGCCGGTCCAAGACGACGAAGATTCCGCCGAGCGCCATCAGCAACGGTCCGAGCCACAGGAATCGGATCAACGGCTTCACTTGAATCCGCGCCGCCCACGCGTTGTCGCCGACGGGCTTGCTCAACGCAACGAACACGTCGCGACCGATTCGCGAATCGATCGCTGCTTCGGTCGTCGGCGTTTGCTGGACGCGATAAATGCGCTGTTGCGAAGCGAGCACCGTCACGAGACGACCACCCTTGCGGACTTCGAACTCGCCCTCCTCGGCCGAATAGTTTGCGCTCTCGACCGGCTTCACGCCGCGAAACACGAAATCGTAGCCGCCGACTTGGAAGTGCTCGCCGGGGCGAGCGGAGATCTCCGTCTCGACGGTGTAGGCGGAGACGAACGTGGCGCCGAGGATGAACACCCCGACGCCGAAGTGCGCGAGGCACATCCCGATCTGCGCACGCGTGAGCGGCGCGCCCTCGCGCAGCACCCATTTGCGCAACGGATCGAGCAACGCGGCCACGCACACCCACAAGCCGATCACGCTCGCGACGGAGGTGAGCAGCGACGCGTGCCCGTAGAAGATCAACGGCAGCGTCACGCCGACCGCGGCCGCGATGCCCGCGGGCCAGATCAAGCGTTGAACGAGGCTCGCGCCCGACATCGTCCGCCAGATCGAATGCATGCCGACGCCGAGCAGCACGGCGAGCGGCAGCATCGGCACCAAGAACATGACGTCGAAGTACGGCGGGCCGACCGAGATCTTGCCGTAGCCTAGCGCGTCGACGATCAGGGGCGACAGCGTGCCGAAGAGCACCGTGACCGCCGCGATCACGAACAGGATGTTGTTCGCGAGCAGAAACGCTTCGCGCGAGACGAGCTTGAAGCCGCCCTCGGCCTCGAGGCTGCGCGCGCGGAACGCGTACAGGATCAGCGGCCCGCCCGAATACGCGGCGAGCAGCCCGAGGATGAAGAGACCGCGCGTGGGATCCGCCGCGAACGCATGCACGGACACGAGCACGCCCGAACGCGTCAAGAACGTGCCGAGCAAGCTCAGCGAGAAAGCGGCGATCGCGAGCAGCACCGTCCAGCTCTTGAAGATGCCCCTCCGCTCGGTGACGGCCAAAGAGTGGAGCAGCGCCGTGGCGAGGAGCCACGGCATGAACGACGAATTCTCGACGGGATCCCAGAACCACCAACCGCCCCAGCCGAGCTCGTAATACGACCACCAGCTGCCGAGCGTGATTCCGCAGGTGAGGAATATCCAGGCGGCGACCGTCCACGGCCGAGTCCACTTCGCCCAGTTCTTGTCGAGCCGCCCCGTGAGCAAAGCGGCGACGGCAAACGCGAACGGAACCGCCATGCCGACATAGCCGACGTACAGCGTCGGCGGATGGATGATCATCCCCGGATCTTGCAGCAACGGGTTCAGGTCGTTGCCGTCGCCCGGTGCAGGCGCAAGACGAAGGAAGGGATTCGACGTGAACAGCGCGAACGCGATGATTCCGGCGCTCACGATACCGAGCACGCTCAGCACGCGGCTCGCGAACTCCTCGGGCTGCGAGCGGCTGCCGGCGGCGACCGCGAGCGTCCAGATCGCGAGCACCGTGATCCAGAACAACATCGAGCCCTCGTGGCCGCCCCACGCCGCCGTGAACTTGTAGAAAGCCGGCAGCGCGGAGTTCGAGTGCTGAGCGACGAACAGGACGCTGAAGTCGTCGTTCAGGAACGCGTACTCGAGCGCGCCGAACGCGAGCACGACGAACACGAACTGCCCCGCCGCGGCCGGTCGCGCGAGCGCCATCCAATCGGCGCGGCCCGTCCACGCGCCGGCGAGCGGCAGCGACGCTTGTACCAGCGCGAGGCACAGAGCGAGAACCAACGAGAACTGGCCGATCTCCGGGATCATTTGCCTACCGCCATCTGTTTCTTGGCCTTCGCGAGCGCATCGGTGACTTCGGGCGGCTCGTAGTTCTCGTCGTGCTTCGCGATCACTTCCTCCGCGCGAAACTCCCCGCCCGCGCCCATCCGGCCGCGGACGACGACCCCCTTGCCTGCCTTGAACAGGTCCGGCAAGACGCCGGTGTATTGCACTGGCACCGAGTTCGCCAGATCGCTCACGACGAAGTGCACCGTGAGACTGCCGGGCTCGCGCTTGACGCTGTCGTCGAGCACTAGACCGCCGAGGCGGAACTCGCGAGCCGGCGCGTGGCCTTCCGCGACCTGCGTCGGCGCGATGAAGTAAGTCAGGTTCTCTTGGAACGCCCGAATCGCGAACGTCACGGCCGCGGCGACGCCGGCGAGAACCAGCCCTACCAACAGCATTCGTTGTCTGCGTGGCGTCACTCGACGTGCCTCACTGTGGGCTTCCTCGGAATGCGGCTAGCGCTGGACGAGGCCCTGGCTCGCTCCAGGGCATGTCGGTGCGTCCAACGCGCCCACCAGGCGTTGAATAGCACGACCGCCAGTGTAATCCCGTACGCGGACCACACGTAGGCTGCGTCGCCGCCCATTCTCAAGAATTCCATCATGCTCCGCGGCCCTCCACGAGCTGCTGGACCCAGCGGGTGTCTCGCTCGCGTTCGACAATCTGGCCCCGGAGTCCGTTCAGCAACAGCCAGTAGAAGCACACGGTGAAGGCGGCAATCATGATCAAAAAGGGGGTCAGCATCTCGGGCGCGATGGAGGGCTTGTCGAGCTTCATGAATGACGGGCCTTGGTGCAGCGAGTTCCACCAAATCACCGAGTAGTGAATGATCGGCACGTTCACGACGCCGACGACCGCGAGGATCGCGCTCACGCGATCGGCCTTGTCGCGGTCCTCGAACGCGGCGCGCAGCGCGAGATAGCCCAGGAACAAGAACAGCAGCAGCGTTTCGGACATGATCCGCGGGTCCGTCCATTGCCAGAACGTGCCCCATGTCGGCCGGCCCCAAATCGCGCCGGTCGCGAGCGCGCAGGCGGTAAACGTCGTGCCGATCGGCGCGGCGGTCACCGCTACCGCATGCGCGAGCTTGATGCGCCAAATGAAACCGATGCCCGCGGACACCGCCATCACGACGTACGCCATCATGCTGACGTAGGCGACCTGCGGGTGAAGGAAGATGATCCGATAGACCTCACCTTGCACGCGATCGGGCGGCGCCACGGCGAGCCCCCAATACGCGCCGACGATCAGCAAGACGATCGCGATCGCACCGAGCCACGGCACGAGCCTGCCCGCGAGCCCGTAGACGAACGGTGGCGAGCCGAGCAGATGGAACCAACGAGGCAGGCGCATTCGTTTCCCTACTCCACGCCGACTCTCAATGCGGCGCCAATCGCGATCGGCCCCAGCGCGAGCGCGAACGCCGCGAACGCGGCCAGCAAGTACAGCGGCCCCGCGACCGGCTCGTCGTGCAGCCCGAAGTCAGTGGCCCGCGTGCCGAAGATCAAGAGCGGAGCCGTCAACGGCAACACGAGCAATCCGACGATCGCCCCGCCGCGGCGCAAGCTCACCGTCAACGCCGCGCCGAGCGCGATGAGCACGCTCAGCGTCGGAGTTGCGAGCACCAGCGCTCCAACCATGGTCGGCAGCGCCGCTAGCGGCATCGAATAAGACAGCGCCAAGACCGGCACCAGCGCAATCAGCGGCAAGATCGTCATCAACCAATGCGCCGCGATCTTCGCGAGAACGGTGACGCCGATCGGTACCGGGCTCAGCAAGAGCTGCTCGAGGCTGCCGTCGTCCGCATCGCTGCGAAACAAGCCTTCCAGCGCGAGCAGCGAGGATAGCAGCGCGGAGACCCACAAAACACCGACGCCTACCTCACGCAGCTCGTCGGCGCTTGGCGACAGCGCGAGCGGGAATAGCGTGGTCACGATCAGGAAAAACAGCAGCGGATTCGCGGCTTCACTGAGCCGGCGCAGCGCGACTCGCAGGTCGCGGCGAACGATCGCGCCGAACGCCGACACCGCTCAGAGCTCCACCACGAGGGCGCCCTTCTGAGCGAGGTCGTCGGGTTGATGCGTCGCGACGACGGCCGTTCCGCCGCCGGCGAGGTGGGCGCGAATCCAGTCGACGACCTTGCCGCGGCCGCTCCGATCGAGATTCGTCGTCGGCTCGTCGAGTATCCAAACCTTCGACGCTCCGAGCTTGAGCGTCGCGAGCGACGCGCGGCGCTGCTGGCCCGCAGACAAGTGACGGACGCGCACGTTCGCGACGGCGCCGAGCGCGACCTCCTCGAGCAACGCGTCGAACTCCGGGCGCCCGCGCCAAATCGTCGCGTGGAAACGAAGGTTTTCGAGCACGGTCAGGTCTCGCTTCAATCCATCCAAATGGCCGCGGTAAGCAATGTCACCGCGATACTCGAACGGCAATGCCTCGAGCTTGCTACCACCCCAGGTGACGACCCCCGACGTTGCAGTCGCCAGCCCCGCCAGCACTCGGAGCAAGGTCGACTTGCCCGAGCCGTTCGCTCCGATCACGAGGCCGAGCTCCCCCGGACCGAGCTCGAGGTCGAGCCCCTCGAACAAGCAGCGCTCGCCTCTCCACACCGCGAGCTCGCGCGCGCACAGCTCCATGGGTCTAGTCACCCGGTACCTAAGTCCAATTTGGCCGCGCGGATTGTGCCCGACCGGGCCGGATTTGCAAGTAACTGAGTCTGTCTTTTTCCAGTAAGAACAATAGGTAGGGTTTTTTTCATTAACTGACTCTCAAGTGCTCGATCTTTAGGACGGGCGACTTGAGCCCGGAATATCATTCATTGCTAGGAGTTTACATAACTTTCCTCATGTCTTAGACTCCCCGACGCCATGATAACGACCTGAAGAATCAAAACTAACTAACTAAAAAGAAAAGGAAATGGCGATGACGGAAGCACGGTATCTGGTGTCGCCCGCGAGGGTGTTTGCGAGGCCAACGGCGGATCAAATCTGGCTCGGGCCGAGTCAACAATCGGCCCTGAGCCAGCTTTCTCGGCCGGCCCGAATGCGGCTCTTGATCGGCCCCGCGTCGAGCGGCAAAAGCACTTTGCTCCATCACCTCGCCACACAGCTCGGCGGCGAAGACGTCGTGCTGCATTGCCGGGGGCCGAAGGATTCCGCGCTCGCGGTGCTTTCGCACCTTCTGATTGGCGCCGACCTCGCGCCCTGGGAACTGTCCGAAGTCGAGCAGCGGAACCTATTCACGGTCTTCGTTCAGCAGCGGCGCGCGCAGGGCAAGCGCATCGTCTTGGTCGTCGACGACGCGCACCAGTACGAGCCGGCCGCGTGGGAAGAGATCGAGCGCCTCATGGCGTTCAAGATCGGGAAGCGCGGCGTCATCGAATTGCTGCTCGCGGGACCGCCGGCCCTCGCGCAGACGATCGATGCGTCGCGACTCGGGCTCGATCCGAAGGACGTCGACACGCAGTCGCTGTACACGCCTTCGGACGACGATCTCGCGAGCTACATCGGTTGGCGTCTCGGGCGCTTCGAGATGGCCGATCTGATCGCTCCCGAGGCCGCGCGGATGATCGCTCGGTTGAGCGGTGGCCGATACGCGGCCGTCGACGTGCTATGCCAGTTGTCACTGCTGTTGCTGCGTCAGCTCGGCCGAGATCGAGTCGACGAGGCCGTTGCACGGCAAGCCACCGCATTGCTCGTGGCGCGCCAAAGCGCCAAGCTCGACGCGACGAGCGCGGCCGAGACCGAGCCATCCGAGGTCCCCCGCAGGGCTACCTGCTAATCAGCCGCGGCGGCAAAGTCTTCAATCGCATGACGCTAGGTCAACGCACCTTGCTCGGGCGCAGCGAGCACAACGACGTTTGGCTGCCGAGCCCCTACCTCAGCCGCCATCACGCGGCCATCGTCGGGACACCGGAAGGCTACTACGTGGTCGACTTGAACAGCATGAACGGCCTGCTGCTGAACGGCAGGCAGGTCGAGCGCGCCGTGCTTTGTGACCAAGACGTGCTGACGATCGGACCGTTCCGAATGAAGGTCCAGATCCCCGAGTGGCTCGGGCAAGGCAATCCGCTCCCGGAGTCGCCCTCGCTCGCCGACACGGCGCTGATGCCCACGCTGGAGCCGCGGTCGCCGGCGGCTATTCGGGCGGTGAAATAGCCCGCCGACTCGCCGTTCGGGATCAGGGCAGCGCTACTCGAGCGCCGCCACGAGATCGTCAATCGACGGACTAAGGCGCGCTCGTGCTTTGGGCCGAGCCGAGCGCGTGCGCGGCACGCATATCGAGCGTCGGCCGTGCGAAGCGGTAGCCGAAACCGCGCACCGTTTGGATGAAGCTGTCGCACTCGAACGGCTCGAGCAGCTGCCGCAACCGGCGCACGTGCACGTCGACCGTTCGATACCCTGCCTTGATGTTCTTCGACCAGGCCCGGCGCAGCAACTCGTCGCGACTGAACACGCGCCCTTGGTTCTCGAGGAAAAAAGCCATTAGGCGAAACTCGGTCGGCGCAAGATCGATCAACTGCTCGTTGACCGTCAGACAATGCACGGCTTTGTCCAGCACAACCGGGCCGGCAACCAGGAGGTCCGGCCTCGTCGTCGCGGCTGTGGGGCGGCGTAGACACGCGTTGACTCGCGCGACGAGCTCGGCTCGGTCGAACGGCACGGCGAGACAGTCGTCGGCTCCGAACTCGAGCGCATTGACCGCCTCGCGGATATCGGACTGAGCCGCCCAGACGATCACGCGCGCTTGCCGAGTCGCGCTGTCCTCTCGCAGCCTCGCGAGAGAATCGCGGACCGGCTTCGAGGAAGTCCATGGCAGCAGGATCAGATCGGGGCGCGCGGTCTCGACCAGCCGCCAGGCCGAGGTGAGCTCGTGAGCTTCCTGAACGGCGTGACCCGCCAGCTCGAGCATGCCCCGAGCCGCCTCCCGCAGCGGTTTCTCCGCGTGTACCAGCAGAACAGCGCTACCCATGCGCACCCCGGGCTCAGCAGTCCGCGAGTCCAACACGGCGACGTTGCAGTTGCTTTACGCTCGGATTACCGGATTGTTACAGCCCCTGTCCGTCCAGATCTAAGTCGTACGTGAGTCCTTTGCTTCGTCGCTCGACAGAATCGCGACGATGGCGTGTTCCAGCGCCTCGTGCGCAGCGGCGAGCAGGTGATCGCGTGCGCCTCCGGCCGAGCGCTTTGCCAGCTCGCGCACGGCGAGCGCAATGAACAGGTCGCGCTCCTCCCGCGTGAGCGGTAGCGGTGGGTCGATCGGCACGGGCCCCGATGGCAGGATGCCCGTACCACCACCGCCCGCGGTAATCCCACCCAAGAAGCCAAGGTACGTGAGGAGCAGGTCTCCGGGGAGTCGCCTCTCGATGGGACTGAGCAACGCTTGAGCTTCACCGTCGTAGCTCGCGAGGATGCGCCCAACATTGTCGATGGCAAGCGCGCGCGTCAAATAGCCGCCAATGAGGATGCCGCCGGTGTTCGGACTCAGCGGCCAATTCATTTCGTAAAGATTTAGATCCCGCATCTGCCGGCCCTCATACAGGAACGCTATGTCAGGGTCGTTGATCGATGCGGACGGCCAGTATCCAACCACCTGACCGGCGTCATTGATGCCGCCGACATAACTTCCTCTGTACGCGTGTGGGCCCGTGTCGATGTTCACCCAGCTCCACGGTGTCTTGTTCGTGTCGAGAATCGCCGCGTGCGGCACCTGGTCGTCGAAGAACACGGTTGCCGCCACGACCCCTAAAGAGTTGATCACCACTCCGCCGCCGAACACGCGTTGCCCCAAGTCCTCGAGCCCCTGGCCACGCGAGATGAACGCGCGCCAGTTGCCCGATTGCCCCGAGGAAACCCCGACGATCGTTCCGGAATTGTTTATGCAAGTTGCCGTCGATGTGGAATGACCTGGCAGGTACCCGAGCATCTGGACGTTCTGTGATCCACTATCCCAGCAGAACGCCTGCAGCGTGTTGCCGTCGTTGCCGGCCGTTCCGACCACCACGCCGTGATCGTTGACGTACGTCGCACCGCTCCGGTCGGTTCCAAGAATGGCATTGAGATCTATCGGGCTCGGTTCTCCCGAACGCTTTACGAAGGCACGAACCTTCGGCAGGGGAACATCAGCACTGCTGTACATCCCCACGCAGTCGCCGCTGCTGTTGATGGATAGTGCCCGTGCCGGCAGCGTGGGGCATTTCACGTCCGAAGCAATCTTGCCGGCGCCATAGTCGCCGAGTGGTGCGACCAGAGGCCAGCGCAATACGTTCGTCTCGGTCCCGAATCCGCCGAGTCCGCCGCATGCCCAGCCGTTCTTCGAGCTCAGGCCATAGGCGGAGCTGAAGCCATAGACGCCGGTTTGTTGGCGGTGTTCGGCGAGCCCGATCAGCCCCTGCGCGTTGTAGCGAGTACGCAGAGCCGCAGCGTACGAGTTCGCGAGCGTCTCGGAGTATTGGACTATCCAGTCAGGCATGAGATCTCCCCGGGCGTCATGGCGCTGCGACGAAAGGAGCATATCCCTCCTCTCGCGGACTTTTTCCACGAACAGGAAAATGTGATTCCGGGACGGATCTTAAGTGTTTGTTTGGGTTGGTGCCCGGGCCCGGATTTGAACCGGGATGACCTTTCGGTCAGCGGATTTTAAGTCCGCTGCGTCTACCCTTCCGCCACCCGGGCGCGAACGCGGAGCCGCCGACGAACCCGCGGCCGATCACTGCTGAAGCCGCGAATTTGGATTGAGCGTGAAGGATACGCCAGAAGCGGTCATCGGGAAGCCTCAGGTCGCGACTGTCACGCGCGACGAACGCTCCGCGAACTCGCGAAGCGCACGGTGCACGAACTGCACCACTGCGGAGCCCTCGCCGACCGCGGCGGCAATTCGCTTGACGCTGCCCGCGCGCGCATCGCCCGCGGCGAACACTCCCGGAACGCTGGTCTCGAGCAAGTATGGGCTGCGGGACAGAGTCCAGCGCGCGAGCTCCTCCGCGCCAAGGTCGGGCCCCGTCTTCACGAACCCGGGTGCGTCCAACGCGACGCAGCCATCGAGCCAGCGCGTGTTCGGCAAGGCGCCCAACATCAGGAACACGTGCCGCAGATCGCGCGCCTCGTGCGAGCCATCGCCGGTCGTCCACGTCACGCGCTCGAGATGGCCCGAGCCCTCGAGCGCCGTGATTTGGGTGCGAACGTGGAGCGATATGTTCGGCGTGCTCTCGATGCGCCCGATCAAATAGCTCGACATGCTCTCCGCGAGGCCAGGAGCGCGCACGAGGATGTGCACGTGTCCGCAATAGCCCGCCAGAAACACCGCGGCCTGTCCGGCGGAATTCCCGCCGCCGACGACGATCACGTCCTCGCCGTCGCAGAGCTTTGCTTCGAGATGCGTCGCGGCATAGTAAACGCCGCTACCGAGAAAGCGCGGCAAATTTACGACGTCGAGCGCGCGGTATTGGGCGCCGCTCGCGATCAGCACGGCTCGCGCGCGCACGGGCCGGCCGCCCGACGTTCCGACGGTATAGGGCCACGCGTCGCACTGGAGCCCCACGGCCTCCCACGCGACGTTGACCTGCGCACCGAACTTCTGTGCCTGCGAGAACGCACGCCCCGCGAGGGCTGCACCCGAGATGCCCGTCGGAAAACCTAGGTAGTTCTCGATCTTCGAGCTCGTTCCGGCCTGACCGCCTGGCCCGAACGCCTCGACGACGCACGTGTCGAGCCCTTCGGACGCGGCGTATACGGCGGCCGCGAGCCCCGCCGGGCCTGCTCCGATCACGACGAAGTCATGCACGACGTCATCGTCGCGAGGGGCGTTGATGCCGAGACATTCGGCGAGCCCACGGTTGTCGGGGTTCCTGAGAACCTCGCCGCCGCGGCAAATCACGACCGGAATTTCCTCGGGCGCCAGCTGGAATCGCTCGAGCAGCGCGTGCGCGTCGGCATCGCGGTCGATGTCGACGTTCACGTACGGCCTGCCGTTGCGGGTCAGAAACTCGCGAATCCGCAGCGTGTCGCCGGCATGACTGGAACCGAGCACGATTACGTCGCTAAGCCCGGATTCTAGAATGCCCATGCGGCGCAGAATGAAGGCACGCATGAAGAGCTCGCTGAGCTCGCTGTCGTTTTGCACTACTCGGCGAAGCCCCTCGAGACTCATCTGCAGCACACTGCCCGGCTCGCGGACGCGGAGCCGGACGAGGCCGGCTGCCCCGCGCAGCGTGCTCACCTCGCCGCTAAAGTCGCCGGGCGCAAGCAGAGTCAACAGCGCAAACTCGCAGGCTTTCGAGCGCACGTCGGACGCGAACGGCAGCAAGATTTCCACGCTGCCGGCGACCACGACGAAAATGCCGCGCGGCTCTGCGCCGATGTCGAGCAGGACCTCACCCGCCGCCGTCGCGCGCGGCGTGCCGTGTCGCTCCAGACGCGCGAGCTGTGCCTGCGTGAGCTTCGGAAACATCTGCGCGCGCCTGCCTTCGACAAGCTCGGAAACGATGGTGCGTTCCCCGACGGCCGCGCTCACTCGTGGAGCTCCATCGCGATTTCGTCGACGTAGCACCAGCTCCAGGTCTCGCCGGATTCGAGCGACGTCATGATCGGGTGCTGCGTCGCGTGGAAGTGCTTCGTCGCGTGCTTGTTCTTCGAGCTGTCACAACATCCGACGTGCCCACATGTGCGGCAGAGCCGTAGGTGCACCCAAGTGTCACCGAGCTTCAGGCACTCTTCGCAGCCGCTCGTGCGCGGCCGATCGGTACGGATGAACTGCAGATGACGACACTGCACTGCCATGCGACGCGCCCCTACTCTCTGCCCTGCGCACGATGCTAGCGCTTTCTTGCCGTCAGCTGATACGCGCAACCCCCTCGGGGGCCATCGGACGAAGGTATCACGCCACACGGCGACGAGAGGTCTTCGCTACGCTCCCGTCTCGGTCCAGCAGGCAATCGATGAAGGCGCGCAGTGCAGGCTGCCTGTGGCGGCGCCTCGAATAATAAAGGAATAGACCGGGACTCCTGAGCGCCCAGTCGGCCAGGACGCGCTTGAGCCGTCCTTGCGCGATTGCCTCGTGCACGCGATCGTGATCGTAGGCGTAAAGAATGCCGAGATCCTGCAACGCGCCTTCGAGGACGATGTCCTGATGGTTTGAGATCAATGGCCCTTCGACGGCCATTTCGAGCTTCTTGCGCTTTCTCTCGAACTGCCAATGGTAGATTCGGCCACTTCCAGGGAAGCGCCAGTTAATGCAGGCATGGCGGTGCAGATCGGCGGGTGTCTTTGGCTCGCCGCGCCGCGACAGATAATCGGGCGACGCAACGGCGAGCATGGTGACGTCGGGAGTCAAGCGTACGGCGATCATGTCTTTCTCCAGTCGCGCGCCGACGCGAATGCCGGCGTCGAACCCGCCGGCGACGATGTCGCTCAAGCCATCGTCTATCACGATATCGAGCACCACATCCGGATGCGCGCGGTGAAATCGGCCGAGTCGCGGCGCGATGATTTTCTTCGCCCCGATACCCAGCGTGTTCACGCGCAACGTCCCCGCGGTTCGCCCAGTTGAGGCGACGGCTTCTGCGACAGCGGTATCCATCTCCAGGATGATCGGTGCGACGCGCTCGTGAAGACGGGACCCGGCGGTCGTCGGCGCCACACTCCGGGTGGTGCGATTGAGTAGTTGCACGCCGAGGCGCGCCTCGAGATTGCGGATGGTCTGGCTCAAGGCTGATGCAGAAAGCCCGAGATGATCGGCGGCGCGTGCGAAGCTCGCACGGTCGACGACGCCGACAAACGCCTTCAACTCGGCAAACTCTGATCCGCGCATTATGCATCGCTCTCTAAATAGCGCACTTAGACTATAGACGATTCTCTAATGTGTCAGAAGCCTCATAGTCGGTCGCGACAACACAGGAGATCGTCATGGCCCATCTGAGCATGCCGGAGCCCATCGCCGACTACTTCGAGGCCGATAAGCGCGGTGACGCGGACGCCGTGGCGCGCTGCTTCACCAAACGAGCCGTCGTCAAGGACGAGGGACGAACGCACTCAGGGCATGCGGCGATCCAGAAGTGGAAGACCGGAGCGACAGCGAAGTATTCGTATGTGAGCAAGCCTCTTGCGGTAGAGCAGAGGGACGTCCGCTACATCGTTACGAGTCGGCTGACCGGCAATTTCCCGGGCAGCCCGATCGACTTGAGGTACGCGTTCAGGCTCGAACGCGCAAAGATCGTGTCGCTCGAGATTGTCCCGTGAGCCATCCCGCAAGCGAAGGGAATCTGATCTTCCGAGGCGCGCGGTCTGCTCAAGAGCCGACCTTGGCAGGCTCCAGCCCGACCATCCGACTCGGGACTTTCAGGCGCGGCGGTTGGCTAGCTAAAGCACCGGATGATCGCGGCAGCCATCAGAGATCCAGAAGCGCCACTGGCCAGGGCTGATCGAATCGCAACCGCCCACGTCTTCGTCTGGTATCGACCACAAGCGCGTCAAGGACGAGCCGACTGCTCGCGCATACGCGCCGTTCCCCTCACGCGCGCAGCTCTCTTGGCCGCCGCAGATCGCTCGCTTCTGGTTCGCCGTTTGGCTGCCGAATGGGCTTGTTTGGAGAGCGCCTCGTGCGAGGCTGATCTTCGGCCCTCACGCTTCAGCGCGCTTTGCGTCGCACTCGACCGTTTGGCGGTAGCCTTCTGGCGGCGCGGGGCTCCGTGGCCACGCGCATAGTCGCGCCGTGCCTTCTTGCGCGTGCTCGTGGACGCCTCGCCCTTTTCGGGTGGCGGCAAGTTCACGCCTGCACGACGGGCTTTCGACAAACCAATCGCGATCGCCTGCTTCGTCGACCGCGCTCCGTGTTTGCCTTCCCGAATATGCTCGATCTCCTCGCGGACAAATTCACCGGCCTGAGTGCTCGGCGCTTTGCCCTCGCGCCGGTCGCGTCGGGCTCTTTGCAGGGTTCTTCTCTCCGGCATGGGCCACCTCGTTCCGATATCTCCAAGTCAGCGAAGCTAAGCGCATGAAACATGGCCTGTTTAGAGCGGAACGATGGACGGTAGCTACCCCCGCCGTTACCTCGACACAACCTCTATGTATTCGCCGCGCCAGCGAGCTCGCTGGGCTTCACTTCGCGCTCCACTTTTCTTGCGATCGTGCCGCGTCGTGCCAAACGCGGCGGACCAGGGCGGCAAAGCGAGGGTCGTCCCGGATGGGGTCGAAGAACGGGTGGACCTTGAGAAACTGCAGGATGTTGGATTGCTCGGCGTAAGCTCGCTCCATCCATTCGAAGGCGGCGTCGGCGTCACCGAGACCCAGATAGGCGTTCACGAAAGCGGCCGCCGGGACATAGCCCGCCGCGCTGCGTTCTTTCAGCTCATCCAACAACCGCTCCGCCTTGGCGCGGCGTCCGGAGCGCGCGTAGGCCCTGACGAGGACGCCGGTTGCGGCCGGGCTTCCGTGCGAGACGGCAATCGCCCGCTCGAGGAACGGGACGGCCTCCGCGGCGCGCTCGCCGACGCTCAGCACGAACCCCAGTTCCGTCAGCACTTCGATGTCGTCCGGCTGCGCGCCGAGCGCGGCACGCAGCTCGCGCTCCGCGTCCGCGAAACGATGGGCCTGGAACAAAATCCAGGCGACATCGCTGCCTGAAACGCTGAGCGGATCGAGTTGCCGGCCGCGGTCCGACCAGGACAGCGCCTCGTCCGTGCGCCCTTGACACATCAGCCACGAGGCGAACCCCGCATTGGCCCGCGCGCTGCTAGGACTCAAGTCCAAGGCCCTGCGGTATTCGGCTTCGGCCTCCGCCCACTGCCACTTCTTCTGCTCGATGCTCGCCAGCACGACGTGCGCCTCGGCGAGATCGGGGTCGAGCTCCAATGCCTTGCGGGCCGCGTCGATCGCCTTCGGGCGAGTCTCCTCGGGAGAAGCGCCCACGAACACCGTGCCTAGTGCGCCGAAGGCCTGCGCCAGACCGAGATAGGCCGGGGCAAACGTAGGATCGAGGCTGATTGCGTCTTCGAAGTGGCCGACGCCCTCCTCGATGCTGCCCCTGTTCATGTGCTCGTTGAGGGCAAATCGCCCCTTGAGATAGCTCTCGTAGACTTCGGGCGCCACGCTCCTCTGCGCGGCGAGCCTCTCCCGCTCCTCGCCCGTAAGGGTGACTTTGACCTTGTCGGTAATGGCCTGAGAGAGCTGGCTTTGCAAGGCCAAAACATCTTGCAGCTCGCGATCGTAGGTCTCGGACCAGAGGTGCTCGTCGGTTGCGGCGCGAATCAACTGCGCCGTGACGCGGATGCGGTCACCCGCCCGCGTAATCGAGCCTTCGACGATCGCATCGACCCCCAGCGCACGAGCGATCTGTGGAACCGAGAGCTCCGAGTCGCTGAAGCGCATCACGGACGTGTGCGAGATGACACGCAGATGTCGAATGCCCGAGAGACGCCCGATGAGCGCTTCGGTCATCCCATCCGCGAGATACTGCTGGGTGCGGTCTCCGGAAAGGTTCCTGAGAGGCAATACTGCAAGCGATGTGATCTGCGGCCCCGTCTCCTCGGCGCGTCCCCGATGCACTAGATAGCCCGCCACGCACGCACCGAGCACTGCGAGCCCGACGGCAATCAGCAGGAGACGCGGCCCCTTGCGCTGCCGAGCCCGTTCCATCACGGGAGCTGGCGCACGCCGAGTCGCGGCGGACCGCGCTGGATCCTCCGCACGGGCGCCGTGATCAGCGTCGAGAAGCGATCGGCGACCGTCTCGCCAGGCGTCGAGCTCGGAGCTCAGCGCGTAGACGGACCCGCGCTTGTTGTGCAGGTGCCGGTGGACGGGCATTGCCTCGCGCCGCTCCCAGCGCTGGACCGTGGTCACATCGCGCCTGAGGTACGAGGCTATCGCCTTCCACGAATCCAGCCGCTTCATCGAAGCAGTCTCGGCAGCCGGGCGTGGCTCGTTGAACGATCCACTCATCGCGATTTGTTTCTTCTGTATGGGGCAATCCGAGCAGCCGCAACGATTCTACGCGTCGATCCACGGACGGCAAAAGGCGGCGTTTGCGGGCAGGTAGCGGCTTGGGGCCTGTTGCCGTTTGTCGCGCGTCGCACCCATGCCGGATGATTCGTGGCGCTTGGGAGTACGGCAGGCCGCGAACGCGGCTCGCCGCCGTCCCTGGCGGCTACTCGGCGGCGTCGGGAAACGCCCAGGCGGTCCCGGTACGAACTTCACTACGAGAACTGGGAGGTTCCGATGAACAGCACGAAGTTGACGTTGACGGCAGGCGGAATCGCGATCCTGCTATGCGGATTGGGCTTCGGCGGTGCGACCGCGTCCCGCGCGGACGAGCGGTTTGGATTCTCGCGCGCGCCGGTTCACTTTGTTGGCCTACTCAACGACCACACTCCCGCGAGCGTCAGCAAAGGGCCCTACGAAATGCAAGGCAGGTGGTCGTTGGACCTGCCGGAGCGCGGCGGTGCAGCCCGCTTCGAGGCGTCCATGGACATGCAGACGACGGACGCGGGGGTCATAGATCAGAACGATCCCGTCACACGCGGCGCCCACACTCACCACATCAGCATGACGGACGGCGTGGTCAGCAGCGACTGGGATACGAGCTGCCCCACGTTCAACCCCGTTGTCACCGGCGGCTTCGTGGTCGTCGGCCACGCCCAGGTGACCGGAAACGGAGGCCCCGCGCCCTTCGGGAATCCGTCGACGCTCACCGTCTGCGTGCTCGGCGACGCGAACGCCGCGGCCGGAACCGCACACGTCAAGTACGCCAATGTCACGCTGATGTTCACCACGCCGGCCAGCAACCACTTCGGACCTCAGGCCATCCACGGCGTGGTCACGAGGTGCGCCGGACCATTGGGCCTGGAGTCCGACGACTGCACCGTACAACGGTAAAGGTTGCCGGTAAGTCCGACCAGCGACTCGGCCCCGCGGCTACTCGGCTCAGGCGCTGGCAGCCTCGCGATCGGCCGCGATCAAGACGCTCGTGTCGTACACGACCAGCCTCTTCGACCGGGGCGTCTGCGTCGGGCCGGGCGTCGCTCGACGCGAGAGCGCGCCGCTTCGACCTCCCGCTGAGCCAACGCGCCGTTTTCCGCCTCCCATTCGGCAACAGCGGCGAGCCCGTCGCGGATCAGCAGAGCGCGGCGAGCAGCCGCCGTAATCCAGGCCGAGACGCTGGTACCCTCGGCCGCAGCCGCATCGAGTACCTTGGCGTGAACGTCCGAGTCCACGGCGACTTTGACGGCGGGGGTTCCTCTAGGCATGAGACAACGATGCTACCGCAGTAGTATGGGTGCGAGAGCATGAGCCCTCACACCGCGTCACGACAACAATCGAAACCGTGCGAGCTTCGCCGCTGCACGGTCGAAAGTGAACGTGGTGTCGCACCCGGCGCCGGCGTTGACGCGCGCGATCACGCAATCGGAGAACTCGGCCGTCGATTCGCGAAAGTCCTGAACCGCTTGTCGCACCAAACTCCGGTGCTCAACGACAATCGTAGGAGCCGCGAGCAGTCCTTCGATCGTGCCCGCAATTTCTTCACGCGATGCTGCATAGAGGCGCTTCAGCACCCACGCGATCTCGGCAACCGTAATGGCGCAGATATGGCCGGGCTCGTCGCGCGTTAGCCGACCTTCGATCAGATCGCGCGCCGCCTTCGATTGTCGCGGATCGTCTTGCGCCAGATAGCGCAGCACGATGTTCGTATCGAGGCCGATCATTCGCCCATCTCACCGATCGTCTTCTTGATTTCCGCGATTGTCGCCGCTCGAGCGCGTCGGTTCTTGAACATGCCTCGAAGCGTCTTGAGGTCCCTCGTCGCCGGCACCATCAGCATGCCCTTATCCGTCTCGATGAAGTCAACGCGATCGCCTTCCTTGAGGCCCATTGCGTCCCGGACGATCTTCGGAATCGTGACTTGCCCTTTGCTCGTGAGTGTCGCCTCGGCCACCGGCCTCTCCTTACAGACGTTTAGCATCCTTACTTTAGGTAAGGCGATGAGAATCGTCAAGAGTTCCACGATAGCTTCCGGAGCTACCCCACCCCAGCCCGCTGGCACCGTCGTACGGCGTCGGCCGGCCGACATGGAGCCTTCGGCATCGGAATGATGTAGATCTTGTACTGCCTGGCCCACGGCGCACATGCCGACGTTTTGCCCGACGTGTCGTTACGCTCGCTACCGATCTGGCCGGCGTCGCCCTCGGGGAGTTGTGTTAGGATATCCCGCCATCACGGTTAGGATATCCTGTCATGGCCCTATACATCAAAGACCCTGAAGTCGACGCGCTTGCTGGCGAACTCGCCGCAGCGAAAAACCTGAACAAGACCGAGGCGGTGCGTGAAGCCCTCAAACACGAACTCGAACGCCAACGCGGCAAGCCGAGCGTCGTCGATCTCGCTGTGCGTTTCTGTCTGGAGCTTCGCGCGCGAGGCAAACCAAAGCGCGGTCGGAGGGCTGACAAGCGGTTCTTCGATGAATTGAGCGGCAACGAGTAATGTTCGTCGATGCGTCGGTCATCGTGGCAATGATGACCAACGAGAACCACGCCAGAACGCTTGCGGCTCGCCTCGAAGGGTCGAAGACGCGGATCACGTCGGCGATCGCGATATTCGAGGCCACAGCCGGCGTCGCCCGTGTTCTCGCGTTGCCGGCTATGCAATCGCTCGAAGAAGTCGGGAACTTCCTCGAGTTGATGGCGATCGAGGTCGTTGCCTTGCCACCCGAGGTCGGACCGATAGCCATCGACGCCTTCGCGCGCTTTGGCAAAGGACATCGCCACGCCGCGCAACTGAACATGGCTGAGTGTTTCGCCTATGCCTGCGCCCGGCACTACGGCCAACAACTTTTGTTCAAGGGATCTGACTTCTCGAAGACAGACATCGACCAAGCTTGAACCGGCCGCGCCCAGTCGATCGCCGCGTCCGGAATGCCGCTAAACGAACCCGCTCGACGACGTCCTATGCCCGCTCGAGCTGGCCGATTAGTCGCCGAGGGCTCAAGAGGCTCGGAACCATGGGGCACAAATACAGTGACAGAGACCCGGGCCTCGTGCCGGGTCTCCCGTTCTTCCTTATGACCGGGCCGGCACGTCGCCGAGGCGCAGCTGCGTTGCCGTGAGCGCATGCAACTATTGCGCAGCATGTCGCGCTGCAGCGCCGCGAGCCTGGCGGGCGCCGATCGCGCCCTCGAGCGCCGCGACGTCGTAACGCTTGCCGTCGTGAAGCGTCACTACGTAAGCGCCGGTCTGGCCGCTTGCTACTCTGTATTCGCACGACTGATCTCCTCGATCAAGTCGAACTCATTCCGGGCGCCTGCGAGAATTGCCTGGCATTCAACGTCGAAGATCTTCAGCCGGGCAACCACAAGGTCTGTCTCCTTTATCGACGAGGACACGATCCGCGCATACTCAGCGAGCTCCGTGACGGACAAACTTCCAAGCTCAGGACTCTTCGCGATTTCGCCACTGCCTAGACTGCCGGCCGAGTCCACATAGCGCTCCTGAAACGATCCTAGCGCCGTGAGTCCCGCGTACCAGCGATCTCTGCTAGCACCGGTGGAGATCACGAGCGTAGGAGATTCTGCTGTAGAGACGAAGCCGGTCCGTGGGTAACAGGGCTGCCGTGCCGTTCTCCTTGGCTGCTTCGTAAGGGGCAAGACTCGGATAGATGAGCAGAATGGCCATGCGCCCATCGTCAACTGCAGGCGCGGCAGGCAAGAGTTGACCACCCAGCCTCGCCTGAATCGCCGCTCGGAATTCAGCTAGATATGCCCGAAACCCCGCGAGTTTTTTAAGGTCTTCGTCATCGAGTTTGACGTCGCTCTCCAAGACCGCATGCATCTCCGCTTCGAGCTCTGAACGCTGATTCCGATGATGGAGAGCCTCAATTGATTGCTCGAGTCCAACCGCGATCAATAGCCCAATGACGATTGTGGCGATGTGGACGAAGAAGTCTCTCCAAGTGTGGACCAACGGGTGGGGAGCGTGCACATCGAGCATGGGCGCTGAAACCTCCGGCGTCGAAAGTGTTTCGGTCTGTGGGAATCCGGCTACCCCATCTGCGGGAGACAGAGATATTTCCTGTTCGGCGCGCTCGGCCATTCAAGGGCTCTGCGTAAGGGTTGCTAGAGCCTACGCTTGGATGGCCGGTTTGGGGAGATCAGCTCCAAGTTCTCTCCGCGGTGATAAACCCTCTCGAAGCCTCGATCACCTCCGGGATCCGCAGCGGGGGCAGCGTTGCGCTTGCGCGACCCGGAATACGGCGAAATGCAGCAATTCCCGTGCGCGAGTCTATGAGCCGGCGCTGGATGACGCGTCGCTCCTTTCGCAACGTGCGATCGAAAGATCCGAACCGGCGGTCGGAGGCGGGCTCGGGGTAATGTTTGACCCATTACGGGAGAGCGGGCGACCGATGGCGGCTTGCATCTACCCGCGGCCGGGCCGGGTCTCGGTTATCTGCAGCCGTCCTAGCAGCCGAGAACTCTGCATTGCATCGACGTGCGAAGCGTAACTCTCGGGGTACGAGTGCTATCCAGTTGAACCGTTAGCCGGCTCGATCGAAAAGTCTGCTGCGGAGGTGTCCATCGCCTCCACAAATAGTTGTGGCAAGTATCTGGGTCGTTGGTGGATATCCTCGGACGTCGTGGGCGCAGGTACTGGAGGCTTGGAGCGCCTTCCAATCGATGCCTCTAGGCCGCGCTAAGCCTCAACGCAGGTTGCGGTGATGCCCCACTGTTACCCCCTGCCCCGGTTTCCGCCTCAGACGTGTCGATCGTGCCGCACGAACGGAGCCGGGTCGGCTACTTTGTCACGCCCTCGGCATCGGGCAATTTCGCGAGCCTACGGTCGAATGTATGTAACGCAATCCCGACGCGACGTGCGTCGGCTAACGCAACGGCGTCGGCGAAATCGACGGCGCTCGTAGAAAAAATCTATAAGGCTTGTCCGAGTTCGCCGCTGGCCTCGATTTCGTAGCGCGGATGATCGAGTAGTTCGCGCGCAATACGCGAGACTTCGCCGCGGGCGGCTCGATAGCGTTTGTGCAGCACCCAGAGTGTTTCAACAAAGATGATGCTCGCGACACGGACTTGGCCCGCGCTGGCAACGAGCGCACGTGCTGCCGCACACTGTCCCGGATCTGCCGGATCATCCACAAGCGCCCGCAGCAAGACATTAGTGTCGACGGCGATCACGTGCGGCGTCGTCGCTTTGCGGGCACGCTAGACCGCTCTTGGCGAAGTTCGTCGATAACCGCGTCGATGTCAGCGATACCGCGCGTCTTCGGGACCTTCAAAGCACCAAACAACGATTCCACGGCCGGCTCTTCGACGCGCTCAAGCGAAACCTTGTTACCCTGGCGTCTGAATCGGACCTTGGAGCCACCTTTGAGACCGAGCGCCTTGCGCATCTCGGCAGGAATCGTGACCTGGCCTTTTTGGGTGACATTCGAGGTGCTCATGCGTAATACCTTTCCGAAGTATTACCCCGATCGTAGCCTTTACCTTCAAGGGCCAGCAATACTGCCTTCGGCAACAGATGGATGCCGCGCGACTGAGCGTGCGCGCGGGTTTCGCCGATGCCTAGCTTGACGCTGACAGGCGCGCCAGCAGACCACATGCGGGGGATCAGACAGTACCGATTGCCGAACCGATGAGCATCGCTGCAGGCACCCGCCGCAGGTAGTTACCCCTGCGTCCCCAGTTACCCCGCAAAAGCTGCCCTGGGCGAAGTCGCGATGAATCTCGCCGAAGGGTTTACCGTTGGCTCTCTGGTTTTCTGCCGACTTTCTTGCGTCGCCGGACTTCCTTGTTGAGCGCTTCGTCATCGCGGCTAACGACGGAGATCGAGCGATCGCGGGCATTCTTCTTGATCTTGTCCACGAGATCGGCGGTCATATTGGCGGGCAGGAGACCGTAGGCTGTGCCGCCGCCAGGAACCGGGCGAATGTCGGGTCCCGGCCAGACGAATCGATTGACTTCCGTGGTAATGATCCGGGAAGGCTCTGCATCCAAACGCAAGCGCTTCTTGGTCGCCGTGGGAATCTCCATCGCGCGCTCCGGAACTTCAGGAGGCGTGTGCGTGATCGGCGCAATAAAAATTTCGATTTCGTTGTGCTCGTTCTGCCGCGCGTGGACGATGACGCAGGGACGATCCTTTACGCCTTGCTCGCGTCCAGACCTTGCCTCGTTCCACCACAGATACGCATGGCGTATGACCAACCCGCTCTCGGGTTTGAATTCTGCCATGCGAAGTTACGGCTCATACTCGCGGTTGAATTTCGTTGCGGCCTTGGGCGGCTGAACACTGGCCAATTCCTCCAGAACCTCACGCGGCAGCTGCGAGACGTGGAACGGTTTCTGTTCATAGCGGCGCAGCCGCGCATAGTCGTCAGCGCCGAGCAGCACGACGTCCTCGCGGCCGTGATTAGTAATAATCACCGGCTCGCGCTGCGCAAGCGCCCGATAACGCCCAAACTCGCGCTGAAATTCACCTGAGGTGACCTTGGTCATTGAGAGATCTCCCCGCTTCGAGAAAACCAAGATAACACGTTTTATACGTATTTTACAGATAAAACGTTCTATTAGCCGGAGTGCAAAACGTGCGAATCCCTCGATGAGTTACGCGGGATTCGCGGGACGCTCTCGGACGTCGGCGGACGCGCAGGGACGTCCTTGGAGGCTAGGAGCGACTCCCGGTTGAGGGCTCTGGGCCGCGCCAGGTCTCAACGCAGAACTGAGGCGATGTCGAAGTTACCCCTGCTATTACCCCAACGCCAACCGATAGTTTACGTGTTCGCTGCGGCCGCGAGCTCGCTAGGTTTCACTTCGCGCTCCACTTTTTTCGCGTTCGCGATCTCGGCGACGCGCAAATCATATGCGGCTTGGAGATTCAGCCACGAACGCGCATCGCCGCCAAAGAATCGCGCCAATCGCATTGCCGTATCGGCAGAGATACCGCGACGCTCGCGAACGATGTCGTTAATACGCGGCGCGGGTACGTGTAATGCCTTGGCCAGTGCGTTCGCGGTCATGCCTCCAGGAAGCAAGAAATCCTCGCGCAACACTTCACCGGGATGAACCGGCCGCATTCCGTTCTTTATGCCCATGTATCCGTGTTTCCTCAGTGGTAGTCGACGATCTCGACATCTTCGGCTCCCGCACTCGTCCACCGAAAGCAAATGCGCCACTGCTCATTGATGCGAATGCTGTGCTGACCCCTTCGTTGCCCTTTCAGTGCTTCCAGATGATTCCCCGGAGGGGAGCGAAGAAACTCCAGCGTGTTGGCGGCCTCGAGTTGCGTCAGCTTGCGCGTTGCCACCTTCAGGATTGCGCCGAAGCGCTTCGACTTTCCGCTCTCAAATAGCGCTTGCGTGTCGGCGCAGCGAAAACTCCTGATCACACTCAAATCGTATAACGGATAACGTTAAACAGCAATGCGGCGCCCCGCGGAATAGTAAATCGACAACACTCTCAGGTGAAAAAACGGCTTGCGGCGATCGAGGCAGTCCTTGGACCGCACCCCAAGCTCGCTGATCTGCCTATAGAAGCGCGGACTGTCCTGAGAAGTCTCGTCGTGGAGCGCCCGGAGGAAGCATTGACGGATGAGCATCCGTGCGCTCAAACGGAGAGTCTGCGAAAAAGCGCACGCAAACGCAACCTGTTGGCGTCCCGACCACAGAAAAGAAGATAGTCGTGGTGACGGTCACGCTAACGGGCGAACACTCCGCATAGTGACAGAGGGGCGATTCGCGGCTCATCGTGTGCGGTATCGAACAGAGCGCTCGGGGGGGGGCAGCATACGATCTGGGTATTGAATCTCCCCCCGAGGATGGCCCGCTTCGGCGGGTCTTTTTTCGAGCGCGCGTCCGATACCGCACGCAGCGAGCGACGAGGGTGACCCAGTGCTACACGAATTTCTTACCGCCCATAGAGCCGAGTTGATCGAACGGTGCCGGCTCAAGGTAGCGAAACGGCTAGCGCCGAAAGTGGCTGACGCGGCACTGGCCCACGGAATACCGCCCTTCCTTGATCAACTCGTTAAGACATTGCAGGTGGAACAGACTGCGGAGCCGATGGAGAGCCGAAGGGTTTCCGGACCTTCGGGTGGCGGACCGGTAGCGTCGGAGATTAGCGTCACCGCCGCGTTACATGGTCGCGAGCTATCGAAATATGGATTTTCGGTTGATCAGGTTGTCCACGACTACGGCGACCTCTGCCAAGCGATAACGGAGCTGGCATTCGAACTTAGCGCGCAGATTGGGACAGACGAGTTTCGGACTCTCAACCGCTGTCTCGACAATGGCATCGCCGACGCCGTCACGGAGTACGCGTTTCAGCGCAGTACGTTGGTCGAGGACAATAGCGTCAGGGCCTTGAATCAACGGCTCGGTTTCTTGGCGCATGAGTTGCGCAATCACATTCAAACAGCGACTCTCGCCGTTACAGCCATCAAGGCAGGCAATGTAGGACTGGGCGGCGCGACGGGAGCGGTGCTGGATCGATCCCTGATTGGGATGCGAAGTCTCATAGATCGATCACTCGCGGATGTGCGAGTAGCTGCGGGGATGCCTCCGCAACACCGACTGATTTCCCTCGCCGACTTCCTTACCGACGTGAAGATATCCGCTTCGCTCGAGGCACAAGCGCACCAGTGCAACTTCACTGTCGGCGATGTCGACACGGGTCTTGCAATCGATGTCGACCGGGAAATGCTCTTGTCAGCCGTTGGAAACTTGCTGCAAAACGCCTTCAAATTTACTCAGCATCGTACCGAAGTCTCTCTGGACGCATACGCCGCCGCCGACCGTATCCGTATCGACATTGAGGATCATTGTGGCGGCCTTCCCCCCGGATTCGCGGCACAGCTGTTTCTGCCATTCAAGCAGGGCGGCGGCGACCGGTCCGGCCTCGGACTCGGACTGACAATCTGTCAACGCAGCGTCAATGCAAACAACGGACTTCTCACCGTCCGCGACTTGCCGCACACGGGGTGCGTCTTCACTATTGACCTGCCTCGACACTTACTTGCGGTTCCGCGCACAAAGACCTCAGGTGTTTAGTTTGCTCAGCGTCGAACTGCGGCGAGCTGCTGATCGGTCCGCGAGAGTCACTCCGCCTCTCTTCCGTGCTGCTTCTCTCGGCGGCGCGGATCGCGTAATCGTTTCAGATTGGTCATGCTGCGTAACGCATAAGATCTTCCCTGTTCAGGCCGCCGCCGGACGCCGGGCGAGCTTGGGATCGAGGGCGTCTTTGCCCGCAAGCGCAAGTGCCAAAGTCGGGGTAGCCGGATTGAGACTGTCGACCATCGAGCTCGGAATCAGGATCGTGGCTCCGCGTTCCTTGGTGGTCTCGTAGATGATGTTCATCGCTCGAAGTTGCAGCGCCTCCGGATGCCCGGCATAAGTGTCCGCGGCTTCGACGAACTTCCCGGCGATCGCCGCTTCGGCCGAGCCGAGAATTACCCGCGCCTGCTTCTCACGCTCGGCCTGCGCCTGACGAGACATGGCGTCCTGCAACGCCTCGGGGATGGCGACGTCCCGAATTTCCACCGAGCTCACCGAGATTCCCCAGGGAGCGGTCTTTCTGCCGATCTCGTCCTTCAACTGCTCGTCCGCTTCTTTGCGATCGGATAGCAACGCGGCCAACATCGAGGAGCCGATCATCTCGCGCAATGAAGTCTGCGCAACCCGATCGATGGCCTCGCGATAGTTCGTGATGGCCAGTGCCGCTTTCTCGGCATCGTGTACGTGCCAGAAGATGATCGCATCCACATTGACCGGCACCGTGTCTTTAGTAAGCGCCTGCTCGGCGTTGAAGGCCGTGGTCTGGATGCGTCCGTCGATCACCGCCACCACGTTGTCGATGACGGGAATGATCGCGAACATGCCCGCTCCCTTAACGCTTTGCAACTTTCCCATCCGCAAGATCACGAACTTCTGCCAAACGTTGGCCATCTTCAATGACGCGGCGATGATGGCCGCGATCACGAAAAACACGGAGGCGAGATACAGATTTGCCCAGTGTCCCGCCGCGAGGCCCGCGACGATAGAGACGAATACCAGAAATGCCGTAATCGGATTCATGTTCGGTGCTCCCTTTCAGTGGCAACGTCGAAAAAGCATCGCTCTGTTGCACTCCGCGCTGGCATGAGTTCGCAATTATCCGCCCTTCGTCCCCACCACGATCGGTGCGGTGGCGCACTCTGATGACATTGCGGCGGAAAGTGCGCGTGTCGTTGGCACGCGCCACCGTCCCGGCGATACCGGACCGTGCGAACGCACTAGCCCACATTCGTGTCCACTCATCACGGCTGCTGGGTGCGCTGGCGTACGGACAATCGGCGCCGCTACGGCGATATCCTAGCCATTCCGCTCCTCGGTCAGGACGCGAAAACCTGGATAGCGACATGTCACGCGTTGCTTCGACTTCTCGACTCGGATCTGAGTTCGACGCCTTTCTATTCGCGCCGATCGGAGAGGACAGCAATGGGATGTCGCTCAGCGTGCTGTCAGCACTCGCGCGAATGGACCTCGATCCGTGGCGGGAGGCTGCCGCGCTGGCCGCCTTACCCGCGGCGACGGCCGCTCGGAGAGTGGCCGCGCTGTTCCGCACGTTGCCTGACGACACGTTGAGCGACTGCGATCGAGACACGCTGGCAGCTCGCGTGATTGCACTGTTGCCGAGACCGGCCAGTACCACGACGAAGTCTCGGTTAGCCCTCGCCAATGTCGGCGCAATCCACTTCCGGTATGCCCTATTTTTCGCGGCCTATATATTCGTGTTGCTGGCGTCCCAGTTCGTTAGGGCGCGACATGATTCGCCGACGCCAAGCGAAACCTCTTCGGCAGCGCGTCCTCTAACTAGCTCGACGCAGACGTCACCTACCTCCTCCGACCACTGACAAGACGTCAGCCGGGCGCTCGAGTGAATCCGTGGCCCACAGATTTCGAGATCTCGGCGTCTTCAACGACACCTTCAACCGCGGCTCGACAACGGAACTTCCGCCATGAACACCAACATGCTCGCTCCGGAATTGCTGCGCAGGATGGACGCCTACTGGCGCGCCGCCAATTACCTGTCGGTCGGACAGATTTATCTCTACGACAATCCGCTGCTGAAGCAGCCGCTGAAACTATCGCACGTCAAACCGCTGGTCGTTGGGCACTGGGGTACGACGCCGGGTCAGAATTTCATCTACGTCCACCTGAACCGGGTCATCAAGAAGCACGACCTGGATATGTTCTACCTCGCGGGGCCCGGCCACGGAGGTCCCGCTCTCGTGGCCAACACCTACCTCGAAGGCTCGTACAGCGAGATCTATCCGGACATCAGCCAAGACGAAGCGGGACTCAAGAAGCTGTTCAAGCAGTTCTCGTTTCCCGGCGGAATCTCCAGTCACGTTGCTCCGACGACGCCCGGCTCGATTCACGAAGGCGGCGAGTTGGGGTATTCGTTGAGCCACGCGTTCGGGGCTGCATTCGACAATCCCGACCTGATCGTGGCCTGCGTCGTCGGCGACGGCGAGGCAGAAACGGGGCCGCTGGCGACCGCGTGGCAGTCCACGAAATTCCTCAACCCCGTCACGGACGGCGCAGTGCTCCCGATCCTGCACCTCAATGGCTACAAGATCAGTAATCCAACAATTCTCGCGCGCGTCGAGCACGAGGAGCTGGAGCAATTCATACGCGGCTGCGGCTGGACACCCTATTTCGTGGAGGGCGATGACCCTGAGTCGATGCATCAGCTCATGGCCGCGGTTCTGGACGAGGCCATCGAGCGTATCCGCGCAATCCGCGGCAATGCGCGCAGCAACGGCGACACCACTCGCCCGCGATGGCCCATGATCGTTCTGCGCTCGCCCAAGGGCTGGACCGGGCCGAAGATCGTCGACGGTCTGCAGATCGAAGGCACGTTTCGCGCGCACCAGGTGCCGCTTCTCGTCGATACAGAGCACCCCGATCACGTCGCGCAGCTCGAGAGCTGGATGAAAAGTTACCGGGCCGAAGAGTTGTTCGACGCCGACGGCCGGCTCGTACCGGAACTCGCCGAGCTTGCGCCCGAGGGGCCGCGGAGAATGGGCGCCAACCCCCACACAAACGGCGGCGCTCTGCTGCGTGATCTGCGGATGCCCGACTTCCGGGTCCATGCGTTGAACGTGCCCTCGCCGGGCGCCGTCGACGGCCAGGACACGCTCGTGCTCGGTCACTTCCTGCGCGACGTCGCGGAGCTGAATCGGCAGCAGCGCAACTTCAGGATCTTCGGTCCCGATGAGACGCTGTCGAACCTGCTCGGCGCGGTATTCGAGACAACCCCGCGTCAGTGGGATGCGCGCACGGCCAAGTACGACGAATTTCTCGCTCCGGCTGGCCGCGTGCTCGACTCGATGCTGAGCGAGCATCAATGCGAGGGATGGCTCGAGGGGTACCTGCTGACCGGGCGGCACGGGCTGTTCAATAGCTACGAGGCCTTCATTCGCATCGTCGATTCGATGTTCAGCCAACATGCCAAGTGGCTGAAGGTCACACTGGAGCTACCCTGGCGCGTGAAAATCGCCTCGTTGAACTATCTGCTCGCCTCCCACGTCTGGCAGCAGGATCACAACGGCTTCACGCATCAGGACCCCGGCTTTCTCGACCACGTCATCAACAAGAAGGCGGACATCGTGCGCGTCTATCTGCCGCCGGACGCCAACTGCCTGTTGTCCGTCTTCGATCACTGCCTCAGAAGCCGTCACTACGTGAACGTCGTGGTCGCGGGAAAACATGCGCTTCCCCAATGGCTGAGCATCGAAGCCGCGGTCGTGCATTGCACGGAAGGCCTTGGGATCTGGCAATGGGCGAGCAACGACCAGGACGCGGAACCGGACGTCGTGATGGCCTGCTGCGGCGACACGCCCACGCTCGAGATTCTGGCAGCTGTGTCCATTCTGCGCGCGCATCTGCCCGAGCTGAAGATCCGCGTGATCAATGTCGTCGATCTGATGAAGCTGCAGCCGAGCACCGAGCATCCGCACGGGCTCACCGACGCGGACTACGACTCGCTCTTCACGAAGGACAAGCACATCGTCTTTGGCTTCCATGGCTATCCATGGCTGGTTCACCGGCTGACCTATCGCCGCACGAATCGCAACCTGCACGTCCGAGGCTACAAGGAAGAAGGCACGATCACGACAGCCTTCGACATGAGAGTGCAGAACGAGCTGGACCGGTTTCACCTCGTACAGGACGTGGTTGATCGGCTGCCGCATCTTGGTGCCAAAGGGGCCTACCTCAAGCAGCTGGTGCAGGACAAGCTCATCGAGCACAAACAGTACATCGACCGGCACGGACAGGACCTGCCGGAAATCCGGGAATGGAGATGGGGCGAGCCGAGCAAGATCCGTTCGGTCACGAAATTGACCCGAACTGCGGCCTAGCGCGAGCACCACGCCATGTCCGCCGTAAAACTCAATGCAGATCCGCCCAAAGTATCCGCACCGAAGCCCGAACCGAAACCGCAGACGAAGGCGGAGCCGCGGGACGACCTGAAATCACTGCCGCTGCCGGAAGTCGAGAAGAGACTGGCGTCCTCCCCGGACGGGCTGAGCCAGGCCGAAGCGCAGAAGCGCCTGGCCCAATATGGCCCGAACGAGATCACCGAGAAGAAAACCAACTCGTTCCTCAAGTTCCTCTCGTATTTCTGGGGCCCGATCCCGTGGATGATCGAGGTGGCGGTGATCTTGTCGGGCGTGGCGCGGCACTGGCCCGATTTCTTCATCATCCTGTTGCTGCTCCTGGCCAACGCGGCGGTCGGATTCTGGGAGGAACGCGAGGCCGGCAACGCCATCGCCGCGTTGAAAGCGAAGCTCGCCATCAACGCCCGTGTAAAACGGGACGGCAAGTGGGTCACTCCACCGGCGCGGGAGCTGGTGCCGGGCGACGTCATCCGCATGCGCCTCGGCGACATTGTGCCGGCCGACGCACGCCTGCTCGAGGGCGACCCCGTGGAGGTCGACCAGTCCGCGCTGACCGGCGAATCGTTGCCTGCCACGCGCAAGCCCGGCGAGGCGGTGTTTTCCGGCTCGATCATTCGTCGCGGTGAAATCGGCGCGCTGGTCTACGCCACGGGCTCGAAAACCTACTTTGGCAAGACCGCGCAACTGGTGCAGGAGGCGCACACCGTCAGCCATTTTCAGCGCGCGGTGCTCAAGATCGGTAACTACCTGATCGTCCTCGCCGCGGCGCTCGTGGCGGTGATCGTTGCTTTCGCGATCTATCGCGGCGATCCGATCCTTGCGACGTTGCAATTCGCCTTGGTGCTGACCGTGGCTGCAATTCCGGTGGCGATGCCGACGGTGTTGTCCGTGACGATGGCGGTCGGCGCGCGTCTGCTCGCCCGGAAGCAGGCAATCGTCAGCCGCCTCGTGGCCATCGAGGAACTGGCGGGCGTGGACGTGCTCTGCGCGGACAAGACCGGCACCCTCACCCAGAACAAGCTGACGCTCGGTGACCCGTTCAGCGTCAACAACGTTCCCGCAGAGCAAGTGATTCTCGATGCGGCGCTCGCCTCGCGTGCGGACAATAACGACACGATTGATCTGGCCGTGCTGGGCGGAGTGAAGAACGACCAAGCCCTGAAAGACTATCAGGTGCTGCATTTCCAACCGTTCGACCCCGTGCACAAGCGCACCGAGGCCACCGTCAAAGCCAACGACGGCAAGAGGTTCAAGGTGACCAAGGGCGCGCCACAGGTGATCCTGGAATTGGCGGCCAACGCTGGCCGGGTGAAACCTGCGGTCGACAAGGCCGTGAACGAATTCGCCGCACGCGGCTTTCGTTCGCTAGGCGTCGCGCGAGCCGAAGGCGATGGCCCCTGGCAGTTCATCGGCGTGCTCGCCTTGTTCGATCCGCCGCGCGAGGATGCCAAGACCACCATCGCGACTGCCCTTGCGATGGGCGTCAAGGTCAAGATGGTGACCGGCGATGCGCTGGCAATCGCCCGGGAGACCGCCAGAAAGCTCGACATGGGCACGAACATCCTCGATGCCGGCGGCCTGGGAGACTCGAAGAAGCAGGAAAGCGCCGAGGTGGCCGAGTCGATCGAGAAGGCCGACGGCTTCGCGCAAGTGTTCCCCGAACACAAGTTCCACATCGTCGACGTGCTCGCAGAAGCGGGGCCACATCGTCGGCATGACGGGCGACGGCGTGAACGATGCGCCCGCGCTGAAAAAGGCCGACTGCGGCATCGCCGTTTCCGGCGCCACCGACGCGGCGCGCGCGGCGGCGGCCATGGTGCTCCTGACTCCCGGCCTGTCGGTGATCATCGATGCGATCAAGGAGAGCCGGAAAATCTTCCAACGGATGAACAGCTACGCGATCTACCGAATCGCCGAGACGCTGCGCGTGCTGTTTTTCATGACACTGGCGATCCTGATTTTCAACTTCTATCCGTTGACGGCCGTGATGATCGTGATGCTGGCGCTGCTCAACGACGGCGCCATCCTATCCATCGCCTATGACAACGTTCACTACAAGAACCAGCCCGAAGCGTGGAACATGCGCATGGTGCTGGGAATCTCCACGGCGCTGGGCCTCATCGGGGTCGTGTCCGCGTTCGGCCTGTTCTACCTTGGCGAGCGCGTCTTTCATCTCGACCGGCCGCACATCCAGACGCTGATGTACCTGAAGCTGTCGGTGGCCGGGCACCTGACGATCTTCCTGACGCGCACACGCGGCCCGTTCTGGTCGATACGACCGGCACGGGTGCTATGGATCGCCGTGCTCGGCACGCAGATCATCGCCACGTTGATCGCGGTCTATGGCCTGTTCATGACACCCCTCGGCTGGGGCTGGGCATCGTTCGTATGGGGCTATGCACTGGTGTGGTTCCTCATCAATGACCGCGTCAAGCTGCTGGCCTATCGGATCTTCGATCCGGTCGAGCCGCAGTCGCACCCTCCCCTGCAATCCGTCGGTCGGAAGCCACGAGCCACCGCCGACCTGACACCGCAGATCGCCAAGCGGGCCTACGAGCTGTACGAAGAGCGAAGCCGCACCAGCGCGCAAACGCAAGACTGGGAGAAAGCGGAACGACAGATTCGCAAGGAGCAGGATTCGAAATGACCCGGCAACACCGACGGAACCGCCATCCCTGAGGACGAAGATGAAGATCGATACCCAGGATTTTGGCCGAGCACGTTGCGAAACTGAGCTCGCTGCAGGAGCTGCACTATGCCTGCAACCGGCACGCGGTACTGCTGATCTTCCAGGCGATGGACGCAGCTGGAAAAGATGGCGCGATCAGGCATGTGATGTCGGGTGTCAACCCCCAGGGCTGCCAGGTGTTCAGCTTCAAGCACCCCAGCGCCACGGAATTGCAACACGACTTCCTCTGGCGCACGATGCGCGACCTGCCGGAGCGCGGCCGGATCGGCAGACGTCGCCGGAGGCGGTCATCGCTTCTCCGCGACCGTCATCGGATTGTGCCAGCCGCCGTCCGCAGCGATCAGTGCGTCTGCCTCACGGGGTCCCCAGCTGCCGCGCTTGTAAGGCCTCGCTCGCTGATGCTTCACCAAGACAGGGTCCACTACCGCCCAGGCGGCCTCCACGGCATCCTCACGTGTGAACAGCGCCCCATTGCCGGCCATGGCATCGCCCAGGAGCCGCTCGTAGGGCGCCTCCTCTTCCGGCTGCTCATCCACGAGGTAGAGCTCCCGCTGGTCGCCGACGAACTCCTTCCCCGAACGTTTGACGCGCGCAGCGAGCGCGACGACGGAGTTCGGAGCGAGACGGAAACGAAGATAATTCGACAAGCCGACCGGTGCCGAGTCAGTGAACAACCGCTGTGGCGGCGGCTTGAGCGCAACGATGACCTCGGCTGCCGTCCCGGCCAGGCACTTGCCCGAGCGCAGGTACCACGGCACCCCCTGCCAGCGCCACGAGTCGATGAAGAGGCGCAGCGCGCAGAAAGTCTCGACATCGGAATTCTTCGCCACACCGGGTTCCCTGCGATAACCAGCGTACTGGCCGCGCACCACGTCGCGGGACTTCAAGGGGCGCATGGCTTCGAAGACATCGGCGGTCTCGCCGTGCACGGCGCCGAAGCCCCTGTAGGTCGGCGGCTCCATCGCCAGCAGTGCGACGATCTGGAAGAGGTGATTCTGAATAACGTCGCGCAGACAGCCGGCGGTTTCATAGAAGGCGCCGCGCCCCTCGACACCGAAGTCCTCGGACAGGTTCTGGACGCTGGCCACATAGTTGCGATTCCAGATGGGCTCCAGGAACGAGTTGGCGAAACGAAAGTACAGAATATTCATGATCGCTTCCTTGGCGAGGAAGTGATCGATGCGGAATATCGAGTCTTCGGGAAACGCCGATCGTGCGACACGGTTGAGCGTTCTCGCTAAGGCCAGATGGCGCAGGGCCGCCTTGTCGACGGTCCTTCCGGACTTGCGGATGCCGTCCTTGGCGCGCGCACGCAGTTGCGCAAGATCACAGTTCGAGAACGCGACGCCGACCACAGGCACGTTGAGCACGCCCCGCTTAGCCATCCCGTAGAGCGCTGGAAAGATCATCTTATGAGCGAGGTCTCCCGTGGCACCGAACACCACCAGTGCATCCGATAGTGCCGCGCGGCCGTGGCTACCGTTCATTCTTAGCACTTCCCCTCTTCTCTTCATGCCCGCCAAATTGCTTACGCATCGCAGACAGCACGCGACGCGCAAACCGCGCATCGCCGCGCGAGCTGAAGCGCTCGTACGATGCTGACGGCGACGATTAGGGAAGGCACAAACCAAAAGCTGTCTCGCAGACCGCTCCACATCCGTTTGAGCCTAGTCATAGATCGATCTTCGAGATGTCCGCTTTGGGGAGCGGCAGCGCGATGATCCGACGCGGCGGACGGCGCCGATTTTCAATTCAGCGCTTGAGGCGATCGCAGACGATCGGTCTCCTCCTTGACCACCGCATAGCACTCGCACGACAGCTTCTCGAGCTTGGGCCGGTCGAGCACGGTGATATGCCCACGACTGTATTGAATTACGCCGCGCTTTTGTAGATTGCCCGCCGCTGTGGTCACGCCTTCGCGCCGCACGCCGAGCATATTGGCTATCAACTCCTGGGTCATTTCCAATCGACTCGAAGGCAGACGATCGAGCGACAGCAGCAACCAGCGGCACAACTGCTGGTCGATCGAATGGTGGCGGTTGCAGACTGCCGTTTGCGCCATCTGCGTGATCAGCGACTGCGTATAGCGCAGCAGCACGTGCAGCAATTGGCCGTGGCGCTCGAACTCTTCCTTTAGTCGCCGTCCGCTAAGTCGATATGCGAAGCCCCCGCTTTGCACGATCGCCCGACTCGGCGTGGTCTCCCCTCCCATGAAGAGCGAGACGCCGACCGCGCCTTCGTTGCCCACGACGGCGATCTCGGCCGATGCGCCGTCTCTTCATGATGTACAGCAGCGAGACGATCGAATCGATTGGGAAATAGATGTGGCGCAGCGCCTCGCCCGACTCGTACAGGACCGTACCGAGCGGCATTTCGACTAGCGTCAGGTGCGGGAACAGTCGTTCCCGCTCCTCGGCGGGAAGTGCGTCGAGGATGTGGTTCTCGCGCGGATCGTGGCGCTCGGGCACTGGACGGCATCTCATCTAGGGGAGAGACCCCTCCGGTGGGAGGCACTCTAACACCTTGTGTGCGGTGCGGCACATGGTGACGCGAGAGGCGCGGCCAGTGGATTGACGGCTACGTATTCCAGCGCACGGACCTGCGTAGCCAAATCAGTCACGGTCCGGCCATTGTCCTCGCCCCGCCGCTGGAGATTGGCAAGTGCCCCGACGCGAAAACTCCCTTCCGGAGAATCTACTGGTTGCGTTGCTCCCGGGCGCGGATCGTAGGCGTCTATTGGCTCGCTGCGTGGAGGTCGAGCTATTCCCGGCCCACGTGCTTACCGAGCCCGGCCAAATCGTGCGGCACGTCATCTTTCCTATCGACAGCTTCATCTCGCTCATCGCACCGATCGCTGCCGAAGCGCAGCTCGAGGTGGGACTCGTCGGCAACGAGGGCATGCTGGGCGCATCCCTTATTCTTGACGTGGACGCCTCGCCCCTGCGTGCGCTGGTTCAAGGTGGTGGCCGGGCGTGGCAGCTAGAGGCCGCCCTATTTCGCCGTGAGCTCGCGCGCAGCCCAGCGCTACGGCGTGTCGTCCACCGTTACCTATATGTGTTGTTGAGTCAGTTCGCTCAAACAGCCGCCTGTACACGATTCCATTTCATCGAAGCGCGCCTCGCGCGCTGGCTGCTCATGACTCGCGATCGCGCGCATTCGAGTACCTTTCTAATCACTCACGAGTTCCTCGCTTACATGCTGGGCGTGCGGCGCGTGGGTGTAACGCGGGCGGCTAGTGCGTTGCAGTATCGTGAGCTCATTCGCTACGCTCGGGGCAGTCTCGAAATCCTAGACGTACGCGGCTTGGAAGCCGCGGCGTGCGGATGCTATAGGGCGGACAAGAGAGCGCGCGCAGCCGTACTGGGTCGATTTGCCGCGTCGAGGAATCGTCTCTCCCGAACGAGTTGAACCGGTCGGTCGCGAGGCTCGGTGTATCTCGTCCTCAGCTTGATGTCTCGGCGCCATGAGCGGTGGATCGCCGTGGGGCCAGTCCTGGGAGCTCCAGCGGGGCGATGGGACGTTTACAGACGTCCGAGGCTGCTGTTGGACGTGACTGGAGGCTAGGAGCGACTCCGAAAGTCGGCCTCCGAGCCTCGCCAGTACACGCTTCGACTGCTCAGCTCAAGCTGGGTTACCCCGACAGTTACCCCATCCCGACGCTCGCGTGAGCCGGCCTCGCGTGCTGCTTCGAGCAGATTTGGGACGCGCCGGACGTGCCCGAGCGCGAGCTCTATTTCGGCCGACCATCCGGGTCCGCCATGCCGCTCGTATGGGCGCACGCCGAGTACGTGAAGCTGTATCGCTCGCTCCGCGATGGCCGCGTCTTCAATCTACCCCCGAAAACCGTGAAGCGCTATCTCGTCGATCGCATCGTGTCGCCGCGCGAGGTTTGGCGGTTCCAATCACCGCATCCATTCCGTCGCAGCGGGCAAGAGCCTGCGCATCGAAGTGCTGGCGCCGGCATCGTTCATTGGAGCGCGGATGGCTGGAGCACCGTCGGAGACGTCGCAACGCGCGATGTCGGCCTCGGGACTCACGTTGCGGACCTTTCGGCCGAAACGATTGCCCAACGAACAGCGGTTCGATTCACTTTCTATTGGCCGAGCGCGGCTCGCCGGGAAGGCTGCGACTTCGTCGTCGGCATCGATGCCGCACCGTTTCGAGCGACGCAGGCACCCGGCACCGGTTAAGCAAGGAGCTCCAACATGCAACTCGGCGCATCCACGCCCGCGACAGCGCAGTCCGATGCGCTGGTTCTGTTCGGTGTTACCGGCGATCTGGCACACAAGATGATCTTCCCGGCGCTCTACGCGATGGAGAAGCGCGGCGTGCTCGAGGTGCCGGTGGTCGGCGTCGCGCTTCTCGGAATGTGAGTCTCGCGCAACTGCGCGAGCGCGCCGAGGACGGCATCCGCAAGTCCGGCAGGATCGACGACAAGCGCGGCGCTGCGGCGGCTGCTCTCGCTGCTCAGCTATGTCAACGGCGACTACAACGACGCCGGCACGTTCGCCGCGCTCAAGCAGGCGCTCGGCGGCGCCCGCCGTCCGGCGCACTACCTCGCGATCCCGCCCGCGCTCTTCGCCACGGTCATCGAGGGGCTCGGCGCCGCCGGGCCTGGCCGAGCGACGCGCGCGTCATCGTCGAAAAACCGTTCGGGCGCGATCTCGCCTCGGCGCGCAACGCTCAATCGCGTCGCGCGCTCGGTGTTCCCCGAGGACTCGATCTTCCGCATCGATCACTTCCTCGGCGAAGGAAGCGATCATGAACATCCTGTATTTCCGCTTCGCCAATTCGTTTCTGGAGCCGATCTGGAATCGCAACTACGTGGCGAGCGTCCAGATCACCCTGGCCGAGACTTTCGGCGTCGAAGGCCGCGGCGCGTTCTACGAGACCGCCGGCTGCCTGCGCGACGTGGTCCAGAACCACCTGTTCCAGATCGTCGCGCTGCTGGCGATGGAGCCGCCGACGTACCGCGGCTTTCGGCGCCGTGCACGGCGAGAACGGCCGACGTCTTCGCAGGCCATGCGCCCGCTGACGTCGCGGCGACCTGGTGCGCGGCCAGTACGCCGGCTACCGCAAGGAACGCGGCGTCGCGAGAACGCTCCGACGTCGAGACTTTCTGCGCGCTGCGGCTCTTCATCGACTCGTGGCGCTGGCAAGGCGTGCCCTGGTATCTGCGGTCCGGCAAGTGCCTGCCGGAAACGGCGGCCGAGGTGCATCGTCCAGCTGAAGCCGCCGCCGCAGCAGCTGTTCGCCGACTCCGCGCCGGCCGACCGGCCGCGCCAACTATCTGCGCTTTCGGCTGTCGCCCAACTCCGCCGTCGCGCTCGCCGCCCGCGTCAAGCGCGCCGGCAAGGAATTCGTCGGCGACCAGCGCGAGCTGTATCTGAGCGACGAACAACCGGCCGGCGAGACGCCCTACGAGCGGCTGCTCGGCGACGCGATCGCGGGCAACGGCGCGCTGTTCACGCGCGAAGACGCCGTGGAAGCCGCGTGGGCCGCGGTCGATCCGGTGCTCGTGAAGCCGCATCGCTCGATCGCGTATCGCGCGCGGCAGCTGGGGACCGAAGGAAGCGGACGCGCTGATCGCGCCCGACGGCCGCTGGTACAGCCCGGCCGCTCCCGCTGCCCCGGCGCGCCGGGACGGCGGCCGCGCCGCGGACACGCGCGGGACACCATGACACAGGGGGACCGAGAATCTCCTCCGGTCGAGCCACTCCGCGCCAGCCTCAACGATGCGGACGACCGCCTGCGCCTCGATCACTGGATGCCGCCGCAACCGGGAATCGCGCCGCGGATACGCATCGGCCGGCGTTGGATCAACGCTGCTGTGGGCCCTGCCGATCGCGGCGGCGGCGCTGCTCTGCCTGATCGCGCTGGCTCAGAGCCTGCGCGAGCTCCCCGGCGTCGAGGCCTTCATCGGGCAGCATCCGGGCATCGCCCAGTCGGCGCCCTCGGTCGACTCCGGGCTTTCCCTGGTGGCTGCAGCTTCAGCACTTCCTGAACATGCTCTTCATGCTGTTCATCATGCGCGCAGGCCTGCAAATCCTGGCCGACCATCCGCGGCTGTATTGGGGGCGAGACTGCACGCCGGGAACCGATTGGTTTCGCTTCCAGGTTCCCGTGCCGAAGGAGCGGATCTGGACCGCCAAGGACGATTCCGTCACCCTGCCAGCCTGGCTCGGCATTCCGGGCCTGCGCCATACCCTCGGGCTCTCGCGCTGGTGGCACTTCTCGATCAACCTGCTATGGCTGATCAACGGCGTCGCTTTTCTACGCGCTGCTGTTCGCGACCGATCAATGGCGCAGGCTGGTGCCGCTGACCTGGGAGGTGTTTCCCGCCGCGCTCTCGACCGCGATCCAATATGCGTCGCTGAACTTTCCGGTCGACCACAGCTGGACGCGCTACAATGGCCTGCAGCAGCTCAGCTACTTCGTCACCGTGTTCGTCGCCGCGCCGGTCTCGATCGCCACCGGCCTGATGCAGAGCCCGGCGATCTCCAACGCGCTGGGTTGGTTCGGCCGGGTCTTCAACCGGCAGGCGATGCGGTCGGTCCACTTCATCTCGTTCGCCTGGTTCGTGGTCTTCATCCTGGCGCACGGCGTCATGGTGTTCGTCACGGGCATCAGACAGAACACCAACCACATGTTCGGCGGCGTCGACGACGCCTCCTGGACGGGCTTTCCGCTATTCCTGCTCGCGATGGCGATCCTCGGTTGCGGCTTGGCTGGTGGCCTCGCCCTTCACGCTCCGGCACGCCCGGTTGGTGCAGCGCGCCGGCGCGTTCATGGTCGGCTGGCTCATGGGGTTGGCCGAACGCTGGGATCCGCGGTCCGCAGCTCACGGAGAAGGACATCTCGCCATATTTCTGGCCGAACGGCACGATGCCGAACTCGAAGGAATTCGACGAACTTGCGGCGGAGGATTTCGCCGACTACCGGCTGCGGATCAGCGGCCTGGTCGAGGCGCCGCGGAACTTTCTCGTTGGCCGATCTCAAGGCGATGCCGAAGCAGGAGCAGATCACGACGCATTTCTGCATCCAGGGATGGTCGGGCGTCGCCGAATGGGGCGGCGTTCCCATGCGCGACATCCTCGATCTGGTGCAAGCCGACCGCCGAGGCCCGCTACGCCGTGTTCTACTCACTGGCCGATGGCGCCGACGGCGGCCGCTACTACGACGTCCACGAGATCGAGAACATGCGCCATGAGCTGACCATCCTCGCCTATGAGATGAACGGCGCGCCGCTCGAGCGTCGTGCACGGCGCGCCGCTTACGGCTGCGCTGCGAGAACGAGCTGGGCTTCAAGATGGTCAAGTGGATCGCGGCGATCGAGTTCGTCGCCGACTTCGCCGATCTCGGCGCCGGCCAGGGCGGCTACAACGAAGACCACGAATTCTACGGCTATCGCATGCCGATCTGATGGCCGCGCCACCATGCGGCCGACGAGGAGTCACTTCTATGGCAGGCCAAAGCACGGACTCGATCGACCCTTCGACTTTGCGGCAGCGTGCGCTGTCCAGATGGGACAATGAAGGGGGCGCAGCTCCCGCCGGCTCCGACTTGGACGCAGCCGCCGCAGTTTCGATTCCGGAATTGACGAACGTCGAGTTGGTGGCGCTGCGGGTTCGCGTGATCGCGCTGGAGAACATGATGCTTGCGCTGCTGGCCTGCGCATCAGACCGGCAACTCGATCTGGCTCGCGAAATCGCCGCCTACATCACTCCGCGGCCAGGTTCTACGCAGCATCCGCTGACCCTACGTGCGGCAGCGCACATGATCGATTTCATCGAGCGATCGGTCCGCTTTCGTCAGCCTGAATCGCAGAAATAGTGCGCGTTCGGCAGCTAACCCCGATCGCAGATTCCCGGGCAGTTCCCACGTTCAGCGAGCCCAGTACGCATGAGACCATCCGCGTGGTCAAGACGCGCCTGCGTTGCGCCAAGCCGCGACGATTCAATCGGGTACCTTCTTCAGCGCCGAACCTTTGTGCGCCGCGATATGGTCAGTCTTGTCGCTCTTGATTTCATACTGAGGATCGTCCCTGCTGGCGTGGTGCGTGTAGCCCTTGTAGTCGAAGTCTCGCGTATGCACCTTGATGACCGTTCCGCGGACTTTCCCGGCCTCGGAATGCCAAGTCACGTGATCACCGACTCTGAATTTGTGCGCCATACTCGCTAGGTTCCCCGATCGAGCGACATTGAGGGCGAGCAACCAGGTCCCGGTGTTACGGTTGTTCTCCAAAAGAGACGGGATGAATACATACCGATGTTCTCTTCCATTGGCGGGTTTTCTTCGTCAAGAGACCTTGCCATATCTCGACTCCGTGAGCGCCGGTGGAAAATCGGCGGGCCGCTTCGAGGCGCCTGCACCCAAAACGCATGGCCGCCGTCATACGTACGTGCGCCTACGCGGCGCTGCGGTACGAACGTGCTATGGTGGACCGCGTTTCGCCGAATACAGGGGACGCCGTGAACGAAGGTTCGTTCTTCTTCACGGCAGTCGAGAGCGCGTCGGCGCCCGAGCGTTAGGGAGCGTACCCACGATGCCGATCCTCACTTCTGATCGAGTTCCGCGCGTCACGTTGCTTCGACGCTTCCCCGTCCCCCGCAATTTCAATGTTTCGGCAGAATCCCGGATCGAACAAGGCAAGACCTGGCCGGCAGCGAGCAGCGCAACTCGCCGCCGGAAGTTTGCAGTTTATCGCTACGACCCAGGGTCCGGGCGCAACCCCCGTATCGACACCTTTGAGATCGATCTCGACGACTGCGGTCCGATGGTTCTCGATGCGCTCATCAAAATCAAGAACGAGGTCGACCCGACACTCACGTTTCGTAGGTCGTGTCGCGAAGGCGTGTGCGGTTCGTGCGCTATGAACATCGACGGCACGAACTGGCTTGCGTGCACGCGATTCATCTCCGAGACGCAGGAGCCGGCCACGGTTTATCCGCTCAACAACCTGAGAGTCCTCAAGGATCTCGTACCCGATCTTTCGCACCTGTACGCCCAGTACGCGTCGATCGAGCCTTGGTTGCAAGCGAAAACGCCGGCGCCGGAGCGCGAGCGGCTGCAGTCGCCGGCGGAAAGGCGCAAGCTCGACGGCTATTACGAGTGCATCCTTTGCTTCTGCTGCACCGCGGGATGCCCGAGTCACTGGTGGAACCCGGAGCGCTTCCTCGGACCCGCTGCGCTGCTGCAGGCCTGGCGCTGGCTCACGGACAGCCGCGACGAAGCGGCAGGCGAGCGCCTCGACGCGCTGGAAGATCCGTTCCGCCTTTATCGCTGTCACACGATACTCAACTGCACTCGCACCTGCCCGAAACAGTTGAACCCGGGCAAGGCGATCGCGTCGATCAAGAAGCTGCTGCTCCAGCGCCGGAGCTAGTCAAGATGCCCCACGACACGCGCCCTCTATCGCCGAACCTGCAAATATATCGGCCGCAGCTTACGTCCGTGCTTTCCATCACGCACCGGCTCACCGGCGTACTGTTGAGCGCGGGGGCAGTATTGTTGGTGGTCTGGCTCACGGCGGCAGCTGCGGGACCAAGGTCGTATGCCGCGCTCGACGAATTCCTCGGCTCGTGGCTCGGGCTCGCGCTGCTTTTGGCGTGGACCTTCTCCCTGTTCTTCCATCTGTGCAATGGCGTTCGGCACCTCCTATGGGATGCGGGCTATGGCTTCGAGCTGCGTACGATCTATGCGTCCGGGTGGGCGGTGCTCGCAATCAGCGCACTGCTCACCCTCGCCACGTGGATCGCGGGCTTGCGGTTCGGCGGATGAGGCCACCGCGAGACGGCAACCCGCGCGCACCGACAGGATGAACGATGATGGGCTCACAGCGCACACGCTCCGATCTCGAGCGCAGGCAAGAACTCGGCTCGGCAAAGACCGGCGTTGCACACTGGTGGACGCAACGCGCTACGGCGGTGGCCCTGATTCCGCTGACGTTGTGGTTCGTCGCTGCTGTCGTCGGACTCGCGGGGCGCGGTCACGCGGCCGTGATCGCATGGCTCGAATCACCGCTCGTGGCCATCCTGACGATCCTGCTCTTGATTGCGCTCTTTCAGCACATCGCCCTGGGTTTGCAGGTCGTGATCGAGGACTACGTGCATCCGATGAGAAGCAAACTCGCGGCGCTGCTCGTGGTGCGGCTAGGATGTTCGGCGCTGGCCGTGGCGGGCGCCTTCGCCGTGGTACGTATCGCTCTCGCGCATTGAAGGCCGCACCAGGCGTTAGCAACCGTCGATTTGCGCGGCGTCCTCGACGCGATACGAGGGGGTGCGGTCCCTCTCGGAAGGGCCCATGGAGGCTAGGAGCGGAATCGAACCGCTGTACACGGCTTTGCAGGCCGCTGCATCACCACTCTGCCACCTAGCCGGAGGCGCGCAATTTAGCACGGCGCTCGTCGCCCTAGTTCAAGTCGTCGACCTGCCAGAACTTCGTGCCCGTGACGTCGGCGTGCGCCATGAGGCCCTTGTCCGTGATCTGAAAGAACGCGACGCCGTTCATGAAACTCGCTCGCGCGGCCGCGCCTTCTTTGGCGGCCGCGGCTTCAGCCGTCGCGCTCGAATCCCAGCCGCCGGCGATGAACTTCTTGAAGTGATCCTGCGACTCGAACAGAGCGATGAGCGCGTACCTCTGCGCTCCGATCCCGAGCCCGATTCCGCCCAGGCCCATGCGCATGTACGTTCGCTTGCCCGTCTCCCGGTCCACGGCCACACCCGTACCACCGCCGCCCGAGACGAAAAAACCGGCTTTGGTCGCGTTGAAGACCGCGTAACCGACGGCCTTGTCGTACAGGGCCTTCGCGTTCGCGTTCGTCTGCAACAGGTTGTCGAGCGTCGCTTGCGCGCTCTTGTCGATCTCTTGTCGGCGTTGCGCGGCCGGCGTCGCGTCTTGCGCGTACGCGGCCCAACCGAGCGCCATCAACAGAGCTAAGATCACGAACCGCTGAATTCGCATTGCTACCTGTCTCCACATCGTCGTCGGTTTCGCCCCGAATGCCTCGCGCTCCTGCGCCGGCGGCAGAATACCAAGCGCGCCCTCCACCACTCTACCCGTCCGTGGCCGAGGCGATAGCGCCGCGTTCCATCGCTTCGGGGTCGGTCGCGGTGCGGCGTCGCTTCGAGCGACGCCGCGCCGCGCGGGTACTCGAGAGTGCTCGCCGGCAGCGATGCTCGCGGCGCGCATGCTCGCCGACAGGGGTCAGGGGTCAGGGGTCGGGAACGAGATGCCGTGAACTCTAACATATATATCTATTTACTTTCATATGATTGCATAGTTGTCTTAATGTTTATTATAGATGCCGGCGCTTCCCCTTCAACGCTGTCGCGCAGTTCGGCCACGACGATCGCCCCACCGACCCAATACCCAGTCGCGACGCACGATCACCATTGCGCGCGCGCGGGGCGCTAACCGATCATGCCGTCGCCGTGCATATCCGTCCCGCCGCCCACGCCTTGCTTCTCGCCGCGACCGTGCTTTCGCTCGCGTCCTGTGCGCGCCCGCGCGCGCTGCAAACCCTCACGGGCCTCGCCCAGGGAACCACCTACACGCTCCAGTGGTGGAGCGAAGAGCGGGTCGATACGCGCGCGCTGACCTCGGCCGTCACGGCGGAGCTCGAGCGGCTCGACGGCCTGCTCTCGAACTACCGTCCCGACTCGACGCTCGAGCGCTTCAATACTACGCGGTCGACCGATCCCCAAGAGCTGCCGGGCGAGCTCGTATCGCTATTCGAGCTCGCAGCCGACATCCATCGCCGCAGCGCGGGCTGTTTCGACCCTAGCGTCCGCCCTCTGGTTCGCCTTTGGGGCTTCGACGGCGAAGAACCCCATGTTCCGGGTGACGACGAGATTGCCTCGACGCTCGAGCGCGTAGGGCTCGAGAAGCTCGAGATCGTCGACAAGGAGCACGTCAGGAAGGCCCGCGCCGACCTCGAGATCGATATGGCGAGCATCGGCCAGGGCTATACGGTCGGCCGCATCGGCGAGCTCGCCGAAAGATTCGGTCTACGCAACTATCTGTTCGAGATCGGCGGGGAGCTCGCTGGGCGCGGAACGCGGCCCGACGGCAAGAGCTGGCGCGTCGGGATCGAGAACCCCGACAAGGTCGACGCCCCGATCAGGGCGCTGAGCCTGCCCGCGGACCGGGTCACGGCCGTGATCACGAGCGGCAGTTATCGTCACAACTTCACGGACCACGAGCGGGTCTACGGCCACATCCTCGATCCGCGCACCGGCCGGAGCGTCGAGCACGATCTCGTGTCGGTCACGGTGACCGGACCTCTCGCGGCTCGGACGGCCGCCTGGGGCACGGCCCTGTTGTGCCTCGGCCCTACTCCGGCGTTCGAGACCGCCGAGCGGGAGCAGGTCGCCGCGGTGTTCGTCTTGAAGACGCCTTCGGGCTTCGAAGCGCGCCAGAGCAGCGCGTTCAGTGCGGCCTGGGGACCGGCCGGCACTACCCCGCCTGCTCGATGACGGCGGGCCCGGGCCTGCGACTCCGCTCCTATAGCCAACCGCGGCGCTTGAAGTACCCATACGGCAAGACCGCCGACAACACCATCGCGAGCACCGCGAGCGGATAGCCGTATTGCCAGCGAAGCTCCGGCATGTGCGCGAAGTTCATTCCGTAAATCGACGCAATCAGGGTCGGCGGCAGAAACACGCCCGCGGCGATCGTGAAGATCTTGATGATATTGCTCTGCTCGATGTTGACGAGCCCGAGCGTGGCGTCGAGCAAGAAAGTGACCTTCTGCGAGAGAAAGGCGGTCTGATCCGTCAACGCCTGAACGTCGTGCCCTGTCGTCTTGATGCGGCCGCGCAACTCCCTCTCCTCCGACTCCGCGACGGTCTGACCCAAAAAGCCGGTCACGCGCAGCAAAGAAACGAGCGAATCGCGAAGATTCGAGACGAGATCACCTTTGCGGCCTATCTGCCGTAAGACCCCCTGATAGTCGCGTGTCGCCCGAGTCGAGTCGAGCGCGAAAATGTCGTGGGAAATGCTATCCACGTCCCGCTGAGCGCGTTCCAGCACGTCGGCAATGCGATCGACCAACGCCTCGATCAGAGCGACCAGGATGATGTCTCCGCGCGTGCAGCCGAGGCTTACCTGCTCTACCCGCTGCGGAAAGGTTTTGAATGCGCGCGGCTCGTGATAACGAACCGTGATGAGCTTGTCTTGCACGAGGACGAACGTGACGGGCCACATCAAGAGATCGTCCGTATCGGTGCGCGACGGCAGCGTGGCCGTCATGAACGTGGCGTCGTTTTCGTGATAGAGGCGGCTGGAGATCTCGATCGCCCGCATCTCTTCGCGTGTCGGAATATCGACGCCGAAGTGGCTCTCGAGCGCCGCCTCTTCCGCGGCAGTGGGCTCGACGAGATCGATCCAGAGTGCCCTATCGAGACTTTCGAGCGGAGCCTCGGCCACCGTCAGGCGGCCATCGTCCGGAACGAAGGCTCTGATCATCGGGCGTTCCTCGCGGTGCTGCACCCGCGAGCGGCTCTCCGAAACGCGCGGGCGCCATGACGTCCGCCGCCGCAACGGAGCGGCGGGTCACCCCTGCTCACGCGGACGTTTGCTTGCGCTCGCCGACGCTTTCTGCGAGCAGCGACTGGCTCTGCTCGTCGAGGATCTGTGTGACCGAGCGCGACAGCGCCGCGAGGCCCGACGTGATGAACAGCAGCGGGATCGCGATGCCGAGGCCGAGCACCGTCGCGATCATCGCCTGGCCGATACCTCGCGCCATGATCTTCGGGTCGCTCGTGCCCGACGCGACGATCGCGCGGAACGTGATGATCATGCCGATGACCGTGCCGATGAGGCCGAGCAGCGGGCCGGCGGCGACAGCCAATCGCAAGAACGCCTGGAATCGCTCGAGCTTCGGTACCTCGCGCAGCACGGCTTCGGAGATGCGCAGCTCGGCGAGCTCGGCGTTCTCGTCCTTCTTGCGCGTCGCCACGGAACGCGAGCAACACGCGGCCGAGCGGGTTGTTGGACTTCGGGTTCCTGAGATCGCGCAGCTGAGCGCCGACCGCGAGTCACGTGCGACGACGAGATAGACGGCCTGGAAGAGCGCGAACAGCAATCCGATGACGCCGACCGCGATGATGACGTAACCGACGACCTGCGCCTTCGTTGATGCGCCGGATCAGGTTCGGGCGGTCGACATACAGCCCGAGTAGCCCGCCGCTCGCGGGATCCACGACCGCGCGCGCATAGCCGTTCTGCGGCGATGCGTTCTGGAGCGCTCGGCCGACGACTCGGAATTGGCCGAGCAGGTCACCGTTGAGCTCCGCGAGCGTCTTCTGGCTCGAGAGATAGCCGAGATACTGGCCATCGCTCTCGCCGTGAACGGACCGACGCGGACCACCTCCATGTCGACTTCTTCGTCTTCATGTCGCGCTGAAGCACGGAGGTCTTGAACTTCACTACCTTACCGCCGTCCGTCATTTCGCGGAGCAGCTCGTACCATAACCGCTCGAGCTCGGTGATCGACGGCAACGCGCGCGCGCCCGCGAGACGACGCAGGAACTCGGTGCGATCCTCGCCTTCCTTCGGCGTACCGTACTCCGCGGTCAACAGCGATTGCTGCAGCGTGTTCGCCGCGTCGCCGGCGACCTGGCGTGTGACGCCGAAGAGCTCGCCGAGGTTACCTAAGTGCTCCTTCAGCAAGCCCGAGAGCTGCGCGATGCGCGCCTCGTTGGCCATCCACTGTTTGTCGAGCTGCGTGCTGCGCTGCTCGGCGGCGTTGCGGCGCGCGAGCGCGTCCTGCGTCGCCTTCTCCTGCTTTTGGAGCGCGGCGCGGAACCTCTGCAGTCGTTCCTGGCCCTGCCGGCGCTCGTCGTCACGCAAGCGCTGCACGTACGGCATCAAGCCGTTCAGGATGGCTTGTTGCTGCGCCTGAACCGCCTTCCGATCCGCCTCCTGCTTGAGCTCGGCCGCAGTCGGGGGTGCGGGTTGACCCGCCGGCGGCTTCTTTCCCTGGGCGAGCGCACCGCCGGCGAAAAACATCGACAACACCGCGGCGAGGCCGATGACGGCGCGCCGCGCTCGAATCCTAGCGATCACGACTTGCCTCCCTGTGGCGCCGGCACGGGCACGGTGATCAGGTCGGGCGCCACGGTCTGCTTCGCGATTCGTAGCGCGAGCTCGATCGAACGCTTGTATTGCGCAGCGGCCACCCAGGTTTTCTTCTGCTGATCCCAATAGCCGACCTCGCCTTCGGGTGTCTCGTACAACAGGGAGATGCGCCCGAGCCGGACGAACTCCGCCTCGCGGCCATCGTTCAGCGCGCCCTTGTACGAGTCCATCGTGCGTCCGTACTCCATCTCGATCGTGTAGGCCTCGAGGAGGCGCCGGAATTTCTCGCCCGCCGACTTGTCGGGCTGGCCCATCAGGTCGCGGAGCCGGCTCACGCGATCCGCGCGTTCCTTCGCGAGAAACGGCACGTCCGCGGCGACGAACGCCTCCAGCTGATCGAACATCTTCTGGAGCATCGCCCGGCACTTCGGCGGCGGTCGCGTCCAGGCCCTCGATCTGAGCCTGCAGCGACGTCATCTCGTTTTGTTGCGACTGCAACTGCGCCTCGAGCGTGGCGTTGTACCTCGCGGTGATATCGGCCTCGCCGAGGACCTTCGCGTAGCGGCGTGCCGGCATCCTGGGCCGCGCTGACGCCCGCAACGCCACAGAGCGCGATCGCGACGAGCCAACGTGCTCGGGTAGGCATCTCAATAGAACGACTGAGCGTCATGCACTCTTCCTGGCGAAAGCAATCAGGTCTGCTGTGATTCGATGAGCTGTATGTAGCCGCGCGACATCTGCCGGTGCTTCTCGGACTGCGACGCGCGCTGGAACCACGTCTTGGCTTCCCCGAGCTTCTTTTGGCTGTACAGCGCGATGCCCATCAGCATTTGCGCGTTCGCCGTGTCCTTGAGCTGTCCCTTGTTGATGGCGCGATCGAGCGCGGCCGCCGCGCCGGCCCAATCCTCGCGTTGGATATCGACCTCTCCGAGCCGCACGAACATCTCGCCCGTCGGCGCGAGCTCGGCGCCCTTCTGCAGGGGCTGAACCGCCTTGTCGAGCTCGCCCGCGGCGATCCAACAATTCGCAAGCTTCTCGTAGAGCTTGTCGTCGATCTTGACGGCCTTCTTCTCGATGCCGGCCTCGAGCACCTGCGCGCCGCGATACGGCACCTCGTTGAACAGCAGCAGGTCGGCAAGCCGGCGTATCTCGGAATCGTCGGTCACGAGGCCCGCGCCATACGCGAGCTGCATGATCGCCGAGCGCGTTCGGATAGTCCTCGAGCTGGCCATAGACCGCGGACAGCTGCATCCAGTAGGTCTTCTTCTCGGGCACCAGCGCGATGAGCCGCTGCAGCAGCGGTATCGCTTCCTTGTATTGATCTTTCTGGAGGTACAGCGCGAGCAACATGCCGACCCAGCCTTCCTGCGGCTTGTCCATGAGCTCGACGGCCTTCTGCGCGGGCGGCAGGGCCTTCGTGTAGTTCTCCATCTGATAGTACGCAACGGCCAGCAGGTAATAAGCGGCGGAGTTCGGCTTCTGAGCGGTCTTGAACCACTCCTCGAGCGCGGCCGCGCCCTCCTTCCACTTCTCCTCGGTCATGTACAGCTGGGCGGCCTGGTAACGAGCTTGCGAGACTTCTTGCTCATTCAAGCCGCCTGCGTCGATCGCCTTCTGCAGGTGGCCGCGCGCCTCGGAATATTTTTCTTGGGCGTACGAGATATTGAACAGGATCTGCTCGACCTTGCTGCGCTCGTACGGGCTCAGCTTGTCCATCTTGAGCTCGCCGATCGCCGCTTGGGCTTCCGCGTACTTCTCCATGTTCAGGAATTCGATCGCGGCGTTCAGCGCCTTGCCGGTGGCGGCGTCGATCGTCGGCGCGGAGTCCTCTTTCTTCTTCTCGGCGGCTCGCGACTGCTGCGCGAACGACGGCCCTGCGACCGCAAGACCGATCGCCACGATGCCGGCGACGAGCGGCAACCGGAAGCGCTTAGCTGTGAGGTCTGTCATTTCTCGTTCTCCAGCTGGAAGCGAATGATCGTTTGCACGCCGACGCGCTCGACCGCGACGCCGCCTTCGACGCGCGGGTTGTAGCGCCAGCGGGCGATCGCCTTGAGCGCTGCGTCATCGAACATCTGCTTCGGGTCGGCGTCCACGACCTTCGGGTCCTTCACGGTGCCGGTCGGCGTGATCGTGAACTGCACCTTCACCCAGCCCTCGATGCCGCGGCTCAGCGCCCGGGGCGGATAGTCCGGCGCGATACGCACGAGCGGGATGACGTCGCGGTCGGAGCCCGCGCTCATGTTCATCCGAGTCATCGCGCCGCGCGCGTCGACCACCGGCGTCAACGTCGCGACGTTGTTCTCGATGCCGCTCGCATTGAACGCCAGCTTCGGCGTCTCGGGCGTCGGCGGTGGGCGCTCGCGCTCGACCTTCTGGTCGCGCTTCGTCTGCACCTCGGTGTCCTTGCGCAGGCGCGAGAAGTCGATCCTCGTCGCTTCCTTGTACTGCGCGACGTCGACCTGCCGGCCGACGAGATGCGACAGGAGCCAAAAGACGCTCGTCGTGAAGATGGCGCCGAGAATCACTGCAACAGGAATTCTGAACATCGTGACCTCCTCGCTGTCCGCTTAGCCCGCGCCCACATTCGGATCAGCCGCGATCGACTGATACTTGACGCCGGCCAGGCGGACCTCGTCCATGACCTTCGCTACGATGCCTGCCTTCGACGCCTTGTCGGCGATGATGACCACGGTGTCGTCGGGCCGCTCGATGTGCAGGCGCTCGATCAGCGGCCGCACGTCGCGCAGGTCGACCTGCTGCCGGTCCATCCAGATGTCGCCGTTCTCGCGGATCGCGATCAGCATGTTGCCGGAGTCCTCGTGCTCCGCGGTCGTCGCGCCCGGCTTGAAGACGGTCACGCCGGCCTCCTTGATGAACGACGTCGTGATGATGAAGAAGATCAGCAGATTGAGCAGAAGTCGAGCATCGGCGCGAGGTCGATGCCGTGTCTCCCCAGTCTCGGGCGTGTGCCGCGTGATTGCATGGTTCAGCCTCTTCCGTTGCGGCTCACTGCGTCGTCGTGAACGTGATGTTGTAGATGCCGCCGAGGTGCACCTGGTCGACCACCTGCACGAGCAGTGCCGGTCGGCGCGTTCTCCTGCAGCGATGATCAGGACGCCGCCGTCCGGGTTCACCGCGTTCAGCCGCTCGACGTTGGCGCGCACGGCGCGCACGTCGACCGCGCGGTTGTCGACCCAGACCTCGCCGTTGTCGAGGATCTGGATCTGGATGCTCCTCGTTTCCTTGTTCTCGGGCGGCGTCTCGAAGCTCGTCGGGCGGTTCACCGTGAGGCCCGACTCCTTGACGAACACCGCGGTGATGATGAAGAAGATCAGCAGATTGATCACGAAGTCGAGCATCGGCGCGAGGTCGATGCCGGTCGAGCCCTCGTGGCCCTCGTCGCAGAGCGTCGTTTCCGCAGCCGCATGGCTTAGAAGCTCAGCTTGTCGGCGAGCAGCTCGGTCTCCCGCGTCGCTCGCGTCCTGGAAGTAGTAGACCGGATACAAGCCCGGTGATGCTGACCGCGAGGCCCGTCATCGTGCAGATCATCGCGTGCGAGACGCCGCTCGCCATGCTGCGCGCGTCGGCGCTGCCGCGCAGCGCCATCGAGTCGAACACCTGAGCATGCCGCGACACGGTGCCGATCAGGCCGAGCAGCGGCGACAGCGGCACCAGCACCCGCATCACGGGGAAGCCGGTCGTCATCGAGCCGTTCAGCCGCGAGATCATCGCGCTCGCGGATCTGCCGCGCGCACCACGACGTACGGTCTCTGCGCGCGCCTGCCACTGCGCCTGCACGGCTCGGCGATCTGCTTCGGCAGCATCGCTCCAGAAGTACCAGTACCGCTCGATGACCAGCGTCCACATCAAGACGCCGGCCGAGAAGATCCAGAGCACGAACGGCCCGCCGTCGCTCACCAGCGACGACGACGCCCCGGACGAGCGGCAGCTGACTCAAGCACTGGTGCTTGCTTCTCGATGCTCTCGGCGAGCATGCCCGCGCTCTGCTCGTCGAGGATCTGGACGACCGCTTTCGACAGCGATGCTCAGCAGCGCGTTCGGCGAACAGCAGCGGGATCGCGATGCCGAGGCCGAGCACCGTGGCGATCATCGCCTGGCCGATGCCGGTGGCCATGAGCTTCGGATCGCTCGAGCCCGACTCGGTGATGCTCTGGAACGTGATGATCATGCCCGATGACCGTGCCGATCAGGCCGAGCAGCGGACCGGCCGCGACGGCGAGCCGCAGGAACGCCTGGAAGCGCTCGAGCTTCGGCACTTCGCTGCAGCACCGCCTCGGTGATCCGCAGCTCCGCGACCTCCGCGTCCTCCTCGATCCGCGTCTTGTCGCCCTTGAACGCGAGCAGCACGCGGCCGAGCGGATTGTTCGCCGACGGCCGGTCGAGGTTGCTTGAGCTGCCGGCTCACCGCGATGCGCACGAGCACGAGGTAGATGAGCTGGAAAATGAACGCGATGCGCGCCGAGGAGGCCGACCGCGATGATCACGTAGCCGACTTCCTGACCCAGCTTGATGCGCTCACCGAACGTCGGGCCGCTCGACGTATAGGCCGAGCAGCACGCCGCGCGCGGAGTCGACGACCGCCTCGGCATAACCGCTCGTCGCCGACGAGAAGCGGCTCGCGACCGACATGAATCTGCCGGGCAACTGGCGAGGCAAAACCTCGAACGTGCGCAGCGTCGGCAGATATGACAAGAACTTGCCGCCCGAAATGGCGGTGAACGGGCCGATGCGGATGACCTCTGCCTTCTGGCGGCTGGCCGCCCGGCTGCACGACCGTCGCTTGATATTTCGCGACTTGGCCGGCTCGCGGTCATCTCGCGTTGAATCTCGATCCACACTCTCTGCAATTCCGCCGCCGTCGGCGTCGTGCGCGAGGCGGAGAACGACCGCAGGAACTCGTCTCGCGACTTTTCGCCCTGCGCGACCGGGAACTGCGTCGTGATCAACGACTGCTGGAGGATCGAGGAGACGTCGTTGGAGACCTGTCGGGCGAGACCGAACAGCTCGGCGAGACCGAGCGCCATCGCCTTGTCGCGCAGCTGACCGTTCAGCTGGTTGATCTTGACCTCGTTGGCGGAGTACTGGTCCTGGAGCTTCTTCGACGCCTTGTCGAGCGCATCGCTTATTGTCTGTCGCCTCCTTCATCTTCGCGTTTTTTTGCGCCTCGGCCGTGATGCCGTCGTACTCCTTCTTCCGATCGTCGAACTTCTTGTTGTCGTCGGCGCGCGTTTGCTCGACGCTTCTCAGCAGGTCGTCCTTGCTGGCCGCGGCGGTCTTCTGGGCGTGCGCGGGTAGCGCGAGCTGAAACGCGAACGCGGCAGCGGCGCAAGCCGCAAGCGATGCATTGATTCTGATCACGACCGCACCTCCTTCGGCGCCGGTACGGGTACGGTCAACAACTCTTTCGCTCCTTGGCCGCGCGCGACGCGCAGGGCTTCTTGGATGTCATCGCGGTAGCTCGCGTCCGGAACCCATTTCTTTTTTTCCGCATCCCAGTAGCCGACTTCGGAGCCGTCGAGCGTGCGATACATGAGCGAGACGCGGCCGAGGCGCACGAACTCCACGGTGCGCGCGTCGGCGCCGGTGCCGAGACGGCCGTCGTACGCGTCGAGCGTGCGCCCGTACTCGAGCTCGATCTGGTAGGCCTCGAGGATTCGGCGGTATTTCTCGGAGATCGTGACGTCGGCACGCGCCATCATGTCCTTGAGGTTCTGGACGCGCGCCGTGCGCTCGTCGAGCAAGAACGGCACGTCGAGCTTCACGAACTGGTCGAGCGTGTCGACCATCTGCTGCATCAGCGGTTGGACTTCGCGGTTCGTGGTCTCGATGTCGGTGAGCTGGCGCTCGATCGAGGCCATCTCCGCCTCCTGCGACTTGACCTGCGCGTCGAGCTGCTTGTTGTAGCGCTCGAGGCTGTCCGCATCGGCCATCGCCTGCGCGTATTTGCCGGCGGCGTCCTGCGTCTTGTCGCGGAGATTGTCGACCTCCTTCTGGTTCTGGGCCGCATCCTTATCGGTCTGAACTTGGGCCTGAAGCGCTTGAGTGATTTGCTGGCCGGTCGCGGCGGCGGGAGCGGGAGCGGGAGCAGGCTGCCCACCCGCTGGAGGTTGCGCACCGGCACGGCTGGCCAACACGACCGTCGCAACCGCGGCCACCAAGGCCAGCCGGTGGGCGGCGGCCAACCCGGCTGCCTTAACGTTGAAAGGGGTCATGACAACTAGCGCCTCCTAAAAGCTTGGATCCACACCCGGTGTGCCAGCACACAGAACTTCCGTTCGTGTTGCGCCACGCGAAAGCGCGCTCGACGCCCCCTGCCGCTTGAGCGAATTGCTCAGCGGATTTCCTATGATCTATCAAGAAAACGCGCCCGACAACCAAGCGCGGTCCGTGCGGCGAGCAACGCTCGACCGCCCCAATCGCGAGGCTCGGCTCTCGATGGCACCGTTCACTGAATCCCCCTGCCCGACGACCGAAGAGGTCGATCGCGCCAAACTGGAAGCGGTTGAACCGACTCCCGCTCGTTTTAATTTGCGCTTTCCGCGTCGGAGACGTTTTGGCGGAGCTAGGCTCGTAGCCCATTCGGCTCTGAGCCCGGCAGGACAAAGGCGAAATTCCCCGCGGACAAGGGCTAGTGTAGTCAAATGTCCATACGCGTGCCTAGTGGTTCGAGACTCCGATCGCTCTCACGTACGAGATGCATCCGCGGCACGAATCGAGAGCGCCGGGAGCGCCGAAAAGCCCGCTTTCGGCGGCGCACCGCGTTGGAGCAGTCGGCAGAGGGCGGTAATTTTGTCGTACGAGGTGCGCGCCCTGCAGGTGCGATGCTAGCATCACGGCCATTCTCCAACGGGTCCTTAAACTCGTTATGAAAGGAATCGCGGCGCTCTGCGCGTTCGCTGCGCTTGCGGTCGGCACCGCCGCCGCGCAGGCGGGCCATCCCGTGAAGGGATCGTGGAGCGGCTATTGGGGCCCGAGCGAGGCGCAGAAGCACCGGATCTTGATGGTGCTCGATTGGAAGAACAACGAGATCGTCGGCATGCTCAATCCGGGGCCGAGCGCCGTCCCGATCGAGAAGGCGACGCTCGACGTCGCGACCTGGACGCTGACCCTCGAGGCCCACATGCCGACGCCCGATGGAGCGACGGCACGCTACGTGACGACCGGCAAGCTCGAGAATCTCGGCTCCTGGAACAATCGCCGCTATTCCGGCACTTATGAGTTCGGCAAAGAGCGCGGGACGTTCATCGTCGCGCTGAACTAACCACCCGCCGAGGGACAGCCATGAGCCCGCTAGCGCAAAGACTCCTCGCCCTGGTTCGCGCAACCGTAACCCTAGGCATCGCTCTCGCGGCCACGATCGCGCAGGCGCAGCAGACCGCCGCCGCGTCGCACGCCGCGAAGGCGCCGCCGGCGCCCACACCGAGGCTCGCCGACGGCACGGTCGATCTCGGCGGCGACGGCATCTGGATCCAGCCTTGGATCACGGACTTCGCCAAGCAGCTCGTCGGCGGCCCGAACGCGAAGATCCCGTTCCTGCCGTGGACGAAGGCGATGTACGACTACAACGCCGCGAACAAGGTCGTCTACGACCCCGAAGGCTTTTGCCTGCCGCCCGGCGGCCCGCGGATGTTCGGCACTCCTTATCCTTCGCAGTTCATCCAGCAGCCGAAGCGCATCGTCGTGATCTTCGAAGGCGGCGCGCACGTCTGGCGCGAGATCCACATGGACGGCCGGCCGCTGCCGAAGCGCGAGGACATCAACCCGACCTACTTCGGTTACTCGGTCGGCCATTGGGAAGGCGACACGCTCGTCGTCGAGACCACGGGCTTCAACGAGAAGACCTGGCTCAACTTCAACGGCACGATGCACACGGAGCAGCTGCGCACGATCGAGAAGTTCACGCGGCCCAATCGCGACACGCTGCACTACGAGGCGAAGATCATCGACCCGGGCGCTTACTCCGAGCCCTGGACCGTCGCTTGGGACATCCCTTGGACTCGCGGGCGCCGAGCTCACGGAATACATCTGCCAAGAGAACAATCAGTTCCTGCTGAAGCTCAAGGACGACTTCGGCAACCCGTTCTTCGAGGACGTGCCGGTCGAGCACTTGCACTCGACACACTAGAGCTCGGAATCGATCCGCGTTCCCTTCAGCCCCTGACGCGGCCGCTTGCGTCGAGTGGCCCAGCCGCGTCGACGGCCGTCTCGCGCGGCGCCCGGCGCCCGCTGCCCGTCTCGATGTGCGGCAGGAGCGCCGCGAGCAGCCCGAGCAACGGCAGGAACGAGCACGCCTTGAACACGAACTGAATCGAGGTCGCGTCGGCGAGCTGGCCGATCAGCGCCGCGCCCGTTCCGCCGAGCCCGAACGCGAGACCGAAGAACAGGCCCGCGACCGTGCCGACCTTCAGCGGCATGAGCTCCTGCCCGTAGACGACGATCGCCGGAAACGCGGACGCGAGAATCAACCCGATCGGCACCGTCAGCACGCCGGTCCAGAACAGATTCGCGTACGGCAGCGCGAGCGTGAACGGCAATACGCCGAGGATCGACGCCCAGATCACGAACTTGCGGCCGAAACGATCGCCGAGCTTGCCGCCGGCCACCGTGCCGAACGCCACCGAGGCCAGGAACACGAACAGCATGATCTGCGCCGTCCGCACCTCCACGCCGAAACGGTCGATCAGATAGAAGGTGTAGTAGCTCGACATGCTCGCCGTGTAGAAGAACTTCGAGAAGATCAGCGCGACGAGCACCGCCACCGAGAACACGACTTTGCCGCGCGGCAGCTGCGCCGCGCCGCGGCTGCGAGCCGCGTGCGACCGCATCCGCGCGAGCCCGTGCGCCTTGTACCAATGCCCGACGCGCGCGAGCAGGATCATCGCCGGTCACCGCCGCGATGCCGAACCACGCGACGCTCGACTGTCCGTTGCGCAGCACGACCACCGCCGCGAACAACGGCCCGAGCGACGAGCCCAGATTGCCGCCGAGCTGGAACACCGCTTGCGCGAGCCCGGGCTGCGACCCCGCCGCCATCCGCGCGACGCGCGACGACTCCGGATGCAGCACCGCCGAGCCGCTGCCGACCAGCGCGGCCGCGAGCAGCAGGCCCGGGTAGCTGCCGGCCGAGGCGAGCAGCAGCAAGCCGACCAGCGAGAAGCCCATGCCGACGACGAGCGAGTACGGCTGCGGCCAGCGGTCGGTGAGATAGCCGATCACCGGCTGCAACAGCGACGCCGTGAACTGAAACGTGAACGTGATCAGGCCGATCTGCCCGAAATCGAGCGCGTAGTTCGCTTTGAGGATCGGATAAATCGACGGCAGCAACGACTGCATCATGTCGTTCAGCAGATGACAGAAGCTGATCGCCGCGAGGATCGAAAACGCGGTCGTCGACGCGTGGTCGTGCTGTTCGGCGGTCGGAGGTGCTCACGGGTCGTCTCGGGGCGGGAATGCGTCGTCGCAAGGATAGCAGACGGCGCTGCGCGACCGCGACCGCCAGGCGCGCCGCGCGCGGTCGATCTGCGGCTACTTCTTCTCGTTCGGGTACCAGAACTGCAAATGGCAGCCCTCGCACGCCGCGTCGATCGTGCCGCCGGCGTCGGAGATGCCGTCGAGCTTGCGCGCGTCGATCGCGCGCAGCGCCTCCATGGCCGCCTCGTGCAGCACGTGCGCGTGCGCGACGAACGCCGCGCGTTCTTTCGTCGATCAGCGCCTGCATCTGCTCGGGCGCGAGCTCGGCGTCCGGGTTCTCCGACTTCGTGCCGGGCGGCGCGACGCGTCGGCCAGGCACGATCAGCAAGTTCGTCGACTCGGCGAGCGTCACGGCCTGCCAGCGCAGCTTCTCCCAGTCCTCGTCGGTCTACCGGCCTCTTCTCGATGGTCCCCTTCTCCGTGACGTCCACGCGCGACGGCATCCCAAATCGCCTGCGCCGCGGGCATCACGATCGACTCCATGATCTCGAGGATCGAGAACTGCGGGATGAAGCCGCTCGCGTCGGGCTTCACGCTTGCGACGGGCGTGCCCGCCTCCGCGGCCGCCTTCGGCTTGTCTTTGACGGCGGGCGGCTGAGAATTCGCGAGCGCCGCCGGGCAAGCCGAGCGCGATGACGACAGCAAGCGACGTCGCCGCGTTCAGGCACACGGCCGGCGGAGTTGGGACTACGCGCTGACATCGACTACTCCTCGAAAGGTGACCGAATCGTCCGCCCGACCGTCTCGCCGCGACCGTCGCTGCTCGAGCGGGGCGCATGATAGGCGCGCGAGTAGTACCGAGGAAGTACGTGAAAACCGTCAGGTCTCCCGACCGACGCGCGCGTTCGCCTTACGCGAGCGCATCGAGGCGCCGGCCGTCCGCGGGCCGGCCCGCCTCTATAATCGGCGTCGATGCCGCACGTGATCGAACCCGCAACGAGCGCGCGCGCGAAGTGCCGCGGCTGCGACCAGAAGATCGACAAGGGCGAGCTGCGTTTCGGGGAGCGGCAGCCGAACGCGTTCGGCGAGGGCGAGATGACGCTCTGGTTCCACGTGCCGTGCGCGGCGCTCAAACGTCCCGAGCCGTTTCTCGAGATCGCGCGGGCGAGCGCGGAGCCCGCCGTCACCGCCCTGATCCCAACCGCGGAGAACGGCATCGCCCATCGCAGGCTGCCGCGCGTCAACGGCGCCGAGCGCGCGAAGACGGGCCGGGCTCGCTGCCGAAGCTGCCGCGAGATCATCGAGGCCGGGACGTGGCGCGTCGCGCTCACGTTCTTCGAGGAGTATCGCTTCGCGCCGTCGGGCTTCATCCACGCCGCGTGCGCGCGCGGACTATTTCGAGACGATCGAGATCCTCGACCGCGTCGCCCACTTCAGCCCCGATCTCGAGCGCGGCGATCTCGACGACCTCGCGCGCGCGCTCGCGCAGCGAGCCGCCTGACGAGGACCGCTGCGCGACTAGCTTCGTATGGAGTCGGCGCATCGAATGCCCTATTCTTCGGCGCTCGCGACCGCCGCGCCCGAGGAGTCGAACCATGCGTCCGGCCGCGAACCCGCCGTCACCGCACTCGCGATTGCGCTCTCGGCGTCGATCGGTTCGCACGCGTTCGGCGCAGGGCTTCGGCGGCGGTCCTTCGAAGGAGCCGTCGGCCGTGCGCTCCGTGCCGGCCGAGACGACGGCGGCGGCGGTCGTCGACAAGAACTGGAAGGCGCCGCGCACGTCGTGGGGACAGCCGAGCCTCGAAGGCGTCTGGAGCACCGACGACATGCGCAGCATCCCGTTGAGCCGGCCCGCGAGCTTCGGCACGCGCGACACGCTGACGCCCGAGGAATTCAAGCAGCGCGCGAGCCGCGACGAAGGCGGCAAGGATCTCGCGAACAACCGCGAGACGTTTCTGCGCAACGAATGGGGCATCCGCACGTTCGGTTACTCGTCGCTCGTGGTCGACCCGGCCGACGGCAGGGTCCCGGAGCTGCACGGCCGCCGCGAAGGCCGCAGCCGGCTGAGCCGCGGCACGTTCGGCCCCGGCCCGTTCAACACTTTCGACGACTTCACGCTCTACGATCGCTGCATCACGCGCGGCCTGATCGGCTCGCAGCTGCCCGTGATCTACGGCAACGGCCTACGGATCGTACAGACTCCGGACGCCGTCGCGATCAGCTACGAAATGATCCACGACACGCGCGTCATTCCGCTCGACAAGCGCCCGCACATCGACGCGAGCGTCGAGCAGTACATGGGCAACGCGCGCGGACATTGGGAAGGCGACACGCTCGTCGTCGAGAGCACGAACTTCACCGGACAAGACGAGCATCGGCATCAACGGCAACGGCCCGCGCCACAGCGATCAGATCAAGATCACGGAGCGCTTCAAGCGCGTCGACCCGCAGATGATCGCGTACACGGCGCGCGTCGAGGACCCGGTCACGTACACGGCGCCGTTCACGATCCGGCTGATGATCACGAAGCAGCCGAACTACGAGACGTACGAGTACTCGTGCCACGAGGGCAACGGCGCCGTGGGCCACGCGCTCAGCGGCGAGCGCGCGTATCGAGCAGCAGGTCGCGGAAGCGAAGGCGAAGGGTAAGCCGATCCCGCCGCGCTCGACTGCAGGGCGTCTACGGCCGCCCGCAGGAAGGCGCCGAAGATCTTCAACATCAACCGGGGCGAATAGCGCGCGCTACGGCGTCGGACCCGACGCCGGCGCTGCCTGCGCTCGAGCCCATGAACAGGCTCGTGACCATCGGGCAGCGTGATCTCGCGCCCGCTCGCGCGGAACGATCGATCCTTCGCCTGAAAGCCCTCGACGTGGACCTTCGATGCCGGGCGGCACGGAGTTGCGGTTCCAGCCGTTGCGCATCAGCGCGTTCGGCGCGCCGCCCTCGACCATCCACTCCTGCTTCTCGCCGGTATCGGTCGTGACCTCGATGTGCAACCACGAGTGCGGGTTGCTGAATTCCATCTTCGTGACGACGCCGTCGAACTGGATCGGCCGGTTGATGTCGAACTCGGCGGCGAACGAATGGTGAGCGAACGTCGGCGCCGAGACCGCGGCGAGCGCCGCGCCGGCGACCACGCCCAGATAGCTGACTCGCATGCGCTTCATATCCGATCCTTCAGAGAAGTGTGCCTAAGCTAACGCGACTACTCGCAAGGCGCCAGTTACTTCGGGGGTACCTTCAAGAATTCTCCATACAATAGGTTCTCCGAGAACTCGACGCACTTGTACTCGAGCAGCTCCGCGTTCGGCTCCGTGTGCTTGTACAGCGGCATCGAGATCGTCCAAGGCTTCGTGAAGGTCTCGGGGTCGTCGATGGTCGCGTCGTACTGGATGCGATTCTGATCGAGCGGCGTGAAGCGTTCCGTGACCTTCATCGCGCTGCTGTGGTAGTCGCCCGCGCGGTCGAGCCACGTGCGGTCGTCGTTCGCGATGACCTCGACCACGAGCGTGTCGCCTTCCCAATGGCCGTTCGACCAGCCCATCCAGAAATCGACGGGCACCTGATCGAGCGTGCGATGCTCCTTCATGTGCACCGCGCGGTTCGCGTTCGCGAACGCGTAGACGAACAGGATGTCGCCGTCGCCCTGGACGATCTGAAACGGATACGGCAGGTAGTTCGCGCGCGGAATGCCGGGCAGGTAGCACGCCGCCTCGGGGTCCGACTTCGGCCAGCCCGCGCGGTTCTCGTCGCGGCGCGCGAGCGCCTCGGGCTTGTACGGGATCTTGCCCTCCTTCACGACGCTCAAGCCCGGCGGAATCGCGCCGATCGCGCCGAGCCGCCAGAACTCGGTGAGCGGCGCAGCGGCGTGCGCCTCGAGATTCCAGTTGGCGGTGTTCATCGCCTGCCAGATGCCGTTCAGATTCGGCTTGCCGCCGATGCGGTCGGCCTTCGAGCGCTGCGCGTTCGCGGTCATCGAGCCCGCGGCCCACGCGCACGAAGCCATGACCAGGACGGCGAGCCATCGCTGTCGCATTCGATTCTCCCCTTCTCAAAAACGCGGGCGGGTACCCGCTTGGACGGGCGGATCATAGCGGAAAGTCGGCGCGACGTGAGCGGCCCTCCGAGCCCCGCTCGCGGACGAAACGCGCGCGGCTTCTTGGGCGCTCCGCGGACTCGCCCTATACTTCGGCGGTTCACATTGGGGGCTCATTCTTATGTCGACTTCGCGTTCGTTGCCGAGGACGCATCGTCCGCGGCGCTTCATTCGTCGCGTTCCTCTCCGCGTCGCTGCTCGCGGGCGCGGCGCTCGCACAGCACAAGGACGTTCCGTTCCAGGGCGGCATCCCGGTCGCGCCGACCGGTCTCGCGAACAAGCCGCTGGGCAATGGCCCGTTCGAATACGCGACCGGCGAAGGCCAAGACATCCGCGTCGTCGTCGTAACTAAAGAATTGTCGTTTCCGTTCGCGATCGCGTTCCTGCCCGACGGCACGATGCTCGTGACGGAGCGCAAAGCCGACATCCGCGTGATCCGTAACGGCAAGCTCGATCCGAAGCCGGTCACGGGCGGCCCACCGGCTACTTCACGGGCACGTCGGGTCTGCCGGGCGCGGTGCACGGCTACATGGATCTCGTGCTGCATCCGCAGTTCGCGCAGAACCAGTTGCTCTACCTGAGCTACACGAAACGCGCAGAACGACAAGAACATTACGGCGCGGTCGCGCGCATGCACTGGACCGGCTCGGGCGTCGACCAAGTGAAAGACATCTGGGTGTCCGACGAACACGACGCAGCGGCGCGACGCCGATCGTGTTCGGCCGCGACGGCAAGCTCTACATCGCGACGAGCGGCGGCGACGCGCAGGATCCGAGCTCGACGGCGGGCAAGGTGCTGCGCGTCAACGACGACGGCAGCGTGCCGAAGGACAACCCGTTCGTCGGCCAGAAGGCCGTGCCGCTCGGCGCGAAGCCCGGTGCGACGGCCGTGAGTTCAACCCCGCGATCTACTCGCTCGGCCACCGCAGCTCGCTCGGCCTCGCCGTGCATCCGGTCACGGGCGAGATCTGGCAGAGCGAGAACGGCCCGAACGGCGGCGACGAGCTCAACATCATCAAGGCCGGCAAGAACTACGGCTGGCCGATCGTGAGCTACGGCCGCGACTACCCGGGCCCCTGGCACAACAAGATGCCGACGCACGAGGGCTTCGAGGCGCCGGTCGTCTACTGGACGCCCGCGATCGCGGTCTCGGGCTTCACGTTCTACACGGGCGACAAGCTCGCCGAAGTGGAAGGGCGACGTGTTCGTCGGCGGCCTGCGTCATGGCGAGATCCCGGGCACGGGCCACCTCGACCGCATCCTGTTCAACGAGAAGATGGAAGAGCTGCGGCGCGAGTCGCTGCTCGTCGATCTGCGCCAGCGGATTCGCGACGTGAAGCAGGGTCCCGACGGCCTGCTCTACGTCATCACCGACGAGGCCGCGGGCGCGGTGCTGCGTATCGAGCCGAAATAGCGCGCGCTCGGACGCAGGCCGCCGCTTCACGAGACGCGAAGGAGACGGCGGAATGAAGGTGTCGATCAGCGCGCTGCGCGCGTCGGCGCTCTTAGGTGTAGTGGCGCTCGCCAGCGCCGGCTGCGACCGCGCGGATTCGCCGAGTGCGGCCTCGGCGGCGGCAGGCGGCGCGTACACGGTCCCGCGCACGCCGTGGGGCGATCCCGACCTGCAGGGCAAGTGGCCGAGCACCCACATGGTCGGCGTGCCGGTTCAGCGCGACGAGAAGCTTGGGACACGCAACGTGCTCAACGACGAGGAGTTCGCCGATCGCGAGGCGGGCGCCGCGCGACAAACCGAGCAAGACAACGCCGACTTCGACATCGAGAGCGCGAAGTCGACGCCCGGCGGCGGCGTCGGCGGTCCCGTGTCGCCGCCGCCGCACTGGCTCGAGCGCGGCTCGCCGCAGCGCCAGGCATCGCTGATCGTCGATCCGCCGGACGGCCGAATGCCGCCGTTCACGGCGGCCGCGCAACAGCGGCAAGCGGAGCTTCGCAAGGCGCGCGAGGGCCGCGGCCCGGCCGACTCCTATACCGACCGCAGTCTCTACGATCGCTGCATCACGCGCGGCGTCGCAGGCTCGGTGCTGCCGGTGATCTACAACAACGGCAACCAGATCGTGCAGGCGCCGGGCTATGTCGCGATCGTGAACGAAATGATCCACGAGACGCGCGTCGTCCCGCTCGACGGCCGCGCGCACGTGAGCTCCAACATCCAGATGCTGCTCGGCGACTCGCGGGGCCACTTCGAGGGCGACACGCTCGTGATCGAGACGACCAACCTCACCGACCGCACCGGCGTCGGACTGAACGGCGGCGGCGCGCGGCACACCGCCGCGGCGAAGATCACCGAGCGCTTCACCCGCACGGCTGCGGACACGATCGACTACAAGATCACCATCGACGACTTGCAGACCTGGACCGCGCCGTGGACGATGGAGATGCCGCTCACGCGCGACGACAACTACGGGATGTACGAGTACGCGTGCCACGAGGGCAACTACGCGCTCCACAACATCCTGAGCGGCGCGCGCGCGGACGAGCGCGCCGCGGCGGCCGCAGCCACGCCCGCGACTGCCGCCCCGCCCGCCCCCGCGAAGAAATAGATCGCGTCGAGCGGCGGCGGCTCGTGTCGCTCATTTCCCGTTCGCGGCGCGGCACTCGAGCCGCGCGCGTCCCTATATGGCAGTGGCACGAATCCTGCTGCTCGCCAGCCCATCGGACGGGCAAGTGGAGATGCAAGTCGTGGCACCAAGATACGGTCGTACGGCACAGAAAAAGGTGAAGCGGGCGATGCACAAACGCAAGCGCGGCACGCTGCGCAGCGGTCGCTCGGGCAAGAAGGTCACGAGCCGCAAGCAAGCGATCGCGATCGGCCTGTCGGAGGCGCGGCGCCGGGGCGCCAAAGTTCCAAAAAAGCAATCCAAATCCTGAGCGCGTAAGCGCCGACCCGCGTCTGCGGAGTGGGCGCGCCGAGCTTTGGCGACTGGCCACGGCGGTGGTCGATCCGCGTGGCCTCGTTCATTTCTTCTAGTCCAGCGTGTAGTCACAAGGAGGTGCAATCGTGCGAGCACTAGTAACAGGGGCCGGTGGTTTCATTGGCAACAAATTGTGTGCACGGCTGATCCGGGACGGGCATTACGTCCGCGGCCTGGTTCGCCAACCATCGCAAGGAGATCGACTCAGGCGGCAGGGTGTCGACGTTGCAATCGGCAATTTGCTGGCGGCGGAGTCTCTGCACGCTGCCACGCAGGGAATCGATACCGTGTTTCATTTCGCGGCCGTATTTCGCAAGGAAGTGCCGCGACAGGAAATCCTGGCGACCAACGTCGGCGGCATCGAGAATCTGCTCGAAGCCGCCAAGCTCTCCGGTGTCGAGCGATTCATCCACTGCAGCAGCACGAGCGTCTATGGGCTCTTCCCGCGCAACCCGACCACGGAGTGCTCGCCGTTCGTACCGATCCACGGCGATCTCTATCAGGAGTCGAAGCTCGCCGCCGAACAACGCGTAAACGCATGCGGCTCCGAAGGCAGCCTGGGCGTCACGATTTTTCGCACGACCGGCGTTTACGGCCCGGGCGACCTGCGCTTCCTCAAGCTGTTCAAGGCGATCGCGCGGCAGCGCTTCGCGATGATCGGCCCCGGCACGGTGCCCTTCTCGATGATTCACATCAACGATTTATTGGACGGCATCCTGAGTTGCGCGGCACGACCCGTCGCGGTCAACAACGACTATCTGCTGACGGGGAACAATCCGATCTCGCTCAACGACACGGCGCGCATCATCGCGGAAGCGGCCGGCGTGCCTGCGCCGAGGTTCCACGTGCCGGTGATGCCAGTGTACTTCGTGGGCTGGCTCATGGAGCTGGGGCTGAAGCCGCTTGGCATCAGCCCGCCTTTGTTCCGCCGCCGAGTGAACTTCTTTCGCATCACGCGGGGCTTCGACAACTCGAAAGCCAAGCGCGAGCTCGGCTTTCGGCCGAAGTACGACCTCGCCGCGGGCGCGAAGGACACCTTGAACTGGTACAAACGCAAGCACCTTATATAGATGTAAGAAGCTCCAAGCAGAACGAGGGATTCGAGAACCTCGTTCGAGGCTCGCGGGTGACCGCCCCGGGGCAGGGCCGGTCGGTTCAGGGGAACTCCATAGACGGGTGGTAGACTTGCTTGGAGCCCGGAATAGCCGCGGTTGCTGACGGTGCCAACCATGCCGAAGCAGACGAAACGACGGGCGGTTAAAGGTGCACGCCGTCCCGGTGAGCGGACCCATTGGGCCACTACCTTCTGTGCACTATTGGCGGGTGGCGTGGGTGTCTGTAACGCAGGAGTCGGCGACGCCCCCAAGCCTAGTCCGCCTGCATCTAACGTGGACACGATCGTTGTCACAGGCGAGCGGTTAGGCGAGCTACGACAGAAGATCGAGATCGCCGCACAAGTGGTTCTAGACCGCTTCAACGAGATCAACGGCAACGACAAATTCGACATTCATTGTCGTGACGTTGCAAGTCTTGGCACTCGGATTCGCCACCGTGAGTGCGACTCCAATTCTTGGCGTGAAGAAGACGCGGGTTACGGGGAATCCAGAGCGCGCGCAATGCAATTGGGTGATGGTTCGTATAGCGCCCCCGTGGACGCGAACGACTACCTGTTCCGTGCGCTGTACATGCAACATCGCCTAACCCTGAAGGCCGAGCAGCTCGCGGCCACGGACGAAAACTTCGGAGCGGCTTTGAAGCGCTTGGGCGAGGCGCAAGAGGAGTATGCCGAAGCGGTGGGCGACGATCCCAAAAAAGGCTTAACGCGGTCTTTCCAAATGACGCCCAGCTCAGAGGGTCTACCGTTCGGCGCCAAGCGGATGGACGAGGTCCTATTCGGCCACGATAACTGGAAGCACGCGCTGACGCAGCGAACCTTTACGTTGTCGCAAGTTGTAGGCGAGATACGAAAAATGCAGCTTGAGTGCGACCACGGCGGCCAACGACTGAGCTACGCAGACGGCGTCGACTGGACCGTGCCGGCCGACTGGGGGAATTGCCTATTGATCGTCGGTGCCAAGCCCGACACGACGTTCGCGCTCTACGAATTCGAATAGTGAACCGCCCCGGAAATCCCGGAGACTCCATGTTGTGAGTCAGGCCACCATGGCCGACTCCCGATTTCGATAGTACGCGTCTTCCTTCTCGGCCGGAGGCACATGGCCGATCGGCTCGAGCAGACGCCGATGATTGAACCAGTCGACCCACTCCAACCCCGGTCCACGGTGGCGCCAGTGGCGACGTTTCTTCTAACCTCTGAAACTCGTGCGGATGAGATCGCCGGACACGTTCGCCGAATTGGCGCATCCGTTGTTCAAGTCGTCAAACACATCGACCCGTCCGAGTACTCTCGCCTGGAAGCTCAACTACCAAGGGGTGGCGTCAAACGCGTTCAGGTCGTGCACGTCGAGGGACGCGATGCGCTTGAGCTCATAGAGCCTTACGCTCCTCACGTCGACGCGTGCGCGCATGTGCCGTAGATCTTGCAATGGCGTTCGAACGGAAGGCGCGCTAGATGAAACCAAGCTCATCGCCTTCCTCCGAGCAGTCGCGAGAGCAGACGCTGAGCTCAACTAACGGAGGACGCCGGAACGTGACAGTGCTCGTAACAGGTAGCGCGGGACACCTGGGCGAAGCGTTGATGCGCACACTGCGCGCGCGAGGTGTGACAGCACGGGGGCTTGATCTCAAAGCCTCCGAAACCACTGACGCCGTCGGCACGATCTGCGCCCGCGGTTTTGTTCGCGAGGCGATGAGCGGTGTAACCGCTGTAGTTAACACCGCGACGCTCCACAAACCTCATGTCGTCACCCACACTCGCCAGCAGTTCGTAGACACCAATATCACAGGCACGCTGAACTTATTGGAGGAAGCCATGCGCGCCGGAGTGGAGGCATTCGTTCAAACAAGCACGACCAGCGCCTTCGGCGACGTGCTGAGGCCGGTACCAAACCAGCCAGCGGCGTGGATAACGGAACAAGTCGCGCCAATTCCAAAGAACATCTACGGCGCCACTAAACTTTCAGCGGAGCACTTGTGTCAGGTGGTCGCGCGAAAAGATGGTCTCCCACTCGTGATTCTAAGAACTGCCCGTTTCTTTCCCGAAGAGGATGACAATTCGGCGGTTCGCAACCATTACAGCCTGCTGAACGTGCAGGCGCTCGAACTTCTCTATCGACGCGCCGACATCGTTGACGTCGTCAGCGCTCATCTTGCCGCGATTGAGCGCGCACGTGCCATACGCTTTGGAATGTTCATCGTCTCCGCGACGACGCCATTCACATACGACGATCTCGAATCGTTGGGGCGGAACGCAGCAACGGTGATATGGCGCAAGTTTCCAGAAAGCAGGGAGCTGTTTACAGAATTGGGCTGGAACGTCTTTCCCACCCTCGACCGCGTGTACGTCAACGCTCGTGCACGCCAGGAGTTAGGTTGGAGGCCCCACCACAATTTTCAGCATGTTCTGACGTGCCTTGCGGCGGGAAAAGACTTTCGCAGCGAGTTAGCGCTGGACGTGGGCGTGAAAGGCTACCACGACGCTGAATTTAACGAAGGCCCTTATCCGGTTTGATGACCCGCCCACCGTTGACCTGAAACGCGCTCACCGACCTGTCTGGTCACGTTTGGAGAACCATGGCGTGTTTCCGCCCGCCTACGAATATCCGCTTCGGGTCGTTGGGTCGCCTTCGCGGTTCTACGCGTGAATGGCCGCTTCCTCGGAATCCGCAGCGCCGTCGCATGAAGGAGCTGCGTCTGCAGCTGAAGCACCGTTTGGCGCAGCTGCTTGACGTCGAAAGTGTTCAGAGACTCGGTGCTGATCACGCCATGCGATGGTGCCGCATCGCGCGTCGTTGTGCATCCGTTGCGTGCGTCGATTTACAGCACCGTGATGATCCCGGCCTCACCCACGCGCTGCCATGGCAACCCGAGCACGAGCGCGTCGAACTGAGCGCGCGTGATCGAGCGCGTGTCGACACCCGCGCGTGCCCACACGAAGCGACCCGCGTTGAGCCGCCGCGCCGCAAGCCACACGCCGATCCCGTCGTGCACCAGCACCTTCAGCCGGTTCGCTCGGCGGTTCGTGAACAAATGCGCGTCATACGGCCGGGCTGCGCCGAACACGTTCACGCAACTTAGCGGCGAAACGGCTGTACCGTGCGAACGTCGACTAGAGCCGAGACACTCGCCAATCGTGGTTGAGACTACTTTCGTAGAGCTTTGTACCGTACCGGTGCTCAACTTTCTTGTTTTGGAGTATCGGACGGTCCCGCGGAAACACGACGTCGGTCGAACATGCAACCCGCGAGCTCGGACTGCCCCTAAGGATTGTCGCTAGCCTGTCCGTCTTCTGACACTTCTTGCGCGGATCGCGCTGGTTTGCGCTATTACGCGTCGCGTGATACCGTCGGAACCGATGATCCGTTCTTTCCGCGATCGCAGCACCGAGACGCTTTTTCAAGATGGTGACGTTCCGCAATTTCGCGCAATCGAGCGGGTTGCCCGTCGAAAGCTGGCGTATCTCAATCAGGCACGACGACTCGACGAGCTGAGAGTCCCGCCGGGCAATCGGCTGGAGGCGTTGAAAGGCGATCGCAAAGGACAACACAGCATCCGCGTCAATGAACAATGGCGGATATGTTTTGTGTGGAAGAATGGCGAAGCATTCGACATCGAGATCGTGGACTACCACTGAGGTACATCATGGCCGCCAAACAGAAGTTGCTTGATCCGATCCATCCCGGCGAGATATTGCTGGAGGACTTCATGAAGCCAATGGGGATCAGCATTAACCAACTCGCGCGCGACATCGTTGTCCCGCCCGGCCGCATTAGCGCGATCGTGAACGGCCAACGCGCTATCTCGGCCGATACGGCGCTGCGGCTTGGCAAGTATTTCGATGTTTCGCCTGAAATCTGGGTTGGGCTCCAGGCCGACTATGATCTGCGCGTTGCGCGACGGTTGGTCGGTCCCGATGTGGACAGGAAGGTGCAACGGCGGGTCGCTTGAGCGCTGAATAGATTGTTGACGGGTTCGGGGCTGCGATCCACCTCGGCGTTTTCGATTTAGCTCCGGCGTGTATCGCGTGCTTGTTGTGAACGGCCGGCTTCCGCGAAGGCCCCAGGCTTCGAGAGGATGGAGCGATGAGCAAGGCAAGGAAGTATCTCTTGGCAATGCCCGGCAAGAATGAAGGAAGCCGAAGGTTCCAGCCCTCTGCGTGTCGGGCCGCACAGCACTGTTGTCAGCTTGTTACACCGCCGCACAACCATGCACTGCCTACGACAACGAAGATCTCGTTTGGCGTTACCCACGTCCAAAACTGAGTAACCCAGAAAGTTACCCAGTCCAGAAGCCGGATTTCAGCGGAGGGTGCGTGGAAACAGAAACCGCCCAATCCTTTGCAGATTAGGCGGTTATGCGATGTTCCCGGACGTCACTGGAAGTAGATGGAGCGGGAAACGAGACTAGAAGAACGCCCTGCGGCCCGCTCCGACCAAGGCCGGCGTCAATTCGGTCTCTATTATTACCCCCGTTGTTACCCGGATAGATCGGGGTTCCGACGCGACGAGCCGACACCGAGCCGCGCTCCGTGATCGTCCTCGAAACACCGATCGCCCCACGCGTTCGCAAACCCCCGACACACGATTGTGACGAGCGCCCGCCCGGAGAGCGTCTGGTCGTTACATGCCCTCTCCTTCCGCCCCAATGAGTTCAACCTTGCAGGCCACGCCGGGTGCTCTGGAAATTCCCCCATCGGCCGTGAGTAGAACAGCGCCCAGAACCTCGGCCAACGCTACATAGACGGCATCATACGCAGTGAGATTCTGGCGCAGTTCCCAAACACGTCCGAGAATCGGCTCGTGCGCGTATCTCTGGAGATCCAAAGCGCGGAAATCATCCAGGGCGACGGCGGCCGTTTCTGGGTCGATCTCGCCTTCTCTGGCGTAGCGCCGCAACGCTTGCACGACTTCGATATCGACAAGGTGGGGTGCGTGCAGGCCTTCAGCTGGATCGGCGATCCGCTCGGCGACTAGCCTTCCTGTTTGCGTCGCAAGGATTAACTCTATGAGCGCCGAAGCATCAAGGACAATCACCGCGCGTCGCGTTCGGCGCGGACCACGCCGCTCGCACTGCGTGATAGCGACCGCGTGGGCTGTTTCCGCAACCTTTCCAGGATTTCCTGGCGCGTTGGCCGCTCCAGTGCCTTACCGACTTCCCGGAGAATGTAGTCGGACATCGACATGCCCTCTGTGGCGGCGCGCGCTTTCAACCGCCGGTGGAATTCCTGAGGAACCTTGCGAATTTGGACGGTCTGCGACATGAAATCAGCGTACTTTCATGCAGATTTCATGTCAAACCGCCACCTTAGTCCAACGTCCCCACGCCCGTTGACGGCCACGAGCGTCGCTCTCGCGCATACGTTAGCTGCACGTCTCAGAGACTGGTTCGGGGTGGTCATGCATGCGGGGCTGCCCGACCGACGCCTGAGGGCGTCGGCGCAGTCGATCAACCTCGTCGACACGCGCTCATCGCGGGCCGCCCGTCCGCGACACCGGCGCCAGCTCCGCGCACTGAAAGTTGGCGGCATCGTCCGTACTGCCCGTGCCGCTGTAGACCGCTACCCGCGGATACGGACACAGTGGCCGCGTGGCCCGCGCCCGTGGCGGCGCCCCGGAGGTCAAGTCGAACTCCGTCGCAAGGATGCGTTCGGGCGCGACGCCCTGCTCGACCCACCTCTGCAGCGCGCTCGTCCAATCGCTTTCGGGGTTACCGATCAGGGACGGGATGGGGACTCCGGCTTCCGTAGGGTCCACGCCGCCGACGTTGACAGGGCCGATGCCGCCGCTGCAATGAGCCATGCCGGGCACCATAAACAGGCGGTAGAAGTCGCCGGTGTCGCCGCCCAGCAACTTCCGTACTGCCTCGAAGTAGTCGATGGAGAATTGCGGCGCGATGTTCGGATCGGCCCAGCCGTGAAACTGCAGGATTTTACGGGCGCTCTGTCTCGCGGGGCGCAGGTCCGGGTTGTCGGCGTTGATGATAGGAGCGAGCTTTGCCCGGAGGTCTAGATCCGCGCGCACGAAATCTATCGCGTTCATGTCGAGCCGCGGATCGCCGTAAAGCAGCGCGCCGATGACGCCCTGAATATAGAAGTCGATCGCCGCCGGCTGGCCCGGCACAAAGCCCGAAGCGGGATACCGGAAAGGCCGTTTGAAGTCGGCGACGGCGGGCGCTGCAGGATCGCCGATGAGAATACCCGGCCATACGCGGTTCTCGGCTCCCTGTGTTGCCCAAGCCCCGGGGGCGATCTGCCTGCCGCCCGGATCGCGAGGGCCTTCATATATCGTCTGCATTGCGTCGGCTTGGGCGGGGGAAAGACAGGCGGAGCCAGACGCCGAGTGACACACCAGTTCGTGTGGATCGAGACGACATTGGCGCGGATCGCGCAACACGCCGTCCTTCACGCCGTAGAGCGCATCGCAACGCTCCGGCGCGCCGGCCGATAGCGTCTTCAGCACCGCGGGCGTAAGGCCCTGCTCTCGGGGCAAGGCGTGCAGCGCCTGCGACACCCGCAGATTCGTCAGCGAGGCTCGCGGAATGTCGATTGCCGGTGCGCCGACCAGATAACCGTCGAAATCCCGCGGATAGCGCTGCGCCTCCATCAGACTCTCGCGGCCGCCATCGGAGCAGCCAAGAAAATAGGTATGCCGGGCGCGTTCCCCATAGTAGGCCGCGGTGATCGCCTGCGCCGTCAGAGCGGTCAGGTGCACGGCGCGATATCCGTAGTCTATGAGCTTTTCCGGATGTCCCTGCGCCCACTGCCCGTCGGCATCCGAGGAACTGACGTGGCCCCCGTCTGTAATCGCCGCGGCCGAACCTCTGAGCAGCGAGGCGACCAGATGGAAAGAATTCAACGTTCCGGCGAGACCGCCGCTGCCCAACTGCTGGTAGCGATGATTCCAGCCCGACACGGGCAACCAGACTTCGAAACGGATATCCGAGTCCGACGTGGGCCGAATCGATCCCGTGATGCGGCAATGGGCTGGCAACGCGGTCGGGGGTATCGGCCCGGGTTCATCGAACGCGCCTGCCGCAATGGTCTGCGCGGCGGTAATGGTGATGTCGGGCAGCTCCATTGAAGCGAGCCTCGCGCAAGGATCCTGCGCTCGGGCGCTGGGCGAACCATCCGATCGAGACCAGGGTGCAAACGACACATGCCTTGCGCATGAACGACTCCCCTTGCTTCTGCAAACTGCGGCGCCGCTGAGCTGAGCGAATATCCGTGTCACCACGAACAAGCTTCGGATTGTCTGATCTAGTCTCGTTTGGGTCCATGGGACAGCCCCGCTCACGGGCATCGATCCGACCGATCGCCCTTCACGCTGTCGACTCGCGAGTCGCTTCGCAGCCATCTTTCAGCGCATCGGCGCTGCGTGGAGCGTTGAGTGGCTCGATTGGGGCAGCCTGGGGCAACGGCCGCAGACCCAGACCCGCCCGTCCCGGCGGCACGGGCGGTCGAGAGGATGGCGACGTGGTCAGAGCGACAGCTCGCCCTGGGGTGGCGCCCAGCTCGGATGCGCCGGATCGGCCGCCTCGCCAGCGCGACCAAGGTGCCCGAGAATCCGGTTGATCACCGTCGGATCCTTGATGCTCGCGATCACGCGAAGCCGTGACAATGGCGTAAGGGGCCGGGCAGGAGTAACTGACTCAACGACTTCGGAAGCGGGCGAGAATTCTCCCAGTCAGTATGGCGGGCAAATTCAGCCTCGAATTCAGCCGATTTTCGAGGTGCAGAAGCCTAATATTTTCAGCCTATTATGCTAACTACCTAAAGCTAATTGGAGCGGGAAACGAGACTCGAACTCGCGACCCCGACCTTGGCAAGGTCGTGCTCTACCAACTGAGCTATTCCCGCTCGGAGAGGGCGGCATTCTACCGTAGCCGCCGGCCTCCGCAAATGACCGAGTCTCACTTCGGCGCGACGTCTCGCATCTGAATGAGCCACTGCCCGTTCTGCTTCACGAGCATGTCGACGCTGCGGCCGACGGCGGCCACGCGCGGCGGCGTCGCGGACGCACCGGTCCCCGTGCCCGCGAACATCGTCGACCAGTACGCGTCGTAGCGAGCGTGATCGCGATCGGTGAACGTGATCGTGTGGTTGTAGATCACGTGATACATCGCGGGCGTCGCCGCCTCGCCCTTCGCCTCGCGGTCGGTGCGGTTCTGCTTCAAGTCGTTGATCATCTTCTTGAGCTCGGCGCGTGCCGTGCTCGGAATTCCGGCCGCTCCCGAACGATCCGTCTGCCGTGAATGCCGACGCGTAAGCGTCCGCGTCGAGCGAGTCGAGCGCGCGGACGTAGCGCCACATCAGCGCTTCGATCGCGGCGCGATCGGCCGCCTCTTCCGCTGGCGACCGGGTATCGGCCGCGAGCGCCACTTGCATCACACCGACCGCGAGCGCGCCAGCGAACATGGCAACAGAAGTTTTCATGATTGCGTCCCCCGAGACCTGTTGTTCGAAGCGTGCAGATTAGCCCGCGTCGGCGACGCCTGTCACGCGCGCGTCAGCGCCGCGAGCCGGGGTCCGCCGCACCACGCATCGCAGGCAACGCCGCGCGCAGGTATTCGATCATCGACCAGAGCGTGAGCCCGGCGGCGATGTAGAGCATCACCTCGCCGAGGAGATAGATGCTGCCGCCCAAGAACGGCTCCCGGTAGAGCATCAGCGTGATCCCGATGATCTGGAACGTCAGTCTTCCATTTGCCGAAGAAGTTGACGGCGACGTGCGCGCGCGCGCCGATCTGCGACATCCACTCGCGGAGCGCGGACACCGTGATCTCGCGGCCGATGATCACGGCCGCGACGAGCGCGAGCACGACCGTCGGGTCGCGCCCTAACCCTAAGTCGAAGTGCTTGTAATCCGCGACGTCGGCCGCGCGCGCCTGCACGAGCAGCACCAGCGCGGTCGCGACGATCAGCTTGTCGGCGACGGGATCGAGGAACGCGCCGAAGCTCGACGTCTGGCCGAGACGCCGCGCGAGATAACCGTCGAGCCAGTCGGTGATGCCCGCGAGCCCGAACAGCAGGCCCGCGGCCGGCCGCGCCCACGTGACGGGCAGGTAGAACACGATCACGACGAGCGGTATCGCGATGATCCGAAACCACGTGAGCGCGTTCGGCAGATTGAAGTCCATGCGTCCTTTCAGCCGGTCTCAATCGGCATGGAAACGTTCGTAGATCGACTCGGCGAGCTGCCGCGAGATGCCCTTCACGCGCATGAGATCGTCGACCCCCGCCCGCGTCAGCGCCTGCAACCCGCCGAACTGGCGCAACAAATCGCGCCTCTTCTTCGGACCGAGCCCGCGAATTTCCTCGAGCGGCGAGCGCGTGCGCGCCTTCTGACGCCGCGCGCGATGCCCCGTGATCGCGAAGCGGTGCGCCTCGTCGCGCAACTGCTGGATCAAGTGTAGTGCAGGCGAGCTGGGCGGCAAATGCAACGGCGCCTCGCGCTCGGGCAGGTACAGGCTCTCGCGACCCGGCTTGCGATCGAGGCCCTTCGCGACGCCGACCACGCGCAGATCCGCGATCGCGAGCTCCTCGAGCACGCGTAGCGCCTGCGCGAGCTGCCCCGGACCGCCGTCGATGAACAGCACGTCGGGCATCGGCACCTCGCCCTGCTTCACGCGCGCGTAGCGGCGCGTGAGCACTTGCGCCATCGCGCCATAGTCGTCGCCGGGCGCGACGCCCTCGATGTTGAAGCGCCGGTAGTCGGACTTCAGCGGCCCTTCCGCGCCGAACACCACGCACGACGCGACCGTCGCCTCGCCGCCCGTGTGGCTGATGTCGAAGCACTCGAGCCGGCTCGGCGTCTCGGGCAGATCGAGCGCTTCCGCGAGCGCCTCGAGCTGGCCCTCGTACGACGCGCTCGCCTGATAGCGGAGCTCGGCGCCGTGGCGCGCGTTCGTCACCGCCATCTCGACGAACCGCGCGCGGTCGCCGCGCACGCGCGACTTGATCTGCGACCTTGTGACCCGACTGCGCGGTCAGGAGCTCGGCGAGCGCCGCCGCCTCGGGCACGGCGCGGCTCACGAGAATTTCCTTCGGCGCCTCGCGGCCGCCGTAGTACTGGAGCAGGAACGCGCGGATGATCTCGTCCTCGTCCGACCCGCCCTTCGCGACCTTCGGGAAGTAGTTGCGGCTGCCGAGCGAGCGCCCGCCGCGGAAGAACATGATCGCGACGCACGGTATGCCGTGGTCCTCGGCGAGGCCGACCGCGTCGAAGTCGCCGCGCGTGCTCGCCATGAGCTGCTGCGACTGCACGTTCTTGAGCTTCGCGAGCTGATCGCGGTACTGCGCCGCGCGCTCGAACTCGAGCTTCGCCGCCGCCTGCTCCATTCGCTCGCCGAGCCGCTCGGTCACGACGTCGCTGCGGCCTTGCAGGAACAGCACCGCGTGCTCGAGGTCGCGCGCGTAGTCCTCCTGCGAGATCAGCCCGACGCACGGCGCGGTGCAGCGCTGGATCTGGTACTGGAGGCACGGCCGGCTTCGGTTCTCGAAGTAGCTGTCCTCGCAGCTCCGGAGCTGGAACAGCTTCTGTAGCTGATTCAGCGTCTCGCGGACCGCGCCCGCGTTCGGATACGGGCCGAACAGCTGGGCCTTGCTCGTGCGTGGGCCGCGGTAGAACGTGAGCCGCGGGAACGCATGATTCGCGGTCAGCTGAATGTACGGATAGCTCTTGTCGTCGCGCAGCACGACGTTGAAGCGCGGCCGATGCTGCTTGATCAGGTTGTACTCGAGCATCAGCGCTTCGGTCTCGGTACGCGTGACCGTGACCTCGATGCCCGCGATCGTGCGCACCATCGCGATGGTCTTCGCGTCCTGCGCGCGCCCGCCCTGGAAATAGCTCGTCGACGCGCTTGCGCAAGTCGCGCGCCTTGCCGACGTAGATCACCTCGCCGGCCGCGTCGAGCATCCGGTAGACGCCGGGCTTGTGCGTGAGGTGCTTGATCGTCGCGTTCGGATCGAACGGCGCGGCGGGCGCCGCGCGCTCCGTGTCGCCTTGCGCGCGCTCGTCCGTCCGCGTGCCGCGCGGCTCGCCGGGTGCGATCGTCGGGTCGGGTTGTCGGTTCTCGGTCGTCATATCTGTTCGGTTGCGAGCGAGCGCGCCGTCGCGAGCACGTCCGCGAACATCTCAGCCGTCAAGCGCCGCGTCTGCGTGTTGTAGCGGCTGCAATGATAAGAGTCGACCACGATCGGCGCGCCGGGCGCGCGATGCACGGCACCGTGCGCGAACGGGTAGCCGCCGGGCCTCAGGCCGAGCGCGCGCAGCGCCGCGCGGTGCGCGATCCCGCCGAGCGCGAGGATCACGCGCGGCCGCCGCAACAGCGTGAATTCCGTCGCGAGGTAGCGGTTACAAGTATCGGCTTCCGCGGTCTCGGGCTTGTTCGCGGGCGGCAAGCATTTGACGGCGTTGGTGATCCGGCAGTTCCGCAACTCGAGGCCGTCGTCGGCCGCGACGGACACGGGCCGCGTTGACAACCCCGCCGCGAATAGCGTCTCGTACAACAGGACCCCCGCGAAGTCGCCGGTGAACGGGCGGCCCGTGCGGTTCGCGCCGTGCGCGCCGGGCGCGAGCCCGACGATCACGAGCTTCGCGTCAGGGTCGCCGAACGGCGGCACCGGCAAGTTGTAGTAGTCGGGGTGCGCCATGCGCATCGCGGCGAGATGGGCGGCAAGCCGCGGGCACAGCGTGCAACCGGCATCGAACACGGTCGCCGGCCATCGCTCTTCGCGACGCGGGCGGAGCTGATCGGTCGGCCGCGGCGGGCTCGGGGTGTCCCGTGGGATTGTCACATTCCTGGACGATCTAAGCGGAGCGTGTCACTGCAGGTGACAATCCTTTCGCATCCCCTCAGTCGTGCGTGCGCAAGCGCCCGCCGATCAGCATCGCGATCTCCATCGCCTGCTCGTAGTTCAAGCGCGGATCGACCTGCGACTTGTACGCGCGCGCGAGGTCCGATTCCTTGAGCCCGCGCGCGCCGCCGATGCACTCGGTGACGTTGTCGCCCGTAAGCTCGAGGTGCACGCCGCCGAGCACGCTGCCCTGCTCTTGGTGGATCCTGAACGCGGCGCGCAGCTCCGCGCGGATGTTGTCGAAGCGCCGGGTCTTGTAGCCCTCTGCCGTGGTCTCGGTGTTGCCGTGCATCGGGTCGCAGACCCAGAGCACGCGCGAGCCCGTCGCGCGCACGGCGCGAATCACGCGTGGCAGGTGCGCGTCGACGTTCTTCGCGCCGAAACGCGTGATGAACGTGAGCCGCCCCGGCTCGTTCTGCGGATTCAAGACATGAATCAGCTGCTGGAGCTGCTCGTCGCTCGCGCTCGTGCCGATCTTAACCGCCATCGGATTCGCGATTCCGCGGAAATACTCGACGTGCGCGCCATTGAGGTCGGCCGTGCGCATCCCGATCCACGGGAAATGCGTCGCGAGGTTGTACCAGCGCTGTCGGGGCGGCCGGAAGCGCGTCTGCGCCTGCTCGTACGGCAGATGCAGCGCCTCGTGCGACGCATAGAACTCGACACGGTGCGTCGCGTGCATCGGCTCGCCGGTGATCGACTCGAAGAACTTCAACGAGTCCTCCACCGACTGCACGAGCTTGTGATACTCCTCCGCGAGCGCCGACTCGCCGACGAACGCGAGGTCCCAGTTCTCGGGGTGATGCAGGTCGGCGAACCCGCCGTCGATCAGCGAGCGCACGAAGTTGAGCGTCAGCGCGGCGCGCTCGTAACCGCGCAGCATCAGCTCGGGATCGGGCTCGCGGTCCGCGGCCGTGAAGCCCGGGCGGTTGACGATGTCGCCGCGGTAGCTCGGCAGCGAGACGCCGTCCTTGGTCTCGAAATCGGCGCTGCGCGGCTTCGCATACTGGCCGGCCATGCGGCCGACGCGGATGATCGGCTTCTTGAGGCCCACGAGCATCACGAGCGACATCTGCAGCAGGATCTTGAGCTTCTGCACGATGTTGTCCGACGTGCACTCGTCGAACGTCTCGGCGCAGTCGCCGCCCTGGAGCAGGAACGCCTCGCCGCGCTGCGCCGCTCGCGAGCTCCTCTTTGAGCCGCTCGATTTCCCAGCTCGTCACGATCGGCGGCAGCGCGCTCAGGCGGCTCAACGCCGAGTCGAGCGCAGCCCGGTCCTTGTAGGTTGGCTGCTGCGCGGCGAGCCGCGTCTGCCAGCTCGCGGGGTTCCAGTCGGTCGGGATGCGCGCCTGTGTCATACGAATCGGCTCGATCTATCGTCCGCGCACTATACACGCGACCCGCCGCCGACCCGGTGACAGGACCCGTTGCGCCTCCAAGCGCGGCGCCGGTCGAGGGGCCTCAAGCGACGGCTTCGGTGCTCTCGTTCGACGCTTCGGGCGTTGCCTCGATCGGCAGTCGGATCGTGAAGCGCGTGCCCTTGCCCACCGTCGAGACGGCGCGAATCGTGCCGCCATGATGATCGACGACGATGCGGTGCGCGATCGCGAGGCCCTGCCCCGTGCCCTTGCCGACTTCCTTCGTCGTGAAGAACGGATCGTAGATCTTGTGCAGGTTGGCCGCGGGAATACCGCAGCCGTTGTCCTCGACCTCGATGACCGCGTCGCCTTCTTCGCGCCGCGTCGAGACCCGGATCTTGCCCTTGTGCTCGCCGTCGAACGCGTCCTCGACCGCGTGCGCGGCATTCACCAGCAGGTTCAACACGACCTGATTGATCTCGGACGGAAAGCAGCTCACGGGCGGTAGATCGGCCGCGAGGTCGAGCGCGACGTCGGCGACGTACTTCCACTCGTTGCGAGCTACCGTCACGGTGCTCGCGATACCGTGGTTGAGGTCCGCGCACTGCTTGTCGTCGCTCGGATGAGAGAAGTCCTTCATCGCCGTCACGATCTTCTTGATTCGATGCATGCCGACGGAGGATTCCTTGAGGGCCGCGGGTATCTCTTCGAGCAGGAAGTCTAGGTCGGCTACCGTGGCGAGCTCGCGAAGACGAGCCGCGTCCTCGGGACACGAGGCGATCCGTTCCTTCAGCGCGTGCAGCAGCGGCACCAGCCGGCCGAAGCGCTCGGCCAGGAACGTGATGTTGCCGTCGACGTATTGCGCGGGCGTGTTGATCTCGTGCGCGATCCCGGCGGAGAGCTGCCCAATCGCCTCGAGGCGCTGCGCGACGCGGAGCCCGGCCTGGGCGTCGTGAAGCTCGAGCTCGAGGCGGCGCCGCTCGATCTCGCGCGAGATGATCCGCTCGAGCATGCCGGCGTTCAGATGGTTTTTGCTGACGAAGTCGCGCGCGCCGCGTTTGAACGCCTCGGCCGCGAGCGCGTCGGTGCCGCCACCCGTTAGGATCACGACGACGGCGCCCTCGCGCACGAAGCTCGCCAGCGCGTCGACGCCGGACTCTCCCGGCAGGTCGTTGTCGAGCAGAACGCACTCGGGCCGCTCCGCGCAGTAGACCGCATACCCGCGCTCGGCGTCGGGCGCCGCGATGAACTCGAATTTCTCGCGCAACAGGCTTGCGACGAGCTCGCGGTCGAGCGCGTTGTCGTCGACCATCAGAACCTTCGGCAGAGAAGCCACGGCGCGCACCGCCCCCGCTAGCCGGGCACTGCGACCAAGAAGCGCTTCGTGAGCAATCCGCGTTCCTGGAGCGTCTTCAGATGCTCGCAGAAGCCCTGCGTCACCTCGGCGCCGCGGCAAAGCAACATCGTGCCGTTGTCGGTCTTCACGTCCTCTTTGAGGATCATTCCGCTCTCGAGCTCGTTCGGCAGCACGCGCCGTTCCGTCGAGCTCGCACTGCCGCGGGCCGACTGCTGGAGAGCCGCGAGCAGATTCGGGTCGACACGGCCCGTGCTCTGCGTGAGATCCGCGATGATCTTCGCCTCCGACAAGCCCTGCGACGCGAGCTCGTCGTGAACCATTACGGCGCGGAGTATTCGGGCCTCGAGCGGCAGGCGGTTTCCCTTCACGTCGTCGTGGGGCCAACCGGTCCCGTCGTAGTTCTTGTTCTGATACAGGATGATCTGCGCGACGTACTCGAGCCGCGGGATCCGCGCGATCACGTCGGCTCCGATCGTGGCGTGCGCCGCGAACTCGGCGCGCTCCTCGGCGCTCAGCTTCTTGCCGTGAGCGACCTTTTCGAGCAGTTGCGGCGACAGGCGAATGCAGCCGAGCTGCGAAAGCAACGCGGCCGTTTCGAGCTCCCAGACCTTGACGTCGGGAATCAGACTCGCGAGCTCGCGTGCTTTGCGGCGGATGCGGTCGGTGCGACCAAAAGCTTCGGGCTTCGCGATGCTGAGCAGCTCGCCGAGCGCCTTGATGCTGCCGTGCAAAGTCTGCTCGAGCAGCTCCTTCTCCGCCGTGATGAGCTCGTGCTGACGCACCGCCTGCCTTACGGACAGCCGGAGGTGCTCGGTATCGCACGGCTTACTGAGGAACTTGAAGATCTCGCCCTTGTTCAGGGCCTGAACCGCGGTCTGCTGATCGGTGTTGCCCGTCAACATCACGCGCACGACGTCCGGGCGATCGCGGCTCACTCGGCTCAAGAGCTCGATGCCGTCCATTTTCGGCATTCGACAATCCGCGACGATCACGCTGAAGGGTTCGCTCTCGAGGATCTCGAGCGCGCGCGGTCCCGACTCCGCCGTGTGCACCTCGAAATCCTCCGCGAGCCCGCGGCGGATCGTGCTCAAGACGTGCACCTCGTCGTCCACGAAAAGCACCTTTGCGCGCTTCGCGGTCAAAGTCCTTCCTTCAACGATCCTTTGGTCACAATCGAACATAGTAGTGGCTGCGAAGGTGCGAGCCTGTGAATGAAATCACGCCGCGTCGTCGCCGTTCGACGGCAAATGCGGGTCCAAAGATTCCTTCATCGGCGACCGATGCTCATTCGCCGCCGGTTTCTGTGACCTACTTCCACGCCCGGCAATGATTGAGCCGCTAGCTTTATGCGAATCGATTCCCGTGGGAGTGGCGTAAACCGCAAGCGGCAATGGACCGCCAGACTCGATCGACCCTTCTCGCACCCGCGGCCACCCGGCCGCGCTTCGCCCCTGCACGCTCTCCTCGATGTGGCTGCCGCTAAGCAGCTCGACCCATGGCGCCGGAGTCGCAAAATCCACTCGGCTCGCAGTCGCTGCGCGTCCTGCACCTGGAAGACAACGCCGTCGAAGCGGAGCTCATCCGTAGCCAGCTAGAGCAAGACGGGGTCGACGCGGCCTTCCAGACCGTCGCCACGGAGCTCGATTTTCGCCGCGCGCTCGTCGACTTCGCGCCTCAGCTCGTCATCTCGGACTTTTCCCTGCCGGGGTTCGATGGGCTGTCCGCGCTCGTGATCGCGCGAGCGGAGTCGCCGGATGTGCCCTTCATCTTCGTGTCCGGCACGATCGGCGAGGAGCGCGCAATCGAGGCGCTTAAGCGCGGTGCCGTCGACTACGTGCTCAAGGACAATCTGCGCCGGCTCGCGCCGGCCATTCGAGGCGCAGTACGCCAGGCCGAGGCCGCGCGCGCGCGCCATCTTGCCGAGCAGATGCTGCGCCGCAGCGAGTCGCGCCTCCAAGGCATCATCGACACGTCCGACGACTGGATCTGGGAGTGCGACCGCGACGGCCGGTTCACGTTCTCGAGCCCGAGCGTTCGCGATCTGCTGGGCTATGGTCATCACGAGATCCTCGGCCGGCACGCAGCCGAGTACATCGACGCGGTAGACGAAAGCCGTCTCCAGGCGAGCTTCGCGGAGCTCGGCAACGATGCGCAGCCCGACAAGACCGTGACGCTGCGATGGCGGCACAAGACCGGCAAGGCGCGCTGGCTCGAGCGCAAGCTCGTCGCCTTGCGCGACGACGACGGCACGCTGCGGGGCATGCGCGGCAGCGACCGCGACGTCACGGTACGCATGGCCCAGGAAGCCCGGATTCGCCGTCTCAACCGCGCGCTGCGCTTCTTGAGCGGCGCGAGCTCCGCCGTGATCCGGCTTCGCGATCGCCAGCAGCTGCTGAAGGAGGCTTGCCGCCTCGCCGTGAACGTCGGCGGCTATTCGAGGGCCACGATCTACTTGCTACCGGGCGGGGCGCAGGACTCCAAGCCGCTCGTCCATTCGTACGGCTCGCAGCGCGACGGCGGGACGAAATGGTCGGTCGGCGCAACCTTGCCCGGCGGAGCGTCGCCGGTGACCCAGGTCTTCGCGACCGGTCAAGCCGTGATCGTGAGCGACCTCGCCGCGGCCGACGGCCCCGGCATCCGGATGCCCGACCGCGACACGCTGCTCGCGCGCGGCGTGCGCGCGTGCATCGCGCTGCCGCTGAGCGTCGAAGGAACCTCGATCGGCGCGGTGGAGCTGCACTCCGAGGAGCCCGACGTGTTCGGCGAGGCCGAGCTCGCGCTGCTCACGCAGGTCGGGGCGAACATCACGTTCGCGCTGCGCTACCTGCACAGCAAGGAGAGCGCCGAGCGCTTCGAGTATTTCGATCCGCTGACGGCGCTCGCCAATCGCACGCTCTACGTGCGCCGGCTCGGCGCCGCGATCGAGGCCGCGCAGCAGGCGAACGGGCGAGTCGGGCTCATGATCTTCGACATCAACGACCTCGGCGTCGTGAACGACGGCATCGGCCATCACGCCGGCGACCTGCTGCTGCAGCTCGTCGCCGATCGTGCGAAAAACGTGTTCCGCGACACGAACGCGCTTTGCCGCCTCGACGGCGACCGCTTCGCGGCGCTCATGAGCGTCGACTCGGCCGCCGAAGCCGGCCGGCTCGCGGCGCACCATCTTGCGCAGCTCTTCGACGCAACGTTCGACGTCGAAGGTCAGGATCTGCACGTCTCGGGCACGGCCGGTATCGCCGAGTATCCCGACGACGGGATGGACGCCGACAGCCTGCTGCAAGCCGCGCACAGCGCATGGCAGCACGCGAAGGACGCCGGCGAGCGTTGCATGCGCCATCGGCCGAACATGAGCGCGCGCGCCTCGGAACGGCTGAACCTCACCAACGACTTGCGCCGCGCCGTCGCCGACCGGAAGTTCTCGATCCATTATCAGCCGAAGGTCGCGCTCGCGTCCGGGCAGCTCGACGGCGTCGAGGCCCTGCTGCGCTGGCCGCGCGAGAACCAAGACCCCGTGTCGCCGGCCGTATTCGTGCCGATGCTCGAGTCGCTCGGGCTCATCGACGATGTAGGCAGCTGGGTCATCATGCAAGCTCTGCGCGAGACCGCCGCATGGGCGGTCGGGAACGGCGACGTTCGAGTCGCGGTCAACGTCTCCCAGCAACAGTTGAACCACGACGACTTCGCTGATCGCGTGCTCCATCTCGTCGACAGCCTCGGCGGCTCGCCGAAACGCCTCGAGCTCGAGATCACCGAGAGCACGCTGATGAGCGATCCGCGCAAGGCGAGCTCGAGCCTCGCGCGCCTGCGCGAAGCCGGCGTGTCCGTCGCGATCGACGACTTCGGCACCGGCCACTCCTCGCTGCGCGTGCTCGCGGGCTTGCCCGCCGACGTGCTCAAGATCGACCGCAGCTTCGTCTGCGATCTCGCGACGAACCGCAGCCACAGGCTGATCGTGCAGACGACGATCGGCCTCGCGAAGTCTCTCGGCATGCGCACCGTCGCCGAAGGCGTCGAGCTCGCGGAGCAAGTCCACTTGCTGCACGAGCTTGGCTGCGACACCGTGCAGGGCTACCTGATCGGCCGCCCTGCCCCCGCCGCGGCCACGGCGCAATGGCTCGCGACGCATCAGGCCGGCGCCGTCTTCCACTCCGCCGCGCCGAGCGAATTTCGCTCCGACGTGAAGCCGCGGAGGCGTTGAGACGTCATGGCGAACGCGCACGACGGGCCGGCGCTGCGCCGCGGCTTGCGTCGTTGGCGCCGAGCCATGATCTGCCTGGCGGCAATGGTCGCCGCCACGTCGTCGACGGCCCAGGTCAGCGACGCGGCGGTCGCGCCGAGCACGCTCAAGGCCGCGTTCCTCTACAAGTTCGCGGGCTACGTCGAATGGCCCGATCCACCGAAGTCGGCCGACTCACCGATCACGATCGGTGTCGCGGGCGCCGATCCGTTCGCCGCGGAGCTCACCGAGATGACGCGCGGTCGCACGGTCGCGGGCCGGCCGATCAACGTGCGCCGGATGATGGCCGGCGACTCGTTCGACGATCTCCAAATCCTGTTCGTCGGCGGCCAGGCGCACCCGGGCGAGCGCGGCCTGCTCGCGGACGCGCGCAGCCGTCCGATCTTGACCGTCACCGAGACGGCAGGCGCGTTGGCCGAAGGCAGCATCATCAACTTCACGCAAGACAAGGACCGTGTCCGCTTCGAGATCTCTCTGTACGCGGCCGAGCACAGCCAGCTCAAGTTGAACTCGCGCCTGCTCGCGGTGGCCGACTCGGTGCACCGGGGCCCGGAGTAGCTCATGCGGGTCGCCCAATCGGTCCGCGGCAAGCTGCTCTTCGTCGTGATCACGACGACGACTGTCGCGCTCTTGCTGACCGGCGCCGCGATGACGCTCTACGACGTGCGCACGTTCCGCGAACGCCAGCTCGCCGAGCTCACGGCGCAAGCGGACATTCTCGGGCTCGCAACCGGAGCCGCGCTCCAATTCGACGACCCGCAGTCCGCGCAGAGCTATCTCGCGTTCCTGAAGATGCATCCGAACGTCACGCAGGCCGCGGTCTACACGCCGAAGGGCGGGCTGTTCGCGGGCTATTCCGCGCAGGGCCACGAGAACGACGAGTTCCCGAAGCTCGCAGAAGTCGACGGCCACGTCGCGAACGGCAACCGCCTCACCTTGTTCAAACGGATCGTCGCGGACAACGAGATCGTCGGCACCGTCTATCTGAGCGCCGAGTACGACCTCCTCGGCCGGCTCGGCGACTACGCGGCCATCTTGGCCGTCGTGCTGGGCGCGAGCCTCGGCGCCGCGCTCCTGATGTCGAGCCGTCTGCACAAGACCGTCACGGGGCCGATCGCGGACATCACCGCCGTCGCGCGCCACGTGATGGAAAAGCGCGACTTCACGTCGCGAGCCTCCACGACGAGCGAGGACGAGGTCGGCGTCCTCGCGACCGCGTTCAACAGCATGCTCGCGGAGATCGACAGCCGCACCAAGGTGCTCGAGGAATCGAACCAGCGGATGCAGACGGCCGAGCAGAACCTGCGCACGCTGAACGCCGAGCTCGAAGAGCGCGTCGCTGCTGCGCACCGCGCAGCTCGAGGCGGCCAACAAGGACCTCGAAGGCTTCAGCTACTCGGTCTCGCACGATCTGCGCGCGCCGATCCGCGCGATCGGCGGCTTCTGCACGCTGCTCACGAAAGACCATCAGGCGCAGCTCGACGACCGAAGCGCAGCGCAAGCTCGGCGTGATCAAGAGCGAGGCCGAGCGCATGGGCGCGCTGATCGATGACTTGCTCGCGTTCTCGCGGCTCGGCCGCAAGGCCCTGCAGCCGGCCGAGCTCGACATGGGCGAGCTGGCGTCGACCGCCTACAAGCGCTTGCTGACGCGGACACCGTGGGCTCGATCGATTTCCGGCTCGGCGCGCTGCCGCGCGCGAGCGCCGACCGCAGCCTGCTCGAGCAAGTCTGGGTGAACCTGCTCTCGAACGCGATCAAGTTTTCCAGCAAGAAGGACGCGCCGGTCGTCGAGGTCGGCGCGATCAGCGAAGAGCGCGAGTACGTCTACTTCGTCCGCGACAACGGCGCGGGCTTCGATCCTCGCTACCAAGAGAAGCTGTTCGGCGTGTTCCAGCGGCTGCATCGCAGCGACGAGTACCCGGGCACCGGCGTCGGCCTCGCGCTCGTGCAGCGCATCGTCACGCGCCACGGCGGCCGCGTCTGGGCCGACGGGCGCCTGGGCGAAGGCGCCACGTTTCATTTCACGTTGCCGAAGGAGCCTGGCGATGGAAGAGTTTGAGCAAGTCGAGATCCTCCTCGTCGAGGACAATCCGCTCGACGCGGAGCTCACGATGCGCGGCCTCAAGGACCAGGGGCTCGCAAACCAGCATCACGTGGGTCAAGGACGGCGAGGAAGCGCTCGACTACGTTTTCAGGCGCAACGCGTACGCGGGCCGGGAGAGCGCCGATCCGCGCCTGATCCTGCTCGACCTCAAAATGCCGCGCGTCGGCGGCATCGAGGTCACGCGCGCAATCAAAGGCGACGAGCGCACGCGGCGCATTCCGATCGTGATCATGACGTCGTCGAAGGAAGAGAGCGACGTCGCCGACAGCTACAACCTCGGCGCCAACAGCTACATCGTGAAGCCGCTCGACTTCGAGTCGCTCGCCGAGGTCGCTCGGCACGCGGGTTACTACTGGCTCGCGATCAACCGCACACCTGCTTAGGCGAGCGAAAGGAGGGGATCATGCGCACGAGGGTGACACAGCTCCTAGTCGTGGTCGGTGCCGGCGCCTGCGCGCTCGGACGCGGCGCCGCGGCGGCGGAACAAAACATCGCCGATCTCTCGATCGAGGAGCTCAGTGACATGCACGTGACTACCGTGTCGCGCCAGCCCGAGCGGCTCGCGGACGCGGCGGCCTCGGTCTACGTGATCACGAGCGACGACATCCGGCGCAGCGGCGTGACGACACTGCCCGAGGCACTCGCGACTCGCGCCGAACCTCCAGGTCGCTCGCGTCGACTCGGTGCAGTACGCGATCAGCGCACGCGGCTTCAACAACGCGATCGGCAACAAGCTGCTCGTGATGATCGACGGTCGGACGGTTTATACGCCGCTCTTCTCGGGCGTGTTCTGGGATCAGCAGGACGTGCTGCTCGCGGACGTCGACCGGATCGAGGTCATCAGCGGCCCGGGCGCGACGCTCTGGGGCGCGAACGCGGTCAACGGCGTGATCAACATCATCACGCGGCCCGCGGGCGAGACGCAGGGGACCTACTTCTCGGTCGGCGCCGGCGACGCCGAGCAGCAGGCCGCTGTCCGCTACGGCGGCAAGCTCGGCGACTACGGCTTCTTCCGCGCGTACGCGAAAAGCTCGACGTTCGCGAACACCGAAACCGCGCGCGGCGCCGCCGCGCTCGATGAATGGGGCCGCTCGCAAGCCGGCTTCCGCGGCGACTGGCAGCACGACTCCGACACGTTCACGCTTTCCGCCGACACCTACTCCGGCGAGTCCGAGGATCGCGGCACGGTGGTTGGAATTGCGTTCGGCTCGATCGACGTGTCGGGATACAACGTGCTCGGGCGCTGGACGCGCGATCTTTCGGCCGGCGGCAAGCTCGAGGTGCAAACCTACTTCGACCACTCGGAGCGCGACGACCTCCTGTTCTTCCGCCCTTACGACGACATCTTCGACGTGGAAGTCACGCACTCGATCCCGCTCGGCAAGCAGGACGTCTTGTGGGGCGGCGGCTACCGGACCTCGAGCGACACGATCGACACCGGCTACGCGGCCTCGTTCATCCCGAAGAGTGCGACGCTCGACTGGGAGAACCTGTTCATCCAAGACGCGATTCATCTGAACGCGCACGTCGACACGACGGTCGGCGTGAAGCTCGAGGACAACGACTACACCGGCACCGAATATCTGCCGAGCGTCCGGGTCGGCTGGAAGCTCGCGGAGCACCGGCTCTTGTGGAGCGCCCTCTCCCGCGCGGTGCGTGCGCCCTCGCGCTTCGACAAGGACGTGTACTTCCCGGGCAACCCGCCGTTCCTCGTGGTCGGCGGTCCGAACTTCGTCTCCGAGGTCGCGAACGTGCTCGAGGTCGGCTACCGCGCGGAAGCGAGCGACCGCGTGACCTACTCCGTCACGCTGTTCCATAACGACTGGAACAAGCTGCGCAGCGGCACGTCGCTTCCGGTGCAGCTCGAGAACAAGATCGAGGGTCCGGTGCAAGGGGTCGAGGCCTGGGCCGCGTGGCGCGTGACGCCGGGCTGGCAGCTCAGCGCGGGCTTCAACACGATCGACAAGGACCTGCGGCTCGAGCCCGGCAGCACCGACCCGGTCGGCGTCAACAACGAGACGCTCGCGAACGACGCGGACTACCAGTGGGTGATGCGCTCGACGACCACGCTGCGGCACAACGTGGAGCTCGACATCCGCGCGCGCCACGTCGAGGCGCTGCCGAATCCCGCGGTGCCCGCGTACACGGCCGTCGACGCGACGTTGCTGTGGCCGATCCGCAAGCGCCTCTCGCTCGCCGTGTCGGTCTGGAACCTGTTCGACCCGTCGCATCCGGAGTACGGCCCGGCCGCCAGTCGCAGCGAGCTCGAGCGCGCGGTCTACGTCGAGCTGCGTCATGCCGGGCTCTAGGGCGCGCCGCTTAATCACTCCGCACCGCGGGTAGGCTCGACACGCGCTACGCGGCATCGACCACCCGCCGCCAGGCTTGCTCGAGGCGCTTCGGAGACACCGGCCGCGAGGTGCCGAGCTGCTGCGCGAACAGCGAGACGCGTAGCTCCTCGATCAGCCACCGGTATTCGACGACGGCGTCCGGCCACGGCCAACCCTCGGGCCACTCCGCGCGCCAGCGCTCGAGCGGCGCGGCCGCGGCGCGCATCTGCGCCGCGAGCTCCGCGTCTCTGCTTCTGCCCGCGCTTCTCCCAGCGCACGCGCGCGGCGCGCAAGTAGCGCGGCAGATGCTTGCGCCACTCGAGGCGGCGTCGAGCTCAGAGTGCGGGGGCCGACGAGCTCGCCGAGCTGCAGCCGCGATCTCGCTCGCGGACCGCGGTTTGCGCGCCCTTGCCCGCGCCGCCTTCATGTCGCGGCGCAGCTCGCGCGCGAGCGTGACGACCTCGCGCAGCAGCGCGCGCAGCGCGTCGGCCTTCGCGACGAGCTCGCTGCGCCCCGCGTCGAGCGCCGCGTCGAACGCGGCGCGCGTGCGGATCGGCGGCACAAGCGCGAACGCTTCCTCCGCGCTCGCGAGCGCGAGATCGTCGACGAGCTCGTCCGCGCTGCCGACGCCGTGGTACGCGAGCACGAGCTCGCGGTCCTTGAGCGGCGCGCTCGCGAATGAGCGCGGTTTGCTGCGGCACGCCCTTCAGCAGCAGGCGGCGCACGCCGCCGCGATGCTGCTCGACGGCCGCGGGCCCCGGCGGCAAGAGCCGCAGGTCGACGCAGCCGCGATCGTCGAGCAGGCTCGGATAGAGCTGCACGTCGCGGCCCGGCTTGGCGCAGCGCGACGGCGTCGGGCAAGTCGCCGAAGTCCCAGCGCGAGACGTTCGTGCGCGTCCACGCCGTCGGTATCGCCGCCCGGCGGCGCGGCCCGGGCGGCGCGCGCATCGAGCCACTCGCGCTGCAGCGCGCGCAGATCGCGGCCCGCGCCGAGCACGTGCCCGTCCGCGTCGCGGACCTCGATCCGCATCGAGAGATGCGGCGGCAGCGCGCGCTCGTCGAGCAGCTTCGGGTCGAACGTCGCGCGCCGCCGCTCGAGCAGCGCGTCGCGCAGCGCGCTCACGAGCGGCTGGCGGCCGCGGCGCGGCTCGCTCGCCACGATCAGCTCCGCGGCGGTATCGGGCAACGGCACGAGCGGCCGGCGCTGCTCCTTCGGCAGCGCGCGCAGCAGCGCCACGACTTTGTCGGCGAGCCAGCCCGGCACCAGCCACTCGACCTGCTCGGGCCGCAGCGCTCCGAGCAGCGCGCGCGGCACCTCGAGCGTGATGCCGTCGTCGTCCGCGCCCGGCTCGAATTTGTAGCGCAGCGGCACGGGCTGCCCGGCGACTTCGAGCTCGCTCGGATAGCGCTCCGCCGTGATCTCGGCCGGGTCGCGGCTCGCGACGTCGGCGGCCGTCATCGTGAGCGCGCGGTCGTTCGCGCCCGTCGCGCACCACGCGAGCAGGGTTGCCCGGTCGTGAACGTCGGCCGGCAGCCGCGCGTCGTAGAACGCCGCGATGCCTGGCTCGCCGACGAACAGATCGCGCTTGCGCAATCGCGCTTCCCAGTCGAGCACCTGCGCGCGCAGCGCGCGATTTCGCGCAACGAAAAATGGGGACATTCCGGATTTCGACGGACGCGAACCGTCGGATGGTACGCTCGGGGCGGAGAAATCCGGAATGTCCCCATTTTCGCGGGGGGTCAGCGAGTCGGCGGCGAGCGCGTCGGCGATGAAGATCTTGCGCGCCTCGACGGGCGCCACGCGTCCGTAGTCGACGCGCCGCTCGCTGCCGAGCGTGAGACCGAACAGCGTGATCACCTCGCGCGCGGTGACCTGACCGCGCTCGGGATCCCAGAGCGGATCGTGATACTCGAACTTCACGAGGTGCGGCGCGACGCGCAGCGCCCAGCGCGGATTCACCTGCGCGACCGTGCGCAGGTACTGGCGCTCGGTCGCGATCCGCTCCGCCGCGACGAGCCAGCGCGGCCGCTTCTTCCAGAGCGGCGTGCCCGGGAAGAGCTGCGCGCGCGCGTCGCGCATGCCGCGGTAGGTCGTGCCCTCCTCGTGCTCGGCGATGAAGTCCACGAACGCCGCGAGCACGGCCTGGTGGATCGCGCGGTAGTCGGCCGCGTGCTCGCGCGTGCGCCAGCCGAGCGCCTGGACGAGCTCGTGCAACTGCGTGTGCACGTCGTGCCATTCGCGCAGCCGCGCGAGCGACAGGTACTTCTCCTTCGCCCACACGCGCAGCGCGCGCTCGCCGCTGCGCCGCTCGTGCCGGTACGCGTCCCAGATCTGCAGATACGTCGCGAAGTCCGAGCGCGGGTCCGCGAGCTCCTCGTGCTTGCGGCGCGCCGCATCCGGGTCGACGCCGGTCTCGCGCGGGTCGACGACGCTCGAGCGCAGCCGCGATCACGAGCCCCTCGTGCAGCGCGCCGTTCTGGTTCGCGACGACGAGCAGGCGCGCGACGCGCGGGTCGACCGGCAGCCGCGCCATCAGCTCGCCGTCGCGCGTGAGCTTCTTGTCCGCGTCGACCGCGCCCAGTAGATAAAGGAGTTGATACGCGTCGCTCACGGCCTTCGCCGGCGGCGCGTCGATGAATGGAAACTCCTCGATCGAGCCGAGCCTGAGCGACTCGAGCCGCAGCAGCACGCCGGCGAGCCCGGTGCGCAGGATCTCGGGCTCCGTGAACTCGGGCCGCTCGGCGAAGTCCTCCTCCGAATACAGCCGCACGCAGACGCCGGGCGCGAGCCGGCCGCAGCGGCCCGCGCGCTGCACGGCGTTCGCGCGCGCGATCGGCTCGATCGCCAGGCTCTGCACGCGATGCCGCGTGCCGTAGCGGCTCACGCGCGCGAGCCCCGAGTCGATCACGTAGCGGATCCGCGGCACGGTCAGCGACGTCTCGGCGATGTTCGTCGCGAGCACGATCCGCGGCGCCTTGCCCGGCGCGAGGATCTTGCGCTGGCGCGCGCTCGTGAGCCGCGCATAGAGCGGCAAGAGCTCGTAGCCCTTCGGTCCGTAGCGCGCGAGCGCGCGCTCCGCGTCGCGGATCCAGCGCTCGCCGGGCAGGAACACGAGCTGGTCGCGGATCGGCCCCTCGCGGCGCTCGGCCGCGAGCTCGTTCGCGGCCGCGGTCACGGCCGTCGCGAGGTCCTGGTCCTCGTCGACGGGCCGGTAGCGGACCTCGACCGGGAAGCTCCGGCCCTCGACGAGCACGATCGGCGCGTCGCCGAAGTGGCGCGCGAAGCGCTCGGGATCGATCGTCGCCGACGTGATGATCACCTTGAGATCGGGCCGCTCGCGCTCGAGCCGCTTCAAGTAGCCGAGAATGAAGTCGATGTTGAGGCTGCGCTCGTGCGCCTCGTCGATGATCAGCGTGTCGTACTTCGCGAGCCGGCGGTCGCCGCGGATCTCGTTGAGCAGGATGCCGTCGGTCATCACCTTGATCAGCGCGCCGGGGCCCGTCTGATCGGTGAACCGCACCTCGAGGCCGACCGCGTCGCCGAGCTTCACCTCGAGCTCCTCGGCGAGCCGCGCGGCGACCGCTTGCGCCGCGATCCGGCGCGGCTGCGTGTGGCCGATCATCCCCGCGATGCCGCGGCCGGCCTCGAGGCAGATCTTCGGCAGCTGCGTCGTCTTGCCGCTGCCGGTGTCGCCGCAGACGACGATCACGCGATGCCTTCGCGAGCGCCGCGAGGATCTCCTCGCGCGCGGCGCTGATCGGCAGCTCCTCGGGATAGCGCAGCGTGTAGCGCGTCGCGCGGCGGCGCGCGAGCCGCTCGTCGGCCGAAGCGCTCACAGCGCGCCCGCGCGCGCGAGCTCGATCCGAATCTCCGCGCCGCCGAGCTCCGACTGGCCGACCGACAGCGTGCCGCGGTATAGCTCGACCGTCTCGCGCACGACCGCGAGGCCGATGCCCTGCCCCGGCACGGACTCGTCCGCGCGCTTGCCGCGCTGGCCGAGCTCCTGCGCGAGCTCGGCGCCGATGCCGCGGCCGTCGTCGCCGACGCGGATCGAGAGCCGCTCGGCGTTCGAGTCGCCCGCGACGCGCACCTTCGACTTGCAGTACTTGTACGCGTTGTCCATCACGTTGCCGAGGATCTCGGTGAGGTCGCCCGGGTCGCCGCGAAAGGCGGTGCCGGGCGCGACGTCGAGCGTGCACGCGACGCGCTTTGTCGCGATACACCTTGTCGAGCGTGAGCTTGAGATCCTCGACGATCGGCGCGACCGCGACGGGCTCGGTGCCGAGCCCCGTCGCGCCGCTCGCGCGCGCGCGCCTGAGCTGATACGACACGCGCTGATCCATCCGCTCGAGCTCGCGCTGCAGCGAGTCGAGCTGCGGCCCGGCCACGCGGCTCGGCTTCGAGCGCAGCTCCGCTCAGCAGGGTTCGCATCGCGGCCAGCGGCGTCTTGAGCGCGTGCGCGAGGTCGTCGATCGTGTGCCGATAGCGCTCGAGCCTGCGCCGCTCCGTGTCGATCAGCGCGTTCAAGTTGTCCGCGAGCCCGACGAGCTCCGTCGGATAGTTGCCCGTCAGGCTCACGCGCTCGCCGGCCTCGACCTCGCGGACCTGGCGCTCGAGCCGGCGCAGCGGCAGCAGCACGAACGTGAGCAATCCGCCGATCACGACCAGCATCGTGAGCGTGATGCCGCCGAACCACGCGATCGAGATTGCGCCGAAACGCCGACTGGCGCTGCGTCGTACGGCTCGAGCGAGACCGCGATCGCGAACGTGTACGGCGCCGTGCGCTTGTCTGCGAACTCCCACTCGATGCCCATCAGCAGCGCCTCGAGCGGCGGAAATCCCGGCACGTCGAGCTTCGCATAGCGCTTCTTGCCGGGCTCGGGCAGCTCGTCGGCCGGGAAGTCGCGGCCGATCAGCGACAGCGACTGCCAGATCGCGCGGCCGTTCGGCGTCGAATACCGCACCGAACATCCCCGAGTTCGCGACCTGGAACTCGGGATCGAGGTTGCCGACCGGCATCGTGAGCTCGCCGCCGGGCCCGCTCTCGGCGGCCGCGACGAGGCCGTCGACATGAGCCTCGAGCACCTCGAGCAGCGCTCGATCGATGCTCTGGCGGAACGCGAGGTCGAGCCCGACGATCGTGACGGCGAACAGCACGATCGAGCGCGACGCTGACCCACAGGACGACGCGCGCGCGTAGGGAACGAACGAGGGCCATGGATCAGCAGACTGACACGAATCAGGCGGGATCGGGAGTCCCGCGCGCGATCGCGAGGCGATAGCCTCGGCCGCGCAGCGTTTCGATCGGCTTGTACTCCGACTCGGGGTCGAGCTTCTTGCGCAGGCGCCCGATGAACACCTCGATCACGTTGCTGTCGCGCTCGAAGTCCTCTTCGTAGAGCGCCTCGGTGATCTGCGTCTTCGAGAGCACCTCGCCCGCGTGCAGCATCAGATACTCGAGCAGCTTGTACTCGAAGCTCGTGAGCTCGAGCTTGTCGCCCTTGACCTTCACCTCTTGCGTGCGCGTGTCGAGCACGATCGGCCCGCAGACGAGCTCCGACTGCGCCCAGCCGCTCGCGCGGCGCAGCAGCGCGTCGACGCGCGCGAGCAGCTCCTCGACGTGGAACGGCTTCACGACGTAATCGTCGGCGCCGAGCTTCAGCGCCTCGACCTTGTCCTGCCAGCGGTCGCGCGCCGTGAGCACGAGGATCGGATAGGCCTTGCCGTCGGCGCGCACCTGCTTGATGAGCTCGACGCCGGAGAGCGTCGGCAAGCCGAGGTCGACGATCGCGAGGTCGATCGGATACTCCTGCGCGTAGTACAGACCCTCGCGGCCGTCCTCGGCGCGATCGACGGCGTAGCCGGCTTTCTCGAGCTGAGCCGCGAGCGACTGATTCAAAGTTTGATCGTCTTCGACGAGCAGCACGCGCATGGCGAGAAGTCCTGGAACGAGTGTCGGCGCGCTAGCGAACCGCACCCGTGCGCGCGTCGACCGTGACGGTGTGCACGCGGCCGTCGTTGCCGATGATCCGGATCTCGTGCACGGCGCCGTTGCCCTGCTGGATCGTTTGCGCGCGCACGACGCGGCCGGGATAACGGCTCTGCGCGAGCGTGATCGCCTCGGCGAGCGTGAGCTGGCGCCGCTGCGGGAGTTGGGCGAGGAATGGCGCGTGGCCGGGCGCGAGGCTCTGGCCGGGGGGGTGCCCCGGCGGTTGCCCGGCGACGGCTCCCGCGAAGCCGAACGAGGCCGCGGCGAGCAGCCGTGAGCGCGCGGCGCGTCTTGCGAATGGGCGTTACGTCCGTCACGTCGATGTTCCCCGGCTGCCTAGCCGCGTCGCACACTTTGGATACCGGCCGCGAGGTCGTCAAGGAACAGATCTGCGGAAAATCGGCGGGCTTCACGCCCGCCGAGAGGTCTTCCGCTCGTGTTTTGGCGGCCGCTTTCAACTAACCGGCCCAACGACCGACCGGCCGCGCGCCGACCTGGATGCGATCGCCGGGCGCGTAGTCGGTGTGCGTCGTATAGCGACGCCCGTCGAGCACGTACGTCACGCGATAGCCGTCGATGTGCTTCTCGGTGATCGGATGGCTCACCGTCTCGCAGCGCTGCACGACGCCCGCGCGCGTCTCGACGACCCCGCCGTTACGGACGGCGTTGTCGTGCGCGATGGCCGCGCCCGCGGCCGCGCCCGCTACCGTGAGGCCGGGCGAGTTGCCGTGGCCGAGGATGTGGCCGATCGTCGCGCCGATGATGCCGCCCGCCGCGGTCTGACCCGCGACGCCGGGCGAAGCCACCGGCCGGCGCACCGTCTCGTTCCAGCAGCGCTGCTCGGGACGGTCGACCCTCACGTAGTGAACCACCGGGTCGACGTCGACGACTCGCGCGTATACGTAGTCCGGCCCGTGTCCGTAGCCGTGACCGTAGCCGCCGGCGAGCGCGTCGCCCGTCGCCAGCGTCGCCGCGACCGCACCGAGAACCGAAATCGCCTTTACCGCTTGAACCGTCATGGCCGTAACCTCCTACTCCTATCGACCTCCTTCGAGATCGTGGGAGCAAGGTTACGGGCGGGGCGCTGAATCGAACCTGAACAGCCGGAGCCAAGCGCCGCGCGGGTTTGCGGGCATCAGTGCCTGAAGCCGAACACCTGCTTGATCGTCGCGCGCAGGCTGCCCTTGCGGTCGGGGTCGCCCTTCGCCATCGACTTCGCGAAGTTCATCGCCTGCTCGGCGTTCACGTGCGGCGGCAGCGGCGGAACGTTCGGGTCGGTGCGTGCGTCGATGAGCACGGGCCGCTGCGCAGCGAACGCGCGCTCGCACGCGCCCGCGACTTCGTCGTCGGCGCCGACCGTGATGCCCTCGAGCCCGACAAGCTCCGCGTAGCGCGCATAGTCGAACGCGGGCAGATCCTGGCTGGCCGGATACTTCGGGTCGCCCGCCAACGCCCGCTGCTCCCACGTGACCATATTCAAGTCGCGATTGTTGAGCACCACGATCACGAGCCGCGGATCCTTCCAATCGCGCCAGCGCTGGGCGATCGTGATGAGGCCGTTCATGCCGTTCATCTGCATCGCGCCGTCGCCAACGATCGCAACGGCCGGGCGCGAGGGATGCGCGAGCTTCGCGGCGATCGCGTAAGGCACGGCGGGACCCATCGTCGCGAGCCCGCCGGACAGCGACGCGAGCATGCCGCGCCGGATTTTGAGGTCGCGCGCGAACCAGGTCGCGCCGGAACCCGAGTCGCAGGTCACGATGCAGCGCTCCGGCAACCGCGGCGAGAGCTCCCAGAACAACCGCTGTGGATTGACGCCCTGCGCGGCGACGTGCGCCTGCCGCTCGAGCGTCTTCCACCAATCGGCCACGCTGCCCCGGATGCTCTCGATCCACTCGCCGTCCTGCTTCTTCTGCAGCAGCGGCAGAAGCGCGGCGAGCGTATCGGCGCTGTCGCCGACGAGGTTGACCTCGGTCGGATAGCGCAGGCCGATCATCCGGGGATCGATGTCGATCTGCACCGCGCGCGCCTTGCCCTCCTCCGGCAAGAACTCCGAGTACGGGAAGCTCGAGCCGACGATCAGCAGCGTGTCGCATCCGTCCATGAGCTCCAGCTCGGCGCCGTCCCGAGCAGCCCGATCGACCCCGTGACGTACGGCAGGTCGTCGGGCAGGCACGCCTTGCCGAGCAGCGCCTTCGCGACGCCGGCTTGCAGCGTTTCGGCCGCCGCGATCACGTGGTCCGTCGCGTGCAGCGCGCCGGCGCCCACGAGGATCGCGACCTTCTTGCCCGCGTTCAGCAGCTCGGCCGCGTCCTCGAGATCCTCGTCTCGGGGCACGACGCGAGGCGTCGCGTACGCGGCGCTCGAGTGCACGGTGCCGTGCTCGCGCGGCGGCTCCTCGACCGCGTCGAGCAGCTGCACGTCGTTCGGAACGATCACGCACGTGACCGCGCGCGTGCCCTGCGCGATGCGGATTGCGCGGTCGACGACGTGGCGCACCTGCGCCGGCACCATGACGGTCTGCACGAACTCGTGCGCGACGTCCTTGAACAGCGCCTCGAGGTCCACTTCCTGCTGATATTCCCCGCCGAGCGCCGAGCGTGCCTGCTGTCCGACGATGGCGACGACCGGCTGGTGATCGAGCTTCGCGTCGTAGAGGCCGTTGAGAAGATGAATCGCGCCGGGTCCCGAGGTCGCGAGACACACGCCGACGTCGCCGGTGAACTTCGCGTGGGCACAGGCCATGAACGCCGCGAGCTCCTCGTGACGCGCTTGCACGAATTCGATCTTGCCGTCGAGGCGACCGAGCGCGCCGAGCAAGCCGCCAATGCCGTCGCCGGGATAGCCGTAGATTCGACGGACGTTCCAATCGAGCAAACGGCGGCACAGGTGATCGGCGACCAGCATGCTGTTCTCCTACTCTTCTTCGGGCGTGTTGAGCTCGTGATGCAGCATTCGGGCCAGAATTCGCCTCGAAGCTGCGTCGGTTCGCCCGCTCGAGTTGCGCCGAATGGCGCGGTCGAAGGCGCGCTCAGCCCGTCGCGGATTTGGCCTCGCGCCAAAATCGATCGAGCTCGAGCGGATCGTGCGCGGACCAATCGCCGCCCGCGGCTCGAACGCGCTGCTCGACGTGCGCGAACCGCTTCTCGAAGCGCGCGTTCGCGCCGCGCACGCACGCTTCGGGGTCGAGCTCGAGGTGCCGGCACAGGTTCGCGACCGTGAACAGCAGGTCGCCGACTTCGGCGGCGATCGGCGGTTCGGTCGGCGCCCGGCGAGCGCGGCGTCGAGCTCGCCGAGCTCCTCGCTGACCTTCGCGCGAACGCCCGCGACGTCGGGCCAGTCGAAGCCGACCGCGGCCGCCCGCTTGCCCAGCTTCGCGGCGCGGCTCAGGCCCGGCAGGCCGACCGGCACGTCGGCGAGCACGCCGGATGCCGCGGGGTCGCGCGGGTCGACCGTTGCGTCGTTGCCGGGCCGGCGCCGGTCGCGCTCGTCCCGCTTGATCTCTTCCCAGAGCCGACTCTGCTCGGCGACGCCGAGCTCGCGACGCTCGCCGAACACGTGCGGGTGGCGGCGCTCGAGCTTCTCCGCGATCCCGGCCACGACGTCGCCGAAGTCGAACGCGCCCGCCTCCTCCGCCATGCGCGCGTGGAAGACGACCTGGAACAGGAGGTCCCCGAGCTCGCCGCGCAGATCGTCGAGCGCGCCGCGCTCGATCGCGTCCGCGACCTCGTAGGCCTCCTCGATCGTATAAGGAGCGATCGTCGCGAAGGTCTGCTCGAGGTCCCACGGGCAGCCGTTGCCCTGGTCGCGCGGAGCCGCGCCATGATCTCGAGTAACTTCTGGATACCTCTCTTATCTGACTGTTTATTCATGAATTAGACCTTAGAAATGAGGTCCCTGAAGCTCACGAGGATCGCAGCCGTGGCGCCCCAGATTCGGAACCCGCCGTGCTCGAGCTCGTAGGTGCGAAAACGCGTGCCGAGCCGATCGCGATAGGTCGCCATCGATGCTCGCAGGCTCGCAGATGAAGTCGAGCGGCACTTCGAACACGCTCGCGACCTCGCTCGGGTCCGGCGAGGCGACGAACGCGCCGCCCGCGACGTAACCGACGACCGGCGTGATCAAGAACCCGGTGCCGGTCAGGAAATCGTCGAGCGCGCCGAGAACTTCGACGCGCGGCCGGCTCGAGGCCGATCTCCTCTCGCGCCTCGCGCAACGCCGCCTCGACGGCCGTCTCGCCGCGCTCGGCGATGCGCCCGCCCGGGAAGCTGATCTGCCCCGCGTGATCCTTGAGGTGCGCCGCGCGCTCGGTGAACAGCACCGTGAGACCGCCCGGCCGCTCGAGCAGCGTGAGCAGCACGGACGCCGCGCGGCTCGGCCGGTCGAGCGCTGCGCGCAGCGCCGGCGACAGCCGCCCGCCTTCGACGTTCGCGACGATCCGCTCGAGCGGGTCCACCGGGCGGCGCGGCGCCGCGACGATCCGGCGAATCGCCGCGAGGGACGGCGCTCGAAGCGGCGCGGGCACCGCGGCTCAGCCGCCTCCGCCGGCTCCGCCGCCCTTGATGCCGCCCTGCGTGAGCTCGAGCGGATCGAGCAGCTTCTTCAGCTTCGCGGCGCCAAGGTCCGTCTCTTGCTCGGCGACCTCGCGAATCGCCCTTCCTTCTTTATAGGCCTGCTTCGCGATCGCCGCGCCCTTCTCGTAGCCGATCACGGGATTGAGCGCCGTCACGAGTATCGGGTTGCGCTCGAGCGCCTCGTCGAGCCGTGCCTGGTTCACTTTGAAGCCCGCGATCGCGGAATCCGCGAGCACGCGCGACGCGCTCGCGATGCAGCTCGATGCTCTGAACAAGATTCAGCGCGATGACCGGCAGCATCACGTTCAACTGGAAGTTGCCGGACTGGCCCGCGATCGTGATCGTCGCGTCGTTGCCGATGACCTGCGCCGCGACCATCGCGACGGCCTCCGGAATCACGGGATTCACCTTGCCCGGCATGATGCTGCTGCCCGGCTGCAGCGCCGGCAGCGAGATCTCGGCCGAGGCCTGCGAGCGGTCCGCTGTTCATCCAGCGCAGGTCGTTCGCGATCTTGAGCAGGCTCACGGCGGTGGTCTTCAAGATCCCCGACACCTCGACCGCCGTGTCCTGCGAGCTCATCGCCTCGAAGAAGTTGTCGAGCGAGTGGAAGCCGACCTTCGTGCGCTTCGCGAGCGCGGCCGTGAACTTCTCGGCGAACTCGTGGATGCGCGTTGATGCCGGTGCCGACGGCCGTGCCGCCCTGCGCGAGACCCGTGAGCCGCGGCAGCGCGCCCTTGAGCCTGAAGACGTTGCTGAGGATCTGCGCGGCCCAGCCGCCGAGCTCCTGATCGAGCCGCACCGGCATCGCGTCCATCAGGTGCGTGCGGCCGGTCTTCACGATGCCGGCGACCGACTTCGCCTTCTTCTCGATCGTCTTGTGCAGGTGCTCGAGCGCCGGCAAGAGGCCGTTCACGACGCCGAGCGCCGCGCTCACGTGGATCGCGGACGGGATCACGTCGTTGCTGCTCTGGCACATGTTCACGTGATCGTTCGCGTGCACGGGCTTGCCCAGGCGACTTCGACGCGAGCTTCGCGATCACCTCGTTCGCGTTCATGTTCGAGCTCGTGCCCGAGCCCGTCTGGAACACGTCGATCGGGAACTGCTCGAGATGCTGCCCCGCCGCGATCTCGAGCGCGGCCTGCTGAATCGCCTTCGCGATCGGAGCCGGCAGGAGGCGCAGGCTCTTGTTCGCGTCGGCCGCGGCCCACTTGATCAGGCCGAGCGCGCGCACGAACGCGGCCGGCATCGGCATGCCGCTGATCGGAAAGTTGTCGACAGCGCGCTGCGTCTGCGCGCCCCAGAGCGCCGCCGCCGGTACCTTGAGCTCGCCCATGCTGTCGCGCTCGACGCGAAAATCGGTCGTCATGCCATCCCTCGAACGAAGAATTGGAAGTCGGCGATCACCGACGAAGCGTGTATGATGCGCACTCCGAAATCTCTTGTATAGGCCGAACGGGAACGTGGATTCCGCCACGCTCACTGCGCTCTCGCCGCTCGACGGACGTTACGCTCGCAAAGCGGCACCGCTCCGCCAATACCTCTCCGAATACGCGCTGATCCGCTATCGCACGCTGATCGAAGTGCGTTGGCTGCAGCATCTCGCCGACGAGCCGAGCGTCGCGGATCTCGCGCCGCTCGACATCGCCGCTCAAAGACATGCTGAACGACATCGTCGACAAGTTCAGCCTCGACGACGCGCAGCAGGTGAAGGCCTTCGAGGCCATCACGAATCACGACGTGAAGGCCGTCGAATACTTCCTGCGCGACAAGCTCGACGGCACGCAAGGCGCGTCGGCGAATTTGATCGCGTTCCTGCACTTCGCGAGCACGTCGGAGGACATCAACAACCTGTCCTACGCGCTGATGCTGCGCGACGCGCGCCAGCGCGTGCTCGTGCCGCTGATGAAGCAGCTCGCGATCGACCTGCGCACGCAGGCGCACGAGCTCGCCGACGTCGCGATGCTCGCGCGCACGCACGGCCAGCCCGCGACGCCGACGACGCTCGGCAAGGAGCTCGCGAACTTCGTCGCGCGTCTCGAGCGGCAAGCCGACCGGTTCGCGAGCGTCGAGATCTGCGGCAAGTTCAACGGCGCGGTCGGCAACTTCAACGCGCACGCGATCGCGTATCCCGAAGCCGACTGGCTCGCGATCACGGACCGCTTCCTCGAGTCGCTCGGCGTCGCGCCGACGCGTTACACGACGCAAATCGAGCCGCACGATTGGATCGCGGAGTACTGCCAAGCGCTCGCGCGCTTCAACACGGTGGTGATCGACCTCTGCCGCGACGTCTGGGGCTACATCAGCTTGGGCTACTTCCGCTCGCGTCCGACGCCGGGCGAGGTCGGCTCCTCGACGATGCCGCACAAGGTGAATCCGATCGACTTCGAGAACGCGGAAGGCAACCTCGGCGTCGCGAACGAGCTGCTCGGGTTCTTCGCCGCGAAGCTGCCGGTGTCGCGCTGGCAGCGCGACCTCACCGACTCGACGGTGCTGCGGAATCTGTCCGTCGCGCTCGGTCATACGCTCGTGGCGCTCGACGCGTGCCAGCGGGGCTTGAGCAAGCTCGACGCCGAGCCGGCGCTGATCGCGGCCGACCTCGAGACGCGCTGGGAAGTGCTCGCCGAGGCCGTGCAGACGGTGATGCGCCGCTACGGCCTCGCGGACGCGTACGAGCAGCTCAAGGAGCTCACCCGCGGCCGCCCGATCGATCGCGCCACGCTGCGCGAGTTCATCGCCGAGCTCGACATCCCGGCCGACGCGCGGGACCGCTTGCTCGCGCTCACACCGTCTACCTACACGGGTCTCGCGGCCGAGCTCGCACGTAACGTCTGAGGGTCCGCGCGTGGCGCGGCGTCACGTGGCGACCGTGTGACACGTCCCGGCCGCTCGCCGGCCCCGTATGAAGGCGGGCTGGACCGAGTCTCGTTCCCCTATCCCTTCGTAAGGTTCTGGCCCGCGGCGGAAAACGTGACTTGGGGCACAGCGAGCGAGAACCCGTTAAGTAAACTCGTACGTCATTCGAATAAAACCGCCAATGGCCGAACCGAGCGATCAAGTCAAAACCCGCGGCGTGCGGCAGGTGCTGTCCTCGATCGAAGAGGTCCGCGCCGCCATCGTCGAGGTCGTGCGCCTCGCGAATCGCGGTCTCACGATCATGACTCACGATCTCGAGCCCCAGATCTACGATCACGACGACTTCCTCGAACCGTTGAAGCGTTTCATCCTCGCGCGCACCTTCGCGCGCGTGCGCGTGCTTGATCCTCGAGCCGAACCGCGTGATCAAGACCGGCAGCCGGTTCGTCACGATGGGTCGGCGGCTGAACAGCTACATCGAGTTCCGCAACGTGAAGCCCGAGTACCGCACGCACTCGGACGCGTTCTGCATCGCCGACGAGCATGCGCTCGTCTATCGCGCGCGCTACGACAGCTGGGACGGCATGTCGGACACCTACGAGCCCGCCGTCGCGCGAATCTACTTGAGCTCGTTCGACAGGATCTGGAACGCGTGCGAGATCGAGCCCGAGCTGCGGCAGATGCAGATCTGATGAGCCCGACGAACGGCTAGTCCTCGCTTCTGATCGCCGGTCTTGTCGCTCATCTATAATGGATGAAGCCGGAGCTCAGCCGGCGACAGCCCGAACCGCTACATGTCGTCGTCTTCTTCCGATATTCACGTCACCGCAGCATCGATCGTCGAGAGCGGCGGCCGGTTCCTGCTCGTCGAGGAGCGCGTCGACGGCCGGGTCGTGCTGAACCAGCCGGCCGGGCACCTCGACCCGGGCGAGTCGCTCGCCGCGGCCGCCGCGCGCGAGACGCTCGAAGAGACCGGCTACACCTTCGTGCCGACTCATCTCGTCGGCATCTATCACTGGCAGAACGAAGCGGGCACGACGTTCGTGCGCTTCGCGTTCTGCGGCACGCACACGGCGCCGACGGGACCCGTGCTGCTCGACGACGGCATCATCGGCACCCTGTGGCTCTCGCACGCACAGATGCTCGCGCGCGAAGCCGATCTCCGCAGCCCGATGGTGCTGCGCGGCGTCGACGATTACGTCGCTGGCCGGCGGCACTCGCTCGACCTGGTCCCGTATCTTCCGTGGGAGCGCCTCGCGCATCGCGCGACGACGTAGAATCGCGCCCCATGCCCGGCCTGTCCGACAACGGCCCCACGCTCGTCGCGCTGTCCGGCGGCGTCGACTCCGCCGTGGCGGCGCTGCTGCTGCGCGACGCGGGCCACGACGTGCAGTGCTTGCACATGACGAACTGGGAAGACGACGGCTACTGCGACGCGGCCCGCGATTTCCACGACGCGCGCCGCGTCTGCCAGCTGCTCGGCGTGCCGCTGCACCGCGTGAACTTCGCGCGCGAGTATCGCGAGCGCGTGTTCGCGGACTTTCTCGCCGAGCACCGCAAGGGCCGCACCCCGAATCCGGACGTGCTCTGCAATCGCGAGATCAAGTTCGGCGTGATGCGCCGCTACGCGCACCGGCTCGGCGCAGCCCGAATCGCCACGGGGCACTACGCGCGGCTCGCGGCCGGCGACCCGAGCGAAGTCTCCGCAGCGAGGCCGGCAGCGCACGCCGGTCCGCCGCACTTGCTCAAGGCGCGCGACGCGAGCAAGGACCAGAGCTACTTCCTCGCCGCGGTCGACGCGGCGGAATTCGCCGACGTGCTGTTCCCGCTCGGCGATCTCTTGAAGTCCGAGGTCCGCGAGATCGCGCGCGCGGCCGGGCTGCCCGTCGCCGAGAAGAAGGACAGCACCGGCATCTGCTTCATCGGCGAGCGGCCGTTCGCCGAGTTCCTCGCACAGTATCTGCCGCCCTCGCCCGGCAAGATCGTCGACGACCGCGGCCGCGAGCTCGGCGCGCATGAAGGCGTCGCGTATTACACGCTCGGCCAGCGCCACGGACTACGCATCGGCGGCGTCGCGGACGGCGCCGAGGCACCCTGGTACGTCGCGCGCAAGGACGCCGAGCGCAACGAGCTCGTCGTCGTGCAGGGCAGCGACCATCCGTTGCTGCTCGAGGACTGGCTCGGCGCGAGCGACGCGCATTGGATCGGCGCACCGCCCGACGAGGTCGCCGCCGGCCGGCCGTTTCGCTGCCACGCGAAGATTCGCTACCGGCAGCCCGATCAGCCCTGCACGGTCGTCCGCAGCGGCGAGCGCGCGCTCGAGGTGAGCTTCGATCAACCGCAGCGCACGCCGACGCCAGGCCAGTACGTCGTCTTCTACGACGGCGACCGCTGCCTCGGCGGCGCGGTGATCGAGCGAGCCGGCCGTAGCGCCGTCACGCCCGCGTCGCGGCTTCGCGCCGCCGGTTGACGCGCCTGCGCACCGCCGGCTGACCCGCCTGCGTCGCCGCTCGACTCCCGCCGAACGCTCCGGGTCGGCGTCGACTCGTCGCTGTCAACTCGCCGGGTTGATCGGGCAATCAACCCGGCGCAGGCACCGTGCCGCGACAATGCGCGCTCAATGCATATAATCCTCGGCCTGTCACCCACCGACATCATCCGAGGCTACCGATGACCGACTCATTCGGCGCGCGCAAACCCCTCAAGGTCGGCGCGAAGACCTATCAGATCTATCGCTTGGACGCGGTCACCGGGCCCGTCGACACGCTGCCGTACACGCTCAAGATCCTGCTCGAGAACCTGCTGCGGTTCGAGGACGGCGCGAACATCACGGCCGAGGACATCGAGGCGCTCGCGAACTGGGACCCGAAGGCCGAGCCCGACCGCGAGATCGCATTCACGCCGGCCCGCGTGATCCTGCAGGACTTCACGGGCGTGCCCGCGGTCGTGGACCTCGCCGCGATGCGCGACGCGGTCGTCAAGCTCGGCGGCAAGGCCGAGATGATCAACCCGCTCTCCCCGGCCGAGCTCGTGATCGACCACTCGGTGCAAGTCGACAACTTCGGCACGGCGCAGTCGCTCGCACAGAACAACGCGATCGAGTTCGAGCGCAACCAGGAGCGCTACTCGTTCCTGCGCTGGGGCCAGAGCGCGTTCGAGAACTTCCGCGTCGTGCCGCCGAACACCGGCATCGTGCATCAGGTCAACTTGGAATACCTGAGCCGCGTGGTGTTCGAGCGCAAAGACGGCGACGAGACGGTCGCCTATCCCGACACGCTCGTCGGCACCGACTCGCACACGACGATGATCAACGGCCTCGGCATCCTCGGCTGGGGCGTCGGCGGCATCGAGGCGGAGGCCGCGATGCTCGGCCAGCCCGTCACGATGCTGATCCCGCAGGTGGTCGGCTTCGAGCTCGCCGGCAAGCTCGCCGAGGGCGCGACCGCGACCGACCTCGTGCTCACGGTCACCGAGATGCTGCGCAAGAAGGGCGTCGTCGGTAAGTTCGTCGAGTTCTTTGGCGACGGGCTCGACCACCTGCCGCTCGCGGACCGCGCGACGATCGGCAACATGTCGCCCGAGTTCGGCAGCACCTGCGCCGTGTTCCCGATCGACGCCGAGACGCTGCGCTACCTCGAGCTCTCGGGCCGCTCGAAGGAGACGATCGCGCTCGTCGAGGCGTACGCGAAGGCGCAGGGCCTCTGGCGCAGCGCCAAGCGCGCGCGCTACACCGACACGCTGTTCCTCGACCTCAAGTCCGTCGAGCCGAGCCTCGCGGGGCCGAAGCGCCCGCAGGATCGCATTCCGCTCAAGTCCGCGGCCGCGACGGTCGGCGCCGCGCTCAAGACCGCCGGCAAGGGCGTGAAGGCGCCCGTGGGAACGGGCAAGGCACAGTTCGACCTCGAGGACGGCTCGGTCGTGATCGCCGCGATCACGAGCTGCACGAACACGTCGAACCCGGCCGTGATGATCGGCGCGGGGCTAGTCGCGCGGAACGCCGCGGCGAAGGGCCTCACGCGCAAGCCGTGGGTGAAGACGAGCCTCGCGCCCGGCTCGAAGGTCGTCACGGACTATCTCGTCGCGACGGGCCTCGACAAGGACCTCGACAAGGTGGGGTTCAACCTCGTCGGCTACGGCTGCACCACATGCTTCGTTGCGGGTACTCCGGTACTCATGGCGAACGGCATGGCACGCCGCATTGAAGATCTGCCAAGCGCCGGCGGCTCACGCGTGTTCGGCCCGACCGGCGATCGCACGCTCACGACCGCGATTCAGCGCGAGCTGATCCCGCAGGGCGAGCGCGACTGCGTAACGCTGACGCTGCAGGACGGCCGCACGCTCACCTGCACTCCGGACCACGAGCTCCTGCGCGCGGACGGCCAATGGGTGCGTGCCGATCGGCTCGTGTTCGGCAAGGACCGCGTAGTCGTGGGGCTCGAAGCGCCGCTCGACGCAGTGGGCGCGGACGAAGCCGGGTACGTGCTGTACGCCGGCGACTTCGAATTCTCGATGGCGGAGGCGCACGACCGCGTCCGCACGCTCACTTTCGCGCGCCTCGTCGGTCATCTCTTGAGCGACGGCTCCATCAGCGTGTACGGACAAGGCCGGGTCAACGTCGGTCAAGCGCTCGACCGCGATGCGGCGCTCGACGACGTCGAGCTGCTCGCGGGGAAACGCCCGGCCGGCTCGCGCTACGACGATCGCAAGTGGTCGATCGCCCTGCCCATGGCGCTCACGCAAGCGATCACGACGTTGCGCGGCGTTCAAGTCGGCAAGCGAATCGATCAGCCGTCCACCCTCCCCGAGTTCGTGCTCGACGAGCGGTGCCCGGTCGCGGTCGTCCGCGAGTTCTTGGCCGGTCTATTCGGCGCCGACGGACACTCGCCGGGTCTCTCCCGTCAAGGCGGCTCGATCGACGACGCGTCGCTGTCTCGACCCGCGTATTCGCAGAGCGCGAAGCCTGAGCACGTCGCGTCGCTGAAGCAAAAGATGCAGCACCTGATCCATCTCCTCGTGCGCTGCGGCGTGAAGGCAAAGGGCGCGAAAGTCTACGAATACGCCGTCCGCCGCTCGGCGTCGACGTATGCGCACGCGCAGGATGGCGTGTCGCGCACCGAGATTCGGCTCGATCTTCCTGACGGCTTGTCGTTCGTCGAGCGCGTCGGCTATAGATACTGCGTCGACAAGCAGCTGCGCGCGAGCGCGGCGGCTGTCTATTGGCGCACCATCGACACGATCAATCGCCAGCGTCTGCGCATGGCCGACCGTCTCGAGGAGATCCATCGCGACCGCATCGAGCTGCCGTTCTCGGCGGCGCGCGAGCTCGCCGCGGCCGAGCTCACGGCCGACGAGACACCAGTGTTCCCGCACTACTCGCTGCTCGAAGGCCACGATCGATTCGGCCGGTTGCCGAACGACGGGCGCAGGTTCAAGCCGATGCATCGGCAGAGCTGCGAGTTCCCGTCGCCGGCCGAGCTGTTCACCCAACTCGGCGTGCGCGAGTGGTTCACCGATGAACCGCCCGCGGACGGCATCGAGGAACCGAAGCGCTATTGCGTTGAGAAGGAATCGCGCGAGCTGCCGACATTCTCGCTGATGGTGCTCGATCGCCGGGACGCGGGCGCGCATCCGGTCTACGACATCGCAGTCGACGGTTTGAGCACGTTCGTCGCGAACGGCGTCTGCGTCTCGAACTGCATCGGCAACTCGGGCCCGTTGCCCGACGACATCGCGGCCGCGATCCAGAAGACCGACCTCGTCGCCTGCGCGGTGCTCTCGGGTAACCGCAACTTCGAGGGCCGCATCCACCCGCAGGTGAAGATGAACTTCCTCGCGTCGCCGCCGCTCGTCGTCGCGTACGCGCTCGCGGGCAACATGAAGGTCGACGTCACGAAGGACTCCCTCGGCACGGGTAAGGACGGCAAGCCCGTGTACCTCAAGGACATCTGGCCGAGCTCGAAAGAGATCCACGATCTCATCGCGAAGCACGTCACGTCGAGCATGTTCAAGTCGAGCTACGGCAGCGTGTTCGACGGCGACGCCAACTGGAAGGGCATCAAGTCTCCGACCGGCAAGACCTACACCTGGGTCGACGACTCGACGTACGTGAAGAACCCGCCCTACTTCGAAGGCATGACGCTCGAGACCGGCACGCCGACGGACATCAAGGGCGCGCGCGTGCTCGCATCACTCGGCGACTCGGTGACCACGGACCACATCTCCCCGGCGGGCAACATCGCGGCCGACAGCCCGGCGGGCAAGTACCTCGTCTCCCTCGGCGTGCAGAAGAAGGACTTCAACAGCTACGGCGCGCGGCGCGGCAATCACGAGGTGATGGTGCGCGGCACGTTCGCGAACATCCGGCTCAAGAACAAGCTCGTGCCGGGCGTCGAAGGCAACTGGACGATGCACCTGCCGACCGCCGAGAAGATGTCGATCTACGACGCGTCGATGAAGTACCAGGCCGCCGGCACGCCGCTGATCGTGCTCGCGGGCAAGGAGTACGGCTCGGGCAGCTCGCGCGACTGGGCCGCGAAAGGCACCGCGCTGCTCGGCATCCGCGCCGTGATCGCCGAGAGCTACGAGCGGATCCACCGCTCGAACCTGATCGGCATGGGCGTCGTGCCGCTGCAGTTCAAGCCGGGCGACACGGCCGAGAGCCTCGGGCTCAGGGGCGACGAGACGTTCGACATCGTCGGCCTCGGGCTCGACCGCGCGAAGGACGTGCAGGTCACCGCGACGGGCAAGGACGGAAGGAAGAAGAGCTTCAAGGCCGTCGTGCGCATCGACACGCCGAAGGAGCAGGACTACTTCATCCACGGAGGGATTCTCCAGTACGTGCTGCGCCAGCTCGCGTCCGGCAAGCAGGCCGCGTGAGCGTGGGCGCTTCCGCGGAAGCGCGCGTGCACCGGCGTGGTGCGAAATCCCTCCGCGGAGGGCTCGACGATTCCGCGGAATCGTCCGCGAGCTGACGACGCGATGCCGCACTTCGCGAGTATCTTCCGACGCTGGCGCTGGCCGCTCCTCGTCGTCGTGGCCGCGCTGTTCCTCGGCTGCTGGGCGCTCTGCTGGTACTGGTCGCGCGAGCCCGAGATCTTCTACGTCAACGAGAAGACGCCGGACGGCCGCGCCGTCGTCGGCTACTCGACCGTCGACACGCTCACGCACGTGATCTCGTGGCTGCTCGACAAGCCGGGCGGCTACATCAGCAACGACGTGATGCCGCCGAGCGCGTGGCTCGACAACATGCCGAGCTTCGAGTTCGGCGTGCTCGTGCAGTGCCGCGATCTCGCACGCGTGCTGCGCCAGGACTTCAGCCGCTCGCAGTCGCAGTCCGTCGAGGACAAGGATCTGATCGTCGCGGAGCCCGACCTGAACTACACCAACGACCGCTGGCTCGTCCCGTCGACGGAAGGCAAGTACCGCGAAGCGCTCGACGCGCTGAACCGCTACAAGGCGCGGCTCATCGACTCGGACCCGAGCGACGCGCAGTTCTACGCGCGCGCGGACAACCTGCGCGAGTGGCTTGCGGTCGTCGAGACGCGGCTCGGCAGCCTCTCGCAGCGCCTATCGGCGAGCGTGGGCCAGATCCGCGTGAACACCGATCTCGGCGGCGCGCCGGCCGGCGAATCCGCGCGCACGCTCACGAAGGACGTGGTCGTCAAGACGCCGTGGTTCGAGATCGACGACGTGTTCTACGAAGCGCGCGGCAGCGCGTGGGCGATGCTCCTGTTCCTGCGCGCCGCGCAGTTCGACTTCGAGCGCACGCTCGAGGACAAGAACGCGGTGGTGAGCCTGCGGCAGATCATCCGCGAGCTCGAGGAAGGGCTCGCGCCCGTGCGCAGCCCGATCATCATGAACGGCAGCGAGTACGGGCTGTTTCCGAACCACTCGCTCGTGCTCGCGTCGTATTTGTCGCGGGCGCATTCGGCGGTGGCGGATTTGCGGGAGTTGCTGGAGCGGGGTTAGCCGGAAGCTAAATAAGCTTCATCTCGTTCACAACCGAGATGGTTGGGGTCCGTGCAGGCCTGGCCCGTGGAGCCGGCGAGCGTGCTGCGGCACGAGTGAAGCCCTCGCGCGCCCGACTTGTGACGCATGACGCGGACCGCTGAACGCCGCCGCACTAACGTCTGACGCGGTCGGTCCGTGACTGGGCGACCGGTTCCGCTTCTCGCCAGAGGGACAGGGAATGTCGCTAGCTATTGGCTCATCGTTCTCGGTCGCGAGCGCCGTTGCGCCTGCGAACGCCGGCATCCTCGAGAGCCAACTGAACCGTTACCAGATCCAGCTCGCGGACTGGTGTCACTGTCCGAGCCGCACGACTCCGCAAGGGCAACAGAAGATCGCCGAGCTGCAAGCGAAGGCGGATGCCGTCACGGCCCAGCTGAAGCAAGCGGATCAATCGCGCTCTGCGCAGAAGGACGCCGAGACGCCGACCGTCGGCGATTCCGCCGCCCCACGCACGAGCTCGACCGTCGGCACTCTGATCGACACGCGCGCCTAGTCGTTCGGCGCCGATCGACGCCGTCGACCGAGCCGTCACGTAGAAGCCTCGTAAGCCGATCACTTCCCTAGATCGACGCACACGATCGCGTCCATGCCGCCTTCGATCACGTCGGGTGCCGCCGGCAACGGACTCGCGGGCGAGCAGATGCGGCCATCGGCGGGAAAGAAGAACTCGCGCGAATAAAAGCCGCGGGTCGGCATTCGATAAGCGATGAACCGCTGTTCTTTGGGGATGAACCGAAACAGCCGGTCCGACATGTTCGAAGTGATCCAGACGTCCTGCCGGCGCGGATCGACGGCGAGAGCGTAAGGCGCCTCCGATTCGTCGGGCGAGAGTCGCGGCAATTTGTACGTGGTGTACTTCATCGTCTTCGGGTCGAGCTTGACGAGCGCGCCGTCGCCGAACGCGGGAATCCAGAGCGTGCCGCTCGCGTCGAACCGCAAGCGCCGCGGGCCGCTCAGCGGCGGATCGAACTCTTTGACGGCGAGCGTCTTCGGATCGACGCGGCCGATCTTTCCGGCCCATAGGCGCGTGTACCAGACGCCGCCGTCGGTCGGGCTTACGTCGATGCCGTACGGGAACATGAAGCCCGCGTTCGGCCGATTCGTGGTCTTCGGCAAATCGATGACCTTCGACTCGCCCGAGGCAGGATCGAAACGGCCAATCTGGTTCGAGATCGAGATCGTGAACCAGGCGATCCCCTTGCGATCGAAGCGCAGCGTGTGCGGCCAGAGCGCGCCGCCGCCGACGGGATAGTCCTTGAACTCGCGCGAGTTGGGATCGAAGGACGTGATCGTTCCGCCGAGCGCGGAAGTGATATAGAACAGGCCGTTTGGTCCGTACTGCAGGCTGTGCATGCCGTGGCGCGACTGGTTCATCCCGATCGGAATCGGCAAGCCCATCGCGGGAAAATTGCCTCCGAGCGGGACGCCCATGGCCGGGACCGGCACCGTCTCCGTCCGGTTCGCGACCGGATCGGTGATGAACACCGCGTCCCCGTCCACGAGGTAGAAACGCCCGTCCTTCGGATTGACCTCGCCGTCGTGCGCGATGATCGCCTCCGGCAATTTCCACTCCGTGATCTTCGCGCGCAGCATCTCGGGCGCGACGTCGGTGCTCTGCTCGACGACGTACGGCTTGCCGTCGAACGCGGTGGACAAAAGCTCGACGTACTCGGCCAGCGTCTCCTTGTTGCTGCTACCGACGTAGCCGAGCATGCGCTCCACCGTCGCCCGCCAGTACTCGACCGGCAAGGCCCTGCGGGTCCGTTCGTTGCCGATCTGATGGCAGCTCAGGCAGTCGTTCTGGAAGTCCTTCCGCTGCTGCTCGCTCTTGAACTTCAGGCGCTTGAACTGAGCGCTCGCCGTGAGGCCGTACGACAGCTCGTCCGGCGAGCTTTGCCGCCGCATCTTGAGCTCCGCTTTGGCGGTGCCCGAGGCGAGCAGATGGAGCGTCTGCTGCGCATCGACGAAGCGCGGTGCGCGCGCGCGCAATGTCAAGTCGCCCTCGAGCGCGGTGTCGAGATGAAAGCTTCCCTTGTTGTTGCTGTAAACGGTCTCCGAGTAGAGGCCGTCAGCCCGAACGAGCGTGATCAGAGCGCCGGCGATCGGCGCGTCGTCTGCCGTCCACGACGTGTCCATCGATGCCGGCTGCAAGGATCGACTGTCCGGCGAGCAGCGCGCCGGCAACAAGTACCCACTGGCCCGCGTACCTGACCATTTAGCGGTCCCCCCGGGAGTTTTACTTGGCCGTCCGTCTGCTGGCTGCGGATTCGCGTCTTCTTCGTACTCCGTTAGCCCTCATGTAACACAGCCGGGTAGTCGGCGCCACAGAAGGTCTCAGCCGAAGGACGACACCGCCCCGCGTCACGGCGATACTACGCGCCATGAAGCTCGCCACGCTCCGCGACGGCTCCCAAGACGGGCAGCTGCTCGTCGTCTCGCGCAACTTGCAACGCGCCGTCAAAGCGACGAGCGTCGCACCCAACCTGCTCGCCGCAATCGAGTCGTGGCCCGTCAGCGAGCCGCGCTTGCGTGAGCTCTCCTCGGCGCTCGAGCGCGGCGAAGCCGCCGGCGCGTTCGATTTCGCGAGCGCGGATCTCGCCTCGCCGCTGCCGCGCACCTGGCAATGGCTCGACTCGTCGGCGTTTCATAGCCACGGCGTGCTCATGGCTCGCGCCTTCGAGCAAGCGTTCGATACGAACGGCGCGCGGCCGCTGATGTACCAAGGCGGTTCGGACGACTTCGTCGGCCCGCATCAGGACATGCCGCTGCCCTCGGAGGCGGACGGCATCGACTTCGAGGCGGAGGTCGCGGTCGTCGTCGATCGCGTACCGATGGGAACGCGCGCGGCCGACGCGCTCGATCACGTGAAGCTCGTGATGCTCGCGAACGACGCGAGCCTGCGCGTGTTCGGCGCCGCCGAGAAGAAGACGGGCTTCGGCTGGATTCTCGGCAAGCCGGCCACGAGCTTCAGCCCCGCGGCCGTCACTCCCGACGACCTCGGCGCGGCGTGGCGCGACGGGCGGCTGCACCTGCCGGTGCGCGTCGCGTGGAACGGCCGCGAGTTTGGGCGTCCGAACGCCGGCGCGATGAGCTTCGGCTTCGACGAGCTCATCGCGCACGCGGCGTATTCGCGCAATTTGAGCGCCGGCACGATCTTGGGCTCGGGCACGGTGTCGAACCCGGAGTACGCGACCGTGGGCTCGGCGTGCATCGCGGAACGGCGCGCGATCGAAATGGCGGAGCGAGGCGGCGCCGTAACGGAGTACCTGCGCTTCGGCGACCGCGTCCGGATCGAAGTGCTCGATGCCGAAGGGCGCAGCGTCTTCGGCGCGATCGACCAGCGCGTCGTGCCGGCGACTGCGACGTTCGGCATATCGCCGCGAACAGCGCCGGGTGCCCAGCGCGGGTAACATTGCACTCTGAGCCACCGGTCGACGTCACCATGCTGAAAAAAAGAATCGCCTCGATCTGCGGTGCCCTTGCGCTGTCGTCGCTGGCGTTCGCGCCCGCGATTCAGGGGCAGAACGCGAAGCCCGACGCCGCGAAACCTCCCGAGGCCGCGAAGCCCGCGGACGCGTCGAAGCCGACGGGCGCGTCGAAACCGGCCCCGAAGCCGAACGACGCCGCCAAAGCCGCTGCCGCCGCGCAGGCCGCCCGCGCCGTGATGACCGGCGACCAGGTAATCCGCATCCTCGACGAGACCGTCGACTGGTACCGGATGCTCGGCGTTCAGCAGCAGGCCTCCACGCAGCCGAGCGACCTGCTGATCCTCTACGCGAACCGCCAGACCGCGGACCGGGTCGTCGCGCTCGCGTTCGAGCTCGCGCGGGCGAACGCCGAGCTCTTGAGCAGCCAGGCCGAGTCCGAGCCTGCAAAGCCGGCGGATCCCTCGGCGGAAGTGGCGCACGACCGGTCGCTGGAAGCGAAGCAGCGCGAGCTCGACACGCGCCGCGCCTCGATCCAGTCCGACATCGCGGCCGCGCAGAAGCAGCTCCCCGACGCGAAGCCCGCCCAGCGCGCCGAGCTCCAGGCGAAGGTCGCCGAGCTGCAGAGCGAGCTCGAGCTCGTGAACGCGCGGCGGAACATGCTGAGCACGATGGTCGACTTCGCGCACGAGACCGACGCGAACGGCTCCGGGGTGAGCGCGCTCAAGGAGCACATCAACGCGATCGCGGCATCGATCCCGGCCGCCGCGCCCGGCGCGATGCCCGAGCTTGGCGGGACGGACGACTCGGCAGGCACGGGCGCAACCGGCGCCTTCGTTGCCCCCGCAGCGGGGCCTGCCACGGCCGCCCAGCCGGCCGCGGGCAGCCGCTTCGGCATCTGGGATCTCACGAGCAACGTCCTCAGGCTCTCGAACAAGCTCGCCACGATCGACGACGTCGACCGGCGCACCGCAGCGCTGCAAAAGACGTTCGGCGAGATACGCAGCGCCCCCGAGAAGCAGATCAAAGCGCTCACGGCCCGCGACGACGAGCTGCTGGCGAAGCCCGCCGCGAGCGCCACGGCGGATCTCAAGACCACGCGCGCGGAGTACGACACGCTCGCGTGGCTCTTTGCGCAGACGTCGTCGATCGTCGTGCCACTGTCGAAGGCCGGCGTGCTGCTCGAGCAGTATCGGAAAAACCTCGCGAGCTGGCACGACTCCACGCGCGCGCAGTATCGGTCCGCCCTGCTCGCGCTCGCAACGCGCCTAGGCCTTCTGCTGCTGATCCTCGCGGCGGTGTTCGGCGCGGGCGAGATCTGGAAGCGCGCGGTCTTCAACTACGTGCAGGAAGCTCGTCGCCGGCATCAGCTGCTACTCGTTCGGCGCATCGTCGTCTGGCTCGTGGCGGGCACGATCGTCGTGGTCGCGTTCGCGACCGAAGCGAGCTCCTTCGCGACCTTCGCCGGCCTGCTCACGGCGGGCGTCGCGGTGGCAATGCAGAGCCCGATCGTGTCGGTGGTCGGTTACTTCTTCCTGATCGGCAAATATGGGTTGCGCGTCGGCGACCGCGTGCAGATCGGCACCGTGACCGGCGAGGTGATCGAGCTGGGCCTCGTGCGTCTGCACATGATGGAGCTCGGGCCCCAGTACCGCCCCACCGGCCGTATCGTCGCGTTCGCGAACTCCGTCGTGTTCCAGGCGTCGGGCGGCATCTTCAAACAGATTCCGGGCGTGAGTCTCGCGTGGCGCGAGTTCACGCTCACGATACCGGGCGACGGCGACTTCGGCGCCATCAAGCAGCGCCTCGTCGACGCCGCCGAGCGCGTGCTGAAGGACTATCGCGAAGAGCTCGATCGGCAGACGCACGCGCTGCAGAGGGCTTCGTCCGGAGTGGCCGCCGAGCGGTCGCAAGCCTACGTGCAGCTCCGGTTCACCGCGGGCTCGATCGAGGCGATCGTTCGCTATCCCGTGCCGCTGCAGCGCGCGGCCGAGGTCGACGAGCGCATGTCGCGCGCGCTGCTCGAGGCCGTCCGCGGCCAGCCGGCCGTGCCGCCGCATCTTGCGCCGCAGCCGACGCATTGAGGGATCACAAGCAAGGAGGGATTCATGAGCGGGAAAGAATTCAAGGCGAAGGCTTACGTCCGCGAGAAGTGCCCCTTCTCGTTCAAGTTCCTCGTGTTCATGGCGGAAGCGGGCCTGCTCGACCACATCGAGATCGTGCGGATGAAGCCGGAGGATCCCGGCTTCGAGGCGGAGAAAGAAGCTCGCCAAGAAGCTCGGTAAAGCGGTCACCTTTCCGACCGTCGAGGTCGAGCCCGGGCACTACGAGACGGACTCGGATCGCCTGATCGAGCGCTATGCCGCGCAGGCCGGGCTGAAGCCCGACACGTTGCCGGTTCTGTCGTTCTACAAGGAGACGATCTTCCCGCAGCTGATCGAGCTCTTTCAGATCAAGCATCCGAAGACGGCGAAGGGAACGTAACCGCAGCAAGTTCGCAGCAGAAGGCCGCCGCAACCTCGGCGGCGACCGATTCGGCGGCGTCACGCGCTACACTTGCGCGCGCTGCCGCCTCGACTCGCGCGGGCGCCCAAAGGGATCAGCAATGGACTGGAAAACCTTCCTGACGGTCTTCGTCACCGTGTTTCTCGCCGAGCTCGGCGACAAGACGCAGCTCGCGACGCTGCTGTTCGCGACGAAGTCGCCGTCCGCGTTGCTCACGATCTTCTTCGGTGCCGCGGGTGCGCTCGTGGTCACATCGGCGATCGGCGTCGCGGCGGGCGCGCTGCTCGCCGACTACGTGAACCCGAAGTATCTAGCGTATGCCGCGGGCATCGGCTTCATCGCGATCGGCGTCTGGACGCTGTACTCCGCCGCAGCCAATACGCCGGCGTAATGCTGGTAAGCTTGCCGCGATGACTCCGATCAAAAGCTTCAACAACCGCGTCGAAGCGGACCTCGCGCGTATCGCGCTCGGCGCCGAAGGCATCGAGGCGACAGTGGTCGGCCTCGACGTCGCGTTCGACGGCGGCGCCGAAGGCGTGCGGCTCCTCGTCGCGGACGAACAAGCCGACGCGGCGCGCAAGATCCTCGAGAAGCCCCAGCGCGCGCAATAGAGAACGCGACGAGGAGCAGCCCCTTGTCGCGCCAGCGACACGCGACTCGCTCGAAGCGCGGCTACTCGTGGCGCAACGCCACGACGGGCCGCACGCCCGCGATCGCCCAGGCGTGCGCGGCGACCGTGAGCGCGGCGACTGCGAGCGTCGCGAGCGCGGCCGCGACGAACATCCACGGCTCGAGCTCGATCCGGCGCGCGAAGCCCCCGAGCCAGGCGCTCATCGCGAGATACGCCGCGGGCCACGCGATCAGGTTCGCGAGCAGCACCGGCCGCGAGAACTGCCACATCAAGAGACCCATGATCTCGGCGCGGCCGCTGCCGAGCACCTTGCGAAGGCCGATCTCCTTCGTGCGCGCGGACGCCGCGTGCGCCGCGAGCCCGACGAGGCCGAGCGCCGAGATCAGGATCGCGACGCCGGCGAATACGGTGAACAGCTCGAAGTCTCGTTGCAGGTCGCCATAGATTCGCTGCACGGTCTCCTCGAGGAACTGACGCTGCGGCGGCCCCGGCGGGCCCATTGCGCGTGCGACGCGGTCGATTGCGTCGAGCGCCTCCGGCACCGCGCGGCCATCGAGCCTCAGGTTCATCGTGCGGAACATAAGAGGGTCGACGAAGAAGACGGTCGGATAGTAGTCGTTGCGCACCGAGCCCTGCTGGAAGTTCTTCACGACGCCGACGATCTGCGCCGTATGCTCGCCCGAGAACGTGCCGACCGCGCCGGACGGATGGTTGATCGTCACCATCTGACCGATCGCCGCCTGCGGCGACGCGATGCCAAGCTTCGCAACGCCCGCCTCGTTCAGCATGATCGACTCGGGCACCGTCCACTTCGCGCCGTCCGGCGTCTTGTCCGCGCCGAAGTCCTCGGAAAAGTACCGCCCGGCGGCGAGCTCGATGCCCAGGAGCTCGAACAAGCCGACGTCCACGTTCACCTCGCCGAGCACGAGCCGCTCGCTGCCGTTGTAGATCACCGGCCCGACGCCGCTTGCACCGGCCATGAACACGTTGCTCGAGCACGCGGCGCCCTTGACGCCCGGCACGTGGACCATCGCGTCTTTCGTCGTGTCGCTGCAATCGAAGCGCATCATCAGCGTCGGATCGGACGTGAGCCGTAGCGACTCGCGCATGCCGAACGCCGTCTGCCGATGCACGACGATCGTCGCGATCAGCACCGCGATCACGATCGCGAATTGGAGCGCGACAAGCCCTTGGCGCACGCCGTTCTGGAGCCGTCCAGTCGCCCGCGCCTTCGTCACAAGGCTCGGCCGGAACGACGCGAGCACGAACGCAGGATAGCTCCCGGCGAGCAGCGTAACGGCCACGAGCAGCGCCGCGATCGCGCCGAGGAACGGCGGCGATAATAGGGTCTGCCATTCGATCGTCCGGTTCAGGAACGAGTTCAGCGCCGGCAGCGCGGCCAGCGCGAGCGCGACACCGAGAGTCGTGGCGATACCGACGTGCACGAGCACCTCGCTCATGAACTGCGCGAACAGCGCGCGCCGATTGCCGCCGCAGGCCTTGCGCACGCCGACCTCGACCGCGCGGCGCAGCGCGAGCGCGGTGCGCAGCGTCACGAAATTGATCGCGGCCGCGAGGATGATCAGCGCACCGATGCCGATTGCGCCGTACAGGCGGCTGTAGTCCTCGGTGTCGGGAGACGCGACGTTGCGTGCGCCGAGATGCACGGCGCGGATCTGCCGCACGATCATGGGCCAAATCTCGCTCGAAGCCTGTCCGCCCGCCGCTTGCTCCGAATGCCGGTCCGGCAGCGTGCGGATGCTCTCGCGCAGCGGCTCGATCGACGCGCCGGGCTTGAGCAATCCGTAGGTACGGAACGCCCATGCCTTGGCGCCCACGACCGTCATTGGCTTCGCGTCCTCCGCGACGATCGGCGAGTCGCTCGAATTCCCGGCCGCCAGCGCGTCCACGAAGAGATGCGTGTTGGACGGGAGGTTCTCGATCACGGCCGTGATCTTCATCGGGCGCTCGCCATTGAACAGCAACGTCTCGCCGATCGGATCCGGCCGGCCGAAGTACTTTTCCGCGAGCCTGCGCGTCAGGACCAGTGTGTTCGGCTCGTCCAGCGCGCCCTCGAGCTTGCCGGCGACGACGGGAAAACGGAGCACCTTGAACACGTTCGCGTCCGCCCAGACGATCGATTCGTTGAACACGTGCTCGTCGCGCTTGAAGAAGCCCCCATTCGGCTGTAGCCGCGTGACCGCCTCGAACTGCGGATAGTCGGACGCGACCCAGCGGCCGACGTCCGATGGGCTGCTGTCGTTCATGCTGCCGTCCGGCCAACGTACGGAGATCAGATAGATCCGCTCGCTGTTGGGCAGCCAGCGCTCGTAGCTGAGCTCGTCGTGGACGTAGAGCCCGATCAGGAGTGCCGCGCCGAGCCCGATCGCGAGCCCGACGATGCTGATCAGCACGAACGGGCCAGCCCGCGGCACGCCACGCGCGGCGAGGTGGAGATAGTGGCCGATCATCGCGTTCCCCCGATTCGAACGAGCAGCGCCGCGGCGCAGGCGATCGCGGTCGGCATCGGCGCTCTACTCATACCTCAATGCGGTCACGGGCCGCACGCCCGCCATACCCCACGTATGCACGAGCACCGCCGCGATCGCGACGATGAGCGTCAGCGCGCCGGCGCCCACGAACAGCCACCCGTCGAGCGCGACGTGCTTCGCGAAGCTCGCGAGCCACGCGCTCATCGCCCAGTACGCGACCGGCCACGCGATCAGGTTCGCGAGCAGCACCGGCCGCGAGAACTGCCAGAGCAGGAGCCGCGTGATCGTCCAGCGCCCGCCGCCGAGCGCCTTGCGGATCCCGATCTCGCGCGTGCGCGACGCGGCCGCGTGCGCGGCGAGCCCGACGAGCCCGAGCACGGCGATCAGCACCGCGACGGCCACGAACGCCGAGAACAACGTCGTTTGGCGCCAGAGGCCGAGATACATGTTCTGCACCGACGCCGCGAAGAAGACCTTCTGCGCAGGCGCGGGGCCGCCGTAGTCCTTCAGAACGCGGTCGATCCCGTCGAGCGCCTCGGGTGTCGAGCGGCCGTCGAGCTTCAGGCTCAAGTAATTCGCGTTGCCGACGTCGACGTAGAACGCGGCCGGCGGGATCGGATCGTGCACGCTGCCGATCTGGAAGTCCTCGACGACGCCGATGATGTTCGCGTCGTGCGCGGGCGTGAACTGCGCGGGCTGGCGGAACAGGTGCGAGAACGTGACGACCTGGCCGATCGCTTCGGCGGCGCTGCCGAAGCCGAGCGCGCGCGCAGCCGTCTCGTTCACGACGATCGCCTCGGGAACCTTCCAGACGTTATCCGGAGGCGTCGACTCCGTGCCGAGGCTCGGGTCCCAATAGCGCCCGGCCGCGAGCTTCATCCCGAACAGCTCGAAGAAGCCGAAATCGAGCGGCAGGTAACGGGTCGGCGTCGCCTCGCGCTCGCCGCGCTTGATCGCGCTGCCGAGCTGGAAGCCCCATTGCGGCACACTCATCGAGCACGCGGCGGCCAGGACGCCGCGCGCGCGCAGCATCTCGGCCTTGAGCGTGTCGTTGCAGCCGCGCACGAGCAGGATCGGGTCGGTGTTCTGGCGCAGCGCCTCGCGCATGCCAAGGTGCATCTGTCGCGACGTGACCACCGTCGCGATCAAGAGCGCGATCAGGATCGCGAACTGGAGCACGACGAGCACCTGGCGCACACCGGCCTGCCCCGAGGTCACGCGCCCGCCGCGCGTGACCGTCGCGGGCCGGTAAGCCGACAACACGAGCGCGGGATAGAGTCCCGCGAGGAACGCGACGAGCGCGAGAAACGCGAGCGTGCCGGCGATCAGGCGCGGCTCGGCGAACATCGACAAGTCGATCGTGCGCTGGAGGAACACATTGAGCGGCTTGAGCGCGAGCCATGCGAGCCCGAGCCCGACCGCGGCGCCGACGCCAACGTAGAGGAACGACTCGGTCATGAACTGCTTGAACAGATCGCTGCGCTGCGCGCCGAGTGCTTTGCGCACGCCGACCTCGAGCGCGCGGCGCACCCCTAGTGCAGTGAGCAGGTTCACGAAGTTGATCGACGCCACGAGCACGATCAGGAGCCCGATCGCGCTCACGGTGTAGACCGCCGTGAGCGCCTGACCCTCGGGATTCTTCAGGTCGTTCGCGCTCAGATGAAGCGCGCCGATCGGCCGCACCGAGAGCGCCCAGATCTCACTCGGCTTGCGCCTCGCGTCGACGGACAGCGGCGCGTGCCGGTCGATCAGCGTCTTGATGCTCTCGCGCAGCGGCGCGATCGGCTCGTTCGGCTTGAGCAGCACGTAGGTCGCGGAGTTCCAGAGCTTGCCGCCGAAGATCGTGATCGGCGTGCGGTCTTGGAGAGCCGTCGGCGAGTACGGCGCGTGCGCGGCTGCGAGCACGTCGATCGTGCCGAGGGACGTGTTCGACGGCAGCGGCGCGATCACCGCGGTCACGACCATCGGCTGCTGGCCGTTCAAGAGCAGCGTCTTGCCCACCGCGCTCTCGGCCGTGCCGAAGTACTTCGCGGCCGTGCGCCGCGACAGCACGAGCGAGTCGGGCTTGTCGAGCGCGCCGTCGAGGCTTCCCGCGACAACCGGGAACCGGAATACGCCGAACACGCTCGCGTCGGCCCAGACGATCGGCTCGTTCGCTTTGAAGTCGGTGCGGTCGCTCGGCACGAAAAACGCTTGGTCGCGGAAGAGGCGTGTCACCTGCTCGAGCTGCGGGTACTCCTCCTCGACCCATTTGCCGAGATCGGACGGGCCGACGCCGGACGGCTGGCCCGTCGAGAGCGCGGCCGACACCTGGTAGATCCGCTCGTGATTCGGCAGCCAGCCGTCGTACGTGAGCTCGTCGTGGACGTACAGCCCGATCAGCGCGGCCGCGCCGAAGCCGATCGCAAGGCCGACGATGCTGATCGCGGCGTAGAGCTTCGCGCGTGCGACGTTGCGCAGTGCGAGCGCGATGTAGTGGCGGAGCATGGTTCCTCCCGGCTCAACGCCGCCGGAACGCTCCCCCGCCGCGGAAGCCGCCACCGGTCGAGACGCCGAGCCGAAACGAAGCGAAGTCGTTCCGGGCGTGGAAGGACGGTTTTACCCCAGGAGCGTAGCGGACGCTAGACGCCTCGCCTTATCCTAGTGAGCGCGTCGGTCGCTCGGGGGCTCGGCCGCATGCTTCGAACCGGCTTGTTCTGCGCGTTACTCGCGTGCATCACGTGCGCGCCGCTCCGCGCGCAAGAGGAATGCTCCCGTTCCGATGACGCGTGCTGGGACCGAGCCTTCAACGTCGCCTGCGCCGAGCGCGGCGCGACGGAGCAAACCTGCTCCGGCTGGCTCGAGCGGACGCTGCGTCCGCGAGTGGAGCCCGCAAACACGAAAGCGCGCTTGCTCGAAGCCGCGAGCAACTTCCGACTTGCCGAGATCACGCGCGGCACCCCTGCGGAGAACGCCTACCGCGCCCGCGCCACGACGATCTATCAAGCCTTGGCCGATCAAGAGCCGCCCGTGGTCGACGCATTGTTCGGACTTAGCACGTTGGCGCGGACCGACGAGGAACGCGTGCAGCTCTTGCGGCGTGTCATAGATGTGGATCCGACCAACGTCTCCGGCCTCACCGCGCTCGCCCACTCCCTTGAGTATCGCAGCAACGACGCACGACTCGAAGCCGGGCAGCTGTATGAGCGAGCCTATGCCGCGCGGACAGGGATCATCAAGTGGCACCTGGCGAGAGACGCCTTTTGGGCCTATACCGACGCGCAGCGATCGGACCTCGCCGCGCGTTTGAAAGCGCGCGTCCGCAACGACCTGAACCCCGGCGCGCTGCTGGCGCAGCTCGCCGACCGCTCTGCGCTCACGTCTGAACGCGCCGCGAGCGTTCTCGAAGTGCTCTGCTACGACGCCGTGATCGGCGTGCTCGGCGCAAAGCAATGCTTGCGAGGAATCGACCGCGTCGCCGGCGCCGTGAGCGGCTCGCGCGACGCGGTGCCGCTCGCCGAGAGCGTCGCGGCTGCGATGCTGGAGTCCGGAGCCTCCGGCGAAAGCTTGACGGCCGCGCGGCCGGACTGGCGCGAGACGTTCCGAAGGTGGCTGCGGGCGACTCGCGCCTCGGGCGTGACGTCGTTCGCGCTCGAGCGCGCGACCTCTGCGATAGAAGACGAAGCGTTCGGCTACGAAATCGTCGTCGAGTAGCCCTACTCTTCCTCGAGCTTGCGCGGCGGCATGTCCTCGGGCCGGTCGGTCCACTTCATCTCGGGCCAGACGTGCACGCGCGACTTGAAGCGCCAGCCGTCGGCCGTCTTCACGAGCGTGTCCTCGTAGCCGCCCTCCCAATGGATCGGATCGCCGTACTTCGTCGTCTTGTTCTGAATCGTGAGCAGCGTCGAGGTCGCCTTCGCGCCCTCGGCCGTCGGCGCAACGAACAAGTTCGCGACGATGTGGTACTCGGAATTTGGCAACGGCGGACGGCACGTTCCGTTCGCACCGGCACCGCCCGCGCGCGCGAGCTGATCGCGGCCGCGGAACCAGACCTTCACGCCGCTGCCCCAGGTCGAGGACACTCCGAACGTCGCGTCGTTCGTATACATGTTCGCGTAGTCGTTGCCGTTGTTCGTGCAGTTCTCGAGGATCCGCGAGTACCCGTCGATGAGCTGGCGAATGTCGACGTAGTCTTGCGCATCGAGCTTCGGCCCCCGCTGCGCGATCGCGTTGCCGATCACCAACCCGGCGCCGAGCGCGCCGACCGCGAGACCGATCGAAACTTTGTTCATGGCGTTGCCTCGTTGACGGAAATAGCTTTGATGGGTCGAACCCGCGAAAAATGCGGAATGTCCCCTTTTTCAGCGGACTTGAATCATTTCGGCGCCGGCGCGGCCGCCTGGATCAGCACGACGTTCAAGTCGTTCGGGTCGCGCACCACGGCAACCTTGATCGTGTTCGGGCCGGCCGGCAGCTCCATGGACTTGCCGCCGGTGGTCTGCACTACGCCGCCGGCTTGCTTCAGCGCCTCGATGGCCGTGTCGACGTCGCGCACCTGGAGCTGGATCCGCGTCGAGCCCGGATCCTGAATCCGGCCGTGGACGGTCTTGCGGTCGACGTCCTTGAAGTCCATGAGCTCGAACACGAGGCCGCTGGTCGGCACCTGGAGCATCGCCGCCCGATACTGTCCGCCGCGCATGCCTAGGCCTGCGAGCACGCCCGAGTCGTCGTGGAAGCTCGGCGCAAGCATCACGCTCATGCCGAGCGCGTCGCGATAGAGGCGCATCGCCTTGTCGACGTCGTCGACGATCAGCCGCACGCGTACGCCGATCACGTTCGCCGTAGCAGGCGCCTGCGTCTCGGGCAACGGATCGAGCTGCGCAAGCTCGACGAAGTGGCCGTCGGGATCTTTCACGACGACCATGCGGGCGGGATGCGCGCCACCCGGGACCGTCATCGCCATCCCGCCGCGCGTGAGGACCGGCGCACCGACCGCTTTGACCTTCGCGAGCGCCGCATCGATGTCGCGTACGAGCACGATCAGCATGAACGCGCCCGGGTCTTGCAGGCTTCGGTCGAGTGGCTTACCGCCGGCACCGGACACCTGGACGATCTCGACGCCCGTGCGCGACGCGGGCGGCCGCGCGACCTGGTAGCGCAGCTTCGCCGCGGGCGGCAGTCCGAACATGTTCATCAGCGGTGCGGTGCCGGTCGCCTCGCCCGGCGCGCCCGTGGTCTCGAAGCCGAGCCCGTCGCGATAAAACGCGAGCGCTTTGTCGAGATCGGCGACGATCGGGCTGAACCAGTTCCCGGAGCCGACGATCAGGCCGGTCGGTGCCGGCCCGGTCGGCGGCGCCGGTTGGACGGGCGGCCGCGCCGGCTGCTGCGCTTGCGCGAGGCCGGCGATCGACAGAGCGATGAGCACGAGCGAGGTTCTTTTCATTGTTCGTTCCTTAGTCCAACGAGTGCGCGCAGTCGCGCGCTTCAGCTCACGGCGCCGGCACGATCGCGATTCGGTCGCCGAGGTACGAGCCGATCCACCAAGTCTTACCGACCTCGGCCGCGACAGTGCCGGCACCGAACGCCGCGGTGTCCTCGCGGTTCAGCGCCTGGCTCACCATGAGCGTGATCGGATCGATCTTCACGGCGATCCAGCGGCCCTGGCCCTGCCCGACCGCGATCAGCGTCTTGTCGTCGTCCGCCCAGTGGATGTTGTCGATCCTGAAACCGAGCGGCACCTCGTCGCGTTTCACTTTCTTGTCCCCGCGCGACAAGCGCACGAACGACTGGCTTCCCCAGGCGGCCATGTAGATCGTCTTGCCGTCTTTCGAGAGCTCGACGCCGTTCGCGCCGGCCGCTTCGCTGCCGGGCACCTTCTGCCACTTGCCGTGCGGGTGCCACTCCCAAAGCTCGCCGTTCTTCTCGCCATTGCTCATCTTCGTGCGCGCGTCGGCATCGGCGCCGCGCGGCAAGAAGTTCGTCGTGATGAAGCCGCCGTCCTGGAGACCGCGCACGGAGTTCAGGCCGATCGGCTCGGGTGCGATCACGCAGCCGACCCACGTGGCTTGCGGGACGTCGCCGCGGATGTCGATGTTGAACATCTCGATCGCTTCGCGATCGCCGTGGCCGACCACGAGCAAACGCTCGACGGGCCCGCCCACCGGAAACAGCCAGAGGCCGTGGGTCGTGAACTTCGCGGGATTCGGCGGGCCCGGGCAGTCCTTGTAGAGCCGATCGTCACGCGCGTTCTTCGCATTGGCGGCGGGATAGATTTTCGTCACGCGACGGTCGGTCGAGCTGACCGCCGCGAGCCCCCCGCTCCCGGACATCGCGGAGGCGATCACCCACTTGCCGTTGGACAGAACTTCGAGATCCTCGGGTCCCGTCTCGGTGCCGGTGCAGACGAAGCTCGCGTCGTTCGGCGAGCACGGCGGCCGAGCAGGCGCGGCGGGTTGCGCGGAGAGGTTCGAAGCCGCGAGCAGTAACGACGCGAACGCAAGCGGTGAGACGATTCGCACGACGATTCCCCCCATCATCCGCATCCGCCGCCGCGCGCCGTCCGTCGGTCGCGGCACGACAGGATGCGTTCCAGCGGCCCACCGTAGAGCGGACGCCGCAATGCGTCAACTCGCCGCGCTTGCCACGGCCGCGCGTTCCTTCTATACACGTGCGCACCACTCCGCTGGATTTTGGGGGGACCATGAACGTTCGCGTCGCGGTGCTGCTCGCCGCCGCCGCCCTGCCCGCGTCGCACGCGCTCGCGCAGTCCGCGGCGCAGCCGGTCAAGAATCTGCCCGATCCCTACGCAGCGCCGATTCCGCACTGGGGCAATTTCGCGGACGGCCATCCGTGGGGCTCCAGCGCGGGGGTCGAGATCGGCCCGCGCGGCGTGATCTGGGCGATCGATCGCTGCGGCGCGAACAGCTGCGAAAACTCCCCGCTCGCGCCCGTGAATCGCATCGATCTCGCGACCGGCAAGCCCGCGCAGAGCATCGGCGCGGGACTGTTCGTGTTTCCGCACGGCCTGCACGTCGATCGCGACGGCAATGTCTGGGTCACTGACGCGCAGAGCAGCAAGGACGGCAAGAAGGGCCAGCAGGTCGTGAAGCTGTCGCCGGACGGCACCGTGCTGATGCGGCTCGGCACGGCGGGCGTTGCGGGCGGCGGTCCCGATCACTTCCAGGAGCCCTGCGACGTGATCACCGCGCCGAACGGCGACATCTTCGTCGCGGACGGCCACTCGGGCCTGCGCGCCGACGCCGCGCCCGATTACATCACGCGGATCGTGAAGTTCTCCAAGGACGGCAAGTTCCTCAAAGCCTGGGGCAAGCTCGGCACCGGCCCCGGGGAGTTCCACAGCCCGCACGCGCTCGCGATGGACTCGCAGGGACGGCTGTTCGTCGCCGACCGCGGCAACTCGCGGATCCAGATCTTCGACCAGGACGGAAAGTTCATCGCGCAGTGGCCGCAGTTTGGCCGGCCGAGCGGCCTCTATATCGACGCGAAGGACACGCTCTACGCGATCGACGCGGACTCGAGCCCGGCGACGAACACCGCGGGCTGGACGAAGGGCATCTGGATCGGCAGCGCGAAGGACGGCAAGGTCACCGCGTTCGTGCCCGGCCACAAGACCGACGACGGCAACGGCGCGGCCGGCGAAGGCGTCGTCACCGACCGCGCGGGCAATCTCTACGCGGCCGAGAACGTGCTGCGCGGCATCACGAAGTACGCGCCGAAGCGCTGAACGGACTTCGCGGCAGCCGTCCCCGAAGCGGGACGCCCCGTTCGCTTGCGGGACGATGACGCGCTCGAGCGCAACCGCCACCTGCGTGTCCGGCGCCGCGAATCCGGCGCCGCGCGCGCTCCCCCTCCGCTGCAACTTTTGGCGCGCCGATTGCATCGTAGGCTCATGAACAACACGAATTCGGCGCCGGCCTGGCGCCCGCCCTCCCTCGACAGCCTCCGCCAAGACCTCCGTTACGCGCTGCGCACGTTGCGCAGCAGTCCGGGCTTCGCCGCGGTCGCGATCCTGACGCTCGCGCTCGGCATCGGCGCGAACACCGCGATCTTCAGCCTCGTGAGCACGGTGCTGCTGCGGCCGCTGCCGTTCACGGAGCCGAGCCGGCTCGTTCTGCTCTGGGAGAACTTCACGGGCGTCGGCGGCCCCGATCGCGTCGAGCCCGCGGCCGCGACCGTCGTCCAGTGGAAGGCGCGCACGCACTCGTTCGACGACATCACGATGTTCGTCACGCAGCCGTACAACCTCACCGGCGGCGGCGAGCCGGAGCGCCTCATGGGGATACGAACGGACACGAGCTTGTTCTCCGTGCTCGGCCTGCGGCCGATTCTCGGCCGCACTTTCGTCGCCGACGACGAGGGCCCCGATGCGACGCCCGTCGTCGTGCTGAGCGAACGGCTCTGGCAACGGCGCTTCGGCGCCGATCCCGCGCTGGTCGGCCAGACGATCGTGCTCGACGGGCTCGCGCGCACGGTGATCGGCGTCGTGCCGCAGGACTTCCGCTTCCCGAACACCGAGACGTCGGTCTGGGTGCCGGCCTCGTACTCGCCCGCCGAGCTCGCGAACGCCAACGCGTACAACTACTACGCCATCGCGCGCCTCGCGCCGGCGTCGACCTCGAGGCGGCGCAGGCCGAGCTCGACGCGGTCGCGCTCGCGATGCAGAGCGAGCGGCCCGAACGGCGCGGGTCAGTCGCAGTTCACCGTGACGCTGCTCCAGGAGCATCTCGCGCGCGCGCGCGCGGCCGACGCTGTACATGCTGCTCGCGGCCGTCGGCGCGATCCTCCTGATCACCTGCGCGAACGTCGCGAACCTGCTGCTCGCGCGCGGCGCGCAGCGCGAGCGGGAGCTCGCGGTCCGCAAGGCGATCGGCGCCGCGGGCGCGCGCGTGCTCCGCCAGCTGCTGACCGAGAGCGCGGTGCTCGCCGCGGGCGGGCGTCGTGCTCGGCGTCGCGTTGTCGACGCTCGCGTTCACGTACCTCGCGCGCCTGATCCCGCGCACGTTCCCGGTGGGCCCGGCACTCGGCATCGATTGGCGCGTGCTCGGCTTCGCGATCGCGCTATCCGTGCTCACCGTGCTGCTGTTCGGCGCGGGTCCGCGCCGCGGTCGCCGCTCGGCGCGGGTTCAACGACGCGCTGCGAAGCGGGCGGCGCGAGCGCGCGCGACGGCGCGTCGGCCGGATGCGCAACGGCGCTCGTCGTCGCGGAGATCACGCTCACCGTCGTGCTGCTCGCGGCCGCGGGCTTGCTGCTCCGCAGCTACGCCGCCGTGCTCGCGGTCGATCCGGGCTTCCGCGCCGATCACCTGCTGCTCGTCGAGACGCCGCTCGCGCCGTCGAAGTACGGCAAGCTCGAGGACTCGCAGCGAGCTCTATCGGCGCGTGCTCGAGCGCGTGCGCGCGTTGCCCGGCGTCGCGAACGCGGGCTACGTGAACCTCGCGCCGCTCGTGTTCAAGGGCGGCCGCGCGTACGTTTCGATCGAGGGCGAGCCCGCCGCCGTCGCAGGCGGACTTCTCGCGCTACATCGTCGCGGACCGCGTCGCGGGCGAGGGCTATCTCGAGACGCTCGGCGTGCCGCTGCTGCAGCGGCCGGCCATTCGACTCGCGCGACGGGCCGACCGCGGCGCCGTCGATCATCGTCAACGAGAGCATGGCGAGGCGCTTCTGGCCGAACGCAGGATCCGGTCGGCCGGCGCATCAAGATCGGCGCGCCGAACGTCGACAACCCCTGGCTCACCGTCGTCGGCGTCGTCGGCGACGTGCACCAAATGGGACTCGATGTCGCGCCCGAGCCCGAGTTCTTCTTGTCCGCGAACCAGCCCGTGATGCTGTCGGCATTCTTCTGGCCGAGCTATCTGCTCGTGCGCACACGGACCGAACCGCTTGCGCTCGCGGCCGCAGTGCAGACGGCAGTCTGGGCGATCGACCCCGACCAGCCCGTCGCGAGCGTGCGCACGATGGACGACGTGCTCGACGCCGAGGTCGCGAGCCGCGACACGCAGCTCACGCTCGTCGGCGCGTTCGCCGCGCTCGCGCTGCTGCTCGCGGCCGTCGGGCTCTACGGCGTGCTGTCGTACACGGTCGCGCAGCGCACCGCGGAGATCGGCGTGCGGATGGCGCTCGGCGCGCAGGCTCGCGACCGTCGTAGCGGACGTGATCCGCGGCGCGCTGAAGCTCGCCGCGCTCGGCATCGTGCTCGGGCTCGCCGTGGCGTTCGGCGTCACGCGGTTCTTGGGCTCGTTCCTGTTCGGCGTGAGCCCGACGGACCCCTCGACGCTCGTCGGCGTCGCGCTGTTGTTGCTCGTCGTCACGACGCTCGCGAGCTTCGTGCCCGCGCGGCGCGCCTCGCTCATCGATCCGGTGATCGCGCTCAAGAGCGAGTAAGACCGGGACGCGCGCGCGCCGGCGTCAGTCGTCGTGCGTCGGCGCCGAGGCTTTCGGCGCTGTGTCACGGGCAAGATACGCGCTTCGGCCGGCGCGCGCGACGGCTCGCGTGACCGGGGCCCACCGCATGAGGCAAAATCGCGGGCTAGCGCCACCCGGGGGATTCCAGGGATTTCGCTGCACGCAGCGCGATCGTGCCGTGAGCGCTGCGCTTTGACCTGAAGGAGCTCGATTCATGCCGCTTCCTCCGGGCCTCGACGACAAGACCTTTCAGCGCGCGCTGACGCGGTTCAAGTCGGTCGTCGGCGACGCGTGGGTCTTCACGAGCGCCGAGGACCTCGCGCTCTACAAGGACGCGTACTCCCCGCTCTGGAGCGAGCAAGACGAGAAGGTCGCCTCGGCCGCGGTCGCGCCGGATTCCGCGGAGCAGGTGCGCGAGATCGTGAAGATCGCGAACGAGCTTCGCGTGCCGCTGTACCCGATCTCGACGGGCCGCAACTTGGGCTACGGAGGCGCCGCGCCCGCGCTCTCCGGCAGCGTCGTGCTCGATCTCAAGCGCATGAACAAGATCCTCGAGGTCGACGAGCGCAACGCGTACGCGCTCGTCGAGCCCGGCGTCAGCTACTTCGACCTCTACCGCCATGTGAAGGAGCACAAGCTCAAGGTCTGGATCGATTGTCCCGATCCTGGTTGGGGCAGCGTGATCGGCAACGCGCTCGATCACGGCGTCGGCTACACGATGAATCCTTACCGCGACCACTGGGACGGCCACTGCGGGCTCGAGGTCGTGACCGGCGCCGGCGAGCTCGTGCGCACCGGAATGGGCGCGCTGCCGGGCTCGAAGACCTGGCAGCAGTTCAAGTACGGCTTCGGGCCGCACGTCGACGGGCTCTTCTCGCAGTCGAACTTCGGCGTCGTGACGAAGATGGGCGTGTGGCTGATGCCGGAGCCCGAGGCGTACATCGAAGGCCAGGCGCTCGTGTTCAAGCACGACGACATCATCCCGCTCGTCGAGCACATGAAGTACTTGATGAACGCCGGCATCCAGAACTGCGGCACGAACCTTCAATCGCCGATCCGCTTCGCGGTCGGCGCCGATCCCGAGCTCCGCAAGCTGCTCACGCGCAGCGACCCCGAGGCGATCGCGCGGCTCGACGCGTTCGCGGCCGAGCGCAAGATCCCGTTCTACTCGAACTGGTTCAAGTTCTACGGCCCCGAGGAAGTCGTGCGCGCACAATGGGCGTATGCGAAGAAGCGGATGAGCGACATCGCGGGCATCCAGTTCGTCGACGGGCCGTTCTACAAATTTCCGCTCACGGACGACCAGATTCCGGGCCTTACGCGATGCGCAGGACTTCGGCGTGCCGACGCTCGACACGTTCTCGATCGGCGCGCGCTCGAATTTCTCGCCGGCGACGAACGGCCATCTCGGCTTTTCGCCGGTGATCCCGATGACCGGCGAGGCCGTGATCGAGTCGCAGCGCGTGTTCGAGACGATCCTCCAGGAGTACGGCGCGAACGTCGCGGTGAACGTGTTCCCGCAGTCGTATCATCCGCGCACGTTCGTGATCCTGATCATGTTCTATGTGATGCACGACGCCGGCGATCAACCAACGCACGCGCGAGGTATTCAGGCGGCTCGTGAAGGTCGCCGCCGAGCACGGCTGGGGCGAATACCGCACGCACACGGCGTTCATGGACGATTGCGCGGCCGCGTACTCGTTCAACGATCACTCGCTGCGCAAGCTACACGAGACGATCAAGGACGCCGTCGATCCAAACGGCATACTCTCGGCCGGCCGCTACGGCATTTGGCCGAAGCATCTGCGCAAGGCATGACTAAGGAGACGCGATGAGCGACGCGCGCGACATCATCGAGCAGCTCTTGAGGCGCTCGCGGGGACCGCGGGGGCCCGAACGGCCCGCGGACGATCACGCCGGATACTCCGCATATCTCCCTGAAGGCGGTGCTGATCGGGCTCGCGGCGCTGCTCGTCGTCTGGACGGCCGCGAGCTCGATTCTACACGGTCCAGCCCGAGGAGCGCGCGGTGGTCAAGCGCTTCGGCCGCGTCACCGGCATCGCCGACCCGGGCCTGCACTTCAAGCTGCCGTTCGGCATCGACGCCGTGCAGATCGTCGCGACCGAGCGCGTGCTCAAGCAGGAGTTCGGCTTCCGCAGCGAGAGCAGCCCGAGCGCAACCGCACGCAGTTCGCGGGCGGCTATCCCGACGAGTCGCTGATGCTCACCGGCGACCTGAACATCATCCAGGTCGAGTGGGTCGTGCAGTACCGGATCAACGATCCCGTGAAGTACCTCTACGGCATGCGCGAGCCGACCAAGACGCTGCGCGACCTCTCCGAGTCGGTGATGCGCCGGATCGTCGGCAACCGGATCGGCAGCGACGTGCTCACCGTCGGCCGCATCGAGATCGCGAACGCGGCGCGCGACGAGATCCAGGACGCGATGGACCGCTACGACAACGGCATCAAGGTGATCACCGTGCAGCTCCAGGACGTCGTGCCGCCGCTCGCGCGTGCAGCCCGCGTTCAACGAGGTCAACGAGGCGCGCCAGGAGCTCGAGCGGATGGTCAACGACGCGACGCGGCAGGCGAACGAGGCGATCCCGAAGGCCGAGGGCACCGCGAAGCGCACGGTCGCCGGAGGCCGAAGGCTACGCGACCGAGCGCGTGAACCGCGCGCGCGGCGAGGCGCGCCCGCTTCAACTCGGTGCTCGCGGAGTACAAGCGCGTGCCCGAGGTCACGCGGTCGCGCCTGTATCTCGAGGCGCTGACCAAGGTGCTGCCGAAGGTCGGCTCCGTGGTCGTCGTGCAGGACGGCCAGGTCCAGCCGCTGCCGCTGCTGAACCTGCGCGATGCTCAGACGATTGCCTCAGAAAACGGAGGCAACCCGATGAAACATCTAACTTATATAGCGCTCATCGCGGTCTCGCGCTGCTCGTGCTGAGCCGCTCCGCGTTCGTCGTGGACCAGGCCCAGCAGGCGATCATCGTGCAGCTCGGCGAGCCGATCGGCGGCGTGATCACCGAGCCCGGGCCTGCACTGGCGCGTGCCCTTCGTCCAGGACGTCCGAACGTTCGACAAGCGCCTGCTCGACTGGGACGGCGACGTGAGCCAGATCCCGACGCTCGGCCGCGAGTTCATCATCGTCGACACGACCGCGCGCTGGCGCGATCTCCGACCCTCTGCAGTTCCTGCGCTCGGTGCGCGACGAGAACGGCGCGCGCACGCGGCTCGACGACGTGCTCGACTCCGCGGTCCGCGACATCGTCTCGGGCTCCGAGCTCGAGGAGATCGTGCGCTCGGCCGACTGGCAGGTCGACGTCTCGCAGCTCGGCCGAGGAGGACGCCGCCGCGCTCGATGCGGACAGACCTCGCGAAGCCGAAGAAGGGCCGCGGCCAGCTCGAGAAGGACATCCTCGCGACCGCGCGCTGCAGCAGATGCCGAACATCGGCATCGAGCTCGTCGACGTGCGGATCAAGCGGATCAACTACGTCGACTCGGTCGGCACGCAAGGTCGAGGACCGGATGATCTCCGAGCGCGCAGAGCATCGCGGCGCGCTTCCGCTCCGAGGGCGAAGGCCGCAGCCAGGAGATCCTCGGCAACATGCAGCGCGAGCTCCGGCGGATCGAGTCCGAGGCCGAGCGCCAGGCGCAGGAGATTCGCGGCCGCGCCGACGCCGAGGCGACCAAGATCTACGGCGAGGCGTACGGCCAGGATCCGGCGTTCTACGCGTTCTCGAAGACGCTCGAGAGCTACTCGACGCTCGGCGAGAACACGACGCTGATGATCGACGCGAAGTCGGAGTTCTTCCGCTACCTGCAGTCGGCGCAGGGATCGGCCCCGGGCCGCTGATCCGCGGGCAGCGTTGCGGCAGCCGTGCTTCGCTCGAGCTCCCGTACGCGGTGATTCGATGAGCGCGGAGCGGCCACGCATCGTGATCCTCGGCGCCGGCTTCGGAGGCTTGTTCGCAGCGCGCGCGCTCGCGCGGGTCGCGGCGGACGTCACGCTCGTCGACCGGCACAACTACCACCTGTTTCAGCCGCTGCTGTATCAGGTCGCGACCGCGGGCTTGCCGCCGTCCGACATCGCGTGGCCGATCCGCTCGATCCTGCGCCGCCAGCGCAACGTGCGCGTGCTGCTCGCGCGAGGTCACCGGCATCGACGTCGCGACGCACGGTCGTGATGCTGACACGACCGCACGCTCGCGTTCGACTACCTCGTCGCTCGCGACCGGCTCGACGCACTCGTACTTCGGCCACGAGGAATGGCGGGCGATCGCGCCGGGTCTCAAGAGCATCGACGACGCGACGCTGATCCGCCGGCGCATCCTGCGAGCGTTCGAGGCCGCCGAGATCGAGGACGATCCGGCGGCGCGCGACGCGGCTGCTCCGGTTCGTGATCGTCGGCGGCGGCCCGACCGGCGTCGAGCTCGCGGGCACGATCGCCGAGCTCGCGCGCCACACGCTCGCGAAGGACTTCCGCGCGCATCGACCCGAGCGCCGCGAAGAGTCGATCCTCGATCGAGGCGGGGCCGCGGCTGCTCGCGGCGTTCCACGAGCCGCAGTCGCGCGTACGCGGCGCGCGCGCTCGAGAAGCTCGGCGTCGAGGTCCGCGTCGGCGCGGCGGTCACGCGCGTGCGACGAGCGCGGCGTCGCGCTCGGCGCGGAGCGCATCGAGGCCGCGACCGTGCTCTGGGCCGCGGGCGTCGCGGCCTCGCCCGTCGGCCGCTGGCTCGGCGTGCCGACCGATCGCGCGGGCCGCGTGCCGGTCCGGCCGGATCTCTCGATCGCCGGGCGACCCGGCGATCTTCGTGATCGGCGACGCGGCGCTCGTCGAGACCGGAGGTAAGCGCGTGCCGGGCGTCGCGCCGGCCGCGAAGCAGCAGGGCCGCTACGTCGCGCGCGTGCTCGCCGCGCGCCTCGCCGGGCCGCCCCGCCCCGCCGCCGTTCGTCTATCGCGACGCGGGCAACCTCGCGACGATCGGCCGGCAGCGCGCGGTGATCGATTCCCGTTCCTCACGCTGCGCGGCTGGATCGCGTGGTGGATCTGGGGCTTCGCGCACATCTACTTCCTCGTCGGCGTGCCGAGCCCGGTCGTCGTGTCGTTGCGCTGGCTCTGGGAGTACCTGACCTATGGGCGCGGCGCGCGGCTGATCACGGGCTCGGTGCACGCGGACTGACGGCCGGCGGCGCGGCCGGGGACGCTACGGATGATCCGCCGGCGCCGGCCGCGGCGGCAGCCGCGAGCTCTTCGGCGAGCTTCGGCCGTCCGACTGCGCGTGCGTATTCGCTAAGCCTCCCGGCGATTTCGGACGGACACCTCGAACGCCGGCGACAGCCGGCGGCACTGCTGGATCAGATCGAGCGCGGCGGGCTCGCGCTTCTCCTCGACGAGGCGCACGACGAAGCGGCGGGCAAGATCGAGCGCGAACTTCTGCTCTTGCCAATCGAGCATCCGATTGAACACCCACTGGTAGATCTCGAGGCTGTCACGCTCGCTCGCGATCAGCTGCTTGAGCGTCGCGTAGCCCTGGTCGACGAAGCCGCTGCGGATCGACGCGTAGGCGCGATCCACGGCCGAGTGCCAGTGCCGTTTCCGGTCTTCGTCGGCGTGCTGCGCGCGGATCTCGTCGACGTCGTGCATAGTCGAAGTCCGCGCGGTGCGCGCGAATCGCCGAACCGACGAGCGCGAATAGCGCGAGGAACCCCCAGACCGGATGATCTCGTCGACGATTCCGATGCCGCCTCCGAACAGCGCCGAGGCGAGCGCGGAGAGAACCACGACGGCGACACACCAGCCGAGCAGCAACAAGTAGTCGGCCACGCAGCACTTTCATCACCGCGCCGATCGACACCGGGCTCAGCGCGGCCGCCGAGTTGCGCGTCATCGCCATCACCGCGACCGACGCCGGAAACGTGCCTACAACGAGGACCAGCCCGAGCACGCGAACGTACTCTGCCGTCGGGCCCGCCGATGATTTGCGGCATCAGCAAGAACATCACCGGCAGCAGCGTGTACAGCGTCGCGTGCAGCGCGAACGAGACCTCGCCGACCGGATTCGTCGACTCGAGGTCGGGCGGGGTGATGAATTTTCGGCCGAGCGCGACTTCGCGCAGAACGTGATACGCAAAGCGGAACAACGACAGCGTGAACATGAAGCCGACCACGAAGCCGAAGCCCAAGCCGATCCAGCCAGGGCCGAGCTTGATCCAATTCGCGTGCGACGCGATCCAAAGCACGAACCCGTAGACCACCGCCGTGAGCAGAAGCGTCGAGTTGAAAATCGGCTTCGCGTCCATTCGATGTCTACTCGATGTCGAACGCGTTTTCGGCGCGCGCCGCGCGCTCGTGCGCCCAGATCGGCACCGCGCCCCACGCCTCGCCGAGCCGCCGGTCGAGCTCGCGCCACTCGGGCTCGTGGCGCTCGACGGCACGCCAGAAACGCCGCGAGTGATTCAGCACGAGCATGTGAGACAGCTCGTGGATCAGGAGATAGCGCACGAGCTCGGGCGCGAGGAACAGCAGCCCCGCGTTCAAGCTGATTCCGCCCGCACTCGAGCAGCTTCCCCAGCGCGTGCGCTGCAGCCGCACGCGCACGCTCGTCGGCGCGACGCCGACGAGCGCGGCCTCGCGAAGCAGCCAGGGCCGCAGGTGCAAGCGCGCCTGCTCGATGAGCCAACGGCGCAGCAAGTCCGGCGCGTCGCGCCGCTCGGCGTCGCGTGTGCGGACGAGCAGCGCCGCGTCCGCGACGCGGCAGATCGGCCGCGCGGCGGCGATCGTGCACGTAGCGCACCGGCCAGCGCTGCGAGACGGCCGCGAGGTCGACGAGCTTCGGGCAACGCCTGCCCATCGGGATAGTGCTCGGCGATCTCGGCTGCGCGCGCGCTCGATCCAGCGCGTGTGCTTGCGGACGAAGTCCGCGACGTCCGCCGGCCGCGTGCCGCGCGGCACGACGAGCTCGAGCGTGTCGGGCGGCAGCATCCGCAGTGTGAGCCGCCGAGCGCGCCGGCTCTCGCGGACTCGCAGCGGCGGACGTGCGCGCGGCGGCGGAGACGCACCGTAGCGCCGGCGGAGCCGCGTCCGCGCCGAGCGGGTTCGCATCCACGTTGCGCTTATTGTCGAAGAGACCGAGTTGCTGCGCCATGCTTCCCACGCGCCCCGTGCGCGGTATCGAATACCAGGCCGCGCAGGAACGCAACTCGGCGGCACGGCGAGGATCGTGGGAAGCTCAGCGCGCGGCGGACGCGCGAGCCTTGCAGCTGCGCCCGGAGGTCGACCGCGAAGCGATAATCGGGCGCGACGAGCAGCGCGCGCTCGATCAGATCGCGCGCTTCGCGGAGCTCGCCGCGCGCGAGATGAAGCTCCGCGAGCGCCGCGAGCGCCTCGGCCTCGCCCCAGTCCGGGCGCATCCGCCGGCGGCGACCAGCGCGCGAACGCTTCGGCCGCCGCCTCGAGCTTCTTCGACGGCCTCGTCGCGGACGGCCGCGTCCGCGAGCGCCGGACGAGCGCTCACGAGCCAAGCGTCGAGCAGCGCGATCCGCGGATTGCTCGGCTCGAGCGCGCGCGCGCGGCGCGAGCGCCGGCAGCAGACGCTTGTCGTGCGCGAGCCCCTTGCCGGGCTCGACGCGCCCCGTGAGACCCGAGCACACCGCGACGAGGAGCCACGACTCGACCGACGCGCGCGCGCGCGCCTCGGCCGCGGCGCGCGTGAGTCGCTCGGTCGGCTCCTCGACCGTCGCGTTCTTCACGCAGTTCTCGGCGTCGCTCGCGGCGCGCTCGCCGCCGAGCTGCGCGAGCCGGAACGACGCGAACGCGCGGTAGTAGCGAACGTCGGGATCGCTGTCGCTCATCCGCTTGAGCGCCGCCGCCGCGTCCGTGATCGCCCGCGCGTCGCCGACGTAGAAGCCGTAGTCGATCCGGCCCGCGAGGTCGGCCACCTCCGGCGTCACCGCCGCGCGCGCGCTCGAGGCGAGCGCGCATGCAGCGCGGCCAGCGCGACGACGGCGACGAGTTTTGTCAAAGCCATCGAGCCGCATAGTCTACCGGGCCGCGTTGCCCCCCTCTCCGGCCGTCGTCACAATCTGCGCCGATGCTGGACCTCGTCGACATCGGCGCGAATTTGACGCACGACAGTTTCGATCGCGACCGCGCCGAGGTGCTCGCGCGCGCGGCCGCGGCCGGCGTGCGGCGCGCGATCGTCGACCGGCGCATCCGTGACGGGCAGCGCGCAAGCGCTCGAGCTCGCGGCCGAGCACCCCGGCGTCCTGTACGCGACGGCCGGCGTGCACCCTCACCACGCCGCGGACTTCGACGCTCACACGAGCGCGGCGCTCGCGCGCGCTGCTCGCGGACCCGAAGGTCGTCGCCGTCGGCGAATGCGGTCTCGACTACTTCCGCGATTTCTCGCCGCGCGACGCGCAGCGGCGCGCGTTCCGGGCGCAGCTCGAGCTCGCGGCCGCGCGCCGCGAAACCCGTGTTCCTGCACGAGCGCGACGCGCACGCCGATTTCGTCGCGGCGCTCGCGCCGCTCGCGCGCGACCTGACGCGCGGCGGAGTCGCGCACTGCTTCACGGGCGGTCCCGCCGCGCTCGAGGCCTATCTCGAGCTCGGGCTGCACATCGGCGTAACGGGCTGGGTTTGCGACGAGCGGCGCGGCGCGCGACCTGCGCGCGGCCGTGCCGTCGATCCCGCTCGAGCGCCTGCTGATCGAGACCGACGCGCCGTATCTGCTGCCGCGCGACCTCGCTCCGAAGCCGGCGCACCGGCGCAACGAGCCCGCGTTCTTGCCGCACGTGCTCGCGCGCGTCGCGGAGCTGATGGGGCGCTCGCCGGAAGAGGTCGCGCGCGCGTCGACCGCCAACGCGGAGCGACTGTTCGGCTTGCGCTAGCGCAGTTTCACGCGCGCGCCGCGCGTGACGGGCTCGATCGCGGCCTTCACGCGCTCCCAGTGCGGCGCGAACGCGACGAGCAGCCGTTCGCGGTCGGCCTGGTCCGGCTTCTGATAGCGCTCGACGAGCTCGGCCGGCAGCAAGACGTCCTTCGGCCGGCCCTTCGTGAAATCGGCGCCGGAGCCGAACAGCACGAGACCGACCACCGGCACGTCGCGAACGATCTGCTTGAGCGCGGCGACGCGGTCGTAGAGCGTGCCGAGCGGATTCGGGAACGTGAACCGGCCGCGCTTGCCGATCACCGTCCATTCGGCCATCCGGTCGCCGGCGAAGATCGTGCCCTCGAACTCCTTCACGTCGATCACGACGAGCCCGTTCGCCGTGAGCAGCAGGTGCTCGACCTGGATCTGGCCGCCCATACCGTCCGGCACGAGCACGTTCTGGAGCCGGTCGATCGACACGTCTTGAAGGCGCCTGGCTCAGGCGCGGACCACGGCGCCAGCGCCAGTAAAGGACCAGCGCGACCGCGGCGAGGGCCACGACGATCGCAGCGGCGAGCGCGATCCGATATTCCGAGTTCACTTGATATTCGCTCGTTATTCTATTGTTCTATATAAGTTTCGGGTTACCAATTGTCCAGCTCTCCGGCGAACTCGCCCAGGCGCGGCGCGATCGAGACGCAGCTCGTCGGCCGCTCGCAGCAATGCGCGCAGCGACTCCGGCACGGGGACCTCGCGCCCGATCAGCGGCTCGACCACGCCCTCGAACTTCGCCGGATGCGCCGTCGCGCTCACGATCCACGGCTTCGCCGCCTTGCGAGCGGCCGGCAAGTGGTCGTAAACCCAGAAGCCCGTGGCGGTGTGCGGATCCCAGACCTCGCCATAGCGCTGATAGTCCTTGGCAATCTGGCTGCGGATCGCGTCGTCGTCAACGGGATACGCCTCGACGGTCTCGCGCAACGCGCCGAGCTCCGGCAAAAGATCGCGCAAGCGCTCCATATTGCTCGGATTGCCGACGTCCATCGCCGATGCGAGCGTCGCCTGGCTCGCCCGCGGCTGCCACTGCCCGGTCGCGAGAAAGTCGGCGATGGTGCGGTTCGCGTTGATCGCGAACACGACCTCACGGATCGGCAACCCCATGGCCCGCGCCCAGACGCACGCGACACCGTTGCCGAGATTGCCGGTCGGCACGATCGAGCCCGAGGCCGAGCCGTGCTTGCGCCAATGCCAGAGGCTTGCCGCCGCGTGATACGCCGCCTGCGGCAGCAGCCGGCCGATGTTGATGCTGTTGGCCGCCGTGAGCCGATGGCGCTCGCGTAGCGCGGGATCCGCGAACGCCGCCTTCACGAGCGCCTGACAGTCGTCGAACACGCCGTCGACCTCGAAGGCGAGGATGTTGTCGCCCCAGCACGTGAGCTGATGCCGCTGGCGCGGCGATACCTGCCCTTTCGGGAACAGCACGCCGACGCGGATGCCGCGCCGGCCGTGAAACGCGGCTGCCACGGCGCCGCCCGTGTCGCCCGAGGTTGCGACGAGAATCGTGAGCGGGCGCTCGTCGCGAGCCGCGAGCGTCAACGCGCGCTCCATGAGCTCGGCGAGGAAGCGCGCGCCGATGTCCTTGAACGCGGCGGTCGGCCCGTGAAACAGCTCTAGCACCGCGAGCTCGCCGTGCGCGTCGATCAGTTGCCGCAGCGGCACCGGGAAATCGAGCGCGCGCCGGCAGATCGCGCGCACCTCGCGCTCGAGCCCCGAGCCCGAGAAGAACGGCGCGAGCAGGTCGGCCGCGATGTCGGCAAGCGATTCGCCCTTGAAGTCGCCGGCACTGAACCGCGGCAACTCCTCGGGCACGAAGAGGCCGCCGTCGGCGGCGAGCCCGCGCATCACCGCGTCGACGAGGCCGACGGATTCTCCGCCACGAGTGCTCAGGTATCGCATCGGGCAACCCTCGCGGCGCCGTTCAGCCGCGCTGGCCGCCGAGCATACTGCAGAGGCGCAGCAAGTCGGCGAAGATGCCGGCCGCCGTCACGGCCGGGCCGGCGCCGGGCCCGCGGACGATCAGCGGATTGTCGCAGTACCGTCCCGTCACGAACTGGACGATGTTGTCGGTGAGGCTGATGTTCGCGAACGGGTGCGACGGCGCAAAGCCCTGCAGGCGCACCGCGGCGGCGCGTGCGCGCACGTCGATCTCGGCAACGTAGCGGAGCACTTGGCCGCTGCGCTGCGCTTCCTGCACGCGCTCGAGCATCGGCCGGTCGAAGTCGGGCAGGCGCTTCAGGAACTCGTCCACGGACGCCGTCGCGAGCGCGGCCGGCACGAGGCTCTCGACTTCGATGTCGGCGAGCTCGAGGTCGAGCCCCGCCTCGCGCGCGAGGATCACGGCCTTGCGTGCGACGTCCATGCCGGACAAGTCATCGCGCGGGTCCGGCTCCGTGTAGCCGCGAGCTTTCGCCTCGCGCACGATCTCCGAGAAGGCGCGCTTGCCGTCGAAAAGATTGAAGAGATACGCGAGCGTGCCCGAGAAGATGCCGCTGATGCTGCGGATCTCGTCGCCGGTCTCGACGAGGTCCTTGAGCGTCTGGATCACGGGCAGCCCCGCGCCGACCGTCGCCTCGTAGAGGAAATGCGTGTGCGCGGACCGGCTCACGCGCTTCAGCTCTTGGTAGTAAGCGATCGGTCCGCTGTGCGCGCGTTTGTTCGGCGTGATCACGTGGATGCCGCGTCCGAGCCACTCGGCATAGCGGTCGGCGACCTCTTGGCTCGCGGTGCAGTCGATCAGCGCCGAGTGCGGCAAGTAGTCGGTCTGAACGTGCTCGACGAGCTTGGCGACGTCGAGCGCCTTGCCGCCGGCGAGCGTGTCGCGCCAGTGATCGAGGTCGACCCGCTGCGGCTCGAGCAGCATTCGCTTGCTGCCCGCGATCGCGCGCACGCGCAGATCGAGATTGAACCGCTCGCGCAACCCCGGGGCGGCACGCGCGATCTGGTCGAGCAGCGCGCCGCCGACGAGGCCCGGGCCGAGCACGCCGATCGATATCGTTTTGGCGGACAGATAGAAGCTGCTGTGCACCGCGCGAATCGCGCGCGCGCTGTCCTTCGCGTCGATCACGGCCGAGATGTTGCGCTCGGAGGCGCCCTGCGCGATCGCGCGCACGTTGATGCCTGCGAGCCCGAGCGTGCCGAAGAACTTGCCCGCGCTGCCCGGCATGCCCGCCATGTCGTCGCCGACGACGGCGATGATCGCGCAGCCCGTCGTGACACCGACACGCTGCACCTGTCCCTGCGCGAGCTCCGCCGAAAACGCGCGCTCGACGACGCGGCGCACGTTCTCGGCCGCGTTCTCGGGAACCGCGAAGCAGATCGAATGCTCCGAGCTGCCCTGCGAGATCATCATCACCGACACGCCGGCCTCGCGCAGCGCGCCGAACAACCGATCCGCCGTGCCCGGCACGCCGATCATGCCCGCGCCTTCGAGGTTCATGAGCGCGACGTTGTCGATGCCGCTGATGCCTTTGACGCCCGCGTCGCGATGCGACGTCGACGCCGAGATCTTGGTCCCCGGATGCGTCGCGTTGAACGTGTTGCGAATCCAGATCGGGATCCCGCGGCCGACCGCGGGCGCCATCGTCTGCGGATGGATCACCTTCGCGCCGAAGTACGCGAGCTCCATCGCCTCGCTGTACGACATCTCGTCGATGATCTTGGCCTCCGGCACCCGGCGCGGGTCGCCGCTCATCACGCCGTCGACGTCGGTCCAGATGTGGACCTCGGTAGCGTCGAGCAACGCGCCAAAGATCGACGCGGAATAGTCGCTGCCGTTGCGGCCGAGCGTCGTCGGCAGACCGTCGCGGTCGGAGCCGACGAAACCGGTGATCACCGCGATGCCTTTGAAGCCCGCCGGCAAAATCGCGTTCAAGCGCGGACGCGACGCATCCCACGCGACGACCGGCCCCATCTCACCCTTGTCGATCACGAGCACCTCGCGCGCGTCGACGAATACCACATCTCTGGCGACGTCTCGGGTGCCGTCGCCCGTCTTCGAGAGCTCGACCTTGAAGAACGCGGCGATCTGGCGCGCCGACCAGACCTCGCCGAAGCCCGAAATCAGATCGCGGCTGCGCTGCGACGCGGAGCGCACGAGCGACAACGCCTTCAGGATGCTCCGGATATCCTCGAGCTCGCGCTCGAATTGCGCCAGCACCGGCTTCGCGCGGCTGGCTCCGAGTAGATCGACCGCGGAGCGCTCGTGGCGCTCGCGCAATGCCTGGATCTCTCCGTCGACGGTCTCGCGCCGCGCGGCGCGATCGACGAGGCCGAGCAAGTCGTCGGTCACGCCCTTCATCGCGGAAACGACGACGCCGAGATTATCCGGCTCCTTCGCAATGATGCCCGCGACGCGGCGCACGCAAGCTGCGTCGGCCACGCTCGTGCCACCAAACTTGTGAACGGTCCAGACCATCAGACGGCCAGCCAGCCCGCGGTTTTGGGGCCGCGAGCATATCAGAACGGGACGCGCAATCGAGTGCGCCGCGTCGCGCGATCAGCGGCGGACGGAGCGCATCAGCGAGCGGACGCGAGCTCGCGCCGCATCGCAGCGATCGTCGCTGGGTAGTCCTTCGAGCCGAAGATCGCCGAGCCTGCGACGAACGTGTCGGCGCCGGCCGCGGCGACGCGGCCGATGTTCGCGACCTTCACGCCGCCGTCCACCTCGAGCCGGATCGGCCGCCCTGCCCGATCGAGCACGTCGCGCACCGTCGCGATTTTCGGCAGCGCCGCGTCGATGAACTCCTGACCGCCGAAGCCCGGATTCACGGACATCACGAGCACGAGATCGAGTCGCTCGAGCACGTGATCGAGCCAGTCGAGCGGCGTCGCAGGATTGAACACGAGCCCGGCCTTGCAGCCGTGCTCGCGGATCAGCTGGAGGCTACGATCGACGTGCTCGGTCGCCTCGGGATGGATGCTGATGTAGGTCGCGCCCGCGGCCGCGAAGTCGGGGATGATCCGGTCGACCGGTTTCACCATGAGGTGCACGTCGATCGGCGCCGTGACGCCGTGCTTGCGCAGCGCCTCGCAGACGAGCGGGCCGATCGTGAGATTCGGCACGTAGTGGTTGTCCATCACGTCGAAGTGGATCAGGTCCGCGCCCGCGGCGAGCACCGCGTCGACCTCCTCGCCGAGCCGAGCGAAGTCGGCGGACAGGATCGACGGGGCAATCCAGTGCTCTCGTTTGGAATCGCGTGGGCTCGTCATCCGAAACGCCTCAAACCCCGTCGGCCGTGCGGTCGGGCGCCACTCTACCGTGCAACGACCTGCTCAGCACGAGCGCGACCGCGCACGCGAACGCGAGCGTGAGCAGCGCGTGGCGATAGCCGCCGAGCTCCGTCGCGCTCGACCCGACGATGCCGCCGACGATCGCGGCCCCGAGAAGCTGGCCGACGCTCACGCAGAGCGTGAGCAGGCCCTGGCCCGCGCCCCGGCGCTCGGGTCCCGCCTCTTGCAGCGTCACGTAGCGCAGCGGCGCGCCGAGCAACGCCGACAGCCCGAACCCGATCGCCGCACCGGCCGAGTAGAACCCGGCGAGGTTGAGCGGCAACCACGCGTACAGCGCGAGGCCCACGATCGTGAGCATGAGGCCGCTTTGGATCACGGGCCGCGCGCCGTTGCGATCGAGCAGCTGCCCCGCGATCGGCGCCCCGATCGCGAGCGTGAGCACGAGCGGCAGCATCATGAGGCTCGCCGCCGAGGAGCTCACGCCGAAACCGAGGACCGCGATCTCGGGCAAGAACACCATCCCCGCCTCGACGATCCCCGCCGCGAGCGCGATCGCGCCCACGACTCGCAGCTGCCGGGAGCGAAACAGGTCCGGATGCAGCACGGGATCGGATGCGCGCTTCTCGACGGCCCAGAACGCGGCGGCGGCCAGGACAACGACCAGCAGAATCGGCCAGATTCGCACCGAGCCGAGACTCGCGGGCAGGTTTGGCGCGTCGACCTGGCTCAAGCTCCAGACCGCGCCCGCGAGCGCGACCGCGAGCGTGCCCGCGCCGAGCGCGTCGAAGGCGCGCGGCCGCGCGGCCGCGGCCGACGGCAAACGGCGCAAGCCGGCGACGATCAGCACGCCCGCGATAGGCACGTTGACCAGGAACAGCCAGCGCCAGCTCCACCGGAGCAACAAGCCGCCGAGCAATGGGCCGAGCAGGAACGCGAGGCCGAAGACGGCGCCGATCAGGCCGAGCGTTCGGCCACGCCTTTCCTCGGGCACCGTCTCCGCGATCACGGCGCTCGCGACCGGGAAGATGCCTCCCGCCCCGAACGCCTGAATCGCGCGTCCGACCAGCAGCACCTCGAAACTCGGCGCCGCCGCCACGAGCAGCGACCCGGCTGCGAAGAGACCGAGGCTCTGGGCGAACACGCCGCGCCGTCCGATCCGGTCCGACAGCTTGGCCAGCAAGGGCGCACCGACGACGTAAAACAGCACGTATACGCTGAACACCCATGACAGCGGCCGGCTGCCGACGCGGTACGTGTCGCCGATCGCGGGCAGGGCCGGGCCGACGATCGCGATGTCGAGCGCCGCGACGAGCACGCCGAGGAACAGCAGCGCGAGCACCGTGCGCGAAGACGCGGCGGCCATCAGTGGGCCCGTACCAGGAGCCCGCGGATCGCGTCGCGAAACATGGGTTCCGCGGCGGGATGGCCGTCGTAGACGCGCAGGAGCGGGATCGCGGTGCGGGCGATGACCTTGAGCGAATACTGGGCGCTGCCGTTGCGCAGCACCTCGGCCCGTTCAGCCGCCCGCAGCAGGTCGAGCAGTGCGTCGTTCAAGCGCCCGATGCTGCGCCTCGAAATGGCGGAACGTCTTCGGATCGACCGTCGGGATCAATAGCAGGCCGTCGCGGCGCTCTCGCCAGATCTCGAGGTAAACGTCGATGAGGCCGTCGATCGCGTCGAGCGGCGGCCGGCTCGCGAGCGCGCGGACAGCGGCCGTCGCATGGTCGAATACTGGATTAAGAATGTTCTCTAACAGGCTATATTTGCTGGAGAAAAACCCGTAGAACGTGGCCCGCGAGACGTCGGCCTCGGCGATCAGTTCCTCGACGCTCACGGTACCGACGCCGCGGCTCGCGAACTGCCGAGCCCCGGCCGCGAGCAGCGACTGCCTCATCCGCTCGCGACGGCGCGCGACGCGCGGGCTCGAGCGGGCGCTCGGGATTCGCGGCTTCACCGCCAAAGCATACACCTTCATCTGTTTTCGAACAGCGGTATATGCAACTCAGTGAACGCGAAGGATCAGGCCTTTCAGATATTCGGCCTCGGGAAACTCGATCGCGATCGGATGGTCCGGCGGCTGGGACAGCCGCTCGAGGATCTGGGCGTCGCGGCCGGCGTCGAGCGCGGCGCCCGCGACGATCTTCTGAAACAGCGCGGCGTCGACGTGCCCCGAGCAAGAGAACGTCGCCATGAGACCGCCGGGCCGCACGAGCTCGAAGCCGAGCATATTGATGTCCTTGTAGCCTCGGCTGCCGGCACTCACCTGCTCCGCCGAGTGGACGAACTTCGGCGGATCGAGCACGACGACGTCGTAGCGCCGGCCGTCGTCGCGCTGTAATCGAAGCTCGTCGAACACGCTCGCGGCGACGAGCCGACAGCGGCCGGCGACGCCATTCGCGGCCGCCTCGCGTTCCGCCGTGCGCAGGGCCTCGGCCGAAGACTCGACGAGGGTCGCGCCGGAAGCGCCGGCGACGAGCGCCGTGACCGCAAACCCGCCCGTGTACGCGAACGCGTCGAGCATCTCCGCCCCGGCGGCGAGCTCGGCGACGCGGGCGCGATTGCGCTGCTGATCGAGGTATGCACCGGTCTTCTGTCCGTTTTCGACATCGACGAGCCAGTGCGCGGCGCCCATCCGAATCTCGATCTCGGCGGGCGGCGCCTCGCCCCTGAGCACGCCGCGCCGCGACGGTAGCCCTTCCTTGCGCCGCGCGCTCGCCTCAGAGCGTTCGTAGATTCCTCGAGGAGCGCAGAGCTCGACGAGCGAGTCCGCAATCTCCGCGCGCCAGCGTTCCGCGCCCGCCGAGAGAAACTGGCACACGACGAAGTCGGCATAGCGGTCGACGACGAGCCCGGGCAGGCCGTCCGACTCGGCGAACACGAGCCGGCAAGCGGTGTCCGCGCCGAGCAGCCCGAGCTTGCGGCGCGACTCGATGGCCCGCTCGAGCCGGCCGCGCAGAAACCCCGCGTCGATGGTCTCGCCCGACTCGAACGACCAGACTCGCGCCCGGATCTGCGACGCCGGCGAGTACGCGGCCGAGGCCAGGAACACGCCCGACGCGTCGACGATTTCCACCGTGCCGCCGGGCTCGGGCTCGCCCTGCACGCGCTCGATCGCGCCCGAGAAGACCCACGGATGCTTGCGCAGCAGCGACTTCTCGCGCCCGCGCTTCAACCAGAGTTTCGAGTGCGTCGGCACCGCGGTGCTCGTTCGATGGGAGCCGTATTCTACCCGCGCAACGCCGGCGCCACTTCGCCCGCGGCTGCGAGTTTCCTTCGCGGGGACTGCATGCCAAACTCGGGACGCACCGATCTTTCCCCGCCCCTGCCCGAAAAAGGAGCCCGCCATGAGCCTCGACAAGCAGAAGGTCATCGCCCAGCTGAACCGCATCCTCGAATGCGAGCTCGCGGGCGTCGTGCGGTACACGCACTACTCGATGATGATTTTCGGCTACAGCCGGATCCCGATCGTCGAGTGGTTCCAGGCCGAGGCGACCGAGTCGCTCGCGCACGCCCAGAAGGCCGGCGAGATGGTCACGCGGCTCGGCGGCCACCCGTCGCTCGCGATCGGGCCGCTGCTCGAGACGCACGAGCACGACATCGGCCAGATCCTGCGCGAGACGCTGCAGGCCGAGCACGTCGCGCTCGGTCTCTACAACGATCTGCTCGGCCTCGTCGCGGGCAACAACGTCGCGCTCGAGGAGTATGCGCGCACGCTGATCGAAGCCGAAGAAGAGCACATCGACGAGATCGACAAGATGCTGCGCAAGCCCGGCGAGGTCGAAATGAGCAAGGAGGCTCGCGACTTCGGTTGACGGCGCCGCGACCCACTGTAGCGCTGATCGGCGCGCCGACCGACATCGGCGCCGGCCGCCGCGGCGCGTCGATGGGGCCCGAGGCGCTGCGCGTCGCGGGGCTCGACAAGTCGCTGCGTCGTCTCGGCTGCGACGTCCGCGACCGCGGCAACGTCTCCGGTCCGATCAATCCCGAAGCCTCGCGCGCCGACGGTTACCGGCATCTCGCCGAGGTCGGCATCTGGTGCCGCAACGTGCGTGACGCCGTCTACGCGAGCCTCTGCGCGGGCGAGCTCCCGATCCTCATGGGCGGCGATCACAGCCTCGCGATCGGCTCGCTCGCGGCTTTGTCGCGGTTCTGCGCCGAGCAGGGCAAAACGCTCGCGATGTTGTGGCTCGACGCGCACTCGGATTTCAACGTCGCGTCGTCGTCGCCGTCCGGGAACGTGCACGGGATGCCGGTCGCCGTGATCTGCGGACACGGCCCCTCGGAGCTCACCGGGCTCGGCGCGCGGACGCCGATGCTCGGCGCCGACAAGATCGTGCAGATCGGCATCCGCTCGGTCGACGAGATCGAGAAGCGGCTGGTCGTCGGCAGCGGCCTCGTCGTCTACGACATGCGCCGGATCGACGAGCTCCGGATGCGCACCGTCATGGACCAGGCGCTCGCCTATGTCGCGGCACGCGGCGCGCATCTGCACGTGAGCTTCGACGTCGACTTCCTCGACCCCTCGATCGCGCCCGGCGTGCCCACGACGGTGCCGGGCGGCCCGACCTATCGCGAGGCGCAGCTGTGCATGGAGATGATCCACGACTCCGGCCTCATGCGCTCGCTCGACATCATGGAGCTGAACCCCGCGCTCGACGAAGGCAACCGCACCGCGGAGCTCTGCGTCGAGCTCGTCGAGAGCCTGTTCGGCGAAGAAATCCTCGCGCGCAGCGCGGTCCCGGGCCGCTACAGCCTATGAGCGCCGGCCGAGCGAGACGCGAGCGCCGAGCTGATCGCCGAGACGGAGCGCGTGAGCGCGCCGAACTATGCGCCGCTGCCGGTCGTGATCGCGCGCGCCGAAGGCGTCTGGGCTTGGGACGTCGAAGGCCGGAAGTATCTCGATTGCATCAGCGCGTACTCGTCGCTGAATCAGGGACACCGCCATCCGCGAATCGTCCGCGCGCTCGTCGAGCAGGCGGGCGAGCTCACGCTCACCTCGCGCGCCGTGCACAACGACCGCATGGGACCGTTCCTCGCGAAGCTTTGCCGGCTCGCGGGCTTCGAGATGGCGCTGCCGATGAACACCGGCGCCGAAGCGGTCGAGACGGCGATCAAGCTCGCGCGCAAGTGGGCGTACCGCGTGAAGCGCGTGCCACACGACCGCGCCGAGATCGTCGTATGCCGCGACAACTTCCACGGCCGCACGACGACGATCGTCGGCTTCTCGTCGGAGCCGCAATATCGCGAGGATTTCGGGCCCTACTCCGCGGGCTTCCGGCTCGTCGACTTCGGCGACCTCGACGAACTGCGCGCGGCGATCGGGCCGCAGCACCGCCGCGTTTCTCGTCGAGCCGATCCAGGCGGAGGCCGGGATCATCATGCCGCCGGACGGCTATCTCGCCGCCGCGCGCGCGCTGTGCCGCGAGCGCAACGTGCTGTTCGTGCTCGACGAGATCCAGACGGGGCTCGGCCGGACCGGCAAGCTGTTCGCGCACGAGCACGAGCCCGGCGCCGAGCCGGATCTCTTGATCCTCGGCAAGGCGCTCGGCGGCGGCGTGTATCCGGTCTCCGCCGTGCTCGCGAGCCGCGAGATCATGACGCTGCTCAGGCCCGGCGATCACGGCAGCACGTTCGGCGGCAACCCGCTCGCGTGCGCGGTCGGCTCGGCCGCGCTCGACGTGCTCGTGGACGAGCGGCTTGCGGAACGCGCTGCCGACCTCGGCGCGCATCTTCGCGCGGCGCTCGCGACGCTGCGCTCCGACAAAATCGCCGGCATCCGCGGCCGCGGCCTCTTGATCGGGCATCGAGATCGCCGCTGCCGCCGGCAGCGCGCGCGAGTATTGCGAGCGGCTGCTCGAGCGCGGCGTGCTCGCGAAGGACACGCACGCGCAGGTGATCCGCCTCGCTCCACCGCTCGTGGTCGAGCGCGCCGAGCTCGATTGGCTCGTCGCGCAATTACGCGACGTGCTCTTGTCTTAATAGGAGTACGGCATCAAACCGAGGAGAACTGCATGGACTTGGGGTTGAAGGGCAAGAACGCCGCGATCACGGGCTCGAGTCAGGGCATCGGCTACGCGATCGCGCTCGCGCTTGCGAAAGAAGGCTGCAACGTCGCGTTGTCCGCGCGCGGCGAGGAGCGGTTGCGCTCGGCCGAGAACGACATGCGCGCTCACGGCGTCAAGGCGATCGGCATCGTCGCCGATCTCGCCACCGAAGCGGGCTGCAAGCAATTCGTCGAGGCCGCCGCGAAGGGGCTCGGCGGGATGGACATCCTCGTCAACAACGTCGGCGGCATGATCCCGGGCACGCTCGAGAGCTTGACCGCGGAGCAGTGGGAGAAGGCGCTGTCGGTGAATCTGATGGCGGCCGTCTACGCGACCAAGCATGCGCTGCCGTTCATCAAGCAAGGTCGCGCCGCACGAATACTCAACGTCTCGGGCGTCACGGGCAAGCAGCTCTTGGCCGGCACCTTCACGACGACGATCCCGAACGCCGGCATCATCGCGTTCTCGAAGCTCATGGCGGGGGAGCTCGGCGCGAAGGGTATCACGGTGAACAACATCTGCCCGGGCTTCACGAAGGTCGAGTCGTGGGGGCCGCGCGCCGACGCGATGGCGAAGGTCCGCGGCATGACGGCGGATCAAGTGCGCGCCGGGATTGCGGGCCAAACGTTGCTCGGCCGCTGGGCGGAGCCGCAGGAGATCGGCGACGTCGCGGCGTTCCTCGTGTCGGAGAGGAACAGCTACATGACCGGCACGACGGTCGAGGTCTGCGGCGGCTTCCAGCGCTACATCTAGGCCTCGGGGTCTAGTGCCGCCGGCGCTCGAGCTCAGCCACGCTCCAGGGTCACTTCGACTTCAAGAAGGCCTTCATGAAGTCGCCGATCAGCGACTCGACGCGCGCATGGATCTGCCCATTCGTCGGCGCCGTGCCCAGCGCACACTCGCGCTCGAGGATTGGCAAGAAGCAAATCAACGCGAGGAAGTGGTGGCTCAAGGTCGCCGGCTCGAAGTCGCTTTCCGCGCGGTGCGACCTGAAGATCTCTTCGACGGCCGCAAACGCGTACTCGGGCCCGATCTCGTAGTAGTGCTGGCCGACGTCCGGGGAACGGCGTGCCTCGTCGAAGATCAGACGCCGCAAAGCGAGCGTGCGGTCCGTGGTCACGACCTCGAGCACCGTCTCGGCAATGTTGATCAGCGCCTCGCGCAGATCCATCGTGCTTTCCGCGGACAAACGGCGCAGGCCCGCTTGGTACTCCGCAAGCTCGCGGCAGATTACCGCTTCGAACAGCTGCTTCTTGCTGCTGAAGTAGCGATAGATCGATTCCTTCGAGATGCCGGAGCTGCGCGCCATCGCATTGATGCTCGCTCCTTGATAGCCGTGCGCGAGGAAATAGTTCGGTCGCGACGTCCAACACCTCCTGCTCCTTGGCTTTCGGCTTCGATCGCCCTTCGGCGAACGAGTGAAGCAAAGTGCCGACGCCTCGCGTGGATCCATTGCCGTCCCCCACGGCAGAGTTTCGTCGACGAAGCGATTCCTTCAGTTCGGGCTGCGCAGAGCTCATCGATCCTCCAACTTCCCTGATTCCTTCAGACGAACATGCAAACGGACTTCAGCTCCGTATACATCTCGATGCCGACGCGTCCGTGCTCGCGGCCGAGACCCGAGTGCTTGAACCCCCCGAACGGCATGTTCGCATCCACCGGCCCGTGTACGTTCACCCAAATCGTGCCGGCCCGAATCTTCGGAATCAGCCGGTGGACGGCTGTGAGATCGTTCGACCAGATGCTCGCGCCGAGCCCGTATTGCGTGTCGTTGGCGAGCGCGGCCACTTCGTTGATGTCGTCGAAGCGTTGCGCGACGAGCACGGGGCCGAAGATCTCCTCTTGGACCACTCGCATCGTGCGCTTGACGTCGGCCAACACGGTCGGCTTGACGTAGTAGCCGTCGTGGCTCGGCGCCTCGCCGCCCGCGACGATCGAGGCGCCTTCTTTGCGGCCGGACTCGATGTACTCGAGCACCCGATCTTGCTGCTCGCGCGAAACGAGCGGGCCCATCTGCGTGGCGGGATCGAGGCCCGGCCCGAGCTTGATGCCTTGCGCCGCGCTGCCGACGCCCTCGACGACCTGGTCGAAGATCTTGCGTGTGCACGTACAGGCGCGAGCCCGCGGCGCAGACCTGCCCCGCGTTGAAGAAGATCGCGCCCGCGGCGCCGCCGATCACGGTATTCGGGTCGGCATCCGGCAGCACGATGACCGGGGACTTGCCGCCGAGCTCGAGCGAGACGCGCTTGAGCGTATCGGTGGCCTGCTTGTTGATGAGCTTGCCGACGGCCGTCGAGCCCGTGAACGCGATCTTGTCGACGCCCGGATGCTTCACGAGCGCCGCGCCCGTCGTTTCACCGTAGCCGGTCAGAATGTTGACGACGCCGGGCGGGAATCCGGCCTCGATGATGAGCTCGCCGAGCCGCAGCGCCGTGAGCGGCGTCTGCTCCGCGGGCTTCAGCACGCAGGTGCAGCCCGACGGCGAGCGCGGGCGCGAGCTTCCACGCGGCCATCACGAGTGGGAAGTTCCACGGGATGATCTGCGCTACGACGCCGACGGGCTCGCGCCGCGTGAACGCGTTGACGCGGCCGCCCTCCGGGCCGCCGATCGAGACCTCGATCGTCGAGCCCTCGATCTTCGTGGCCCAGCCGGCCATGTAGCGGAAGTGGTTCACCGCGCCGGGCACGTCGACGACGCTCGCCATGAACTTCGTCTTGCCGTTGTCGAGGCTCTCGAGCTCGGCGAGCTCGTCGGCGTTCTTCTGGATCAGGTCGGACAGACGCCAGAGCAGCGCCTCGCGCGCCGCGGGAAGCATCGTCGCCCAAGGGCCCGACTCGAACGCCGCTCGCGCGGCGGCTACGGCGCGATCGACGTCCGCGGCGTTCGCATCGGCGACCGTCGCGATCTCGGCGCCCGTCGCGGGATCCATCACGGGGATGCGGACGCTCGACTTGGACTCGACCCATTCGCCGCCGATCAGCAGACGTCCCGGGCGACGCAGAAAGGAGCCCACGGCTGCCGAAGGGTTTGGTTGTGCAGCGATTGCGACGCTCATCAGATTCCCCGCTCCCTTTTTTGTCTTTCTAGTGTCCTTGGATCACGTCGCTCGGCACCGTCGTCGGCGCTGTCGCAGTCGAGATCGATACCTCGACGGGACCATAGCGAGTGTAGAACCCCCGGTCCACGTGCGGCAAGCGCGACTCCGCGGCGAGTTTCTGCACGGTCTTTAGTTTGCTCAAGCGCGGAGCTTCAACAGGTCGATCGCATTCTCTTTGAGGATCAGCGGCCGAACCTCGGGTCGGATGTCGATCTTTTCGAAGTCCGCGAGCCATCGATCGGGCGTGATCAACGGATAGTCGGTGCCGAAGAGCACCTTCTTCTTGAGCTGCGTGTTCGCGTACTGAATCAGTTGCGGTGGAAAGTATTTGGGTGACCACCCGGATAGATCGATGTAGACCTGCGGCTTGTGCAAGCAGATCGAAAGAGCCTCGTCTTGCCATGGCCACGACGGATGCGCGAGCACGATCGGCATCGTCGGAAAGTCGACCGCGACGTCATCGACGTCCATCGGGTTGCCGTACTTGAGGCGAATGCCGCCGCCGCCCGGCAGTCCCGTGCCCATGCCCGAGTGGCCCGTGTGGAACAAAGCCGGCAGCTCGGCCTCCGCGATGACCTCGTAGAGCGGATACGCGGCGCGGTCATTCGGGAAAAATTCCTGATACTGCGGATGGAATTTGAAGCCGCGAACTCCGTAGTGCTCGATCAAGCGCCGCGCCTCGCGCACGCCTTCCGCGCCGCGCGCGGGATCGATGCTCGCGAACGGAATCATCACGTCGGAGTTCTCGGCCGCGAGCTCGGCGACCTCCTCGTTCGACACGGGCTTGATGCCACGCGCGCGCTCGCCGTCCACGGAGAAGATCACGCAGGCGATGCTGCGCTCGCGGTAGTACGCGGCGATTTGCGGAATCGTCGGCGCGTTGTCGTGCTCGTGCTTGAAGTACTTCTTCGCGCCGGCTTGAAAGATCGACGGCGGTTGCGGGTCGCGCACCGAAATCTCCGCGTGCGCGTGGACATCGATCGCTTTCAACGTTTCGAGGTTCAGCATGTCGCTATGCGAGGATGCCGCGAACTTTCGCGCTCGACTCGTCGGCCTTGCGGATCATTGCTTCGATGTCGGTGGGCTCCGGGATGTCCTTGCCGCGGCGAACCGCAGGTCGCTTGCCGATCGCGTCGATCCAGCGCTCGAGATGCACGAGGCCGTCGATGCTGACACCGCTCCATTTGTAGCCATAGGCCCACGCCCACGTGGCGATGTCGGCGATCGAGTAGTCACCGGCGAGGTATTCGGCATCGCCGAGGCGCGTGTCCAGGACTTCGAGCAGCCGGCGCACCTCGCGCTGGTAGCGCTCGATCGCGTACGGAATCTTTTCCGGGGCGTAGCGGAAAAAAACGTTCGCCTGCCCCATCATCGGGCCGACGCCGCCCATTTGAAACATCAGCCATTGGATCACGAGGGAACGGCCCTTGGCGTCGGTCGGCATCAGCTGGCCCGTCTTCTCCGCGAGATAGATCAGGATTGCGCCGGATTCGAAAACGGCGAAATCGCCGTTGTCATGGTCCACGATCGTCGGGATCCGGCCGTTCGGATTGAGCTTCAGGTACCAAGGCTCCTTCTGCTCTTTCCGGTCGAGCGCGATTCGGCGCACGCGATACTCGAGGCCGAGCTCTTCGAGTGCGATCGACGCCTTCCAGCCGTTGGGCGTCGCCGCGGTGAACAGCTCGATCATCCTGCCTCCATTCGTGTGACGAGCAAGCATCATAGCGGATGACAATCCCGCATGAACCCTGAGGGCTTCTGCTATCTTACCGGCGTTCGCATCGGCGCAGCCCGACGAGCGCAACGAGAGAACTGCCTCTCGAGAACTGAAGGGGGACGCTTTGAGCAGCACTTCGTCCGGCGCGCCTGCGCGCCCGTCAGCAGACTCTACCCTCGACAACCCGAGCTATCAGCACTACGTGCTCGTCGTGCTCGTGCTCGGTTACATCTTCAACACGATGGACCGCAGCGTGCTCGGCATCCTGCTCCAGCCGATCAAGGAGGAGCTGCAGATAAGCGATGCCGCGTTGGGCTGGCTCACCGGACCCGCGTTCGCATTCTTCTACTCGATCCTCGGCGTGCCGATCGCGCGGCTCGCGGATCGTTGGACCCGCGTCAACGTGCTCGCTATCTCGATCGCGATTTGGACGGCCGCGACCGCGCTGTGCGGCGCGGCATACAACTACGTGAGCTTGTTCATCTTCCGCTGTACGACCGGCATCGGCGAAGCGGGCGGCTCGCCGCCGTCGCACTCGTTGATATCGGATTATTTCGCGGGCTCGAAGCGCGCGACGGCGCTCGCCGTCTACGCAATGGCGGTGCCGTTCGGGACCGCGATCGGCAGTTTCGTCTCGGGCCATTCGAACGTCTCGTACGGGTGGCGATGGACGTTTTTCATCGTCGGCGCCCCCGGGCTGCTCATCGCGTTGCTAGCGTGGCTCACGATCAAGGAGCCGCCGCGCGGCTACTCCGATACGGGCAAGGTGAGGCAAGACACTCCGCCGTTCCTCGAAGTGTTTCGATTCTTGCTCACGCGCAAGTCCTTCGTGCACATGTCGGTCGCTGCCGCCGCGCACTCGGTCATGTGGTACGCGGGCAGCAACTGGAACCCGTCCTTCTTCGTCCGCGCGCACGGCATGAACACCGGCGTGGCGGGCAACTACCTCGCCTCTTTCGCGTTGATCGGCGCTATCGGCACGTTCGCCGGCGGCTATCTCGCGGATCGGCTCAGCGTGCGTTATGGCGACCGGCGCTGGTACATGTGGGTGCCCGCGATCGCGTGCCTCACGATGGTGCCGTTCCAGTTCTTCGCCTATCTATCGCCGGAGCTCGTCAGTCGTCGTGCCGACGTTCACGGTGATGGTCGTGCTCGCGTCGATGTTCTTCGGGCCGTCGTTCGCGATGGGGCAGTCGCTCGCCACCGTGCGGATGCGCGCGATGTCCGCGTCGGTGCTGCTGTTCATCCAGAACATCATCGGGCTGACCGCCGGCCCGTGGCTCGTCGGCCAGATCAGCGACCTACCTCGGCAACAACGGCACCTCGCTGCGCTACGCGATGGTCATCGTCGGCGTCTCGAACATCTGGGCCGCGTTCCACTACTACATGGGCTCGCGGACCTACCGGCAGGATCTCGAGGCGACGGCGCGGCTCAACGCGGCGGCGGCCTGATCGTCACGCGCCGCGCAGCGTCGCGACCGGCGACTGGTTGACGACCGAGCGCACCGCGAGCGTGCCGCTCACGCCGACGATCGCGGCGCCCGCGATCAGCCCGCCGATCCATAGCGACGCGCTCGGCACGTACTCGAGCTCGAACACGCGCGTCGCGAGCAGATAACCGATCGTGCTCGCGCCGCCCGCCGCGAGCGTTCCCGCGAGCAGACCGAGCGCCGTGAACTCGGCCGCGACGCCTTGCAGCACGACGCCGCGGCGCGCGCCGAGCGTCCGCAGCACCGCGCTCTCGAACAGCCGCTCGTCGCGAGTCGCCTGGATCGCCGCGAGCAGCACCGTGACGCCGGCCGCGAGCGTGAACAGGAAAACGTACTGCACCGCGAGCGCGGCGCGATCCATCGCTCGCCTCACTTGGTCGAGGATCGCGCCGATGTCGATCACCGAGACGCTCGGGAACCGGCGCACGATGTCGACGGCCACGCCGCGCTTCTCCGGCGGCACATAGAGGCTCGTGATGTACGTGTGGGCGAACTGCTCGACGGCGCCGGGCGTGAGCACCATGAAGAAATTCGGCCGGAACGAGTCCCAGTGCACCGTGCGCGCGCTCGTGAGCTTCGCGGTGAACGGCTCGCCGCCGATCGAGTACGTGATCTCGTCGCCGATCTCGAGCCCGATCGCGCGGCGCAGGTCGTCCTCGATCGAGAGCTCGGGTTCTGGCGCCGACGCGCCATGCCACTCGCCCGCGACGATCTCGTTGTCGGCGCCGAGCATGTCGCGCCAGGTCACGTTGAGCTCGCTGTCGAGCTCTCGCCGCCCGCGCTCCGACCGTGCCGCGAAGTCCGCGACCGGCCTGCCGTTCACTTGCGCGATGCGCGCGCGCACGAGCGGCGTGAAAGTCGGCGTGCCGACGCCGTCCGCCGCTAGCGCCGCGCCGATCGCGTCGCGCTCCTCGGGCTGAATGTTGATGAAGAAGTGATTCGGCGCCGACGCGGGCAGCGTCGCGCGCCATTGACTCATGAGCTGCGTGCGCACGGACGTCAACAGCAGCAACACCATCAATCCGATCCCGAACGCGACGACCTGGACGCTGCTCTCGCGGCCGCGGCGCGCGACGTTCGCGATCCCGTAGCGCCACGCGACGCCGACGCGTCCGCGCACGCGCTGCAGCAGCAGCACGAGCAATCTGCCCGCGAGATAGAGCAACGCGAACATCGCCACCGCGCCGGCGGAGCAGATACGCGATCAGCTCGAGGTCGCCGAACAGCACGTAGAGCAGCGCGGTGACCGCGAGCGCCGCGACGCCGTAGATCGTGACGTAGCGCAGCGGCGGCGGGTCGAGGTCGCTGCGTAGAACGCGCGCCGGCGGCACGCCGGCCGAGCTGGAGCAACGGCGGCAACGCACAGCCGAAGGCGACCGCGAGCGCGGTCACACGGGCCCGAGCACCGCGCCCGCCGCGCTCGGCGGCGGCAGCCGCGCCTCGACGAAGTCCGCGAGCAGCGCCGTGAGCCCGAACTGGGCGGCGAGCCCGCCGAGGCAGCCGATCGCGGCCGCGGCGACGACGAGCAGCAGCAGCTGCAGCAGGTTCAGTCGCAGCACGTCGCGGTACCGCGCACCGAGGCACTTCATGACGGCCACCGCATCCAGACGGCGCGCGACGAATCGCCGCGCAGCGATCGCGACCGCGACGCCGCCGAGCAGCACGCTGACGAGCGCGGCTAGCACGAGAAACCGTTCGGCGTTGCGGATCGCGGCCCGAACCTCCGGCCGGCCGTCGCGGTAGTCGCGCACCTGATCGCCGGGGCGCAGCTGCTCGGCAAGCTGCGTGCGGAATTCCGCGATCGCGCCCTCGCCGCCCGCGAACAGCTCGTCGTACTGCGCGATGCTGCCCGCGCCGAGCAACCCGGCCGCGTGGACGTCGTCGAGATTCAGCAGCACGGTGGGCGCGATCTCGATGAACCGCCAACCCTCGTCGGGCCTGAACTCGAGGGTCTTCGTGATCCGAAGATGCAGCGTACCGACGTCGAGCTCGTCGCCGACGACCGCGTTCAGACGCGCGAGCAGGCCCGGCTCGGCCCAGACTTCACCGCGCTGTGGAGTTCCGCTCGCATCGCGCGGCGCCGCGGCGAGCGCGTCCGCGACCTGCACGCGGCCGCGCAACGGATACGCCGGGCTCACGCCGCGGATATCCGCGAGCGCGCTCTGGTCGTGTGCCAGCACGACGCTGCGGAAGCTCACCACCGCGGCCGTCTCGAGGCCGGCCTTCTCCCCTGCCGCAGCCAATCCTTCGGGCAGCGGGCGCGAAGACTCCACGCGCAAATCGGCAGCGAGCGACTCGCCCGCTTGCTGCGAAACGGCCTGGCGCACGCGATCGGTGAAGAAGGTCACCGCGCTCATCGCGCCGACGGCGATGACGAGCGCCGCGAGCAGCACGAGCACCTCGCCGGAACGCCAGTCCCGCGCCAACAGCCTTCCAGCCAGTGACGACGGCACGCCGCGGTAACGCTCCGACATCCGCACCTCCGCTGAAGATCCGAGCCATTCTAGTGGAACGCGGCCGGTGGTTAGCAGTCCGACGCATGTTCTCGTGCTAAATTGACGCCGCAAGAACGAGGCAGCCGCGCGCAATGAATGCCGACGGAATGCGCCAAGTGACCGACGTCAATGCCCCCTCCGTGTCAGCGTCCGCAGTCGAGCGCGCGCAGCGCGAGAGTCGTTCTCCAGAAAAACTTCCTGTTTCGCGGGTTGCCGGATTCCGCGCTCGAGCGTATCGCCGCGCTGGCGACGCGGCGCAGCTATCCGAAGGGCGCGGTGATCTTTTCGCAGGGCGAGCCCGGTGACGCGCTGTTCGGCGTCATAGCGGGACAAGTCCGGATCAGCGCGAGCGGCACGGGCGGCCAAGAGGTGTTCCTGAACATCATGGAGCCGGGCGACACGTTCGGCGAAATTGCCGTGATGGACGGGCTTCCGCGAACGGCCGGCGCTTATGCGCTCGAGGACGTCTCGTTGATCATGATCAAGCGCTCGGATTTCCTGAAGCTCCTCGAGCGCGAGCCGCGGCTCGCGATCCAGCTCCTGAAGCTCCTGTGCGCACGGCTGCGCTGGACGAGCGCGCTCGTCGAGGAGACCGCGTTCCTTCCAAGCCCCGCGCGTCTAGCGAAGCGTCTGTTGATTCTCGCCTCGTTGCACGGCCGCTCGACGAGCGTCGGCGAGCTCGAGCTCCGAATCTCGCAATCCGATCTCGCGCGCTTCCTGAACATCTCGCGCCAGATCGTGAACCAGAACCTGAGCCGGTGGCGAAACCAGGGCTGGGTCAGCCTCGGGAATTCCCGAATCGTGATCAGGAATCCCGAGGCTTTACGCCGTGTAGTCGAGACCGGCTAGCGCTCGCCGTTCAGAAACACAAACCAATGTCCCGCGATAAAGAAGCAGTAGCCGGTCTGGGGCGTCGGCAACGAGCCGTCGCGCATGACGTTAGTGGAATGATCGGCTGGGCCGGCAGCGGACAGCGTCAACATCGGGATCGTCAGTAGCGCGGCCGCGATCAAGGTACGCACGCGATTCATCTTCGTCTCCTCAACTAACTGCTCGCGAACCCTGTGCTCGCGGCTCGCGGCAAAGACTGGCAGCAATTCCTTCCCGTGACTGTCGTGTACACGACACTTCGGACCTTTTTGCACTTTGTGTCATTTGCTTGACAGCGGATCGCATCGGAGTCTGCTACATAGATCGATGATCGAGGCCACGAGAAGGTGCTGTATGGCGGTGTCCGAAGACGTTCTGCGGTTGGTGCGTACCGTCGAGCGGCTCCCGCGCGAAGACCAGGACAAGATCCTGCGCATCGTCGACCTCCTATCGCTGGTCCCGATTCCCGTGCAGGACAGGACGCAGCAAATGCTGCGCGAGCTGCTCGCGCGCGATCCCGCGTCGAAGAACGAGTGCGTCGCCGGCGTCGACGACGTGATCCGCTACCTCGAGCGCAACATCGCGATGTCCCCTGACTTTCGGGGCCTGTTGACGTCGTTCGACTCTGTCGAGACGAAGCGTTGGTTGTCCTAGCCGCGCCGGGTCACTTCGCCGTGATCACGACGGCGCCGGCCCAGTTGCGCGGTGGCGCGCGCGCATAGTCCGCACTCAACGCCGCGTAGAAGGCGGTGGGCCCGTCTTCGGGGAAGGCCGCTCGCAACGCCGCGAATTCCCGTTGCGCATCCGCCCACCGAGCGGCGACAAGCTGCTCGAGCGCGGCCGCAAACTGCATCGCCGGCGGCCAAAGAGCCCCCTCGCCCACGCTCAGCAGCTCTTGCACGCGCAGCGGCGTGCTCTTGCCGCGCAATAGGAACATGCCGACGTCGCGGGCGGCGAGCTCCGACGTACCGGCGAGCGTCGCGGCCGACACGAGCACGCGCGTGCCGAGAATCTTGTTGAGCCCTTCGAGACGCGACGCCGTGTTCACGATGTCGCCGATCGCTCGGTAGCCGAGGCGTTCCTCCGGGCCGAAGTCACCGAGCAGGAGCTCGCCGGACTCGACGCCGACGCGGGTTGGCAGTTGCGGTATACGTCGCGCGTTGAACTCGTCGACGGCGGCCACGACGCCGAGCGCTGCGCGGCACGCTCGGAGCCGCGATTCGGCGAGCGGCCCGGCGGCCGCCCAGACGGCGATCAACGCGTCGCCGGCGGCGTCGACCACGAAGCCGCCGTGCTCCTTCACGACGCGAGATAGCACGCCGAAATACTCGTCCATGAGCTCGGCGAGCTCGCGCGCGTCCAAAGTCTCCGCGACGGTCATGTAGCTCTCGACGTCCGTGCACAGGCAGGCGCCCTGGAGGAGCCGGCGCTCGGGCACCGACCGAGCGTTCTGCTCGGACAGCCGCCGGACGACGTCCTGCGGCACGTAGCGGCCGAGCGCCGCCTGGATCAGCTCGCGCTGCCGCAATACTTCGGCATAGTTCAGCAGCACGGCCAGCGCCACGGCCACGGGCAGCTGGAGCGCGAGGGGCACGAGCAGCGGCCACCAGAGGCCGTGCGCGTCGAACTGCCAGTAAACCCACGCGAAGTAGAGCGCGCCGGCGGCCGCCGCCAGCACGAAGGCTCTTGCGGTCGTCGCACCGACCACGGCCGCGAGGGCGGCGCCCCAAAGCGCGACGAGCAGCAGGGTGGCCCACATCGGCAGCGCGACGATCGAGCGCTGTCCGAGCAGATTCGCAAACGCCGTGGCCCCGATCTCGACGCCGCTCAGGTTCGCGCCGGTCTGCTGCGAGAATACCGAATGAAAATAGTCTTGCTGCTCGGACTGCCGCGGCTCGGACCCGCCGACGAACACCATCTTGCCCCTGAGATCGAGATCCCCGCGCGAGCGCAGGGCAACGTCGAACGGGATCGTCCGGATCGTGCGCGCGGGACCGTAGTAGTTGAGATAGCGGCTTTCCGCACCGGCGTAGAGCCCGATCAGTGCGCCCAGCGCCCTCGAGGCTTCGTCGCCGGGACGACGTTCGAGCGCTGCGCGCGCGTCGGCCGCCAAGGAAGCGTCGCTTGCAAACGCCGCGCGGAGCTGCCCCATCGCGGCCGGAAGATCGTGCGCGCGCAGCAGCGCCGCCCGCGAAGTCGGCACGCGCAGGCGGGGGCGCACGCTCGCGAGCAGCGCCGCGAAGTCGTCGTAGTAACGAAGCAGGTACGCTTGCAGGGCAACGGCCGGCAGCGACGGCAGATCGCCGGATGGACCGAATGTCCAAAATTGCCCGACCGCGTAAGGAATCACCGGCAGAGCGAACGGCGCAGAAGCGAGCGCGGCGCGGCCGAGCTCGTCGATCGGGAGCACATGGGATTCGATGAGACCGGGAAGCGCGGGCGAGCTGCCGTCGGGGTCTTGCACGATCCGCTCGCCCAGCACGACGTTGCCCGCGTGCGCGATGGCCTCCGCGAACCGCGCGTCGTCGGCTCGCGGCTCGTCGAAGAAGACGTCGAACGCGACCGCCTCCGCCCCGGCCTCGGTGAGCGAATCGAGGAGCTCCGCGTGCCGGGCGCGCTGCCAGCGATCGAGCTCCGCCGGCTGCCCCACGGCTGCCGCCGAGTCGCGAGAGATCGACACGACCGCGACCTCCGCGGGCGGCGCCACGGTCCCGCGAACGGTGAACAGCAGGCCGAGGCCGAGGCTCTCGTCGAGGCTCAGCACGGCCGGAACGAGGCTCAACACCACGCCGGCGACTCCCAAGCCGGCGCCGGCAAGAGCGGCGCGCGCGCGCCGAGATCGGACGGTATCGATTCGCACGGCTAACGGGGTTGCAACGTGTGTCTCTGTTACCCGGGTTCGCCCGGGCGGCCGATCATCCCACGGCCGCGCCCGCGCTTGACACCCTACCCCGCACCCTTAGACTTCGTTAGCTATTCATAGCTTCACTGGCGTCGGCGCCGCGGGGATGCATAGGTTTCGGTGCCGGCCCACATAACAACAAAAGGTCCTTGATGGCTCGCAGCGACGCGCGCGTCATGTCGAAGGCCTCTTTTCGCACTGCCCACCCGAACCGCCCGCGGCTCGCCGCGTGGCTCGTTGCGCTCGCCGGATCCGCTCTGATCACCACCGCGCAGGCGCAGGCGCAGGCACCGGCACGCGGCTGCGATGACTGGCATGCCGAGCTGCTCGCGGCCGAGGGCGAGATCGAAGTGCAGCGCGCCGGCGCCGCCGACTGGACGCCGGTCGCACGCGGGGCCGTCATCTGCCTCGGCGACGCGGTGCGCGTGGCAGGCTACAGTCGCGCGACGCTGCGTCTGCCCGACCAGAGCGTCATCCGCGTCGATCAGCACTCCACGTTGACGCTCGCGGAGCCCGACGACGGCGTCGGCTCCCTGCTCAAGCTGCTCCGCGGCGTAATCCACGTGATCAGCCGCGACCCGCGCTCGCTGCGATTCAGCACGCCGCACGTGAACGCCGGCCTCAAAGGCACGGAGTTCGACATTCGCGTCGACGACGTCGAGCAGCGTTCGCCGTCGCGGTGCTCGAGGGCGCAAGTCGAAGTCACGAACGCCGCCGGCCGCATCGACGTGCCGAGCGGCTTCGTCGGCAACGACGCACGCGGGCGGAGATGCCGGCCGCCTCGGCGATCGCAGAGCCGATCGACTTGATGCGCTGGGCCTCGTACTTTCCCGCGATACTCGACGGACCGTTGCCGGATCCGGCCGCGCAGCCGCCCGCGTCGCTCGCCAACGACCCGGCATGGCTCGCCGTCGCGCGCCGCCGCGCGCCTCGGGCGCGGCGACCTCGCCGCCGCCGAAGCGGATCTCGCGGCCGCCTCGCGCACGGGCGCCAGCGACCCGATCGTCGCTCGCGCTCGGAGCCATCGCCGCGCTCGGCCACGGCGATATCGCGGCGGCGCGCGAGCGCGCGCATGCCGCGACCGCGGCCGCGCCGCGGTCGGCGCCCGCGTTGATCGCGCTGTCGTACGTGCAGTCACGCCGACGGCGACGTCGCCGGCGCGCTCGCGAGCGTGCGCAGCGCGCTCGCGAGCGCGCCGAACAACGCGATCGCTTGGGCGCGGCGCGCGGAGCTCGAGCTCGGGCTCGGCGACTCGACGGGGAGCCTCGAGAGCGCCCAGCGCGCGATCGAGCTCGAGCCGTCTCTCGGCTATGCGCACAGCGTGCTCGGCTTCGTCGCCCTGCGGCGCCTCGACGTCGACGGCGCGGTCGACGCATTCGAGCGCGCGAGCGCGCTCGATCAAGGCGCCCCGCTGCCGCAGCTCGGGCTCGCGCTCGCGCTGATGCAACGCGGCGACTTCGTCGCCGGCCGCCAGCATCTCGAGGTCGCCGTCGCACTCGACCCCTCGAGCTCGATCGTGCGCAGCTACATGGGCAAGACTTACGACGCGGAGCATCGCGCCAAAGCTGCCCTGCGAGCCAGCTCGCGCTCGCGAAGCGCTTCGACCCGGCCGACCCTACGCCGTGGCTCTACGACGCGCTCATCAAGCTCAGCCGAAATCAGCCCGTCGAAGCTCTCGACGATCTGCTCGGCGCGAGCAACCGCAACGACGATCGCGCGCCGTTCCAGTCGCGCCTTGCGATGGATGCAGACCTCGCGACGCGCAGCGCGGGCACGGGCCACGTGCTGCGCGAGCTCGGGTTCGAGCAGCTCGCGATGGTGCAAGGTTGGTCCGCGACGCCAAGCCGACCCGGCCGACTACGCCGCACATCGTCTGCTCGCGGACGTCTACTCGACCGAGCCGCGCCACGAGCTCGCGCGTGTGAGCGAGCTGCTGACGTCGCAGCTGCTGCAACCGCTCAACCTCACGCCGATTCAGCCGCAGCTCGCGCAAATCGGCTCGCTGCGCGCGGACCGCACCGGTCCGAGCGAGCTCGCGTTCACCGAGTTCTCGCCGCTCGTGACGGCCAACGGCCTGCGTTTCGAGATGTCGTCCGTCGCGGGCGCCAACGACACGTTCGGCGACGACCTCGTCGTCGCGGGCTTGCACGACCGGCTGTCGTACAGCGTCGGCCAGTTCCGCTATTCGAGCGACGGGATCCGCGAGAACAACGATCTCGACGAGAAGATCTACAACGCGTTCATTCAGTTCAGCCCGGACGACCGCTCGAGCGTCCAGGCGGAGTTGCGCTCGAACGAGTTCGAGCACGGCGATCTCACGATGCTGTTCGATCCGAGCATCCACAGCGACGCGAGGCAGAACGACTCGGCCGATACGCTGCGCGTCGGCGGCCGCAGGCGCCTCGACAACGGCGACACGGTGTTCGGCACGCTGGTGTATCAGGAGGACAGCGGCTCTGTGACGTTCGGCCCGTTCTCGATCGACACGCGTCTCTACATGCACGGCGCGGACATTCAGCATATCCATGCGGCGCCGCGCTGGAACGTGCGCAGCGGCATTCTCTCGATGCGCCAAACCGGCGACGTGAGCGGCGACACTGCTGATTCTGCCGCCGGGCCAGACGAATCTGGACGCGCGCCAGGATTCGGCCTACTCGTACGCGGACATCGCACTGTCACTCCGAGTTTGATGCTCACGGCCGGCGCGGCAGCCGATTCGGTCAAGGACGCCTATACCGACCTCACGAGAATCGATCCGAAGCTCGGCGTGACCTGGATGGCGAACGACGCGCTCACGTTGCGCGCCGCGGCGTTCAAGACGCTGTCGTACAACTTCTCGACCTCGAAGCAGAATGCGCAGCCGCGGCTCGAGCCGATCGCAGGTCGCGGGCTTCAACCAATTCTTGTTCACGTCGAACGGAGACACCGCGACGGTCTATGGATTCGGTCTCGACGGCAGATTCTCCACCGCGATGTTCGCGGGCATCGAGCTCGCGCAACGCGACGTCGAAGCGCAGATCGTCGACGCCTCGACGGTTCCGGTGCAGCGCGCTCCGCAAGCCCGGCCAGCGAGAGAAGCGCCCGCTCCTATCTTCTATTGGACCCCGCGGCCGACCGTAAGCTTCAGTGCGCGCTACGAGGTCGGCGACTTCGCCGCGGACGAGCTGTCGCCTTTCTATTTCACGCAGATGAGGCTGCGTCGCTTGCCGCTCGAGGCCAAGTACTTCGGCCGCTCGGGCCTCAGCGCGGGCCTGCGCGTCTCGCACTACCACCAAGAGGGCACGTTCACGTCGCCGGTCGGCGGCGCCGCTGAGCCGGGACAGGACACATTCTGGACGACCGACGCGATGCTCGGCTATCGCCTGCCGAAACGCCGCGGCGTGCTATCGCTCGAACGTCGACAATTTGTTCGACAAGGACTTTCGCTACCAGGACATCGACCCGGAGAACCCGAGCGTTGTGCCGGAGCGGTTCGCGTACTTCCGTTTCACGCTGTCGTTCTAGCGCCGCCAGGATAGGGAATGTGGTCCCAAAACCCAGTTTTTTCGTTGGACGAGCAGGGTCCCACTTGGCGTAAGATCGTCGCGGGGTCGAACTATCTATCTGCATTGGCACAGCACATTCCAAGAACAAAGCGCTGCCGACCGTTGGCGCGCGCCGAATAACAAGGGGTAAGCCGTTCAAATGCCTGCACAACGACACGCGGAGAGCGAAACCTCCGAGATTGCAGCTCAGCTGCACGATCAGTTCTCGCGGCTCACGCGCCAGCTGCGCAACATGGATCTGCCGCAAGGCATGACGCCCGAGCGGCTGAGCGCGCTCTCGGTCATCGACAAGCGCGGGCCCATCTCAGTCACGGCCCTCGCGGACAAGGAAATGGTGCGACCGGCGACGATGTCGCGGATGGTTTCGGCCCTCGTCGACGAAGGGCTGTGCAAACGCAGCGAAGACAAGAGCGATGGCCGCGGCGTGCTCGTGAGCGCGACGTCGAAGGGACGGCGCGCATACCTGCGCGCGCAACAGCAGCGGCTGCACCATTTCACGAACGCGTTGAGCGGGTTGACCCCAGACCAATTGTCGGCCATGCGCAGCCTCACGGCGGCGCTCGAGAGGCTGACGACGCTGCTGCTGGACGACTCCACCGCCGCAGGTAGCGGCTAGAATCGCTCCGGCGGGTCGCCGCGCTCATCGAGCGACTGGCGGACGGCGCCCGCGAGCTCGGCCAACGAAAACGGCTTCGCGAGCACACTGACGCCAGTCGACGGCGGATGTCTTTCGCGCGAGCGCTGGCCTTCCGCTGTGACGACGATTTCATCGCCGGGTTCCCCGTTCGCACGCGCGCCAGCAGGCTCGCGTCGTCGCGCGCCGGCCCGTCGATGATCAGCAAGTCCGCGCGCTTCGCGGCGAGCGCATCGATGAGTTCCTCCTCGCCCGCCGGCGAGCTCGACCTCGTAACCGAGCACCTGCGAGATCTGGCGGACCGTCGCGCGCACGGCTTCGTCCGGCGCAAGCACACGACGCGCTCGCTGCCCCGTCGGCAGTGTCGACAAAGGCATCGTCTTGTCGGTCTGCTCGACGACTTGCTCGACCGACAGCGGCAAGAGCAACGCCACGGTGGTGCCGCGACCGACGGCGCTGTCGAGCGCGATCGCACCGCCTGCCTGCTCGGCGAACCAGCGGACCATGCTCAGGCCGAGTCCCGTGCCGCCACGCTCTCTCTTGGTCGAGAAGAACGGCTCGAAGACTTTGCCGATCGTGTCGGCCGGTATGCCGCTGCCGTCGTCGGCGACGCGGACGGTCACGTAGTCCCCGGCCTTCGCGAGCCCGCGCAGCGCCGCGTCGGACGGCGTGAGCCGCGCGCGCTGCACGGCGATCGTCACGGTACCCTTCTTCTCGATCGCGTCGCGCGCGTTGATCGCGAGATTCACGATCACGCTTTCGAGCTGCGCCGTGCTCGCGCGAATCCGGCCCGCCTCGGGCTGCAGCTCGACGCGCAGCGCGACCTTCGAGCCGAGCGCGCGGCGCAACAGCGGCTCGAGGTCCGTCACGACCTTGCATGGGTCGATCACCGCGGTCTCGAGCTGCTCGCGCCGCGCGAAAGCGAGGAGCTGCTTGATCAAGTCCGCGCCGCGCTTGCTCGCGTCGCGCGCCGATTTGATTTTCTCGAATACCTTCGGCCGGTCGCGAAGCTCCTCCGCGACCAAATAGAGGTTGCCGACGAGCACCGTCAGCAAATTGTTGAAGTCGTGCGCGATACCGGTCGTGAGGCTGCCGAGCGCCTCCATCCGCGCGCTGTGCTGCACCGCAGCGCGCAGCTGCGCCTCGTCGCTGGCGTTGACGAACACGCCGCACGAAGCACCGCTCGACATCTTGCGGACGTCGCCTCGCAGCGTGACGACTGCACCGCTCGCGGAGCGCAACCGCAGCACGGCACCCGCGTCGGCGGCGCGCTGCACCACCCAACGCGACCATTCATCCGGCTGCCGGAAGAAACTCGGCGAACGCGCGCCCGCTCAACCGCTCGTCGGCGCCGACTTCGAGAAGCTCGCGCATGCGCGCGTTGGCGCCTACGACGCGGCCGTCCGGTGACAACACGATCGTCGCGACGATCGCGCTGCCCTCGAGCAGCGACCACTCGACGGAGGCTTGCTCCGCGGAATCGGGCCGGCCGTGTGCTGGTCGCATGGTCTATCTGCCGCTGGGCGAGGCTGCGAGAACGCGCCGAAGTGCTTGATCGGCTTAGACTAGTACGAACGGCCCTCTCGGTTCTTGAAGGGCGTCACAGTTGCGCTCGTGGAAGGGGACGGCCGGTAGCGAGACCTCTCTCACAGGTGCGACCGGCAGCCGCGCGCTAGAGTAACTTCCCTGCCGGCCGCACGGCTGGAGAGGCGCTTTGACGGACACCAAGCTCACTCGGACGATCGCGAGCACCGCGACGCTCAAGATCGCGAACATCCATTCGCAAGATCTGTTCTACACGCCGCTCGAGGAGCGCTTCGAGCGCATCACTCGCGTCGCCCGTCGCGCGCTCCAGGTCCCGGTCGCTGCGATCACGCTGCTGAACGACGAGAAGCAGTGGTTCAAGTCGGCGGCCGGATGGGGAATCGCAGAGCTGCCGCGAGCACACAGCATCTGCCGGCTCACGGTCGAGGAGAATCGGCTGCTGACGATTCCGAACCTCGTCGACGACGCAGCGGACAGCCGCAGAGCCCGATCGTCGTCTCGGCGCCGCGCTTTCGAGCCTACGCGGGCTATCCGCTCGTCGACCAGCACAACACCGTCACGGGCACGTTCTGCGTGTTCGCGCTACAGCCGCGCGAGTTCACTGCCGCGGATCGGCAGACGATCGCCGACCTCGCCGCGATGAGCCAACGCGAGCTCCTGTCCGATCACCTGACCGACGCTCACTCCGCGCTGACGTCGAAGCTCAGCGTCGCGCGGCGCGAAGCGATGATGGATCCGCTGACGCGGCTCTGGAATCGGCGCGGCGCGTCCGTGCTGCTCAAGTCGTCGTTCGCGGGCGCCGATCAACGCAGCGCGCCGATGACGCTCGCGCTGCTCGACCTCGACAACTTCAAGCGCATCAACGACAGCTACGGCCACCAGATCGGCGACGAGGTGCTGCGCAAGGTCGCGAGCCGCCTGATCGGTGCCGTGCGCAACAACGACGTCGTGTGCCGCATCGGCGGCGACGAGTTCCTGATCCTGATGTCGGACACCGACGCGCCAGCGGCCGAGCAAGATCGCCGAGCGCATCCGACGCGCGGTAACCGACACGCCCGTACCGACACGCGACGGCACGCTGCCGATGAGCGTGAGCGTCGGCTACACGGTCCGGCTGCCGAAAGACGACGCGCCCGTCGATGCGCTGCTCGAGCGGGCCGACCAGGCCCTGCTGCAGGCCAAGTCGGCCGGCCGCAACCGCGTCCGGATGACGACAACCTGAGGCGTTGCGGCGTACCCGCCTCCCGCGTCGCCCTCGATTACTCCGCACCCTGATCGGCCGATGCGGCGAAAGACGCGGCGCGTGGTCGCGCGGCCGCGCCAGGCGGCCGCACAGCCCGCGGCTGGGTCCGCAGTGCATTCGTGCGATAGAATGCGTGCTTGGCGAAAATGTGCACCAGGCCAGTCGCCGACCGGACTCCGGGTCGAGACCGAGAGGCTTCCGGGCACGTACGGATGGAGAACTGTCGGATGAGCTATCGCGCACGAGTGTTCGCCGTTGTCGCCGCGCTGGGTCGCGATCGCCGGAACGGCGCTCGCCCAACCACCGAGCCCGGCGCCGGCTCCGTCGCCGGAAAAGCAGAAGATGATCCAGCTCGGCATCGACCAGAAGACCGCGGCCGGGCTGTACAAGTATCTCAAGCAGAAGGCCAACGGCGGCCAGCCGTTGACCTGGAAAACGGTGCCGGATTGGACCGGCGTCTGGACGCGCGAGGCGAGCCCGTTCTTCTGGGATCCCGATCAGACGTCGACGACGTCGATGCCGACGGCGAAGCTCACGCCGCCGTTCGAGAAGCGCTTGCGCGAGAAGCTCGACGCGATCAACAAAGGGATCGAGTTCGATCCGCTGAGCAACTGCGAGCCGGCCGGCATGCCGCGTTGGATGGTCGAGCCGTTCCTGCGCGAATGGGTCGTGACGCCCCAGCAGACCTATCTCGATCAACGAGATGCAGAACGAGATGCGCCGCGTCTACACCGACGGACGCGACCATCCGAGCGCCGCCGACGCGTATCCGCTATGGGAAGGCGACTCGATCGGTTTCTGGGACGGCGACAAGCTCGTGATCCACACGAGCCAGATGCGCGCCGGGCAATATCAGCGCATCCAGCCGTACTACACGGAGCAGGTCGAGACCGTCGAGATCTGGCACAAGACCGACGCCGACACGATGAGCGTCGACATTTGGTCCTACGACCCGCCGGCGCTCGCCGAGCCTTGGTACACGAAACAGGTCTACAAGAAGCTTTCGAACGCCGACAACAGCCTGCGGATCCGCTACTGGGACTGCGGCGAGAACCAGAACAACACCGTCACGAAGACCGACGAAGGCTCCTCGGACTTCACGCACTTCACTTTCACCGACAAGGCCGAGAAGAAGTAAGGCCTAGAGCAGCTAAGGAGATCGCAATGACGAAAATCTTGGGTTGCCTCTTCGGCGCCATGGTGCTGATCTCGGCACCCGCTTCGCCCACCACTCCGCCGTGATGTTCGACGAGAACAAAGAAGTCACGGTGAAGGGAACGGTGAAAGAGTTCCAGTATACGAACCCGCACTCGTGGCTGCTCGTCGACGTGAAGAACAACGACGGCACGGTCACGACTTGGGGCTTCGAGGCGGAAGGCCCGAGCACGCTCACGCGCGCCGGCATCCACAAGAGCGACTTCATGCCCGGCACCGAGCTCACGATCACGGGCCACCCGATGCGCGACGGGCGGCCGGCGGCTTCGTGGGTCAAAGCCACGCGCGGCGACGGCAAAGACTTCGATCCGCGCAACGGCTTCGCGATCAAGTAGCCCGCGCCGAGCGCTCTCTCGACGAACGGTCCGAGCCCTTTGGGCTCGGACTTTTTTTATGGGAACCTCGCGTCGTCAGGCGGCGGCGAGGGTGGCGGTAAACCGGTCGCGCCGCGAAGCGTGACGTCGCGCTGCGGAAACGGCACCCGAATGCCAGCCTCGCGGAAACGATCCCAGATCCGCAGCAGCACCGCGCTCTTCACGTTCTGGACGCCGTTGTGCGCGTCGCCGATCCAAATGCGCACCTCGAGCTGGAGGCCGTTGTCGCCGAAGGCGACGAGCAGACAGCGGCACTCGGGCTCGGCGAGCACGCGCTCGGTCCCGCACGCCGCCTCGACGCAGATGTCGATCGCCCGATGCACGTCGGTGTCGTAGCGCGACGCTGCACCGGGATCTTGAGCCGCGTGTGGCTGTTCGTATGCGTCCAGTTCTCGACGCGCTCGGAGATCAACGTCTCGTTCGGGATCAGGTGCTCGACGCCGTCGCGCGTGACGACCGACACGTAGCGGCCACCGAGCGCCGTAACCCACCCGTACGTGCCTGACACCGAAATCACGTCGCCCGGCCGGATCGACTGGTCCAGCAGCAGCACGACGCCGCTCACGATGTTGCTGATGACCTTCTGCAAGCCGAATCCGGCGCCTAGGCCGAGCGCGCTGAAGACGACGGCGATCGCGGTGAGATCGATTCCGAGCGTGTGCACGCCGATGACGCACGGCGATGCCGACCAGCGTCGCGCGGACCGTTTTCGTGAACAGCACCTGGGCCGACGCGGACAGCGTGCGGCTCGTGCGGATGCGCGCGCCGAGCGCCCGCGTGAGAGAGCTCGCGAGCGTCAGCAGCACGGCGAGCACGAGCGCCGACTTGATCACCGAGTAGACCGAGACGCGCAACCGCGGCGTCTCGAGCGCCGACGGCGTCGAGCACCGCGATCGTCGGTTCGAGCAAGCCCAGGATGCTGAGCGCGGCGACCGACCAGACGGCCCAGGTCATCAGCCTGGCCCAGCGCGCGCTTGGCGCCGCCAACGACAGGATGCGAATCAGCGACCCAGGCGGTCAGCAGGCTCACCGCGATGTCGATGAGGTGACTCGGCCGATGCGCGACTCGTGCGACGAGCAGCGCGAGCCACGTCAACAAGAGCCAGATCAGCGTGGGAGCGAGCGGCCTGAGCGCGTTCAACAGGGCCGCGACAGGCGCCGACTGCACCGGCGGCGGCAGCGACTTCGGCACCCAGCGGGCCGCCAAGACCGCTGATGCCGAGCGCGACGAGGACGATCGCGAGCTGTGCGGCGTTGTTGACCACGAACACGTTCGCCGCGAGCCATCGGAGGATCGCGTCACCGAGCTCGGCAACGCGCTGCATATCGAAGACTTCGCCCATGACGAGAAGCCCCGCATCGACTCAAGAACGTCACGCGGAGTCTAGCGGAGGCCGGCTCGCGGCGGCATGCCCGCGGCTGCCGTCCGCCAAACCGCGCTTCGGCGGGGTCGGCTCTGAGGCTGCGGAGCCCGCCCGGTCGGCTAACTCGCCGCCGGGTCACCGCAACGTGCAGGGAGCCGGATCCCAGCCGCTTAGGTCGGGTCCAGGCCGGCGTCTCATGCGGCGCGACCGCGACGTCACGCGAGCGGCGCGACGAGCTCCTTCGGCGCCAGGTCGGCGCCGATCAAGCGCGAGAGCGGCAAGCTGCTCCACCGCCGGGGCGATGTCTCCGGCAGCGATTCCGGGCCGAGTCGCCCAGCGCGTCGCCGCGAGCCACTCGCGCGCGTCGCCGGGCAGGAGCCCGTAGCGATCGGCGATCGTAGCGGCCGCATCCGGGCTCGCCGCGAGCTCGGCCGCCGCGCCGAGCACTCGGCGCGCAGCGCCGCGCAAGAGCGGCCTGCGCTTCGCGAGCGCGGCGTTCGAAGCGCAGACGACGAACGCGGGCCACGGCGCGACGAACTCGCCGACGCGCCTGAATCGCCCCGAGTCGACGAGCGGCTTCGTCATGAATTTTTCCCAGAAGAACACGTCCGCCTTCCCGGTTCGCGAACGCATCGATCGCGCCTTGCAGCGTGCCGACGACGACGAAGTCGAGAGTCCGTCCGTCGACCAACCTTGCCCGCGCGCGTGCACGAACGACATCAAGTGCGACCCCGAGCCGCGCCGGCTGATCGCGTAACGGCGGCCGCGCACGTCCTCGACGGTGCGAAGGTCGGAGTCGCGCCGGCACGTGGATACCCCAGATCAGCGGCGACTCCGTATAGAGGCTCACGATCTTGAAGCCGCCCTGCGGCGGCGCCCGCGACCGCACCCTCCGTCAGCAGCATCGCGGCGTCGAGCTCGCCCGCGCGCAGCGCCGCGGCCATCGCACCCGAGCCTTCCGGGATCGTCGCACCAGATCGACGCCGAGATCGTCGAGGGCCCCGCGATTCCGCGAGCCGCAGCCAGGGCAAATTGAAGTGCTCGGGCACGCCTCCAATCTGCAGATATGACATATGGTTACAGCACTATTCTTGCAGACATTACTTCCCATCGACGCTGAGCGCGAGCACGACGTTGCCCGGCATCCCGCCGCCATGCGGATAGCCCGAGTTCAAGATCACGAGGCCGCCCGCGACCGCGGGGCCCGCGCCGTCGAGCGAGCCGCCGCGACCGGGCGACGCCGTTCACGGTGTCGTACGAGCGGACGGTGTCGAAGTCCCAGAGCACCGAGCCGTCCTTCGTCGAATAGGCCCGGACATGGCCGTCCATCGACCCCGACAATACGGCGCCCGGGAGGCCGCTCACCGCGCCGGGCTGAGCGGGGCTGCAGCGCGGCCGGTCGCCGCAGTCCGCCGGCGGCGCGTGCCAAACGCGCTCGCCGTCGCGCAGGCGAAGCGCGAGCACGCCGCCGCCCTGCTTCGGATCCGCGTCCGTGGCCCAAGCATTCGGGACCGGGATCCGGTGAACGTCGGACACCGCGACATAGACGTTCCCGCCGTCCACCGCGGAGCCCCACTGCACGCCGCCCATCGAGCCGCCCTGGCCGACGCGCTGCTGCCAAAGCTCCGCGCCCTGCCTCTCGGGGTCGACCGCGTAGACGACGCCCGACTTCTGGCCCGCGAGCAGCACGCGCTTGCCGCCGCCGAGATCGGCGAGGATCGGCGACGCGCCGAAGTCGAAATCGGGGCCGTTCGAATCCGCGCAGTTCGTCTTGTCGACCATCCGGCACGCCGCGACGTAAGCATCCTTCGCGGTGGTCTGCCGCGTCCAGAGCACCTTGCCGGTGTCGAGGTCGAACGCGACGAACGCGTCGCTGCGCTCGCTCGGCGGGTCCGTGTAGTTGTTGCCGGTGGTCGCGTAGACCGCATTGCGCTGTGGATCGATCGCGGGGCTCGACCAGATCGGGACACCCGACGGCCCGTAGAGCTGGGTGCCGACCGCGTTCTTCTTCGTAGGCTTCGGCTCGCCGACCGTGTAGGTCTTCCAGACTTGCTTGCCGGTCGCGACGTCGAGGGCGACCAGACTGCCGCGGAACCTGCAGCACGGGTACGTCGCGACGGCGCCCTGGGCCTCCTCGTTCGACGCCACGGGGACATACAACCGACCTCGATAGAGCGCCGGCGAACCCGTCACGCGCGCGCTCGAGAAGTCGTCGACGCGGGTCTCCCAGACGACCGTGCCGGACGCGGCGTCGAGCGCGCGCACGACGGCGCGCTGGTCCGCAACGATCGCGACGCGGCGCGCGCTCGCGCCCGACCCGATCTCGGTCAGCGCGATCGCCGCGCGCACGCCGGCACGGGCGTCGAAGTACCAGTGCACGCAGCCGGTTCGCGCGTCGAGCGCGTAGACCTTGCCGGCTTGGCTGCCGAAGTACACTCGTCCGCCCGCGATCGTCGGCGCTCCGTAGGCGCGGTTGTCACCGGGCAAGCCGAACGCCCAACGGACGGCGAGCCGCGGCAGCTGCGCGGCGGTGAGCCCCGCCGCCGCGTCGCTCTGAAAGCGCGCATTGCCCGGCGTAGCTCCCCAGCCAGCCCACGCGGGCGCGCCGAAATCGACGTGCGCGTCCCGCTTCGCGCACATTGCGGTCGGCGGCGGGTTCATCTCGATCCGCGTCGTGAGCGGCCTGCCGGAGAGATACTCCGCGACCGCGCGGCGGTCGTCACTCGACAACGTGATCGCCATCGTGATCATCGAGCCGTTCTCGAGCGCGAGCAGGATCTGCTCGGGCGCCATCGCGGCTAACGCGGCGCGCGGCGGCGCCCGCGGCACGCCCGCGTCGTGGCACACGGCGCAGGTGTTCCGATACGCGGCTGCGCCGGGCGGCTCCGCGGGCCGCGTCGTCTGCGCGGCGGCGCCCGCGGCGATTGAAACGGAGCCCGCGAGCAGCACGGCGCGGATCAGGTCATGCGATGTCATGGGAGTCCTCTGGCGGAAAGCGTGTGGCCGCGCGCGCGGATCAGTGCGCGCGCGGCGCGAGATAGGCGGCGAGCGCCGCGAGATCGGCGTCGCTGATCTCGGTCTTGCGGAACGGAGGCATCACCGAGACCCCGGTGCGGACGAACGTTTGCGTAAGCGTCGGCACGAGGTCCGTGCGCTGCTCGAGCGGTGCCGGCTTGCTGCCCTTGTAGAGCGCCTCGAGCGCCTGTGTGCCCGGATGCTTCGGGCCCGGCGCGTGACACGGCGCGCACCAGTAGGTGAACACTTCGCGGCCGTGCTCGACGGTCGCCGCGTCCTGCGCGAGCCCCGGCGTGACGCGCGCGCACGCGACCACGACGAGCGCGGCTCGAACCGAGAACATCGCAGGTTAGACCCGCGCCGCGGGCGCGATCACCCAGGAATACAGCAGCTCGTCGGCCGGCGGGAGGCTCGAGCCACGCGCGCATCCGACCGCGTCGGCGCCGATCTCGGCTCGCCCGCTCGGGCAGCGCGTGACGACGGTCGCCATCTCGGCGGCCCAGTCGCGGTGCGAAAGCACGCTGCGCGCCTCGGCCAACAAGCTCTGCGGACCGGACAGCACGTGCTCGGTATGGCCGTGCTCCGCGCGAAACACGACACGCAATCCTTGGTCCCATCCGAGCCGCTCGAAGCAGAAGAGCGGCCCCTGCGCCGTGAGGCCCGCGATCGCGACCGGCGAATCCTTCCAACGGTGATAGATGTCGTCGAACCAGAGCCTCGTCATGTCGCCCTGAATCGCCTGCACCGACGCGCCGAGGCTCGCCGCGCGGCGGCCGAAGGCGACGCTGGCGGCAAAGCGCGTGTCGTAGACGACTTTGTACAGCGGCAGTGACGGCCCGCTGCCGGCCGGGGCGGTGCCGAGGCCGTCGAAGCCCGCCGCGAGCGCCGTCTGCGTCGCGAGCGGCCACGCGGACGCGGCAATACCAATCTGCAGGAACTCTCGGCGGCTCGTCATGCGTACGGTCTCCCCCAGCGTCGGCGCGAACGCCGCACGGTCTCGATCTGCGACGCACCGTATGATACGACGCCGGCCGCGAGCCCGCATGCTCGTCGCGCATCACCCACCTTCGGCGGCGGATTCCTCGGGCGGCGTCTCGAATTGCTCCGCCCACGGCAACGCGCCGCTCGCGACGAGCTCCTCCGTGAACCCGAACGAGCGCATGTCCTCGATCCTTTGCGGATAGAGAATTCCATCGAGGTGATCGCACTCGTGCTGAACGACGCGCGCGTGAAAGCCGTCGACGGTGCGATCGATCGGCCGGCCGAACTGGTCGCGGCCGCGATAGCGGATCCGCGCGTGTCGCGGCACGAGCCCGCGCATGCCGGGCACGCTCAGGCAGCCCTCCCAGCCCGACTCGCGCTCGTCGTCGAGCGCCGTGATCTCGGGATTCACGAGCACCGTGAACGGCACGGGCTCGGCGTTCGGATAGCGCGGGTTGTAGTCGACACCGAAGATCACGACGCGCTGCGGCACGCCGATTTGTACGGCCGCGAGCCCCGCGCCGTCAGCGGCCTGCATCGTCTCGAGCAGGTCGCGCACGAGCTCGTGCAGCGCGGGCGTATCGAACTCGGTCACCGGCGCCGCGACCGCGCGGAGCCGCGGATCGCCGAGGCGCAGGATCGGGCGTACTGCCATCGTCAGGGGTTCAACGCCAGCCAAACCTTCGGCCATTCTAGCGTCTCGAGCCCGAGGCGCTAAGCTACGCGGCCATGCCGCACAACGTGATCATCGTCGGCGCCGGTATAGGCGGGCTCACCGCGGCGGCCGTCCTGCTCGGCCGAGGCCACCGGGTGCGCGTCTACGAGCAAGCACCGGTGCTCGGCGAGATCGGCGCGGGCATCCAGATCAGCGCGAACGCGTCGCGCGTGCTGCACGGCCTCGGGCTCGAGGACGCGCTGACGAAGGTCGCCGTCATCCCGGCCGCGCAGCACTTTCGTGTCTACAGCACGGGCGAGCTCTTGCACGAGATTCCGCTCGGCGCCGCGCACGAGCGGAGCCATGGCGCCAAGTACTACCACCTCCATCGCGCCGACTTGCATGCCGTGCTCGCGGCCAAGGTCCGCGAGCTCGACGCGCAAGCGGTCGTGCTGCGCGCCGCGGCGGAGAGCTACACCGAGACGCGCGACTCGGTCACGGTGAGGTTCGCGAACGGAACGACCGCGAGCGGCGACTTGCTGATCGGCGCCGACGGTATCAAGTCCGCGATCCGCGCGCAGATTCTCGGAGCGACGAAGGCCGAGTTTACGAACTACGTATCATGGCGCGCGACGGTGCCGAGCTCGCGGCTGCCGTCCGATTACATGGAACGCGTGTCGACGAACTGGATGGGACCGAACGCGCACGTGATCGTCTATTACATTCGCCGCGGCGAGCTCTTGAACTTCGTCGGGCTCGTCGAGGACGACAGCTGGCTCGACGAGTCGTGGACCGTGAAGGCCCCGTGGGCTCGGCTGAAAGCGGACTTCGCGCCGTGGCATCCGAAGGTCCAGATGCTGATCGACGCGATGGACAAGGACAACTGCTACCGCTGGGCGATGTACAACCGACCGCCCGTGACCGGCTGGAGCACCGCGCACGCGACGCTGCTCGGAGACGCGGCCCATCCGACGCTGCCGTTCATGGCGCAAGGCGCCGCGATGGCCATCGAGGACGGTCCGATCATCGCGCGCGCGCTCGAGCGAGAAAGCTCGCTGAGCGCCGCGCTCGACCTCTATCAGCGCAGCCGTTACGAGCGCACGGCGCGCGTGCAGATCGGCTCGAACGAGATGGGCAAGCTCTTCCACCAACGCACGGAGGAGGATCTGCGCCGCGGCTTCGAGGGCCGCGACCTCGCGAAAGAGCGCAACGCCTGGCTCTTCTCCTACGACCCCTGGACCGCGCCGCTCGACACCGGCGGCTGACCCCGAGGCCCGCCGGATCGCCGCGGGCCGACGCCAAGCCCCCCAGGGCCGCCGGGGGGCGGTCTTTTTGCATAAGTTGTGACCTAGGTTAGGGAAAGCCCCGGCTCCGCCTCTCCAAACTACGGGACGGTCACTTCCGAACCGGCGCAAAGGGCGGCGCGCATGTACGAGGCACACTTCGGGCTGAAGAAACCGCTATTCCCGACCGGAATCGCGCAGGAGTCGGCTGTGTTCTTCGCGGCGCGGCACCGCGAGATCGCCGCGAGCATCAAGCTCGCGCTCACGACCTCCGACAGCGCCATCGCGCTCGCGGGGCCCGCGGGCGTCGGTAAGACCGCGCTCACGGCGACCGCGCTGCGAACGACGAACACGAAGCTCGCGCTCGGCTGGATCACGGTCGCGCCGGCCAATGCCGGTGAGCTTCTCGAGCTCCTGCTCGTCGAGTTCGGCTTCAGCGCGCACCGCGTCGGCCGCGTCGAGCGAATGCAGATGTGGCGTCAATTCCTGAATGAAATGAGCGCGACGTCGTCGCGGGTCTACGTCATCGCGGAGCGCGCCGAGGAACTCGGCGCCGACGTGCTGCGCGTGCTCGACTCGCTGACGGCCGCGGATCCGAATGGCTCGCTCGGCGCGAATCTCGTGCTGCTCGGGCAGCCTGCGCTGCTCGACGTGCTCAAAGCGCCGACGCTCGCGTCGCTGTGTCAACGGATCCGGTTGCGCCAACAGTTGCAGCCCTTGACTCTCGACGAGCTGCGCGCCTATCTCGAGCATCACGCGGCGGCCGTGGGCGGCGACCTCGACAAGCTGTTCGCGCGCGACGCGCTTGCGGCCCTGCACGAGATCGCGGGCGGCATCCCGCGCCTCGTGAACAATGTCGGCGAGACCGCGCTCACGCTCGCGGCGACGCGCAAGGCCGCGCCGGTGACGGCGCAGCTTCTGCACGAGGTTGCGCAAATGTTCGGGATCGCGCCGGCGCCGGCGAGCGCCGTGCAACCGGCGCGTGAAGTCGTGCCCGCGCCCGTCGCGCCGAGTGTTGCCGTCGCGGCAACCGTGACCGCGCCAACAACGGCCCCGAGCGCGGCGACCGCGCACGCTGCGGGTCCGGCCGAGCAATCGATTGCGGCGCGACCCGTCGCCGCGTCGGCACCGGCCTTCGCCGCTCAGCCGAGCGCGGTCCGACCCATTCCGGCGACACCCGTCGTGCCGCCTGCACCGAGCGTTGCGCCGTCTCCGCTCGTGGCGGTGCGGCCCGCGGCCACCCTGGCGATGCCGACGAGCGCACCGTTGCCGCCCGCGGCCGCCCCGGCGATGCCGGCGAGCGCAGCGCCGCCGCCCGCGCGTCCGGCGCGCTCGCCGCAGCCGGCTGGCGAATCGAGCCCGGCGAGCACGACGAGCGCCGGGCCACGGCCCGCATCGACTCCAGTGGCTACTGCACCGCGCGCTCCTGCACCGCAGCCCGTACCCCCTCGCGCATACCCCGCTTCGGCGGCGCCGCCCGTACTCGCTCGCGCGCAGCCTCCTCCGGCCCCGCCGCGTGCCGCCCCGGGCTCGCTTGGCTCGGCGGTGGGGGCATCAGCCACGACGCCGCCGCGCACGGCCGCGCGCGAACGGCAGCTCATGTCGGACGAGGAGATCGACTCGTTCGCGGCGACGCTGACCGACTCGCCCGACGTGCCGATGTTGGACTTCCCGGTGCTGACCGACGCGGTCGAACCCGCTCGGTCGCGCCCGCGCGCCGAGACCGCGTACGTCAAGCCGCCCGCACGGCGCGCGCCGGAAGCTCCGAGGCCCATGCCGCTGCCACGCGTCGTGGCCGCCGCGACGACGCCCTCCGCACCGCGTGCCGTGAAGCCGCCGCCGCCGCCCGCGAACCCGGCGCCGGCCGCCAGCGAGGACGCCGACGTGCTGCGCCAAACTCAGACCCTACGCGCGATCTCGGTCGCAAAGTCGATCGACGACATCAGCAACTCGATGGCGGAGACGCTCTTCGGCGATGTGGACCTCGAGCAGCTCAACACCGCGCTGGAAGCGTCGGGCTGGACCGAGGACGATGCTGCGGCCGCGACGCCCAGCGCGCCGAGCCTCGGAACGACGCCGTCGCCCATGCCCCGGCTTCCGCCAAAGCCGCCGGCTGCGAGCTCGACTCCGTCGATGCCAGGGGCGAAAGCGGCGCCGCAGATGTCCGCCGCGAAACCGGCACCGCCCGCAGACGACGACCCCTTCGACTTCCTCGGTCTCGGCCACGACGCGCCGCTCGAGCTCATCGACGAGCCCGTCGAGCCGCAGCAGCGCAAGGAAGCCGCGCACAACCGCTGAGGGCGGCCCGAGGCGGCGCCTGCAACCGATGCTCGCGCGCGCAAGCGCTGCTCAGCTCGCCCGCGCGCGCGGCAGCCCGAGCGTCCCCAGTGCCGCGGCGACGTCCTCGAGGATCGCGGGGTCGTCGATCGTCGCTGGCATCGTCCAGGGCTCGCCGTTCGCGATCCGCCGCATCACTGCGCGCAAGATTTTGCCCGAGCGCGTCTTCGGTAGCCGTTTCACGATCGCGGCCGACTTGAACGCAGCGACCGGGCCGATTCGCTCGCGGATCGCCGCGATCGCCTCGGCGACGATGTCGGCGGTCGCCCGCTGGCAGCCCGCGTTGAGCACGAGGAGTCCGATCGGTACCTCGCCTTTGAGCTCGTCGTGCAGGCCCCAAACGGCGCACTCGGCCACGTCGGGATGCGCGGCGAGCACCTCTTCCATTGCGCCGGTAGACAAGCGATGCCCGGCGACGTTGATCACGTCGTCGGTTCGCGCCATCACGAACGCGTAGCCGTCCGCGTCGATGAACCCCGCGTCCGCCGTGCAGTAGTAGCCCGGAAACTGCGCGTAGTACGACGCGAGGCAATGCGCCTCGGCGTTCCAGAGTCCGAGGAACGTGCCGGGCGGGAGCGGCAACTTCACGGCGAGCGCGCCGACGGTCCCGGCGGCGACCTCGCCTCCCGCCGCGTCGAGCGCGGCGACTCGGTAACCCGGAACCGCGCGCCCGGCCGCGCCGTCGACGACCGCGAGCGCCTCGACACCGCGGCAGAGCCCCGTGATCGCCCAGCCGGTCTCCGTCTGCCACCAATGGTCGATCACCGGTACCCCGAGAGCGTTGCGCACCCAACGCAGACTCACGGGATCGGTGCGCTCGCCGGCGAGGAACAGCGCGCGCAGGCTGCGCAGGTCGTAGCGCCGCATCTGCGAAGCGCCGGGATCCTCGCGCTTGATCGCGCGCAGCGCCGTCGGCGCCGTGAACAGCACCTGCACGCCGTGCTCGGCCGCGACGCGCCAGAACGCACCGGGATCGGGAGTGCCGACCGGCTTGCCCTCGTAGAGTACGGTCGCGTTCCCATTCAAGAGCGGCGCATAGACGATGTACGAATGGCCGACCACCCAGCCGATGTCGGACGCCGCCCAGAACGTCTCGCCCGGCTCGACGCCGTAGAGGTTCCGCATGCTCCAGCGCAGCGCGACCGCGTGACCGCCGTTGTCGCGCACGACACCCTTGGGCCGGCCGGTCGTGCCCGAGGTGTACAGGATGTAGAGCGGGTCGGTCGCCGCGACCGGCACGCAATCGTGCTCGCGCGCGCCCGCGAGCGCGTCGTCCCAGTCGACGTCGCGCCCCGCGACGAGCGGCGCGCGGAGCTGGCTGCGCTGCAGGATCACGCAGCCGCGCGGCTCGTGCTTCGCGATCACGAGCGCCTTGTCGAGCAGCGGCTTGTACTCGACGAGCCGGCCGATCTCGATCCCGCAGGATGCGGACAGCACGACCTTCGGCTTGCAGTCGTCGATGCGCGCCGCGAGCTCCGCCGACGCGAAGCCGCCGAACACGACGGAGTGGATCGCGCCGAGCCGCGCGCAGGCGAGCATTGCGAACACGGCCTGCGGCACCATCGGCATGTAGATCACGACCGTGTCGCCGCGCGCGACGCCGAGCGACGCGAGCGCGCCGGCGAGCCGCGATACCTCGCGCTGCACTTCGGCGAACGTGTAGCGCGCGACGGTCTGCGTGACGGGGCTGTCGTAGATCAGCGCGTTCTGCGCGCCGCGCCCCGCGGCTACGTGCCGGTCGACCGCGTTGAAGCACGTATTGAGCTCGGCGCCGGGGAACCAGCGATAGAACGGGGGCCGGCTGCGGTCGAGCACGCGCCGCCACGGCTTGGACCAGTCGATGTCGCCGGCGGCGTCGGCCCAGAAGCGTTCGGGATCGTGCTCGGCGGCGGCGTAGACCTCTGCGAAGCTAAGTGGCCTCGACATCCCTCCTCCGTCGGCGCTGCGCCTACCCGCCTCGCTCCGCGCTGGGCACGAACGGGCGGTCTTTCGGCCCGATGTAGTCGGCCGTCGGGCGAATCAGCTTGTTGTTCGCGCGCTGCTCGAAGATGTGCGCGGCCCAGCCGGATATCCGCGAGCAGACGAAGATCGGCGTGAACAGCGGCGTCGGAACTCCGAGAAGCCGGTACACGGACGCGCTGTAGAAATCGAGATTCGGGAACAGCTTCTTCTCGCGCCAGAGCAGCGCCTCGATCGCTTCGGAGACCGGATACCACACGCGGTCGCCGGCTTCGGCGCCGAGCTTCTTGGACCACGCTTTGATCACGGCGTTGCGAGGGTCCGACGTCTTGTAGACGGCATGGCCGAAGCCCATCATCTTTTCCTTGCGCGCGAGCATGGCCCCGACGCCCGCGGTCGCGGCCGAAGGCGAATCGAATCGCTCGATGATCTCCATCGCGGCCTCGTTCGCGCCGCCGTGCAGCGGGCCACGCAGCGACCCGATTGCACCCGTCACGGCCGAATAGAAGTCCGACAGCGTCGCGGCGCAAACGCGTGCGGTGAACGTCGAGGCGTTGAACTCGTGCTCGGCGTAGAGAATCAGCGACGCATCGAGCGCACGCTCGTGCAGCGCACTCGGGGCTTTGCCGTGCAACAGCGTCAGGAAATGCGCCGCCATGCTCGGCGCATCGGTCGCGGTCGCGGTCCGCTTGCCGTCGCGCGCAAAGTGGTGCCAGTAGAGCCAGCATGCCCGGGAACGCCGCGATCAGCCGCGTCGCGACTTCGAGCTCGTTCGAGAAGTCGCGCTCGGGCTCCAGCGTGCCGAGCATCGAGCAGCCCGTGCGCATCACGTCCATCGGATGAGCCGTTGCCGGAATACGCTCGAGCACTTCGCACAGAGTCCGCGGCAGCTCGCGGCGGGTGCGGAGCGCGGTCTTGAACGCGTCGAGCTGACGGGCGGTCGGCAGCTCGCCGCGCAGCAGCAAATAGGCGACCTCCTCGAACGTCGCATGCTCCGCGAGCTCGACGACGTCGTAGCCTCGATAGCGCAAGCCGTGGCCGTCTCCGACCGTGGCGATCGCCGTCTGACCCGCCGAGATGCCGCGCAAACCGCCCGGCGGCGCCGCTTTTTCCGTGCTCATCGTCGTTTTCCTCTGCGGCTCTTGCTCGTCTTGCCACGCGCGTTCGACTTCGGCCTCGGCCGCGCCGCCGTTTCGCCGTCGGCCGGCGAGCGTGCGTAGAGCTCGTCGAGCTTACGCTCGTAGGCGTGGTAGTCGAGCACGCCGTAGAGCTCTTCGCGAGTCTGCATCTTCGCGACGACCGGCTCCTGCGTGCCGCGCTCGCGGATCGCCACGTAGACCTCGAGCGCCGCACGGCTCATCGCGCGAAAGGCGCTCAGCGGATACAGGATCAGCTGCACGCCTGCCGCGCCGAGCTCCTCCGCGGTGAAGAGCGGCGTGAGCCCGAACTCCGTGAGGTTCGCCAGCACGGGCACGCTGATCGCGCGAGTGAACGCACGATAGTCGTCGAGCGTGTACAGCGCTTCGGCGAACACCATGTCCGCGCCGGCCTCGACGTACGCCGCCGCGCGGTCGAGCGACGCCTCGACGCCCTCGCGCGCGAACGCGTCGGTGCGCGCCATGATCACGAACGCACGATCCGCACGCGCGTCGACGGCCGCCTTGAGCCGGTCGCACATCTCGGCGGTCGAAACGGTCGCCTTGTTCGGCCGATGGCCGCAGCGCTTCGCCAGCTCTTGGTCCTCGATGTGCATTCCCGCGACGCCCGTCCGCTCGAGCTCGCGAACCGTGCGCGCAATGTTGAACGCGCTGCCGAAGCCCGTGTCGGCGTCTACGAGCAGCGGGACGTCGGTCGCGGCCGTGATCCGGCGCGCGTCCTCGACCACGTCGTTCAGCGTCGTGACGCCGAGATCCGGCAAACCGAACGACGCGTTCGCGACGCCCGCGCCCGAGAGATAGATCGCTTCGAACCCAGCGCGCTCGGCGAGCAGCGCGCAATACGCGTTGATCGTGCCGGGGATCTGTAGCGGCGCATGCTTCGCGACCGCTGCTTTGAGCTTCGCACCCGCGCTCACGGCTCGCCTACCCAAAGGGAGACGAACTCGTCGACCGCCATGGCTTCGAGCGCTCTTTGCTCCGAGCACGCCTCCTCGATCCGTGCGATCTGCGCCGCGCCGAAGCGCGTCGCGAGACTCGCGTTGAATTTCGCGAGCAGCAGCGGGATGCCCTCCGCGCGCCGGCGCCGGTGCCCGACCGGATATTCGATCGCGACCCGCGCGGTCCGCGTCCCGTCCTTGAAGAACACTTGCAGCGCGTTGCCGATCGCGCGCTTGTCGGGGTCGAGATAGTCGCGGCTGAAGTCGCGATTCTCGGTCACGACCATCTTCGCGCGCAGCGCGTCGATCCGCGAATCGCGCGCGACCTCGTCCTCGTAGTCGTCGGCCGTGAGCCGCCCGAAGATCAGCGGCACCGCGACCATGTACTGAAGGCAATGATCGCGGTCTGCGGGGTTCGCGAGCGGGCCGGTCTTGTCGATGATTCGCGCGCCCGCGTCCTGCGTCTCGATCTCTATGCGCTCGATCTCGTCGAGCCGAGGCCCGACCTCTCCCTGCAACTGCAGCGCGGCCTCGACGGCGGTCTGCGCGTGGAACTCCGCCGGAAACGAGATCTTGAACAGCACGTTCTCCATCACGTAAGAGCCCAAGCTTCGCTCGAGCGCGATCGGCCTGCCTTTGAACAACACGTCCTGGAAGCCCCACGTCTTCGCCGTGAGCGCCGACGGGTAGCCCATCTCGCCCGCGAGCGCGAGCAGCGCGTGCCGCACGCCGCGGCTCGTCGCGTCGCCCGCCGCCCAGCTCTTGCGCGAGCCCGTGTTCGGCGCGTGCCGGTAGGCGCGCAGCGCGCCCCCGTCGAGCCACGCGTTCGACACGGCGTTCACGATCTCTTCGCGCGTGCCGCCGAGCAGCTGCGTCGCCACCGCCGTACTCGCGATCCGCACGAGCAGCACGTGATCGAGGCCCACGCGGTTGAAGCTCGAGCTCAGCGCGAGCACGCCCTGGATCTCGTGCGCCTTGATCATCGCCGTGAGCACGTCGCCCACCGTGAGCGCGGCCTGGCGCGCGGCACGGCGTGCGCCGGCAGAGATAGTCCGCGACCGCGAGGATCGCGCCGAGGTTGTCCGACGGGTGCCCCCACTCGGCCGCGAGCCACGTGTCGTTGAAGTCGAGCCAACGAATCGTCGCGCCGATGTTGAACGCCGCGGCAACCGGATCGAGCTCGAAACGCGTGCCCGGCACGCGCGCGCCGCCCTTGAGCTCCGCGCCCGGCACGAGCGGACCGAGCAGCTTCGTGCAGGCGGGATAGTTCAGCGCGAGCATCCCGCAGCCGAGCGTGTCCATGAGGCAAAAACGCGCGATGCGGCGCGCCTCGGCGCCGTCGGCTCGAAACTCGAGCACGTAGTCCGCGATCTCGGTGAGCAGCCCGTCGGGCGGAGGTCTCTGTGCGTCGCGGTGGATCGAGGACATGCTGCCTTTGCTTGGGCTCAAGCGTGGCCGGCAGTATATAAGGTCGAACCCGCTTGCAGTCGCGGGTCGCGCGGATGATCGACCGATGCTGAGCTACCAGCACGCCTACCACGCAGGCAACCATGCCGACGTGCTGAAGCACGTCGTGCTGCTCGCGTTGCTCGCGAAGCTCGTCGCCAAGGACAAGCCGCTGCGCTACATCGAGACGCATGCGGGCGCGGGCGGCTACGACCTGCGGTCGCCGGCCGCGCGCAAGAATCGCGAATATTTGAGCGGCATCGCGAAGATCTATGCAGCCGCGGGCGCGCCCGCGGCCGTGGTACGGCTCGTCGACCTCGTGCGCCGCTACAACGACGGGGCCACGAAGGTCGAGCGCTATCCCGGCTCTCCGTGGCTCGCTCGCGAGCTGTTACGACCGACCGACAGCCTCTATCTCTTCGAGCTCCACCCGGCGGAGCACCGCTTGCTCGAGCAAAAGCTCGGCGCCGACCGTCGCGTCACCGTGCTGCGCACGAACGGGCTCGGGAGCTGCGTCGGCCTCGTGCCGCCGCCCGAGCGCCGCGGCCTGGTGCTGATCGATCCGTCCTACGAGGTGAAAGACGAGCACACGCAAGTCGTCGACGCGCTCGCGAAAGCGCACCGCCGCTTTGCGACCGGCACGTTCGCGATCTGGTACCCGGTGCTCGAGCGCCGCTGGGTGCAACGCTTCGAGCGTGCGATTCGCGCGACCGCGATCGGCTCGATCGACCTCTACGAGCTCTGCGTCGCGCCCGACGGCCACGGCCGCGGCCTCACGGGCAGCGGGATGATCGTGGTGAACCCGCCCTGGAGGGTCCGCGAGGAAATCGCGCTCGCGCTGCGGTGGCTCGCGAGCGAGCTCGGCGCCGCCGGCGCGTCGCAGCGCGCCGTCGGGCTCGGCGCGTCGGCGTGACGCCGCGGCCGGAGCTCAGCGCTCGTGTGAGCCGCGCCGCCTCCGCGAGGAACCTTCGGGCGAGGGCACGAACGCGGGCCGCCAAGCCGGCGTACCATCCTCGAACGCGTTCTCGGTGAGCTGACGCACGTCGGAACCGTCGGCGCGCATCACGAAGATCTCGCCGTCGGACATGCCTTCGGTCTCGTCCTTGAAGCCGGTTCGATTGCTCGCGAACGCGATCCACTCGGCATCCGGCGACCATGCGGGATGCGCGTCGTTGCCGGGCGATCTCGTGAGTCGCGTAAGCGCGCCGCCGCCGGGGCGCACGGTGTAGATCTCGTAGTCGCCGTCGCGGTTGCTCGTGAAAGCGATGCGATCGCCGTTCGGCGACCACGCGGGGAACGTGTCCGGTCCCTTCGTGAGCTGCGTGACATGCTGCGTCTTGAGATCGAGGATCCTCAAGCCGCGCTGCGCGCGGTCGAAGCTCGCGTAGACGATCCTGGTCGCGTCGGGCGACCAGCTCGGAAAACCGACGTGCTCGCCCGCCGCCGGCAGCTCCTCGATCGTGCCGCCGCTCGCCGGGATCAACGCGAGGTGCGACGTGAGGTTCTCTCGGCCCGCCAGCGTCTGCAAGAACTCGCCGATCGCGAACACGATCTGATCGCCGCGCGGCGACCACTGGGGGGCGAGCGAGTTGCGCATCGGATCGTCGAACAGCACGGCGGTCGAGCCGTTCGGGGCCACCAGCACGATCGAGTTGTGTGCGGCGCCGCTCGGGCCGTCGTTTTCGACGAGCCGATCGCCGCGCGGCGAGAACGACGGGAAGATTCCGGTGCGCAGCACGCGATACCGCGAATCGCGGCTCCACGCGTACCCGTAGGGCGGCCACGTGCCGAGATACCTGTCGAACACGACCCGCTTGCCGTCCGACGACCAGCTCGGGCTCCGGAACGCGCCGCGTGCGCCGGGCGCGCCCGTTGCGCGTTCGATGCCGACCGGCGCCTGCCCCGCCACACCGGCCGGTGAAAAGAACGGCCCTTGGCTCGCCCACATCACCCCGCCATCCGCAACCCAGCGCGGCGCGGACTTCGCGCCGATGCCGTCGCCGAACGTCTCGCGCGCACCGGTCGAGACGTCGATCGAGATGATTTGGCTGCCGGTGCCGGTGCGCTCGTAGTAGACGACCTTCGTTCCGTCGGGCGACCAGCTCGGGCCGCCGGCCGAATCGGCTGCGCTCGAGAGACGCTGGAGCTCCGTGCCGTCGCGCGCCATCACATAGACCTGCGTTCGGAGCGGAACGAAGAACGGCGCCGCGCCAGGCGTGCTCATCGGCGTGCGCGGCGACTCGCGATCCGACGAGAACGCGATCTTCGTGCCGTCGGGCGACCAGGCAGGCCGGAAATCGCCGCTCGACCCCTCCGTGAGGTTCGACAGCGTTTTCCTTCGAACGTCGAGCAGCCAGATGTTCGCCGCGCCGCCGCGCGTCGACACGAACGCGAGCAACGAGCCGTCGGGCGACAGCGCGCCCTGATCGTCGAACGCCGGATGATCGGTCAATCGTTCGAGGCCGGAACCGTCCGGGTGCACCCGATAGACGTCGGCCGAACCGCTGCGGTCCGACGTGAACGCGACCCACTCGCCGGACTGCGAGAACGAGGCGTTGAAGTTGTCGTAGTCGTTCGGCGCCAGCAGCGGTCTCGCGTTCGAGCCGTCGCCGTCGGCGATGAACACGTTCGGCCGCACGCCCGTGAGGCTCGCGTAGGCGATCGTCGGCGCGCCGGAGCCGAACTGCGCGTACGCGGCGCCGAACGGCGCAAACGCGGACGCGAGCAACGCAACTCGCCCGAGCCGACGTCGAAGCGTCGGCGCGGTGCGGCCGTCAGGAATCGTCACGGAATCTCCGTCGTAAGCCGTCGCGAGAAGACTAATCGAGTCGACGTGGCGCGAGCCAGCCGCTTCGTTGCTACACGAAAGCCGACTCGCGCCGTCGACGCCCGACGGCGATCGCTCAATGCGAGGGCGGCAGCGACGACAGATACGCCGCGAGATTTAGGATGTCGTCGGCCGCGAGATTCGCGACCACGGGCGCCATCAGCGGCGACCAGAGCCCGTGCCGGGTGCCGAGCTTGAGATCGGCGAGCTGCCGCGCGATGTAGCTCGGCGAGCGGCCGCGCAGCGTCGGCACGACCGCGAGGCCGCTTAGATCGGCGCCGTGACAGACCGTGCACTGCGTCGTCTTCGCGCTAGCCTTCGTCGCGAGCGCCTCGCCCTTCGCGATCGAGCCCTTCGGCACGTAGGCCGTGAATCCCGAGCGCGGATTGCGCAGCTTCTCCGTGTATTCGGTGTTCTTCGGCGTCTCGATGATCCTGCGGCCTAGCGGCTCCATGCCCGCGTCGTCACCCTCGAGCCTGAGCCACATGCCGCCCGACGGACGCGTCTTCGGCACCGTGTCGGACTCCTTGACCTCGATCCACGGCGTCCACTGCAGCGAGCTGAAGTAGTCCGCAGCCTGGCGGATCTCCTCGTCGGTCATCTGCACGCCGAAGCCGGCCATCACCGGCGTGTTCGGCTTGCGCGCGTCCGCGCTCCGGCGAGCGCCGCTCTTGAAGTCGTGCAGCTGCTGGATGAAATAGTCGCGATTCAGTCCCGCTATGACCTGCGTTCTCGGGCCGTCCCTTGCCGTTCGGATAGTGACAGAGCGAGCACGCCCAGATCCCCGCTTGCTCGCGGCCGATCGCGACTACCGACGGCATGCTCGGGTGATCTCCCGGGAACCAGTCCGCCGGGCCCATTCGATTTCGAATCTGATCGAGCGTGAACGATTTGTCCGCGCCCGGCAGGGTCAGCTTCGTGCCGTCGTCGGCCGGCGCGGGCGCGGCCGGTCCCGGCGTGATCGCGTAGGCCCACGCGAGCTGCTCGACGAGCGGCGGCGGCTTCGCTGCGCTCGCAGCCGGCGTCGGCGCGCCGACCGCGGCCGTGCCGCCGGCGCTCCGCTGCGCTTGCGCATCCGCGTGGAGCGGAGCGATCGAATAGACCGCGGCCGCGAGCGCCGCGGCGGCGCCGCGTGCGCGAAAGAGACGTGCCATCGAATCCCCCCCCACAATCCTCTCGCGCTCGAGCTCCGAGCGACGAGACCTCTAGCCGCGGCGAATTCTTAACCGGCCGCGACAACGCGCGCAACCGGTGCACCGCTCAGTTCGTCGGCCCGGCGCCGGCGCCGTCCGCCAGCGGCTCGGTGTTGAACGTGTCGCGCGTCATCCGCCACTCGCCGTTCGGCTGGCGCTGGTAGATCCGTAGGAAGCTCCCCCGGATCGTGCGCGACTCGCCGCCCGCGCGCGGCTTCGCGGTGCTCGCGTACGTGCCGCGCTGGAACGCGAGGTCCCCCGATACGACGGTCTCGACCGGCGACCAAGACTCGTCGAACTCGAACTGCTCGAACGCGCGTCCGTTCATCGCGTCGTTCGCGGCCTTGCCGACGATCGGCGGCCGGTTCGGCGCGATCATCACATGGCCGTCGGTCGTGAGCGCGGCGAGGGTCTTGATGTCCTCGTCGTTGATCGCGCCGAGGTAGTGCTTGTTGAATTCCATGATCGCCGCGACGTCTTGCTCGGCCGTCGGCCGCTTCGAAGTCGCGTCGCCGCAGGCCGCGAGAGCGCCGAGAGCCGCAGCCGCGGCGAGCGCTGCGAAGACTTTCATGAGCCCCTCCCGTTTCTCGAGACTCTCGCACGGCGCGCGCTTTCTCCTGAGCGCGTCGGATACCGGAGCGGCGCTTACCACGGCGCCGTCGTACCGTCGTAGTTCAGGAACTTGCCCGTGTCGACGATCGTGAGCTTGCCGATCGTCTCGATCATGTGCGTGACGCTGAACGGCATCTCGATCATGCCCTTGAAGCCTTCGAGATACGCTTGCCGCTCCGTGACGACGGCGCCGGGATGCAGCATCACGACGGTGACGCCGTCCTTCTGCTCCGCACGCGCGACGAGCTGCATCGCACGATTCAGCGCCGCCTTGCTCGCGCGGTAGAAGATCGCGCCCGAGCCCGCGAGCTGATCGGTCAGCGAGCCGTTCGTCGAGCTGATCGCGATGATGATCTTGCGCTTGCTCGCCTTCACGTTAGGCAGCAGCGCTTCGGACACCATCAGCGGGCCCTTCACGTTCACGGCCATGATCGTGTCGAGCAGCTCGTAGTGCAGGTCGCCGAAGGCTCTGCGTGCTCCAGTCGCCGGGGCAGTCGTCGTCGTGACATTTGCTGCGGTCGTTGTAGACGCCCGCGTTGTTGATCAGGAGATCGATCGGCTCGCCGTTGAGCTTCGCGACGAGCGCTTTCAGGTCGTCGGCGCTCGTGACGTCGAGCTTCTCGACGCGCACGTTCTTGTGGTCCTTGATCACCTCTGCGAGCGACTCGGGCACGCCGCTGCGCCGATGCGTCGCAATCACGGTCCAGCCCTTCGCGGCGTATTGCTTGACGAACTCGAGGCCGATGCCGGAGTTCGCGCCGGTGATCAAGACGGTATCCGCAAGCACCGGCTGCGCGCACGCCGCAACGGCAACCACGGCCGCGACCCACCCGATCAGACGCTTACTCGAATCGAACACCAGAACCTCCGCGGGCACGGCCCGTCCTGAACATAGCACAGCGTCCCGCCCGCCGGCCGCGCGTCGCAGCTCGAAATGGGGACATTCCGCATTTCCGAGCGCGCACCTTTGCGGGAGGAGTCCTACGTCAGCGGTACCCCTCCCTGTCGCGTTGCGCCAGTTCAGCGCGCCGTGATGCCGGCGTCTTCGGTGCCGCCTTTCCGCTGCGGTCGCCCCGCTGAGCGCAATGTCGACTCCAACCCCAAACGCTTCGCCGTCTCCGTCACCCAGGTCTCGGCGCCAAACGGCCGCCCCTTCGCAACACACGCGCGCAGAATGTCGAGGTGTTCGTCGGGCTCCGGCGCATTCACCGTGGCTCGCCAAGTCGCGGGCAAATCGTAAGGCGATTCGGCAAGCAGACGCCCGCCCGATGTCGATGTGCGCTCTCGCAAGCTGCCCCAGTGCCAATCCTCAGCCCTGACAACGAGTCCGGCGCGCAGCGCGTTGCGTTCGACGTAGCGGATCACCGTGAGCAGGTGAGCGTCATGCTGAATAGGAAACGCCTTGAACCGTCCTTGCCAGAGATGACCGACCGACTCGTATTTCAACCGATACCACTGTCCGTACGAAGTCATCAGCCAATGCATCCACCGACTGAGAGACGCACTGGTCCTTGGCCGAAGCACTAAGTGAAAGTGATTCGGCATCAAGCAATAGGCGAGCACGTCGACGATGTGACGTCCGCCGGCGCTCTTCATCAGCGCCATGAATCGAGCGAAGTCGGCAGGGAAGTGAAAAATGGTCTTGCGACCATTCGCTCGGTTGAGGACGTGATAGCAAACGCCGCCGACGGCGGCGCGGGCAGTTCTCGGCATCGAGCCAATCTATGCCTCCGTCGCGGGCACGCGAAGGAGTATTTATGGGCTAGCGACCTAGAACGGAGAACGCGCACGAGGCGGCCGCAGAGCTAACCGCCAGCGGCCGGTTTGGCGAAAATCCGGAATGTCCCCATTACGCAGCGGAGAGCGTGTAGTTCAGCAGCCAGACGAGCAACAACACGAGCGGCACGTGCACGACGAACTGCAGCATCGAGTAGCCGACGATGTCGCGCGCCTTGAGCCCGAGGATGCCGACGAGCGGCAGCATCCAGAACGGATGCATCAGGTTCGCGAGCGCCTCGGTCGCGTTGTAGGTCTGCACGACCCAGCCCAGATGCACGCCGAGCGTCTTGCCCGCCTCGAGCAGGTACGGCGCCTCGATCAGCCATTTGCCGCCGGCCGACGGAATGAACAACCCGAGCAACGCCGAGTAGATGCCGACCATCACCGGAAACGTGTGCGTGCGTCGAGACGCTCACGAAAAAGTGCGAGATCTGCGTCGCCAGCCCCGACTCGGTCATCATCCTGCACGATGCCCGCGTACATCGGATACTGGATCAGCACGCCGCCGACCGGCGTGACGGAGGCCGCGATCGCATTGCACGAACGACTGCGGCCGCCAGTGCAGCAGCATCCCGACGATCAAGAAAAGGAACACGTAGTGATTGAGATCGAGCACGACGCCGGCGCCCTTCGCGCCGATCTCGAGCACGAAATACCCGAAGCCGAGCACGCACGCGACGATCGTGAGCAGCGGGCTGTACTCGAGCCACTCGCCGGGCTTCTCGCGCTTGCCGATGTCGTTCGTCGCGGGCGCGTACGTCGACGCCCATCTGCTTCATCGAGCGCGCCTGCGCCGTCGACCGGCGCCGAGTAGAACGCGACCGCCATCGACACGAGCACGAGCACCGCGGCCACGAGCAGGCTCTGCCATAGGCCGAGCGTCTGCGCGAGCGGAATCACGCCGCTGATTCTCTTGATCGAGTCCGGCAGCGACGCGGGCGCCGCCATGATCAGCGCGGCGGACGACGACAGGCCGAGCGCCCAGACGCTGCCGACGCCGAGATACGCGGCGGCGCCGATCGCGCGATAGTCGGCGCCGCGCACGCGGTGCGCGACCTCGCGCGCGAGCAGCGCGCTGAAGATCAGGCTGAAGCTCCACGACACGAGCGACGCGAGCATCGAGAACAGCGCCGACGAACGCGACGGCGCCGCGCGCGCCGCGCGGCACGCTCGCGAGCTTGCGGATCAGCGCGTAGACCGGCGGCGACGTCGCGACCGCGTAGCCCGTGATGATGATCATCGACATCTGCATCGTGAACGTGACGAGATCCCAGAAGCCGGTGCCGAAGCGCTGCGCCGTATCGAGCACCGTGTTGCCGGCGAGCAGGCACGCGACGAACACGACCGCGACGGCCGCGAGCGCGAGCGCGAACGCGTCGGGGAACCACTTCTCGAACCACTCGGAAAGCGCGAGACCGACGCGCGCGAGCGGCGACGCTGCGGTCGCGTGACGTTGGGCCGACATCAGCGCTTCACGGCGGTCATGCGCCGCGACGCGCGCCTCCGCCATCGTCCAGCCCGACGCCACCGCGGCCCACGAGATCAACCCGACCGGTTGCTATTATTGTTGAACACCAAACGCCTCCTCGGCGCGCAGCAGTACACGACGACGCGCGCGCGAACGCAAGATGTTCGCGCGCTTCGCAATCTCGTCGACGCCGATTTCGGAGCGCGCCTTTCGCGCCTAGCATTCCGCCCGGGCCGTAGCGTGCAGATTTCTTGACGCGTGCGCCCGGCCATCAAGTGGACAGGCCGAAGGCTCACGCTACGCTGCGGCGGCTGAAAACGGCCGCAAGGCGGCCCTGGGGGTATGCGTGGGAGTTTTTGTTTGGCTCGAGGCGACCGGCTTGGCGGACTGGGTGCGCTCGTCCGAGGTCGGCTATCCCCTGATGATCACGCTACATGCGATCGGCATGGGGATCATGGTCGGGTTCGCGCTCGTCCTCGACGCGCGTCTGCTCGGCCGGTTCGCGGACATGCCCTACTACCGCGCTCCACCGGTTCCTCGGCCTCGCCTGGGTCGGCTTCGGAATCAATTTCTTGTCGGGCAGCTGCCTGTTCACGACGCAGGCGACGTCGTACATCGTGCACTACGATCTTCATGGTGAAGATGGCGCTCGTGATCCTCGGCGCGATCACGGCCGCGATCTTGCAGGGAATGGTCGGCGCGCGAGTCCGCAACCTGGCCGGCCGCAGACGCGCCCGGCAAGGTGAAAGTCATCGCGAGCCTCTCGATCGTTTTCTGGGTGACGGCGATCGTGTGCGGCCGCCTAACCGCGTATATTTGAGTCCACCACCCCGGCACAAGGAAGGACCCGCCATGTGGCACATGTATAACGCGGTTCAAGACTGGATGGAGACGACCTGGGTGCACCACGTCGTGCTCGACTACGCGTGGAGCTGGCCGACGCTCGAGACGCTGCACTTCCTCGGGCTGTGCTTGCTGATCGGCTCGCTGCTCGTGATGGACTTGCGCCTGATCGGCTTCCAGAACGTGATCCCGCTGCGCGCGGTCCACGCGCTCGCGCCGGTCGCGATGGTGTCGTTCGCGATCAACTCTGATCTCGGGACTCGGCTTCGTGATCGCCGTGCCGCGGATGTACACGAACAACTGGTCGTTCTGGGCGAAGATGATCTGCGTGTTCCTCGCGGGCGTGAACTTCCTCATCTACTACACGATGATCGAGCCGCAGCTGATGAAGGCAGGCCCGACCGCGCCGACGCCGCTCTCGGCGAAGGCGATCGGCGTGTCGTCGCTGGTGCTCTGGTTCAGCGTGCTCTCGTTCGGCCGCCTGCTGCCCTACCTCGGCGTCGGCGGCGGCTGAGCGCAGGGTGCCCGCACCCATGCCCTCCTCCAAGATCTGGTTGCTCCTGGCGTCGCGGTGATTTGCGGATGCGGAGGCACTAGCGCGCCTCCGCAGACGAAGATCCTGGGCTCCGTGACCTATCGCGACGCGGCCGCGCTTCCTCCGGGCGCGACCCTCGAGATTCGCCTCGAGGACGCCGGCAGGGAGCAGCCTCGGGTCTCGATCGATCGGCTGCCGCCGCGGCGCCGATCGTGACCCAAACCGTCGATGCAGGCGGTCATGTATCGCCGATCTCGTTCACGCTCGCGGTCCCGCGCGACGCATTGGTGCCGCGTCACAAGTACGTGCTGCGGACCACGATCCGTTCCTCGGGCGGCGAGATCCTCTTCACTGGGCTTCCGGACCAGAAGCCGATCGACAACCCCAACACGACGGGCCGGATCGAAGTGCCAGTGGTTCCGGCTTCGCGCTAGATCGCGGCGCGAACAGCTCGTTCCGGACGTCAGAGGTTGGCGATGCGCCCGGTGCTGTCGCCGAAGCGACTCGAGGTGCACGTCGAAGAGTCGGCGATGCTGAGCAGCAGGTTGCCGGTCGGCACCGTGCGGCTCGGGAACGCGAGATGGCGGTTGCCCTTGAGCTTGCCCGACGCGCCGCCGATCAGGATGTGCGGCACGTCGTAGTGCAGGTGCTGGTTCGAGTTGCCCATGTTCGAGCCGTACAGCATGAGCGAGTGATCGAGCAGCGTGCCGTCGCCGTCGCGGAATCGAGCGCAGCTTCTCCGCGAAGTACGCGATGCGTCTTCACGTGGTACCGGTTCAGCTTGCGCGTACTGCGCGACGCGGCCCGGGTCCTCGGCGTGGTGCGAGCCGCCGTGGAAGCTGATGTCCGTGCCGCTCTCGGGATACACGCGGCCGGTGAGGTCGCGGGCATAGAGCAGCGTCGCCGACGCGGGTGATGTCGCGCCTGGAACGCGAGCGCGAGCAGGTCGAACTGCAGCTTGATGTGCTCGTCGAACGACTCCGGCACGCCGTACGGCATCGCGATCGCGGGCACTTCGGTCGACGCCTTCGCCGCGATCTGCAGGCGGCGCTCGATCTCGCGCACGTCCTCGAGATACTGGTCGACGCGCACGCGGTCGGTGCGCCGACTTTGGCTCTCCAGGCGTCGCGAGCGAGCCCATCGACCGAGTCGAGAATGCTGCGCTGCTGCTCGCGGCGCGCGAGCCGCTCGGCCGGCGTGCCGCCGTCGCCGAACAGCCGCTCGAACACGACCTGCGGATTGACCTCCATCGGCAGCGGCCGGTTCGGCGCCGCCCACGAGATCGAGTTCGTGTAGACGCAGCTGTAGCCCTCGCCGCAGTTGCTCGCGTTCGCGCCCGGATCCTCGACCGCGAGCTGCAGCGACGGCAGCAGCGTGTCCTGGCCGATCTGCTGCGCGATCACCTGGTCGAGCGTCGTGCCGCACTCGATGTCCGCGCCCGTCGTCTTCCGCGGCTTGACGCCGCTCAGGTACGCGGCGGCGACGAAGTGATCGGCGCCGGTGACGCCCGGCGGTTCTCCGACGACTTCGACCACAGGCCGCTCGTGATCACGAGCTGGTCGCGGACCGTCTCGAGCGGCTTGTAGATGTACGGCAACTCGAAGCTTGCGCTCGCCGTTCGGCACCCAGTAGCCCGGCGCCGCGCCGTGCGGGATGAAGATGCCGGTGAAGCGGGTCGGCGAAAGCTGCGCCGCGCGCGCGACCGAGCCGACCGCCGGCAGCATCGACTCGAGCAGCGGCAGCGCGACGGTCGCGCCGACGCCGCGCAGGAACGTGCGCCGCGGCAATGTCTTGTTCGTGATGAAGCTCATGCGTCCTTGCTCCTCAGTCGCGGGCCGACGCGGTCGTAGCCGCCGCGGGCGGAGCGCGACTCGTGACCGGCTGGCCCGGCTTGCTGTTCATCTGAAATGGCGCGCTCTTGACGACGTCGACGATCAGACATGTCGAAGCGGTCGTCGTTCTTCTCGCGCGTCGCGCACGATGCTGCGCACGACCGGCATGTCGTAGTACTCGACGCCGCGGCCGAGCGCGTAGGTCAGCAGCTTCTCCGTGACGGTGCGCACGAACTGGTCCTCGTAGCGCAGCACGAAGTTGCGCAGATCCGCCGGGCCGTTGATCTTCGTGCCGTCGTACATCACGCTCGACGCGTCGATCGTGTTCGCGCCGTCCGTCGTGCGCCACGTGCCGACCGCGTCGAACTTCTCGAGCGCGAAGCCGATCGGGTCCATCAGCTTGTGGCAGCCCGCGCACGCGGGATCGCGCGCGATGCAATTCCATCTGCTCGCGCATCGACGGCATCTGGGTGTTGCCGGTCGCATCTACGGTCACGGGCTTGAGCACGGGCACGTTCGGCGGCGGCGGCGGCGGCGGCTCGCCGAGGAGATTCTGGAGCACCCAGTTGCCGCGCATCACGGGCGAGGTGCGCCCCGGCTGCGACGACGTCGCGAGCAAGCTGCCCTTGCCGAGCAGGCCGCGGCGCGCGTCGAGCTCGGGCCCGAGCGTCACGCGCCGGAAGTGGCTGCCGTAGATTCCCGGGATGCCGTAGTGCTTCGCGAGCCGCTCGTTGACGAACGTGTAGTCGGCCGTCAGCAGATCGGTGATCGGCCGGTCCTCGCGGATCAGGCTGTCGAACAACAGCTCGGTCTCGCGCCGGAACGCCTGCCGCAGGTTGTCGTCGAAATCCGGGAACAGCGCCGCGACCGGCACATGGCCCTCGAGCGCGCGCAGGTTCAGCCACTGGCCCGCGAAGTTCGCGGTCAGCGCCTCGGAGCGCGGGTCCGCGAGCATCCGCCGCACCTGCTTCTCGAGCACGGCCGGGTCGGCGAGCTTGCCCTGCTCGGCAAGCGCGAGCAGCTCGTCGTCCGGGATGCTGCTCCAGAGGAAGAACGACAGCCGCGACGCGAGCTCGAGGTCGCTGATCCGGTACGCGCGTGCCCGGCGCGTCGTCCGTCGGCTCCCGCTCGGCGCGATAGATGAACTTCGGATCGGCGAGCAGGCGCTCGACGGCGACCTCGATTCCGCCCTCGAAGTCACCGTCCGCGCGTCCCTTGTCGTAGAACGCGAGCAGCGTCGCGACGTCGTCGTCGGCCTGCATGCCGCGATAGCCCGCTCTGCGCGAGCGTCCTCAGGATCTTCTCGGCGCACGGCCGTTCCTCGGCCGGTCGCGCTCGGCGTGCAGGTCAAGATGCGCTCGCGGCTCGGCGTGTCGCCGGCGCCCGACGCGTCGTACGGCCCGTCGATTCGCACGCTGCCGATGTGCGGATAGAACGTGTAGCCCGGCAAGCCGCCGGTCTCGATCGTGCTGCGCTCGAACGCGCGATTCATGTCGAGCCCGGGCGCGTAGTTCGTCGCGAGGAACGTGACGCCGACACGATGCGGGCCCGCGCTCACGGGCACTTTCACGTCGATCGTCTTGAGCTGGCCGCTGAAGCCGCCGAAGCCGGGCTTGTTCAACCCGAAGGCCTCGTCCCAGTCGACGAGCGCGACGCGCTCGCCGTCGACGAGCACCTCGAGCTTCTCGCCGCGGATCTCGCCGAACGGGCGGAAGTTGCCCATGTTGCCGAGGTTCACGGAATAGATCTTGAAGTTGTACGTCGCGTCCTCGGGGAACTCGTGCTCGACGACGAGGCCGCCGCGCGTGCCGAACGGCAAGCCTTCGACGTGGTAGTTCTGAGTCGTGTCGGTCGCAACGCGGTACATCGCCTGCGTCGGCTCGGACACCTTGCCGAGCGCGAGGCGGCTGATCTTGCCGGCCGCGCTCAGAGTACGCCTCGAGCAGCGCGGGCGATAGCGCCGAGCGTGCCGGCCTGGTTGTCGAAGCCGCGGCTCACGTCGTCGGCGGGGAAGAAGGTCGCGGGGTCGACGTCGAGCGCGAGCAGATCGCGGACCGCATTACCGTACTCGGCGCGATTGAGCCGATGCAGCCCCGGCGGCGGCAGCTGCTCGACCGCGCCGCGGTCGAGCTCGCCCTCGAGCCAGCTCGCGAGCTTCACGTAGGTCTCGCGCGGCGGTCGCGGATTGCCGGGCGGAGGCATCATCCCGGCGCGGAGCTTGCGCACGACGTGCTCCCACTTCTCCGGGTCCGCCGCGACGTTGTCGAGCTTCGCGTGCTCGAGCGTCATATTGCCGGTCTGCTCGGCGTAGCTATGACAATCGAGACAGTAGTGGTTGAACGTGGCCTGATTCTGCGCGATCACGGCCTCGCGCGACGGCTGGCACCCGGCGGCCACGACGCCCGCCGCGCCGAACAATAGGATTCTCGCTCCCCGGCTGCTCACCCCACCATTCTAGCCAAGCGCAGGACCCGACCGTGAGCGGGATAGCCACGCGTGTGAAAACTTGCGGCCCGCCTTCAGATTAATTTAGACAAATCGGTGTCGAGCTGCTCTCGCGGGAGACCCGCGCCGGGCTCACTGGACGGTCAAGAGCGCCCTGCCGACGCCGATCAGCGCTCCGAGGAGCAGTACGATGTTCACGATGCCGGTCAGGCCGGCTCCGGGACCGCGCTTCTCGGCATCGCGAATGTAGCCCACGGCATAGATCGCGCGCGCGACGATGAACAACACGCCGAGCCCGACGGCCCAGTAGCCGTTCAAATAGCGGCCGAACATCCAAACAGAGGGGATGAACACGATGAGCGCTTCGAGCGTGTTCTGTTGCACGCGATAGACGCGTTCGAACTCGGGATGCCCGGTCGTAGCCGGCGCGCGAACTGCGTAGCGCACGCGCGCGCGACCGACCAGGGCCGTGAAGACGATGTATTCGACCAGCGCCACGAGTATCACGGCCAACACACGTTCCATCTCGTTCCCCTTGTTCTCGAATCAGGCGGCCCGCAAACCGAGGATCCGTCGCGATTCCGCGGGAGTCGCGACCGTTCGGCCGTGCTTGCGCGCGAGCTCCGCGACGCGCGCGACGAGCTGCGCGTTGCTCGCGGCGAGGCGCTCCTTGTCGAAACGGATGTTGTCCTCGAGCCCCGTGCGGCAGTGGCCGCCGAGCTCGAGCGTCCATTCGTTCACGATCAGCTGAAAGCGGCCGACGCCGGCCGCTGTCCACGTCGCGCCGGGCAGCACCCGCTCGAGCTGTGCGACCTCGAACTCGAGCACCTCGCGGTCGGCGGGTAACGCGTTCGGCACGCCGAGCACGAACTGCACGTGGACGGGCGGCTTCAGCAAGCCTGCCGCGACGAGATTGGCCGCGTTGTAGAGCATCGCGAGATCGAAGATCTCGATCTCCGGCTTCACGTCGTACTCGAGCATGAGCTGTGCGAGGTCGCGGATCAGCGTCGGGTGATTCTCATAGATCATCGTCTTGAAGTTCACCGACCCGGTCGCGAGCGACGCCATGTCCGGGCGGTGAAGCAGCATTCCGCCGCGCTCCTTGCCGGTGCCGCTGCGCCCGCCCGTCGAGAACTGCACGATCATGTCCGGACAGTGCTTGCGAAGGCCCTCGAGGAAGCGGCCGAAGCGCTCGGGGTCGGACGTCGTCGTCCCGTCGTCGTTACGCACGTGCACGTGCACGAGAGCGGCGCCGGCTTCGTACGACGCGTGCGTCGACTCGACCTGCTCCGCGACGCTGATCGGCACGGCCGAATTGTCGGTCTTCTTCGGCACCGAGCCCGTGATCGCGACCGTAATGATGCACGGCTTGCCCATTGGCTGCCTCCCCCTAAACCGCGCCGAGCAGCATAACGGCCGCGATCGGTTTCGCAAATACGATGTCATCCGTTTCGCGTCTCGTGCGTTACAGTGGCTAGTCCGTGTGACTCGGCACAGCCCGAGCGGCTGACGGACGAGTGCGAGGCCAGGAAGGCCAGGTTACGCATGTCGATCAGGCGAGCCGTCACGCTTGTGACCCCGTCGCCGCAGCGGGCAGAGCTGCGGGCCCCAGCGAAAGCGCGGACCTCGGGTGTAGGTTTGCGGCGGATGGCGGCGCCGCTCGTCGCGCTCCTACTGGGCGCTTGCCACCATGGCGGCGGCAGCGCACCCCCGCTCGGACCGGACGTGACCTTGAACGGCACGGTCACATTCGACCTCGTACCCACCGCGAACGTGGGGGGTGTCTGGCAGCTCGATTACGCGAACACGCAGAGCGCGCCCGCGCGCGGCGTGACCATCGAGGTCGTCAACGGCTCGACCGTCGCCGCGACCACCGTGACCGACGTGAACGGTGCCTACTCCCTGAGCGTCGCGTCGAACGAGAACGTTTTCGTGCGCGCCCGCGCCGAGATCAGTCGCGTCGGATCGCCAGCCTGGGACGTGGCCGTCACGGACAACACTCAAGGCGACGCGCTCTACGTGCTCGACTCCGGCACCTTCATGCTTGGCGCCGACGGCGCCACTCAGAATTTGCACGCGGCCTCCGGCTGGGGCACGACGAGCTACACGGCCACCCGCGCTGCCGCGCCGTTCGCGATTCTCGACGCCGTCTACGACGCGATGCAGTTCGTGCTCGCGAGCGAGCCCGGCCTCGAGTTTCCGAGTCTGCAGATCCACTGGAGCCCGAACAACGTTCCTACCGTGAGCGCGAACGGACCGGACGCTTCGACCGGACAGATCGGCTCCAGCGTCTACGTGTCGGGCGACGGCATCTACCTGCTCGGCGCGGAAGACCAGGACACCGACGAGTACGACCGCAGCGTGATCTCGCAGGTCTGGGGTCAGTTTTTCTTGGACGCGTTCGGCCGTGACGACAGCTCGACCGGCCCCCACGCTCCCGGGGATCAGCTCGACATGCGCGTCGCGTTCCGCGAGGGTTTCGCCGACGCGTTCGCCGCGATGGCGACCGGCGACCCGATCTACCGCGACACGCAGGGGCCACAGCAAGCGCAAGGCTTCTCGTTCGACGTCGAGGGCGATCCCGCCGCGAACCCGAACCCGTATCCGGGGTGGTTCAGCGAGCGCTCGATCTACGAGCTCATCTACAACCTCTACGACTCGGACGCCAACTTCGTGCCGGACGGCTCGGCGACGCAGGATAACGTCGCGCTCGGCTTCGCGCCGCTCTTCGAGGTGCTGACGCGGCCGTTCGCCACCACGCTCGCGCAGACGAGCGTCTTCCCGTTCGTCAATGCGCTGCAGCAAGCCCAGCCGCAAGCCGTCAGCCAAAACATCGACGCGCTCGTCCGGGCCGAAGGTATGAACAGCATCGTCGACGATTACGGCGGCACGGAGACGCATTTCGGCACGCCCGCGACGCCGCTGTTAGCGTCGATCTATGACAGCGCGACCGTGAACGGCAGCCCGGCCCACGTCTGCAGTCTCAACGATTTTAAAAGCGCGGCGTCGGGATCCATCGACAAGCTCGGCTCGCGGCGTTACGTGCGCTTCTCCGCGCCGGCGACGGGCACCTACACGTTTCTGGCGACGGCCGTGAGCCCGCCGGGCGCGGCCGACCCGGACCTCGTGCTGCAGCAGGCCGGCGCGATCGCGACCTCGGATGGGCCTCCGAGCTCCGCCTGCACGCAGTCCTGGCAGACGAGTCCGGGCGTCTGCACCGAGAGCTTCAGCACGACGTTGTCGCCCGGCGACTACACGCTCGAGGTCTACGAATGGACCAACATCACGGACGATCCGGCGTATCCGCCGATCGGCGACGCGTGCTTCGACGTGACGGTGACCGGACCGTGAGCACGAAAACGACACGCATCGCCGTGCGCGCGCTCGTGATCGCGCTGGCCGCGGGCCTGGCGCACGCCGCGGCCGCGGACGAGCTCGCACCCGGCGCGAGTGGCGGTGCGGCCAACTCCGTGGCGACGGCCGCGCCGCGGATCAAGTCGCGTCCGCTTGCCGCGCCCGGCAAACCCGTCGCGCCGATCGCGATTGGCTACGAGTTCTCGGCGCGGCCCCAGCTCGGCGTGCCGTTCGCTGTGCAGATCGTCGCCGAAGGCGGCGACGGTGTCGCGGAGCTGACGCTCAGCGTGCGGGCCGGGAGCGGATTGGAGGCCGGGACGCCGCAGCTCACGACGAACCCCGCCGACGGCGCCCGCCGTTCGTGGACGTTGACCGCGACTGCTTTCGACGAAGGCAGCCTGTATCTCGACGTGCTCGTGCAGGGCACCGCGGGCGACCAGCACCCGGCCCGTAATCTCGTGATCCCGGTTCGCATCGGCTCGACGGCGCAGCAGGAGACCAACTCCGCGCAGCCCGTGCGCGACTCCTCGACCGAGCGCGTAATCATTCTGCCGGCTGACCGCACGCCCTGAGCCCGCTATGCTGCGAAGTTGATTTCGCAGATTCCGGGAGAGCTGAATGTCGGCGTTGACCCTCGCCCAAGCGAACAAGATCATCGCGAAGGCGCTCGAAAAGGCGCGCGAGATGAAGATCAAGCCCGTGAGCGTCGTCGTGCTCGACGACGGCGGCCACTTGAAGGCGATGCAGCGCGAGGACGGCGCGAGCATGTTCCGCGTCGACGTCGCGACCGGCAAGGCCTGGGCCGCGGTCGCGATGGGCGCCTCGAGCCGCGCGCTCGCAGGCCGCGCCAAGGACAACCCGAACTTCTTCGTGACGCTCGCCGCGACGGCGCACGGCAAGTTCCTGCCGCAGACCGGCGGCGTGCTGATCCGCGACGCGAGCGGCGCGATCGTCGGCTCCGCGGGCGCGAGCGGCGGTACCGGTGACGAGGACGAGGCGGTCTGCGCCTACGGCATCGAGCAGGCGGGCTTCACGGCCGACGCGAAACCGTAGCGCCCACGCGGCTCTGCGCTGCCCGGACCCCTTCCTTTCCTTCGTTACTTGCTCGGGCTCGCGGCGGTCGGCTGCGCGGCCGTCGCCGCGTCGAGCGGGAAGTTGCCGTCGAACGGCGGCCAGTTGGGCACCGCGCGCTCGGGACCCGGGTAGTACATCGCGGTCCAGATGTTGCGGATCTTGCCGTCCTCGATCCAGAACCACTCGCTGAACGCGTTGCGCGGCCGCGGCGAGGCCGGCTTGCGGATGAACACCGCCATCCCGAGCACGACGCCCTGCTCGTCGTCGACGAACCCGACGCGCCGCCCCGCGACGTTCGCGAGATCGAAGCCCGCGAATCCGGACGCGCAGTCGTCGCCCTGCCCGCCGCGGCGGCCCGTGACCTTCGTGCCGTTCTCGAAGCGGTTACAGCCCGGATGCGCGAGCACGACGCGGTCGTCGTGCGAGGTGATGCCGTCGAAGTAGCTGTTCACGATCGCGATCATCACGTCGCGCGGCAGGCGCTTGTCCTTCGGCAGGTTGCGCTCGGGCGGCGGATTCTCCGTGAGGCTCGTAGGATTCCAGACGTTCGGCGGCGTCGCGCCCGGAAGCCCGGGGTCGCCGTCGCGCGCGATGTACCACTCCGCCTCCGCGATCTCGCGATTCTCGACGCGCAAGCGCGCGGTCACGATCGCAAGCTTCCCGCCCTCCTCGACGATGCCGTAGTACGCGGCCTGGCTGCTGACCGCGTCGACGTAGCGGCGCTGGACCTTGCCGAGGCCCGTCACGCTTTGCCAGACGCCTTGCCCGATCGGCTTGTTGAGCGCGTTCTCGGTGTGGCGGTAGCCCTGCATCAGCGGCGCGGCCTGCGGATCGTGCTTCACGACCGCCGTCAGGTAGGTATCGAGCGTCGACTTCAGGCACGCGCGGTCGCAGTCGGCGCCGAGCGCGCTCAGCGGCGCGAGCGACACGAGCAAGACGGCGATGAGTCTCATCGGAATCCCTCCAGGTTCGTTCGAGCTTTTCGGCATGCGCAACACGCACGCCGGCGCTCTATCTAACCCGGCGCGCGCGAAAATTGGAAGCAATCCTATCTGGCCCGCACGGTGCGGGATGCCTACTATTGGCCGACTACACCGCCGGACGTCGCTCGAACCCGCGCCATGCCGTTACCCCGCCTCGAGCACAAGTACCTCGTCTTCGTCGTCTGCATCACGGGCATCTTCATCACGGTGTTCGATACGACGTCGTCGATCGTCGCGCTGCCGACGATCGCGCACGAGTTCGCGCACCGACTCTGCCGACCGCGCAGTGGGTGCTCGTCGGCAACGACCTCGCGATCGCCGCGCTGCTCGTCCCGGTCGGCAGGCTGTCGGACCTGATCGGCCGCAAGCGGATCTACGTCGTCGGCGCGCTGCTGTTTGCGATCGGCGCCGTGTTTGCCGCGCGGTCCGCGACGATCTATGGGCTCATCGCCGCGCGCGCTTTCGTGGGGCTAGGCTCGGCGATGACTCAGGGCACCGCGATGGTGATCCTCGTCAACAGCTTCGAGGCGAAAGAGCGCGCGAAGATGCTCGGGATACAGATCGGCGCGGTCGGCCTCGGCCAGATCGTCGGCCCGTCGCTCGGCGGCGTGGTCACCGGCACGGTCGGTTGGCGGATGCTGTTCGCGATCACGGCCGCGGCGATGCTCGCGATCGCCGTCACTTCGCAGCGCACGCTGCGCCGGCGCGCGAACCGGCCGAAGGTCGTGCAGCCGTTCGACTACTACGGCGCGCTCGCCTTCTCCTCGTTCCTCGTGAGCCTGCTGCTGACCCTCACGCTCGGCCCCGGCATGGGCTGGCACGCGCCCGCGACGTTCATCGGAGCCGGCGCCGCGGCGCTATTGTTCGTGCTGTTCGTCGCGATCGAGCGCCGCAGCGCGGCGCCGATGATCGACCTGGCGCTCTTTCGCAACGCCGAGTTCGCGCTCGGCGCGCTCGCCGCGCTCGTGGTCTTCATGGGCATCGCCTCGACGCGGTTCCTCGTGCCCTTCTTTCTCCAGGCGGTGCGCGGCATTCCGGCCGAGCAGGTCGGCCTCGTGTTCGTGCCGGCCGCGACGGTGACCGCGATCGCGGCGCCGTTCGCGGGCCGCTTCGCGGATCGCTTCGGCATTCGGCTGTTCGCGAACGTCGGGATGGCGATCACGCTGCTCGGCTTCGCGACGTTCTGCCTGATCGGCGTCGGCACGCCGTTCTGGCGCGTCGTCGCGGGGCTCATGGTGATGTCGCTCGGCATGTCGCTGTTCAGCGCTGCGAACTCCGCGTCGATGCTGAACGCGGTCGAGGAGCACTCGCACGGCGTCGCGGCGGGGTTCGTGAGCCTGTGCCGAAACTCGGGCAACGTGATCGGGATCGCGTTCGGCACCGTGATCGTCACGCTCACGATGGGCGCGCTGGGCTTTCCGCCGACGCTCGCCGCGGTCGGGCCCGAGGCGGACCCGGGAATCCTGCGCTCGTTCTCCGCCGGCGTCGGCTATGCGTCGACGGCGCTCTGCGCGATCGTGCTGGCTGTGCTCGCGGTGGTCGTCGCGTGGGCCTGGCGCGCGCACTCGCGGCGCACCGCCGCTGCGCGTGGCGCACTCACAACCGGTTGATCGAGGGGCCCTCGGTCGGCGCTCGAGCCGCGCCGAGTGAAGACGTCAACGGGTGAGCCACCAGACCAGCGCGCCTGCGATCAGGACCGCGCCGGGGATGAACCAGGACGGCAGGTTGCTCGAGCGCAGCGCGCCACTCGGCCTGACGCCGACGTGCCCGCGCCTCGAGCATCACCGGAAAGATGCTTGGATCGCGCCGAAAGCCGCGCCAGCCGCGGTGCGACGGCGGGCCGCTCTGCGTCCGGAACAACAGAAATCCGACGACCAGGAGCATCGCGAGCTGGGCAACGGTGATCGGTTCCATCCTTCACTCTCCCTCTTTGGCCCAGCGTGCGCGCGCCGGCGCGTTCTACGGCGCGGGCGGCACGCAGGCTACTCGCCCGCGTTGATGTCGAAGACCTCGGAGCCCTCGGCCGGCGCCCGATAGATACTGAGTCCGTTCGCGCGCTTCGGCGGCGGCAGGCCCTTCGCTTGCGCCTCGGCGACCTGCTTGTCGAACGCGCGCTCGCCCGAGAGCGCGTGACCCACGGCGCCGTTGCCCTCGTGGCACGAGTACTCGTAGACCTCGTAGTTCGGCTGCGTCGTGAACATCACGCGGTACGTGAACGGCGCCGTGAACGTCACCGGATCGTCGATCGTCGCGCGGTACTCGATCATCTCGGGATCGACGCGGCGATAGCGCTCCGTGACCTTGAGCTTGTCGCTGTGCGGGCCGCGAGCGCCGACGGTCGTCTTGTCGGTGAAGTTCGTGCTCTCGACGACGAGCGTGTCGCCGTCCCAGTGGCCGACGCGCGTTGCCCATGTACTGCTCGACCGAGCCGTCGAGGTGCGCGCGGTTGTCGAGATGGATGATCGCGCGTGTCGTGAATCATCTCGTACGTGATCGAGATCTCGGTCGGGGTCTGCACGATGCGGATGCCGTTGCCGTAGATCGACGGCAGCACCGAGCCGAAGATGCCGCGCGTGATGCAGCGGTCGTAGAGCGTGAAGTCCTCGAATTTGTCGAACGGCCCGGGGCCGAACGTGCCGAGGCCCGCGACCGCGTCCGCGCGCGCCTTGCCGGCGGGCGTGAGCGCCGGCACTCGGCCGTTCGCGCGGCTCGACGACGAGCGACGTGTAGCCGAACGTGCGCGTGCCCCACTCGTTGCGCAGGAACGTCTCCTCTTTCGTCGCGCGGTCCTTGCCGCCCTGCTGCTGGCTCGCGCGCTTGAAGAACTCCTCGGGCGTCAGCGACTCGCGCGTGCCCTGATTCTCGGGCCGGTCGCGCGGGATGCCGCGCATGTCGTCGACGCTCCACTGGCCGTCGAGGCTCGGCGTGCCCCAGGACGTGCGCGGCGCTCTTCCACTTGGGATCCTTCACGAGCGCCGCGGTCGTCTCGGCCGGAATCGAGCGCTCCTTGCTCGGCGTCGCGCCGGGGCCGTCGCCGATGGCGAGGCGGCCGCCCGCCTGCGCCCACGCCGAAGACGAAGCGACCGTGGCGATCAAGACGAGCGGGATATTTTTCGCAAGCATCGGCGAAGCTCCAACGGGCGCGAACGAATGCTTAACCCTAGCAAGACTGCCGTCTTCACAGAGGCGACGCCGCACGGAGTCAGAGACGCCGAGCAGCGCGAATATGTCGCGTGCGGCCGCGAGCCGTTGCCGAGCCGCGCGCTCGCCCCGGAGCGGCGGGAGGCTCGCGAGCGTCAGAAGGTCAGCGCCCGGTCGTACGAGCCCAGAACTTGGGCTCGGCGTTGCGCGGCGCGGGACGGACGGCCGTCGTCTCCAGCGGTACCTCGCGCCCGCGACCTGCATCACGAGCCTTCGGGAATAGACGAGCCGCGTTGTGAGCGCGGGGCCGAGGCGACGCCGAGATCTCGACGACGAATGAGCCTCTGCCGTCGATCTCCGCAGCGGCTTGTGACAGGGCGTGACCCCCCGCCGCCACGGGCGCGGCGATGCGGCCGCACCGGAAGTCGCGTGCCACGAGCGACGCGGACGTAGGCGCACTCCGTCGACCACGTCGATCCCGCCTACGGCAACGCGAGCGCGACGAGCTCCGCCGGATGATCTCTTGCCGACCGCGAGCACGATGTATTGCTTGCCGCCGAAGAGATAGCTCATCGGCTTGCCGCTCGCGACGCCGGGCAGCGGCAGCTCCGCGACGACTTTGCCGCGTCGCCTTGTCGTACGCTCGCAAGATCGGGCCGCCGCCGTAGCCCTCGGCCGCGAACAGCAGCGTCTTCGTGACGAGCAGCAGCGCCTTGCTCGGCTTGCCGGTCGGCGGCAGCTTCACGCCCGCGAGCGCGGGGTTGTTCTTCACGTCGTCGGGCGTGTCGCCGTTCGGCACCATCCAACGATGCTCGCCCGTGTTCATGTCGATCGCGGTGATCCGGCCGTACGGCGGCTTGATCAGCGGCAGGCCGAGCGGATGCGGCGCGTCGCCGTTCACGAAGAGATAGCGGATGTCGGAGCGGTCGCCCGCCGCGTTCACCGCGAACACGTTGATCGTCGTCTGCGACGCGACGTACAGCATGCCGGTCTCGGGATCCGCGGCGCCGCCCTCCCAGTTCGAGCCGCCGCCGAAGTGCGGCAGCACGAGCGAGCCGCGCGTGCCGTCGGCCGCGTCGATCAGCGACGACGTCGTGAACATCGGACCCATCCGCAAGTCTTTCACCGCGTCGAGCGCCGCGGCCTTGATCTGCGGCGTGAAGTCGACGAGGTCGGCCTTCGTGACGCCCTGGCGGTCGTAGGCCTTAGGTCTTAGTCGGAAACGGCTGCGTCGGCGCGGTCCATTCGCCCGGCACGTCGGACGTCGGCACGGGCCGCTCCTCGATCGGCCAGAGCGGCGCGCCGGTCGCGCGGTCGAACGCGTACGCGAACGCCTGCTTCGTGAGCTGCACGACGGCCTTCACCGGTAGCCCACGAACCTTCACGTCGAGCAGGATCGGCGACGTCGGGTTGTCGTAGTCCCAGATGTCGTGATGAATCAGCTGCTGGTGCCAGACGCGCTGACCGGTCTTCGCGTCGAGCGCGACGAGGCTGTTCGCGAACAGGTTGTTGCCCGGGCGCTCGCCGCCGTAGAGGTCGCTCGTTGCGCCCTCGACGGGCAGATACACGAGCCCGAGCTCGGGATCGGCCGCCATCGGCGCCCAGACTCCCGCGTTGCCCGTGTACTCGGCCGAGCCCGGCGTGAGCCACGTGTCGTAGCCGAGCTCGCCCTTCTCGGGAATCGTGTGGAACGTCCAGAGCAGCTTGCCGCTGCGCACGTCGAAGCCGCGCACGTCGAGCTTCGCTTGGCGTCTTCGAGCTCATCCGCGCGCCGATGCCGCCGGCGGGGCCGACGATCACGACGTCGCCGACGACGATCGCGGGCGACGACGAGCCCGCCTCGACGTGCTCCGTCGGGCCGCGCAGCCCGCGGCGCAAGTCGACGACGCCGGCCTCGCCGAACTCGCGCTTCGGCAGCCCGGTGGTCGCGTCGAGCGACCAGAGAAAGAAGCCCGGCGTCACGACGAACACGCGCTTGTCGTCCGCGCCGCCGCTCCAGTACGCGACGCCGCGGCCCGACATCTTGCGCGGGCCCTCGTTGAAACGCTCGCCCTCGTTCGGCCGCCAGACCCAAAGCGTCTCGCCCGACTTGGCGTCGATCGCGACGACGTTCCGCGTTGCACCCGCGGTCGCGTACAGCACGCCGCCGATCATGAGCGGCGTCGTCTCGCTCTTGAGCTCCGGATTCGGGCCGAAGTTGCCGCCGGACCAGCGCCACGCGACCTTGAGGTCCTTCACGTTGCGCGCGTTGATTTGATCGAGCGGCGAGTAGAACTGCGACGCGAGGCTGCCGCCATAGACCGGCCACTCGACGAGCGACGCGTCGCTCGCGGGCGGCGACTGCGCGCTCGCCGCGTGCGCCCCGAGCACGAGACCGATCCAGAACGCGAAGCGACTCGACCGCATGGACCCCCCCCCCTGGAAACGCTCGCGTCAGTTCAAATCGACGGCGAACTTCTTCAGCAGATCGAACGGCACGACCTCGAGCGCGCGCTCGTGCGTGCCCTTGAGCACGACGCGCGGCGCCATGCCACCCTGCTGCGCTTCGAGCCAACGCGCGGCGCACAGGCACCAGCGGTCGCCGGGCTTCAGGCCCGGGAACTGAAACTCGGGATGCGGAGTCGACAAGTCGTTGCCGCGGAAGCGCGAGAATTCGAGGAACTCGCGCGTGACTTCGACACAGACCGTGTGTGAGCCGGCATCGGCATCGCTCGTGTTGCAGCAACCGTCGCGGAAGAAGCCGGTCAGCGGCCGCTCGCTGCAGCCTTGGAGCTCCTCGCCGAACACGTTGACGGAACGGCTCTTGACCTGCCGCGGCTGCATCAGAACCGCGTGCCGTCGGCCGCGATCACGCCGAGCGCGTAGCCGCCGTCCGTGCCGTCCTTGGTCGGCGCCGCTTGCAGAGTGATCTTGTCGCCGACCTTCACCAAGCCTTCGCGCCAACCGCCGCGATAGTAGTTGTTGAGGCTATGGCCCTCGAACTCGACGTCGCGCGTGCCCTTCTCGTCGCTGATCTCGAGCACGATCTTCGTGTGCGGGTTCGCCGGATGGAACTCCTTCACGATGCCGGTCACGTAGTGATCGCGGATCGTGAGGTCGAAGCGCGCGGCCGAGTGATGCGCGCGCGCGCTCGGCGCGACGGCGAGGCTCGCCGCGATCAGGATTGCGAGGATCGATGTGCGCATGCGGGTCGTCTCCTTGTCGCGCGGCGCGAACGTGCGCCGCGTCAGCCGCCGTCTTTCTTGCCGGCGGCGGGCTTCTGCTGCTGGCGCAGTTGCTCCAGATGATCTTCCCACGCCGGCTCGTTGCACTCGTATGGAAGCAGACGGATCCCGGGCTTCTGCTGCCACTTCTTCACGGCCTTGATCGGCTCCGTGTAGAACGCGGGATCGGTGAGCGTCATCTCGGCCGTGAGCACCTTCTTGCCGTCGTCGCTCGTCGACTAAGTGGTATGTCTCGACGATCTTCGCCTGATCGCTATGTGGGTAGCGCGCCTGGTCGACGGCCTCCTTCAGATGCGTGGTCTCGACCATCGAGCTTGTCGCCGTCCCAGCGGCCGAACGAGTAGCCGTTGCGATCCGGGAAGAGGTCGCCCTCCTTGGCGCGGTTAGCCAGATAGATGTGCCGAACCTCGGTGTGCGCCTCGTAGACGACGACGAGCAGGTCTTTGTGCTGCACGATCTCCATCGGATAGCCGCCCGGAGCCGAGCATCGAGCCCGGCATTCCGGTGCCGAGGCACCAGCCGCCCGGCGTATCGCCGCTCGGCGCGATCAACGCGCGGTAGTCGTCGACTTTCTTCTGCGCGTCGGGCTTGAGCGGCAGCTTCTCCGGCGGCCCGCCGAAGCGCGGCGGCGGCGCGCCGGGCTCGCGATACGTATCCCAGATACCCGTGAAGTCTGGAGGCTCGGCCGCCGCGGCGACCTGTGCGCCGAGGCAGAAACCGACCAGCACACCGAGCTCAAGCGCCGTCTTCATGAATGGCTCCCCCGATCGCGACGGAGCATAGGGGCGCGCGCGCGCGACCGTCAACGGCGCGGGCTGGCAGCCGAAACGTCTGCACGGTGTCAGCGAACGGAACCGAGCGACGCGACCCCCGACGCGCCGGCCCGGCGCTCGGCCCCTACGTCGCCGGCGCTGCGCCGCGGCGCAGCACGTCGAGGAACTGCTCGCCGTAGCGTTCGAGCTTCGCCTGACCGACGCCGCTGATCTTGAGCAGCGCGTCGCGATCCGCGGGCCGCTCGGCGATCATCTGCTTCAACGTCGCGTCGTGGAAGATCACATACGGCGGCAGGTTGCGCTCGCTCGCGATCTTGCGCCGGCACTCGCGCAGCGCGTCCCAGAGCTCGCGATCGACGTCCGCCACCTCGCTCGGCACGGCCGCCGCGCGCGACTTCCGGCGCGGCCCGACGTCCTTCGCGTCCTCGCGCACGCGCACCGTCTCCTCGCCGCGCAGCAGCGCTCGGCTCGCGTCCGTGAGCGCGAGCGCGCCGAAGCGATCGTGCTCGACTCGCAAACGGCCGCGCACGACGAGCTGGCGGATCAACGAGCGCCACGCGCTCGGCTCGAGATCCTTGCCGATCCCGAACACGGACAGCCCCTCGTGCCGGTGCCGCTCGACCTTCTCGGTCGCGTTGCCGACGAGCACGTCGACGACGTGCGCGGCACCGAACGACTGCCCCGTGCGGTAGACCGCGGACAGGAGCTTGCGCGCGGCCTCGGTGCCGTCCCAGGTCGCGGGCGGCGCGAGGCAGTTGTCGCAGTTGCCGCACGGCGGCGCGCCGTCGCGCCGCTCGCCGAAGTACGCGAGCAGCGGCCGCCGGCGGCATTCGGTGACCTCGCACCAGCCGAGCAGCGCGTCGAGCTTGTGGCGTTCGCGCCGCTTGTGCTGCTCGTCGGCCTCGGAGGAATCGACGAGCGCGCGCAGCTGCACGACGTCCTGCGAGCCCGTAGATCATCCACGCGTCCGCCGGCTCGCCGTCGCGGCCCGCGCGGCCCGTCTCCTGGTAGTACGACTCGATGCTCTTCGGCAGATCGAGATGCGCGACGAAACGCACGTCGGGCTTGTCGATGCCCATGCCGAACGCGATCGTCGCGACGATGATCACGCCGTCCTCGCGAGGAATCGGCGCTGGTGTGCCGCTCGCGACTTCGCTCGGCAGTCCCGCGTGATACGGCAGCGCGTCGAAGCCCTGCTCGCGCGAAGCCACTCGGCCGTCTGCTCGGTCTTGTTGCGCGTGAGGCAGTAGACGATGCCGGCTTCCCCGCGATGGTTGTCGAGGAAGCGGAGCAGCTGGCGGCGCGCGTCGCTCTTCGCCTGCACGTGATAGCGGATGTTCGGACGATCGAAGCTCGCCGTGAACATGCGCCGGCGCGTCGAGGTCGAGGCGCGCGACGATCTCGTCGCGCGTCGGCGGAGTCGCCGTCGCGGTGAGCGCCATGCGCGGAACGCCCGGGAAACAGCGCTTGAGCTCGTTGAGCACCAGGTAGTCCTGGCGAAAGTCGTGGCCCCACTGCGAGACGCAATGCGCCTCGTCGATCGCGATCAGCGACAACGGCACGCCGGCGAGCATCTCGAGCGTCTGCTCCTGCATGAGCCGCTCGGGCGCGACGTAGAGAAGCTGCAAGGCCGAGCTCTTGAGATCGGCGACCACGTGTTGCTGCTCGGCACGCGTGAGTGTCGAGTTCAGGAACGCCGCCCGCACGCCCGCGTCGCGCAGCGCGCCGACCTGATCCTCCATCAACGCGATCAGCGGCGAGACCACGATGCCGACCCCGTCGCGCAGCAGCGCGGGGATCTGGTAGCAGAGCGACTTGCCGCCGCCGGTCGGCATCAGCACGAGCGTGTCGCGGCCCGCTTCCGCTGCCGCGATGATCGCGCGCTGCTCGCCGCGGAAGGATTCGTAGCCGAACACCTCGCGCAGCACGCGGCTCGCCGAGTCTTCCGCCGCTCTTTCGGGTCTCGAGGCCTGCTCCATGGCCCGCATGATGCCACACGCCTGCGTCGCGTCCGGCGCGTGAAATCGCGCGCGCGTGCGCGCTTTGCTTGCTTGTCTAGCGCGTCGCATCGGGGTTAGATGGCGGACCGCAAACGAACTATCGCAACGACATGACGCCCCGCCGGTCCACTGCCGCCTCGCTGCACGGCACGCGTGCCATCGCTCTGATCGCAACGGCGATCCTCGCTTCGCACTCGGTCGCGCGCGCCGACGAAGCGCAAGCCGGCGACGATTCCGCGGGCGACGCCGGCGCGAGCGCGGCTCCGCGCCTCAGGATCAGCGGCTCGCAGCGCACGCGTTACGAGCGGCTCGATCCGCAGTTCCGTAAGGGCTTCGACGACAGCGACCAGGTGGTCGCTCTGCAAACCTCCGTGGTGTTCGACTGGAGCCTGGATGCGTTCGAGGTCGCCGGCGAGATCATGGACTCGCGAGGCGAGCTCAATGACGAGGGCTCGTTCGTCACGAACACCGTCGATACCCTCGAGCCGATCCAGGCCTATGTCGCGTGGCACAAGAAGGGCATGTTCGACGACAGCGGCGACAGCACGGTGCGCGTCGGGCGCATGACGCTCGACATCGGCAAGCGGCGCTTGATCTCGCGCAACCGCTATCGCAACACCGTGAACAATTTCCTCGGCGCGGACTGGAACTGGCACGACGGTGACGGACGCAACCTGCGGCTCTTCTACTTCCAACCGATGATCATCGAGCCCGCGGACGCAGCGTCGCAGCTCGACAATGACGTCGGACTCGACCACGCGGCGCGCGGCACGCGTCTGCTCGGCGCTTACTACCAGCTGCCGCCGCTCGCCGACAAGAGCGTTGTCGAGACTTATTTGTTCGACTATGACGTCAACCCACCGCAGAGCAACGTCGCTGCCGCGGCGCACTTCACGGCCGCCGGCGCGCGGGCGTTTCGCACGCCGAAGCTCGGCGGCTGGGGTTACGAAGTCGAAGGCGTCTGGGAATCGGGTCGCGCGGGCGGCACGGTCAACGGCGCCGCGCGCAGCAACCTCGATCTGGACGCCACTTTCCTTCATCTCGAAGCGGGCTATGCATTCGACACGCGGATGCGACCGACCTTGCTCGTTCAATACGACTACGCGAGCGGCGACCAGGACCCGAACGCTACGTCGATCGAGCGGTTCAACTCCCTGTTCGGCTCGCGCCGTTCCGATTTCGGGCCGACGAGCATCTACGGCCCGATCTCACGCAGCAACATCGACACGCCGGGCTTGCGGCTCACGCTCACGCCAAAGCTGCGTTGGCAATCGATGCTTTCCTACCGCTGGCTGTTCCTCGCCGAGGCGAGGGACCAGTGGGTCGGCTCGGGCTGGAGCGATCCCACGGGGAAGAGCGGACGCACGATCGGCAAGCAATTCGAGGGCAGCTTCACGTGGACCGCCATCCCGAATCGGCTGAGCGTGGAGCCCGGCTTCGCGCATCTCGAGCTCGGCCGGTTCGCACGGCAGGTTCAAGGCGCGGCTTTCCGCGGCGACCCGCTCTACTTCTACCTCGCGATCACGACGACGTTCTGAGAATCCGCTAAGCTGCCGTCATATTCGGACAGATATCACGGAGCCGCGATGCTCGGCCGTATCAAGCTCTTCGCCGCGTTGGCGCTCGCGCTCGTCGCCGCGGCGCTCGGGGCCCGCGCGGATGAAGCGACCATCGCCGTCGCCGCGAACTTCACGACGCCCGCCGAAGCTCTCCAGAAGCTGTTCGAGCAGCGCACGCCGCATCGCTTGAAGCTCACGTCCGGCTCCACAGGGCAGCTCTATGCGCAGATCGCGAACGGCGCGCCGCTCGACGCGCTGCTCTCGGCCGACCGCGAGCACGTGGACCGGCTGGTCGCGGCCGGCCTCGCCGACGGATCGCTGCGCTTTACCTACGCGGTCGGCAAGCTCGTGCTCTGGACGCGCGAGACCGACAAGTTCGTGCCGCTCGATTTGAAGTCGCTCGCGCGCACCGACTATCGCTGGCTCGCGATCGCGAATCCCGATCTCGCCCCATACGGTCTCGCCGCCGAGCAAGCGCTGCGCCAGCTCGGCCTCTGGGACTCGCTCCAGAGCCGCATCGTACGCGGCGAAAGCATCGCGCAGACGTTCGCGTTGGCCGAGACGCGCAACGCCGACCTCGCGTTCGTCGCGCTGTCGCAGGTGATCTCGTACAAGAACAACAACGCGGCGGCGTCGTTCGAGGTGCCGCAAGAGCTTTACGAGGCGATCGATCAAGACGCCGTGCTGGTCAAGCGCGCGAGCGGCAACGCGGCCGCGCGCGGCTTTCTGGAATTCTTGCGCGACCCGGATGCCGTGCGCGTGATTCGAGAATTCGGCTACGACACGGCGCCGTCGCGCACGCAACGCTAGCACCGCGCAGAACGACGGTCGACGCCGCCGGCTTGCTCGTCCCGCGCTAGTTGTGCGGCTTCATGTCGATCAGCGCCGACGGCGGAGCCGTCGGCACCTGGGGCCGCAGGAACGGCTTCTCGGCGGCCTCGTGGCACGCGATGCACTGGTTCAGCATCCCTTTGTACGCGGTTTCGAACGCACTTTCGTCGTGCCTGTCGAGCGCCGCCTTGATGCTCGCGAGACCGCCGTCCTCGATGCCTTTCAAGATCGGCCGCAAATCGAGGTCGCCGCCGTTCGAGAGCTTGCGGACCGGGCGCAAGCGGACCGTCCAGTTCAAATGGCTGCGCGTCTCGTTGAGATAGAACGTGGCGAGCGGCCAGTTCTGATTCTTGCCCGCGAACCAGAGGTTCGCATATTGGAATTCGACGTCGACCATCGAGTGCGATTGGCTCGGCAACATGCCCTTGAGCGCCTCGATTTCCGCTTTGAGCTCCGCGACGTCGTTCGCCGGTGCCGCTTGCTGCGCGACCGAGCTCCGCGTCGCGGCGCCGACGACGAGCGCGAGCGCTGCAACCGCGACCCCATTCCGCCAGTTTGACTGGAACATATCGGCCCCTCCCTCCAAGGATTTCAGTGATTCGACCGACCCCGAGCACGCCCGCGGGCCGGACGGGTCATAATAGCCAGCGCGGTACGGCGTCACGCTCAAGAACACTCATGATTCGAAATGCTTTCCTTTTCGTTCTAGTCACGGCGGGGTGCTGGGCCGCCCGCCCGGCGTCCGCCGACGAGGGGATGTGGACCTTCGACCGATTCCCGTCGGCCGCGGTCGCGACGAGCCATGGCGTGCAGATCGATCAGGCTTGGCTCGACCACGTGCGCCAATCGGTCGTGCGGCTGTCGGGCTGCACCGCGTCGTTCGTATCCGCCAACGGCCTGATCCTCACGAATCATCACTGCGTCGAAGGCTGCCTCGCGGAGCACTCGACGCGCGAGAAGTCGCTGATCGACAGCGGCGTGCTCGCCACCCGAGGGGAAGACGAGCTGCGCTGTGCGTCGCAGATCGCGGACGTCCTCGTCGCGACCGAGAACGTCACCGCGCGCGTGACGGAGGCGACGCGCGGCTCCGACGAGCGCGCGGCCAAGGAGCAGCGCCGGCAGGCGCTCACGGATCTCGAGCAGGGCTGCGAGGAGGCCGCGAAAAGCAAAGGCACCCCGCTCAAGTGCGAGGCCGTGACGCTATACGGCGGCGGAGAGTACTGGCTCTACGAATACCGCCGCTACACGGATGTGCGGCTCGTATTTACGCCGGAGGACGCCATCGCGGCGTTCGGCGGCGACCCGGACAACTTCCAGTTCCCACGCTGGGACCTAGACATGGCGCTGCTGCGCGCCTATGTCGACGGCCATCCGGCGCCCACGCCGCAGCACCTCACGATCGACTTCGACGGGCCGAAGGCCGGCGAGACCGTGTTCGTCGCGGGTCATCCCGGCTCCACGGACCGCGAGCTCACTGTCGCGCAGCTGACCGAGCTCCGCAACTTCGAGCTGCCGCCATGGCTGCTCGGCGCGTCGGAGCTGCGCGGGCGGTTGATTCAATTCGCGAAGACGAGCCCCGCGGCCGAGCGCATCGCGCGCGAGCGGCTCTTCGGCCTCGAGAACAGCATCAAGGTCCGGCGCAAGCTGCTCGACGCGCTGCTCGACGACGGTCTGATGCAGCGCAAGCGCGAGGACGAGAAGAACCTGCGCGAGCGCGTCGCGAGCGACCCCGCGCTTAGCGCATCGGTCGGCGACCCGTGGGCACGGATCGAGGCGGCCGAGAAGGTGCAGCCGACGTTCCTGCTGCGGCACACGTACCTCGAGGACGCCACGGGCTTCAACAGCCGGCTGTTTCGCTACGCGCGCACGCTGCTCCGCGGCGTCGTGGAGCGCGACAAGCCGAACGCCGATCGCCTGCGCGAATACACCGACGCCGCCCTGCCGCGACTCGAGCAGCAGCTCGCCGCACCGACGCCGCTCTACCCCGAGCTCGAGGAGCTCACGCTGTCGTACTCGCTCGAACGCATGCGCGAGTGGCTCGGACCGGACGATCCCGTCGTGCGCCGGCTGCTCGCGACCGAGTCACCGGACTCCCTCGCCCACAAGCTCGTCACGGGGTCCAAGCTCGGCGACCCCGACGACCGGATGCGGCTCTGGAAAGGCGGCAAAGTCGCCGTCGAGGCGTCGCACGACGCGATGATCGAGCTCGCACGCAGCATCGACCCGGACGCTCGAGCGCTGCGCAAGCGCCAGGAGGACGAGGTCGACGCGATAACCGAGGTTGCCGGCGAGGCGATCGCGAAGGCACGGTTCGCCGTCTTCGGCACGACCGTATATCCCGACGCGACGTTCACGCTGCGCCTCAGCGTCGGGACCGTGCAAGGCTGGGACGAGAACGGCACCGCCGTCCCGCCGTTCACGCAGATCGACCGCATGTTCGAGCGCGCGACCGGGAAGGCGCCGTTCGCAGTGCCCCCGTCGTGGACGAAGGCGCGCGCCGCGCTCGACCTCAAGACGCCGTTCAACGTCTCGACCAACAACGACATCGTCGGCGGCAACTCGGGCAGCCCGCTCATCGACGCTAGCGGGCGGATCGTCGGCCTGATCTTCGACGGCAACATCCACTCGATCTCGGGCTCGTATTGGTTCGACGCGGCCCAGAACCGGGCCGTCGCGGTCGACACGGCCGCGATTCGCGAGGCGCTCACGAAGGTCTATCACGCGGGCCGGCTCGCCGACGAGCTCGGACTTGCGGGCCAGCGTTGACACGGCGCGAGGTTCGCTCGAACAATCCGTGCATGGATAGCCGAGGCGTCGACTCGACCGCGAAGGAAGTGGCCCGGGAGAAGGCGCTGGCGCTCACGGCGCGCTCGCTCGAAAGCGCGCTGCATGCACTGCGCGAGCACGACGCGCGCGGCGCGTTCACCGAACTCGGCGCCCGCGCATGACCGGGCTCCTCCAGATTCGCCGCGCGAAGCTTGCCGACGAGCTCGCGCTGTTCGCGCTCGTGCGTCAGTTCCCGAGCCCCACGGTGCCGAGCAACGAGGCGTTCGCCCAATCGCTGCGGATGAAGCTAAAGGACAACGACGCGATCGTCGCGGTCGCGGAGCTCGATGGCCGGCTCGTCGGCTACATCGCGGGCGATGCACACGAGACGTTCTACGCCGGCGGAAAGATCGCGTGGATCGACGAGATCCTCGTCGCGGAGAGCGAGCGGCGGCGTGGCGTCGGCCGCGCGCTGATGACGGAATTCGAGAACTGGGCCGCGGGCGGGCGCTGCCGCCTCGTCGGGCTAGCGACCGAGGCCGCCGCGTCCTTCTACGAAGAGCTCGGTTTCGAGCCCGGCGACGGGTACTTCAAGCGCTATCTCAAACCGGGCGACCGCACGAAGGGATCGGTCTAGCGTCGAACCCGTCTGCTATTCACTTCGTCGCTCATCGGCGCTTCCGGCGAACTTCACGAAGCCGTCGAGGAACTTACGTAGCTGATCGCGAATGCCATCGTCGAGCAGCTTGCCGTCCGCGTCGAACACGTTTGCCGCACGCGAAACTTGGAGCCGGCCGCCGAACCACGCGCGAGTGCCGAGCGTCCGCAGCACCGGCAACCAGGCGCTCTGCGACAAGATCGTCCCGAACCCGCCCTGCGACGCGCCGATCACCGCAACCGGTCGGTTGCCGAACACACGCGGGATGTCCGGCGGCGGGCGCGACAGCCAGTCGATCGCGTTCTTGAACACGCCCGGAATCGAGTTGTTGTACTCCGGCGTCACGAGCAACAGGCCGTTCGTCGCCACGATCTGCTCCTTGAGGCGGGTGACGGCCGCGGGCAATCCCGTCGAGATTTCGACGTCGCCGTCATAGAGCGGGATTCCCTTGATCGACGCGATCTCGAGCCGCGCTCCGGCGGGCATCGAATCGGCGGCCGCGCGCAGCAGCGCCGCGTTGTACGAGCCGCTCCTGAGACTTCCCGAGACGCCGACGATCGTCGTCACGCTCCGCTCCTCAACGACTGTGCAGCCGGTCGAGTCTACTGGCCTTGCCGTTCGACTAGAATACGGGATGCCTCCTTCGCCGCCCTCCGTCTCGTGAGCGACTTCCAGATCGATCCGAACGTGCATCGCGTCACCCGCAGCCTGCTCGCGGGCGTGCTCGAGGCGCGCGCGCGCGCGATGAAGATCGTGCTCGGGCTGTTCGTGGTGTTCGTGGCGCTGACCCCGTTCTCCGACAAGGTGTTCCATCTGATCGCCGATCCGCTGATGAAGCGCCTGCCGCCCGAGTCGCAAATGATTGCGAAGGACGTCGCGTCGCCGTTCCTCACGCCGATGAAGGCGACGCTCTGGGCGTCCGTGATGATCGCGATGCCGCTGATGCTTTACCAGATCTGGCGGCTCGTCGACGCGTGGCTGCCCGCACGCACGAGGCGGATCGCGGTGCCGTTCATCGTTGCGAGTGCGATCCTGTTCTACGTCGGCGTCGCGTTCGCGTTCTTCCTCGTCCTGCCGATGGCCTTCAATTTCTTCACGAGGGTCGCGCCGACGGGCGTGACCGTGATGACCGACATCAAGTCGTACCTCGACTTCACGATCGGCATGTTGTTCGCGTTCGGGCTCGCGTTTCAGGTGCCGATCGCGATCATCATCATCGTCTGGGTGGGCCTCGTGTCGCGACGCTCGCTCGCGAAGTCGCGGCCGTATGTGTTCCTCGCCGCGTTCGTGATCGGAATGATCCTCACACCGCCCGACGTGTTCTCGCAGACACTGCTCGCGCTCCCGATGTACGGATTGTTCGAGGCGGCGATGTTCTTTTGCTGGCGGTTCTTGCCGGATAAGTGAACGTCAGGCGCCACCGACGCGAGAGTGCGCGGTCCTATCGTGCTTCCATGATGTCCTGCAGCTTGGCAGTGTCCGCATACTCCTGAAACCTGGCGACCTTGCCATCTTCGATGTCCCATACGTGGCAAGCCTGCACGTCCGCGCTCTTTCCCGTCCGCCTGTACGTTCCGCTGTAGCGCGCCTCTACGATCACAGTGCCGCCGGCTCCATAGAACGACCTCGGGTGGACGGTAAAGCCGTCCCATTCCGCCCCCAGCCGCATGAACAAATTGTTCAGGACGGAGTCCGGTCCCACCCAAGCCTCACCGCTGGGCATGTAGGGATTGCTCTGCGCCTCATACCACTTAATGTTCGCGCTCATCGCCGCGAGAACAGTCGGAATATCTCCGCGACCAAAAGTGGCGTAGAGATTCTTCATCAGCGTTACGTTGTCCATGATCTCTCTCCGGATGCGACTCTTCGTGAGCTCACTCGGTTCCAAGGGGTGACTCGCACGCCGACAATCCTCATGGATCACCGATCGAATCGTCGCGTCAGGTGGATCGTAACCCTGTCACCTTCGCTCTTCTCGATCACCTTCCGAAGCTCAGCTTTGATCGGCAGCTTGTGCCTACCGTCGCCGAGAGCCATGAACGAGCTTCGAAACGGGTAGCCGTCCAAGGTCCCCGCGACCTTGACGAGGCCCCGCGTGCCGAAGAAGTTGGCAGATCCGGGCATGATCACGTACGTCCAACCTCCCTTGGTGGGACTCTTCCTAAGCTTTGCCGTGAAAGTCTTATCAAGCGCGCTCACGAACATTGCTCCTTCTCGAACTCTCAGAAAGTGGAGATCGACAGTTGACTTGAGCGGAAAGTCCTTAGAGCCGCAGTTCGGCAGCGGTTCGCTGAGCTATGCGATTTGGCACTTTATGTAGACCGTCCTGCAACCGCTTGTTATGCGACTGCTGCACTCGTTATTGGACCAAGTAAGCACGAAATGGGCCGATTCCGTGTACCTCAACAACTGAGTCTTTCGTTACGGCCCAGTGATGCATCTGCTTCGGAACGAGAATGAACGAACCGGCAGGCAGATCCTGGCATTTGGTGGGGTCTACGCGATCTCCCATACCAACGCACCAGACACCTGACAGTATCGTGATGTTTTCGTCAAACTCGTGCCAATGTGCCGGCAGCACCGAGTTCGGGGGAGACTTGAAGCGAATGACGAAAGGCTCCCCTTCCTTGGTCGGATCCCCATGAATAATCGCGACCTCCGTTCGGATTTGCGCGCCAGGCGGCATCGCCCCGACGAACCACTCCCGCGGTATTGGTTGCCACGTGACCTCATCGGCCGCGACGATCAAATGTTGCTGTGCGACCGCGCCGAATGCGAAACCCAGTCCCGCGACGAATCCAATCGCAACCCTAGCCGGATTCCACATCATCGCCTCCGCTGTTGTTCAGATGTCAGGCGACACTCTGCATACGGTTGGCGAAATCGCGGCCAGACGTCGCAGGTGGGAGGGGCTTCTTGTCTCGCTCGTAAAGCGCGATGGTCTCCTCAACAATCTGGCAGAGCTCTTCGAAAACCGTTTGCTCGTTTTCCCCATGGCACCCACCAAGGATTAGGCCCGGCGCACTGCCGACGTAGCAATTGTCTTCGTCAGACCACTCGACGATCTTTGCGTATCTGGCGCTAGTCTTCATTTCCGCAGCTCCGCGATTGCGCTCCTGACGGCGCGAATCTGGTATTGCTTCGCGTCGTCGCCAAGTTTGCCGGACACGGTGATCGGTTTCGAGATGCGCGGATGAACATAATTGCGATGACTGCCTTTTCCACCGCGATTTTCGAAGCCCGCCTGCTCCAACTGCGCGATCAACTCTCGAACCTTCGGGGGCATCGGCGCAGTCCGGGTTGCCACCCGTCCGAGCCTGCGCGTCCTTCGACTCAAGCCGAAATGATCAAAACTCGCATAACCGGCAGAATCCCGCACTCGCGTTAACAGTGACGGCTAACGCCCCAGTTGAGCGGCGGCGCGCTGCCGCAGGTGCCTTGGCACTTTATCCCTCACCGTCCGCTGCAACTGCTTGTTAGCCGACATGCTTACGCGGCTTGGGCGTCGACTTCCTCAGTACATCGGCCATGCGGGTTTGCCACCCGGGCCCCGTCGCTTTCCAGCCCGCAATGACCTCCGGCGGAAGGCGAAGAGAGAGAAGTTGCTTAGGATTCTCTATGCGAGGTCGTCCACGTCGAACAAGTTTCGTCCCGTGGCGCAAATCCGCGCCGACGACCCACTCTTTAGTAATCTCCGGCGCCTCATCCCTGGGGGAGGTATTGACGGAGCGTTTTCGCTTCGCGCTCATGGCAGTGCCTCATGCTAACGATTCGCCTGGCAGTGCCGCGTGGCGTCCAAACGAACACGACCAGTCGTGAATCGAGCCAGCCGACCGTAGTGAATCGGCGCTCGCCGTAGTCAAAGCGATCATCTGCGCGGGTGAAGTGATACCCGGCAAAGATCTCTTTGGCCCTGCGCATATCGAGCCCCCGCTCCTGCAGCGTGCGCTGACGCTTCGCGGGATCGCAGGTGATGCGCATTAATTACTGTAGCTACGTTAATTAGAGAGATCAAGCCGAACCACCGCCCGTCAACGCATGTCGGCTAACGCCGCAGTTCAGCAGCGGCGCGCTGCGCTCTGTGTCTTAGCACTTTATTCATGACCGTTGCTGCAACTGCTTGCTAGCCGCTGGCACTGCGCAACTCTTCGCGTAGAACGCGCCGCAGCGTAGCTTCCAATGGTTCATCGCTTCGCTTTATGCACTCGAGCAGGGCCGCGTTGATCAGCGACTGATAGCTACCACCGCCCCTCTTGTGGACCTGCCGCTTGAACCAAGCCAGCAAGTCATCGTCGAGCCGAATCGTGATACGCGTCTTGCCCTTAGGCACGCGCATGGCAGCACCACGTTTGGCTTTCGAAAAATCGTATTCCTTACGCATCAGCTTTCCTCGTACCGACGCTGTTCGCCGCGACTAGCCGCTCGAGAGGAAATGACGCGAATGTTGTTGCCGCGATGAGCGTACACGGTGACAAGCACTCGCCCCTCGGGATCAGCCGCAAGGCAGATGAAACGCTCCTCGTCGCTGGCATCGGGATCGGTGGCGATGAGCGCATCCGGGTCCTCGAGTGATAGCGCCGCGTCCGCGAAGTCGACCTTATGCCGTTTAAGATTGGCTGCCGCTTTTTGCGGGGTCCCACTCGTACCCATGCATAGCCTACGGCGTATGTACACACGTGCACCGACGTCAAGGAAGAAAGTCGCCGATCGGACGGCGGCTAACGATAATTAGACGGCGATTCGCCGCAAAGAAAATCGGGCAATGTGCTGTATAACATGATTCCTTCGCGCGTAAGGGGTTGTTCCGAATCATGCACGACTGGTGTTAGGCGTCAATATCCGAGGTGTAGTTATACGGCCCCCGACCTTCCAAGCCGATCGCTCAGGCGCCAGCCGTCTTCCTGCCAGCGAGCGACAACGTCCCAGTGCCGCGCGCCGCCGGATGAGCGTCCGCGGCGCCTAGCCGGATCTCGAAGCACTGGTGGATCTTCGCGTCGCGCGCGAAGTCTTTCGGGATCGTCGCCGCCGTCACGTCCCGGACATCGAACGATGCGAGCGCCGACGAATCGATACGGAACTTGCGGTAGTTCGTCGAGAAGATCAGCAGCCCCGCGGGGGCGAGCCGCGCGAGCCCGCCGTGGATCAGTTGCACGTGGTCGCGCTGCACGTCGAGCTCGCCGGCCATGCGTTTCGAGCGCGAGACGGTCGGCGGATCGAGGAAGACCAGGTCGTAGCGCTCGCGCACGGGCAGCGCCGAGCCACTCGACGACGTTCTCCTGCAGCAGCTTGTGTCGAGTCGAGTCGCGGTAGCCGTTGAGCTCGAGGTTGCGCTTCGCCCAATCGAGATACGTGCGCGATAGATCCACGCTCGTCGTCGCGACCGCACCGCCCGCGACGGCGAACACGGTCGCCGTGCACGTATACGCGAACAGATTCAGGAACCGTTTGCCCTTCGCGAGCTCGCGAATCCGCGCGCGCGTCGGGCGATGGTCGAGGAACAGGCCCGTATCGAGATAGTCGGTGAAGTTCACGAGGAACTGCAGGCCTCCCTCGCCGACCGTATGAAACTCGCCGCGCTCGGCGAGCTTCTCGTATTGCGACCCGCCCTTCTGCTTTCGACGCACGCGCACGTGCACACGCTCGCGCGGCACGCCGAGCACCTCGGGAATCACCGCATACGCTTCCTCGCGGCGCGCTCGCGCCTTCGCGGGATCGACCGTTGACGGCGGCGCGTACTCCTGAACGTAGACCCAACGGTGCGCGTCCTCGGCGTCGGCCTCGACGCGCGCCTGGTACAGATCGATCGAGAACGCATACTCGGGCATGTCCGCGTCGTAGACGCGATAACACGCGGCCTCTTCCCGCTTCGCCCACGCACCGAGCGTCTTCGCGTTCTTGCGCAGGCGATTCGCAAACATCTCGGCGCCCGGTCGTGCGCGCGCGGCCTCCTCGTCGAACACCGGCAGCGCACCGGGCGCGCGCTTGGTCGCGAACTGATGCACGCCGACCTCGAAGCGCAACAACCGGCATTCGATAGGTCCGTTGTAAAGCGTGTGCGTGCGCTTTGCCTTGAGCCCGAGCTCGAGGCCGAGCGGCGGATTGCCCGTAAGCACCGCGGCCAGCCAGCCGTTGAAGTGCGCCCTGAACGCCGCGCCGAGGCGCGCGTACAGCGGCGCGAGCTCGCGCAGCTCGCCGAGCCGCTCGCCGTATGGCGGATTGACCGCAACGAGCCCGCGCGGCGCCGGCGCGTCGGGCAACTCGCCAAGTTCGCGGCGCTCGAACGCAATCCGCGCGCCGACGCCGGCCGACTCGGCGTTCGCGCGCGCGGCGTCGACGGCCGCGGCGTCGCGGTCGTAGCCCCGAATCGCGACCTGCTCGACGCGTGCCGCCGTGCGCCGCTGCTCGGCCTCGTCCAGCAGCCGCCGCCAGAGCGCTTCGTCGTGACCGAGCCAGCGCGAGAATCCGAAGCGCTCGCGCTCGAGGCCCGGCGCGATGTCACACGCGATCAACGCGGCCTCGATGCAGAGCGTGCCCGAGCCGCACATCGGATCGACGAAGCCCAGCGGCGCGGCGTCCTGCGCTGCGGCTGCGACGAGCGCGGGCCAGCCCGAGCGGATCAGGACCGCCGCGGCGAGGTTCTCCTTGAGTGGCGCCGCGCCCTGCGGCCCGCGATAGCCGCGCCGGTGCAAGCTCTCGCCCGAGAGGTCGATCGCGAGCGTCGCGACGTCGCGGTCGAGATGCAGGTTCACGCGCACGTCGGGCGTCTCGACGTCGACCGACGGCCGCGCGCCCGTTGCCTCGCGGAACTGATCGACGATCGCATCCTTGACCTTGAGCGCCGCGAACTGAGTGTGCGTGATCGCGGAGCGGCTGCTCGTGCAGTCGACGGCGAGCGTACCGTCGACACCAAGATGAGCGCTCCAATCGACGCCGCGCGCGCCGTCGTAGAGCGCCTCGGGCGTCGGTGCATCGAACTTCGCGATCTCGAGCAACACGCGGCTCGCGACGCGCGACCAGAGGCACGCGCGATACGCTTGCTCGAGCGTCGCCTCGCACGCGACGCCGCCGCGCGTGACCTTCGCTCCACTCACGCCGGACGCCTCGAGCTCCGCGGCCGCGAGATCGGCCGCACCCGCAGGCACCGTCACGTAGAGCCGGTGCACGCCGTCAGACATCGCGGAAGTAGCGCGCGCGCAAATAGTCGAGGTACGTGCGGTCCACGCGAGCGTCGGCAGCGAGCGCGCGAAATAGGTCCTGATAGGTCGACGCCGAGAAGCGAACCTCGGTGCCGACTCGCTCCGCGAAGCGCTCGATCTCGGCGTGATGCTCGGCCGCGGGCCTGCTCGGCCACTCGTAGTAGAGATAGCGAAGCGCGTGCGCCGCGCGCCCGGCGCCGCCATCGGCCGCCGAGTCAATGCGTGCCCTACGAGCGAGGCCGAGCGCGTGCTTCAAGAGCTGGGCCGCGTGCAGGTGCTTGAACCGCTCGCTCCCGGCGCGCAAGTCCTCGGCAAGCTGTTGACAGCGCGGCAACCCGGCGGCCGTCCAAAACGCGCTCACGAAATACTTCGGCTTCAGGTCCGCTCGATTCGACGCGCGCCGCACGAGCCACTCGCCGAACTTGCTCTCGATCGCGACGATACTTCCCGATTCGCGGCATAGCACGACGTCGCTCGTCGGCGGATCGCCCGCGACGCCGGTCGCGAGCGGCTCCTCGAAGTCGAGCGTCACGCGCTCCGAGCCGAGCTCGAGCGCCGCAACGAGCGGCGACGCGTCGCGCGCGCTCCAGTGATCGAACACGTTCGCGACGAGCGCCGCGGAGGAATACAACGCCGCGATCCGCGCGGGCTGCGACTTACGCGGTGCAAGCTCGGTGCCGCGTGCGAGCGCCGCGCGCGTCTCGGCGCCGAGCGGCGCGCGCAAGTTCGCGGCGAAGTCGCGGACGAAGCCGCGCGCGTCGTAGTCGATCCCAGCGCCATCGGCCCAGCGGCGCTGTTGTCGCTCAAGATCCTTGCGCGGGGACAGCGGCACTTACGGGTCGAGCTTGCGCGCGCGCAGCTCGTGCTCGGTGCGCGCGACGAGATCCTCGGCCGACGCGCCGAGCGCGATCTCGTACTTCCCGGCCGCGACCTGCCAACCGCGCGCCTGCGTCGAATACTTGGCGAGCAGCCGCGGGTCGACGGGTACCGTGAAGCGCTTCGTCTCACCCGGCGCGAGTAGCGCCTTACCCCAGCCGAGCAACCGGCGGTCCGGGCCACCCGGTCCGCCGGTGAGATAGATTTGCGGCACCGCGTAGCCCGGCCGCATGCCTGTGTTCGTGGCCGTGAACGAGACGGTCACGTCGGTCGTCCCGCCGACCTCGAGGCCGCTATACGAGAAGGTGGTATAGCTCTGCCCGTAGCCGAACGCGAACAGAGGCTTCTGACTTCGACGGACGAAATCGCGATAGCCGACGTCGGCGCCCTCGCGGTACTCGACCGTCACCGGCAGACGTTCGGGCGGTCCGTAGCCCGGAATCTCCGGGCGCGGCAGCTGCGACTCCGACGCGGGGAACGTGATCGGTAGCCGACCGCCGGGCTCTGCAGCGCCGAACAGCACGTTCGCGATTGCTTCGCCGCCGCGCTGGCCGGAAAACCACGCAGCGACGACCGCCGCCGTCTTGTCGAGCCACGGCATCAGCACGGGGCCGCCCGTCTCGAGCACGACCACCGTGTGCGGATTTGCGGTCGCGACCGCTCGAATCAGCTCGTCTTGACCGGTGGGCAGAGTGAGGTCGGGTGCGTCGAAGTTCTCCGTCATCCACTGCAGCCCGAACACGATCGCGACGTCGGCGGTCGCGGCGAGCCGCGCGGCCTCGCTCGGATAACGGCCGTCGTTGAACACGACCTCGCTGCCCTCGCTCACGAGCTTGCGGATCGCGCGCAGCGGCGACGAAGGAGTCACGTCGATCTCGCGCCAGAACGCGAATTGTCCCTCGCCGCCGAGCGGCACGCGCAACGCCGGGCCCCCGACCGGATTCACCAGCGACGAGCCGCCGCCGGAGATCACGCCGAGCTCGGCGTAACCGCCGATCACCGCGATGCGTTTCGTGCCGCGCGCGATCGGCAGCGTCGCGTGTTCGTTGCGCAGCACGACAATCCCCTCCTCCGCGACCTTCTGCACCTCGCTCGCGTGCGCGTCGAAGTCGATCGGGCCTTTGTCGCTCGGCGTGTCGAACAGGCCGACGGCGAACATCGAGCGCAGCACGCGGCGAACCATGTCCGAGATCCGGGCGGCGGGAACGGCGCCCGCGGCGGCGGCTCGCCGCAGCGGCTCGCCGAAGAACACCTGGCTGTCGATCTGCTCGCCCGACTCCTGGTCGAGGCCCTTGGTCGCGTAGTCGAGGTCGTGCACCGCGCCCCAGTCCGACATCACCCAGCCCGGATACTTCCAGTCGCCTTTCAGCACTCGGTTCAGCAGCCAATCGTTGCCGCAGGCATAGGCGCCGTTCACGCGGTTGTAGGCGCACATCACGGCGCCGGGTTTCCCGCGTTCGATCGCGATTTGAAACGCGAGCAGGTCGGATTCGCGGAACGCGTCCTCGGCGATCCGCGCATCGAGCGAGAGCCGTCCCGTCTCCTGATCATTGAGCGCGAAGTGCTTGACGGTCGAGATCACGTTCTGGCTCTGGATGCCGCGCACGGCTTCCCCGGCCAGAGTTCCCGCGAGCAGCGGGTCCTCGCCGAAGTACTCGAAGTTGCGGCCGTTGCGCGGATCTCGCGCGAGATTCATCCCGCCGGCCAGCATCACGTTCAATCCTTTGCGGCGCGCCTCGTTGCCGATCACCACGCCGCTGCGATAAGCGGCGTCCGGGCTCCAAGTCGCGGCGAGCGCGAGCGTCGCGGGCAACGCGGTCGCGTCGTCGCCGGGCCGCACGTTGCCGGGATTCGCGATGCCGAGACCCGCGTCGCTCTCTTGCAGCGCCGGCACGCCGAGCCGCGGGATCGCAGGGATATAGCCCGCCGAGCCGATTGCGCCGTCCGGCATCGGCTCGCCGCGAAACGGCGTGCCGACCTTGCCGTGCAGAAGACCGATCTTCTCCTCGGGCGTCATCGCACGCTCGAGCAACTTCGCGCGCTCGTCGGGCGCGAGCGCCGTATTCATCCACGGCCGATCGGCGGCCGCGTCCTTGTCCGCGGAGACGCCCGCGCGCGCGGCCAGCGCGCAACCGAGAACGATCGCCGTTCCCGCGACGACGAGCTCGCGGACTATTTTGCTTCGCATGCTTCCTCTGGCTTGCCGGGAGCCGGTTCCTCCCGCTGCGTATCCGGCGCGATTGTCGCCTCGGGGGACGGTTTTTCATAGATCGTCCGGAAATGTGACGATCTCCGGCAGATCCGCGCACGCGGACGCCGATGCTCGCGGCATCGCTGCCCAACGCGACAATGGCGCGCGCACACGGACCGGAAACTCGGCACGGAGCCGACTTGCGGGACACAGATTGCCGCCGCTCAGCGGCGCGGCGTCGGCGTGTAAGAGGAGAGCAGCGTCGCGAATTCCTGCGCGGGAACGGGCGTGCTGAAGTAGTAACCCTGCATTTCGTCGCACGAGCGCTCGCTCAAGAAGGCTTGCTGCTCGGGCGTCTCGACGCCCTCCGCGACGACGGTGAGGCTCAGCGTCTTGCCCATCGCGATGATGGCCTCGGCAATCGCACGATCTTCCGGGTCGCTCGGGATTTCGCGGATGAAGGAGCGATCGACCTTGAGCGTGTCGATCGGGAAGCGCTTCAGGTGCGCGAGCGACGAGTAACCGGTGCCGAAGTCGTCGATCGCGAGTCGCACGCCGAGCATTTTGATCGCGCTCAGTATCTTCACCGCGCGCTCGGCGTTGTGCATGATCATGCTCTCGGTGATCTCGAGCTCGAGCAGCGACGGATCCATCCCGGTCTCGCGCAGAACCGTCTCGATCTCGCGCGCGAGCCCTTCGTCGTTCAACTGGCGCATCGACAGGTTCACGCTCATCTTGACGGGTGGCAGCCCGGCCTTCTGCCAGGCGACGTTTTGCGCGCACGCCGTGCGCATGACCCACCGTCCGATCGGCACGATCAAGCCCGTCTCCTCGGCGAGCGGGATGAACTGCGCGGGCGAGACGGTGCCGAGCTGCGGGCTGAGCCAACGCAGCAGCGCTTCGACGCCGGTGATCACACCGGTCCGGAAGTTCACCTTGGCCTGATAGTGCGAGCGTGAACTCGTCCAGCTCGAGCGCGCGGCGCAGGTTCGTCTCGAGCGCGAGCCGCTCGATCGAATGCGCCTTCATCCGGTTGCTGTAGAACTGGTAGTTGTTCTTGCCCTCTTCCTTCGCGAGGTACATCGCCATGTCGGCGTTCTTCATCACCGACTGCTCGTCCTGACCTTCCTCGGGATGCATGCAGACGCCGATGCTCGCGGTCACGCGGCACTCCTGGCCGAGGATCACAACCGGCTTCATGACGGCCGAGAGGATGTTGCGCGCCACCATGCCGACTTGGCCGACGTCGGAGACCTCCTGCACGAGCACGACGAACTCGTCGCCGCCGAGCCGCGCCGACGACGTCGCTTGCGCGCAGGCACTCGCGCAGGCGCGCCGCCATCTCGCGCAGCAGCACGTCGCCGGCCTCGTGGCCGAGCGTGTCGTTGATCACCTTGAAGCGATCGAGGTCGATGAACAGCACCGCGAACTTGCGCTCGTAGCGGCGGCTCGTCTCGACCGCAAGATTCAGCAGCTGCCCGAACATCGCGCGATTCGGCAGACCGGTGAGGCCGTCGTGGGTCGCGAGATACTGGATTCGCTCCTCGGCGCGCTTGCGAGCGGAGATATCCTCGACCACCGAGATGTCGTAGAGCGGCGAGCCGGCGCGATTGCGCTTCATCGCGATCGTGAGCCCCACCCAGACGGGCGTGCCTGTCCTTGCGCAGGTAACGCTTCTCGAGCTTGAACGACGATATCGCGCCCGCGCGCAGCCGAGCGTGGAGATCGTCTGAGGCCGCCGCGTCGCCCGGGTGCGAGATCTGCTTGACCGTGAGCGCGAGCAGCTCGCGCTCGCTGTAACCGAGCATCTCGCAGAGCTGCGGGTTCGCATAGATGAAGCGGCCCGAATCGTCGACGTGCGCGATGCCGATCGCCGCGAGCTTCATCGTCGAAGAGAATCGCTCCTCGCTCTCGCGCAGCCGCTCCATCGCGAGCGCGCGCTGATAGAAATGCCCGATCTCCGCGCTAGCGAGGCGCAGGACTCGCAAGAACTGCGGCTCCGGCGACGCGATCTTCGGCGCGTAGAAATCAACCACGCCGATGATCTCGCTGCCCGACTTGATTGGGATCACGAGACCCGTGTTCCAGCTCTCGGGCGCGCCCGCATCCAGCTCGCCGAGCCTGCGCCCGACGTCGCCGATCCAAACCGGACCTGCGTTGAGCCAGCTCGGCAGCGCGGCGTCCTCCGCGAGAACGGACTGCGGACCTTTGTCCGCCGGCGTCCACGCGACGAGGTGACGCAAAGCTCCGGCCTCGTCCACCGTCCAGAAGTTGCCGGCCGTCCATTGCTCGGAGGCGCACAGTGCTTCGACCACGGCGCCGATGCCGGCTTTGACGTCTTCTGCCTCGGCGAGAATTCGCGAGACGGCGTGTTCGAGCTGCGTGAGCCGCTCGGCGCGGATTTGCGCCGTGACGTCGATCGCGATGCCGCGGTAGCCCTTGAAGCGCCCGCGCTGGTCGACGACCGGTTGGCCGCTGAAGCCGAAATAGCGCGCGCCGTTCGACGCGCTGTCGATCCGGTACGTGATGTTGCGAAAGACTTCGCGCGCTTCGACCGCCGCGCGCTGCCTGTCTACCGCCGCGGAGTTATTGGGGTAGATCGCGCAGAGCTCGTCGCTCGTCTTGCCGATGATGTCGCGGAGGTCTTCGTCGGGCTCGGCGCGCGGCCTATAGAAGGTGAAGCGCAGTTCTGCGTCCTGCTCCCAATAGAAGTCCGCGGCGAGATCGATGACGCATTGCAGCTGGTCCTCTGCCTGCTGCAATGCCGGCGGCTTGGCCGGTGCCCGCGCCGCTTTTCTCACGGCCTTTCTGCTCGCGCCCACTAGCGATCGTCCGATTACGCCCCACCCCAACGTCCTTCGATTCGCCGGGCTCGCGGCGCGGGAGCGCCGATCCCGGACATAAGACGATCGAAGGACAGCCCAGGAGCATAAGCGCAGCGTTAGGACTGACTGTGTTGAGCATTTCTCACTCCCACCCGCACTTGCATGACGCGGTTCACGGACCCGGAATCCGTGGGGCGCTCCCTGACGGGTCGCTAGGCGGGAGCCTTCAGACGGCCGCTGGTCGGATGGCCGCGCCGGTCCCAATGCCAGGGAGCCCTGCGACGATGCCATTGAAGGACCTAGGCTCGTCTCGAGAGACGGCCTATGATCCCGCGGACGGACTCGAGGAGGGGATCTATGAAGGCACTTCGATCTTTCGGCGCGGCGACTGCCGCACCGGCTACGGTTCAATCACGACGGTGGCTCGTGCTCGGCGCAAGCGTGCTGCTCGCGGCTTGCGCATCGAAGCCTGTCGCCGAAACGAGCGCGACTAACGCGGCTTCCGCTCAGCAGTTGGTAGCCTCGGATCTCGACGTCGTATGTAGGGATATCACGGTGACCGGCTCGCACTTCCCGAAGCGCGTCTGCAAAACCAAGAAGGAATGGGGCCAAATCGAAGACGCCAGCAAGGGATACACTCAGGGGCTGCAATCGGCTGGCACGCGCAATTTGGCCCCGGTCTCATCGGGCAATGACGGCATCAATCCAACCCCGGTTGGAGGGGCGCCCGTCTACTAGAGTCGTCCGCTCGGCCGGGGCAACGATCCGGTCGGGCGCACCTCGCCGGCGACAGATCAGTCCACGCCAGATGCGCATCGCGATCCCGATTTTGCTCTCGACGACGACACTCATCGGCGTTGCAGGCGACGGGTCCGCTCACGCGCAAACGCCCGCGGTCGCGCCCGTAGAGGGTCCGCTGACGGCGGTCGCGTACGTCGAGGTCCAAGCGGCATCGGCTGCCGCCGGACGTGCGGCGCTGCAGCAATACCGGAAGGCCATCGGCAAAGCGTCGAGCTCGGCGCGCATCGAGCTGTTCGAGCAACTCGGGCGGCCGGGCCACTTTGCGATCGTCGAGACCTGGCGCGACCAAGCCGCGTTCGGGAGGCGCGACACTGGCACGCGTGGCCTCTTGAACGACGCGCTCGCCCCGATTCGCGCGAGCGGCTATGACGAGCGTCCGTACAGGACGCTGAGCACGGCGCCCGCCGCAACACAAAGCCGCGGCACGCTCTACGTCATCACGCACGTCGACGTCGTGCCGAATCCGCAGGCGCCCGAAATCCTCGAGCGGCTGGCGGACGCGAGCCGGAAGGATGCCGGTAACCTGCGCTTCGACGTCGTGCAGTACACCGCGCGACCGAATCATTTCACCGTGATCGAGCAGTGGCGCGACCAGAAGGCGCTCGACGCGCATGTCGCCGCCGCGCACACGCGTCAGTATCGCGACGACCTTCAGCCGCTCACGGGCAGCCCGCTCGACGAGCGAGTGTTCACCGCGATCGAATGAGGACCCGTCGTCAGCTGTGAGTCGTGGTGCCCGCGATCGCGCGCCGCGCGGTCGCGAGTTGCTCGCGCAAAGCGGGCACCGCGCGGGCGGTGGCCGGGTTGGCCGCGAGCTGGCTCAACAGGGCATCGACCGCATCCAAGCCGAGGCCCGCTCCGAACCGCGTCGTAACTTGCCGAAGAGCGCTTTGGAACCCGGGGTCGGCATCGAGCTCCGTCTGCCCGAGCGCCTGCGCCTTCGCGACGATACCGGACAGGACCGCGAGCGCACGTGCCGCGCTTTCGGGCGACGCGAAGCTCTTCGAGCTCGCGAACTGCTCGAGCTCGGGCAAGCTCGCAACGAACTGCCGCAATGCCGCGTCTTGCTGCGCGTTGCGCGGCTGGTTCGAATGCATCAGCGCTTGCGCGGCGCCCATCATCGAGAACGGCGCGAGCGCGGCACGAGTGAGCACCGACGTTCCCGAGACGACGCCCGTCAACGGCAACGCGAACAACGCTAGCCCGCCGACGACGTGCACACCGTGCAGAGCGGTGCCGCCGATCTTGAACACGACGCGCGCTAGGTCGCGCAGCGGCAGAAAGCCGAAGCCGGCCGCCGCGACGAGGCTCACGATCGACGCGTTCGACTGACCTTCCGCGGCAAAGTGCTCGTAGGCCGCGAGGCACCCGAGCGCGGTCACGAGAAACCCCGCGTGCAGGAAGAAACGTAGGACTACGGACCACCACGGCTTGCGTGGGGGAAGAGCGCCTTCGAAAGGCGGTGGCGCAGGATGGGTCATGGTCGTCTGGGAGTTTCGACGCCGCACGTGCGCGCAGGCGCGAGTATACGCGCATGGCCCCGGAATCGATGGCATATGATGGCGTGCGCCAATCCTCGGAGGACTCTATGCCCACGGCTCTCACCGCGATTACCGGTCGCCTGGTTTCTCGGAGTTGGACTATCGCCTGCTTCTGCGGCCTGCTCGCGTGCAGCTTCGATGCTCTCGCGCAGCCGAACGACCACGGCGCGTTCTTCTTGGAGCACGACGCCGCGACCCCGCCGCCGCTCTTCCGCGAGTCCTGGCAGCAGCCGCCGCACACGGGTGAGCTCACCGACGAGAATCGCCGCATCACGAAGGACGCCCTCACCCATCCCGACCTCACGCTCCAGCTCTACGGCACGGATGCGGCCAACATCCAAGTGACCTCGCACAACGGAATCCCCGATCTTTGGAACGGATTCACGACTTCGCCCGTCGCCCTGACGCTCAAGTACAAAGGCGGCTACCTCGACCTCACGGGGCTCACGAGAATGCGCTGGAGGACGCGCACGGAGAACCTGCACGTGCTGCACCCGGTCGTGAAGCTCGCCGACGGCACGCTGCTCGTCGGCAGCCAGACGTTTCAGAGCCCGCAGCGGCGCATGGTGGAAGCGAACGGCTTCACGGGCGACTTCGTCGTGTCCGAGGTGACGTTCGACGATCAGCGCTGGTTTCAGCTCGATCCGCAGAAGATCGTCGTGAAGCTCGAAGTGAACAACCCCGATTTGAGCCGCGTGGACGAGATCGGCTATGTCGATCTCATGCCCGGCGGCGGGCACGGGACGGCGGGCTGCACGAACGTTTCGTGGATCGAGGTGTACGCAAGCGCGCGCAAGCGCTGAGTGCGGACGACGATCTACTTCGGCACGACGATGTCCGGCAGCGGACTGTCGGCGATCGCCTTCGCGCGCACGTCGGGCACTCCGAGTGCGCGCAGCAAATGGTACGCGACGATTCGCGGCTGCGATCGGCCGCCGCCCGAGCCCAGCATCGTACGCACGGTGGCCATCACCGTGCCCGTCATCAGATCGCGGCCGACCGTCGCGTTCGGCACGTCGAACTCCCCCGCCTCGATGCCTTTCGCGATCGAGCGGTAGCACGCCTCCCACGACTCGGCGCCGAAAGGCGGCCCGAATGCATTCAGGTGCACCATCGCCCACGCCCACGCGGGATCGCGCCGGGCGTACTTCAGGTACTGCTGAATCGCGGCGTTGGAACCTTCGGCGTGGCTCCGCGTCCCGTCCCAAGTCGAAACGAGTGCCCGATTCAATTCGTGGCTGAGCTCGATGGCGAGGACCTCGAACAGCTGCTCGAGGCTCGTGAAATAGTTGTAGAAGGTTCCGCGCGAGATACGAGCCGCGGCGCAGATCTCTTCGATCCGCACGGTGAGGCCTTCCTCGTTCCCGATGAGCGCAAACGCCGCGTCGAGAATCGTCTTGCGCGTGCGCTCGCGTTTGCCGCCGAGCTTCGGCGCCGGCCGCACTTCCGCGTGTCGCGGACGGCGAGCCGCTATTTTCGCGGGCACGGACACGTCTGAGTCCTCCAACAGAATTTGGTCAGCCATAGCGCCTAAAGCGAGACCACTCCGGTCGAGTTCTCGAGCTTGCCGAGGTCGAGCCCCGCGACTTCGCCGAGGCCAGCGATGAGGTTCGCCAAGGGCGTCGCATCCGGATTGGCAATATGCCGACCGCCCTTGAGGCGGCCGGCCGCCGCCCCCGCAAGCATGATCGGGATTCGGCTCTGATCGTGCTTGTCGCCGTTGCCCATGCCCGACCCGTACATCACCAACGAGTGGTCGAGCAGCGATCCGTCGCCGTCCGGAGTGGTCCGCAGCTTCTCGACGAAATCCCCGAACAGCGAGGCATGGTACGCGTTGATCTTCGCGTACTTGACCATGATGTCGGGCACGTTCCCATGATGCGAGACGATGTGATGAGACTCGGGCACGCCGATCTGTGGGTAGCCGATGCTGCTCGCCTCGACACCTTTCATGAACGTAGCGACTCGAGTGATGTCCGCTTTCCACGCGAGCACGATGAGGTCGTACATCACGCGAACGTGCTCGTCGTAAGAGCCCGGTATGCCGGCAGGCGCGTCGGGAGCGTCGGCGGCTGCATTCGCTCGTTGCCCGGAGGCCTGAATTCGGCTCTCGACCTCGCGGATGTTTTGCAGATATTCCTCGACGGTCGAGCGATCCTGCGGTGCGAGCTCGCCGTTCAAGCGGCTCGCCGCCGCGATCACCGAATCGAGAATGCTGGCCTTGGCTCTGAGGCGAGCGGCGCGCTCTTCGGCCGACCCAATGTCGCCGAACATTCGCTCGAACACGCTCTGCGGATTCATCTCGACCGGCAGAGGCGACGTTGCCGTGGCCCAGGCCAACGTATTCAAGTAAATGCAGCTCCAACCGAATTGGCACGAGTTCGACGCGCTGTTAATGTTCTCGATGCCGAGCTCGAGCGAGCGGAGCGAGGTGCCGGCTCCCAGTGCGTCGGCGACGTGTTGATCGATGGTTTGTGCTGCTCGCACGTCGGCGGCCTGCGTCTGCTTCGCGGACCCGCCGCTCAACCAGAGCGATCCGATCACATGGTGTCCGAACGGGTCCGGGGCTCGGAGTCCCGGTCACGATGTTGATGTGCTCGCGCAGCGGCACGAACCGCTCGAGCAGCGGCGGCAGCTCGAGCCGGCCGACGGAGGCGGGCGTCCAAATCTCCGGCCGAACGCCGTTCGGCACGTAGACGGCGCCGAAGCGAAGCTGCGCCGGCGGCGCGGCGCTCGCCGCGGGCACCATCGCGTCGAGAAGCGGCAAGCCGATCGCGGCGCCCAGGGCGCCGCGCAGCACGGTGCGGCGCGAAAGGTGTTTCTTCGTGATGAACATTACTTCGAGGCTCCTGTCGCTCGCGTGTCCGCGACCGTCTCCGTTGCGCTCGGCGTGAAGCGCGCCTTCTCCTGGAACTGCGGGCTGCGCACGATGCCGAGCACGATCGTGTCGAACCGATAGTCATCGTGTGCGGCCTCGCGAACGATGCGGCGCACGGTCGGCATGTCCTCGGCCTCGAGGCGGCGGCCGAGCGCATACACCATGAGCTTCTCCGTCAGAGTCGAAACGAACAGCTCTGGGCGGCTCAAGATCGCGTCGCGCAAACCGCTCGGACCGGAGACGGCGATGCCTCCGGGAAGTGTCGTAGCGGCGTCGATCGGCTGTCCCGAATCCCTCTCGCGCCAACGGCCGATCGGATCGAAATTCTCGAGAGCGAGCCCGGGCGGATCGATGAGAGCGTGACAACCGGCGCAAACGGGATCTTTCCGATGCTGCTCGAGGCGCTCGCGCACGCTGTGCGGCGTGTTGCTGCCGGTGCTTTGGTCGAGGGACGGCACGTTCGGCGGCGGGGGCGGCGGCGGCGAGTTGAAGAGCACCGTCATGATCCACTTGCCGCGAAACACCGGCGACGTGCGGTTCGCGACCGAGGTCTGGAACAGAATGCTGCCCTGGCCGAGCAAGCCGCGGCGATTCGGATCGTGCAGCGACACTCGGCGAAACGCGTCGCCGAAAACGCCGTCGATGCCATAGTGCTCCGCGAGGCGCTCATTGACGAACGTATAGTCGGCTCGGATCAAGTCGAGCACGCTCGCATTCTCGAGCAGCACCGAGCGCAGAAACAGGTGCGTCTCGTGCAGCATGTCGCGGCGGAGGTTGTCGTCGAAGGTCGGGAATCTGCGCTCGTCGGGAGCTTTCGCATTCACGAGCCGGAGCTGCAGCCATTGCTCCGCGAAGTCGGTCACGAGCGTTTCGGCCCTCGGATCGGCCAACATCCGGCGCACTTCCGCTTCCAGGACTTTGCGGTCGGAGAGCCGGCCCGCGATCGCCTCGTCGCGCAGCGCGTCGTCCGGAATGCTGTTCCAAAGGAACAACGCGAGCCGCGACGCGAGCGTGACGCCGTCGTCTTGGTTGGAGGCCTCGGAGCTCGCGGCGTCTTCGCTGAGCCCGTGATAAAGGAGGAACTCTGGGCCGCTCAGGATCCTTGCGAGCCCCACCTCGATGCCGGCCTCGAAATCGCGGCCGTTGTCGCTGCCGCTCGCATAGATCTCGCGCAGCGTTTCTCGATCCCGATCGTTCAACGGGCGGCCGTACGCACGCAGCGCGAGCCGGCCGAGGATCTGCTCCGCGCAGGCGGTGTCGCTCATGGACGCGCCGGGCCGGCAAGTGAAGATGGCTCTGCGCGCCGGCGTATCGCCGGACCCGGTCGATGCGTAGGGCCCGGCGACGAGCACCCGCGTGACGATCGGCCAGCCATAGGCGTCGTTGCCGATCGGCAAGTCTGCCTCGCGCGGATCGAGGATCTTCTGCTCGAGCGCGAAGCTCTTGGCGACGAACGTGACGCCGACGCGATGCAGTCCGGCGCTCACCGCCAAGCGCACCGGAAGACGCGCTCCGACCTGCATCACCGCGCTGCCGATATCCCGATTCGAGAGCGCGTCGTCGTCCGCACCGCCGAACTCGGCGGAATGAACGACGACACCGTCGATCAGGATCTGCAGGCTCGAACGGCGTCTTGAACCCCTCCACTCCGCGAACCGTGCTGCCCGTCGCCCTCCAAAGCTCCGGGCGAATCTCGTACTCGGCATCGGTCGGGAAGTAGTGATCGACGACGAGTCCGCCGCGGGTTCCGTACGGCAACCCTTCGATCCAGTCGTTCTGCGAGAGATCGAGCCGCGGCCGATACTCCGTTCCCCGCGCCGAGAGCTTGGTGTCGCCGACCGCCATCGCGGCGACGCGCAACCCGACCGTGAGATAGCGCTCGAGCAGCAGCGGCGAAGTCTTGAGCGTGTCGGAAACGTTGTCGAACCCATCGCTCGAGATGTCCGCGGGCAGCAGCGCCTCGACGTCTAAGGGTAAGCCGAGCAAGTCGCGGACCGCGTTGCCGTACGCCGTGCGATTCAGCCGGCGCACGGCCGCGCCGGCCGGCTTCGGTGCGTTGGCGTCGAGCGTCGTCTCGAGATAAGACACGAGGGTCGCGACCGCTTGGTTGCTCGGGCGCGGCTCGCCGGGCGGCGGCATGAGCCCCGCGTTGAGCTTGTGAATCACCTTTTCCCACTTCGCACGCTGCGCGGCCGGATTCGCGAGGTCCGGCCTCTCGAGCACCAGCCCGCCCTCTTGCTCCGCGAGGCTGTGGCAATCCGCACAGTACCGGCTGACGATCGCGCTGTGCTCGGCGGCGATCTCCTGCTTCGAGCGCGTGCACGCGACGAGCGATGCGGCGGCCAGCGCCACGCTCGCCGCGAGCGGGATCACGACGCGACGTTGCGACGGCGCTCTCATCGCGCCGCGGTCCTTTGCTCGTCCCTGCCGCGTGCACCGAGCTCGCGGAGCGCAACGGCGACGGCGGCGTCGGCCCCCGGTGCCTTCGTCCGGAGCTTCGCCGGCAAGTGGCCGAGTGCGTAGTCGAGCGGCGTGAAGCCCTCGCGGTCCGCGACGTTGAGGTCCGCGCCCCTCTCCGCCATGTGCCGGATCACGCCGGGATAGTCTCGCAACGCGGCCATGTGCAGAGCCGTCGTGCCCAGATCGTTCGCGATGCTCGGCGAGACACCGTGATCCAGCAGAAAGTCGATCGCGGCGATCGCCGCTTGCTCGGTCGGCTGACGGTCGGCCTCGATGAGCGCGGGAAGCTCGGGTCCCATCGTCACCGCGAGCAACGGATTGATGCCGCCGCGCTTCTCGTCGTGCAGCGAAGGATCGGCGCCGCCCTCGATGAGCACGCGCATCGCTTCGACGTCGGAGGACCGCGCGGCTCGAATCAGAGCGAGGTCGGTGATCTTCGGCGGCGGCGGCAGGAAGCGCGGGTCGCGATCGAGCAGCGGCTCCGGCAGTCGGTCCATGAGATTCGGCACCGTGAGACAACATCAGCGCGAGCACTTGCAGCGAGCTCTCGGCGCCCGTCGGAACTTGGTACTCGCCGACGTAGTTGACCCGGTTACGAGCCTCGACGACCGCGAAAAGCCCGCCGCCGTCCGCGCTCGCGCCCGCTTCCACGAGAACCTTCGCCGCGTCGAAATGGAGGTTGTCGAGCGCGATCACGACCGGCGAGAAACCCTCCGGCGTCTTGGCGTCGATGTCGGCACCCGCTTTGATCAGCACGCGCAAAGTGGAGACGGCACCATGTCGGGCCGCAAACATCACCGGCGTCAAACCGGCCGAAGGAATTTCCACGAAGTAGCGAACGGCGGGCTTGCGCTGCGGCAGATCGTTGACCGGAGTTCTCGCATTGACGTCGGCGCCCGCGGCGATCAATGCGGCCGCGACGTCGCAGCGATCGTGCGCGGCCGCGTACATCAGCGGCGTCTCGCCTTGCCAGCGCTCGACGACGTTGACGTTCGCGCCGTGATCGATGAGCAGTCGGACGGCCTCCACACCGCTCGTTCGAGACGCGAGCATCAGCGGTGTTTCGCCTTGCGGCAGCGCGAGATCCACGTCGGCGCCGGCGTCGAGGAGCGCGCGGAGCAGACCCGCGTCTGCGCGAAGCGCGGCCTCGTGCATCGGCCCTACGCCGTAGCGATTCGTGAGATTCGGATCGGCTTTCGCGCCGAGCAGCGCTCGCACGCTGCCGATGTCGCCGAAATGGGCGGCATAGACCAACGGCGTCGAGCCGTCCGCGGCGCGCGCGTTCGCGTCGGCGCCTGCGGCAAGCAGCGCGCTGACTTCTTTCGGATCGGGGTTCTGTGCTGCGCGGAGCAATTTCCCGTCGAGATCGGGATCCGCCGCGGCACCGAACGACACAGTGACAAGGATCGACGCGAGGGCACCAATTTTGGACGACGTCTTCACGGTCCCCCGAGCAGCCAATCGAAACACGAGCGACGGTTCGCGTAGAGACTATTGAAATTTTGACAAAGAGTCAATAACTCCACTGGACGGAACCGTATGACCGCGCCGAGATCTTCGGGCGCGACCGTAGTCCGACCGGCGCATGAGACGCGGCCTTCCGCGCGTGTTTGCTTTGCTAGATTCACTACGAAAGAACTCTCGATAAGTCTGGCCCACAGGCCCAATTCAAGTGCCTTCCCGTGACTAACCCCGAAACGATTACCCGGCAATCGACGCTAGGCGACGTTCTGTACGCGCAAGACAGCGGAGCATTGATCGCGGAGGCGCAGTGGGTCATGTGGTTGCGCGCAATCGCGGCCGGCGACCCGAGAGCACTTCGCGACCTGTTCGAGACGACGTACCCCGTCATTTTCACGTTCATCTCCCACATCGTCGGCGATCGCGAGGCTGCCGAGAGGCTAACCGTCGAAGTGTTCCACGATGTTTGGGGGCAAGCGGCGACGTTCGATTCTGCGTTCGGCTCTGTTTTGGGCTGGATCATGCGGCACGCTCACTCCAAGGCGATCCATCACCTGAGCCAGCGCAACGAGTCGTGCGAGCATGGGAACGCAAGCGAGGGAGCGGAGACTAAGGTCGTCGTTGCAACAGCGGGGGCTGCGCAGCGGTGACACCGACGAGCGAACGCGGCGTCACGTGTGATCGGACGGAGCGCGTCTATCCGTTTGTGCTCCAGACCCTGCCGAACGACGAAGCGGCGCAGATGGAGTCGCACATCGCCGACTGTGTGCAATGCCGGTACGAGCTCGAGACGCTGCAACCGCTCTTTGCTTCGTTCATATCGTGGCCGACGAGGCTAGAAGCACCCTCGACGCTCTGGTGGCGCCTCGCACGCCGGGTTGCTTCGGGCGACGTTCCACTCCCCGCTCGGCGCTTATCGCCCACGTTTACACCCCCCGATTGGAAAGAGGTCGGCAGCGGGATCTCGTGCCGGCTGCTCTCCACGGACGTGGAACGGCAACGCGTGAGCATGCTCGTCAAGCTCGCCGCGGGCGCGACCTATCCAAGCCACACGCATGCCGGAGTCGAGGAGCTCTATTTGCTCGACGGCGAGCTGACGATCGACGGCCGTAGGCTCTATCCCGGTGACTACAATCGGGCCGAGCCCGGCACGTCGGACTCCTGCGTCCGCACCGAGTCGGGCTGCACCTGTGTACTGATCACGTCGATATCCGATCTGCTGCGCTGAGCTCGCCCTCGCCCGTCGGGAAACGCGCGTAGACCTGCGCGCGGAACCGCAGCCCGATGACACGCCCGGACCGCAATCGGGTGGTAGGCTGGATTTGGCCTCACCGGCGCCCGCGATTCGCCTTGGGCGCCCGCCGGGGCCATGGGGTGGCCGAAGCACGGTACCGAATACACCATGGTTCGTTATCTTTGACCTCTATATCATTCGCGTGTCTCGTCGATCCGAGGTTCCGACATGCAACGTCAGCCCACCACGATTTATGCGCTCGCCGCGTTCGGCGTTTTCGCTGCCGCGCCCGCGTTCGCCCACCACAGCCAGGCCATGTTCGACACGTCCCAGGAGCTCGTGATCAAGGGAACGGTCGCGCGGTTCGACTGGGTGAATCCGCACATGTACCTGATCGTCGAACCGAAGGACCCGACGGTAAGCCAGCGCAGGTCGAAGGCGAAGGCCTCGGGATCACGCAGGCGCTGGTCGACGGTCTGCGTAAAGAGGACCTCCAGCCCGGCACGCCCGTCGTCATGCGCGCCAATCCCAATCGCGGCGGCTGGGGCAAGCAGGTCCGGATCCTCGACGTCACGACCGAGGACGGCGAGATTCACCCGTTCTACGAGGCCAACAAGCGGACGCGCGTGCTGACGCCGGCCACGAGTCTCGCGGGTCACTGGGCGCCGAACCGGGCGGCACTCGGTGCCGCGTTCGGGGCCATGGCGCGCTGGCCGGTCACGCCGGAAGGCGCGTGCCGCTCAGGCGAAGCTGATCGCGGACGGGCTCTGCTATGTCGAGCCCGTACCGTTCCTCGCGATACTCGACGAGCTGCGCACGATCGAGGTCGGCAAGGACGAGATCGTGATGAATTTCGACAACACGGGCGACCATGTCGATCGCATCATCCATATGACCGCAAAGCATCCGGCCGACGTTCAACCCTCGCACCAGGGGCACTCCATCGGCCGGTGGGAGGGCGACACCCTCGTGATCGATACGATCGCGCTTCACAGCCCGACCCGTCCGGCCTCGGTACAAACGTGCCGTCGAGCCCGGGCAAGCACTTGGTCGAGCGGCTGACGCTGACTGCGGATAAAACGCGCCTGCGCTACGAGATCACCGTCGAAGACCCGATGTATCTCACGGGGCCGGCCACGTTGACGCAGCAGTGGGACCACCGCCCCGACCTCGAGTTCTCGCAGGACACGCCAGGCTGCGACAAGAACGTCGCGGCTAGGTACAAAGCGAGCCTGCCTAAGTAAGCGCCGCGGCCTCGGCAAGGGCATCCCCGTTTCCCGCATCCGCAGACGCACGCTGCTCGGCGCGTTGTGTGGCGCCGGCGCCACCCTCCTGGCCGGGCGTGCGCGCGGGCCAGGCGCGCGCGCTGCCGCTCAAGAATCTGGGCCTCGAGCATCTCGACATCGTGGTCCCCGTCCCGGCCGACTCCGCGCGCTTCTACAAGCGCGTGTTCTCCTCGCCGCTGCACGAGCAAGACTTCCGCGGCGCGAAGCGCTACTTTGTGCTGCTCGGGGAACTTGCCGCCCGACAGGCAAGTGGGCTACATCGCGATCGGTGCTGCGAACGGCCGGCCGATCGGCGTCGGACATTACTGTGCGCTCGCCGAATCGGCGGACGTTGCGGCCGTCGGCAACGAGCTCGCGGCCGCGGGCTATCCCGCGCCGAGCGGCGGCTTCGGCATGATCCCGGATCCCGACGGTCTCGAGCTCCAGCTGTTCAAGCCGCCCGCCGGGCTCGTGACCGCGGCCGCGCCGTCCGCGCTCGAAGTCGCCGACCACGGCGTGCTCAGCCCGCTCGGGCTCGAGCACGTACTGCTCGCCGTCAGCGACCGCGAGCGCGCCCTGCGCTATTACCGCTTCGTGTACGGTGAAGGCCTCGAAACCCGCGATGCCGAGGTGCCCGAGCGCGTGTGGTTCAACCTCGCGCGCAATACGCGGATCGGGCTCGAGCCGGCGGCCCGAGGCTCGCCGCCGCGCTTCGTGCGCTTCGGCATCAAGGTCGCGCCGTTCGACGCGCGCGGTGGTCGCGCCGGCTTTACGGGCGGCCGGCGCCGACGTGCTCGCGGTCGCGCCGTCGCTGATCCGCTTCCGCGACAACTACGGCATCACGCTCGAGGTGATCGCGAGCTAGGGAGCGGGCGCCCCCGTCTGCCGCTCGAGGTAACGCGCGGTGGACAGCATGTTGCGCATGCCGTAGTTGCCCTCGTGGCAGGCGTACTCGAACACGCCGGCATCGTCAGGCCGTGCCTTCAAGTCGAGCGCCGCGGTCCACGGCGCCGTCCACGTGCGCGGATCGATGAAGGTGACCTGATACTGGATCAAATCCTTCGACGCGCGCGTGAAGCGCTCGACCAGGCGCAAATCGGCAGAACGCGCCGCGCGTGCCGGCCTTGAGGTTGGTGGTTTCGACGACGAGCGTCGCACCTTCCCAGTGGCCGCGCGCGTCGCCCATGTACATCCGAATCGCCGGCGACACGTGCTGCGCTTGCGGCGACGGATCGATCGGAATGACGCGCGTGTCGTGAATCAGCTCGTAGGTGATCGCGACGACACCCGGAGCCTGCACGATTCGGAAGTTCGCGTTGTAGACGGCCGGGAACATCGCGTCCGGAAAGCCGCCGCCGTGGACGATGCAGCGCACGCCGAGGCCGTAGTCCTTGTACGAGTCGCACGGCTCGCCGCGTTGCAGGCTGCCGCACCGCTCGCACCGGAATCGGTGCTGCCTGAGAGGTTCGCGGCGGCAGACGGCCGTCCGGCGGATCGATCACGAGCGAAGTGCGCCGCGAGTCCGTTTCGTATTCGCGCCAATGCGGAATCGGCGCGTTCGGCGCATCGACCTTGCCGGAGAGCACATCGACCGGCGCAGATCGCGCTCGTCGCGTTGCCGCACGTCGGCGAGCCGCTTCGCGTATTCCTCGTCGGTGAGGAACTGGCGCGCGTGCCGAATTCCGCGGGCCGCTCGAACGGCACGCCGTACTCACCTTCGCTCGTCCACTCGCCCTGAAGGTCGAGATCGCCCCAGCTAGTGCGTTGCGCCCACGCGCGCGCGGCGGCTTGCGCCTCGGCGCAGCGCGCCAAGCCGACGAACGCCGAGCGCCGTGGTTTGCAGCACGACGGCGAGAATCGCTCTGATGGTCTTGGAGCTCACGTCATTATTCCCCGCCCAACAGGGTTGTCCGAGTTTACGGCCTGGAATCGATCTGCGGCAGAGCGACCGTTCGCGCGCCGCGTGCTACGGTGCCGCCCGCGGTTCGGCACGAGAGAACATCATGGAGCTTTGGGAGTTGCTGCAAACAGCCGCCCCAGCCAATGTCGGCGCCGAGCCCGCGACACTCGGCTGGTCGCGGCGCCGCGTCTTGTGCCACGGCGCGCTCGCGCTCGGCGCGGCATGGGCCGGGCGTGCGAGCGCGCAAGCTGTCGGCCCGGTGATGGCGCAGCTCGCTGCGTACATGGCGGCAGCCGCGGAGCGCACTTTGCCGCCTCGAGGTCGTCGAGAACGCCAAGCACCACATCCTCGACACCTCGCCGCGATGATGTCCGGCTCGGAGCTCGCCGCCGGGCCGGCCGCGCTGCGTTTCGCGCGCACGCAGGGCGCTCGCGGCTCGGCCACCGTCGTCGGCTCGACGTCTGACGCTGGCGCCGCTCGACGCGGCGCTCGTCAACGGCATGCTCGCGCACTCCGACGAAACCGACGACTCGCACGGCCCGTCGCAGTCGCATCCCGGGCGCGCCGTCGTGCCGGCCGCGCTCGCGCTCGGCGAGACTGCGGCGTCGACGGGCGCGCATCTCCTCCGCGCCGTCGACGCTCGGCTACGACGTCGGTCACGCGGCTCACGATGGCGCTCGGCGGCGTCGACGTTCCGCGACGAGAGCCGCCGCAGCACGCACGCGTTTGCCGGCACGTTCGGAGCGGCCGCGGCGGCGGCTGCGTAGCGCGGCCTCGACGCGCGCAGCAGATGCGCTGGCTGCTCGACTACGCGTCGCAGCAGGCGGCGGGTATACGCGGTCTGGGGCCGCGACACCGATCACATCGAGAAGGCATTCGTCTTCGGCGGCATGCCGGCGCGCAACGGCGTCACCGCCGCGCTGCTCGTCCGCGCCGGGTTGGAACGGCGTCGACGACGTGTTGTCGGGCGAGGACAACTTCTTTCAAGTGAACGCCGCCGAACGCGAATCCGCGACGCTCGATCGACGCAGCTCGGCGAGCGCTACGAAATCGCAAGCACCGACATCAAGAAGTGGACCGTCGGCTCGCCGATCCAGGCGCCGCTCGATGCGCATCGAGACCGCCGCAGCGAAGCGCACCGTTCGACAGCCGACGACGTGAAGAGCGTCGTCGTGCGCCTGGCGCCGACGGTCGGCGCCGTCGTCGACAACCGCGACATTCCCGACATCTGCCTGCAGCACATGGTGGCTGTCATGCTGATCGACAAGACCGCGTCGTTCCACGCCGCTCACGACAAGCCGCGCATGCAGGATCCGGCAGTGCTGCACGCAGCGCGCGCAAGGTGCAGCTACGTGCCGGACGACGTCGCTCGCGGCGCTGCTGCCCGCGCGCGTGGCGATCGTCGAGGTCACGCTGCGCGACGGACGCAGGCTCACCGAGCGCGTCGAGGCCGTGCGCGGCACCGTCGCGCAATCCCATGACGCGGGACGAGGTCGTCGCGAAAGCGCGGGATCTCATCGAGCCAGTGCTCGGGCGCGGCCGAGCGGACCGCGCGATCGAGACGCTGCTTGCGCTCGAGACGTTGCGCGACTCTCGCGCGCTGCGGCCGCTGCTACAGCGCTGACGGCGGCCGCGCCGTATGCGCCGGCCGCCGCGATAGAATCGTTGACGCATGCCGCGCGCCGACGACGAATCGCAGCTCCTTCACGAGTGTCACGAGCGCGCCATCGGCGTTCTCAAGCGCAACTCGACGCCGGTCGGCATGCGAGCCGCGGCGCCGACCGAGCGCGCGAAGAAGCGCGGCTACACGGCGATCTTCGGCCGCGACGCCGCGATCTGCGCGCTCGGTATGGCGCTCTCGGGCGACCCCGCGCTCGAGCGCGCAGCGCTCGACGGGTCTCGACACGCTGGCCGCGCACCAGGCGCCGAACGGCCAGATTCCGAAGTTCGTCGACTCCGGCGCGGCACGAGGCGGACTTCTGGTACCTCGGCTGCATCGACGCCACGCTGTGGTGGCTCATCGCGCTCGCGCTGCTCGACGACGGCTCGGCGCCAGCAGATCGGCCGAGCGGCCTGCTCCGCCGTTTCGGCGCGAGTCGAACGCGCGCTCCACTGGCTGGGCGCGCAGGAGCATCAGCGCTTCTTCCTGCTGCAGCAGAACGAGGCGAGCGACTGGGCCGACATCATGCCGCGCTCGGGCTTCGTGCTGTACACCAACGCGCTGTGGTACCTCGTGAAGCGACTCTTCGCGCTTGCCGAACGCGGCGGCGAGACGCGCGAGCAACTTCAACCAGCTGTTCCATCCGTTCTCGGCGCGCGCTCGCCGAATACCGCCGCGCGCGCCTGCTCAGCGCACTACGTGTGCAGCCGCGCGCGCAACCGCGATCTCTATCTGAGCTTCGTGAACTTCGCGTCCTGCGGCGACGAGGGCGACGTGTTCGGCAACGTGCTCGCGATCCTCGTGCGGAGCGCTCGGGCCGACGGCGCGTCGCCGGACGCATCGACGCGCTGCGCGCGAGCGGCGTGCACGAGCCATATCCGGTGCGCGCCGTCTGCGACCCGATCGCGCAAGCAGAGCGCGCTGTGGCGGCCCTACATGGCGCGCCACCGCCAGAACTTCGCCTGGCAGTACCACAACGGCGGCATCTGGCCGTTCGTCGGCGGGTTCTGGGTGGCGGCGCTCGCGCGCGCGGGCGGAAGGCGCGTGCGCGCGCGCGAGCTCGTGAAGCTCGCGCGCGCGAACGCGCTCGACGACTGGGCATTCAACGAGTGGCTGCACGGCCGTACGCTCGGCGCCGACGCGGCATGCAGGGCCAGTCGTGGAACGCCGCGGCGTTTCTGTTCGCAGAGCACGCCGTTGCCGCGGCGCAAGCGCTCAAGCGCCAGGGTGCCCCGACCTCGACTTCTCGCAGGACACGCCAGGCTGCGACACGGATGCAGGAATAGGTCTAAGGCCAGCGTGCCGAAGTAAGGCTCCTGAATAGGTGAGCTTCGGATACCACCCCGGAGCGCGCCCTTCCGGTGTGGCATCGAGCACCGTCCAAATCGGCATGAGATCCGGCGCGCCGCGCGGATCTTGGCCCGGATCCGCGGTCGTGGAGCTCATCTCGCCGCCCCAAAAATGGCGGATCGTGCCGTCGCGGCGGATGAAAACGTTGAGCTCCGGAATGTCGTCGTCGCCACGCATCGCGTTGTAGTCGCGGCTGAATTTTCCGTCGATGTCGGAATAGAGCTTCAGATTGCGCCAGCCTCGCTCCGTCTTGAACGCGAGGAGCCGCTCTATCGGCGAGCGCGCGACGATGGCGAGCGCGATGTTTTGCTCGATGTCGCGCGCCTCGCCGTCCCATGCACTCAGTAGAGACGTGCACATCGGGCATGGCCGCTCGCGTTGCGGCCCGAACATGTAGCTGTAGATCGCGAGCGTTTGTTTGTCGCCGAAAAGGTCGGCGAAACGCACCGGGCCGTTCTCGCCGACGAAACGGTAGTCGCCGGTCACGGGCCCCCCGGGCGGCAACGCGCGGCGCTTCTCGGCGACCCGCTCGATGTGCCGGCGCAGCTCGATCTCCTCCGCGAGCAGCGCGCTACGGGCACGGCGGTATTCTGTGCTTTCGTTCGGAAAGCGGACTCCGGCGTCGCTCGCCAACTCTTTCGCCGGCTTCAAAGCCTGTTGCGTTGCCATGATGGGCCTCCTGTATCGGTTCGCGAATGAGACGAGTGGACACTAGAGCGAGGCGGCAGTAGATCGGCATCGAGCCTGCTTGATTCGCCTCAAGATTCGCCGTCACCTAGCTCCAGAAGCTCTTCGATGAGCGAACCATCGGGCTCGTTCAGTGTGTCCTGGGGACATCCCAGTGATTATAGAGATACGCGGGAGGCGAGCAGGTTCCCTGGGCATCACAGCCAGTCTCGCAACCATCGTGGGGAACTGTGTCGTCCCGCGGACGTTTCACTGCAAGCGATCTGATCAACGAGGACGCGACGCGGGTCTGGCACATGCTTTGCACAGATGCTTTGTCGACAACGTTGGCAACAAGGAGCAGCCATGCTGCAAGACTCTCCGATGTATGCGTACATCCCCGCGAAGGACGTCACGCGCGCCCGGCGATTCTATGAACAGAAGCTCGGATTCAAGCCAAGCGAGGAGGTCGCGGGCGGCGTGGTCTACCGATTCGGCGAGCACACGTCGTGTTTTCTCTATCCGACGCCGAATGCGGGCACATCACGGGCGAGCCAGGCCTTCTGGCAAGTGAATGACATCGAGCGCGAAGTCGCCGAGCTCAAGGCGCGTGGCGTGCGGTTCGAGAACTACGAGCTGCCCGGCGAGAAGAGCGCGAGCGGCATCTTGGACGCGGGCGGCGCGAAGGCGGCGTGGTTCAAGGACTCCGAAGGCAACGTCATGGCGATCATTCAAGGCAACGCGTCGAAGACCTGAGCTTATGCCGGTCGTGGCCCCCGGTGTGGATTGCGCCAGGAGAGGCTCCCGCTGGTGCAGCACCTGGGTCACGAAGGGCGCGGAAGCGAACCCCGACGACAGCCCCGATGACCGCTTCCGCCGCAAAAAGTTAAGGGGCAGAAAGAACTACTCTCGATCCAGCGGGTTCTCAGTGTCGAAGCTGATTCGTGACGTTGCCCTCTTCGTACACTTCGCAATACGCGCGCTCTGCCTGGATTCCGTCGCCGCCAAGCCCCCCCGCCCGCGGCGCAGGACGCGGGTCGGCATCACCCAGGGCTCGACGAACACCTCCGGATCTTCGATCGTCATGTCGTATCGGATCTCATTTCCGACACGTGTGAGTTTCTCGACGATATGCATGCTGCCGGAGTGGAAGAAGCCCCCTCGTCCCAACCACGTCGTATCGTCGAAATTAATGGAGTCGATGACGAGCGTATCCCCTTGCCAGGTTCCTATGCTCTTGCCCGTAGAACGTGGCGAGGTTCTCGCCGTCCGCGCGTTCCGCGCGCGACCATCCGTGGGGATGTCGCGGTATTCGTTGTTTCCGCCACCGTAATCGGCATTCGCTCCGATAGAAGAAGATGACGTCTTTATCGGTTTGGATGATCCGCCGGGGCGTGCCGTGCCGCGGGAGTCCCAGCGGCTTGCACGTCATGACTGGATCGTACTTGTTCGTCCACTGATCGAGTTCCTGAATCTTGTCCCAGAACTCGGGTTTGTAAGTGGGAAGACCCAACACCCCAAACCGCGAGGGCGAGATCCACTCGTATTCCACCCAGAAGTTGTCTTGCCCGCCTGTGCAGCCGAACTCGGGGTTGATTCCTCCGCCCTTCACCTGCGTTGGACCACATCGGCGGGTTCCATTACCTGCGATTGGATTAGAGCGCGCGACCCCAGTCTCCGGTCAGGTCCGGCTTCCCATCGGCGCGGCGCGGCGTGGCGACGGCTGCAGTCTGCGTCGCGCGGCGGTGCGTCGGCCGTGAGCGTCCAGTTGGGAGGCTGATGCGTCGGCTTGATCGCCGCCTTGACGCTTGCCGGAACAGGCACCACGACATACATCTGTCCCGTTTCCGTCACCGTCGTCGTGATGTCGCGGACGACGGTGCCGTTCTTCTTTTCCGTCATCCTGCCGGCGTAGAACACCTCGGCAGGATTGAGCGGATTGTTCCAATCTTTATAGTCGCTGTACGTGAACTCGTACGTGTTCGCGCCATTTTTCACCACGACGCTCTCGGCCATGAATTTTGCGTCGAGCGTGGCGGTCGCCGTTGCATTGGGGACGCCCGGGATCGGGAACGTCAGCACCGGCTTGTTGCCTTCCCATGTGACTGACGTTTTACCTACCGTCATCACATCGGCTGGTACCCGTTGCGGTCTGGCCGCCATTCCGGTGGCGTTTGGTACTCGAGTGCCGGCAATGGCGGCCTTCCACGCACCCTGCGGGCTTGCCCACAGGCGAATCATCCGCTCCTCGACGGTTGCCGGCATCGGAGTGGCTTTGCCTTGGCCCGGGACGAGCTCGGCACCCTGAATGTCTTCGTTCCAGGCATACGCTCCGCTGAGGACTTCGATATTGGAGCAACTCTGACCATTGGGCCGAGTGCCGGTGATCCGGATCCGCTCACCCGACGCCCGGTAGCTGATGTCGGTTCGGTACATCGTCACGTTGCAGGGCTGTCCGTCCACTTGCATGGTGCCCTTGCCCTGATAGTCGAGCGTCATGAGCAGATCGTCGTTCCTCAGTGCTCCGCAGCATGCCCGTGTACCAAGCCCAGTTGAACAGGACTGACTTCAGGTCCTTTGCGCCGGCTGCCGGGGTGTACTCCGGCGCGCCTCGGCCGCGGCGGCGACCTTGCGCGCCGGTTGGCCGCGCGGCGCTTTGGGCGCCTGCTGCCGGCGCTGCGCCTCGACCTTGAGCGCTCGACAGGGACGGCACGCCGATCATGAGAGTCGCGACGATTGCGACACGTCGTCCACATCATTCTTTTTCGAGAAGCCATAGTGATCTCCAGTCGAGGCGCGGTTCACTAGTTGTCGTTGCGCGGGATTGCCCACGACGGTGCCGTCCGCCCGCTTAATCGTCTTGAGGACTCCCAATGGACTCCCGTTCCGTGCCGGGATGAACTTCGCGGTCAACTGTTCGCCGATCTTGAGCGCGTTCGGGCCGACTTTGCTGATCCCGCGCTCGGCGAGCGCCGTAGCCGAACCGGTCGTGAACGTCCAGTCGGTCGTCGTGCCGTCGGCGTTCTTCACCGTGATCGTCATCGATCCGTGCGGATTCACGAACTTGATCTTGGTCAGCGTGCCCGTGACTTCCTCCTCCTTCTCCAGGTCGTAGACGCCGGCGAGTGGAATGATGCGCCTGGAGCGACGCACCGGCCATCAGACACCCGAACACGACGACACATCCCAAAGCTCGTCTAATCATTTGTGCCTCCGCAAAGTTGTGATCGGCACCAGGTGCCATCACATAGCCATCGAAAAAAGCGGATAACCCCCGCGGCTGAGCGTGCTGCACGCCCGAGCCCAAATCAATAGGTCGAGGGCGTGGTTTAGAAATCTCGGGTATCAGCGGCGCGGCGCGCTCGTCGGGGATCGACGACGATCTGCTTGTTGCGTGTTGCGCAACACGGTATAGTTGGTAGGTGATCCGGTCGTTCCGCCACAAGGGGCTGCAACGCCTCTACGAATCCAGTCGCGCTTCGGGTGTTCAGCCGGAGCACGCCATGCGGCTGCGGATCCTTTTAGTGGCGCTAGACGCAGCAACGAACATTGGTGATATGAACGTTCCGGGTTTTAGCCTGCGCCCCGTCAGGCCAAAAAAGGGCAAACGACGCTGGTCCATCTGGGTTGCCGGCAACTGGCACGTCACGTTCGAGTTCAGCCACCGAAATGCATACGTGGTCGACTATGAGGACCACACCGACGCCGGTCTCACCGCCCAAGCCGACCGACGTTCCAGAGCCGCCGCTGCAAAGAGAGCCGGGGAGCTTGAACGCGCAGGTCACTCCGAGCTTGCCCGTGCCTTCCGCGCCTACGCCGAGAATCGGACTCCTGATGACCCTGCATAACCCAACTCACCCTGGCGAATTTATCGTCGCGGTTTATCTCGAGCCTCACGGCATTACCGGCCGCGAGTTGGCCTCCCGGCTAGGCGTATCGCCCTCCACATTGAACCGTGTACTGACCGGCAAGAGTGGCATCAGCCCTGAGATGGCCTTGCGTCTATCCAAGTGCCTAGGGCGCTCGGCCGAGAGCTGGTTAGCCATGCAGCATGGCTACGATTTGTGGCAGGCCAGGAAGCGGATCGATTTAGGGGAAGTGGAGCAGCTCAAGACGGGTGCAGCCTAAAACTCGCCGGAGCGGACTCGGCATGCATAAGGTACCCGTCGCGGCGCCGCGCCGCTCAACGCCATCGTTACGCGGGAGAGCTCAGGATGGATTACACATCGGCGATCGCGGAGTTGCTCTCACGTCACGGGTTCCGCCGCTTCATGATGTCTCGGACCCAAGTTGGACACCTGAAGCTGGTCGGGCACCTCGACGGCCGGCCAATCGACATCGTGCTCGACACCGGGGCGGCCAAGACCTTCGTTGAGCTGAGCTATTGTCGATCCGAAGGAATTGCCGTGAGCGACACCGGGCAGCCCGGCTCCCGCGGCTGGGGCGGGAAGTAGCACGGTCTCGAACGTTTATACGCTGGGCGATGTTCGGTTGACTCTCGAAGGGCTGCCAGTCCGGTCCGATGGCATATTCGCGATCGATATGACCTACACCAACCAAAAGCTGATGATGAGGGGGGTTGACCCCATCCGCGCGGTCATCGGGCAGGATGTCCTGCGCTACCACCAGGCGGTGATCGACTATGCGACGTTGGCTCTTTTCCTCAAAGAAGAACCGGCTGACGCATTGCGCGCCTAAGACCAAGGAAAGGTTCGATGACAACGTTCCGGATTTCCGTTACCAATGACCGGAATGGACCCTGAGTGGATTGGTGGGCCGTGCTGGGATCGAACCAGCGACCAATGGATTAAAAGGAGCAGATTCTGACGGCCAAGCAACGCCCGATGTGACCGAACCAAAGCGATAACAGCCGTCGCCGCGTTGACCAATCATGCCCGCTGATGCTCGCTCAGCTGTTTAGGTAGCAATCTAGTAGCACAACAATTTCCTTCAATGTGTTTCGCCGACAACAAAAACGCGCCGAATCAGCGGCAGACACGCGCCTGCGACGGGACGCCGTCAATCCGCCTTCACCTTCTTTGGCGCCGCGGCCTTCGACCGCGCTGTCTTTCCGACCGGAGGTTTGTGCAGCCCTCCCTGCAGGAGCGTTTGCGCGGCCCAGAGCAAGACTTCCTGCGCTTCTTCGTCGTCCATTCGGCAGACGTCCTTCATGATGACCATGGCGTCAGTGCCGACGGTCAAGGCCAGTGCGGCCTGCAGGCGCCGCCACTGCTTCTTGGTGCTGCCTCGTTTCGCTGGTTGAAGCACGGCCTCGAGCCAGCGCATGCGCCGGCCTTCACGCACCGGCGGTGTCTGCGCGCCGTCGCGCCCGCCGAGCCAAGTGTCGAGATAGACCTTGAGCGCCATGCGCATCTGGGCTTCGTTGGCGAAAGTGAGTGCGTTGAATGTCTTTGAGAATGTCGACAAGCGCGATTCAAGATCCTCGCCCTCGAGCGCCTGCACCAGCTGCTCTAGAGGCGCAAAGGTGGGCGTGATGCCTGCGACTTCGATGTGCAAAGCCTCAGGCGTCGGAAAGTAGCGATACGCCGTCGCGCGCGACACCTTGGCGGCTTCCGCAGCAGCAGCGACGCTCGGCGTCGCGCCGCTTCGCAAAATTCGCGTCGCAGCCTCGACGATAGCGGCCCGAGTCCGTTCCTTTTGATTGGCGCGGGGGTCGTGGTGCACCGCCATTAGCTCAACTTCACACCGAGCTGTCGTTGAAGCGCCGCAAGGTCGCACCACGCCTGCTCGCGCGCGATCTTGCCCTCCTCGAACTCGAAGATGTGCAAGAGCCGGAAGCTCACCTTCCCTTTCTTGCCATCGCATAGGAAGACGCTACCGTCCAAGATCTCGCCGTGCCACAGCGTCTCGTCGACGACGAAGTTGTCGCCGTAGTAGCGCTGGAGCGGCGTCACGCCCTCTCCCTTCACTGCTTTGAACAGCATGCGGTAGTAAGCATGTACGTTCGCTTTGTCGTGCTGGACGCCCACGGGCGAAGGTACGATCTCGTGCTCGATCTCGCCCGCAAGGCTCGCCATCACGCCGTCAAGATTGTCGGCTGCCTCGAAACCGAAGTGTTCGTTCACCGCGCGGTCCATATCTTCACGGGTCATATTCATTTTCGCCTCCCGGTCTATTGCGACTGTCGTACTCTTACGAGACGGTTGTCTCATAACACGACGAGTTCGTCAACAGATGCTTGGGGCTACCCCGGGACGGGTTGCTACGCCCGACGAGAGTCCCTCGGCCGCGAGCGGCAAGAGCAACCTGGAGATGTAGGGCCGCAAGGCGGTCGAGAAATGAACGGCGATCTTGGCAATCGTCTTTAGCGAGCTTGAACCCTCAGACCGCAATGAGAGTAGCATCCACGCGAAACACCGACTGATCCAAGTCAAAATCTAACAAGGAGACTTAGAGATGGTTAGCATCCTCATCACAGCACAGGTGGAAGACTCGAAGGAATGGGAAGACGGGTTCCGGACGCATCGTGATCTGTTCAAGAGTATGACCGCAACGTCTGTTCGCTACGCAGTAACGGATGACAACGAGATCGCGGTCTGCACGGACGCGACCGACCAGGCCAAATACTTCCAGGTTCTCGAATCCAAAGCGACAGTGGATGCAATGAACTCCGATGGTGTGAAGCGGGACACCGTCAAAGTCTTTGTGTTGGACAAGAAGTTGGACCTATAAGGCGGCATCCGTCAGCCGGCGGGTGCAGTTTTCAGAGCCAAGCTCTCGGGGCAATTGCCGGTACTCTGGCTTTGCTAAGCGGCTGTGCCCTTCCTGGCTGAAGGGTAACACCTGATTCCGGAGACATGGGTAACACTTCTGGCCTTTGCGGGAGACGCAAAGTGCCGTGGCAAAAGTGTTCCAAGATGGGGTCGCCGTAGTCGAGCTTCCGTTGCTGAATGTCAGGTCTAAATCTGAGCCTGCTTGGCTTCGATCACTTTGAAGTGTGGGAGGAAGGACCCCGGTGGCCACCTCAACTTCCCCCACCCGTGGCCGGGTCAACTTCCCCCACCTGAGTGCGGCGGGACGGCCGGATGGTTACACGCGTTCGGCGCGCTTCGCAACTCGCGCAGCGGCTTCTTTGAGCCGCCAACTCTTGCCCTCGAACTTCAGCAGATGTGCGTGATGCATGAGCCGATCGAGCAGTGGTGTGACGACGACCACATCGCCGAGCAACTTCGCCCAGTCCTCGACCGGCCGATTCGACGTGACGATCGTCGAGCGCTTTTCGTAACGGCTCATGAGCACATCAGCGAGCTCGTCGCCGGCAGTGGCCGGGAGCTTACGCAGGAACAGATCGTCGATCACGAGGAGCTCAGCGGTTTTGAGCTGCGCACGGTGTTTGCGTAGCTCGCCGAGCTCGCGCGCTTCGTGGATCTCTTCGAGCAACTGGTGCGCTTCGCGATAGAGGACTTTGTAGCCGCGGCCGACGGCGAGCTGAGCGAGCGCCTTGGCGCAGTGACTCTTGCCGAGTCCTGGTGGACCGATTAGGAGCGCGTCCTCACGCGCCTCGATGAACTTCAGCGTCGCAAGCTCGAGCACCGCGCGTTTCGGCAGCCGCGGGTTGTAGCTCCAGTCGAAGTCTTTTAGATCCTTGCGCTCGGCGAGCCCCGAGAGCGCGAAGCGCCGGTCCAGCAGGCGTGAACGGCGCCGATCAAGCTCGTCCTGCACGAGCGCGGCGAAGGCTTCGAGGAAGTTCATCTCGTGGTGAGCGACAGCGAGCGACCGAGCCTCCAGTGGCGCGATCATGCCGGAGAGTCTGAGCGATCGCAGCGCTCGTTCCAGTTCTGTCATCGACATACTCATCGTGTACGTATTCCTTCTCAGTGATTGACGGTTCAGGGACTCGGTGGCGCGTTCTCGGAGTGCTGCTCGAAGAACGCTTGGTACTCGTCGATCGCGCGGATTTGATCGCCCGATTGCAGAAGCGCCGGCGCGGCGCGGGCCTCGAGCACATCGGCGGTGCGCCGCTCGAGGATGCGCTTAAGCGCCTGGTAGGAGGGCGTTGCGAGGCGGAGTACTTGCGTGCACGCTGCCTCGATGTCCTCGCGTGAGTGATGGCGCGGAAGGTTCGCGAGCCCGTAGATCGCGCGCTGCCCGGGCCGGCCGAGCCGAGCGAAGATCTCGCGGGCGAGCTGCTCGCTCGCAGGCCCGATCTTCGTGACTTTGCCGATGAGCCGTGCAGTCTCGCGCGAGGGATTAAACAGCCGGTCTGCCTCGGGCAACACGAACTGGCCTTTGCGCGCGGCTTTGGCGTGCCGGCGCAGCACGACGCCCTGCTCATCGAGCAGCTCGATCTCCCGATCGTAGATTCGCACCGTGACGCGCGTGTGCAGCGGCGCGGGCAGCGCCGCGTAGTAGGCGCCCTTCACCTGCACGAGCCCGGCGTCATCGACCGTGCGTACCTCTTGCTTGAAGAACCGGAACCGCTCCAGAGGCAGCGGCTTTAGATGCGGCTGCTCCTCGGCGAACATTGCGAGCACCTGACGCTTCTTGCGTCCATGGATGCGCGGCGCCGCCCAGCGCTCTTCCCAGTGCGCAAGGTGCGCGTTCTGCGCGTCGATCGAGTCGAACTTGCGGCCCTTCAGCGCCGTGCTCTGCGTGTGTTGGATCGCGTTCTCGACCGTGCCCTTGCGATCCGGATCGCCGACGCGAGCGGGGTCTGCGACAACGCCGTAGTGCGCGAGCACCGCGGCGTACACCGGATTGAGCTCAGGCGCGTAGAGATCGGGCCGGATCACGCCTTGCTTCAAGTTGTCGAGCACGACGTAAGCAACCGAACCACCGAACGCCATGAACGCCTCCTCGTGCAAGCGCGCCCACGTCTCTTGATCGGCTTTCCAGACGACCTTTCTAAAACTCTTGCCCGAGTACTTCAGCGTCATCACGAACAGATACGGCCGCCGGTATTTGCCGGTCGCCGCCAATGTCAAGCTCCCAAGTCCGAAGTCGACTTGCGCCTCTTCCCCGGGCGCGCTCTCCAGCACATCGAAGCGTTCCGGATCCCGCCGCTTCAACGTGCGCACGAATCGCTTCACCGAGTTGTACCGATGCGTGAAGTCGTGCCGCTCGACAAGCTCCTGGTAAATCGCCACGGCGTTGCGCCCCAGCGCGACCTGCTGCTCGATCCAGGCTCGATGCGCCTCGCACGCCGACGCCGCCTCTCGCGGCACCCGAGCCGGTGGCCGGGGTGGGGGAATTTGACCGGCCGGCACTTCAGAGCCGGTGGCCATGGGGGAATTTGCCCGCTCCGCGTACCGACGGACCGTCTTGCGATCCACTCCCGTGCGCCGTGCGATTTCGTGCTGGCTCGCGCCGCGCTTAAGCAGCGTCGCGATCGTGACCCGTAAGTGCGACTTCAAGACGTTCAACCCCTCGCTCCCCGGCAAAAGGGAAGCAGCCTAAACGTCCCGCCGCAGGCGCCCCGTCGGCGCCGCCGGCTCAGCTCACAGGTGGAGGAGTTTCAGGTGGCCACAGATGGGGGAAGTTGGGTGGCCGCCGGGGAGGAAGGACGCCGCCATGAAAAAACTCCGGAGCGACCGCGGTGATCAGCTCCCAGTAGCAGCCGCGGTTGTCCGCCATCATCGGAACCAGTGTCCGCCTTGGCAGGAATGCGCAGTTGTCGCAGCGCCAGCATCTGCTCCAACGTTTCGGCTTGGTCGGGCATCTTCGGCTTCGGAACCACGCGTATAAGACCTTCGCGCGTGCCTTCGTCGGATTCAGTCGTCACGAGATTTAATCTCCTACCATCGAATGCCCGAACTACGGCTGCCGCCATCGCCGCGAACTGGCCGGCGTGCCTCGGAGTTACCCGCAAAGTTACCGGTGCAGTCAACCCCAGCGGCATACGTGCCCTCACTCGGGACCGGTACCGGTGCGGTTGCTGCTGTTGAGTGTCGGTGGCTGTCCGAACCCGCAACCGAGTGTTACGTTGATGCAGTGAGCGGACGTTGCAGCGTGCCGTCGCGGCCGCTTTCGGCAGCCAGGAGCGGTCCTTCGTTGCGACTCGCTAGTTCACCGTGTCCACGAAACCGAAGGAGCTATCCGGTCCGCTGCAACTGCTTTATAGGCAACTGCGACGTGCGCATCAGCTCAAACGCACTCTTTGATATTCGCTTCCCGTAGTTTCCGATGCTTCTAGCATGACCGTCCGCCGCAACTTCTCGTTGTTGGCGACCTCAGTTAGGCATCAGGTGCAAGTATGTGCTCCGAGAGAAGATCTACCTTGGGCATTCCGATGATGTAGGTGGCGCCGCTCGGCATTTTGGCCGAATGCACCGTGAAAGCAGGGAGCTCGAGCTTGTCTCCGGGATTGAGGCGATAGATGTCGGAGCCGACGCCCAACTCCATGAAGCCCTCGATGAGATAGAGGGTCTGATCTGCATCATGCTTATGCGCGCCATATATTTCGCCCGGGGCATCTCGCCACGAGATGGGCCACCAACCCGCGTCCGATATCTCTCGGATGGCTTCACGTTTGTCTTTGAAGTGGCTGGTCGTGACTTTGAGTTTCATGTTTTCTCCCTCATCTGGCTCCAAGGCGAATGCTCCGCGCTACCGCGGCTCTGCTTTTTCCCATTTGTCTTTAGGTAGCAACGTAGCAGCAGCGTCGGCGCACAAGCAACGAGAAGGGCGCCTAAACGAGTTCCATCTTCACTTCGCGGCCCAGGACCTGCGCCGCCTTGAAGACGGTGTCGAGTTGGATCTTGTCGTTGTCGGGATCGAGGATGCGGTCGAGCTGGCTCCGGCTCGTGTGCATGCGCCTCGCCATCTCGTTCTTGCTCACCCCGTCCTTCTTCATCGCTTCCTCGAGCTGCCAGGCGAGCACGCGCTTGATCGCGACGGCGCTGAACTCCTCGTACACGCCCTCGTTCTTCAGATAATCGTCGAAAGACGAGCCGATACGTCCTTTCTTCCGACTGCTGGACTTCCTTTTCATCATGTCACCTCTTTCATACGCTTCAGCGCTAGGTCCAGATCGGCGTGCGGCGCTTTCTGCGTCTTCTTGATAAACCCATGCAGGAGCACCATGCGTCCACCCGTTACGCAAAACACGACGCGCGCGATACGCCGGTTCGCAAGGTCGCTGCGTATCTCGTAAAGGCCCCGCCCTAACGAGCGGCAAACCGGCATTCCGACCGGCCAGCCAAACTCCGCCGTGGCGATATCCTGGCCGATGATCCGTCGATCGGCGGACTCCAGGGATTGCAGCCACTCCCGGACCGGCTCTTTGCGCGCCGCCGAGCAGTAAAACGCCGCCGGGAGCTTCTTGACCTCCACCGACCCGCATGCTCCTTATATGGCACTATGTACCTTATAAGGTACAACGATGTCAATGCGAAAATGTGCTGCGAACTGCCCGGCCAAGCAGTGCAACAAGAAAACGATGCGGATATACAAGTTCAAAGACTTGAACGACAACCGTAGGCACTCGCGCTTCCTCCAGACCGCCTTGAGTAAGTTGGAGTCGTGGCCCACTACAGAACGGTCGGCTTTCTGCCGCCGCAGCTCTCCCGTGATCGAACGCGGGAAACGTCTCAATCGCGATCCCTCGACGTCGTCGGCTACTGCAAACAGCACTTCTTGTACTTTTTGCCGCTACCGCAGGGGCAAGGGTCGTTGCGTCCGATGCGCGCCGCGGAGCGACGGAAAGGCTCCGCGGACGGTCTGTCCCGCGCGCGGCGCGCGAACCAGTACGCATGAATCGCTCGGGCACTTGGCGCGATCGCGTCCCGCAGCTTCTCTAGTTGCTCGGGCTCGGCAATCTCGTGCGCCAGCCAATCGGTCTCTTCGGTGAACGCGCGGATCGGAGCGAGAAGATCAGTGATCTCGGAAGCTCCTGCGCGCCATTCATCGGCCGCTAAACCGACGCCCCGCATATACCCCTCGCACCATTCATCGACGACCACGACAGCCTTGCCCTTCGAAGTGTGCTCCAGATACATCGGCTCAAATGCTTCGGGTTCTTGGATCAAGATCTCAGCGATGCCATTCATGTGTCGCATCAGCATCGACATGAATGCCCCGTAGTCGTCAAGGCTGTCCCACGTTGGCTCGAAGTCACCCCAGACTGCCGGCAGCCAATGGGAGGGCAAGATCGTCACCGGTCCACTGACAACCGCCGTCAGCAAACCGTCGAGCTCGGAGACATCGAGAACGCCTTCATCCTTGCCGTCGGTTACTGCATCCTCGTCGACACGATCGAGCAGGATTGCCTGAAGGCGTTCGAGTTCCTCATCGCTCAAAGGGTCAGAAAGATCGCTGAGATGTGCCATGCAACCAAATGTTATTCCGATGCCAGACGCGGCCGCCTGCAATTTTTTTGGTAGCAAACAGCCGAGTCGCCAGAGTACGGCTGTAGATATATAGCGTAAGCCTTTGAAAACTGGTGGGCCGTGCTGGGTTCGAACCAGCGACCAATGGATTAAAAGTCCAGTGCTCTACCAACTGAGCTAACGGCCCGGATCTGCGTCGCCTGCGAAGGCCGCCGCGGGTACGGCCTGCGCGCCATTATAGACCGGAAGCGCGCGGTATCGTCGGCAGCCCGCGCCACGCCTCATTCGGCCGTATACGCAGCGACGGAGTGGAGCAGGGACTGCCGGCGCCCGCTCAGCCGCCGCAGCTTACGAGCCCGATCGACAGCGACACGCTCTCGACGGTGTCGACACAGCCCGGGCGCACGTCGCCGACCTTCGCGCTCGCTATCTCGTGGCACTCACGATGCGTGACATTGCCGTTCGCGGCGCCGGTGGTCAGCACGTTCGGCCGCGCGCGGCAGATCATCGGCACGCGCTCGTTGCAATTCACGTCACCGACAGGCGCGCACGCGAACAAGAAGGCGCGCCGACCGTCGCCGAGCTTGTAGCCCCAGAACACGAGCTCGTTGCCGACGCGGCCGTTCTCACCGGTGGCCGTCGCGCCCGCGAGCTGCGGCAACAGCGACGAGACCGGCTCGGAGAACACGGCGTCGGGCCGTTGCTTCACGTCCATCCTGCGCTCTTGCGCGCCGGCGACCGCCGCGATCGTCGCGATCAGCGCTGCACTCGCCATCCATGTGCGCGTCATAACGTTCCCTCGTCTCCGAACTCAGCGTGCCACGGCCCTCTTCTGCGCCGCCCAGACGCCCGTCTCACCGTTGAAGTTCAACAGACGCGAGCTCGTGACGATGACGCCGGCGTAATCCTCGGCCGAGATGCTTTCGACCTGCTCGTTCGGCATCCGGTCGACCGAGCGCCAGCCCGAGAGCACGCCGTACGCCGCGATTCGCTGATTCGTGATCACGACGGCGACCGCTGCTCCGACCTGCTGATCGAGCACCCGCTCCTGAGCATCGAGCTTGAGCTCGTCGAAGCGATTGAGCTTGACGTTCGACGCGAACAACTTGCCGTTGTCGGCCACGAGGTGCACTTGCTTCGACACATGACCGGACTCGTTCTGCGCGCCGGCGGGACAGCCGAGCGCGACGACGGACGCGAGCGCGCAGCACACGAGAGCCGCGCGCCGAGCGCGTCCGGTTCTCGCCTCTCGCGCACTCGTTGCAAGTCGTCGCATCATTCTCCTCGGTCCGTCGATTGGTAGCGCGTCGGATCCGCAACGCCCGCGGCCGAAAAGCCCTCGCGCCGGAGCCGGCACGCGTCGCAGCGCCCGCACGCGCGGCCCGTCTCGTCCGCCTTATAGCACGACACCGTCAACGCATAGTCGACGCCGAGCTCGAGGCCGCGCCGAATGATCTCGGCCTTCGTGAGCGTGACGAGCGGCGCGTCGATCGCGAGCGCGCTGCCCTTCCACGCCGCGCTTCGTCGCGAGCCGCGCGAGCCGCTCGAATGCCGCGACGAACTCGGGCCGGCAATCGGGATAGCCGCTGCTAGTCGATCACGTTCACGCCGATCACGATCCTGTCCGCGCCGAGCACCTCGGCCCACGCGAGCGCGAGGCTCAAGAAGATCGTGTTCCGCGCGGGGACGTAAGTCACGGGTATCCCGTCGCCGCCGCGCTCGGGACCGCGATCCGCGTGTCCGTGAGCGCCGAGCCGCCGAGCGCGCCGATGTCGACCTTGCAGCTCGCGATGCTCGACGGCGCCGAGCGCCGCCGAGACGCGCCGCGCGGCAGCGAGCTCCGCGCGATGCCGCTGTCCGTAGTCGAGCGCGAGCGTCCGGCACTCGTCGCCGCGCGCCCGCGCGATCGCGAGCGCGGTCGCCGAGTCGAGTCCACCCGAGAGCAGCACGATCGAACTGCTCATCGCGACGTCCGCGAAATAGGGACATTCTGCATTTCTGCGCAGCGGGATGCGGGCGAGCAAACGTCCGCAGAGAGAAATGCGGAATGTCCCCATTTTCTAGCGGCCACGGGCGTCGCCCCAGAGCACCTTGTGCAGCTGGACTTGCAGCCGCACCGGCTAGCCGGTCCGCGAGGATCCAATCGGCAAGCTCGCCGGCCGCGAGCTCTCCGTGGCTCGGCGAGAAAAACACCGTGCACGGCGCGCCGCCCGGAAAGCGATCGGCAAGCAGCGCACGCGACCACTCGTAGTCCGCACGATCGCAGATCACGAACTTCAGCGCGTCGCGCGGCGTCAGCAGCGCGAGATTGCCGAGCAGATTGCGGTGCGCCTCGCGCGAGCCCGGCGTCTTCACGTCGACGACGCGCGCGACGCGCGTGTCGACGGGCGCGATGTCGATCGCTCCGCTCGTCTCGAGCGACACGTCGAAGCCCGCGTCGCAGAGCGCCGCGAGGAGCTGCCGGCAGCGCGGCTGCGCGAGCGGTTCGCCGCCGGTCACGCAGACGTACGGCGTTGCCGAAGCGCCGGATTTCGGCTTCGATCTCGTCGAACGTGCGCCACTCGCCGCCCGTGAACGCGTACGCCGTGTCGCAGTACTGGCAGCGCAGCGGACAGCCCGTGAGGCGCACGAACACCGTGGGCCAGCCGCTGAACGCGGCCTCGCCCTGGATCGAGTGAAAGATCTCGGTGATCTTCAGCCGCGCGCCGGCGAACTCGTCCTCCGCCGCGGCGGCCACCGCACTCAGCCGCCCTCTTGCGAGAGCTTCTCCAATTGCTGCGTTGCGAGCCGTGCGGCGGTCGTGTCCGGGAACTGCCGCATCACTTGCTGGAGCGCCGTGCGCGCGGCGTCCTTGTGACCGAGCTCGCTCTGACAGTAGCCGACTTTCAGCAGTGCGTCGGGCAACTTCGACGACTGCGGATACTTGTCGACGACCTTCTGGAATTCCGGCAGCGCCACGTTGAACTGGCGCTGCACGTAGTGCGACTGCGCGAGCCAGTACTGCGCGTTGTCCGCAAGGGGGCTGCTCGCATAGGCGGACAGAAACTGCGTGAACGCTTTGCCGGCCTCGTCGTACTTGCGCGCTTGCAAGAGATCGAACGCGGTTTGATACGCCTGCTTGTCCGAGACGCCCGGCTTCGGCGCCGCGGCAACGGCCGCCGGAGCCGTCGACGGCGCCGCGCGCGGCGGCGGCGAGGACGAGGCCGGCGGCGACGATGGCGTGGGCAGCGGGGGCAGCGGGGGCGGCGCGAGCGACGCGCCGCGCTCGGCCTGCTCGAGCGACTGCAGCCGCTTGTCGACGTCGACATAGAGATCGCGTTGCCGGCTCGCCGAGGCGTCGGTGTCGTGACGCAGCTGCTCGATGTCGCCGCGCAACATCGCCGTTTCCGAGCGCAGCTGATCGAGCTGGTTCGCGAGCTCGATCAGGCTCTGATTGTTCACGATCTTCTCGATACGGATCATCCGTGCCTCGAGATCGGTGAGCTTGAGCTCCACGGGATCGTCTCGCGCAGACAACGAGCTCGAGCCGACGACCGCGGCGACGGCTGCGGCAATGATCGCAAAGGGCATCAACGAAGTTTTCATCGTCGCCTCCTCGTTCGAGCCGGCGGGTGCAGCCGCCGCTCGTGGGTGAACCGTTCGCTTCGGCGCCGAAGCGCTCAGCGATAGACGATCTCGACGCGCCGATTGAGCCGCCACGACTCCTCGTCGCTGCCGGTCGCTGCCGGCCGCTCCTCGCCGTAGCTCACGGTCGTGATCTGGCCCGGCTGCGCGCCCGCCAGCATCAGCGCACGGCGCACCGCTTGAGCACGCCGCTCGCCGAGGCCGATGTTGTACTCGCGGCTGCCGCGCTCGTCGGTGTGACCTTCGAGACGCACCTGCATGCTCGCGTTGCTCGCGAGCCTCTGGCCGTGGGCCTGGACCACTTGCGCGAACTCGGGCTTGATCTCTGCTTGATCGTAGTCGAAATAGATCACGAGCGTCTGCAGTAGGCGCGCGCGGTCTTGCTCGAGCGGCGGAGCCCGTGATGCCGCCGTTGCCGGCCGACCCGATCGACACGCCACCGCCCTCGCTGGGTCCGACCGCTGTCGAGGTGGAGGAATCGGGCAGCGTGTCTCCCTTGTGACCACACGCCGCAAGAGCGAAAAACGCGGCAACCGGAACTAAAACCTTCAACCAACTCTTCATGGGTAGTCCTCAATCAGTCAATCAGCATCGAAAACCGTGGTACCTAGAATACTGCAAGGTCGCGCGCTCCGGGCTCACGGCCGCGGGTACGGTCCCCAGACCGGCTCGCGCACGTCGCCCGCGACCGACGCGATCTCCTGCTGGATCCGGCCGTCGGTCGTCACGGACGCGAGCACGCCTCGGCTGTTGTCGCGCGTCGCATAGATGATCTGAGCGCCGTTCGGCGCGAAGCTCGGCGACTCGTCGAGACGTCCGTTCGTCAGGATCCGCAGCGAGCCGCTCGAGGCATCGATCACGCCGATCCGATATGTATTGTTCGTGCCGTACACGATCGCGACCTGCTTGCCGTCCGGAGACACGCGCGGCCGCGCGTTGTAGACGCCCTCGAACGTCACTCGCTGCGCGCGCGCGCCGGGCTCGGAGCCGACGCGATAGATCTGCGGGCCGCCCGAGCGGTCGGAGTTGAAATAGATCGTGCGGCCATCGGGCGACCACGCGGCCTCGGTGTCGATCGCCGCATCGGTCGTGAGCTGGCGCAGCACTTGAGTCGCGACGTCGAGCGTGAAGATGTCGAGGTTTCCCTGCTCGTTCGAGAGCGTCAGCGCGAGCTGCCGGCCGTCCGGCGAGAACGCCGGCGAGCTATTCACGCCCTTGCGCGCCGAGATACGCTCGCGCGTGCCCGTACTTCAGCGTCTGCACGAAGACGGCCTGCTCGTCGCCCTCGAACGACGCGTACGCGAGGCGGCGCCCGTCCGGCGACCACGACGGCGACAGCAGCGGCTGCGGCGAGTCCGCGATGATGTGCGCGTTCTCGCCGTCCGCGTCGGAGACGATCAGGCGAAAACGCTTGCCGCCGTCCGTGCGCTTCTCCTCGCTCACGTATGCGATCTGCGTGCTGAACACGCCCGGCACGCCGACGAGCTTCTCGAAGATCATGTCGGAGATCCTGTGCGCGGTTGCGCGCAGATCGGCTCGTCCCGACATGAACCGGTAGCCCAAGATCTGCTCGCCTCGGAGCACGTCGAACAGCTGGAACACGGTCGTGAACTGATCGGGCGCAGTCTCGGTCAGCGTGCCGATCACGATGTAGTCGACCTTGAGCAGCCGCCAGTCCGCGAAGTTGATCTTGCCCGGCTGCGTCGGGCCGCGACACCATGTCCGCTACCGCGATCGGCGCGAAGCGGCCCGAGCTCTTGAGGTCGGCCGACACCACGCCCGCGAGGTCGTAGGCCGGTGGGCCGCTGCCGCTCCAGCCGAACGGCACGATCGCCATCGGCACCGGATGCGCCAGGCCGTTCGTGATCAGGATGTTGAGCTGTGCGCTCGCCGTGCCTCCGAACGAAAACCCAAGCAACGCGAGCGGCGCGAGCCAGCCGCACCGCCGCGAAAACAATTCGATCCTCACCGCTCCCAGCATCACGACTCCTATCCACTCGTCCTATTCATTCGTTCGCGCGCCCCGCGCGCCATCTCGCGACGCCCGCGACTCAAAGGTCGGGCCTGAACGTCACGATCAAATTTCGCTCGAACACGGCTTGCGACGGCGGTTTCGGCAGCGGCGAGGCTCTTCTCACGGCGTCCTCGATCGACCGCTTCACGGCGTCGTCGCCGTTGCAATGGCTGGCATCGACCTTCGCGTCGTAGACGTCGCCGGTCGGCAGCTGCACGACGTTGATCACGCACTCGAGCCCGGGCTTTGCGCTGAGCGGCTGGTTCCAATTGCGCGCGATCTGGTTCTGGATCTGGCGAATGTACTCGTCCATCACGCCCGAGCGTTCGGCCTGCATTCGCGCCGCTTCCTGCGCGGCTTCCCGTTGCGTCTCGGCGTCGAGTTGCTGCTTCTGCTTGGCTGCGGCCGCCTCTTTCTGCTTGCGCGCCGCGTCCTCGCGCGCCTGTTCTGCGGCCTTCTCTTTGGCCGCCTTGTCCTGCGCGGCTTTCTCCTGGTCGCGCTTCACCGCCTCCGCCTTCTCGCGTACCGCTAGCTCCTTCTGGCGTTGCTGCTCGGCGAGCCGGTCGCGCTCGCGCTTGTCCGCGGCTTCCTTCTCGCGCTGCTTTTGCTCGGCGGCCTCGCGCTTCTCGTGCTCTTCGCGCTGCTTGCGCTGCGCCTCTTGATCGCGGCGCTGCTGCTCCGCCCTGAGTATCGACTGGTCGACGATCACGCCTTGAATCGGCGCAGGCACGGCCGCGACGCGCATGCTGACCGGCCAGCGCAACGTGAGCGTGAGCGCCGCCAAGATCGCGAGGTGCACCGCAACGGAGAAAAAGACCGATCCACTGTGCTGGCCCAGCATCGCGATCATCGACGCGGGCGCCGCCCCCGATCCTTGTCCTCGAGGCCCTTCGGGTCCGTCAGGAAGCCGACCTTCGGCGCGCCGGCTTGTTGCAGCAGCGTCATGCCGACCACGACGCGGCCGTACGGCACGTCCTGATCGCCCTTCACGAGCACCGGCGTCTCGGCGTTGCGGCGGAGCACGGCCGACACGCGCTCGAGCACGACCGAGTCTTCGATCGGCGACTCGGGCGTGTCACCGATGTTCAAGAAGAACCGTCCCTCCTTGTCGATGCTGAGCACGAGCGGCTCGTCCTTCTGGTTCTCGATCGGCTGTGCAGGCGCCTTCGGCAAGTCGACGTTGATTCCCTGCGTGAGCAGCGGCGCGGTGATCATGAAGATGATCAGCAGCACGAGCATGACGTCGATGTACGGCACGACGTTGATCTCGCTCATCAGCCGGTGTTTCTTCGTTCGCACCATGGGCGGTCCCTACGGCTACTCGAGCTCGCGCGACGCGGCCGGCGCGTGGCGGCTCCCGGCGCGCACGGCGGGCGCGGGCGCATCCGCGAATCCGGGCTCGCGGCGGGCGGCGTTGCGTTGGAAGATCGCGGACAGCTCCTCCATGAACGTGTCGTAGCGCACCTCGAGTCGGCCGACTTGGTCTGCGTAACGGTTGAACGCGATGCCCGCCGGGATCGCGGCGAACAACCCCATCGCGGTCGCGATCAGCGCTTCGGAGATGTGAGGCGCAACGACCGCGATCGTCGCGCTCTGCACGACCGCTCAGCGAATAGAACGCGATCATGATGCCCCAGACCGTGCCGAACAGACCGACGTACGGGCTCGTGTTGCTCACGGTCGCGAGGAACGCGAGGTTGTTCTCGAGCCGGTCCATCTCGCGCAGCTGCGATACGCGCATCGAGCGGCGCGACGCCTCGATCAGCTGCTCGTTGCTCATGCCCGATTCCTGCTTGAGCCGGCCGAACTCGCGGAAGCCCGCTTCGAAGATCCCGGCCATCCCGTGCGGCGTCGCGTCCTTGCGCGCGAGGTCGCGATACAAGTTGTTGAGATCCCCGCCCGACCAGAACGACGCTTCGAACTCGGCCGCGGACTTCAGAGCCTGATTGACCAGCCGGCGCTTCTCGAAGATCACCGCCCACGACGCGACCGATGCGATCAAGAGCAGCGCGAGCACGATCTGCACCGGAATGCTCGCTTCGAGGATCAGGCGGATGACTGAAAAATCGTTGTTCATGCTTGGAGCTCACTCACGAGTGTGGGCGGAAAACGCCGTGGCCGACCCGCTGTCGCGTCCATGCATGCGACTTCCGCAACGCCTTCGCAGACGACCTCGCCGCCCGGTTCACCGCGGCGAATGTCCTGTGCGAAGCGGATGCGGGCACCGCGTGCCTCCGCGATCGCGGCGCGCACATAAAGGAGATCGCTGAGCCGAGCCGGCGCTCGAAACCGCGCCTCGATCGCGGCGAGCACGAGCAACACGCCGTGCGTCTCGCGCAGCTCGTCATGATCGACGCCTTGCGCGCGGAGCCATTCGGTGCGCGCGCGCTCCATGAACCGAAAGTAGCTTGCGTTGTACACGACGCCCTGCGCGTCCGTGTCCTCGAGATACACGCGGACCGGCAATACGAGCTCCTTCATGGCCTGCTCTTGTGGCTAAGACGCGTCCCAAGGCGCGGAGTTGCATGCAAACCTATCGTCATGATCAATCGAACAATTGTCGGCGCATCGGGGCGGTCGCGCCCGGCCGGTAGCGCGACCTTGAAGTGCTCGTAGGCGGAGCGCGTCGCAATCCGGCCACGCGAAGTGCGCTGCAAGAACCCTTCCTGGATCAAATAAGGCTCGACGACGTCCTCGAGCGTCCCGCGCTCCTCCCCGACCGCGGCCGCGAGGCTGTCGACGCCGACCGGGCCGCCGTCGAACTTCTCGATCACGGTGAGCAAGAGCCTGCGGTCCATCGTGTCGAAGCCGTGCGGATCGACCTCGAGCAAGTCCATCGCGGCCTTCGCGACGCGCTCGTCGACCGTGCCGTCGCCTTTGACTTGGGCGTAGTCGCGCACGCGGCGCAACAGCCGATTCGCGATCCGCGGCGTGCCGCGCGAGCGCGCGGCGATCTCGCGCGCGCCGGCGTCGTCGACCTTGAGATCCAAAATTCCGGCCGTGCGCCGCACGATCTGCGTGAGCTCCGCGGCCGCATAGAACTCGAGATGCTGCGTGATGCCGAAACGATCGCGCAGCGGCGAGGTGAGCAAGCCGGCGCGCGTCGTCGCGCCCACGAGCGTGAACGGCTTGAGCGGCAGCTTGAGCGAGCGCGCACCAGGGCCCTCGCCGATCATGATGTCGAGTTGAAAGTCCTCGAGCGCGGGATAGAGCGACTCCTCGACGATGGGGCTCAAGCGGTGGATCTCGTCGACGAACAGCACGTCGTTCGCTTCGAGGTTCGTGAGCAGCGCCGCGAGATCTCCCGGCCGCTCGAGCACGGGGCCGGACGTCTGCTGCAAATTCACGCCGAGCTCGTTCGCGATGATGTGCGCGAGCGTCGTCTTGCCGAGGCCCGGCGGGCCGAACAGCAGCGTGTGGTCGAGTGCCTCGTGGCGCTGGCGCGCGGCCGCGATGAAGATCTCCATCTGCGCCTTCACGCGGGGCTGACCGATGTACTCGGCGAGCCGGCGCGGCCGCACGGCCCGGTCGAACGCTTCGTCGTCCCTGTTCGCGACCGGCGTGATGACCCGAAGCTCTTCAGCCATGCGCGCGCGACACCCCGCTCATCGTTCGGCCACTCGATGCACGCGCCGCAGGGCCTCCCGGATCATCTCCTCGGTCGTGAGCTTCACGCCGTCGAGGTCCCTGAGCATCTTGATCACCTCGCTGGGCTTGTAGCCGAGGGCGACCAACGCGCCGCTCGCCTCGCCTTCGGCCTGCGATCGGGCCGGGATCGCGGCTCGCTCGGTCGCGAGCGATTCGGGCAAGCGGTCCTTCATCTTCAGGAGCAGCAGCTCCGCGATCTTCTGGCCCACGCCCGGGACCTTCACGAGGCTCGCGACGTTCTGGTCGCGGATGCACTGGTAGAACCCCTCGACCGTCATGCCGGAGAGCACGCCGAGCGCGATGCGCGGCCCAACGCCCGAGATCTTGAGCAGGCTCCGAAACAGCGCGCGCTCGGCCTCGGTGAAGAAACCGTAGAGCGCATGCGCGTCCTCGCGCACGACGAAGTGCGTCACGAGCATGAGCTCGCGGCCCGTGTCGGGCAGACGATAGAACGTCGACATCGGCGCTTCGAGCTCGTAGCCGACGCCGCCGACGTCGAGCGTCAGCCACGGCGGGCGTTTGCTGACGAGGGTTCCGCGCAGGCTGCCGATCACGCCGCGCGCCCGCTCATATCTTCACCGCGGCACGCAGCCAGTCGCGCGTGCTGCGCTCGTTCGCGCGACAGATCGCCGCCGCGAGCGCGTCCGCCGCGTCGGGTTGAATCTCGCCGCTCACGCCAAGGATCATCTGCACCATGCGCTGCACTTGCTGCTTCTCCGCCCCGCCGCGGCCGACGACGGCCTGTTTGATGTGGCGGGCGCTGTACTCGTAGATCGGCGCGTCGGATTCGAACGTCGCGCAGATCGCGGCCGCGCGTGCCTGGCCGAGCTTCAGCGCGCTGTCGGCATTCCGGTGCAGGAACACGCGCTCGATCGCGATCTCGACGGGCTTCAGCTCGCGCACGATCCGGCCGAGCCTATGGAAGATCTCACGCAGCCGCTCGCTGTGCTCGCCCTCGGTCCGGATGCTGCCCCACTCCACTGCGGTCGTGCGGTTGCCGGTGGCCTCGACGATCCCGAAGCCCGTGATCTGCGAGCCAGGATCGATTCCGAGGATGCGCACGCTCTCTGCCGCCATGTCGCTGCGCTCCTCGTCGCATCGACGAATGCGAACCGGGCGGCCTCTGCTCGAGGTCGTCCGGAAGCTCCCTGAAACCCACTGACTCCGACGGTGGCCCCACGCCACCGCGGCCTATCATAACGGCTGATGCGCGAGAACGTTAGCTCGATGAGTTAATGGGGACATTCCTGATTTCGCCGCGCCGTCGTGGCGCGAGCCGGCTTCAGTTATCCGGCGAAAATCAGGAATGTCCCCATTAGCGATTGATGGCGTGAATCGCGCGCTTGTCAGCCGCGAGCGCGGCTTCGTGCAGCGCTTCGGAAAGCGTCGGGTGCGCGTGGATGGTCCGCTGCAGATCCTCGGCCGACGCCTGGAACTCCATCGCGAGCACGGCCTCCGCGATCAGCTCGCCGGCGACGGGGCCGACGATGTGCACGCCGAGAATATCGTCGTGCTCCTGGTCGGCGATCAGCTTCACGAGGCCGATCGCCTGCTGCATGCCCTTCGCGCGGCCGTTCGCCGCGAACGAGAACGTGCCGACCTTGTACGGCCGGCCGGTCTTCTGGACCTCCGCCTCCGTCTGCCCGACCCACGCGATCTCGGGCGCCGTGTAGATCACCGACGGAACCGTCTTGTAGTTCATCTCGGAGACGTGGCCCGCGATGAGCTCCGCGACCATCACGCCCTCTTCCATGCCCTTGTGCGCGAGCATCGGGCCGCGTACGACGTCGCCGACCGCCCAGACGTTCGGCACCGACGTGCGGCAGTGCGCGTCGACCTCGACGAAGCCGCGCTTGTCGAGCTGCAGCGGCACGTCCGGAGCGAACGCAGCCGTCGTGTAGGGCCTGCGGCCGACCGCGACGACGAGCGCGTCGCACTCGAGCGTCTGCGCCGCTCCGCCGCTCTCGTAGCCGACTTTGACGACGTCGCCCTGCACGGTCGCGCCCGTGACCTTCGCGCCGAGCCGGATGTCGAGCCCTTGCTTCTTGAGATGTCGCAGCGCTTCCTTCGCGATCTGCTGATCCACCATATATAAGAAGGTGTCGAGCGCCTCGAGGATCACGACCTCGGAGCCGAGCCGGCCCCAGACGCTGCCGAGCTCGAGGCCGATCACGCCCGCGCCGATCACGCCGAGCCGCTTCGGCACCGACCGGAATGCGAGCGCGCCGGTCGAATCGACGATCCGCTTGCCGTCGAACTTCGCGATCGGGAGCTCGACCGGCACGGAGCCCGTCGCGAGCACGACGTGCGTCGCGGAGATCGTCTCCACGCCCGCGTCGGTCTTCACCTCGACCTTGTTGCCGGCCAGCAGCCGGCCGCGGCCCTTGATCGCGGTCACGCCCGCCGCCTTGAACAGCGCCTCGATCCCGAGGGTGAGCTGTTTCACGACGTCGTTCTTACGGTTCTGCATCGCGGCGAGGTCGAGCCCGAGCCCTCCGACCTTGATGCCGTGCACCGCGAATTCCGTCTCGGCGCGGTGATAGAGCTCCGAGGATTCGAGCAGCGCCTTCGAAGGAATGCAGCCGACGTTCAGGCACGTGCCGCCGAACAAGCGCACGCCGTCCTCGTTCTTCCAATCGTCGATGCAGACGGCGGAGAGCCCGAGTTGCGCGGCGCGAATCGCGGCGGGGTAACCGGCCGGGCCGCCGCCGATCACGGCGACGTCGTAGTGCTTTTCATTCATGGCAACGTGGAAAGATGAGGATGATTAGATCTGAAGCAAGAGCCGCGCGGGATCTTCGATGTGGTCCTTCACGGCGACGAGGAACTGCACGGCCTCGCGCCCGTCGACGATGCGGTGATCGTAGGTCAGCGCGAGATACATCATCGGCCGCGCCTCGATCTTGCCGTCGACCACGACCGGGCGCTCCTGGATCTTGTGCATGCCGAGGATGCCGCTCTGCGGCGGGTTCAGGATCGGCGTCGACATCAGCGATCCGAAGATGCCGCCGTTGGTGATCGTGAACGTGCCGCCCGTCAGCTCCTCCATCTGCAGGGCGCCGCTACGCGCGCGCTCGCCGTAGTCGCGGATCGCATGCTCGATCTGGCCCAAGCCCAGCGACTCCGCGTTGCGGAGCACGGGCACGATCAGCCCGCGGTCGGTCGACACCGCGACGCCGATGTCGAAGAACTCGTGATAGATGATGTCGGTGCCGTCGACCGACGCGTTGAGGGTCGGGAACTGGCGCAGCGCCTCGATGCACGCCTTCACGAAGAACGACATGAAGCCGAGCTTGATGCCGTGGCGCGCGGTGAACGACTCCTGGTAGCGCCGCCGCAGCGCGATGACGGACGTCATGTCGCACTCGTTGAACGTCGTGAGCATCGCGGCCGTCTGCTGCGCCTGCACGAGCCGCTCGGCGATACGCGCGCGCAGGCGCGTCATCGCGACGCGCTGCTCGGCGCGCGCGAGGCCGCCGCCCGAGCCCGGGTGCACCAGCGGCTCCGTGATCCCGGCCTTACGCACCTCTTGATCGAAGCCGACGGTCGTCGCTTGATGGTCGGCGATGTAGTTCAGAACGTCGCCCTTCGTGATCCGGCCTTCGCGCCCAGAGCCCGCGATCGAACCCGCGTCCAGATCGTGCTCCTCGACGAGCTTGCGGACCGCGGGACCCATGCGGTTCTGCGTCCCGGAGCGAGCGGCCAACGCCTCGATCGTGGTGCCCGGTGCGGCGGGCGCGGCCGCGACGCTCGGAGCGGGCTTCGGCGTCGCGGACAATTGAGAAGTAGCCGACCTCGCGGCGGGCGCGCTCGCCGGCACCGGTGCGGGCTTAGCGGCGGCGGGCTTGGGCGCCGCGGCGGGCGTCGCCGCCGCGACCTCGCCGGGCTCGAGCAGCGCGAGCACCTGACCGCTCGTCACCACGGCGCCATCGGCCGCGACGATTTGCTTCAGCACACCGTCGGCGGGAGCCGGCACCTCGAGCACGACCTTGTCGGTCTCGAGGTCGACGAGGTTCTCTTCGCGGCGGACCGAGTCGCCCGCCTTCTTGTGCCACGCGACGAGCGTCGCATCGGCGACGGATTCGGGCAGCTGCGGAACTTTGACCTCGATGCTCACGGACGACTACCCCTTGCTGCCCTCGGTGTCGACTCTAGGCGCGCTTGCCTACCGTCGACAATGCCGCGCGCTCGCGGCTCGACGACGCTAGCGCGGCCGCGACGAGCGCTTGCTGCTGACGCACGTGCAATGCATGGATGCCCGAGGCCGGCGCGGCCGCGCCCGGCCGGCCCGCGTAGAACAGCTGCTGCTGGGCCGACAGCGGCTCCTGGAGGCGATGGCGGATCTGATACCACGCCCCCTGATTCTGCGGCTCTTCCTGGCACCACACGATCTCTTTCGCGTTCCGGTAGCGCCCGATGATCCTTGCGTACTCGTCGACCGGGAACGGATACAGCTCCTCGATCGCGCACGATCGCGACGCCGGCCACGTTCTCGGCGCGCCGATACTCGGCGAGATCGAAGTAGACCTTGCCGCTGCAGAAAACGACGCGAGTCACCGATTCGTCGGACGGCGTCTCGGGATCCTCGATCATCGGCATGAAGCGGCCGTTCGCGAAGTCCGCGAGCGTCGAGACGGACAGCTTGTGGCGCAGCAAGCTCTTCGGCGTGAGAACGACGAGCGGCTTGCGCGCCTGACGCAGCATCTGCCGGCGCAGCATGTGGAACATCTGCGCGGGCGTCGACGGCACGACGACCTGCATGTTGTGCTCGGCGCAGAGCTGGAGGAAGCGCTCGAGACGCGCCGACGAATGCTCGGGCCCTTGGCCCTCGTAGCCGTGCGGCAAGAACATCGTGAGCCCGCAGAGCCGCCCCCACTTCGCCTCGCCGGAGCTGATGAACTGGTCGATCACGACCTGCGCGCCGTTCACGAAGTCGCCGAACTGCGCCTCCCAGATCACGAGCGAGTCGGGCGACGTGGTGCTGTAGCCGTACTCGAAGCCGAGCACGGCCTCTTCCGACAGCAGCGAATCGCTGAGCATGAGCGCATGTGGATCCGCGCCGACGTGCGCGAGCGGCACGTACGCCTCGCCGGTCGTCTGATCGATCAGCGCCGCGTGCCGATGGAAGAACGTACCGCGCCGGGTGTCCTGGCCGATCAGCCGCACGTTGAAGTTGGCGGACAGCAGCGACGCGTAAGCGAGCGTCTCGGCGAAGCCCCAGTCGCAGCCGATCTCGCCGGCCGCCATCTTGCGCCGGTCGTCGACGACGCGCTGCACGCGCGGATGCAACTTCAAATCCGCCGGCACGGTGTTCGCGAGACCCGGCGAGCCTGCGGATCTCCGCCTCGGGAAGCCCCGTCGCGACCGAGTCGACGAGCGCGGCCTGCGTATAGCGGCTCCAGTCGACGGTGTACTGGTTGCCGATCATGCCGAGCGCGGCCTGATTCGGATTGCGGCCCTCGTCGAGCGCGTTGCGGTAGCCCTCCGCGAGCTGCTCGATCGCGTCCGGCGTGACGACGCCGGCTTCGGCGAGCTTGCGGCCGTAGAGCGTGCGCACGCTCGGATGCTCGCGGATCGCGCTGTACATCACGGGCTGCGTCGCGGCCGGCTCGTCGGCCTCGTTGTGACCGAGGCGCCGGTAGGCGACGAGGTCGATCACGACGTCCTTGTGGAACACCTGCCGGTAGCGCAACGCGAGCCTGATCGCAGCGATCGCGGCTTCCGGATCGTCGCCGTTCACGTGGAACACGGGCGCCTCGACCATCTTCGCGACGTCGGAGCAGTACGTCGTCGAGCGGCTGTCGCGCGGATCGCTCGTCGTGAAGCCGATCTGATTGTTGATCACGAGGTGCACGGTGCCGCCCGTGTAGAACGCGCGCGTCTGCGAGAGCTGGAACGTCTCCGCGACGACGCCTTGGCCCGCGAATGCCGCGTCGCCGTGGATCAGCACGGGCAGCACCTTCTCGCCGAGCGAATCGCCGCGCCGGTCTTGGCGCGCGCGCACCGAGCCCTCGACGACCGGATTCACGATCTCGAGGTGCGACGGGTTGAACGCGAGCGCGACGTGCACGTTGCCGTCGGGCGTGCGCACGTCCGCCGAGTAGCCTTTGTGATACTTCACGTCGCCCGAGCCCTTGAGCCGCGCGAGGTCGTAAGCGCCCTCGAACTCGGAGAACAGATCTTTCGGGGACTTGCCGAGCACGTTGACGAGCACGTTGAGCCGGCCGCGGTGCGCCATGCCGATCACGATTTCCTGCACGCCCTGCTCGCCCGCCCTCTGAATGAGGTCGTCGAGCATCGGGATCAGCGTCTCGCTGCCCTCGAGCGAGAAACGCTTCTGGCCGACGAAGCGCGTGTTCAAGTACCGCTCGATGCCTTCCGCGCGCGTGAGGCTGTCCAAGATCGTCGCCTGCTCGGCGGCCGCGAACTGCCAATGCACGCGGCACGCCTCGAACTGCTCACGGAGCCAGAGGCGCTCGCGAGCGCGCGAGATGTGCGCGAACTCGGCCGCGAGCTTGCCGCAGTAGATCTGCTTCAGCAGCGCGAGGATATCTTGCAGCTTCATCCGCTGCTGGCCGGTGCCGCCGAGACCGCCGGTGTAGAACTCGCGCGACAGGTCCGAGTCGTCGAGGCCGAGGAAGTCGAACGACAGCACCGTGGGCACGGGCCGGTCCCATAGCCCGAGCGGGTCGAGATCGGCGATCTGATGGCCGCGCAGGCTATAGACCTGGATCAGCCGCGACACGGATGCCTGCTTCTCGCTCGCGGCCGCGTCGGTGCGCGGCTGGGTTGCCGGCGCGCCGCCTGGGCCGCCGTTTTGCAGCCGCCGGCCTAGGGCTTGAACGATCGGGCTATGCGGGATGTCGGCGCCCTTCGCGCCGAGCGAGCTGAAGTACCGGCGCCATTCGGCGGACACGCTGCCCGGTTCGGCGAGATATTGCTCGTAGAGCCATTCGACGTAGGTCGCGTTGGCTCCCTGCAAGGGCGTCGAATCGTACTGGTCCTTGAATACGGTGCTCATGGGCGCCGGCCGGGGAGAGATTGGCCGAACGGAATGGCCAACACTAAAGCCGAAGGCCGGCTAGTGTAGCCAAACAGGAATTAAGTTCAAACGCGCGAGTTCACAAGACCGCGTGCAGCAACCACCACTCGTATGCGATCAGGGTGAGATAGCCGGCCAGCACGGCGTGCAGCAGACTGCCGACGCGCATCACGTTGAACAACCGAATGCGCGCGACGGCCACGAGGATCACCACCCCTCCCCCTGTAAGCCCCATTTTGGTGAGCGCGAAGAGCCGGGGGTGGGTGTTGAGGATGAAGGCCACGAACGGGTTCGCCTCGCTCGCACCGGTCGTGAGCAGCGTCAGGGTGAGGAATGCGTCGACGACGTTGAGCAGCAAGATCGTGACGGCGAGCGCGAGCAAGTACGGCTCGTGCCAATCCGTCGGCATGTGCCGCTCGTCCGCGCGTCGAGCGCCCCGGCGCCGAGGCGTGAAGCCGCTCTGTAGGAAGGTCCTGAGTGTCGTCCGTCGTCGATCGACGCTGCCCCGGCGCTCGCCGTGCAAGGCGTCGCTTCCGGCCCGTTCGGACGTTCTATCCGTGAATCGGCTATGCAAAGTCAAAATCCCCTGGGCCGCGCCGACATGAATGCAAGAAGCAGGCCCCGTCGGTGCCGGCTCGGCTTCCCTCGGTCGAGCGTCATCTCGGCCGAGCGGATCGTAAAGCTATTCGACGACCGCGATTCATTTTGCAATGTTTGGACCACTTGCGCCGGGCGCCGCCGGCACCATGCCCGGCGACCGCGTCCGCGAGCCGGCGGCTCGACGTCGCCGTCACTGGGTCGCGTGCAGCAAGTAGGCGATCAGGTCGCGCCGATCCTCGGCCGACCGGTAGCCCGTGAAAGTCATCTTCGTGCCGGCGACGAAGCTCGCCGGGTCCGCGAGCCACGCGTCGAGCGCGCGCGGCGTCCAGACGAGGCCGGACGAGCGCAGCCCAGGCGAGTAGTCGAAGCCCTCGACGGCGCCCGCCGCGCGGCCGAACACGCCGTGCAGGTTCGGCCCCACGATCGTCTTCTCTCCGGCGCCGAACGAGTGGCAGGCCGCGCACGCGAGCGACAGCAGCTGCCCCCGCTGCAGGTCCGCGGCGGCGAACTCCGGCTCGCGCAGGTACTCGGCGGCCGTTCTTGACCTCGCCGACGTCGAAGCCCGCCGTCCGCGGGGCCGTTTCAGTGCGCTCGGGCGAAGCGCTACGGTCGGGCGTCTCGGCGCTGGGGCGCGCGGCCGGCACGGACGGCGGCGAGTCTCCCTCGCAGCCGGCGGCGAGCCACGCGCCGAGCGCGAGCACCACCCCCGCCCGCCACCGAGTCGACGCGCGCGTGCTCACCACGACCAGTGGGCCGCGATCTTGAGCACGACGTCGGGCGCCGTCCGCACGCGCAGATCCTCGACGATTGCGAACTCGAGCTGCGCGTTTTTGTGCCGCTGCATCCAGGCGCCGAACGTCGCCTCGAGCGCCGTATCGCCGATCTCCTCGAGCGGCGAGTCGTAGAACGGCGTATGGACGTCGACCTGCGCCTTGAGGCCGAAGCGCGGCCAGCGCTGCCAGCTGCCGCCCAGGATCCCCGTGTACACCCAGCTCTTGGATCGAAAGTCGATGATTTCGGGATCGGCCGACGTGCATCAAGCCGACGCCCCAGTAGTAGCCCGCGGAATGGCGCCTTTGCGGCAATGGACGGCTGCGAAGCAACGTGAGCCATTCGTCCGTCGAACCGCTGCCCGCGAGCATCTCCTCGTCGCCGGTTGCAAGCTTCACGCCCGCCTCGAGCACGAAGCCGCGGTCCCGGCCGAACGCGCGCGCGCCCTTGACCTGCAGATCGCCGAGGCCGCTCTGCGGGTCGCTCAGCTGATAGAACGCGACGGCCCGAATGGCGGAGCAGGAAACTCAGTTGGTTTTGCGGCCGCAGATTTCGGCCCTCGTCGGGCAAATCGAAAGCCGAGTGCCAGCGCGTCGATCGCGTTGTCGAGCACGCCGCCGCCGAGGTGAAACAGCGGCAACTCGACGCCGACCTGCCAGCCCGCGGGGAAGCCGTGCGAGAACGCGAGCGTAGTGCGGGCGGTCTCGCCGTCGAGGCCCAGAAAATCGCCGTCGGCCTTGGAGAATTCGTAGTGATTCGCGAGCTCGAGGCTCGCCGAGAAGCGGTTGCCGGGCGCGACGGTGTCCCACGCCGGTAAACCGAAGATCGCGACGAGCGGATTGAGATTGCGGATCTGCATCGGCTCGGCGAGCTGCGCAGCGGCGGGGCGAGCTACCAGCGCGAGCGCGACCACGAGCCCAAGAACGCGGCCGCTCACGCTCATCTCGATCTCAGGGATGCCGGCGAAGGGGCGGGAATTGTAATCAGGTTTCGCGGCGCGGCGCCTGCAGATTTCTCTCGGTACCGGGGAGACGGTAACATGTGCGTCCCGCTCGAGTCCCTACACAGCCCCTCTTGATGAAATTGAGTAGCTACTGGCCTTTCGGGCTCCTCGCGCTCGCGCTCGCCTCGAGCGGCTGTGACAGCGGACGGAAGAATCCCGACAGTACGGTCGTCCGGGTCTTGAACGCGACCGCGCATTACCCCGCGCTCGCGTTCCACCGCGGCCCGCGCGACCCGAGCCCGTTACAGCTCGATTTCCTCGGGGGCGACCAAACCACGTGGAACGAGGATACCTACAACTTTCACGTGACCTACGGCGATCTGCAGACGCAGACGGACGTCCAAGTCGAGCAGTTCTCGAGGCAAATCGCGGCCGGCACCTGGTACACGTTCGTGCTCTACGAGAAGGGCGGCAACGTGCTCCATACGGTTCTCGAGTCGAACCCGATCCCGCTCTCCGCAACGGACGTGCAGGTGCAGGCGATCCATGTCGCCGAAGGCGTGCAGCCCCTCGACCTCTACCTCGAGGCGCCGGGCACGGACATCTTGGGCGCGGCGCCGTGGGGCAGCGTCGCCTTCGAGGGCGCGCTGCCGTCACGCAACGTCGCCGCCGGGGACTACGTGCTGACGGCTACCGAGCATGCCAACCCGGCGAACGTGCTGTACATGTCGTCGGCGTTCACGCTGTCCGCGGGCGCCGCCATTACGTTTGCGCTCACGCCTGACTCCGGCGAGGGGGGTCAGCACTTCACCCTGACCGTGATGAACGACACCTCCGCGGTGCTGGTCGATCCGAGCTCGCCGGCCGCCATTCGCGTGATCAACGGCGCGACCGATCAGCAGCCCCGCGACGTCGCGTTCAACAACCAATTCACGCCGCCGCTCTTCCCGGGCACCGTGTTCGCGACACCGACGCCGTACTTGCCGCTCGCTCCAGGCACGGACCTGCCCGTCAACGTAACGCCGGCCGGTAATCCCGGCGTGCTCGAGTTCACCGGCACGCTGAGCCCGGCGTCCGGTGCGTCGTACACGCTGTTCGTCGTGGGCGCGACGGGCGAGGTGTTCGTAAACAATCCGCAGGACGATCGGCGCCGGGTGAAGAGTCAGGCGAATCTCAATTTCTACGACGCGGCCGCGTCATGCGGGCTCTGTGACCTGCTGGTTCTTCCGTCCGGCACCGATCCGAACATCTATCCCGCGCTCGATCCGTATTACGGAACCGATCCGTATCCGCAGGTCACGCTCGGCTCCGTCCTTCCGGTGAAACAATGGGCCGGCGATTTCGACGTCGTGGTACGGGTCCAAGGTACGCAAACGATCGTCTCGGGTCCGACGCCGATCACGCTGAAAGATGCCGGCCTCTATGGGATTGTTTTGACGGACAATCCGAATGGCACGACGATCGACATGAAGTTGATCGACGACTTCCAGTAACGCTCGCCGCGACGCCGCGGCCTAAAGGAACAGCATGCGGCTTCGATTCTCGCTCCCCGCTCTGCTCGCGCTGCTCGCCGCCGCGACGGCGTCGGCGCAGCCGAAGCGAGCCGGCGACTGCGATCGGCATTGCTTGCTCGCCTTCCTGACCGAGTACACCGAAGCGATTACCGACGACAATCTCGCGCGGCTCGCGGTCGCGCCGACCGTACGCGTGACGAGCAACGGCCAAGTGGTCGCGCTCGGCAAAGGCCAGGTCTGGGGCTTGGGCCGCCGGTTGCCGTATCGCCAGGCGTTCGTCGATCCGCTCAGCGGCGCTGCGGTGTTCTACGGCATCGTGACGACGACCAATCGGCCGGCGCGCGGCGCGGCACGCCCTGCGGGCGATGCGACGCCGGAGCATTCGTGGTTCTACGTCGTGCGACTGCGCGTCGAGCTGCAGCGCATCACCGAGATCGAAGAGGTGTCGTACGAGCCGCCGCAGGGCGGCTTTGGCGCGAACCCGTCGTCGCTGAGCTTGCCGGATCGAATCTTCGACGAGTGGCTGCCGCCGCCCGAGCGCGTCTCTCGCCAGCAGCTCTTCGACGTCGCGAACAAATATTTCGACGCGGTGTCGCACAAGATCGATTACCACGACGTGCCGTGGCATCCCGAGTGCCAGCGGATCGAGCTCGGCGTATTCACCGTGAACACGGAGCGCTCGGCCGGTAGCTGCGGCGGCGAGTTCCAGACGCCGTCCGTGAAGTGGAACGTCGAAAATCGACGCTTCTACATCGCCGACGTGGAGCGCGGCGTCGTGTTCGCGATCGGCAACTTCATGACGCCGCCCGAGTACCCGAGCAACAACGGCTCGGTCGTGTTCGAGGTATTCAAGGTGCAGGACGGGCTGATCCGTCAGATCCACGCGTTCTTCCGCGGCAACGGCCAGGCCGCGTCCGGCTGGGGAGAAGGGCCGGGTTCGTAACGGCTTCGCGGGGCTCGTCACGACACGGGCGCCGACTTCAGCCTCGTTCCGGCCGATCGCCCGTCGGCGCTGCCGTATAATCGGCGGCCCACGCGTCCCCGTAGTTCAACGGATAGAATGGGGTCCTCCTAAGACCCAGATACAGGTTCGATTCCTGTCGGGGACGCCAGGCGCCCGTCCGGCGATGTCCAAGGATGTCCAAGTTGCGCGTTTAACTCACTGATTCTGCGCAAATACCTCGACCGCTTCGGCCAACGGTGTCCCAAGACAGCCAGCCCTAGACCGGGGTACTTTGTAGGGGTACCTTCAATTCGGTTCCCGCGTCGGGATCCGTCCCGCCACGCACCTCGACGCCGCGCGCGAACGGCAAGCCGCCGGTGCCCGTCGTCGTCGACGGCGTCGATGAGATCGAGGGCGAGAAGCTCACGCTGCTCTACGAGGGCAAGAAGTGCATCCACGCGCGCTTTTGCGTGACGTGGGGTCCGAATGTATTCCTCGCGAACGTCGTAGGCCCGTGGATCAATCCCGACGCAATGGACGTCGGGCGACTCGCGGAGATCGCGCACGTGTGCCCATCGGGCGCGATCCGCTACCGGCGCAAGGACGGTGGGCCCGACGAAGCCGCACCGCTTGTGAACCTGATCGCGGTCCGTGAGGCGGGCCCCTATGCCGTGCGTGCGGACATGCGTCTCGACGGCGAGCAGGTGGGATTCCGCGCGACGCTGTGCCGCTGTGGTGCGTCGAAGAACAAGCCCTATTGCGACGGTTCGCACCACGTTGTGAAGTTCGACGCGAGCGGAGAGCCGCCGACCGGCATTATCGACATGCTTCCAACCCGCGACGGCGAGCTCGCGATCGACCCCGAGGTCGACGGACCCCTGCGCGTGCGCGGCAACCTCGAGATCACCAGCGGCACGGGCCGATGCGTCGCACGAGTCAATCAGGCGAAACTATGCCGCTGCGGCGCGAGCAACACGAAGCCGTTCTGCGATGGTAGTCACGCGCGAGTCGGATTCAGGTCGAGCCGTTAATGCGCGCGCCTCCGGAGTGCTCAGAGCACTCCGGCGCGCCCCGCCCATGTAGCGATGTGGCTCTTGAGGAAAGAAGCGAACTCATCCGCTCCCGGCGGCAGATCTCTGCTTCGATTGCTGATCAGGTGGAAGTCGAAGCGCACCACTGGATTTCAATTGAGTCATCACCACCCTCCGGTTCCGGCAGGCCGGCACCCCGAACGAGGGAATGATGGCGATACCCTCCTCTGCTTCGACGAGAGCGATCTGCGTGTCGAGCAGGTTCACGACGGATCCGACCTGCAGCTTCGCACCGGCCTGCGCGAGGTGCTTATCGATCAATTGCTGATGAGGGTGCTCCGACGAAAGCGCGATCACCCTCTCTCCGTCGAGCGCTGACCACCTCGTGCTCGCGCGAGGCGCCACCGCGCCGTCGGCGGCCCGGATCAACATCAGAGAGAAGCGAAAAAACGGCTCGCGGCGCACGCCCGGCATCGCCTTGAAGATGCCCAGGCTCATGTCGAGCCTATTCGCCTCGACCATCTTGATCAGCGTTGGCAAATCGGCATCGAACAGCTGAATGCGGACGTCGGCCCGGTGCTTTCGAAACTCACGCATTGCGGGCGCCAGAATGTTGGCAGCCACGAGTGGTGTCGTGCCGAGCGATATCTGCTGTTGACCGCCCTTTGCGCTGCGCCGGATGTTCGCGATCGCGGTATCCAACTCTTCCAGGCTCTTGCTGAATGACGCCGAGCAGATCTCTTCCCTGAGGCGTCAGCTCCACGTGGCGAGTGGTGCGCTCGAACAGTCGGAACCCGACCCGACCTTCGAGCTCCTTGATCAGTACGCTCAACCCCGATGGCGTGATGAACAGCGCTTCGGCGGCGCGCGTGAAGTTGCGAAATTGCGCGACGAGTCGAAACGCGCGCAGCTGCTTTGGTACTGACTTCCATTATTGAGTATTCATCATTAGTCGTGAATAACTTTGCACTTAAAGTCTAAAGCTAACAGGCGTACAAAGTCACACATGGGCTCGGACGGATGGCGTCGGCTCTAGAGACTAAGCAAACCTCAAACACCTGGAGATTGGCATGCCTACCAACGCAAATTCCGCTTCTGCAGCGATTGTTCTGGTCCACGGCGGATTCGTCGACGGTTCGGGTTGGGAAGACGTCTACCGCATCTTGAAGAACGACGGCTACCGCGTCAGCGTCGTGCAAAATCCGACGACCACGCTTGCCGACGACGTCGCCGTGACCAAGCGCGTCATCGCCGAGCAGAATGGTCCCGTTGTCCTCGTGGGGCATTCATACGGTGGGGTTGTAGTCACCGAAGCTGGCAACGACCCAAAGGTCGCAGGCCTGGTCTACATCGCAGCGTTTGCCCCCGATCGCGGTGAATCCGTCGCTGCGTTGATCAAGGATCCGCCGCCGGGCGCGCCGGTTCCGCCGATTCTGCCGCCGCGGGATGGATTCCTGGCGCTCGACAAAGCCAAGTTTGCGGCGAGCTTCGCGGCCGACGTGGCGCCAGAGAAGGCGGAGTTCATGGCGAGCTCGCAGGTCCCGTGGGGCATTGCGGCCCTCGAGGGTGCGGTGACTCAGCCCGCCTGGCAGAGCAAGCCGAGCTGGTACCTCGTTGCCACCGACGATCGAATGATCCCTCCCCCTGCTCAGCGTGCCATGTCGAAGCGCGCGGGTTCCCGCGTGGTCGAGGTGAAGGGCAGCCACGCGGTGTATGTCTCACAGCCGCAGGCTGTCGCTGACCTCATCAAAAGCGCGGCGAAGGGCATTTCGTCGAAGTAATTGAATGGGCGCCGGTGGAGGCTCTGATACACCACCGGCGCCGCCATTTCATGGTGTGATTACCCGAATGAGCGGCGCTCCGTGCACAACGCGTCTTCTTAGCCCGTCCTTCGGTATCGGCAAAATGTCACGAGCGCGCGAGGGCTTTGCTTGGCGCCGTTTCGCGCAGCATGAAGCACACTGCGATCCCCAGCGCGACGCCAAACAAGGCGACGTTAAGAACGCTGGGCAGCCCGAAGGCATCGGCGACTCCGCCCGCGATGTACGGCGCGATGCCGCCGCCGAAGATCTCACCGGCACCGACGACGAGGCCTATCGACGAGGAGATTTGACCGGGCGGCGCCGACTCCGTCGCGATCGGGCCCGTGATCAGCGCGATATTCCCTAGGCAGAAGAACGAGCAGACGAACAAAGCCACGAACAACGACATGACGGAAGCGCCCGTGTTCGCGAACCAGAACACGGACGCGGTCGCGCCGACGAAGCCCAGGATCGCGAGGGGCTTGCGGCCGAATCGATCCGAAAGGCCGGGCCAGCCGAACTGGCCGAAGAAGCCACCGAACCCGATCGCGGACGTCACGACGCCCATCTTCGCGGGTGTGAGCTGCATCACATTGACGAGATAAACCGGCACCATCGCGCTCAGCACGAACACGCACGACATCGCGCACAGCAGCGCGATCATGCACACGACAACGTTCGAGGACTTGAGAACTGCGATCCATTCCCCGCTCGACTGCGTGGCGCCGATCATCTTTCCTGCCTGTGTGTCTTTCGGCTCCCGAAGTACGAGAAACAAGAGCACGCCCACGATGAATCCCGGCACTGCGACGATCCAGAACACCCAGCGCCAGGACGGAACGACGTTGAGCAGCTGAGTTGCTATCAGCGGGCCAAGTGCCAGGCCGAGCAACGCAAAGCCGCTCTGCTGAAGGCCCTGATTGAAGCCACGGCGTTGCGGCTTCGATGCAGCCGCGGTAGCGGTGAAACTCGTCGGGCAGTACGTGCCCTCCATCGCACCCATCAAGGCGCGAATCAAGACGAGCGCGGTCAAGCCCTGCACAACGCCCGACAGTCCCGACATGACCGAGAACAGCAAGATCGCTGGAACCAATACCTTGCGATGCCCGATCCTGTCGGACAGCCGCCCCGAGAAGATCGCGAACACGCCCCAGAGCACACCGAGGATGCCCGCAAGGCGCCCGATCTCGCCCTCCGCCAAGCCGAGGTCGCGCGCGATGAAAGGAAACAGCGGCGCGATGATCCAACGATCGAGGCCCACGAGGCCGAAGCCGACGCCGAGCAGCGCCACTGCCTTCCATTCGTAATCGGTATCCCAAGCGGAGCTGTCGCCTCGCGCACTCATCTTCGCCTCCCGAATCACCAGAAAGACTGTCGCCCCAGATCTTCGAACCGCTGCTCACGATCGAGCGTCGCGTAGCGCCCGGAGTAGAAGAGAAGCGGACGATGCTCCGCGGCCTCGAGCGCCGTGATGCGCCCGATGAACAGCGTATGGTCGCCGCAATTCGCCGTATCCGCGATCTCCGCTGCGACAGCACCGACCCCGCCGTTGAGGACTGGAATTCCGCCCAAACGCCGAAAGGTCGGCTCGACGCCGACGGCCTTCCGGCCTGCGAAATGCTGCGACAGATGCACCTGCTCCTCGCTCAAAAACGAGATTCCGAAGCAACCGGCCGCCTCGAGATGCAAATGCATCTTCGCGGCGCGAGCGATCGATATCGCGCACAGCGGCGGCGACAGCGAGCCCGCCAAAAAAGCATTCGCGGTCATCCCGAATACCTCATCGTCGACTCTTGTCGTGACGATTGTGACGCCCGTTGCGAAGCGGCCCATGACCTTGCGGAACAGCGCCGGCGTCAGTGGTGCGTCGCTGTGCGGGGAGCGAGGCGGTTCGGCGGTCATGGTCTGCGGGCTTGCGGAGGCTTCGACCATCGCTCGCGAGACGGCGCCCCGTCAGGCCCCTCGCGCCTCTTCTTCATGACGACGCTCACGTCGTCCGGGTTGATTAGGTCCGGCACCGTCCAGCCGTCGAGGTCGTACTCCGCCATGCATTGCTCCGCGAAACCTCGGTACTTCGCCGCTTGGCCCATCATCTCCGCGATCATCACGACCTCCGTCCTGATGTTCTCGTGATTGCCGAAGTAGTTGCGCTCGTAGAGCGCGTGGCGGCTCCCGAACTCCGTGCCAACCGCGTCCCACATGAGCTTCATGAGCTTCACGCGATCTTCGGCCCCGTAGCCGTTCGACCCGCGAACGTACGGATCGAGATACTTGCGCACTTCGGGCACCTTGAAGTCGTTGCTGTGCGACGGCAGGTAGATCAGTGCGCTCGCAAGGACGTTTTCGATGATCTCGCGCAAGCGCGTGTAAGCGATGTTCGACATCACGCGATACGCGAGCCCGTACTCGAGGTTCGGCAGGACGTGCCCAGAGGTCCACGGCGTCACCGTCCTCGCCATCGCATCGGTCAAGCCCCAAAATAGGTTGCGGAACGCGAGCACCTCGCCGACCTGGGCCTGGACTCCGCGGAAATCCTTGGCTCCGGTTGCGTCGACCGCCTTGAGCAGCAAGCCCGCCGATGAAGTCGAGCTTCACGGCGAGGCGCGTGCAGCCATGGAACATGAAGCGCGGCAAGAAGCCGGAGCGCGGGAAAGAAGTTGTTCACCTTGTCGATGTCGCCGTACGCGAACACGTTCTCGTACGGCACGAATACCTTGTCGAACACGATGATCGAGTCGTTCTCGTCGAGCCGGCTCGACAGCGGATAGTCGAACGGACTGCCCATCGCCGTCGCCGTCATCTCGTACGACGGGCGGCAGTAGAGCTTCACGCCCGGCGAGTTAGTCGGCACGATGCAGACGAACGCGAAGTCCTTCGTCTTGATCGGCAAGAGGCCGTTGTTCGCGATGAAGTTGTAGTTCGTCAACGTCGACGTCGTCGCGACGACTTTCGCACCGCTCACGATCAGCCCGCCGTCGGTCTCCTTCTCGACGTGCATGTACACGTCGCGAACTTCTTCGAGCTGTTTGTTGCGATCGACGGGCGGATTGACGATCGCATGATTGACGAACGTGACCTCCTCGTTGACCTTCTTGTACCAACGCAGCGCGTTGTCCTTGAACGGCTCGTAGAAGTCTGGGTTCGCGCCGAGCGTCGCGAGAAACGCCGCTTTGTAGTCGGGCGAACGGCCCATCCAGCCATACGTCACGCGCGCCCACTCCGCGATCGCGTCGCGCGCGCCGACCATGTCCTCGACGCTTTTCGGCGCCTTGAAGAACTTGTGCGTGTAACCGCCGTTGCCCGTGTCGGTCGGCGTGCAAAGCACGTCCTTGCGTTGATCGTGCAAGGCGTCATAGAGCCGCGCGAGCATCCGCACGGTGTTTCGAAAGGCGGGATGGGTCGTGACGTCCTTGACGCGCTCGCCGTAGATCCATATCTCGCGGCCGTCGCGTAAGCTCTCGAGGTACTCTTGCGACGTGAACGGTTTGGTGCGCTGCGCGGTGGCGGCCGGTCCCGCCGCCCCTTCTTTGACTGTCGACATCGTGTTCTCCACAACGTTGATCGCCCTCCCGGCGTCGCCGGGAGCGCTGTTACGGAGAGACTAAGACCGATGGCCAGTGCTTAGCTTGCAGAAAACCGACCTGGTCGGCAGATTCCTTACCTCGCCTCCAGACCCGAACACGGCCGTCCACGCACCGCGGTCCGGTGTGCGTGCGACAACGTCAGTGATGCCGGCGGTAGATCGCGGGCGAGACGCCGACAACGCGGCGGAACCAGTTCGATAGATGGCTCTGCGACGAGAACCCTGTCGCGAGCGCGATCTCAGCGATAGGCAAGTCGGAATCACGGAGCAGCTGCTTGGCATGCTCGACGCGCCGGCTCACCACGTATTGATGCGGCGACTGGCCCACGGTCGCGCGAAACGCGCGCGCGAGGTAGAGCGGACTCAGATCGATCTCAGCGGCCATCGCTTGCATGCTCAGATCTTCGCCGAGATGGTGCTCGATGTAATCGAGCAGCCGGCGTATGCGCGCTTGCGACAGGCCGTCCGCGGGACCGAGCGTCTTTTGCCTCGAACGCGTCGAATGCGTTCGCGCGAGATGAACGGCGATGAGCTGCGCGATCGTCTCGATGTACAGGCGATCGGTGTCGCTGCCGTCCCGCAACGCCCCGATGACTGCGATCGCGAGCTGCTCGAGAAGCGGATCGACGATTGCGAAACGGGGCACGATGGTCACCGCTGTCGCATCGCAGCCGTACGTTTCCTCTACCGCGCGCTCGTAGACGGAGCGGCGCAAGTACAGCTGCAAGATTTCGGGGTTTCCGGAGTGCTGCCAATATGCGCTCGCCTCTCCGGGCGTCACGCAAAAGCGCGATGGGCCGATCAGGGCCGTTTCCTGCGCCGCGCCGTCGAGCCTGCGGGTAACCGTCGTCGGGTGCGCCATGTGATAGATCAGAGACGGATGCCCAATCGCCAACTCTCGGGCGCGCAACGGCGCTTCGCGGAATGTCGCGGCATACAAAGACCGCCAGCCGGCCTCGGGGCTATGAGAGATCAGCTCGTTGCCCGACCTCAAAACTCGGCCGTGCGTCTGCTCAACGGTAAAGATCGCCTGTTCGCCCATGTCGTAGCTCCCGTCAATAGACGCTCGAGCGTGCTCAGGAGAGGCCCTTTTGCGGGTTGATCAAGTACTTCGCACCCGTAGCGCGCCGCGCATAGAGCGTTGCGACCTTGGGGTCGAGCGCCTCAGCTAAGCCGATCTCAGCAGCGTAGTGGCTGACGAATGTGGTCTTGAGCTCGTTCGCGACACGCTGCCGCAGCTTTCGTACGCGCTCGGGTCCAATCTTGTTCAGGAACGCAGTGAGCAGCCAGCCGCCGACGCCCCAGGCGAACCCGAAGTCACGGACCAGCTCTGTCGGGCCCATGTCCAACCGGCCGTAGATGTAGACCTGCTTGTAGACGGGCGAGCCATAGTGGTTGTAGGTGCCGGTCCCCCGGGTGACCGCCGCCTCCATCGCCGACAAAATCTGGCCGGCCAGTCTTCCGCCACCGATGGCATCAAAGGCCAGGGTCGCACCGGTCGCCGCTATTGCGTCGGTGAGCCTGTCGGAGAAGCCAGGATTGCTGGAGTCGACGACCCACTCCGCACCCTGGTCCCGCAGCAGCTTCTCCTGAGCGGCGCCGCGGACGACATTCACCAGCGGGACGCCATCGGCCCCGCAGAGCCGCACCAGCATCTGGCCGAGGTTGGAGGCGGCCGCGGTATGGACCAGGGCCTTGTGGCCTTCGCTCCGCATCGTCTCGACCATGCCGAGCGCGGTTAGCGGATTGATGAAGGACGAGCCCCCTCGGCCGGCGTCATTTCCGCGGGTAGCGGCAACACGTCGGTGGCGCGGAGGCATCGGTACTGCGCGTACATCCCACCCCGCACGGCCATCGCGACCGTGCGGCCAACAAGGGCGCGCGCCGTGGGCGAGGCGCCGGCCTTGACTACGACGCCCGCCCCTTCGTTGCCAACCGGCATTGGAGTGTCGAACCGTGCCGCCAGCGCTCGTCAGGGCTTGGGGCGGAATGTCCGCGATGAGAATCGGCCGGCGGGCGGTCCCGACGGACCTCAGCGTGGAGACGTCCGCGGGACCGATCAGAAGGCCCAAGTCCGACGGGTTAATCGGAGACGCCTCCACCCTCACCAACACTTCATCCGGGCCGGGCTCGGGGACTGGAACCTCCGCTAGCGAGAGCTCCACCGTTCCGACCGCACGCACCAGCGAGCGCAACTCCAATCCATGATCCTGCGGCATGAATTCCTCGCTACACGGATGGCCGGCGGCAGGGCGTATGTAGAACCGGCAGCGTCACTCTTCTTCCGCGAAAAACCTGAGTCCCGCGTGTCGCTCCAGCCGATCCAGCAGCCGGCCCTGCAGCGCGGCGCCGGGCGTCCAGATGCCGCCGGGAACGTCGGGCGCATGAATGAGGCAGATGGCGGTCTCAGCGATCATCTTCGACGAGGAACCGTAGCCGGGATCCTTCTTGCTCTCGATCGAGACCCGCACTTGCCGGCCGTCCGTCGCGATGCCGATGAAGAGTACGTCGAAGCAACCCGCCTCGCGCTCCTCCTTGGTCGGCCCCTCGCCCGGCTTGGGGCCGGCGCTGAGCTGGGAGTCCAAGTCGGTAAAGCCGGCGGGCCCACCCGGGCCCAACACGATCATCTCGTCATAGACGAAGTCGCGCCCGTAAGGGTGACCCATGAGCAGGTTGGAGCGGTGGACGTTCTTGGTGTTAATCACCGCCATCATGAAGGGCGCGACCTCTCCGACGTCCGGGTCGGTCTCCGGCTCCACTGCCGGCGGCTGCGCCGCGCCCTCGAAGCCGGGCGTGAGGCCGAAGGGACTCATCATCACCGCCATCTGGAACGGGTCCTTCTGCACGGATTCCATGGTGGCCCTGCCGCTGGCCAGCGAGCCGCCAGAGGGTCCGCCTTTGAAGGCGCGGATGCGCCCTTTCACGCGCGGAACGGGCCCGCCCAGAATCTTCCGCGCGGTTTCCTGGCAGTACCAGACGCCGAGCTCGGAGGGGATCGAATCGAACCCACAGGAGAACAGGATTCGCGCGCCACTGGCCTTGGCCCGCGCCTCGTGCGCATCGATCATGCGGCGCATCCAGTTGGGCTCGCCACAGAGATCGAGGTAGTCCGTCCCCGCTTCCACGCACGCGCCGACCAGGTTGGCCCCATAGAGCTCGTAGGGCCCAACTGTGGTCAGCACGGCCTTGGCCCGGCGCACCATGTCCCGCAGCGAAGCCGGATCGGCGGCGTCGGCGATCAGCACCGGCGTATCCGCGGGCGCACCGATGTCATCACGCACCTTCGGCGAGCTTCGCCGCCGATCGGCCGGCCATGGCCCATTTGAGTTCGCCGCCTACACCGTATCGCTGCGCCAAGTGCTCGGCCACAAGGCGGCCCGTGTAGCCGCTCGCGCCATAAACGACGATGTCGAATTCCGCATTGGGATTCATCTGTCTCCAGCTACCTCTTCACGAAGACGAGAGCTACATGGCGCTCCTCCGCGACCTCGCCCGGGCTCTACTCCTTATATAGCGTGTCTCAATCATCGGTGCCCGGCCGTGCTCGAGCTCAACGGCCGCGCTGCTGCGCGCTCCGCCATGAGTTTCCGCAATAGCTCGATGGTTGCGACGTGCGGATCGGGCGCCCGCCGCAACATGGGATCGTCGATGTCGCCGTGCGCGAGATCGAGGGGTGTACGGCCCTTGAAGTCCTTTGCGTACAGGTCCGCGCCATGCGCAACGAGGAACTCGATTATCGAATCGAAGCCGTTCACCGCCGCGCCGTGGAGAGCCGTCCGATGTGGCACCGCCCGCGGGCTCGGCACCTGCCGGCCCCGGTAGTCGTAGCTGAAGTCATTCAACCGTTGGTAATTGACGAGGAGATGCGCTGCCGTATAGCCCCCTGGCTCGATCACCATGCGCGCGTTGATGTCGGCGCCAGCATCGAGGAGGAGCTGCAGCGTCTTGAGGACGCCTTCCTCCGTACGATTGAAGCCGCGCGTCGCGCGAAAATTGAATTCGAGTCCAGCGGCAGCCATGAACGGCGTCACGCCCTCGTTATTCGGCAAGTCGACGAGCGCGCCGTGCCCTAGCAACAGCTCCACGAACGGCACGTCGCCCGCGCGCGCCGCGCGCATAAGCGGCGTCGCACCTATCGAGAGGATCGTATCGCCGACGCGATCCGCCGGCACGTCGCGGTACGGTGGTCGACGCTTCAGCTGAATGTTCGGATTCGCGCCGCGATCGAGCAGCATGCGTGCGATTTCGAGGGCTGTATGTTGGTCCATGCTCGGGAGCACGACCATCCCGCCGAAGCCTGCAACGGGCAGCGTGCTCGTGTCGGCGGCCATGTACAGCGGCGTCCGACCGTATAGGTCCCACTTGTCGACGTCGGCGCCGGCCTCGATCAAGTATGCCGCGAGATCGAAATGCAGGTTTAAGAGCGCCATGTTCAACGGTGTCACGCGGTGCGGATCCGGAAGATCGATGTCCGCGCCGCCTTCTACGAGAGCCCTTGCGCATTCGATGCAGCCTTCTCGGGCAGCGTACAAGAGCGCCGTGAACCCGCCTTGGTTCATGTCTTTGGGTCGCGGCTCCTTGATGATTTTGCGCTGCCATTCTCGGACTGTGCCGCGCGCATCCACAGCGGCCCCTCTCGCGATCAAGAACTTGATCATGGCGGGCTGGCTTTGCGCTGCCGCCCACATCAAAGCCGACTGACCGCCCCACTGCTCGATCGCGTTGACATGCGCACCCGCGTCGAGCAGCAAGGCGGCCGCTTCGACATTACCCGTGCGTGCGACCTCCATCAGCGGCGTCTCGCCCTCTGGGTTCGCCGCGTTCGCATCGGCGCCGCCCGCGAGCAGTGCTTCCATGACGGGTGCCGCGCCGATAATCGCGGCTTCAGAGAGCGCAAACGCGCCGAACTCGTTCCGCGCGTCAACGTCGGCACCGGCCGCGATCAGTGCCTGCACGAGCTCGCGGTCGCCGTTGTAAGCGGCCCAGACCAACGCGGTTGTACCGTCGGGCGCCCGCGTGTCGGCCCCCCCGCCACGCTTGAGCGCGGCCAAGGCCGCGTCCCGATTCCCTGACTCCGCCGCCTCGAGCAGTGAAATGACCGGGGTGTCGATTGCGACGGACGGCCCGGTGCGCCCAAGGCGTGCGCTTAACAGCGCCCAGGCCCCAAGGCCAGCGACAACAGTCGCGACCGCGAGGCCCGTGCGCCTGGTGTTCACGTCAAGCGGTGCGCTCTCGCATCACCCTAACGGATCGCGAAACCCGCTCGCGGATCGAATTCCTTGCCGTCGCCACGCGTAGCCTTCATCCATGCTGCGGCCGGACGTCCATCCTTCATCGGATGACCGGTAATCGTGATCTCGGTGCCAGGGGGAAAGTCGCTTTTGTGGATACCGGCGCGCGTCAGCGTGCTTGGTCCTTCGGCTTCGAATCCCCAAGTCGTTACCGTGCCGTCGTTGTTCTTAACATCGACGAGCAGCCATGAGTGCGGATTGGTGTATTGGAACTCTTTGATCAGGCCCGTGACGGTGATCTCCTTCTGGTCATCGAACATCACAGCCGAGTGGTGAGCGAAGCTCGGCGCGATAACGAGCGCCAGTAGGCCACCAAACGCACAACGCAGGACTGTCCTCATCGCAGATCTCCTCAGGCTACTTCTTGTCGTCTTTCTCGGTAAATGTGAAGTTCTTGAAATCCGATGTCCCGGTTTCCGTCTGCGTCACAACGTTGTTCTGGTTCTCGTTACAGTCCCAATAGCGGATTCGCAAACTCTTGTCCTCGTTCGACAAACGTTTGAAGGTGATTCGCACGTACCAGGGCTCCACCAAAGCCGGCGGATCGTAAGTCCAAACGTCAACGGTCAACGTATCGGCCGCAGTCTTTTGCCAAATCTCGACGACTTCCACCTGCTCTGTATAGAACGGCTGCATGCGCTGGTATTGACCGGCGCGCATGCTGTTCGTGTGGATCACCAGCTTGTCGCCGTCCCAGAAGCCGATGGAGTCGCCTTCCCAAAGCGGATAGGCATCCTCGGCCGGCGGATGATCACGGCCGTCCGTGTAGATTCGCCGAATCTCGTTCTGCTGCTCGGTGATGAGCCACGTCTGCTGCGGCGTGACGACGAAATCCCTGAGAAAAGGCTCCGAGAGCCAACGCGGCATGCCGGCGGGCTCGCATTTGCTCAACGGATCGAACTCGATTCCACGGCGCAGACGATCCATCTTCTCGCGGAACAGCTTCTCGTGCTGCGGCGTGAGCTTCGACGTCGGCGACACGTCCATCGCACCTTGGTCCGGATCCCAGAAGAAAAAAGGCGATGCTCGGGTCCAAACTCCGGTCCAGTCGGGGATCGTTCGCGCTGTCAGCGCCGCGCCGCCGCTTGCTCGTTTCTTGAGGTAATCGTATAGACCGCGCGCAGTCTTGTGCTCGATACCGAGATCGATCATGCGCTGCTTCTCGGCCGACGGCGGAGGGGCGCTGCGTTGTGCGTTCGCCCCGGCGGCGGCGACCAGAACGCCAATTACAATGGCAGCGCGCCAGCGGCGGATTGTGCTCGAGCTCATCGACGCGCCCTCCAAGTAATGGGGTGGTCGCACCCCGGCACTGATCACCGGTGAATATTCACGCGAATATTCTCCTAATTCAAGTTTTTTTGAATTTTCTTGATACGATCTGAAACCCAATGCTAGCCTAGAAAAATCTCCGCCGATGTCGTGAGGCTCCGAGCGGGAAACGAGGACACAACCCTTCATGCTGAAACGAATCATTTCCGTGCTGGGCTTGGTGGCGGGCTCGGCCTTGCTGGCGACGCCGGCCTGGGCGCAGTTCGGCGGCAACTATCCGACCCCGGACCAAATCGCGAACGCCGACAGCTATCAGCCTCCGAAGCTCGACAGCTACGCCGCCAAACTGGCCTCGCAGCCAGACATGACGGGATCTTGGATGGGGATGATGCCGAAGGGGGCTAACTTTACCTTCAGTCCGGAGCATAGCTACTTTCCGCCCGGGCCGGTCTTCGGCGAGGCGACGTTCGGGCCGTCGGCGGGAACCTACATCAAGGACATTCCGTACACGCCGGAGTATCAGGCGAAATACAAGCAGTACGTCCAGGAGACCGCCGAGGGTAAGTCGCGCGACGCCTTCCCCGCCTGTGTTCCCTACGGCGTTCCGCGGATGATCGGCGACTCCCCCGTACCGTTCGACATCATCCAGGCGCCCGAGATGATGGTTTGGTACAACGACTACGGCCGCACCGAGCGGAAGATCTTCCTAAACGGGACCGGACACCCCACGAAGCCCCCTCCCACCGGCGAGTTCGGGCCGACCTATTCCGGCCACTCGATCGGCCACTGGGAGGGCAACACGCTGGTGGTCGATACCGTCGGCATCATTGCCGGCTTTTTCGATGGCACGCCTGCGCCCTACGGCGACAACCTCCACATGGTCGAGCGGCTGCGGCTGATCGACACCAATATTCTGGAAGACCAGATGACCCTCACCGACCCCGGTGTGCTGGAGAAGCCTTGGGTGGTGACGCGCTACTTCGAGCGCGTCGCAGGCGGGTTCGGCACTCCACCGCCAGCCCCCGGCACGATCCCCCGCGCTTTCATCAACCTCAACGACCGGCCCTGCATCCCGAACGTGGAAATGGATGAGAACGGGTTCGAGGTGGCCATATTGCCGGCTGAACAGGAAGCGCGAAACGCGGCCAAGGCCAAGGCGGCCGCCAAATCAACTAGGAAGGGCAAGTGATCGCTGTCGTTGTGTTCCGCCGCCATGGACGTCCCTCTCGTCCGGCCAGGTTGAATCAAGGAGACGTCCGTTGAAAAAGCAGTTGCTAGGACTGGCCGCCGCCGCGGCGCTCGCAGCGAGCCCGGTCTTCGCGCACCACTCGGCCGCTATGTTCGATTCGAACAAGGTGGTCGTGCTGCGCGGCACCATGGTGTCGTTCACCAACATGAACCCGCACGCTTGGATTTCGATCTTGGGCACCCCCGACGACAACGGCAAACCGTCCAAGAAGAATCCCGAGCGGTGGGACATCGAAGCGACGGCCCCGGTAGTGCTGGCCATGCAAGGCATCCAGAGCGACACGCTCAAACCCGGCGACAAGGTGACCATCGCCATTCGTCCGCTGCGGGACGGGCGCAACGGCGGCTCGCTGGTGTTCATCGTCACGCCGGACGGCGTGCCGCACGGGGCCAAACCGGAGGCGGTGGGCCTGGACATCGCCAACCTGAAGCCGCTGCCTTAGCGCCGCCCCGCGCGCGCTCGAAAGCGGGCAGCAATCTCGCGAACTGTCGATTGACCTAGAAGTTGACGCGGAAACCTACGCCCACTTCCCGTGGCCGGCCCGGGTCGAGCACGTCCCTCGCACCCGTGGTGGTGAAAAAGTGCTTGCGCCGATCAAGTAGTACTCGTTCGTGAGATTCGTTCCGAATACTCGCGACGCTCCAGCGGTTCTTGGGCGCGGTGTACTCGATACGAGCGTTGAGCAAGTCGTACGACGGCAGGTTCACGAAGTCGAGTATCGTGACGTTGCTACGCATCTCGTCCGTATGCGTGTAGTCCACGCTCGTCGTCAGGCTGCCCCCGTTGGAAAGCGGGAGCTCGTGCCGCAACCCGAGCGCGACCTTGAACTTCGGCGAGCGCTGCATTTCCGATCGGCCGGTGCATGTGTACTGAGCAATGGCTTGCCGGCGTCAGCAAAGCCGGATTCGTGGCCGTGACCGGAGGATCGTTCTTGCCGTCGCAGAGATTCGGTACGATCAAGCTGCCGAGGAAAAACGGTATCGCGATAGACTTGCCCCAGGACGCTATTGTCGATTTCGTCGTACTTCGAGTCGAGATACGAGAAGGCGCGCGATCAGCGTCAACCGGTTGGTGGCCGCGAACTGCGTCTCGAGCTCGAGCCCCGAAATGTCCGCCGAGCCGGCGTTCTGCGTGAGCGTGGCAACCGTGCCTATGCCGGGTTCGAGACGATTGAACTGGATATCTTTCCACTTCGTGTAAAAGACCGTGGGATTCACACGCACACGGTGGTCCGTCGAACTCCATACGTGCACCGAACTCATACGTCCAAGCCGACTCCGGCCCGAATTGCTCGGCTCAGGCCGCCGCTCGCGCTTGTGCCACCCGCGCGAAAGCCCTTCGACGCCTTGCCGTAGAGCAGGACATCGCTCGTGGCCTGGAAGTTCAGGCCGACCTGCGGCGAGGTGTCCGTGAAGGTCGAGCTCGGCAGCCCGGCAGTCTCCGTCCGTTCGTCTGTGTAGCGAACGCCGAGCGTGCCTTCGAGCCGATCGGTAAACCCGAAACTGACCTGCCCGTAGACGGCCTCCGACTTGCGCTTCCCCGTGGGATTGCCTTGTTGGGCGCCGGGCGGAGCAAACCCGATCGTGATCGGCGCTGGTCCCGATCAGTCGTGCTGTCGTAATAGTACAGTCCCGTCGTCCACGACAAGCGATCGGACATCGATCGACCGGCGACCCGAAACTCCTGGCTGAACACGTCGAGGTTACTCGTCGAAGCGAAGCCGATGATGGAGAGATTCGACTGATCGAAGTCGGTGCTGGCAGTTCGTCTCAGTCGAGCTGTCCGCGGTGATCGACTTGAACGTGATTCGGTCCGACACGTCGTAGTCGACGACGAACTGCCCGACCTGGTACTTCGGAGTTGTTAAAGTCCGGGAAGTTGTAGCCGAAGAGTTCATACTTGCCCTTCGACAGGACCGCGTCCGTGTAACCTGGTGCCCCGGAGAGCCCGGCGAGCTGCACGAAGAGCGCGCTGTTGTCGTAGCCAAACATCGTCGCGGCTCTGCCGTTATCGTCCTCCCGCATCTCTTCGAGCTTCACATCGATCGTGAGACGTTTGCTCGGCCGTCACACGTACCTGCACGCGGCCGAACTTCTGGACGTCCTTGCCGACTTCGACGTCGTTGAGGTTGTCGTGAACGTAGCCGCCGTGCTGCTGCGTGCCGAACCCGAAACGTGCCGCAACAATTTCGCCGAACGGCACGTTGAGCACGCCCTCGAGGTCCTCGCGGTCGTTGTCTCCCGTGACGGCAGAGATCTCGATCCGCCGATCTTGTCGAAGCTGGGCTTGGCCGTCACGTACTGCACGGCCCCGCCGATCGTATTGCGGCCGAACAGCGTTCCTTGCGGTCCACGCAGCACCTCGACGCGCTCGACGTCAAACATGCCGAGAATGTTGCTCAGTGCCCGAAGGATAGTAGACGTCATCAACGTACACGCCGACAGCCGCATCCGCGCCGCCATCGACGCCGATTCCTCGGATCGCGAATCCGCCGCGGGCGAAGCCACCACCCGGTCGGCTACCTACGACGAGATTCGGCGTGAAGGTGCTCATCTCGAGCAAATTGGTCAAGCCACGTTCGCGCAGCTCTTCCGCCCCGAACGCAGTCACGGAAATTGGCGTCTTCTGCAGTGACGTCTCGACCCGCTCGGCGGTAACCGTGATTTCCTCGAGCTGGTTCGGCGCCGTGGATTGGGCGCCCGCAACGGCAGAGAAGCCCCCTAATCCAAGCGCTGCCGCGCAAATCGATACGTATCGCCCTAGGTGATGCGTCCGCATAAGCCCCCCCTGTAGTAGTTCGTCCGGTCGGCCGTGCGCGACCCGGCTCGTGGTCACCCGCCTGGCTTGCGTAGAACTCCCACCCTGGCGGCGCCCCTTTGCGACGCGCAGTTGGCTGGTCAGAGCACCGGCACTGTTTTTTCTTTGCGGCCAATGTTCACGCGAATTTGCGCGGAGTTCAAGTTTTTTTGAATCGTGGCGGCACAGATTCGCGCCGAGGCCGGCATTGGCCTCGGTGTTCGAGAAGATACGGGGACTAACGATCAGCGCGGCGCGATCGGCACTTTCTTCGAGCGACCCCAGAGGATGAAAATGATCAGTGCCAGCAGGACGAAGTTGAGCGGGGTCAGCGCTCCTTCGCCGCGCGAGAAGTGAAAACCGATCGCAAGGATCTGAAGTAACGGTCGCGGCCATCGCTGCAATTACCGTGAGGCGAGGCATGATGCGGGTGAGCGACGGCAGCAGCATGCCCAGGCCGCCCGCCAGGTCGATCAGGCCGATGATCCGCACGAATGCTTCAGGGTATTCGCCCGTCCACGCCATCATCTTCGACAGGTCCGCAATGGGTGTCGTGAGCTTGATGAAGCCGATCATGCAAAAGGCGATCGCAATGAGCACCTGTGCAATCCACAGGCCGATATTCAGAAGCTTGGAGCTGCTTGGTACGGCTTGAACGGTCGAATTCATGCGAAGTCTCCTTAGCGTTGGGATTGATCAGGCCAGGCCCCTGAGGTTGAGGCGGAGGCGGAAGGTCGCCCACCGGCGGAATGGGCGGTAAACCCTCGAGCAGCGACTTGTAGAAGTCTGAATTCTGCTCGCACATGTACTCGGCCACGCGGCTGAACTCCGGACGTAGCGCATGCCTCGCCACCATGCTCCAAGGGCCGGTGAAGAGCTCGGGATCCTCCAAAGTGGACGCGATCTCCAGCGTGTCGTAGTCGATTCGACGTATGCGCTCGACCATGTGTAGCTTCGTCGAGTGCTTGAAGCCTCCGGTGAAGGCGCCTTCATCTACGCCTACGCCCGTCTTCAGACTGAAGCCACGTGTGTCGACGACCAGCGTGTCGCCGTCCCACGTTGCAACCGAATCCCCGAGGAACGAGAGCTTCTCCCCCGTCATCACGTCCTCGGAATGCTCGGCCCCTATCTGAAAAATACGATAGAGGTGCATCCGCTCGATCAGTTGCACGACGGTCGTGGGCGTCTGCACGATCTGGAAGTTGTACGCCGGACCGTAATAGACCGGCACGGATCTCACGCCGCACCCCGCTCCGACTTCGTAGGGATCGTTCACTATCCGCAGGCTCTGCTCGAGTCCCGGCTTCGGTGTTGGCCTGGCGAGACCAGAAGTATTGCCATTGAGTCCCCAGCCGCCGCCAAACCAGACACCCTGAAGGTCCGGCTTTCCATCAGGCGTGCGAGGTATGGGACGCGGTCCGTTCGTCTCGGCAACGGCGGCCGGTTTGGTCCCACGCACTACGAGCGTCACCGCGCGGGTGACGACCTCCCCGTTCGGCCCGCCCTCGGTCCGCAAGGTGTAGGTCGTTGTCGCGGACGGCGACAGGCGCAGAGTTCCCCGCGCTTGGACGCGGCCGATGCCGGGCGACAGCGTAATGTTCGTCGGGTTCTCCGTGCTCCACGTGAGGTGCGCCGACTCGCCAGGGTTGATGGCTGGCGGCTCGACCGTCAGCTCCACGATTCGAGCCACCGGGACACGGAAACGGCTCCGGCAAATTGCAACCCCGACCGGCACTCCGACTCGACGCCGGCGGTGCCCCTTGTGCCCAAACGGCCGGCTCCAAGCCGCACACCGCTAGCAGCAAGATCAAAGACCGCGATCATTCGAGTGAACTCTTGCGTCGCCATCGACATCGCTCCGTCTAGGTACGCATGGCTCGCCCGTCGGGCAGCTGAATCGCACGAACGAGCAAGGCCGGGCGCCCGTTCCGCGCCGGACTGCCCACCGCCGTGACCTTGTCGCCCACCTTCATCGTGGTCTCGGACCATCCGCTGTCGAGCAGGGTAACGAGCGGCTGCGCCTCGAGCATCCACTCCACCGTTTTGCCGTCTTCACCGGTGACTGCAATGTAAAACAGGCTGTGCGGATTCTTGAGCTCGACGCGCGTTACGACACCGGTTACCGTGATCGTGCTCTGCATGTCGAACATCGCCATCGAGTGGTGGGCGAATGTCGGCACCGACGTCGCAACTAACCAGACCAGCAGACCGAAACGCAACGCAATAACCCTTCTGCTCCGGCTGCTCATGCGTGCTCCGTGATGTTCGTTGGACTAGGCAATCGCCGGCACCTCGCCGTCCGCCGGCAGAGCCGACAGGAGACCCCTACTCCGCGATGCCGTTCTATCTTCATAAGAAATTGCCTTCAATTCAACTTCTCTTGAATTATCACCGGCGATGGGGTTCGGATCGCCGATGCCCTAGAGGTTCCCGAAGTCGAGAACGCGGCCCTCGCTGCGGTTCGCGATTTCCTCGTCGCGCGCCCGACGCGAAGCCGAGGCGGGCCCAGGCGGACCTTAGGCGCACAAGTGTTCTAGAATTGCCGCCACTCAGCGCACCAGCCGTATCCAGCGCACCGATAAAGAGTTCCGCTTGAACGCCGTACCATCGAACTAGGATTGGACCATGCCTAAGGCCACGAAGAGAGTTTCCACGGCAGCCCAAGATCGGCACCGCGAACGGGTGAAGGACTCTTTCGGTCCCGCGCTGAAAAAGGCGCGCCGGATTCGCCATCTCACGCTCAACGAATTGGCGGATAGCATCGGATGCTCGCCCAGCGCTTTGTCCAAGATCGAGAATCAGAAGGCGGCACCGTCGTTCGGCATGGTGTATCGGATCTGCCAAGCGCTTCGCATGGACGTGACGACATTGCTCGAGAACCCGACGCCCCCTCGGGCGGTCGTCACGAAGGCAGGTCGCCATACGGTATATCACGCCACCGGAATGGAGTTCCAAATGCTAGTGCAGGCGACCCCGGAACACCGGATGGAAGCCAATATCGTGGATATTGCTCCCGGCGCTCACTCAGGTGACCCCATGGAGCACGGCCCGGGCGAGCTGCTCGGCTTGGTCTTCGAAGGGAAGCTCAAGCTGACGGTCGACGGCAAGGCGTACAACGTGGGGCCAGGGGACTCGTTCGCGTTTTCGTACGACCGGCCTCACAGTTTCGGCAACGCGGGCACGCGCCCGACACGCGTGCTGTTCGTTCTAGCGCCGCCCGTCGACTTCGCGTCGCGATCGCGTGCCGGCAAAGTCAAATGAATTATCAAGCGCTCGAGGATCCGCCTGCGTTCCTGATTCCGTCCCACCGGAGCAATGTCTAACCTGGTCCGATACGAAGTCGTCGATCGCGTCGCGGTTCTCGTCATCGAAAATCCGCCCGTCAACGCCTTGAGTCCGGCGCTTCGAGACGCGATCGATCACAACGTGACGCGCGCCGTCTCCGACGACGCCGTAGACGCGTTGGTGCTGATCGGCGCAGGGTCGACGTTCATCGCTGGCGCCGATATCAAGACGTTTGACGCGCTGAAAACTACCGATGACTCGATGCGGCGATCAGAAGGCACGCACGCACGCTTGCGTCGTATCGAGGACAGCCCGAAACCCGTAGTGGCCGCCATCCAAGGCAACGCGCTCGGCGGCGGGAACGAATTGGCCATGGCCTGCCACTACCGCGTCGCCAGCGCCGACGCCAAGATCGGGCAGCCGGAAGTACTGATCGGACTCATCCCGGGAGCCGCCGGCACGCAGCGCTTACCCCGACTCATCGGACCCGAGCTCGCCATCCGCATGTGCACGGACGGCAAACCGATCTCCGCCAACGAAGCCCTCGCGGCCGGTCTCGTCGACGAGATCGCAAGCGGCGAGCTGCGCGCAGCCGCGATCCGCTTTGCAGCGGCGCGCGCCGCGCGCGGCGAGACGCGCAAGACTCGCGATCTGATCGACCGGACTCTCGACAAGGCACGCACGCGCCAAGCCGCGCACACGATGCGGGCGACCCTTGCCAAGACGGCGAAGGGGACACGCGCGCCGTACGCCGCGCTCGAAGCCATCGAGTACGGCGTCGAGCATACGTTCGACGAAGGCTCGCTCCGCGAGCGCGAGCTCTTTGCCGAATGCATCGTGTCTACCGAATCGAAGGCACTCCGGCATCTGTTCTTCGCCGAGCGGGAAGTAGCGAAGATTCCTGACGTCCCGAGAGACACGCCCACGCGGGCCATCGAGCGGGCCGCAATCGTCGGGGCCGGGACCATGGGCGGCGGCATTGCGATGACGTACGCCAACGCCGGCATCCCCGTGCTACTCAGGGACGTGGACGAAACGGCGCTCGAGCGCGGCATAGCGCTGATTCGCAGGAACTACGAGTCCTCGGTAGCGAAGGGAAAGATGACGCGGGATGCGTTGGCAAAAACGCTCGCCCTCATCTCGCCGACGACCAGCTATGACGGTTTCGATCGAGCAGACATCGTGGTCGAAGCGGTGTTCGAGGACCTGAATCTCAAGAGGACCACATTCGCGGAGCTCAGCCGCGTCACACGACCGGATTGCATTCTCGCCACGAACACCTCGACGCTCGACATCGACGAGCTGGCCGCCGCGAGCGGCCGGGCAAACAAGGTGCTCGGCCATCATTTTTTCAGCCCAGCGCAGGTGATGAAGCTGCTGGAGATCGTCCGCGGACGGCACACCGACGCCCAGACAATCGCCATGTCACTCAAGCTCGCGAAGCGGCTCGGCAAGGTCGGGGTGGTCGTCGGCAACTGTTTCGGGTTTGTCGCCAACCGGCTGCTCGCGTATTACATGCGTGAGGCGTACCTGCTGCTCGAAGAGGGGGCGACCGCGTCGCAGATCGACAACGCGCTCACCGATTTCGGGATGCCGATGGGGCCGTTTGCGATGCAGGACGTGGCCGGCATCGATGTCAGCGCTCGCATTCGGCAATACCTCAAGTCGCTCGGCAAGACGCGCGCGGAAGGGCCGCAGTCCGAGGTGATGGATCGACTCTACGAGCTCGGCCGCTACGGTCAAAAGACCGGCGCGGGCTGGTATCGATACGAACAGGGTAGCCGCACGCCGATTGTGGACCCGCTGATCGACGAGCTCGCTGCAAGCGAAGCGGCCAGGCGCGGAGTCACGCGCCGGTCGATCGCGGATGAAGAGATCATCGCGCGAGTCACGACGGCGCTCGCGAACGAAGGCGCGCGCGTGCTCGAGGAAGGCTACGCGCTTCGTCCCGGCGACATCGATGTGATCTACGTGTACGGCTTTGGCTTCCCGCGATACCGCGGCGGGCCTCTGTTCTACGCTGACACGATTGGTCTGCCGACCGTGCTGCGGCGCGTCGCGGAGTACCGCGCGCGCTTCGGCAACTACTGGACGCCGGCGCCGCTTCTCGAAAGGCTCGTCGCTGAAGGCCGCGGCTTCTATGAGCGCTGCCTCGGTCGGCAGAGCCGTGATGACGACTCTTGCCGTAGCGCAGCTCAAGGAGCGCGTGGGCCAGGAGATCGGTGTCGGCGACTGGCTCGAGATGACGCAGGACCGCATCAACCAGTTCGCCGACGCGACCGGGGATCGGCAATGGATTCATGTCGATCCCGCTCGCGCCGCGGCCGAGTCTCCGTTCAAGACGACGATCGCACACGGCTTCCTGAGCCTCTCGCTCGTGAGCGTGATGCTCCGCAGCTCGATCACGATCACCGGCGTCAGGATGGCGATCAACTACGGTCTGAATCGCGTGCGGTTCGCGACGCACGTTCCCGCAGGCTCGAAGGTTCGCGGACGCTTCACGCTTGCAGCGGTCGAGGAGATCGGCGGTAGCATGCAGGCGACGTGGGCGATCACCGTCGAACGCGAAGGCGAGCAGAAGCCTGCGTGCGTGGCCGAATGGCTGGTCAGGTACTATCCGGGCTGATTTCGTCCAGCACTTCGGACGTGTGCTCGCCGAGCTTGGGCGGGCGCCGGTAGAGGCGCGGCGGATTCTTGGATAGCTTGATCGGGTTTCCGAGCACGCGGAAGCCTTGCAGCTCGGGATCCTCGAGAGGGATCAGCATCTGCCGTGGCTCTATCTGCGGATCCTCGAATGCTTCCGGAATCGTTCGCACGCTGCCCGCACGCGACACCAAACTCCTGCAGCCGCGCGATCAGCGCGTCCACCGTAAAACGCGCAAACGCGGCTTCGAGCTCACCTTTGAGAGCGGAGTGATTCGCTGCGCGATCCCGATTCGTCTTGAAGCGCGGGTCGTCAGCGAGCTGCGGCACGCCGACGGCGGCACAGAGTTGCCTCCATAACCGGTCATTCCCCGCGGCGATCATCAGACTGCCGTCCGACGCACGCAGCACCTCGTATGGCGCAATCGAGGCGTGGGCATTGCCGTGGCGCCGCGGCTTTTCGCCCGTCGCCTGCCAGATGCCGACCGGCATCGACAGCGTGGACAGAACCGAATCGTACAGCGCGATGTCCACGTGTTGGCCCTTGCCCGTCCGATCCCGATCGCGCAATGCGAGCAGAATCCCGGAATACGCATACAACGCCGCCAGGTAGTCCGCCATCGCGATACCTGCGCGCACCGGCGGCCCATCGGGCTCACCCGTGATGTCCATGAAACCGGATTCCGCTTGTACGACGGGGTCGTAGCCGGTCAGGTGCCGCCGCGGCCCCGTCCGCCCATAGCCGCTGATCGAGCAGTGAATCAAGCGCGGATTGAGCGCGCGAATGGCCTGCTCGCCGAACCCGAGCTTGTCGAGGCTGCCGGGCTTGATGTTCTCGAGGAAGATGTCCGCGCTTGCGAGCAGCGCGCGCAACGCTTTCTGCCCGTCGGGCGACTTCAAGTCGAGCGCCACGCTGCGCTTGTTACGATTCACACCGAGGAAGTACGCGCTCCAGTCGCCGACGAACGGGCCCCACATCCGCGCATCGTCACCCTCCTTCGGCTCCTCGACCTTGACCACGTCGGCGCCCATGTCGCCGAGCAGCATCGCGCAGAACGGACCTGCTAACACCCGACTCAAGTCGATCACTCGCAAACCGTCAAGTGGTCCCATCGAGCCTCCGGAATGAGCTACAGTGTGCACGCTTTCAATAAAAATTGAATAATGCCACTTCTGAGCGAAAGTCCGAAGGTCCTGCCGATCCATCGCAAGATCTTGGCATTCTCATTCATTGGCTGGGTCTTCGACTTCTACGACCTGCTGCTTCTGAGCTTCCTCGTCGCGGCGACGACGCTCAGCACGGACCTCGCGCTCACCCAGAACGACGTTGCAGTCCTGCTCGGCACGGCGCTCGCGTTCACGGCGGTGGGCGGCCTGCTCGGCGGCGCGCTCGCGGACCGCTTCGGCCGCAAACCGCTCTTGATGATCACGATTCTGATTTACTGCGTCGGGACGCTGCTGTCGGGATTCGCCACAGGATTCTGGACGCTCCTCGTCGCGCGCGCCATTACCGGCATCGGCGTCGGTGGCGAATGGGCCGTCGCGCACACGCTCGTCGGCGAAACGGTGCCGCCTCATGTCCGTGGCCGCTACGGCTCGTACCTGCAGAGCGGCTCCGCGTTCGCGCGCTTCTTCGCCTCGATGGCGGGCACCTTCCTCGCGCCATGGATCGGCTGGCGCGCCACCTTCATGGTGTCCGCCGTGCCGGCGTTGATGGTCGTGTTCATTCGCTCGCAGATGCCGGAATCGGACCTCTGGGTGCAATTGAAGAAGGCCGGAAACACCGCGTTGTCGCCGTGGCGCGTGGTCGCGGAGATGCTGGGCCCCGCGCTGCGAAAGACGACCGCGATCGCGATGACGGTGACCACGTTCAACATGGCAGCGTACTGGTTCAAGACCATCTGGCTGCCCACGTACTTGGTGCAAGGACGCGGTCTCACCCTCGTCGAGTCCGCAGGTTTGCTGCTGATGGACCAGATCGGATCGCTGATCGGTTACGTGGCGTTCGGCTTCGCGAGCGATCGCTTCGGACGGCGTCCGAGCTTCACGGTGTTCGCGCTCATCAAAGCACTCGGGCTGATGATGGTGACGCTCGGCTGGGACGCGGCCGGGGGCTATACCTGGGTGACGTTCGGATTCATGCTCCTCGTCGGACTCGGCGAGGGCAACTGGGGCGGCATCGGGCCCCTGTTGAACGAGGTCTTTCCGACCAGAGTGCGTGCCTCTGCGCTCGGCATCATCTACAACGTGTCGCGCGGCGTGCAGTTCCTTGCACCCGTCGCCATCGCATGGGTCGCGACGCGATCGAGTTTCGGCGCGGGAATCGCGTTGGCAGCGCCCTTCGCGCTGCTGGCAGCCCTGACCGTTTGGGGGCTACCGGAAACGAAGGGCGTGCGCCTCACGCCGCAATCACAGGAGCCCGCGCTCGCTCGCGATCGTGAGCCCGTCGCCACAGAGCTGCGCCCGACGCCGTGATCGCCATGACGGTCCGCACCATGGAGGTCTCGTCGAGTACGCTTATTCGGGAATCGCGGCGGGCAGGAGCAGGGCTAATGCGTCTTCTGGACCGACGAGTCGCCATCGTTACGGGCGCCAGCAAAGGCATCGGACGCGAGATCAGTCAGCGGTTCGCGGCCGAGGGAGCGAAAGTGATCTGCGCCGCACGCACCCGCAGCCTCGTCGAAGAGACCGTCACCTCTATCGAAGCCAACGGCGGCGAAGCCATCGCCGTCGTCGCCGACGCCAGCACCGAAGCGGGCGCGATGTCGATCGTGGAGGCCGGTGTCAGCCATTTCGCGTTCATCGACACGCTCGTAAACAACGCGGGTGACGGCGGACCGACAAAGCCCGTTCACGAATACACGACTGACGAGTGGCTCTACACGGTCGGCTCGTGCCTCACAAGCTCGTACATGTGCACGCGGTTTGCCGTGCCGCACATCATCGCCGCCGGCGGCGGATCGATCGTCAACATCTCTTCGATGGCGGGGAAACGCGGACTCCCCTACCGCGTCGGCTACTGCGCGGCGAAGGCCGGTCTGATCGGCATGACGTATGGTCTGGCACTCGAGCTGGGACAGCACGACATCACCGTCAATGCCATCGCGCCCGGCGTCGTCGAAGGCGATCGTGTCGAGCGCATGGTGAAAGAGCGGGCTCGCATCCACGGGATTGCGGTGGACGAGATGCGAGAAAAGTTCGTCGATCGCTTGCCCCTGAAACGAATGTCGAGCGCCGGGGATATCGCAGCGCTCGCCGTGTTTTTGTGCAGCAAACAGGCACGCAGCATCTCCGGCCAGTGCATCGCGGTCACTGGCGGCGAACCCACTTGAGCCGGTGCGTCAACGGACGAGGCGCTCTCGACGCACTGATAGAGGAATCGAGCCCATGACCGCGACCAAAGCCACGTTCAATCGCGACGATCCGCTGTTGCTCGACGCACAGCTGAGCGATGACGAACGCGCCGTACGCGACGCGGCGCACACCTACTGCCAGCAGAAGCTCGCACCGCGCGTGCTCGAGGCGTTCCGCCACGAGAAGACCGACGTTGCCGTCTTTCGCGAGATGGGCGAGCTCGGCCTCCTCGGCGCGACGCTCCCCGAGCGCTACGGTGGCGCCGGGCTGAGCTACGTCTGCTACGGGCTGATCGCGCGCGAGGTCGAAGGCGTCGACTCCGGTTACCGCTCGATGATGAGCGTGCAGTCGTCCCTGGTGATGCTGCCGATCAACGAATTCGGCAACGAGGCCACGAAGGAAAGGTACCTGCCCAAGCTCGCCACGGGCGAGTGGATCGGCTGTTTCGGCCTGACCGAACCGAATCACGGCTCCGATCCCGGCAGCATCATCACGCGCGCGAAAAAAGTCACGGGTGGCTGGTCACTGACCGGCAGCAAGACGTGGATCTCGAACAGCCCAATCGCCGACGTGTTCGTGATCTGGGCGAAAGACGACGACGGCGCGATCCGCGGCTTCGTGCTCGAGAAAGGCGCGAAGGGCCTTTCCGCCCCTCCGATCCACGGCAAGATCGGGCTGCGCACGAGCATCACGGGCGAAGTCGTGATGGACGGCGTGTTCTGCCCCGACGAGAACGCGTTTCCGGATGTCCGCGGCCTGAAGGGCCCGTTCACGTGTCTCGACAGCGCGCGCTACGGAATCTGCTGGGGCGCGCTCGGCGCGGCCGAGGATTGCTACCGGCGCGCGCGGCAATACGTCCTCGATCGCAAGCAGTTCGGCAAACCGCTCGCCGCGAACCAGCTGATCCAGAGGAAGCTCGCCGACATGCTGACCGAGATCACGCTCGGGCTGCAGGCCTGCCTGCGCATGGGGCGCATGCGCGATGAAGGTACTCTAGCGGTCGAAGTGACGAGCATCTTTAAGCGCAATAGCTGCGGCAAGGCGCTCGAGATTGCTCGCATGGCGCGCGACATGATGGGCGGCAACGGCATCAGCGACGAGTTCGGCGTCGCGCGACATCTCGTCAATCTCGAGGTGGTGAACACGTACGAGGGCACGCACGACATTCATGCGCTGATCCTCGGGCGGGCCATCACCGGGATCCCAGCTTTCTGATCACCGGAACGGCACGGACACGCGCCCGGCCATCTGTCAGCGACGGCGGCGCACTGTGCGCGATGTGCATCGTATCGACACGGTCGTTCGCCCCGATGGTCACTCTCAGGCGCTTCAATTCCGTTTGGAGGACCCGATGAATCCGAGCGAAGCTTTCATCTGCGACGCCGTGCGCACACCGTTCGGCCGCTATGGCGGCGCCCTCGCGTCGGTTCGCACCGACGATCTCGGGGCCGTCCCGATCCAGGCGCTGATGAAGCGCAACGTCCACGTCGACTGGGGCGCGATCGACGACGTGATCTACGGTTGCGCCAACCAGGCCGGCGAAGACAACCGCAACGTCGCACGAATGAGCGCACTGCTGGCGGGTCTCCCGGTCGAGGTCCCAGGGGCGACGATCAACCGCCTGTGCGGCTCGGGGCTCGATGCGCTTGGCACCGCGGCGCGCGCGATCAAATGCGGCGAGGCCGGGCTGTTGATCGCCGGCGGCGTCGAGAGCATGAGCCGCGCACCGTTCGTGATGCCGAAAGCCGAGACCGCATTCTCGCGCGACAACACCGTCTACGACACGACGATTGGCTGGCGCTTCGTCAACAAACTGATGAAGGAGCGCTACGGCGTCGACTCGATGCCGGAGACCGCCGAGAACGTCGCACGAGACTTCAAGATCGAACGCGCAGCGCAGGATCGGATGGCGCTCGCGTCGCAGCAACGGGCCAAGGCGGCGCAAACGCGCGGATTCTTCGACACCGAGATCGTTCCGGTCACGGTCCCGCAGAAGAAGGGCGATTCGATCGTTGTCGCCAACGACGAGCATCCCCGCGAGACGAGCCTGGAGGCGTTGGCGAAACTGACGGGCGTGGTGCGTCCCGACGGCACAGTGACGGCGGGCAACGCCAGCGGCATCAACGACGGCGCCTGCGCGCTGCTCGTGGCCTGCGAAAGTGCGGCCAAGCGCAACCGATTGACGCCGCGGGCACGCGTGGTCGCCATGGCCACTGCCGGCGTGCCGCCGCGGATCATGGGCATGGGGCCGGCGCCAGCGGTGCGCAAGGTGCTGAAACTCGCCGGCCTGACACTGAAGCAGATCGACGTGATCGAGCTGAACGAGGCGTTCGCCGCGCAGGGCCTAGCGGTGCTGCGCGACCTCGAGTTGGCCGACGACGATCCGCGCGTCAACCCCAACGGCGGCGCAATCGCGCTCGGCCATCCGCTCGGCGCGAGCGGCGCGCGGCTGGCAACGACTGCCGTCAATCAGCTACACGCCATCAAAGGTCGCTACGCGCTGTGCACGATGTGTATCGGTGTCGGACAAGGAATCGCAGTCGTGCTCGAGCGTGTCTGAGTTGGCCCGCGCCCGCCCGGTCGTATCTCTTTCACAGCGCGCTTTTCAAGAATCTTTGAACTTGAGGCACGTTTATGTGAGGCTATCAGCGCGGCGTGGTTACATTTCGTCAAGCGCTTCCAGGCGGAGCTACGCAGCTAGGATCTGGGAGGAGCGGTAGTGCCAAGTCGACGCGAGGTGGTCAAGACAGCGATCAGTATCTCCGCCCTCCCACTGATTGGCGGGGGGTTCGCATCGCGGGCCGTCGCAAATGCAGATGGTTGGCGGCGAACGGCGGTTGTCGACGAGCGCAGCGTCGCCAGCCGCGCGTTCGGTCACGGGGCCCGCGCGCACGCACTCGCTGTCCACACGTCGCGCGGGGACTGGTCGCAGTTGTGGCTTACGCAGCTCGACCGCGAATGGCGCGCTCGGCCCGCTGCGATCGCAGGTGTCACCTATCACGGCCCCCTATTCACCTTCGAGCAACTCGCGCGCCCCGTAGGCATGCGGCCGGTCTTCGTCGCCGAGCTTCACCGCTATCGCAACGGCGCCGCGTGGCTGCGCGTGAGCGGTCCGGCTGCAGCCGTGACGCAAGCCGAGCGGGCCGTCGGCCTCGATGACGAGGCTTGGGGCGCTTCGATGGCTGAGATCTTGGTCGGGCTGTCCGCAGCAGCCGGTGCTCCCGTCACTGGCCGCGCGGCGGTGACCAATGGCATCGACGCGCCCGTTCTGACGGACCGCCCCGATCCGATCTACGCGTGGATGATCGCCCCGGACTCGCGCGCGCCGCGGTTCATCTGACGGCGCGGGCACTGAGGACATAGGGAGAGGAAGGATGGCGATACTGCCGCCACGGGTCAGCGCCGAAACATTCGCCGAAGCAATCCGCAAGTTCCGAGCCGTCGTTGGGACAGAATGGGTGTTCACGGAAGACGAGGACGTGCGGCTCTATCGGGACTCGTACTCGCCCTTGTGGGGCGAGAAAGACGAGAAGCTGGCCTCGGCCGCCGTCGCACCGATTTCGGCGGATGAGGTCGCCGCGATCGTGCGTATCGCGAACGAGCACCGCATCCCGCTATATCCAATCTCCACCGGGATGAACCTCGGCTATGGGGGTTCGGCACCCGTGCTGTCGGGCAGCGTCGTCGTCGATCTGAAGCGGATGAACAAGATTCTCGAGATCGACGACGTTCGCGGCTACGCGATCGTCGAACCGGGTGTGTCGTATTTCGATCTCTATCGTTACATCCAGGATCATGGGCTGAACCTGTGGATCGACACACCCGACCCGGGCTGGGGCAGCGTCATCGGCAACGCTCTAGACCATGGCGTGGGCTACACCTACGGCTCGTACCGCGACCACTTCTATTCGCATTCCGGCATGGAAGTCGTGATACCCACCGGCGAGATCGTGCGCACGGGTATGGGAGCGTTGCCTGGCGCAAAGAGCTGGGGCGAGTACCACTACGGATTCGGCCCTTATGTGGATGGTCTGTTTTCGCAGGGCAACGCGGGCATCGTCACGAAGATGGGCATCCATTTGATGCCGGCGCCCGAAGCCTATTTGTCCTGTATGGCGCGCGTACCGCGCCGTCGCGACATCATTCCGCTGGTGGCCGAGGTGAACCGCCTCGAGCACTCGGGCCTGATCGGAATGCCGAATTACGGCTCGCCGTGGTCATCCTCCCGCGACCCTGCTCTACAAGCATTGATCGCACGGCCCGGCGGTTGGAACGCCGCCGACATCGACCGCTTTGTAGTCGACACGGGCAAGCCCTATTGGGAGGTGAATCTGCAGTTCTACGGGCCTGAAGCCACGAATGCCGCCAACTGGGAGTACGCCAAGACGAAGATCACCGCCGCCGCTCGCGGCGCCACGTTCGAAGAGGTCGAGCGGCTGCGGTTCCCGCTCAGCGAGGAACAAAAACACAACGCTCGGCATCGCGTAGCGATTGGCGTGCCCAATCTCGAGATCTTCTTCATCGGTGCGCGCTCGGCGTTCAACCCGACTCCGAGCGACGGCCATGTCTGGTTCTCGCCCGTGATCCCGAAGAGCGGTGAAGCAATCTTGGATTTTCAGGAAACCATGTCTAAGGCGGTGCGCGACGCCGGCGGGTTTCCCGGCGGCCTTGGCGGATATGGGCCGTTCAGCGGTCCTGCGACGTGGATGTACCGCACCTTCATTATGATCGCGGGGCTGCCGGTCATCCGCAACAACCCGGAGTTCAACAAAAGCACACGCAAGTTGTTCGATCACCTCATCGAGGTCGCCGCTCAGAAGGGGTGGGGTGAGTACCGAACGCATCCGCTTTTCTACGACAAGATCATGAGCACGTACAGCTTCAACGACAGCGCCCTGTTGCGCTTCCACGAGCGCATCAAGGACGCCATCGACCCCAATGGAATCATCGCGGCCGGTCGTAGCGGGATCTGGCCGAAGTATCTTAGGGACGCGCAGCGATGACGAAACGACTGGCGCTAATCGCGGCGGCTGCGGTACTCGCTGCCACCGGCGGCTCGGCAACCGGCCAAGATATCGGCGAGGCACCGACCTTTGCGCGGCTTTACGATCACACCACGCTGACGACGGGTCGCGAGGTCTACACCTACTGGTGCTGGAACTGTCATGGGGAAGGGCCGGGCAAACCCGGCACCGTCGCCTTGGCAGCCCGCTACAAAGGGGCCGTGCCGGCCCTGCTCACCGAGCGCACCGACCTTAGCCCGGAGCTCGTGAAGGTCTATGTGCGCAACGGCTTGTCCATCATGCCCATCTTCCGCAAAACTCAGATCTCCGACGCGCAGCTTGAGGCTCTCGCCGAGTATCTCGCGCGCAAGAAGTAGACGTCCCTTCGCCCAGCTCATCGAGCGGGTTAGGGTCCGTTGGTCTAACAGCAACAACTAGGGGCAGTGCCATGTATGCGGTCGTCGGCGCGACGGGAAATACCGGCCGCGCAGTAGTGAAGGAACTGAAGGGCTTGAACGAGAATCCGACGTGTGTAGTCCGCAATGCGAACAAGGCGAGAGAGGTGCTCGGAGCGGACACCAAGATAGCGATTGCCGAGCTGGACGATCGCGCGGGCATGGAAAATGCGCTCGCGGGCTCGAAACGCGTATTCATCGTCACCGGGCATAACCCGAAGTCAGCCGAACAGCAGATCAACGTGATCGATGCCGCGAAGGCCGTCGGCGCGGAATATGTCGTCAAGATCTCGGGCGGCCGCGACGTGATCGGCCCGAACGTGGAGTCAGTCAACGGCCGCGCGCACTATCAGATCGAGGAGCATCTCAAAACGTGCGGCCTGCAATGGTGCATCCTCAGCCCAGGTCTGTTCATGCAAAACATCTTGGGCCAGGCGGCCAACATCAAGAACGACGGCAAGATCGTCCAGCCGTGGTCCAAAGACCTTTCCGTGGCGCTGATCGACGTGCGCGACACCGGCGCGCTCGGCGCGCGCGTGCTGCGGGACCCGGCCAAGCATGCCGGCAAGATCTATTCGTTCACAGGGGCGTCCACGACTTACGGCCAGTTCGCCAACGTGATTGCCGAGGTGCTAGGCAAGCCCATCGCCTACGAGGCGATCACGCTCGAACAGGCCGAGCAGGGCATGAAGGCGCGCGGCTTGCCGGACTGGTTGGTCGGGCATCTGATCGCAGTCGCACGGGCGGGCGGCAAAGGCGCGTTCTCAAAGGAGAACACCCAGCCCATCCGCGAGATCGTCGGCCGCGCGCCGATCACCACGCGGCAGTTTGCGCAGGACCACAAGAGCGCGTTCAGCTGAGATCGGAACACCGGCACTGCCCTCACCCGCGGCTCGTTTAACCGGGCGGCTTCGTCGCCGTGCCGGCGGCACGTGTCACCGCCGCCCTGCGGCTCGCAGTGGCGGCGCATCTACCTGGGGTGCAGCGTGACCTTTTGCACGCGCCAGTTGTTCATGTCGGCGATGAAGAGCTCGTTCTCCGAAGGGCACGCGATGCTGTGAATCCAGTTGAACTGCTTAGGCCCGCGGCCCGATTGACCGAACCAGCCGAGGATCTTGCCGTCGAGCGTCAGCTTGTAGACGCGACCTGGCTCGGAGTCGGAGGTGTAGAGGTACTGCGTCGGTGTGTTGGTGATGCAGATCGTCCAGGGCTGCGTCTCGTCAGGCGCGTTTGGGTTCGCATCGCCGAGCACCGGGTGCCGTTTCTTGTCGTACGCGACATTCAACAACAGATACCGCAAGAAGTTGCCGTCGCGGTCGAACACCTGGATGCGCCGATTGTTGCGGTCGGCGACGTAGACGTTGTTCTGGCGATCGACGCCGATGTTGTGCGGCGTATTGAAGTTGCCCGGGTTCTCATTAGCGTGCGCGCCGCTTGGGCCGCGCTGTCCCCACGACTTCACCCAATTGCCGTTCTTGTCGAACTTCGCGACCCGCGAGTTCGTGTAGCCGTCGGAAATGTAGACGTTGTCGTCGCTGTCGAACGCGACGTCGGTCGGCCCACGGAAGTAGCCGTCCACGTGCGTGGGCGGCTTCGCGTCCGGCCCAAGCGGGTGGTACCACTCCGGTTCGTCAGGACCCTCTGGCCGTCGCCCCAGGTTGAGCGTGACGTATCCGGCCGGATTGAAACGCACGGCCGTGTGGACGCCCTTGTCCACCACCCAGAGATTGTCGTACTTGTCATAGCGGATGCCGTGACCGTACCCCAATCCGTACACGCCCTTGCCTATCTCGCGGAGGAACTTGCCGTTGGCATCGAACTCGAGCAGCTGGGTAGAAGCGTTGCCGTATATAGGGCCAGTCGTCGCAGTGCCAGGATGGTTCAGGACCGCGACGCGGCCTTGAGAGTTCACGGCCACGCCAAGCACCTCGCCCAGATTCATATCGGGCGAATACTTCAGGAAGTCCGTGGCGGAATCGAACGGGATTTCGGGCGCCATCACGACGCCCGGTGGCGCGGCAACCGGCTGGGTCTGCGCGCGCGACCTGGTGCCGGACAGAGCGATCGCGACAGCGGCGACGATGGCCGCACAAAAGACAACCCAGCGTTTCATGCGAGGCCTCCCGGGCGGTACAACGCTCAAAGATCGCGCTAGTGTTTCGCGCGTGTCAAATAGGCGATGACATCCGCGAGCTCAGCGTCGCTGATTTCAGTCTTGCGTGAGATCGGCATACCGAACAGGCCGCCGCGAACCACCGTCCTGACGAAATCGGGCGCGAGATCACTGCGCTCCTCGAGCACTGCCGGAAGCTTGCCTTTGTATTTGACGCTAAGTGCAGCAGTACCTGGCAAGGGCGGTGCGCCGGCAGTGGCGGGAGGTCCTGCTCCATGGCAATACACACACCACTTGTTGAAGACGACCTTGCCGTTTTCAGCGGATGCAGGAGTCTGCGCCAGACAGACGCCAGCGAAGGATGTCGCGAGTAGGAGGACCGGAAGTATAGTCTTGCTCATACGCGCCCCTTCCTCATGCTAGCGGGCCAGAGACCGTAGCGCCCTGGCGCGATGATCCCGTTGGGGTCGATGCTGTCCTTGAGCTTCTCTTGGAATCGCAGCAGCGAGCTGTTGTTGAAAGAGAACTTACTGACGGCTTGGGCCTGAAAAGCGGGCGACGTTCGATACGTCCCCCAGTTATGCTCTGCGACGCGATCGATGATCCGCGAGAACAACGCCCTGCTACTTGCGTTCTTGGCGGGGTCACGCCAAGTCGGAACGACCGTCGCCACGATGAAGCAGCGTGAGTAGTAGTTAATCGGAGTGGTGAATGGGTCGTGAAGAAGCGGCAGGCCCATCTCCTTGTAGGTCTCGGCCAGCACGCGCGATGCCGCCCAAACGGACTCGGCCTTTCTCGGAACGATGGTAAAGAAGTCCGCGTGGCCGTCCGGCGGATCACTATCGGTAAGCGGGTTTCTGGCCACCATGTTGAAAATCTCGAGAGCGGGTATGCCCAGATGGGGTTTGAGTGGAAATGCCGCTTCGGCCTCACGTGATAGCGGCAGCCTCACCAACTCGCCATCTTGAAACCCCACTCCCGGGACGCGTTCTTTGAAGCGCCGCTTCGCGGCCTGCCAATTTGCCCGGACGGTTTCCTCGGGACCGTAGAATCGCAGTTCGACGGACCACGCGGGAAGCTGCTGCGACCTGACGAAATTCTCCAACTGATCGATCGACGGCCAGCCGCTCTGCATCATGCCCGCCAACGCGGGAGTTACACCAAGAAAGCGCCGACCTTTCACGGGGCTCCCGTACTGCGGCTGGCCGATCAGAAAGGAGTCTTCGAGATAACTCACTTCCTTCACGAGCGCATCGAAATCCCCGTAACGCGGAACCGTGACCGTACCGGTGAAGAACGTCTCCGGCAGAGGCATGAGCCAAAGACCCATCTTTGTGACGATGCCAAAGTTCGATTGTGCGAATAGCCAGTCCACCGACGGCCCGACGCCGTACCGATAGTCCTGCCAGCTCTCCGACCCGGGCACCGCACCGTTGCCCGTACGGATCACATCCCCTTCCGCCGTTACTACTTCCATGCCGCAATGCGAGCCGAAATGGTCCCGGAACGGCGCCATCGTGTAACCGACGCCGTGGTCGAGACTGTTGCCGATTGGGCTGCCCCAGCCCGGATCCGGGACATCCAGCATCACCTTCAGCCCGCGCTCCTTGATGTAGTTGTAGAGATCGAAATAGGAAACGCCTGGCTCGACTACGGCGAAATGGCGGTCCTCGTTGACCTCGAGAATTCGGTTCATGCGTTTCAGATCCACGACGACGCTGCCGGACAACGTCGGCGCAGAGCCACCGTAGGTGAGATTCCGCCCTGTCGAAATCGGATACAGCGGAATACGGTATTTGTTCGCGATGCGAACGATCTGCTGCACTTGTTCTACATTGGCCGGCGCAACGGCGGCAGACGCCACCCTTTCTTCCGGCTCGCCCCAATAGATCGAATACGAATCTCGATACAGCGCTACGTCTTCTTTCGAGCTAAAGACCCAGGCATCGCCGACTGCCGACCTGAACTCAGCAAGCACAGAGGCGAATTTCGCTTCGCTGGTGTTTGGAGGTAGTGCCATCTCTACAGTCCCCCTGATCGAAATGCTATTGGTGCGCCAGTTAGCGCAAACGTTTTCTTTATGGCTTGGGAAGCATTGCGGTCGCTAAGCAATGACCCATGACACGAGCACGCTGCCGTTCTGAGGGCTGGAGGGTCCCGTTCGCTTCAGTGAAGCAATGTTCCAGGGCCCTCGTGCCTCCATCTCGCTGGCCAGCAGCGCCATGGCTCGCCCAAATCTCTTTTCAATGCCGAGATTGCGCGCTGCTTCTACCACGGCCGCTGGTCCCGTGATGTCGTGTCGTAATCGCCCGCCCGGCTCCACCGTGCGATCGATTCGATAGAGCACCTTCATGCCGACATCGCGCGCCAGTTCCTCCAAACAAAAAAGGGCCGCGCGATCCGTCAGTCCCGCAAGCGGTAGCGTTGTTTGCCGTAGTCGGGGTCGCAAGTCTTGGTACCAGAGCGCAGCCAACCCATTACGGATCCCGCTCGTGGCCGCACCGCGATGTTCGAGCTCGCGTGCAAATACCAGGCATTCGTCATAGCGTTCGTCAAAGATGGCCCGGCACAAACCGCGATTCGAACCGATCCTTTTCGAGGCAACAGACCACGCTGACATCGAGGTCAGAGTCCCCGCTGCGCCTGCAGCGGCGAATCTCAATATGTTCCTGCGGCTAATCATGTCCGTCCCCCCGAGCCGCGTCACGCGTTCCTAAGCGTCCGCGGAGCACGTGCATGAAATCGTTGTTGGCCTACAGACACTACTTGAATACAGCCTGGCCGTTCGCGTCGACGTTACGGTTGTTCTCGAGGCAGACGTACTCTTTGAGCCGCAGCGCCGGCCGGTAGAGGTAGACCATCTTGTACCTCCACGGCTCCTTGAATACGTCCGGATCGTCGATCGTGATTTCGTCAACTAGGACTCCCGGCGAAATCTGGGTGAATCGTTCCTTGATCTGCAGCTTCGGGCTGTGCGGAATTTGGCCGAAGTCGAGCGGAACGTCCTCTCGGATGCCGACAGTGTCGACCACCAGCGTGTCGCCTTCCCAATGGCCGATGGAATCACCCATGTAGGTAGGATCGAGCTCATCCGCCGGCGGGTGTTCCTTGACGTCCATCCAGATGCGGCGCGTGGCGGCTTGCCACTCGCTGGTGATCGAGATGATCTTGGGCGTCTGTAGGATCTCCATCCCGTAGACCATGACCATCATCCGCGGCATTCCAGGAGGGAAGCACGCGGCGACCAGGTCGGGGATCTCACCCGCCGCCGACTTTCTGAGCGCTTCTGCATACCGCTCCTCGTAGGGCGACTTCAGCGGTGGGATGTCCTGGCGGCGAGTGCTGCGCGTGTTCGCGCCCGGCGCCTGACCGGTCACCCCGCTGGGGCCGCGGTAAACCTCGAGAAGCCCGTTCGGCGTCACCCAAAAACCCGTCCAGTTGGGCCGCCCGTCAGGCAGCCGCGCCGGCGTGACGGGAGTGCCCTTGAGCTGCTCCGGCGGCGGGGCGGGGAATTGCGCCGCCGCGGGGCCACCTGCGGCGAGCGTCAACGCAACGACGGTAATGGGCCACCCTTTCACTGCTGCGGCCCTCCGATCGGCACGCCATTCTTGTCTTGGATGCTGACCATGTTGCCGCCCTTTGCACCGGTGCGCAGCGGGTGGATCACCACCGTCACCTCGTCGCCGCCCTTCAGCGAGTTGCGCTTCCAGCCCATCCGCCCAAGCACGTTTGGGCTCAGCATCTCGACCGACCACTTTTCGGTCTTTCCGTCGGCGCTGGCTACCTCCAACTCCAGCCATGCATGGGGATTGGTCCACTGAAACTCGCCGACAGTCCCCTTGAGCGTGACCTGCTTGGTATCGTCGAAATTGGCGAACGAATGATGCGCCGAGGCCGGCAACACGATCACTGCCAGGGTTACAAGGACAGTGGTCACTAGAGCGCGTGAGTACGCGGTGGTTGTCATTGCTACTTTACTCGGTTGCTACTCTCGGATGTTCGACTCAAAGCTCGGCAGCGCACGCATCTGCTCGTAGATGCACACGTGCTCCTCGATGTCGGTCCGCTCTTGACGGACGAATCGCTTGGTGTTCTTCCACTCACCTTCCCAGTTGTCCGGATCGGTCATCGTGAACTCGACCTCGAATGCCTTGCCACCCTCAAGCATTCGATATCGCTCGACGACGTGGAGCTTCTGCCCCGTAGGAACGCCCTCCTGGATCCAGTGGTGGTCGTCGGTCATACCGATCGTGTCTACGACGAGCGTGGCGCCTTCCCAGCGGCCTATCGAGTGGCCGTTGTACGTATAGACGAGCGCAGCGTCCGGCGGGTGCGGACGGCCATCCGTATAGATCCAGCGAACACTGTTGTTGAACATCGTCGTTAGCTGAACCATCGTGGGCAGCTGAATGATTTGGATCGGCCAGAAACGCGTCATCATGCGCGGCATCCCGAGCGGCCAGCAGGCGCCGGGGTCGTCGCGGTACTCCCGCCCGAGCTTTTGATAGTCCTGGTACTTCGCCAGCGTCGCCTGCGCGGCGGGCGTTAGCTTCGGCAGCGGCAGGAACTGGTGCATTCCCGTCCTTGCGTCGATCACCATGTCCCAGGTGCCGGTCAGGTCGAATGGCGGCGCAGGCCTGGGCTTGGCGAGATTTTCCGGGGCCAAGGCGCTTAGATACTGGCCATCCAGCGCGGTCTGGGCCAGGGACGGTGACGCGATGCCGAGACAGGTGGCAGCCGCGGCATATGCAGCTCGCCAGCTCCCGCGTTTCATTGTTTCTCCCCCTCCACCTTAAGCTGCGGCGTGGCGGACAACTTGCGCCCGTCAGCGAGCGTCACCTCCACAAGGTTGCCTCCCGGTCGACCGTCGAACAGCGGATTCGACACCACGGTGATCTTGTCGCCCGGCTTCAAGCTCTCACGTACCCAACCGTTGCGTACGAGATAGCCGGGACCGTTGGCTTCGAAACTGTAATCTTCCACCACACCGTCGCTGTTGCGGACGCTGAGCACGAGCAAGGTATGCGGATTAGTCCATAGGAACTGCTTGACCACGCCCGAATAAACTACCGTCTTGGTCGCGTCAAACGCCGCCGCCGAATGATGGGCCGACGCTGGCGTAGCGAATCCAGCAACGAACACTAGAACTCCAAGGGCGGCGAAAACTCGGCCGTGCAGCAGCGAACCTTTCACGCTCTTCATTGGATTCACCTTCCTTAATCCACTGACATCCTCAGAAATTGAAGCGAACCGTCACGCCATACTCGCGCGGCCGCGCAAGATCCACTTCCGTGCTACCCGGACCGAGCGTGCCGAAGTTGACACCACCGATGTAGTAATACTCATTGGTCAGGTTCGTGCCGAACAGCGCGAGACTCCAGCGGTCGTCACGAGCGACGTACTGCACCTGGGCATTCACCAAGCTATAGGCCGGCATTTGCACAGTGTTGGATCGCGTTACGGCGCTGCGTATCGTGTCCACCCACGCGTAATTGAGGTTGGCGACGATCCGCGCGCCGCTGCTTAGTGGTCGGGAATAGCGGGCGCCGGCGGTGTACTTGGATTTCGGTGACTGCTGCATGTCGTCATCGAGTGCCAGGTCCACCTGTTGCACCGTCGGACCCGGGAACGGCGGCGGGTTGAACGAGCCATTCGGGTAGGCGGTAATGTAAGCCACACTAGGATCGATACGCGTGTAATGGCCGTCGAGATAGGATACGGATGCACCTAGCAGCCATCGGTCAGTAGCGGCGAACTGCATCTCCAGTTCACCACCCTTGATTACTGCATCACCAGCGTTCTGCGTGATGATTACGGCGCCCGGCGCCAGCGCATTGAACTGAATGTCGGACCAATCGTTATAGAACACCGTCGGGTTGACGCGGAGCCGGTTGTCTTTGAATTCCATGCGTGCCCCGAACTCATAGGTCCACGCCGTTTCCTGTTTGAAGGGGACCAACCCTGCAGGCGGATTCGCGAATTGGAAACCACCGGCCCGAAAGCCCTTGCTCGCCTTCGCGTAAATCATCGCATCCGGGTTTACCTGAAAATTCAGGCCGACGTAGGGCGACGTATCGGTGTACGTGTCGCTGGCGGAAGGCTGGAGATCGAAGCCCGGGATCGGCGGACCCTGGACGACGTAGGGCTTCAGCGCCTTGGCTGTAATTGTCTCCGAGCTGTAACGCAGACCCACCGTACCGGACAAACGGTCTGTGAAGTCGTACGTACCCTGGCCGAAAATGGCATATGCCTTCGACGTGATGTTGTTGTCCACGCCAAAGGGGCCGGCCGGGAGGAGCCCAAGAAAGGCCACACCATCAGTAACAGTTCTGTCTTCGTCGTAGTAATAGAGACCTGTAGTCCAGTTGAATCGATCCGAACTGCCGGTTAACCGAAGCTCTTCGGTCCAGAGCTCAGTTCGATCCTTGCCTGTGGCTGTGGCGATGATGCTTAGCGGCGTGTTGTCGGAATCTGAGGCGGACTTCCTCTCCGAGTCGCTGTAGGCCGTAATCGAAGTCAGCGTTAGGGTATCGGTTAGCTTGTACGCGATCGTGCCCTGGGTGACGTCGTACTTGAAGTCGAAGTTATCCGGCTGGTTGAAGCCCGGGAACTGGTATTTCCCCGTGGAGAGCACCGAAGAATCGTACGGTCGCGTTTCGCTGAATGGCCCGAGGCCACGCGTGGCGAGCCCTACCAGGAACGAGTTGGGATCGATGCCAGTAACGGCAAGGGCACGTCCGTTGCTGTCCTGCTTCAGTGCCTCCACTTTGAAGTCGAGGCTGAGTTTGTCAGTCGGAGTCCAGCGGAACTGCAGGCGGCCCATCTTGGTATCGTCAGAACCACGGTCAATGTTATTGAGATCGTCATGCACGTATCCATCGCGCTCCCTTGAGGCGAGTGTCAGGCGTAAGGCAACCTTGTCGCCCAGGGGCGCATTAACTGCACCACTGAAGTCCGTGCGGCCGAAACTGCCGCCGGTACCCTCGATAAACGCATGGAAACCGTCAGTGTTCGGCTTGACAGTGATGTACTGCAGCGCGCCGCCAATGGTATTGCGGCCGAACAACGTGCCCTGTGGGCCCCGTAGGACTTCGACTCTTGAAACGTCGAACAGGCTCAGTAGGTTGCCGGCGCCTGACGGGAAGTACACATCATCAATGTAGATGCCCACCGCAGGTGACGAACCGCCGGCATTCACGCCCACACCACGAATCGCATAGCCGCCCTGCGTCCCCGCCTGACCTGACCGGCTGCCTACCTGCATATTCGGAGTGAACGAGCTGATCTCCAGCAGTGAAGTGATCCCTCGCTCCTGCAGCGCATTGGCGCTGAACGCCGTGATCGAGACCGGAGTCTCCTGCAGCGAGGTCTCTTTGCGTTGCGCAGTGACGATGATCTCCTCAAGGCCGCTAGTAGCGGCCGTCTCCTGCGCCAGCGCAGAACCCACTTGAAGCACGCCGGCAATCGCGGCAAACAAACCGACACAAACCGACACCGAAGAAAGCGACCTACGCTCGGTGAACATACGCCCCCCACTTTTTTTCGCGTTTCTTGTTGTCGCCACGTTTGGCGTGGCGCCGCAGTGCCCCCCTCAGGAACGCTGGCCGTGCCAATCTATCTCGTTAACATGTTAAGTCAATACCTGACCGACGTTTTCACATGCTAAGTGCGCGCTTCATACCTGATTTCACATGTGAAGCCGTGTCACCACTCAAAGCCGGGCCTCCGTGCGGACGAACAGATTCCGCAATCGCGCCGAAAGACGGGATGCCGGGAGGAAATGCACGCTAGGCCCAAGGTAGACTGGCGGCCCACAAGCTGACCCTTCCGGGAGACGTACTGAAAATGACGAGTTCCTTAAGTGGGAGAGACGGTGCGGCGGAGGTTTCGCCTCTCGCAGTCTTCAGCCACGGTGCGCACGGGACCACGGCGGTCCATCCGGTGCCGGAGCAAGAATTCGATGACGTGCTCCCTAACCTGCTGCTGGATGTTCGGGAAGCATTCCTTGCGGATTTCCGGTCGGTCTTCCGCCAGTTCGGCGTCACCGACCAGCAGTTCCGAGTTCTGAACATCCTCTATCTATCGGGCGATCTGGAGATTGGAAAGCTCGCTCGCCGCGGGAGGATCGTCGCACCCAGCATGACCGGCATCCTGAACCGCATGGTGGAAATCGGCTGGGTGGTGCGAAAAGCGTCGAAAGGTCAAAGATGGGGACGGGTCTCGCTCACAACCGAGGGGCGCAGGCTGATCAAGCGACTGATGCCACAAGTGGAAGAACGCCTTGCCGCCATTGAGGCGGCCCTTGGAGCGCAGCAACTTGAGACGCTCGCTGAGCTGCTCGTCAAAGCGCGGACTGTCCTCAGAGGTCTAGTCGTGGAGCGCCCGGAGACGGCGTCGACGGATAAGCATCGTGTGCCGAGTAGACGGAGCGTCGGCCGAAAGCGGCGCACGCAACGCAAGCCATCGGGCTCGCGACCTAAAAGCAGAAGATAGATCTAGGGACCCTATTCGGTGAACAGTTCGACGACGCACGTAGGCCCATGAATCCCACTACTCGTGGCATTCGCTTGCTACCCGCTTTGCTGTGTGCGTTCGCAGTTTCCGGCGCTGACTCGAGCGCGCAGGCTCAGGCGCCGCCGCCGGGCGCGGCCGTCTATGCCAGGTATTGCGCGGCGTGCCACGATCAAGTCGGCGCGCGGATCCCCTCGCGCGATGCACTCACGCAGATGTCGCCCCCGCGCATTCTGCGCACGCTCGATTTCGGATTGATGATGAGCATTGCCTCACCGATCAAGCGCGACGACCGCGAGGCCGTCGCAAAGTTTCTGGGTATGGGCGCCGACGACACGAAACCGCCCGCCAGCGCCTTCTGCAAACCAACGGACCGCAAGATCATGTCGGTGGGGCCGCGCGAATCGTGGAGCGGGTGGAGCCCCGACCCGGCGAATACGAGATACCAGCCTTCGGGAAGCGCCGGCCTCAAAGCCGCCGACCTCGGCAAGCTGGAGCTGAAGTGGGCGTTCGGGTTCGCAGGCGACGTCACGGCGTTCGCGGCGCCGACGATAGTCAACGGAACGCTGTTCGTTGGCAGCGCCGGCGGCACGGTTCAGGCGCTCGACGCGAAGTCCGGATGTCTCTATTGGACGTACCAAGCCGACGGGCCCGTGCGCGCGGCGATGGCCGTGTCGAGCGAGGGTGCACAGATCTCGCTCGTCTTCAGCGATCAGAACGGTTGGGTCTATTCGATCGATGCGCGCACCGGCGCGTCCGTATGGAAAATCAAGGTCGAGCCGCATGAGGCGACGCGGTTGACCGGTGCGGCGGCGGTACTGAACGGCGTCGCATTCGTTCCCGCGGCCTCGTGGGAGGAAACGCGTTCTCTCGATGCCGAATATCCGTGCTGCACGTTTCGCGGCAGCATCACGGCGGTTCGTGTTCGCGACGGGTCGATAGTGTGGAAGACCTATTTCGTCGATGAGCCGAAACGCACCGGCACGACCCGCGTCGGCACGCCGACGTTCGGTCCCTCGGGCGCGGGCGTCTGGTCCAGGCCGACGATCGATGCCGGCCGAGGATTGCTCTACATCACGACGGGCGATAACTATTCCCATCCCGCCACGCCAACGAGCGATGCGGTCGTGGCTCTCGATATCAAGACCGGGCGCATCGTGTGGACGCGGCAGGCCACGCCCAACGACGTCTATAACTCCTCTTGCCCCAACAAAGGCGTGAACTGCCCGGAAGATTCCGGACCGGATTTCGATTTCGGCTCCTCGGCCCTGTTGCTGAAAACGCGGTCGGGCAAGGACATTCTGGTTGCGGGTCAGAAATCGGGCGTGGTGTACGGCCTCGACCCAAGCGCGAACGGCGAGATCCTCTGGCAAACGCGGGTCGGCAAGGGTGGTACGAACGGTGGCGTGCAGTGGGGGATGGCGAGTGACAGCCGCAATATCTATGCGTCCGTTTCCGATGTGGTTCGTCCGCCCGGGGGCGTGGGCGGGCTGGTTCCGGTCGGCAGCGCGAGCCTCGATCCGACACAAGGTGGCGGATTGAGCGCGCTGCGCATCGAAGACGGTCAGCGAGTTTGGTTCGCCCCGGGTGCGCCGTGCGATCCGCCGCGGCCGGGCTGTAGTCCGGCGCAGCCCGGTGCAGTGACTCTCATCGATGGCGCAGTATTTTCCGGATCAATGGACGGACATCTGCGCGCCTTCTCGACTGCAGACGGAAAGCTACTCTGGGACGTGGACACCGCCAGGAATTACACGACGGTGAACGGGGTTGCTGCCAAGGGCGGTTCGCTCGATGGCGCCGGACCGATCGTGGTCGACGGAATGGTGTATGTGAATTCCGGGTATCCGCGCTTCGGCGGGATGCCGGGGAATGTTCTGCTAGCGTTCGGACTGCCGACGCAAACGCCCTGAGCGCCGCGCGCGCAGCGCGCCCCGACCCTCGTCAGTGAGGGGCCGATTTCTTGAATCGTACCGTCGTGAAGCGCGTCACTTGGGGACCTACCTAAGGCGCACGCGCTGCAGGATCGTAGGCACCAGGGCAGATCGCCTCAGGCATTCGTGCGACCAAAGCGGGGCTCGATTTGGTCGGCCTCGCGCACGACTAATGAGTTGCGCGATTTGCCTTGCTGAGCCCGAGAGAACCTTCCTGTACCTCTCCTGTCACCCGTATCAGCCCTGTCTCACGTAGGGCGGGGTACTTCTTCGGGGTATCTGGAGGAGCGCAATGCGCTAGACTGAAATGAGAACAAATGCTTACCCGCGTTCTGCGGTAACTGTCGGGGACGCCAGGCGCCCGTCCGGCCATATCCAAGCTGCTCTTTTGATTAGCTAATTCACAAAAATGCTGCGACACGTCGGCCAACACTCTCCGGCATAGCAGTCGCTCAGACTGGGGTACTTTTTAGGGGTACCTTCAATTCGGTTCCCCCTTTAAGGACGCTCCGCGAATCTCAGCGAAGTTTCGTCGTATGACTCACTTGTTGTTGCAGGAGCAGCCAACGGCACAGCGACTGTTTTCCGGTTCACTTCGGTTCTGGATCGAGACGCCGACTCGTTGCTTGGCGACTTCCAGTAATGTCTGAGTTCCGCGCATAACGTGCTGATCCACCGAAAATAGCTGCACCGTGAACCTAGACACCGACCGTGCCGTGAACCGGTGTCATGGCAACTGCACCTGCACGGGCGCGCCATACTCCGCAGTGGTGCAGGGGCGATCGGCAGATAACGTCTGGCGATCGCGTTCTCGCCGTGAACGATCTGACGGATTGGCTGCCACGTCAGGCGCATGAACCCTCGTGACACGCCACTGACTTTGCGTGCGCGTCAGCGGGCCTGCACCTTCGCTTCGGCGCTCAAGCTTCGGTACGCTGCGTCCAGGAATGCGTCCGCCGAAGCGGGCCCCTTTTCCGTGCCGTAGCGGCCGTCGTAGTCGCGGATGATCCGCGCCGCCTTGATCTCGGCGAGTGACTGGCCCTTGCGGAGCGCGTCGATAATCCTGTCGCGTGCAATCGTGACCACGTCACGATACTCCGCGACGTCGCCCTCATCGTAGATCCGGCCGCGGTTTGGGATCACGAGCGTGCCGCCTTCGGCGCGCCACGATGCGATCGTCAGCCCGATGATCCGGTTCAGCGCAGCTATCGTGCCGTTCAGCGTGCCACCCACTTCGAGCCGCACGACCGGATAAGTGAGGTCTTGAATCACGTCGCCCGCGACGACCACGTCGGACTTGCGGAAAAAGACGAGCACGTCGCCGTCGGTGGTGGCCGAGGGCACGTGGATGATCTCGATCGGCTCGTCGTTGAAATAGAGCTCGCGCGTGCCGCGGAAGAACGTGTCGGTCGGCAGATCGGGCCCCGGCAGGCCGGCCTGGGCCATGCGCAACGACGTCTTTTCGTGCGCGATTACGGCCGCCCGCTGCGCGCGCGGAGTCGCGCCGGCGCCGATTTCCAGGTTCGCGCCCGTGTGCTCCGCGGCATCGTTGGTGTTCACGAGGATGTCGATGCGCTTGTCCCCGGCGAGCTTGCGAATCTCCGCGAGCACCTGGCCCGCGAGAGCCTCCGGTCCCGGGTTTACGACAAGCACGCCCTCCGGACCCACCTGCACCGCGACGTTGTTGCGCTCGGTGAAGATCATCCAGACCTGCCCAGCGACGTGCAGCACGCGCGCGGGCGGCGCGTCGAGTTCGGGTGTGCGCGGAGTCGCGCGACTCGCGGGCGCCGCGCGCGCCGTGCCGCGCTCCAGCTCGAGCAGACGTGCCTCGAACTCGGGATACATCGTCGCGCTGCCGCCGAGCGCGGCCTCGAGCGGCACGTTGTGCCGCTTCGCAAACATGTCGAGATCCTTGTTCGCGCCCGGCATGAACGACGGCACCCTGCCCGGCTCGAGCGCGACCTCGTCGGTCGGCGAGCACTTGTAGAACACGTCGCTCGAGCCAAAGCCCTGCACGTCGCCGCCGTTCACGAAGCCGCCGAACTGGTTAAGCTCGGTGCTCGGCTGGGCGTTGAGCGCGAAGTCGGTCGAGCGTACGAACGGCTCGTCGAGATAAATCGGATCGTCGACCGCGGTCACGATCGTAAGGTAATCGTCGTGGCGTATGAAATGCTCGACCATCCGCGCGCGATCGCTATGCGCAACGCCGTTGCGGCGAATGAACCCGGCCTTCAGGTGGCTCGTCTCGACGATCAGCTCGTCGCCATCCCAACGGCCAGTCGAGAAGCCCTCGTACGTGTGCCGCTCGTTCGCGGCGGGGTGCGGCCGCCCGTCCATCCAGACCGTGCGCGCGAGCCCGTAACTGCCGTAGACGTGATACGCCACGAGCCGCTGTGTGACGGCGTCGTACTCTTTCACGATTGAGAGGCCGCCGGGGCTTCGATACGCATAGGTCGACGGGTGCGGTAGGCACTGGCGCTCGGGCACCGTGAGCCACGACGGCGAGTAGAGCGACGCCTTGTAGCGCAGCGCGTCGTTGATCGGCAGCCCGACGTAGTCGCCGAGATCCGGCCCGCCACCGCGGTCGAGGAACTCCTCTTGAAAGCCGAAGATACCGCCGCCAGGCTGATCCCAATCGCCCGCGACCTCGATCGGCGCGGCGGCTCCGGTCGCCGCAAGCCCGAGCGCCGCCGTGACGATGGTGGCGAAGAGGCTGATGCTTACGGCGGGCGCGGCCGTGTCGCGTCGTGCAGGCGGAGCAAGCCTCGGCGTATTGGTCATGGCACGAACGGCGAGTGCTGCAGTGTACCGACCGGCGGATCGGTCGCGCATGGCGTCGGCCGCCACTTCGAGCCGTCCGGCTCGCGCTTGAATTGGTTGCTCACGACGAACGGGCCCGTGAGATATTTCGGATCGACGACGACGGTCACGACCTGCAAGTACTCATTCCCGAACATCGTGAGCCGGTCGTAGTACTCCGTAACCACAGCGTTCTCGCTGTAAGGCACGCCGTTCTTGCGCAGATAGCCCGCGCGCAGACTCGCCGTGACGACCTTGAGGCTCGCGTGCGGCGTTGGCGCCGCCGGCTTCGGCGCGGCGCCCGCCCCTGGCGGTGGGGCCGGCTGTGGCACGCCCGGCGGCGGGCCGCCGAAGAAGCCCCCTGGGGGCGCCGCTGCTTGCCACTCGGCCGCTGAGTCGCCCTGCCACGTCCGCTCGGCGACGGGCGCCCGGGCTCTGGCGAAGCGGAACAGGCGCGTCTGCTGCCCTGCGTCTGTCTCGACGCGTAGCGTGTCCGAGTCCGCCCAGCCGATCCGTAGCCGCGTCGGCTGGCGCATGATCCCGCCCGCGCCGAACGCGCGGCACTGTTCGCCGGCCGCGGCGTCGCGCGCAAGATCCCAGCCGTCGGCCACTTTGCGACCCTCGGCGTTCAGAGGCACAGACGCGTAGTCGCCCTTCGGCGGCGTGATCATTCGCCAGCGCCAGTCTTCGGTCACTTGTGCGACCCAATTGCCGGTTAGATCCGCACTCGCGGCCTCGCGCGCAGAGCGTGGCGGCGCTGGGGCCGGGGACGGCGGCTGCGCGCAGACCGCCCATGCGAGCCCCAATGCGATCGCGAGCGGCGCCATCAGCGCGACCCAGCGCGATCTGGCATCCGAGACGAATCTGAACAGGCTCATCGAAAACCTTGTGCGGAAGTCTGCGCTGCGAACGCTACCTGTGACGCGCATGTGGGCTGAAATCGGATATCCGAATGCTTGCGATAGGCGCGCGCGATTTTGACGCACGTCGTTTGTGTGCTCTCTTGAGCGCTCGCAAGCGTGGTGCGCAACCCCGCGAGGAGCAAGCATGGCTCGACGATCCTCCGCACTCGCTCTCGTGCTGATTCTCGCCGCAACACGGCCCGGCGCGGCTCAAGCGCCTGCCGCCGCGCCGGTGCCAGTGCCGACGGATAGCGCGCGCGCCACCGAGCTCGTCGCGCACGCGCGGGCCGCGGCGGGAACTCGATGGGCCGAGGCCGTGAACTTCTTCTGCGGCCGCGACACCGCGCGCGCAAACCGCGCCGACGATCCGGAGCTCGCGCCGGCTCGCGTGTTCGACAACCTTTACGCGCTCGGAAGAACGAGCACGGTGATCTGGGCGATCAAGACGTCGGCCGGAATCATCCTGATCGACGCCGGCTACCCCGACCAGGTCGAGGCGCGTGTTGCTGCCAAGCCTGCGCAAGCTCGGGCTCGATCCCAACGACGTGAAGCTCGTGCTGCTCGCGCACGGCCACGCAGATCACTTCGGCGGTGCGGCCTATTTTCAGCGCCGCGGCGCGCGCGTCGCACTGTCGGCCGCGGATTGGGACCTGATCGAGAATCCGCCGGCGGCTCCTCCGGCCGCGAGGCCGCCGCCGAGCGCGCAGTCGCCAGCCGCGAACGCGCCGCCTTCACCGCCTGCCGCCGCCTCTCCGTCCGCGGCCGCGCTGCCGCCGCCGAACCGCGATCTCGTCGTGATCGACGGGCAACCGCTCTCGCTCGGCGGCGTCGAGATCACGCCGGTCTCGATTCCCGGGCACACGCCGGGTTCGCTCGGATTCGTGTTCAAGGTCGAGGACGGCGATCGCGCGCACACGGTGGCGCTGTTCGGCGGCTCGATCTTGCTGTCGTCGCGAATACCGGACGCGGGCCTCGAGCAGTACGTGCGGTCCGTAGCGCATTTCGCCGAAGTCACGCGGCGGCTCGGCGTCGACGTCGAGATCCAGAACCACCCACTCTACGACGGATTCGAAGCGAAGCTCGCGCAGCTCTCGGCCCGCAAGCCCGGCGCCGCGCATCCGTTCGTCGTGGGCGTTGACGGCTATCAAAGCTTCCTCACGGTGATGGGCGACTGCGCTCGAGTCGAGCTCGAGCGGCGGAAGGCGGGCAACGCGCCGCGCTGACGGCGACGCCCGCGCGCGTCGCGACGCGTTTCGCAACCTCAGCGCTTCGGCGGCGCGGCGGGCTTGCCCGTGCCTGCGGGATCGCGGATGAGTCGGTTGAACGTGTCGACCTCGTCGACCGGCGCGCACAAGTCCTCGAGCAGCCCGCTCCAGCCCGACGACTGGATGAACGACTGCGGGATCAGGTGCATCCGCTTCGTTTGCGCGACCCAGGGCTTCGAGTAGTACTCGGGGTCGGTGAGCACCATCTTCAACTCGATCGTGTCGTAGTTGATCCGCGTGTAGCGCTCCTCGAGCACCATTTGATCGCTGTGCGGATAGCCGAAATGGTCGACCCAGGTTCGGCTGTCGTGGCCCGTCGAGGTCACGACGAGCGTATTGCCATCCCAACGACCGACCGCGTAGCCCCACCATCGTGGTAGATCGATCTCGTCGGGCTTCGGCAAGCGCCGGCCGTCCATCCAAATCGTCCGGAGCCCATAGCCCCATTCGAAGTGCTGGAGGATCCGGTCCTTGAGCACGAGGAACTCGACGGGATCGGGATACAGGAGCGCGCGCGACACGCCCATCGGATTGCAGGTCTGGTAAGGATCGTTGCCGAGCGCGGGCGCCTGCGCGCGCCGCCGCCCGATGTGCTCCTCGGGGTGAGCCTTCGCGTCGTCGCTGTCCTTGGCGCGGCCGTACGAAGGAATGGTCGCGTCGAACGCCGCCTGCCCGGCCGGCGTGAACGCCGGAAACTCGAGGCTGAAGCCGCGGTCGCCGCAATCGCGACAGCGGCCGCCGCCGCCGTAACCGGCGCCGTTCGGCGTCCAGATGCCGGCGATGTCCTTCGGCTCGAAAGGCAGATTCGAATCGTAAACCTTCGGATAGCCCGGGCCCGCGCGCACCGCGTCGGGCGCCGGCTGCGCCGCGGCACCAGCCGCGAGAACGGCTGCGAAAACCAGCGCGGCCGCAGGCGCAATGACAGCGCCTGCGGAGGTACCGACGGAATGCGCGCGGTGCATGCGCGTCACGGCTTCGCCGACTGCGGCTGGGCCGATAGCGAGTTATCCGGAGACGGCGGCAACCCGTCGTCCTTCAGGAGCTCCGTGCCGTTCATGTCGGTCATCTTCACCAGGAGGCCCACCATGCCCCCCGCTCGCGGCGGCGCGATCGTAATCTTGACCGGCGTGCCGGGCTTCAGCGCCTGCTCAGACCGGGCTCGCGTCCAGCCGTTACGGATCAGCGCCGCGGGATTCGGCAGCAGCTCGGCCGCCCAGTGCTCGACCGTGCCGTCGGCGTTCTTGAGATCGAAGAAGAGCTGCGGGTGCGGATTAGCGAAGTGGAAGCCGGTGACGGTCGCGTCCCGCGTCCACGCTTTCGTTCGGTCATACGCGACCAGCGTCCCGTGGTGCGCGAGCGCAGGGCCCGCCGCGACGACGAGCGCCGCGAGCACTAGGCCGAACGATATCGTTCGTCGATTCATCGCGAGTCCGGTTGGCATCGACGCGCGGATTCTTCTTCGCAGCCGCGGACTTTGAGAAATGGTATTGCCCGATGTTCGGTATCGCGCCGCGCGATAGTTGGCGGCCGCGCGCGGCACGTGGCTCAAACCGCCTTGGCGGCCTCGACAAGCTGCTCGCGCATCCACGCGTGGGCCGGGCTCGCGCTGAAGCGCGGATTCCACGCGAGGCGCTCGCACATCGGCGGGATATCGAATGGCGGCTCGAGCAGCTTGATGTCGGCCGAGCGCTCGAGCCGCGCGCCGAGCCGCCGCTGCACCATCGTGACGAGCGAGGTCTCGCGCAATAGAAAAGGTGCGGTCGCGAAGCTGTCGGTCGAGGCGACAATCTTGCGCTCGTAGCCGACCCGCGCGAGATGCTCGTCGGCGAGCGAGGTGTGCTCCGGGTCGGAGATGTTGAACGTGAGGTGCGGTAGCGCGAGGAACTCTTCGACGGTCAATCGATCCCCGACGGTCGGATGCCCAGACCACACCGCGCAAATCCACGAATCCTCGAACAGAGGTAAGGACGGGAACGCCGGCTCGAGCTCCGTCGGCACGACGCAGAAATCGATCTCGCCCATCGCGAGCCGGTCCGCGACCGACGACTCGAGCGAGACGAAGCGCACACCGATGTTCGGCGCGAGCGCGGTGAGCCGTTTCACGAGCGGACCGAGCAGCAGCAGCACGACGTAGTCGCTCGCCGCGATCACGAAGGTGCGTGCCTCGGTCTGCGGCGAGAACGCGCGCTGCGTGCTGAGCAGATCCTCGATCTGCTGGACGCACGCGCGCACGGGCCGCGCAAGCTCCGCGGCGAACGCCGTCGGCTCAAGGTGGCGGCCGACTCGAACGAGCAGCTCGTCGTTGAAGACGTGTCGCAGCCTCGCGAGGATGCCGCTCATCGCGGGCTGGCTCAGATGCAAGCGCTCGCCCGCGCGCGTCACGTTGCGCTCGGTCAGCAAAGCGTCGAGCGCGACAAGGAGGTTCAGATCGAACTGGCGCAGGTTCATCGGCTGATCTGCAACGCGTAGGCGCGTATTGGCGATCGCAGCTCTAACCAGCCGCACCCTACTATCGACGCAGACGATCGGTTGGCGCAAGCAGCAGGCGACCGAGCGAGTACGCGGCTCGTCGCGCCGGCGCGGCTCAGTTCTTCCGCGGGTCTTGCTTCCAACGCGAGTAATCGGTCTCGAGAAAGTTCTTTGGATTGGACGGCGAGATGTGATGGCGCACGCCGTTCTGCGTCCTCGAGGCATTCGTCCTCGATGATCCGCGCCCCGCGCTCCTCGACGCGTCGCAAGACCGTCCGCAGCGTCCAAGGCCGCGTGTACACCGCAGGATCTTCGATTCGCGCCTCGTACTCGAGCGTATCGGCGCCCGGTCATGCGGTAGCGCTCGACGACGTGCACGCCCGTGCTGTGAAAGTTGCCGGCCTGGTCGAACCAGAGTTGATCGGTCAACGCGGCGACGTCGGCGACCAGCGTGTCGCCCTCCCAGCGATAGCGCGTGTCGCCCATCCACCAGTCGGTGTTGTCGAAGTGCGGGCGCGTGTCGGGATGGAAAACGCGGAACGCGTGATTCTCCTGATAAACGATCGCGAAGTTGCCCGGGCTCTGGAGAATCTGCAGCGGCGTCGGAAGATAGGTCGCGCGCGGAACACCGGCTTGATAGCACTTCACCGACGGATCGGCAGTCGCGCGCGCGCGATAGTTCTCATCTCGCCGCGCGAGCGCCTCCGGTTTGTAGGGAATCTTGCCGTCGGCGCGGATCGACGACGATGCTCGCCGACGCGCGCACGCCCTTCTCGCCCGCGTGACCCTCGATGTTTACGTAGGCCGTGCCGCTCGCTTGCCAGATGCCGCGAAAATCCGGTGTCTTTCCGTCCTGAAGTCGTGCCGGCGCAAACGTCGCGGCGCGCTCCGTCTTCTGCGCCGCGGCCGCGGAAACCAGCGTCGCGACGAGCACCATCGAGCAGACAAATCGTACGGAGCCAGCCATGTTCATTGTGCCCTCGGCTTCTTGCCGCCGTCCTCTTCCGTGTAGTGCTGCAGGCTGCGCTCGCCTTCGAGACAGCTGTATTCGAGGATCTGCTGCTCGGCCGGCACGCGCTTCAGCGTAAAACGCATCTGGACCGGCTTGACGAACACGGTCGAGTCGGTGACGGTTGCCTCGTAGAGAATCGTGTCGGGATCGACGAGCGTGAACCGCTCGAGCACGTGTTCGTTCTCATCGACGAAGTTGCCGGCCATGTCGAGCCATGTGCGGCCGTTGAAGTTGCTCACGTCGACGACGAGCGTGTCGCCTTCCCAGCGGCCGCGCGAGTCGCCGTCCCACGCCCAGTAGTTCCGCGGATGCTTGCTGTTGTCGGTCGGGATGATGCGAACGTCGTGCATCGCTTCGTGGAGCAGCGCGACGTACTTCTCGTCCTGGATGATCTGGACCGGGTAGAGACCGCCCGGCTGGTCGAGCGCGCGCGGAACGCCGGGCAAGTGGCACCGCGCCTCGGGATCCTCGTAGCCGCGCTTCGTCCGATCCTGCTTCTCGGCTCGGCTTCGGGCGTGTAGTGATAGCGCGGCGCTGGCGGCGGCCCGCCGCCGCGCGCGCCGGCGCCTCCGGCGCGGCCTCCCGCGGCGAAATTCGTGCCGTCCAGCGAGCCGATGAACAGGCCCTGAAATCCGCCGGCGCTCTTCATCCAGAGACCCTGCAGATCGGGGCGGCCGTCGGGCAGTCTCGGAATCGTGGCCTTCGACGCGGCCGGGCTCGCCTGCGCCGGAGTCGACTCTCTCGGCGCTGGCTGCGCCGCCAACGCACCGCTGGTCAGCGCGCAGACGCTCGCGACGACGAGCGTGCAGCTGCCGACGCGCCGGTCTGATACTCACGGCCGACTCACCTCACTTCCCATCGGCCCCGGCGCTCGGCGCGTCCGCCTGACGGGCCGGACGAGCCGGCGAACACCTTGCTGCCATCGGCGAGCGTGATGCGCGCCGCGTTCGCGGTGTTCGAGCCGTCCTTGGCGCGATAGGCGTCGACGGTGATCTGGTCGCCCGGCTTCAGCGAGTTCTTGGTCCAGCCGAGCCTCATCAGGCCGTTCGGGTTCGAGGTCTCGACCATCCATTGCGACGTCGTGCCGCCGGGCTCCGCGACGTCGATCGTGATCCAGCCGTGCGGGTTGATCATTTCCCACTTCACGACGGTGCCTTTGAGCGTGATCGGCTTCTGGGCGTCGAACTCGGCGGCGAACGAATGATGCGCGGCGGCATGAACTTGCCAGAGCACCGCAAGCGCGGCAATTAGGATAGTCGACGCATGACGCTGCACAGCCTGCACCTCCGCACCGGGCGGCCCACGGTGGCGAGCCCGCCCGTTCCTGCGGCGGATCGTATGCGAGTGTCGTTCGCCGCGCTCATCGCGAGTGCTGATGCGAGGTATCCGAGCCCGCGAAGCCACGCGACGGCTCTGATCGTCTGCTTGAGCAGCGCCGGGGAATTCACGCAAGGCACCTCCTCCGCTTAGCCGCCCTCGGGGTTGTAGAAATCCGCGAAGCCGCCGCAATCCCGAACAGATCCTGTTGCGGCTCGAAATTCACGCGGTGCTGGCTCGACACCTGTATCTGCTGCGCGCTGTGATCTATTCTCGGCGTTCGTGAATGACCAATCGCCTGTGCGCCACTCAGCCGGGAATGCCCTTTTCGCCGCTTCACGGGTTCGGCGGCGCACGTGTTCTCCTCGCCGCTGCACGAGCAGGACTTCCGCGGCGCGAAGCGCTATTTCGTGCTGCTCGGCGATCTGCCGCCCGATCGGCAAGTCGGCTATATCGCCATCGGTGCAGCCAACGGCCGGCCAATCGCGGTCGGGCATTATTGCGCGCTCGCTGAATCGGCGGACGTTGAGGCCATCGCTCAGGAACTCGCTGCGGCCGGACATCCGCAGCCTGGCGGCGGCCTCGGCATGAGCGCAATACGCGAATCGGTCTCGAGCCGGTTGCCCCAGGCGGAATGCCACGCTTTGTGCGCTTCGGAGTCAAGGTGGCTCCCTTTGACAGCGCGAGAGTCGCGCCGCTCTTGCGAGCAGCTGGCGCCGAATTGCTCTCGGTGACGTCGTCGCTAATCCGCTTCCGCGACAACTACGGCATTACGCTGGAAGTGGTCGCAGGCTAGCTGGCCGGCGCGCCCGGCTTACCCCTACCTGGCCGTTCTCTCGAGGTACCGCGCCGTGGACAGCATGTTGCGCATGCCATAGTTGCCCTCGTGGCAAGCGTATTCGAACACTCCGGCACCCTCAGGCCGCGCCTTCAGGTCGAGCGCGGCGGTCCATGGGGCGGTCCACGTGACGGGATCGACGAACGTGACCTGATACCGGATCAAGCCCTTTGACGCACGCGTGAACCGCTCGATCAGATGCAAGCCCGGAGAGGCGCCGCGCGTGGCGGACTTGAGGTTGCTCGTTTCGACTACGAGAGTCGTACCTTCCCAATGACCGCGCGCGTCGCCCATGTACATGCTGATGGCCGGCGCTACATGCGAGGCCTCACCTCGCGGCGACGAAGAGATAGGAATGACACGCGTGTCGTGAATCAGCTCGTAGCTGATCGCAACGACACCTGGAGCCTGAACGACTCGAAAATTCGCGTTGTATACCGCCGGGAACATTGCGTCCGGAAAGCCCCCGCCGTGGACGATGCACCGCACTCCGAGCCCGTAGTCCTTGTATGAGTCGCACGGCTCGCCGCGTTGCAGACTCCCGCACCTCTCGACCGGGAGCGGCGCGGCCTGGGTCGTTCGCGACGGCAGCCGTCCATTCGGCGGATCTATAATGAGCGAAGTGCGTCGCGAGTCGGTCTCGTATTCGCGCCAATGAGGGATCGGTGCGTTCGGCGCGTCGACTTTCCCGGAGAGAACGTCGACCGACTTCAGATCTCGCTCGTCGCGTTGCTGCACGCCCGCCATCCGCTTCGCGTATTCCTCTTCTGTGAGGAACTCGCGAGTCCCGAATTCCGGCGGCCGCTCTAACGGTACGCCGAACTCCCCTTCGCTCGTCCACTCCCCTTGAAGGTCGGGATCGCCCCACGAGGTGCGGCGCGCCCATTCGTCGGGCCGGTTGCTTTGCGCTTCGGCGAGCGCCGTCAAGCCCGCAAAATGCGTCGACAACCCGACTGCCAACAGGGACGCGGTGGCCCTCCAGACGATCCTAGTGTTCATGTCGCTCCCCCGAGGATCACAAGTTACGAAGCGGTTCGACGCGGCCGACTGCAGAGCTGCGCTTGTGCCCCTTCGCCGGCCTCGGTCTCAGGGCAGCGCGAACACGAACAAGTTGTTGCCAAGGCTCGGAGCGTGCGCCTCCACATGAGCCAATCGGCTGGACGGGATTCTGGAGCACCCGGTCCGCAACGGGCACGAACTCGGCCTGCGACCGCGCGACCACGGCCCTCGCGACGAGAAGAACGGCGAGGCCCAGCGTTCGTTGAGTCGACATTGCCGATTGCCTCTCCGTTATTGTCGAGTTCGGCGCAACGGTAACGACGCAGTTTGTTTTCCGCCTCGCGGCGATGCAACCGACTCGCGGCGCACGGCACTGCCTGGCAGAATCCCCGCGCCACCAAGCGTACACGTATGAGCAAAGCGAATCGGCCGCCCGTCATCGTTGCGGGCGGCGGCATCGGCGGACTGAGCGTCGCTCTCACGCTGCATCAGATCGGCGTGCCGTGCATCGTGCTGGAGGCCGTCGCCAAGCCGAAGCCGCTCGGCGTAGGAATCAACCTCCAACCCAACGCCGTGCGCGAGCTTTACGAGCTCGGCATCGGGCCGGAGAGGCTCGACGCGATCGGCATGCAAGCGAAGGAATGGGCGCTCGTTGGACTGAACGGCAACGATGTCTACTCCGAGCCGCGCGGGCTGCTCGCGGGCTACGAATGGCCGCAGTACGCGGTTCACCGCGGTCAACTGCAGATGCTTCTTCTCGACACCGCGATCAAGCGCCTCGGCGCGGACGCCGTGTACACCGGCTCGCGTGTCACTGGCTTCCGCCACCAGGCCGACGGCATCACGGCGCTCGTGCAAGGCCACGACGGCCATCGAATGGAGATCCCGGGACAGCTCCTGATCGGCGCCGACGGGCTCCATTCGGCGATCCGCGCTCAAATGTACCCGGACCAGCCGCCGATCCGATGGGGCGGCGCCATCATGTGGCGCGGCATGACGCCCGGAGTGCCGATCCGGACCGGGGCTTCGTTCGTCGGGCTCGGCACGCACCGTCACCGCGTGGTGTTCTACCCGATCTCGCCTCCAGATCCCGGCACCGGGCTCGCGACCATCAATTGGATCGCGGAGATCACCGTCGACAACTCGGGCGGCTGGCGTGACGGCGACTGGAACAAGGAAGTCGAGATCGATTCGTTCGTCCACCACTTTGCAAATTGGACGTACGATTGGCTCGACGTCCCGAGCATGCTTCGCGGCGCCAAGGAGGTCTTCGAATATCCAATGATCGACCGCGACCCGCTGCCGACATGGGTCGAGGGCAGAGTGGCGCTTCTCGGCGACGCAGCGCACGTGATGTACCCGACGGGCTCGAACGGCGCGAGCCAAGCGATCGTAGACGCACGCGTGCTCGGCGCCGCGATGCTCGAGCACGGCGCAACCCATCAGGCGCTGCGCGCCTACGACGAACAACTCTGCGCGCCCGTTTCCGCAGTCATCCTGCGGAACCGCGGTGCGGGACCTTTTGGTCTGCTGAACCTGCTCGACGAGCGGTGCGCCGGCGTGTTCGACGACATCGAGGACGTGATACCTGCTGCTGAACGTGAGGCGTTCATGAGCCGCTACAGGAGCGCGGCAGGGTTCGCGATGGAGAAGCTCAACGCCGCGCCGCCGATCATCGCGCCCGGCGGCCGCGTTCCTTGAGGCCCCGGCGCCGCCGTTATCGGACGCGCGCCCACTTCCAAGCAAGGAAGAACTCCGAAGGCTAGCGGCTCTAGTACGGACGGCGACAAAAACTGAGCGCGAACGCGCCCGCCCCGGCGACGACGGCCATGGGGACCAGATAGGCCACGACACCCGACGCCGAAGTGCCGCCCGCCAGCAATAGTCCGGCAAGCAACGGACCGGCGATCGATCCCACACGTCCGACCGCAATGCTGGCGCCCGATCCCGTGCCCCGCGTTTCGGGGCTGTAGTACGTCGGCGCGAGACCGTAGAGCGCGAAGTTCGCGCCGAGCACGAAAAAGCCGGCGGCGCCGCTCAGCACGAGCATTTGCGCCAGCGTGTCGGAACCACTAAGTGCGACGAGCGCAATCGCGAGGCCCGCGTAAGCGACTGTGAGCGGCCAACGCAGGTTGAACCGATCCACGAGCCACCCAATCAGCAGAGCGCCCGCGACGCTCGCGAAATTGAACGAGAGCGATGCGAGAGGCGCCGCCGCGCGGCCCACCCCTTTTGCGGCCACCAACGTGGGCAACCAATTGAGGATGAGATAAAGGATCAGAAGCGTCGGCAGGAACACGACCCAAAGCAGCAGTGTCGCGGGTGCGCGACCTCCGCTGAATAGCGTTTGCCACGCGCTCTGACGTCCTCGCTCTGCGGGTCCGCCGCGCTCTAGAGTCTCCGGCATCGATCGATGCAGCAAAACCGTGAGAAGGATTGGAACCGCGCCGCCGACGTAGAACAGCAAGCGCCAGTCGAGACCGGCGAATGCTTGCGTGAGCAACGCCGATACTCCACCGCCCAGCGGCATGCCGCAGAACATGGCGGTCGCAGTCTGAGTACGCTTCTCCGCAGCGCTGACCTCCGTCGCAACTGCCATCATGATCGGGAACGCAGCGCCGAAATGGAGGCCAGCGAGGAAACGCACCGCGAACAACGCGGCGAACGTCGAGCTGACCGCCGTTGCGAGCGTGAACACGCCGAACAGAAGCACGGCACCGACGAATACCGGTTTGCGGCCGATACGATCGGCCAGCCAGCCGCCGATACTCGCACCGATCACGAGACCGATGTTGCCGATCGCGAAAACCCAGCCGAGCGCTTCGGCCGACAGCCCGAGCTCGGGCCCGAGCCGCGGCGCCGCGACGCCGATCGCTTGGATGTCGAACCCTTCCGCGATCGCGACACAAAAGCACAACGCCACCGTGACCGCGGCGTTGCGAGTGTTCGTGCTGGCGGCGACCGCGGCTACCATGCCGCGGCGTGGATTCTAGTGATCACTACTTAGTGGCGGCGAGATGCTGCGAGAAGAACGGCAAGAGCTTGGCCACGAACCGCTCTTTGACGCGATTGCCGTGGTCGCCTTCATACTGTTCGAACCCGTGGTCGATGCGCAGCCGTTTGAGCTCCGCGTCGAGCTTCAGGTTGTCAGCCCCGAGCGGGTCGGCATTGCCGACGTCAAGGGCGATCGCGCGGTAGCGCTTCAGGCTCGGCACGTATTGATCGACCATCAGGAGCGGCGAGTTCGCGAGCCACTTGGCCGCGACGAGTGGGTCGATCTCGCCGTTCTTGGTCGGCAGATCGAAGAAGTCGGGCGGATTGTCGGGATTGGGCGCCCAGGCCGCCGCCTGAGCGGACAGCGCGTTTGCGAAGCCCGCGGCAGGCCCGCGCTGTTGCTGTTGCGGTGCTCGCGTCGTCTCGCCGCCTTGACCGCTCGCGCGCTCCCGCGCGGCGCGCGCGATCGGGTCGCCGCCACGCGCGGGATCGATCAGCAAGCAGCACGAGCTCATCGCGTACAGCGCGCCGAACACGTCGGGGCGCTTCATGCCGATCCGCCATGTTCCGTAGCCGCCCATCGAATGCCCGGACAGGCCGCGGCTCTCGCGCTTGGCTAGCGTCCGGTAATGCGAGTCGACGTACGCGACGAGGTCGTTCGCGACGTAACTCTCCCAGTCGCCGGTCGTGACCGAGCTCGAATACATGCTGCCGCTCCACTTCGTGAACGCGTCCGGCAGCACGACCATCATTTCCTGCACACCGTTCCCGATCGCAGCGTCGGCCGCCTGCGGCAAACCGAGGAACTTCACGTATGCCGCCGCCGTCGCGGTGTAGCCGTGCAGGAAGTAGACGACCGGATAGCGCCGCGACTTGTCGCGCGCGTAGCTCGGCGGCAAGTAGACGAACACGTCGCGCGTCGAGTCGTCGCCGCTCAAGTTGCCGTCAAGAGCCGCGCCGTGCACTCGAATCTGCTCGAGCTTGCCGGCTGGCGGCTGCGCGAACGCCGGACCGGTTGGCATGCCGACGATGATCGCAATGGCGAGCAGCGGCGCGAATCGAGCGCGGGTTTGCATGGCTCCCCCCGAAGACCTGGTTATCGATGGGAATCATAGTAGCCGGCGGGCCGATTGCAATCGATTGCAGTTTTGCGCTTAACTTGCCACCGGCCGATGTCGGGGCACTCCTGGCGCGGCCCCGGATCTTCCGCTCGATGAGATCGGAGAACGCGCCATGCAGCCGCGCAAGTCGTCCAACCGCCAAATCCATGCAGGCCATGCGCTCGCTTCGGCCCTCGCCGTCGCATGCCTTGCGGCAGCTTCGGTCGCGGCGGCGCAGCAGCCGAACGCGGCGCCGAAGGTCGTCGTGGATCCGGACGGCACGGTCCACATGCCCGCGCAGATCGTGCCGGTGTCGAGTTACTTGAGCCCCGAAGGCAAGGCGTATCTCGCCGAGCACCTGATTCAGGTGCAGCGCCCGGAGATGCTCGTACAAGAAAGCGGCGTGCCGCCGCTGCTCGCGGGTTATCTAGCGCGTCAGCGCGAGCTGTTCGCCGTCGACAAGGACGACACGAAGGTCGGCGGAGTGCACGCGTTCGTCTATACGCCGAAGGGCGGCGTCGCGGAGTCGAATCGCAACCGGGTGCTAATCGACTTGCACGGCGGCGGCTTCCGCGAGTGCTGGCCGGGCTGCGCGGAGCTCGAGTCGATGCCGATCGCGTCGCTCGGCCGCATCAAAGTCGTGAGCGTCGACTACCGGCAGGGTCCGAAGTACCACCACCCCGCGGCGAGCGAGGACGTCGCCGCGGTGTATCGAGAGTTACTGAAAACCTATCGCCCCGAGAACGTCGGCATCTATGGATGCTCCGCGGGCGGGATGCTGACCGGCATGTCCGTCGCCTGGTTCCAGCGCCACGACCTGCCGAGACCGGGCGCCATCGGGATTCTGTGCGCCGGTGCGGCGGGCGGCGTCGGCGCGGCGTTCGGAGGCGACGCGAACTTCACGACGATGCCGCTCGGCGAAGGCCGCGTCGCACCGGCCGAGAGCTCGAGCCAGGCGCCCATGGGTTACTTCGCGGGGACGGATCCGAACGATCCGCTCGTCGCGCCGGCGAGCGCGCCCGAAGTGCTGGCAAAGTTCCCGCCGACGCTGATTGTGACTGCAACCCGCGGCTTCGAACTCAGCAACGCCGTGTATACGCACACACAGCTCGTGAAGCAGGGCGTCGACGCGGACCTCCACGTCTGGGAGGGCATGTTCCACGGCTTTTTCTACAATCCCGACGTTCCGGAGTCGCGCGACTGTTACGACGTGATCATCCGCTTCTTCGCGAGCCGCCTCGGCAAGCGTTGACCGTCGCGCGATGCTGATGCGCCGTCTCCTTGCGCTCGCTGCGCTCGCGAGCGTTTCGCCGGTCTCAGCGCAGCAGGCGCGGGAGCATTGGATCGCGACATGGGGAACGGCGCAGCAGCTCGCCATCGAGACGCAGCCGTCGTGGGTCGAGCCGCCGCCGCGCGACGCACAAACGAAGCCACCTCCGCCGTCGCCGGTTCCGGCGTTTCCGGCGTCGTTCCGCGACGAGACCGTGCGGATGATCGCACGCGCGAGCCTTGGCGGCCGCCGCGTTCGAATCACGCTGTCGAACGCGCTCGGGATGAGGCCGCTGCGCATCGGCGCCGTGCACGTAGCGCTGCGCCAACGCGAATCGGAAATCGTCGCCGGCTCGGATCGCGCCGCGACGTTCGGCGGGCGAGCGTCGTTCACGGTTCAGCCTGGCGCTCTCGTCGTGAGCGACCCCATCGAGCTCGCCGTGCCCGTTCTCGGCGAGCTCGCGGTATCGCTCTATCTTCCCGAAGACACCGGCACGCCGACGACGCACGCGCTCGCGCTGAACACGACTTACGTTGCACGCGGCAACGCAGTTGCCGACACGTCCATGCCCGGTGCGGCGACGAATCGCACCTATTTCTGGCTCGCGGGCGTCGAGGTGCTCGCGGCTGCCAACGCCGGAACGATCGTCGCGTTCGGCGACTCGATCACGGATGGTTTCTCGACGACGCCCGATACGCATTGCGAGTGGCCGTCCGTGCTCGCGGCCAAGCTCGCGGCAGACCGTGGCCAGGCGCGCTGGGCGGTCGTGAACTCTGGCATCTCCGGCAACCGCGTGCGGCGCGACGTGGTCGGTACCAGCGCGCTCGCGCGCTTCGACCGCGACGTGCTCGCGCGCGCGGGTGTGCAGTGGCTCGTGCTATTCGAGGGCATCAACGACGTCACTTTCTCGGCGCTGCCGCGCGCGCCGGCCGGAGAGCGCACGAGCGCCGACCAGCTCATCGAAGCGCTCGAGCAACTCGTCGCGCGTGCACATGCGGGCGGAATCAAAGTCATGGGCGGCACGCTGACGCCGATGGCCGGTCTCTGGCTGCACAATCCGGAGACCGAAGCGCTGCGCGCCGCCGTGAACCGCTGGGTACGAACGAGCGGTAAGCTCGACGCGGTAGCCGACTTCGACGCGGCGACGCGCGACCCGGCCCAACCCGAGAGCCTGCGTCCCGACTTCGACAGCGGAGACCACATCCACCCCAACGACGCGGGCAACGCCGCGATGGCGGGCGCGATCGACGCGTCGGCGTTCGATCGCTGACCGGGCGCTCGGTTCGTCGCACGCCGTGCGAGCGCCTAGAATTGGCGCCGGAATCGCTGCCAGCACACCCTGATGCCTCGTCACAAGAGCTCGGCTCCGAAGATGACCGACATCGCGCGCCTCGCGGGCGTGCATGTTTCGACGGTGTCCCGTGCGCTCGCGGGCAGCCCGCTCGTCGAGCGGCGCGTGCGCGAGTCGATTCTCGCTATCGCCGCGAAGCAGGGCTATGTCGTGAACCGGGTCGCGCGCAATCTGCGCACGAGCCGGACGCAAACTTTGAGCGTGGCGATCCCTCTTGCGCACGAGCGTGACCAGCCGCTCACCGATCCGTTCTTCACGGACATGCTCGGCCACCTCGCGGACGAGATCACGCGGCACAGCTACGGCATGTATCTCGAGAAGATACTGCCGCCGATGGACGACTGGCTGCCGAAACTCATCGCTTCGCGCCGCTCCGACGGCGTTATCGTGATCGGCCAGAGCACGGAGCAGGCCGCGCTGGAGCGCGCCGCCGCGACTTACACACCGCTCGTGGTCTGGGGAGGACATCTCGCCAAGCAACACTATTGCGTCGTCGGTACGGACAACGTCGGCGGCGCACGCATGGCAACGGAACATCTTCTCGCGTCCGGGCGCCGGCGGATCGTGTTCGTCGGCGACCCTTCGATCCCCGAGATCCGTTTGCGTCGCGAGGGCTACGAGCTCGCGCTGGAGCGCGCGCCCCGCGGCCATGCGCGGCCGCACATCATCAAGGCGCACATGACGCCCGAGGCCGCACACGACGCGATGAGCAAGTTCATCGATTCGGGCGCGAAGTTCGATGCGGTGTTCGCGGCGACCGACATCATCGCGATCAGCTCGATGCGCGCGATCGCGGCCTCGGGTCTACGCGTTCCGCGCGACGTCGCGGTCGTCGGCTTCGATGACATCGCGATGGCCGCGCACGTGCACCCGTCGCTGACTACGGTGCGGCAGGACACCGCCCGCGGCGCGAATCTGCTCGTCGATCTCTTGCTGCGGCGCATCGGCGGCGAGGACACGGCCTCCGTCGTGCTGCCGCCGGAGCTCATCGTGCGAGAGTCGAGCGGCGGGCGACCTTAGTCGCGTGCTGGGACCTCGAGAATCGCGCTCGTGGCGCGCGGCGTCTCCCTCAGTGAGCCCCGGCGTAGTCCGAAGCGTTCCGGCTCGCTAGCCGCGCGCCGGCGGGATCCAGCAGCCGGTTTAGTAGCAGGCCCGCGAACAAGAGCAGCGCGAATCCGGTAGCGAGCACGAAGCCGAACTTGATGTCGCCGAGCGCGTCGCTCACGGCCGCCATTGCAAGCGGCCCGGCCGCGGCCGCGAAAGCGGTGAAGAACAAGATAACGCCCGCCACCGCGCCGTGCTCGGAGCGGGGGAAGCAGCTGATGCCCTTCGAGTTGAGCGTCGGATAGATCACCGACATGAACAATCCGGACAACGGCAAGAGATAGACGGCGTAGTCCGCGCCGCCGTACAGGCTGCCCGCGAAACACGCGAGGATCGCGGCCGAGAAAAACACGAGCACGGCGCTCCACGATAGTTTGCCGAGGAGCCATGCACCGAGGAATCGCCCGGCCGCGCGCAGAACGAAAAAAATCGTGAGCGCGTAGGTCGCGAGACGCGGAGACGGGCCAGCGTAGTTCTGCAAGTAGGTCGGCATCCAGACGTAAATCGCGACTTCGACGGCCACGTAAAGCATGATCAGCGACGAGAAGCCGAGCGCGTAGCCGTCGCGCATCTTGCGCAGCGTCTGAGCGAGCGTCGCGGCGGAGCCGGCCTCGGAAGTCATCGCCGGGTAGCGCGCGACCGATGCGATCGCGACAAGCAAGGCGCAGATGCCGGCGGCGAACACATAAAGGTATTTCCACGACAGGCCGTCGGCCAGCAACGTCGCGACGATCGCCGGTCCAACGATGGCGCCTACCGCGAAGAACCCCTCCACCGTGTTCATGAAGGTCGTGTGCTCGCATGTCGAGCGCGAGAAGTCGCCGATCAGCGCGAGCGCGCCGATCTTGAACACGCTCACGCCGATGCCCGCTGCGCCGAGCAGCACGACGAAGTATCCGAAGCGGTCGCCGAACGCGAACAACAACGAGCTCACGCCGTAGATCGCGAGGCCGAGCACGATGGTCGTCTTGCGTCCGGCTCGTTCGGCAAGGAAGCCAAGCGCGAGCGCGCCAACCGCGATCGCGATCATGGGCACGTAGTGGAAGGCGCTCGCGGCACGCAGCGAGAGGTGAAACTCCTCTAGCAGCGTCGGGATCACGCTGCCGACTGCGTCCGTCGTCATCGCGAACGTAAAGAACATCATGCACGTGAGCGCCTTGATCAACAGCGACTGGTGGCGCTCCGCGGCGCGCGGCTCCGGCATCGATTCCCCGTTACAGGTCGCGGCTGGCGCCGCCTTTACGCGTTCTGCAAACGATTGCATCATAACGACGCCGCGTCTCGCGGGTAAACGGCCGCAATGAAGAACCAAGTCCAGCTCATCACCTACATCGATCGGCTGTCGGGTGGCGGGATCGCGGACCTCGCGGCGCTGCTGCGCGGCCCGTTAAGCGGACTCTTCGGCGGCGTCCATTTGCTGCCGTTTTTCGATCCGATCGACGGCGCGGACGCCGGCTTCGATCCGAGCGACCACACGCGCGTGGATCCGCGCCTCGGCGGCTGGGGAGACGTCGCGGCGCTCGGCGCCGACTTCGATGTCACCGCGGACCTGATAGTCAACCATATCTCGCGCGACTCGCCGCAGTTTGGCGATTTCCTCGCGCGCGGCTCAGAGACGGCGTTCGCGGATCTGTTCCTCACTCGCGAACGCGTGTTCCCGCGCGGCGCGAGCGATGCGGACCTACGCGCGATCCATCGGCCTCGCCCGGCGTCGCCTTTCTCCGAGGTTACACTCGCGAACGGCGAGCGCCACACGCTCTGGACGACGTTTACGCCGCAGCAGGTCGACATCGATGTCGAGCGTCCGATGGGCCGCGAGTACCTCGACCTGATCTTGCGGACGTTCGCCGAGCACGGCGTGCGCACGGTGCGCCTCGACGCGATCGGCTACGCGATCAAGAGGGCCGGCACGAGCTGCTTCATGATCCCCGAGACCTTTTCGTTCATCGCCGATCTCTCGCGGCGCGTGCGCGCGCTCGGCATGGAGGGGTTGGTCGAGATCCATTCGCACTATCGCAAACAGATCGAGATTGCCGCGCGCGTCGATTGGGTCTACGACTTCGCCTTGCCACCGCTGGTGCTACATGCGTTCGCGTTTCGCACCGCGCGCCCGCTCAAGGACTGGCTCGCGATTCGCCCGCGCAATGCGCTGACGGTGCTCGACACGCATGACGGCATCGGCATTGTCGACGTCGGCGCGGAGCGCGGCGATCCCGAGCTGCCAGGCCTCGTTCCGCCGGGCGAGCTCGAACGGCTGGTCGAATCGATTCACGCGAACAGCGGTGGCTCGAGCCAGCTAGCGACCGGGGCGGCGGCATCCAACCTCGATCTGTACCAGGTGAACTGCACCTTCTACGACGCGCTCGCGCGCGACGATCGAAACTACTTGCTCGCGCGCGCGTTGCAGCTATTCGTGCCGGGCATACCGCAAATCTATTACGTCGGTCTGCTCGCTGGCGGCAACGATCTGGAACTGCTGCGGCGCACGGGCGTGGGCCGGGACATCAATCGGCATTACTACAATCACGATGAGGTGCTCGCCGCGTTGCGCCGGCCCGTCGTCACGAGGCTTTGCCAACTGATTCGGCTGCGCAATGTGCACCCGGCATTCGTGGGCAAGTTTCACGTTGCGGATTCCTCCGACACCGAGCTCGTGCTGCGGTGGCGCAACGGCACGGAGTTCGCGGAGCTCGCGCTCGACTTCGGCGCCGACCGCCATCGGCTCTTCGTGTCGTATGCCGGCGCGCCACGCGAGATCGACCTAAGCGGGCGCGCCGAGGTCGAGCCCTCACGCAGCGCGCCAAGGGCTGCGCAATGAGCGCCTTGCTCGGCGCGATGGAAGCCGGTGGTACGAAGTTCGTTTGCGCCGCGGGTAGGCGCGACGAGATCCTCGCGCAGACGAGGATTCCGACGCGCGGGCCGGACGCTACGCTCGCGGCCGCACTGCAATTCTTCGAAACCGTGATAGCTGAGCACGGCGAGTTGTCCGCACTCGGCATCGCGGCATTCGGGCCGCTCGATCTACGGAATGCTTCGCCGACCTTCGGCCGGCTGCTCGGCACCCCGAAGCATGGCTGGGCCGGAACCGACCTCGCCGCGCCGTTCGCGCGCTTCGGCTGCCCCGTCGTGATCGACACCGACGTGAATGCCGCCGCGCTTGCCGAGACGTTGCACGGCGCCGCGCGCGGCTGCCGGACGGCGGTGTACGTCACCGTCGGTACCGGAATCGGCGGCGGTGTGGTGGTCGACGGCCGGACGCTGCGCGGCTCGCCGCACCCCGAGATGGGACACATCCGCGTTGCACGCCATGATCGTGATACGGCGTTCGCGGGCGTGTGCCCGTTTCATGGCGACTGTCTTGAGGGCCTCGCCAGCGGGCCGGCGATTGTCGCGCGCTACGGCGCACCGCTCGATGCGTTGCCTTCGGACCACGAAGCGATCGCAGTAGTCGGGCACTATCTCGGCCAGCTCGCCGCCAACGTGCTGCTGATGATCTCTCCGGAGCGCATCATCCTCGGCGGTGGCGTGATGAGCAGCGAGCCGTTGCTCCGCGAGACGCGGACAGCCGCCGCGAGGCTATTGAACGGCTATGGGGGTTACGGTGCGTCGGCGGCGTCGCTCGAGCAGAGGATCGTCGCGCCGGGGCTCGGAGAGCGCTCCGGCATCGTCGGCGCGCTCGCGCTCGCCGAGCGCGCGTAGCAGTGCGTATGATTGCGCGTGACAATCCGAACGGCCGCGCCACGGCTCCTCAAACTGAGACGAGAAACGCGAAGCTACGGGCAAGCAAGCGGAGCGCTCACGATGGACGTCGGCGAAGCGCGGCTCGCCGCCCGCATAGAGCTGAGGCATCTGCGGTACTTCGTAGCCGTCGCCGAAGAGCTGAATTTCACGCGCGCGGCGGCTCGAGTTCGTACCGCACAGCCCTCGCTGAGCCAGCAGATCCGGCGGCTCGAGCGCGCCGTCGGTGCCAAGCTGCTCGACCGCAGCCGCCACCACGTCGCCCTGACGAATGCGGGACGAATCTTTCTGCGCCAGGCGAAGGACATTCTCGGCCGCGTCGAGCATGCGCGACGGCTCGCGCAACAAGCGGCGGACGGGCGCGCCGGCGAGCTTTCCGTGGGCACCTTCCCATCCGCCGACGTCCGAATACTGCCGGCGCTGCGGCCGCTGATCGCCGAGCATCTTCCGGATCTGCGCCTGATCTTGCATAGCAAATACGCCGTCGACTCGCTCGCCGGACTCCAGTCCGGCACGCTCGACGTGGCATTCGTGCGCGGACCGATCGAGACGGAGGGGCTCGAGGCCATCGAGTTGCTCCGCGAGGAAATCGTGATGGTACTGCCGTCGCATCACGCGCTCGCGCGACGCAAACGCGTCCCCGTCGAGAGCCTCGACGATCTGCCCTGCATCACGATGGAGCGCTCGCTGTCTCCAGCGCTGCACGATGCGGCAGCGAGACTCTATCGCGACGCGAAGATTCGGATGCATGCGGTCTCGAGCGCCGACAACATGCTCGGCCACCTGCAGCTCGTGCAAGAGGGGCACGGCTTCGCCCTGCTACCGGACTCGATCAGCGCACTGCTGCCGCCCGGCGTCACGTTCAGGCCTCTCGCCCACGATCCCGTACCCACCGTGCCGATCCTCGTCGCCTGGAAGAGCAGCAACGACTCGCAGCTCGTGCGCGAGTTCGTCGATCTGGCCCGCCGCGTCTCGAGCGCTGGAAAGACGCCGCGCGTCTAACCCGTCGGCTGGGCAAAGTCTTAGCCCCGGCCTACGCGGCTGGCTAGACTGCGCCGGGAAACACCTTCCCGACCCTCGCCGAGCCGCGGCGGTACAACGTATGCGCAGCAGCGAACCACCGTCCATAGGGGCCGCTCCGTTGGCCGGGCTCACGGTGCTCGATCTCACGCTGGCCCTGGCCGGGCCGTTCGCGACCTTCCTGCTCGCCGGCCTCGGCGCCCGCGTCATCAAGATCGAAAATCGTGCATCCGCCGATCACTGTCGCGAGAATTCGCCGTTCATCGGTCGGCACGGCGTGTCGCTCGGCCGCAGGGCTCGGGACGACGTTTCGGTCGCCGCGCTGAACCGATTGCGCGGCAAGTACGCGGTGACGCTGAACCTCAAGCAGCCCGGATCGCGCGAAATCTTCGCCGATCTCTTGCGTCGAGCCGACGTCGTCGTGGAGAACTTCACCGCCGGCACGCTCGATCGGCTCGGCATCGGCTACGAGTTCGGCAAGACGCAGAATCCGCGCGTCGTCTATTGCTCGATCTCAGGCTACGGCGCCGATCACACGACGAACGGATCCGGGAAAGCGATGGACACCATCATCCAGGCGCTGAGCGGGCTCATGATGACCTCGGGCGCGCCGGCCGACCCGCCCGTCCGCGTCGGCGTGCCGTTCGCGGATCTCGTCGCGCCCGTGTTTGCCGTCGTTGGGCATTCTCGCCGCGCTCCGCCAACGCGACGCGACCGGCGTCGGACAGCAAGTCGACGTCTCGATGCTCGGCGTGCTGACGTCGCTCGTCGCCGCGGAGCCCTTCGACTTGCTCGAAGCCTGCGGGTTGCCGCAGCGCACCGGCCGCATGGTGCCGCGGCTCACGCCTTTCGGCGTTTACCGATCGGCGGACGGGTACATCTCGATCTGCGCGCCGACGGAGCAATTCGCGCGCGGTGTCTTCGCAGCCATCGGTCGCCCCGATCTCGAAAGCGACCCGCGCTTCGCGACGCGCGACGCTCGCGTCGCGAACATGGATGCGGTGAACGGCGCCATCGAGAGTTTCACGCGCGACCTACCGACGAGCGAGCTCGTACCGCTGTTCGAGCGTCACGGCGTGCCGGCAGCCTCCGTTCGATCCCCGGCCGACGCCGTACGTGACCCGCGCGTGCTCGCGCGCGGCGAAACCGTGCCGCTCGAGCATCCGGCGCTCGGACGCATCGCGGACGTCATCGGGCCAGGCGTGCCGATCCGTTTCTCTGCGGCGGCCGCGAGCGCGCTGCGGCCCGCGCCCGAAGTCGGGCAGGACAACGCGCTCGTGTACGGGGAATGGCTCGGCTACGGCGCGGCCAAGCTCGAGCGCCTGCGAGCGGCCGGGAACATCTGAGAGATGGGCACGACCGCGATCGCCGAATTGACTGCGGGCTTCGAAGAGCCCTTCGGCGTGCTCGGCCGCGACGCCGCGCGCGATCGCGACGCCGTCGTGATCTCGTGGCCGTCGGTCCCGGTCGAGATCATCCGCGCCGCGGGTTTAAGGGCAGTCGTCGCTCGCAGCGGTGCCGAGCCGACGCCGGCGGCGGACGCCGTGCTCGAGCCGGAGCTCTTCCCGAGCCGGCTGCATCAGCTCGTCGAGGCCGCACTCACGGGCCGGCTCGCGCACGTAGCGGCGATCGTGCTGCCGCGCACTTCGGACCCGGACTACAAGTGCTTCTTGTATCTGCGCGAGCTCGTGCGCCGCGGCGTCGTCGGGGCGCTGCCGCCCGTGTTGCTGTTCGACTTGCTGCAGTCCGGTGGCGCGGAGGTGCCGAGCTACGACGCCGCGCGCACGAGAGAGTTGCTCGCGAGGCTCGCGCACATCTCGCAGAGGCATCCCACCGATGACGATCTGCGCGCCGCGATCGGCGCCGCCAACACGGCGCGCGCGGCGGCCCGTCGCCTCGACGCGCTGCGGCGCAGCGAGCCGCGGATCGGCGGGCTCGAGGCGTTGCCGCTTCTCGGCGCGTTCTGGCACCTCGCGCCCGAGCGCTACGCCGCCCTCGCGGACGCCGCGGCGGACGCCATCGCGGCGCGTGCGCCGCTCGCGGGTCCGCGCGCGATGCTCGCAGGCGTCCCGGTCGATTCGAACGCGCTGCATGCGGCCATCGAGTCGCAAGGCGCGATCGTCGTCACGGAGATGAGTCCTTTCGGCGCGGCTGCGGCCGAAGGCGACGTCGATGCCGCGTTCGATCCGATTGCCGCGATCGCCGACCACTATCGGACGCGCTCGATCGACGCACGGACGCCGGTCGCGGTGTTCGAGCGGCGGATCGAGAGCGCCCTGCCGGGCGTCGATGCCGTCGTGATCTCGCTGCCGCGCGACGATGCGAGCTTCGGCTGGGACTATCCGCAGCTGCGCCGGCTGCTCGAGCGACGCTCGGTGCCTCACGTGGTGCTCGATGGCGATCCGCGCCGGCCGATCGCCGCGCCCGATCTCCGACGCTTCGCAGCGCTCGCCGCCGCTTCGGCAAGGCCGGAGGCGCGCCATGGCTGACAAGCAGCTCGAGTCGACCGTGAGAGCGGCAGCGTTCCAGAAGCAATGGTTCGCCGAGCTGCGGCGGCGCGTGTTCGACGAGCGCCAAGCCTACGCGCTGGTGCAGGCCGACGTGCCGTTCGAGTTGTTCGATCTGCTCGACATCCCCGCCGTCAGCAATCAGTGGTGGTCGTCGCTCGTCGCCGCCAAGCGCCAGGCGCCGGCGTTTCTCGACGCGATGAGCGCCGACGGCCTTCCGGATCAGCTCTGCCGCTACTGCAGCCTCGGGCTCGCGACGACGCGCTATCGCGGAGCGGGCGAAGCGCCCTGGGGCGGGCTGCCGACGCCGCGCCTGCTCTGCGCGCGGCTGACCTGCGACTGCATTCACCGCGTCTTTTCGCTCTGGGCCGAGGCGTTCGGTGCCGAGCTCTTCGAGATCGACCATCCGGGCGCAAGCGAGCTGCCGCCGCGCTGGTGGGAGCTCGGCCGCCATCGATGGCGCGAGCTCGTCGAGCCGCATCGGCTCGCATTCGTCGCGGCAACGCTCGAGCGGCTGGTCGAGCGGCTCGAAGCGATCAGCGGACGGCGCCTGGACCGCGAGGCGCTGCGCGCGACGGCTCGAGCGCGTGAATCGACAGGAAGAGATCTTCGACGACGGCACGCAAGCTGATCGCGTCGGCGCCGGTGACGCCCGGTGCGCATGACGGAGCAGATCACCAACGTGATGGCCACGCAGTGGGTTCGCGGCACCGACTGGGCGCTCGCGCACGCGCGAGCATTTCCGCGACGAGATCGCGCGGCGCGTCGACGACGGCGTCGCGGCGTGCCCGGACGAGCGAGCGCGGCTCATGTGGGTCGGAGCGGGACTCTGGCACGACACGGACTTCTATACGGCGTTCGAGGAGTCGCACGGCGCCGTCTTCGTCTGGTCGATGTATCTCGCTTTCGGTCCCGACGGCTACATCCGCTACGGCTTCGACGATCCGATGGAGGCGCTCGCCAGCCGCACCGCGAGCTTCAACGAGTACCTGCACAATCCGCCGTGGGCGGCCGAGTGGATCGTCCAGCAGGCGCGCGAGCATCGCATCGACGCCGCGCTCGTGCTGCACCCGAGAAGCATGAAGCCGTCCGCGACCGGGCGCCTCTTCATCGAGCGCGCGCTCGAGGAAGCGGGCATTCCGACGTTGCCGATCGCAGCGGACGTCGTCGACGCGCGCGCGTGGGATCCGGCGGCGCGCGCGCAGGCGGTGCGCGTCGTTCCTCGACGACAGGGTGTCGCTATGATCGACGACGGCGCAGACCGCGCGTCCGACCTGGCTGCTGCCTTTCGGCGTGACGCTCGTCGCGATGTTCACGCTGCAGCTCTCCAATCTCGGCTTCTCGCCGCTACTGCCGTCGATCCAGCAAGACGTTCGGATGAGCTACACGCAGCTCGGATTGTTCACGGGGCTCTACGGGCTGCTGGCGATGCTGCTCAGCGTTCCCGCCGGAATCACGGCGCGCCGTTTCGGCGAGAAGCGCGTGCTCGCGCTCGGCCTCCTCGGCGTGGCGGTCGGCAGCGTGCTGCTCGGGCGCGCCTCGAGCTTCGAGTCTGCGCTCGCGTTTCGCGGCCTCGTGATTTTCGGCTACCGGTTCGCGTTCGTGAGCGTGCTGATCGCCGTCGCGCTCACGTCGCCGCTGTCGCTGCGCGGCCGCACGATGGGCGTGCTCGGCGCGACCTCGGCGATGGCATCGGTGGTCGGCGCTCCGCTCGGCGGCGCGCTCGTCGGCGAGTTCGGCTGGCGGATCGCGATCTTCGGCTACGCGTTCATGGCGCTGCTCGGCGCCGCGGTGTTCTGGCTGTTCTATCGGCCGACGGTCGATGCCGACACCGTGCCGGCGCCGGCGCGCGGTCCACTCCCCGACCCGCGCGAGCGCGTTTCGCTCGCCCGCCGTCTGGATGCTCGCGCTGGTCGTCGGTCTCGGCGGCTTCGGTCAATTCACGATCACCTACTTCGTGCCGAGCGTCGCCAAAGGCGTCTACGGTCTCGACGCCGCGGCGGCGGGCCTCATCATCAGCACCGGATACGTCGCTGCGATCGTGCTGAATCTCGTCATCGGGGTGCTCGCCGACCGCTTCGACAAGCTCGTCGTGCTCGGTGCGATGTTCGTGCTGCTCGCCGCCGCCTCCATTTCGCTGACGATCGAGCACGAGCTCGTATTTCGCGTGGCGAGCGCGGTCGGCGATCGGCTTCGGTTTCTCGGCGGCGAATCAGCTCTACGGGCTCGCCGGGAGCCTTGATGCCGCGCAGCGAGGCCGGCAATGCGATGGGAATCGTCAGCCTCGGCGCGGGCCTGTTCGGTTACTTCGGCCCACAGATGCTCGGGATTCTGCGCGACGTGACGGGCTCGTTCTCGGCGGGATTCGCGATGATCGCCGCCGCGGATCTCAGCACCTTGGTGCTCGTCGTGCTGCTCTATCGAATGACGCGGAGCTCGAAATGAAACCGTTCGCTAGTCGTCGCGGCGCCACGGTCGCGCTGCTCTTGCTCGGCGCGCTGCAAAGCAGCGCGTTCGCGCAGGTCGCCGAGAGCGCGAGGCCGAAGGGCGACCAGCATCGCGAATATACCTTCGTGCCAACCGGACAGCGGATGCCGTATCGCGATCTACGTGCCGACTCGCTGGGACGGGAAGAGCTCGCTGCCGATCGTTCTGTTGCTGCACGGCGCCGGCGCGAACGAGAGCACGTATCTCGACATCGCAGGCCGGGCTGCTCGAGAAGCTCGCCGAGGAGCACGGCTACATCGTCGTCTCGCCGCTCGGCTTCACGCCGCTCGGCGCGTACGGCAACCCGCTGCGCTTGCCCGCCGTCTTCGGCCAGTCGAAGACCGCGGCCGCTCAGCGCGCGGCTGTCACGCCCGAGCGCCGACGCGAGCTCGACTTGAGCGAGCTCGAGGTGATCACCGCGCTCGAGATCGTCACCGAGGAGTACGGCGCGGATCGATCGCGGACGTTCCTCGCGGGGCACTCGATGGGCAGCGGAGGCGTATGGCATCTCGCGGCGCGCTATCCCGAGCGCTGGCGCGCCGTCGCGCCGATGTCGGGGCCGTTCATCGACAAGGAGACGTATCCGTTCGATCGCATACGCGACTTGCCGATCTTCATGACGGAAGGCACCGGCGCGAAGCCGTCGCTCGAGGGCAGCCGCGCGCTCGCGGCGTTCATGCGCGCAGGCCGCTTCGACTTCGAATACCTCGAGGTCGACGGCGATCACGGCGGCATGGTGCCGATGGTCTGGCCGCGCGGTCTTCGACTACTTCGATCGCGTGTCCGCTCGCAGCGCGCAAAAGCCGCCGTGAGGATGCCGCTCGGCAAGGTCGCGCTCTGCGTGGCAATTGCGCTCGCGGCCGCGCGGCTCGCGAACGCGCAAACGGAGATACGGCTTTGGCCTGGGGACGCGCCGGGCTCCGAGGGCTCCTCACGCCCCGAGTCAGTCGCGAGCTCGCCCTCGGGCGATCGTGTGATCACGAACGTCAACGACCCTACGCTCACGGTGTTCCTGCCCGATGCCACCCGCGCCACGGGCGCGGCCGTCGTGATTGCACCCGGTGGCGCGCTCCGCGCGCTTGCGTTCGACGACGAAGGCGTCAAAGTCGCGAAGTGGCTCAACGAGCGCGGCATCGCGGGCTTCGTGCTCAAATACCGCACGCTGCAGCTCGACCCGGCCGCACCGCGCTTACCCGTGCCGGGCATTTCGGGGCCCGCCGCGCCTCCGCGACAGGAACTGGCGATCGTCAAAGCGAACGCGAATCCCGCGCCGGACGACGCCGCGCTGACCAAGGTGCTAGAGCTGGCCGTGGCCGACGCGCAAGCGGCGCTTCGCCTCGTCCGCGAGCGCGCGGGCGAGTGGCACGTGGACCGAGCTCGCGTCGGCATCATGGGTTTCTCGGCCGGCGGCGGCGTCTCGGTCGGCACCGCGCTTGCGCCGAAGTCCGATGCGTCGCCCGATTTCCTCGTCTCGCTCTACGGCCCGTCGCTCCAAGACGTCGACGTGCCCGCGCATGCGCCGCCGCTGTTCGTGGCGGTCGGCTCGAACCACTTCAACGTGACCAACGGCTGCCTCGCGCTCTTCGCAGCGTGGAAGGCGGCCGGCAAGCCCGCGGAGATCCACGTGTACGACGGCGTGAGCGCCGGATTCGGGATGCGTAAACTCGGCCTGCCCGTCGACGGCTGGACGGATCGGCTCTACGAATGGCTCCTCGAGCGCAAGCTCACGAGCCCAGTGTCGGACAATCGGAAGTGATGCCTCGGCTATGAAGAGACTTCTCTCGATCGTATCGTTGCCCGCGGCGTGCGCCGCGGCGCTGATCGCGGCTCAGCCAGCCCGGAGCCAGTGGTGGGCCCCGAGCGACGGGCGGCCATTCCCGGCCTACGTCGAATACGCGAATCCTTCGGGCCGACTCGGGATCGTGAACGCGAACGGCGCCGTCGAGACCAAAGGTCATCCGTTCTTCGAAGCGCTCGGCACGAACGGCCGCGCGTGCGTGTCGTGCCATCAGCCCGACGACGGCATGTCGCTCGCCGTGTCGAGCGTCATGAAGCGCTGGAACGACACGAAAGGCACGGACCCCATCTTCGCGCCGATCGACGGAGCGAACTGCCCGAACCTGCCCTCCACAGATCCCGCTTCGCATTCGTTGCTGCTCGAGCGTGGGCTCTTTCGGATCCCGATTACGTGGCCGCCCGTCGATGCGCAAGGGCATCCGATCATGCCCGAATTCACACTCGAGGTGGTCCGCGATCCAACCGGCTGCAACACGGATCCTGTCTATGGCATCGCCGGTAAACGGCACGAGGTGTCCGTCTACCGCCGTCCGCGCCCGGCGGCGAACCTGCGTTACGTCGCGTCGGCGCGTTTCGGCGTCACGCCGTTCATTGGCAAGACCGGCGCGCTCGCCGCCGTCGATCCCGAAACGGGCAAGCCCGTCAATATGAACATGATGGCGGACGCGCGCGAGCCGACGCTGAAGACCCAAGCGCAATCCGCGGCGCACGGACATCTCGAAACCACACGCGCGTTCTCGCCGAAGGAGCTCGACGCGATTCGCGACTTCGAGCTCCAGCTCTATGCCGCGCAGGCTTGGTCGAACGGCGCCGGCGCGTTGAACGAGCCCGGCGGCCCTTCCGGTCTCGGCCCGCAGGCGATGGCGCAAGGCAGCGACGGCGTGCTCGGCAACAACACCACGCGCTTCGTGATCCCGATGGAGGACAAGTGGGCGCACCTGCCCGAAGGCCGCGACGCCGCAGAGCGCGACCGCAACGCGTTCCGCGAGTCCGTGCAGCGCGGTCACGACGTGTTCTTCTTCCGGACGTTCTGGATCAGCGACGCGATGCACATCAACACGGTGGGGCTCGGCAACCCGATCAAGCGCACCTGCTCGACGTGTCACGGCATGCACATGACGGGCATGGACACGGCGAACGGCTGGATGGACCTCGGCACCACGAATCATCCGTGGGCGCTCGAGCCGGCCGAGAGCCCGTGGGCGAAGAAGCTGCCCGAGCTGCCGCTGTTCAAGATCACGTGCCGCGCGGACCTGCCGCCGCATCCGTTCCTCGGCCGCACGATCTACACGCAGGATCCCGGCCGCGCGCTGATCTCGGGCAAGTGCGAGGACGTGGGCGCGATCGTGATCCAGCAATTTCGCGGGCTCGCGGCGCGCGCGCCGTATTTCTCGAACGGTTCGGCTGGAACGTTGCGGGAGGTCGTCGACTTCTACGATCGACGTTTCAACATCCGCTACACGGAGCAGGAAAAAGTGGACCTCGTCAATTTCCTGAGCGTGCTGTGATGACCGCAGAAGAGCTTCCGTACGATCGCGCTGCTCGCGCTCACGCTCGGACCTGCGCTCGTCGTCGCCGGGCCGAAGCCCGGCGAGCGGTTGAGCTTCGTGAGCTGCCCGATCGTGCGCGACACGCGCTCCGTCCCCTGCTGGCTCAGCGAGTATGCCGGCGAGCTCTACTACCTCACGATTCAGAGCGACGTGAGCGCCGAGGTCCAGCCACCGATGCTGGGTCATCAGGTGCTCGTCGAGGGAGTCGTCTCGGACGCGCCGCGAATCTGTGGCGGCGTCGTGCTGTCGTCCGTGCGCCTGTCGGTCATGCCCGAGCGCGATGCGAACTGCAACACGATGTTGCCCGCCGACGACCGCTACACGATCGACTTCAACCCGCGGCCGCCGGGCCCGAGTGGCGGACGGCTCGCGTTCGCGCCGGATCCGGGCGCTGCGAAGACGCCGCCGAAGTACGAAGGCCGGCAGACGATCGAGATCTATTTCGATTTCGACAAGGGCGTGTCGTTTCGCCATCCCGCCGATCTGGTCTCCGTCCTCGAGCGCGCACGCGCGATCGGGGCGAAGGCAGGCAGCGTCACCGGCGTGCGAGGCGCGCACCGGCTCAGCGACGGCACGCTACTTCAGGAGTCGCCGGGCATTGCGCAGCGCCGCGCCGAGGAAGTGGCGCACCTGCTCGAGGGTGCAGGCTTGAGAGTGCCGCTCGCGATCCGCTCCGCAGACGGCGAATCCGAGGCGGACGGCGTCGACGACTGGCGAAGCCGGCGCGTCACGGTAGTCCTAGAACCATGAATACCGATCGACTGACCGAGGGAGAACAAGAAATGAGCTCGCAAAATCGTCTCGCAAAGAACGTGCAATCGATGATCCTGCCGCTCCTGCTCGCATGCATCGCCGGCCGTGCGACCAGCGCGCTCGCACAAAGCGACGCAGCGCCTCCGATCACGAAGCTCACGACAATCGACGTAAAGCAAATCGGCCGTGCGCCGACCGGACCTTATCGCGTCGTCGTCGAACACGATCCGGGCCTCGCGACGCACACGATCTACCGCCCGAGCGAGCTCTCGTTGCCGAAGCATCCCGTGCTCGTCTGGGGCGAAGGCGCATGTGCGAAGAACGGCCTCACGTTCCCAGAGTTCCTGAGCGAGATCGCCTCGCACGGGTTCGTCGTGCTCGCCGACGGCCCGCCGATCGAGCGGCAGCCCGGCGGTCCGAACGGGCCCGGCCCGCAAGCGCGCGGTCCCGCGCCGGGCGCACCCGCGGCCGGCGGCGCCGGCCCGCCGGCGGACCGCTCGAGCATGGTGAACGGCACGGCTCTCGTCGCTGCGCTCGACTGGCTCGAGGCACAGAACGCGAAGCGTGACAGCCGCTTCTACAACAAAGTCGACGTTCGTCACGTGGCCGCGATGGGTATGTCGTGCGGCGGCCTGATGGCGTACGGCGCTTCCAACGATCCGCGTGTCTCGACCGTGGGCATTTGGAACAGCGGGCTGTTCCCGAACGAGAGCGACCCTAAGGCGAATGGCAAGATCTACGACGACATCCACGGGTCGGTGATCATCGTGACCGGCGGCGAGTCGGATATCGCCTACGCCAATGGCAAACGGGACTTCGACCTCATGCCCGCCAAAACGCCGACGTTCTACGGCGTGTATCCGTCGGTGGGCCACGGCGGCACGTACAACCAGGACAACGGCGGCGCGTTCGGCGTGACGGCGGTCGCCTGGCTCAAATGGCAGCTGATGGGAGATACGAGCGCGACCGGACGCGGCTACTTCGTCGGCAACGGCTGCGGCATCTGCAAGGACTCGAATTGGAAAGCCGCTTCTCGATCCTTACGCTGACTCGAAACTGCTCCGTCAGCTCTGGCGCCGCGACAGGCGGCCGTTGCGCGTGCACGCCCGACTTCGATGGAAGCGCGGCGAGCGCGATCAAAATAGCGAGCGCAGGTACGAATACCATTCGTCGCGACACCACCCGTAGTATTCCTATGGCGCCCCCGGCTAACCCTCCACCTTTCTACGGCATCGGGAGCAAGGGCTCCCAATCCGGCGGCAGCTGTTGATTCACGGCGTTGAGCAGCATCGCGGTCATCGCGTAGTCGCCCATCACCATCGTGATTTCGATCGCGCCGCGCTCACCGAACAGCGACACCATCTTGGCGAAGAGTTCGGGGGACACTTGGCGGTTGCCGCGCAGCAGGGCGCGACCGAACTCGATCGCGGTCGCTTCCTTCTCGGGCAAGCCAGATGTCGGGCGGTCGTGCTTGATGACGTCGATGACCTCTTGCGCGACGCCGACCCGCCGAGCGCCGAGCTCGTGCGCGGTCCACTCGTATTGCTGATGGAACTCGCGCGCGGGCACGAGCGTGCTAATTTCAAAGAATTGCGGCCCGATGACGTTCGCGCTACGCAACAGTTGATTGAGCCGGTCGTACGGCTCGGCGGCCGCAAGGCTGTATATCGAGCTCGCGGGCGGACCAAGGCGCGGCGTGTTGCCGTTCTTGCCGTTGATTGCCTCGAAGACGCGCCGGCCTTCCTCGTCCAGAGAATCCTTGAGAACGAACGGCAAACGCGACTTCGACTGCGCGTCGATGTCGGGCTGCAACGGCCGGGGGCTCTTTTGCGCAATGGCGAGCGCAGGCGCGGACAGGGACAGCAATAACACCCACGCCGACGCCTTCATGCCAACCTCCCCTGCTTATCGCGAGAAGTCAAAGATGGAGTCGCCTGTCGGCCGATCCATGCCCTGCTCGAAATAGCGCTCCCAGATCTGCGCCCAGGGGCGCCCGTAGATGTCGGGCACGGTGTAGTCGATCGTCACGCCGGGGCTCAGCGGCTTTGGGCGGCCGTCGACGGGGAAGATCGTTTGGACGCATCGCGCATAGATGAAAGGGTCGACTTCGGCCAGCTCGCCGGTCTTGATGTGCACCTGGATGAGCCGCAGCGGCTGCACGAACGCCTCGGGGTCGTAGAACACGATCTCGTGCTCGATTCCGGCCAGTCGACCGTCCGGGGCGCGGCGCGGCGAGAACATTTCGATCGTCTGCATCTTGCCGGAGAACTCGAACACGCCGTGCGTAATCCAGGGAATCACGTTGGACGTCCAAGCGATCAAGGTGTCGCCATCCCAAAACGCGATGCTTTCGCCGAACCAACGAGGCACGTCTTGGCCTAGCCGCGGCACTGCGCCGCTCATATTGAACGCGCGCCCTACGTTGAAGTGGCGAATGAAATTGTCCGCGCTGCTTGCCATGAGCTGCAGCCGCTCCGGCGTCGTGACGAAGTCCATCGCGAGGTGCGCCTGGCGCGAGAACAACCGCATGAATCCGTCGGGCCAACAGAACTGCGCGGGCCACAGCGGAGCGTTGTTCACCGACTGGTGATAGTGCATCTGCACGGTCCGTTTCCGGTACTCGGGCGTCAGAAGCGAGAGGATCGTGGATGTTTGGTTGATGGAGGTGAAGAACCATTGCGGCGGTTCGGCCAGGTACCCGGGCGCAGCGTAGGTCTCGCCCCGCCGCTTCGCCATGAATTGCAGCGAGATCGCGCGGCTGTAGCGTCCGTTCCAGTTGGGCGGCGGACGCTCGTGCGTGTAGACCGTGGGTCCCCCTTTCCTGGCGGTCTCCGCAAGCAGCGCCTCGTAGTGCTCCTGAGCGCTCTTGAATGGATAGGGAGAGACGATGGATTCGCGGGGATAGTCGATCTCGCAATGACCCCACGACGCGCTCGCGGGCGGCGCGGTGCCGATCATGATGCGCGCCGTGGTGAGGTCCGCACCCCACATCGCCTGCAACGTGGAGGGACTGTTGCAGCGGAAATAGCGAGGATCGGACCAAAGCGCGACGTCTTTATAGAAATCGGTCGTCGTGAAGAGATCGCGGTCGAGCGGCGTGACGCCGGTGGGCACCTTGCCGTCCCACGCGGCTTGCTGGCCCTCGCCTTCCAGTCCTCCTCCCACGTAAGCGAACTCTTTAACGGAGACGGGCCAGCCGCGGCCCGCACTCGCGTGCTCTGCTGCCTCGCTCCACCCGAGCAGCGCTTGTGCGACGACGAGCGTCGCGATCGGCACCGCGAGCGATTTTGCGTTCATGGCGATCGTCATTCCTAGAGAACGGGTTACCAGTTCGTGAAGGAGCCGTCTGGACGACGGTTCATCAGCATGCCGGCGCGATATGTGGCGTATTCCCCGAGCGGCGTCAGCTTGCTCACGTCGAGCTCGACGCCGAGGCCCGGCCGGTCGTTCGGCCACAGTTTTCCCTGCTTGAAGTCATAGGCCTTCGGCAGATACGGCCACGTGCGGCTGCCGTTGCCGAGCATCTCCATCAATGCCGTGACCGAGGTCGCGGTCAAACAATGCACCAGCGCAGCTTCCGAGATCGGCCCCGTGAAGTGCGGGATCATGCCCACGTAATGCGTTTCGGCGAGCGCGATGATCTTCATGAGCTCGCTGATGCCGCCGACGTTGGGAAGCGTCACGCGCGTGTAGTCGATGAGTTGGCGCTCGATCAGCGTGTTGATGTCCCACTTGTAGCCGAACTGCTCGCCGACCGCGATCGGAACGCGAGTACGCTCGCGGATCGTCGCGTACGAATCCACGCCCTCGCTGCGAATCAAGTCTTCGCAGAAGTACGGGTGCAGCGGCTCGAGCAGCGTGGCGAGGTTGATCGCGTCGGGCGGGTCGAGCTCGGTATGGAAGTCGATCGCCCAACCGCCGTCGCCCGCTCCCTTGTGCAGCAGCACGCAGTCCTCGTGCATCTTGCGTACGAGCTTGAAGCGATCCACTTCGCGCTCGCCCGGGTTGTCGGTGGCATGCCGATAGGCGCGGAAACCCGCGTCGACACAGGCGCGGGCCGCGTCTTCCAACGTGCCCTTCGCGGGCCTCGGGAACGCGGTGGCATAGCACTCCACGTAGTTGCGCGACTTGCCGCCCAAGAGCTGCCACAGCGGCACGCCGAGTGCCTTGGCCTTGAGATCCCAGAGCGCCATGTCGAGCGCGCCGAGTGAATGAAGCTTCTCGCGACCCGCGGGATAGAAGTAGCCGCGCATCATCCGCTGCCAATGCTGATCGACGCGGAAGGGGTCTTGACCGATCAGCATGCTGGCGCACTCGTCCATCGTCGTGGGCTCCCCGCCCTCCCCGATGCCGGTTAGCCCCCCTTCCGTCTCGATCAGCACCACGTTGGAGGATTGGTTCACCATGGGCTGGCCGCGCCGCCCTTCGGAGTCGCCAGAATTGCTGAAGTAGCGGATGACCCTGATCTTGTCGTCCGCAAGACCCAGCGCATCGGCCGAAGCCGGCACCCAGGTGCTCGCCGCGACGGCGCCGAGCCCGGTCAACACGCTACGTCGATCCCAGAGACGCGTCCCCATCGCTCCCCCTTCGCCCGAGCGCCGCCGTCGGCGGCCTATGCCGGGCGCGTAGGTTTTTTTCTTGCGGTTCTGTGCCGTGCCTTCCAGTGCATCGACAGGCCATCCGGATTGATCAGATCGGGTCCTCGGCAAGCGCGGAGCAAGAAGCGGCCGCGCTTGCAGAAGACTTTACGGGCAGGCGGCGCCTGCGATCAGCCACGCCGATACGGCGATACGCGCCATCATTCCCCCCAAATCAGACTTGTTTCGCGCATCGTACGCCGGGAGCGCGGCGCCCGGTGAGACGGCTATGTCCGCTCTTGTCGCGGCATTGTCGAGCGCTTCGTGCCGCCATTGCAAACGTTTGCACCACGAGCTAGCGTTCCCGGGAACAATCAATAAGGAACAAGGCATGCACTCCCGCCGGCTCGCCGCCGCGACGCTGCTCGCCGCGTGCGTCGCGAACGCACAAACCGCTATGGCCACGACCGCCGACGAGCTCGTGGCGGCGGCCAAACGCGCCGCCGGCTCCGACCATGCCGGCACGTTCCTCCGAATCTGCATTGCGCCCGACAACCTGAACGGCACGCCGCGCCCGCCGCCGCCGGCGCGCGCGGTGCCCGATCGCGCGACCTGGTACGCACACCCCTACAAAGTGTTCGACAACCTCTACTTTCTCGGCACCCAAATTCACTCGGCGTGGGCAATCACCACGAGCGCCGGCATCATCATCATCGATACCCTGTTCGACTACGCAGCCGAGCCGGAAATCGTGGACGGTTTGAGCGCGCTCGGTCTCGCCCCGAAGGACATCAAGTACGTGCTGATCAGCCACGCGCACGGGGATCACGACCAAGGCGCGGCGATGCTGCAAAGCCGCTATGGCGCCAAAGTCGTCATGGGAGCCGCTGATTGGGAGTCCACGCTCCAACGTCCGGCCAGCGCACCCGGCGGCGTGCCGAAACGCGACATCGTCGTGGGACCCGAGGGTCGCAAGATCACCCTCGGCGATACGACGGTGGACGTGATTGCCACGCCGGGTCACACGCCGGGCACCCTGTCCTATCTGTTCCCCGTCAGAGACGGGAACCGCACGTTGACGGTCGCCTACTCCGGGGGCACGGCGTTCAACTTTCCGCGCTCTGCCGAAAACTTCGCCATCTATCGAGACAGCGCAACAAAGATGGCTGCGGCCGCGAAGGCGGCGGGAGCCACGATCGTCATGAGCAACCACACGGAATTCGACCGCGCGTGGGACCGCGTTCGGATCGCGCAACTACCACGTGCGGCGGGCGAGAAGCACCCGTACGAGATCGGCATCGAATCCGTGCAGCGCTACTTCGAGATGATGCGCGACTGTGCCGAAGCGCAGCGCTTATCGATGAACTGATCGCGCCGCCGGCTTCGAGGGAACAGACATGTATCAAATGAGTCGCGTCGTTCTGCCCGTTCTCGGAGCGGCGGCATTGCTGGTCCCGCTGGCCTATCGGGCAGATGCCAAAACTGGCGCCAAGACCATGGTCCCGCATCCGACATGGGATTGCGGCATGCCTCGCGGAATCCCGGCTCCGGAGGCGGGTCGCCCGATCTTCGAGATTACGATACCGCTCGACCGGACGGTCGATGTCGGCCAGACACAGTACGGCAAGCGGCGCGTCGCCGTCGGCCTCGAAGGCTCAGTCGCGGGACCGCGCTTGACGGCTACGGTGATGCCGGGCGCGCTCGACTTCGAGCTCACCCTTGCGAATGGAACGATCGAGATCGAGCAGACTCTGGTGCTCCACACGACGGACGGCAGCTACGTCTACGTGCGTAATGCAGGAACCGGCCCCAATGCCGGTGACGTCAGAGTCGTGCTCGACTTCGAAGCGCCGAACGCGAGCGAGCATTCGGGGTTGAACTCCGGCAGCTACGTCGCGCGGCGCGAATTGAATGCGTCCGCCAAGACGCTGCGCCTGCGCGTCTACGACGTCTCGAGCGTTGAGGTCGGCACGAAGAATGCGATCGCGATCGCAAAACCGCCCGGCGTTCCGGCTCAGCCCTGGAACTATCGCGCCAAAGCCGTCAGCGAGCGGCAGGGCGAGATGCTGATCCGCGAGAACGTGACGCTGGCTGCGGCACAGTCCGTAGGACCAAGCAAGCATGGCAATCGCAACATCATTCCGATCACGGGCGGCGAGCTCAGCGGCCGCATCACGGGCAAAGTGCTCATGGGCGGCGCCGACTATCAAAATCTCTCACCTCCGGCGACGATCGATGCTCACTACCTCTGGCAGGCGGATAACGGCGAAATCATCATTGTGCGCAACGGAGGCTCGTTCGGGAGTCTCGTGCCGAGCTTCGAGACACGCGTCGACGGCCCTTTGCGTACCTGAACGCGGGGCGCTATCTGAGCTCGAATCCAGGCGTAGGACAAGGCGGGGTGACGCTCACGTTCTACGAGAGCGTTGAGTGAGCGCAAGAGAAGCAGACAATGACAAAGCCAATCGGATTCCTCGCGCTATTGGTCGCCGTTCTCGCTCTGAGCGGAACGCTTGCGGCACCTACGGAGCGTGACACGTTCATCACGCTCGGAACCCATGGTGGCCCTCTTCCCGACGCCAAGCGTTCGGAGCCGGCTAATGCGCTCGTGGTCGATCGCGCGGTCTATCTGGTGGATGCCGGCGACGGCGCTGCCGACCAACTGGCGAAAGCCGGGCTGTCTCTGCAGGCGCTTCGAGCGGTATTCATCAGCCATCTGCACTTCGACCACACAGGCGGCCTCTTCGCAGTTCTGGGGTTGCGCCACCAAACCGGGGCGCCGGGCAAGTTGAAGATCTATGGGCCGCCCGGCACGAAGGAAACGGTAGACGGTCTCGTGGCCGCGATCAGGCCGGGGGCCATTTCAGGCTACGGCGTCCCTGGCGAGGAGATCGTTCCGCCCGAGGACACGGTGGAGGTAATCGAAATCCGCGACGGGGCTCATTTGAGCTTGGATGGCTTCACGGTGACCGCGGCCGAGAACAGTCATTACAGCTTCCCCGCGGGCAGCGACATGGACAAGCGTTTCGACTCGCTTTCTTTCCGTTTCGATCTACCCGACAGGTCTATCGTCTACACCGGCGACACGGGACCAAGCGACGCAGTCACCGCGTTGGCGAAGGGGGCCGATATCCTCGTGAGCGAACTGATCGATGCGCAGGTGGCCGGTTCGATGGTGGCACCGATCAATGGCACTGACGCGGAGAAGAAGCGGTTCCAGGTAATGAAGCAACATCTGAGCACACACCACCTGACGCCGGTGCAGATCGGCAAGATGGCATCCGAGGCGAAGGTCGGCCGAGTCGTGATCACCCATCTTGTCGCGAGCCGGAAGCCGGATGTCACGACCGATTCCTATGTCGCCGAGATCCACAAGTTGTACAGCGGCCCGGTCGAAGTTGCGGACGATCTGGACCGCTACTGATCTTGCTTAGCTGCGTCTTGCGATTCCTGTCGGGGACGCCAGGCGCCCGTCCGGCGATGTCCAAGGATCTCCAAGCTGCGCATTTAACTCACTGATCTACGTAAATGCTTCGACCACCCCGGCCGACGGCCTTACAAGCTTTTCGACTCCGACGGGCTGTCCTGCTCATCAAGCCGTCGTGACCTGCCCGGCGATTTTCGGACCAGTTGATTCTTGAGAGGATGGCTTCCTAAACCGCTGTTATTTCTCGGACCAGTTTGAAGGTTAGTTTCCGGCGGGTTGTTCACCTTCAAACGTCTTCAGAGCCCTGTGCCGATTGGCAAATGCAGTCGGCGTCATCTCATTGAGAGCCTGGTGAGGGCGACTCTCGTTGTATTCGACCCGCCAAGCTTCGATCGTACCTTCGGCTTCGTCAATCGACTCGAACCAGTGTAGGTTCAAGCACTCGTCGCGGAACGACCCGTTGAAGCTTTCGACGAACGAGTTGTCTGTCGGCTTCCCAGGGCGACTGAAGTCGATCTGCACGCGATGGTGGTACGCCCATAGATCCATGAGCCGACCTGAGAATTCACTGCCGTTGTCGACGAAAATCCGCACGGGAGCACCTCGCGTCGCCGCCAGGCGGTTGCAGGCATCGACGACGTCATCGCCGCGAAGGCGATGACCGACGCGAATGCAGAGCGCTTCTCGAGTAAACACGTCGAGCACGGTCAGCGCGCGGATTCGAGTACCGTCGACGAGTTGATCGGCCACAAAGTCCATCGACCACGCTTGGTTCGCTCGCTGCGGCACGTAACGTTCACGGCGAGCGACGACCATCTTGCGACGCCGTGGGCGCTTGCTGCGCAGCTGTAGGCTCTCTTCGGTGTATAGCCGATAAGCCTGCTCACGGCCCAACGACCAGCCCTCACGACGCAGGAGCACGTGCAACCGGCGGTAACCGTATCGAATCCTTGTCTGCGCCAGTTCGTGCATGCGCGCGCGCAGAGCCGTCTTGGGATCTCTACGCGACCGGTAGTACTGCACGCTGCGATGCTGCTTCACAATCCGGCAGGCCCGCCGACGGGCGATGGCATAGTGGTCGATGACATACTCCACTGCCTGTCGCTTCACCGCGGGCCCGGCCATTTTTTTGCGTTGATGTCCTGCAGAATCGCTTTGTCGAGGCTGAGCTCCGCGACGAGCTTCTTGAGACGACCGTTCTCGTCCTGCAGCTGCTTGAGTTCGCGCACCTGGTCGCACTGCATGCCAGCGTATTGCTTCTTCCAGCGGTAGAACGTCTGCTCCGAAATTCCGATGTGGCGGATCAGATCCGCGACCGGCGTTCCCAGCTCGGCCTGCTTCAGTACCGCAACAATCTGCTCAACCGAAAACTTCTTCGGGGTATCTCTAGACCGGCCCGGAAGGCGGACTCGCACGCCGACCTGGCAGATCCTGACGGCGCGCCACGGTAGCCCGCGGGCTACCACGCGTAGCTCCAACCGAGCACCGCACCGTACCCGGCTTGGGCGATCAGCAGTATCGCCGGCGTGCCGACACCGTAATTCAGCCCGAAGAAACCCGGCGGCTCGATCCGGCGCACACTCGTCGGATCGTCATACTCCGTGGCGACGCGCGGGTGGCAGTAAGGCAAGAGCGGCAGAAAAATTAGCAGAATCGCGAGGCCATGTAGGAGGCCGAGCACCGCGCCCAGCCACCAGGATGCGGGCAGCACGCGATCGAATACGAGGAAGTAGCCGATCGCGAACAGACTGCCGCCCAGCAGGCAGAACAGTGCGCCGAGCACCGTCGCAAGAGGCCGTCGGCCCGTTACCCAAGTGCCGAGGAGAAATGGGAGGCTCATGCGCGAGAAGCCGAGGCCCTGTCCGACTTGCATGGTTCCGGTCATGACGATCGTCGCGATCAGAGTGGCGAACGCGCGAATGGTCAATGCCGTCACGTTCTTGCCCTTGCCGCTTTCAGCGACACCGCGGCCGCAATTAGACCGACATGCGTGTATCCCTGCGGGAAGTTGCCGAGCTGAGCGCCGCTTTGCGCGTCGATCTCCTCGGCCAAGAGACCGACGTCGTTCGCGTAGGCGACGAGCGCGGCGAACCGGCGCTCGGCTTCTTCGACGCGCCCCGCACGCGCGAGATAGTCGACCGCCCAAAAGCCGGCAATGCCGAACGCTCCCTCGCGGCCGGGGAGATCGTCGGTTCCGGGCTCGTACCGGTAGAGCAGCGCCCCCGAGGCCAGCCGCTGCTCTAGATATTCGTACGTCGCGACCATGCGCTCGTCGCGTGCGTCGATGAAGCCGAAACGTGCGAGTGCGAGCAAGCTCGCGTCCGCTGAGTCCGTGCCCGGCGCGGCGACGAACGAGCTCACGGCGTCGCTCCACGCCTCGCTTTCGATCCAAGCGCGGATCGCAGCGCGCTCGGTATCGAGCTTCGCGCGATCGATGCGCAGCCCGAGCTTCCCGTCCAACGCGAGTAGCCGATCGAGCGCGACCCAGCACATGAGCTTCGAGTGGGTGTTCTGACGTTTGCGCTGCCGCTCCCAGATGCCGTTGTCCGGCTCGCGCCAATGTCTCACGACTTCCGTCCCGAAGCGCACGAGAGCGCGCTTCGCAAAGAAGTCGAGCGTTTCGCCCGCAGCCACCAGCTCGGCTGCGGCCGCGCAGACGGAGCCGTAAACGTCTAGCTGCAGCTGCGTGTGCGCGCGGTTGCCGATGCGTACGGGCCGCGAATGCCAGTAACCGTCGAGATGTGGAAGCGGCGACTCGCCGATTCTCGGGTCGCCATAGACGTCATAGACGACGCGCAAGCGCGGCCGAGTGAGGCCGGTTGTCGTCAGCAGCCAATTTAGGAACGCGGCTGCCTCCGCCACATAGCCGAGATCGGAGAACGCTCGCAGCGTGAGGCTCGCGTCGCGGAGCCAGCAGTAGCGGTAATCCCAATTCCGCGAGCAGCCCACCGCTTCGGGCAGCGATGTCGTCGGCGCCGCGACGATCGCGCCCGAGAGGGAATGCGCCAGCATTTTGAGGGCGAGCGCGCTGCGTTGCACGGCGGCGGGAAACGGTAGATCGCTGCGGCCGCGCGCCGACCAACGCCGCCACCAATAAAGTGTCCGCGCGTAGCGCTCGTCGGCCGCCTCACCGAGCAACGGCAGCACCGCGACTTCGCCTCGGGTATACGCGAGCGCGAACTGGTGCCGCTCGCCGCTGCGCAGGAGAAGCGCCGCGGTCGCCGTGCGTCGGTCGGCGGACACGGCGAGAGGGAGCGTCGCGCGAAGCACGAGAGATTCGCGGCGTGAGTCCCGCAGCAGAATGCTATTGCCGCGCGCCTCGAGCCGCGGCGCGCGGCGAGCGAAATCGGGCCGCGGGGCGTAATGCACGACAAGCTCGGGCTTGCCGTCCAGGCACTCGACCAGGCGCAGCAGCTCGCGTTGCGGCGCAAGCGGCTCGGCCGCGCCGACGATCATCGCGTCGCGCAGCCGGACCGAGCCGGTTGCGGCGTGCAGGGTCGTCTCGAGAACGTTCGTGCCGGGGAGATAGCGCCGCTCGCTCGCGCGCAGGCCGGCGAGAGTCACCTGGAACCGCCCGCCGCGCTCGCGGTCGAGCAAAGCCGCGAATAGCGCGCCGCTCATGAATTCCGGCCAACAGAGCCAATCGATCGAGCCGTCGCGTGCGACGAGCGCCGTGCTCCGGCAATCGCCGAGCGCGGCATAGTCGCCAATCGCAGGATACTCGCAGCGCTTGGGGGCGGGCTCGACGGGCGAAGCGACTGGAAGCAGTTTCGAATCGCCGGCCGGCCGAGCGCTCGTCACGGGCTCACGCGTCGTACGCGACCGTCGAGAGCAGTGCAAGCGCCGCGGCCCGAGAGTCGAGCCGCGTGTGCTGCACGACGATCGGCACGTCCGACACGAGCACGCTCGCGAAATCCGTGCCCCGCGGCACCGCGGCCGGATCGGCGAGGTCGTTGAAACGCAAGTGCCGGGTCCGCCGTGCGGCAACCGTCACGCGATAAGGCCCGACCGGCTCGCGATCGGCAAAGTACAGCGTGATCTCGACGTGCGCGTCGCGATCGCACGCGTTCAAGATGCAGGCCGTCTCGTGGCTCTCGAGCTCGCGGCCTTCGCCGGTGCTCGCGGGCGGAATGTAGCCCTCGGCGATCGCCCAGCGGCGCGCGCCAATTGTTTTGCCGTCTGCGGTGGCCACGCTTTTCAGTGCCAAGCGGAGAACAATTGCTTGAGCGCCGCGCGCACCGTGCCCTTGCGCTCCGGGTCGCCCTTGAGCATCGACTTCATGAAATGGACCGCCTGCTCGGCGCTGATGTGCGGCGGCAGCGGCGGTACGTCGGGATCGGTGCGCGCGTCGATCAATACCGGGCGGTCCGCCGCGAGCGCTCGCTCCCACGCGGGCGCCACACCTTCGTCACTCTCGACGCGAATCGCCTCGAGCCCGACGAGCTCCGCATAGCGCGCGTAGTCGAACGGCGGCAGGACCTGGCTCGCTTCGTATTTCGGGTCGCCCGTGAGCACGCGCTGCTCCCACGTAACTTGATTGAGGTCGCCGTTGTTCAGCACGGCGACGACGAGCCGCCGGTCGATCCAGTCGCGCCAGCGCGCGCCGATCGTGATCAGCCCGTTCAACCCGTTCATCTGCATCGCGCCGTCGCCGACGAGCGCGATGACCGGGCGGTCCGGGTGCGTGAGCTTCGCGGTGATCGCGTACGGAACGGCGGGGCCCATGGTCGCGAGCCCGCCCGAAAGCGACGCGAGCATCCCGCGCCGCAACTTGAGGTCTCGCGCATACCAGTTCGCGGCCGAGCCCGAGTCGCACGTCACGATGCATCCGTCGGGAATTCGCGGCGAGAGCTCGGAGAACAAGCGCTGCGGGTTCACGCCGTTGGCAGTGGCGTGCGCCCGCTCGTCGAGCGTCTTCCACCACGCAGCCACGTTGGCCTCGAGGCTCTCTCGCCATTTGCCCCGCTCCTTCTGCTCGAGGCGCGGCAGCAGCGCGCGCAGCGTCTCGGCGGCGTCGCCGACGAGGTTCACCTCGGTGGGATAGCGCAGGCCGATCATCCGCGGGTCGATGTCGATCTGCACCGCGCGGGCATCGCCCTCGGCCGGCAGGAACTCGGAGTACGGGAAGCTCGAGCCCACGATCAGCAGCGTGTCGCACTCGTTCATGAGCTCCCAGCTCGGCTTGGTGCCGAGCAGGCCGATGGAGCCCGTCACATAGGGCAGCTCGTCGGGCAGCGCGGCCTTGCCGAGCAGCGCTTTCGCGACGCCGGCCTGCAAGCGGTCCGCAACGGCCATGACCTCGTCCGTCGCGTGTAGAGCGCCCGCGCCCGCGAGGATTGCGACTTTCTCGCCGTCGTTCAGCAGTTCCGCTGCCGACGCGAGATCTTGCTCGCGCGGCACGACATAGGGCGCCGAGTACGCCGAGCTCGAGTGCACGGTGCCGTGCTCGCGCGGCGGATCCTCGACCGCATCGAGCAGCTGCACGTCGTTCGGCACGATCACGCACGTGACCGCGCGCGTGCCGCGCGCGATGCGCAGCGCGCGATCGACGACGTGGCGCACCTGTGCGGGCACCATCACGGTCTGGACGAACTCGTGAGCGACGTCCTTGAACAGGGACTCGAGGTCGACCTCCTGCTGATAATGGCCGCCGAGCGCCGAGCGCGCCTGCTGGCCGACGATAGCCACCACCGGTTGGTGGTCGAGCTTCGCATCGTAAAGTCCGTTCAGCAGGTGGATCGCGCCAGGGCCCGACGTGGCCATGCAGACGCCGACCTCGCCCGTGAACTTCGCGTGTGCGCAAGCCATGAAGGCGGCGAGCTCCTCGTGCCGCGCCTGCACGAAATCGATCTCGCCGTCGAGCCGATCGAGCGCGCCGAGGAGCCCGCTGATGCCGTCGCCCGGATAGCCGTAGACGCGCCGTACGTTCCAGTCGATCAGCCTTCGGCACAGATGATCCGCCACGAGCATGTTCGTGCCCTCGTCTTGATGGGTAACGTGATGCACCTTTCAGGCCAGAACGCGCCGGGCGGCACGGTTGGTGCATCCCTCCCTCCATGAGCTTGAGGGACAGGGTCGTCGTCGTGACCGGAGGGACCGCGGGCGTCGGCTATGCGGCCGCGCGCGCGTGCGCGCAACGCGGCGCGCGCGTGGTCGTGCTCTCGCGCGACGCGGAGCGCGTCGACGCCGCCGCGCACACTCTCGGATCCCCCGGACGCGTCTTCGGCAAGGTCGTCGACGTGAGCGACGCGCGCGCGGTCGACGCGGCTGCACAGGAGATCGAGAACGAGATCGGGCCCATCGACGTCTGGGTCAATAACGCGATGACGACGGTGTTCGGACGCTTTGCGGACATGACACCGGACGAGTTCGCGAAGGTCACTGCCAATACCTATCTCGGCACCGTGTACGGAACGTTCGCGGCGCTGAAGCGTATGCGCTCGCGCGACCGCGGCGTGCTGATCCAGGTCGGCTCGGCGCTCGCGTATCAGGCGATTCCGCTGCAGTCCGCCTATTGCGGCGCCAAGCATGGCATTCGCGGCTTCACCAATGCGTTGCGCGCCGAGCTGCGCGCGGAAGGCAGCCGCGTTGCCGTCTGCATGGTTCAGCTGTCGGCTTTCAACACGCCGCAGTTTGATTGGGCGCGGTCGCTCCTGCGTTGCCGGCCGCAGCCCTTCGGCACGATCTTCGACCCGGCGGTCGCGGGAGACGCGATCGCGCGCGCGGCCGAGCGCCCGCGTCGCGAGATCTGGGTCGGGTGGCCGGCCGTGACGACGATCTTGGCAAGCCGGATCGCGCCGGCCCTGACGGAGCGGCGCGCGGCGCAGGTCGCGATCGCCGGTCAGATGCGGCACGCGCGCGCCGATCCGCGGCCGGGAAACCTGTTCGATCCCGTGCAACGCGAACCGGGCGCGGAAGGCTCTTTCACCGTGCGCGAGCGGCACACGAGCTTGCAATGGAGCCTGTCGAAGAACCGCAGCACGCTGCTCGGGGCGCTGCTCGTGCTTGCGACTATCGGCGCCGCCGGTCTCGGTCTCCGGCGCGCTCGCCGCCGCTAGCGCGGAAAATTTGCACCCAATTTTGTAATTCGCAATCGCGAACGCCGGGGCGCGGGGGCGCGTTCAGCTCTGTCGCCGCCTGTGCGGCTCCGCGTCGGCGCGCGCCTCGACGCCGGCCGTCTCGGCTAAAGGCGTCGCGGCGCTCGTTTGGCCCGCGGCGCGCAGAGCGAGCCGCAACGCGGCAGCCAGGTGAATCGGCGTGCGCGACGTGCCCTGGCGGATTTGCTCTCGACAGGCGTAGCCGTCGGCGATGATCAGCGTATCGCAGCCGGCGCCGCGCACCGCGGGCAGCAGCACACGCTCGCCGATCGCGAGCGACACCGCGTAGTGGTCGCGCTCGAGCCCGAACGGTCCCGCCATGCCGCAGCAGCCCGAATCGAGCACCGTGTAGTCGAGCCCCAGCCGCTCCATGATGCTCCGCTCGCCCTCGAGGCCGATCACCGCGCGCTGGTTGCAGTGGGGGTGCACGAGCGCCTTGGCCGCCAGCTTCGGCAGCGCGAACGTCGGCTCGCGCGCGAGGAACTCGCCGAGCATGAACGCGCGCTTCGCGACACCGTGCGCCCGCTCGTCGTCCGGGAAGAGTTTCGGCAGCTCGTCGCGGAACGACGCGATGCAGGCGGGCTCGAGGCCGACGATCGGCAGCTCCGCAAGCTCCGGCGAGCAAAGCTCGTGCATCGCGGCCTCGAGCTGGCGCTTGGCTAGATCGAGCATGCCCGTTGCATAGAGCGGTCGGCCACAGCACAACGGACGCCGCGGCAGCACGGGCTGATAGCCCGTCGATTCGAGCACTTCGACGGCCGCGGCGAGGTTGTCGGGCTCGAAGTAGTTGTTGAAGGTGTCGGGCCAGAGCACCACGGGCCGACCGAGCGGCTCGGCAGCTTGTGGCGCGTAAGCGCGGTGGAACGGGCGCGCGGCGAATCGCGGCAAGCTGCGCTCGGCCGCGACGCCCGCCGCGAGCTTCGCGATGGAGCCGAGCACCGGGGCGTGCGTGAGCGCGTTCACGACGCGCGGCGCGAGCGCCGCCGCGCGGCTCCACCAATGAATGAGACCCATGGAGTACGCCGAGCGCGGCCGCAACCGGCCCTTGTAATAATGATGATTGAACTCCGCTTTGTACGTGGCCATGTCCACGTTGACGGGGCAATCGCCGAGGCAGCCCTTGCACGCGAGGCAGAGATCGAGCGCCTCGTGCACCGCTTCGCTGCGCCAGCCGTCCGTGAGCGGCGAGTCCGGCCGGTGCAGGCCGCGCATCATCTCGTGTAAGAGCCGCGCGCGGCCGCGCGTCGAGTGCTTCTCTTCGCGCGTCACCATGTAGCTCGGGCACATGACGCCTTTGCCGATACGCCGGCAGGTGCCGACGCCCACGCAGCGCAGCGCAGCGCCCTCGAAACCGCCGCGGTCTTTGCGAAACGCGAACACCGTCTCGACCGCGGGCACGCGATAGTTCGCGCCGAGACGCAGGTTCGCGTCGCGCGGGTACGGGTCGACGACCTTGCCGGGATTCATCCGGTTCGTCGGATCCCAGAGCGCCTTGAACTCGCGAAACGCGCCGACGAGCTCCTCGCCGTACATCTTCGGCAGCAGGTCCGCGCGCGCCTGGCCGTCGCCGTGCTCGCCCGACAATGACCCGCCGTGCGCGACGACGAGATCGGCCGCCGCGGCCGTGAATGACTTGTATCGTTCGATGCCGCCCTGCGACTCGAGGTCGAAGTCGATCCGCACGTGCACGCACCCGTCGCCGAAGTGCCCGTATAGCGCGCAGCCGTAGCCGTAGCGCGTGAGCAGCGCACGGAACGCTCTCAGGTATTCGCCGACGCGTGCCGGCGGAACGGCCGAATCCTCCCAGCCGGGCCAGGTCTCGGGCCGGCCAACCGGGTGCGCGGTGGCGCCGAGCCCGGCCTCGCGCACCTTCCAGATGCGCGCCTGTTTCGCGCGGTCGGCGACGAGTCGGGCGTGCGGCGCGGCCCCGCCGCGTGCGAGCGATTCGATCAGCTTGCGCGCCTTGGCCTCGGCCTGTGCGTTCGTTTCGCCGCCGAGCTCCACGATCAGCCAGCCGTTGCCTTCGGGCAGCAGCTCGAGATCCCCCTCCTGCATGTGCTTGTCGCGCATATAGCCGACCAGCACGTCGTCCATTCCTTCGAGGCCGATCGGCTCGTGCTCGAGCAGCTCGGGCACGCGATCTGCGGCCGTGTAGACGTCGGCGAAGCCGAGCACCGCGAGCGCGCGCCCCGGCGGGCTCGGCACGAGGCGCAGATCGGCCGCGAGCACGAGCGCGCACGTGCTCTCGGTGCCGACCAGCGCGCGCGCGACGTTGAAGCCGCGCTCGGGCAGGAGCTCGTCGAGGTTGAAGCCCGAGACCCGCCGCGGGATGCGCGGGTAACGCGCGCGGATCAAGTCGGCGTAGCGGTCGCACAGGCGCTTGAGCCCGGCGTACAAAGCGCCGCGCTGCCCGCCGCCCGCGATGATTTGCGCGAGCTCGTCGTCCGACGTCGGGCCGAGCCGCAGGCGCTCGCCCGAGTACGTCAACACGTCGAGCGCGTTCACGTTGTCGGCTGTGCGGCCCGTCATGACCGAGTGCACGCCACAAGAATTGTTGCCGATCATGCCGCCGAGGGTGTTGTGGTCGTGCGTGGCGGGGTCCGGGCCGAAGGTCAAGTGATGTTGCTCCGCGCGATCGCGCAGCTCGTCGAGCACGCAGCCCGGTTCGACGACCGCGCGCCGCCGCGCCGCGTCGAGCTCGACGATCGCGCGCAGGTACTTGGAGAAGTCGATCACGACGGCGGCGTTGCAGCACTGGCCCGCGAGGCTCGTGCCGCCGCCGCGCGCGAGCAGCGGCGCGTCGTGCGCGCGGCAACACGCGACCGCCGCGATCACGTCGTCGACGGTGCGAGGCACGACGACCCCGATCGGCACCTGCCGATAGTTCGACGCGTCTGTCGCGTAGAGCGCGCGGTCGCCGGCACCGAAGCGCACCTCGCCGGCGACGGAGCGCCGCAAGGCGCGCTCGAGGTCGCGTGCGCCTGCGAATGGAGCCGGCGCCGCCCTCGACGCGGCTTCAGCCACGGCCGACCTCGACGAGCTCGGCCGGCGCGTCGGGCGGCTCCTTGAGCGCTATGCCGAGGCCAGGGCGGGCGGGATCGACGCGCAGCAACCCGCGGTCGATGCGCGCGGCGCCGTTGAAAAGCAGCGGCTCGATCCGTGCGTGATCGTGAAAGTATTCGGCCGTCGTGAACTCCGGCACCGCGCAGCCGAGTTGCCGATGAATCGTCGGCGCGCAGTGGCTCGACAATGGCGTGTGATACGCCGCCGCGAGCGCCGCCGCGCGCATGAAGCCCGTGACTCCGCCGCAGCGCGTTGCGTCCGCCATCAGCACGTCGACGGCGCCGGCGTCGAGGAGCTGCTTGAAGTCGTCGAGCCGATAGCCGTATTCCCCTGCTGCGATTCGCAGCGGCGCGGGACAGCGGTCGCGCAGCCACGCGAGCCCGGCAGTGTCGTCCGAGCTCACCGGCTCCTCGAACCAGCTCACGCCGAGGTCGGCGACCGCGTGACCGAACTCGAGCGCTTGCCGGCGCTCGAACGCTCCGTTCGCGTCGACGTAGAGCTCGGAGCGGGCGCCGATCGCGGCGCGCGCCTCGCGCGCGCGCTCGAGGTCGTGCTCGGGCTCGCGCCCGATCTTGATCTTGAACGACGTGAGGCCGAGCGCGGCCCACCGCTCCAACTGCTCGTGCAGCCGCTCGCTCGAGTACGACGTGAAGCCGCCGCTGCCGTAGGCGCGCACCGCGCCCCGGCACGCGCCGAGCAAGCGGTAGAGCGGCGTCGCCAGGCGCTGGCCGAGCAGGTCCCAGAGCGCGATGTCGACAGCCGAGATCGCCATCGACGCTACGCCGGGCTCGCCGATGTTGCGCACCGCGCGACGCATCGCGATCCAGAGCGAGCCGATTGCGCCCGGGTCGGCCCCGACGAGGCACGGCCGCAGCGTCTCGTGGATCACGACGGCCGCGGCTCGGCTCGCATAGGTGTAGCCGAGACCCACGCGCGGGCCGCTCGCGATCTCGCAGAGCACCACCGTGGTCCCGTCCCAGCGCAACGTGCCGTCGGACTCGGCGCCGTCGGTGGGGACGCGCGCAACGCACACGCGCACGCGGTCGATCTTCGCGGCTTCGGTCGCCGGAATCTGAATCTCGGGCGCGGCCGGACTCAGGCTTTCATTCGGTCGATTTTGCACGTCAGGATATACGTGCAAGCGCCATGCCACGATCGAATCGTCTGCCGCCGCGTCAACGACTTTCCTCGCGCGCGCGGCCGAGTGCGATGTGCGGATCGCGCACGACGGAGCGCGCGCGGGTGAGGTAGTCGTCTGCCGAGAGCCAGTAAAGGATCGCAAGGAACGCGATACCGGTTAGGGCTACCGAGCGCGCGAGCGGTGTCGCGCGGATGCGCATGAAGAACAGCGCGACGAGAGCGGTCTTCGCCGCGGCGATTGCGATGTTGATCCAGAAGTTCGCGCCGCCGAAATTGAAGAAGCTCACGGCGTAAGTGCTCCCGAGCAGCACGAGCAGCGCGACGTAGACGAGCGCGAGCTTCAAAACCATGCTCATTTCACGAGATACAGAAGCGGCAGCAGGAATATCCAGACGACGTCGACGAAATGCCAATAGAGCGCTGTGATTCGCACTTGCGCCGCGCGCGCCTCGCGAGGCCGTGGCACCGCGAACGCCGCGGCCGCGGCCAGCACGGCGCCGATGCCGATCGCGAGATGCAGCGCGTGCAAGCCCGTGAGGAACAGGTAGACGTTGAAGAATAGTTGCTCGCCGCCGCTCGCCGCGGGCGCGTGCAGCGGCGAGAACGCGAGCAGGCCTTCGGCGTATTCGGTCTTGTACTCGTGCGCCTTGATGAGCAGGAACACGACGCCGAGCAGAGCGGTCACGGCCAGGCACGAGGCCGCGAGCCGCGCCCGGCCCCGCTCGGCTGCCTCGTCGGCATAGGCCATCGCGAGGCTGCTCGTCAGCAGCACGGCGGTGTTGACGACGCCGAGCGCGGTCTCGAGCCGATGCGAGCCCGTCGAGAACGCGGCGGCGTGCTCGAAGCGGCCGATCAGATAGACGAGCAGCGGCGCGCCGAAGAACAGCATCTCGGTCGCGAGGAACACCCACATGCCGAGCGACGCCGCCGCGCGCTGCTGCGCGACGTCGTCGAACTGGCTCGCGAGCACCTCAGCTCGCGCCATTCGCGGCCTCCGTCGGATCGTAGTCGTAGGGCTCGCCCTCGACGCGCACGGGCCGCGCGAAGTTGGGCGTCGGCGGCGGCGAGGGAACGGTCCATTCGAGCCCTTGCGCGTTCCACGGATTCGCGGGCGCGCGCTTGCCGTACAGCATCGACCAGCCGAGGTTCACGAGCGGGATCAGGTAACCGAATGCGAGCACGACGGCGCCGCCGCTCGCGAGGGACTGGAGCAGCTGAAACTCGGGCGGGTACTCGTGGTAGCGCCGCGGCATTCCGAGATAGCCCGCGATGAACAGCGGAAAGAACGTGATGTTGAAGCCGATGAAGGCGAGCACTGCGGCAGCCTGCGACCAGCCCTCGTGATAGAGCCGCCCCGTCATCTTCGGCCACCAGAAGTGCAAGCCGCCGAGATAGGCCATCACCATGCCGCCGACCATGATGTAGTGGAAGTGCGCGACGACGAAGTACGTGTCGGTCACGTGCACGTCGACCGCCATCGTCGCCAGGAAGAGCCCCGTTAGCCCACCGGTCGTGAAGAGGCCTATGAAGCCGAGGGCATACAGCATCGGCGCCTCGAGCGTGATCGAGCCGCGGCGAAGTGTCGCGACCCAGTTGAACACCTTGATCGCGGAGGGCACGGCGACGATGAAGCTCAGGAGCCCGAAGATCAGGCTCGCGTAAGGCGATTGCCCGCTCACGAACATGTGGTGGCCCCAGACGAGGAAACCGACGAACGCGATCGCGAGGATCGAGCCCGCCATGAAGCGGTAGCCGAAGATTCGCCGCCGCGCGAAGCACGCGATGATCTCGCTGACGATGCCCATGCCGGGCAGGATCATGATGTACACGGCCGGGTGCGAGTAGAACCAGAACAGGTGCTGGAACAGCAGCGGATCTCCGCCGAGCGCCGGATCGAAGATTCCGACGCGGAACGTGCGCTCGACGGCCACGAGCGCGAGCGTGATTGCGAGCACGGGAGTCGCGATCAGCATGATGATGCTCGTCGCGTAGATCGACCACACGAACAGTGGCAGCTTGAACCAGGTCATGCCTTCGGCTCGCAGCGCGTGGACGGTCACGACGAAGTTGAGCCCCGTCATGATCGAAGAGAAGCCGACGATCAGCACGCCGACGATTGTCGCTACCACGTGGCCGTTGCTGAACGTGCTGCTGAACGGGGTGTAGAAAGTCCAGCCCGTGTCGACGCCGCCCGCGATCATCGTAGCGACCGTGAACGCGGCACCGAGCATATACACGTACCAGCTCGCGAGGTTCAGGCGCGGGAACGCGAGGTCGCGCGCGCCGACCATGATCGGCACGAGGAAGTTGCCGAGCGTTGCGGGGACGGCCGGAACGAGGAAGAACCAGACCATCACGATCCCGTGCAGGCTGAACAGGCGGTCATACGTCTCCGCGCTCACGAAATCGCCCGCGGGCGTGGCGAGCTCGACGCGTATGAGCGCCGCGGCAACGCCGCCGATGGCGAAGAACACGGTGATGCCGCCCATGTACAGCCACGCGATGCGCTTGTGATCGGTAGACGTGAGCCACGAGGCGACGCTGAACCCCGTCTGCAAGTAGCTCGGCGGCGCCGTGCTGCGCGAGCTCATGGCGAGTCGCCCCCGGATTGAGACTTGAGATAGGCAATCAGCTTCGTCACGTCAGCCTCCGTGATCTGGGATCGGTATGAGGGCATCACCGCCTTGTAGCCGGCGCTTACGACGCGGTTCGGCTCGAAGATCGAATCGCGCAGGTAGCTCTCGTCCGCGGTCACGAAACCCTCGTTCGTCGGCACGCGGCGGCCGAAGATTCCCGCAAGCGGGGGCGCGCGCACGCTCGAGCCGGGATCGTGACAGCCCGCGCAGCCGAGCGCCGCGTAGAGCTCGCGGCCCTCGGCCGCGAGGCTCGTCGTCGCGTCCGCGGAGGACCACTCTGCGTACTCGGCCTGGTCCATGACGACCGCGAAGCCCTGCATCCGCGAATGGTCCGCGCCGCAGTACTCGGCGCAGAGCAGGCGGTAGAGGCCCTTGCGCGTCGGCACGAACCACGCCTGCGTATAGCGCCCGGGCACCGCGTCTTGCTTCACGCGAAAGGCGGGCACGTAGAAGCTGTGGATCACGTCCTCCGACGACAGCACGATGCGTACCGGCCGACCGAGCGGCAGATGCAGCGTGTTGATCTCGGCGCGGCCGGAGGCGTGCTGAAACTTCCACATCCATTGTTTCGCGACCCCGTGGATATCGAGGGCGTCGGCCGGCGGCAGGCTCATGTCCAGAAAGATCTTGCCGCCCCAGACGAAGAGCCCTACGAAGATCAGCAGAGGCACGAGCGTCCACAGGAACTCGAGCCGCTCCTCGTGCTCGTAGTGCGCGCGGCGCGGCGCCGCCCGTCCGCGCCGGTAGCGCACGACGTAACCCACGACGAGCCCCGCGAGCACGAGTCCGATGAGCGTCGACAGGCCGAGAGCCGCGAGCATCAATGCGTCGACTTGCCCCGCCCAATTCGAGGCGCGTGCGATCGTGAGCGGCGCGTCAAGGCCCATGGCGGCGCGCGCGCCTGCGGCTCGCGGCGAACAAGCCGGCGGCGAGCGCCAACGCGCAGAGGGCGCTGCAGAGCTCGACGGCTCTGAGCACTCCGAGCGTGTAGCGGCCGGTCTGCGGGTCGTAGTGGAAACACCAGAGCAACAGTGTCGGCGGGGTCGCGGCGGTTGCCCCGCCCTCGCGCCCGGCGACGAGATCCGCGAGACGTGCTGACGCGAAGCGCACGCCGGGCAAGAGGCCGAGCAGCCGGCCGTCGGCCGTGGCGACCACGATCCCAGCGACGTGCGAGTACGTGCGCGACTCGGCGTCGCGCTGGAAACGAAACCCGATGCTGCGCGTGATCGCGTCGATCGCCGCCGGCGCCGCGGTCAGGAAATGCCAGTGGGCGTCGCCGGCGATCTCGGGATGGCGGCTCGCGAGGGACGCGCGCGTGGCGATCGCGTCGGCCGGCGTCTCGTCCGCGGCGAAGCTCAGGATCACGATGTCGGCCGGCCGTGCGGCGCGCGGCGCGGCCGCGACGAGCTCGGCGACGCCGTCGAACGTGAGATCGCAGAGGCTCGGGCAGCGGTAATACGCTGGGACGACGAGCGAGGTGCCGCCGAGCAGCGAGCCGAGCGGCACCGTGTCGCCGCGCTCGGTGACGACGAGGGCCTGAACCGCGAGCTGCCCGTCGCGCTGCGGTGCGAAGCCGACCCCCGGTCCCGGTGTGGGCGGAGGCGACGCGAGCGCGCGCCAACCGAGCACGGCGAACGCGAGCGCGAGCGCGACGCGGCCTGTGACGGCGCACCGCGCGACCGCGGGCGCGCTCATCGCGAGCCCTCGCCGTGGCCGTCGACCGCGATGAGCCGGATCGCTCGCTCGACCGGGATCTCCGCGATCCCCGCGCCGCGATCGACCCAGCGATAGTCAGGCGCGGGCGCGGCAGCCGCGTCCGCCGCGGGTCGCAACGGCGGCGGTGCGACGACTTCGGGGGGCGGTCCACCTGCACGCTCGCGCACCCAGAGCGCGAGCCCCGCGTGCGCAAGCCCGAGCAGCACCGCGGCACAGCCGAGCGCGATCGCGAGCCGTGCAAGCGGCCTGCGCAGCTGCTCGTGTTGCCGGCGCCGCGCCGCGGTGCGCTTCATCGCCGCGCCCCCGCGATCTGGGGCAGCGGTACCGGCGGGCGCAGCACGACGGACAGCGCGAGCCCGAGCAGCGCGATCAGCGCGAGATCGAGCAAGCGCGCGGCCGAGGCGCGCAGCAACGGGGCGAGCCACCAGTACGTGTCGAACAGGTGGCCGAGCAGCACGAGACCCCCGACGCAGAGCATGGCCGCGCGGTCGCGCTTGAGACGGCGCGAGCAAAGCAGCACGATCGCGACGCCGTGACACGCGACGAGCCCCGCCAGCGCCGCGACGCCGACGCCGTTGCCGCGCGCGAGGTACCACTCGATCTCACGGGGGAGGTTCGGCGACCACACGATCAAGAGCTGCATCACGAGGACGTAGCCGTAGAACACGACGGCCGCGAGCAATAGGTTCGCGAGGTCTTGACGCCGGTCCGCTGCCGGTCCCGGCGCGGCGCGCTCGCGCAGCGCCGCGAGCACGAGCGCGAAGGCGAAGCCCGCCGTGAGCTGGCTGCCGACGAGCACGAAGCCAACGATCGTGCCCATCGCGCCGGGCGTGCTCGAGGCGAGCCAGTCGACGCAGAACGAGCTCGCCGTAAGCGTGTAGAGCACGGCCGCTAGCGCGGCGACCCGCGCGCGGCGCGCGGCGCCCACTCGGCGCAGCGCGAGCGCGAGCGCGATCCATATTGCGAAGTAAAGTGCGAGCCGCGCCTCGAACCAGGGCGCCGCGAACCACGCGCGCTGCGAGCGGGCGAGCTCCGTCCCGCGGCCGGGCAACAGGCGCTGGTAGCCGAGCGCGAGCGGCAGCATCGCAAGCGCGAGCGGCGCGAGCGAGCGCATCAGGAGCCCCGCCGCCGGACGAGCCCAAGCGCCCCACCGCCCCCCCGTCAGCGCGTGCATCACCGCGAGCGCCAAGCCGCCGAGCGCGAAGTTCAACCAGAACATGGCGGCGACGAGATACGCGTCCGCGAACGGCTCGAAGGCGGACACGAGCGCCGCCGCCGCAAGCACCGCGACGGCCGTCACGGCCGCGAGCCGGAGAGGTGCGCCGCGCCGCGTCACGGCGCGCGCTCCGCGAGCTCGGGGCGCAGGGCCGGATAGCGCGCGACGTCGGCATGGCGCGCGAGCTGCAGCGCGCGGAGGTACCCGACGATCGCCCACCGGTCGCGCGGCGGCAGCACGGTCGCGTACGAGTACATCACGCCGTAACCGTTCGTAACGACGTCGACGAGGCGCGAGTCGGGCGCGTCGCGCAGCCGCTCGTCGTGCAGCGATGGCGGCCTCGGAAAGCCGAACTTCGCGACGACGCGGCCGTCGCCATCGCCGTATTCGCCGTGGCAGGGCGCGCAATAAATCGCGTAACGCTCGCGGCCGCGCTCGAGCAACGCGAGCGTGCGCGAGGGCGCCGCGTCGTCGGCGACGTCCACGGGCACGGTATCGGCGACATGCGGCAGCGCCGACTGGGTGTGCGCGAAGCGCGCGCTCGCCTCGTAGGCGGCGTACTTCGGCTGCACGTCCATGCGCTGGCGCCCACATCCCGCGAGCGCGGCCGCCGCCGCGAACAGCGCGCGTGCAAGGACGGGCTTCATTCGACGACCTCCTCGATATACGCCGCGCCGAGCGCACGCAGCCGCTCGCGGAGCGCCTCGCGGGCGTGCTTGCGTCCGAGCGGGACGTATACGAAGAAGCGATTGCGCGTCGCGAGCGAGAAGCGCTCGTGGTCGAACAACGGATGGTGGAGCCGCGGCAGACCGTTCAGCGCGACCATTCCGAGGAATGCGCCGAAGGCGGCGAACAGCACGCCGAGCTCGAAGGTCACAGGGATGAATGCGGGCCAGCTGTCCAGCGGCCGACCACCCACGTCGAATGGATAGTCGACGACGGCCGTCCACCACTGCAGCGCGTAACCGAGCGCCGCGCCCGCGAGGCCGCTCAGCGCCGTGATCCACGGCACGCGCGAGGCACGGTGCTCGACGAGCTCGTCGAGCTCCTCGAGCGGGAATGGCGTGAACGCGTCGGCGATCGGAATCCCGTCGTCGGCGAGCGCCCGCGCCGCCGAGACGAGCGCGGTCGCGTGCGTGAACTCGGCGAGCAAGAATCCGTGCCCCTTGCTCACGTGCGCCGCTCCTCGCGTTGCTCGTGCACGAGCTCCTCGACTTCGTAAATCGAGATTGCGGGCAGCACGCGGACGAAGAGCAGCAGCAACAACGTGAACAGACCGAGCGCGCCCGCGAGCATCAGCACGTCGTTGTGGTTGCCGTAGGTAAGGCCCCAAGACGAAGGCAGGAAGTCGCGCGCGGGCGCCGAGAACACGATCACATAGCGCTCGAGCCACATGCCGACGTTGAGCACGAGCGCGAGCGCGAACAGCACGATCGGGCTCGTGCGCACACGCCGGAACCATAGGAGCTGCGTCGCCAGCACGTTGATCGCGAGCATCGTCCAGAACGGCAACGCGTAGTCGCCGAGAGCACGTTGCACCGCGAGGTAGCGCTCGTATTCGTCGCCGTTGTACCAGGCGACGAAATGCTCCATGCAATAGCCATAGGTCACGACGAGCCCAGCGGCGAGCATCACCTTGCCGATCAAGTCGAGATGGCGCAGCGTGATCAAGTTCTCGAGCTTGTAGTAGCTGCGCAGCGGCAGCGCGATGGTGAGCACCATCGCGAAACCGGAGAACAACGCACCCGCGACGAAATACGGCGGGAAGATCGTCGAGTGGTAGCCCGGCAGCAGCGTGACCGCGAAGTCGAGCGCGATCACGCTGTGCACCGAGACGACGAGCGGAGTCGCGAGCGCGGCGAGCAGCAAGTAGGCCCGCCGGTAGCGCGCCCAATGCACGGCCGAGCCGCGCCAGCCTATGGCGAGCGCGGCATAGATCCGGCGCACGACCGGCGAGCGTGCCCGGTCGCGCAACGTGGCCAGGTCCGGGATCAGCCCGAGGTACCAGAAGAGCAGCGACACCGTGATGTAGGTCGCGATCGCGAAAAAGTCCCAGACGAGCGGGCTGCGCCATTGAGGCCAGACGCGCATCGTGGCCGGATACGGCAGGAGCCAATAGAAGAACCAGGGCCGGCCGAGATGAATGATCGGGAAGAATCCCGCGATCGCGACTGCGAACAGCGTCATCGCCTCCGCGAAGCGGTTGATCGACGTGCGCCACTTCTGCCGCAGCAACAACAGGACGGCCGAGATCAGCGTGCCCGCGTGGCCGATTCCGATCCACCAGACCACGTTGACGATCGGCGCTCCCCACGCGACCGGGATGTTGACGCCGAGCATGCCGATGCCGGCGGTAAATACGAGCATCACGGTATAGAGAAAGAGGAGCGTCACGCAGAACGCAGCCACGAGCAGCACGAACCAACCGCGCCGCGTCGCGCCGAGCACGAGCGCGCTGATCTGGTCGTTGACGGACTTGTAGGTCTGTCCGGGCGCGAGCACCGAGAAGTCTTCGCCGCTCGCGCTCATGCCGGGCCTTCGCGCGGCTCGGCGTCCGGCGCGCGCGGCTCGAGCTCCGAATTCGGGTTGTCGACTCGCGCGAGATAGGTCGTGCGCGGGCGCGTGTTGAGCTCGGCGAGCAGGGTGTAGCCGCGCGGGTCAGCGCGCCGAGCGTTCACCGCGCTGCCGGCAGTGTTCAAGTCGCCGAACACGATCGCCTCCGTCGGGCAGACGGCCTGGCACGCGGTGACGACCTCGCCGTCCCGTATTCGTCGGTTTTCGATCTGCGCCGTCTGGCGCGCGGCGCTGATGCGCTGCACGCAGTACGTGCACTTCTCCATCACGCCGCGGCTCCGCACGGTGACGTTCGGATTCCGCAGCGGCGACCAGTCCTGCTCGCTCTCGTAGTTGTACTCGAGCCAGTTGAAGCGGCGGACCTTGTACGGGCAGTTCTGCGAGCAGTCGCGCGTGCCGATGCAGCGGTTGTAGACCATCACGTTCAACCCTTCCGAGTCGTGCTGCGTCGCCCCGACCGGGCATACGTACTCGCACGGGGCGTTCTCGCAGTGCATGCATGGCACGGGCTGGACGACCGCTCGCGCCGCCGGCGTCACGGCGTCGTGATAACGGTCGACGCGGATCCAATGCATCGTGCGGCCGAGCGAGGCCTGCTCGCGGCCCACGACGGGAATGTTGTTCTCTGCCTGGCAGGCGATCGTGCAGGCGGCGCAGCCGATGCAGCGGTTCAAGTCGATCGTGAGCGCCCAGCGGTACTCGCCGCGTACGAGCGGCTCGGGATAGAGCGTCGCGTTGGGCCTTTCGTTCGCGAGGAACGCGGGATTCACGAGGTAGTCTGCGAGCCGGCCGCGGCGCGAGGGGTCCCTTCCCTCCGCCGTTTGTTGCGGCTGACGCAGGATCAGCTCACCGCGTCCGCGAGCCCGGCTCACGGTCGCCCCAAGCACGTTCCACTGCCGCGCCTCCGTGCGAAGGCGGAACGCGTTGACGCTCGACGCAGTCTCCTTGCGGCCGACGTCGGCGCGGCCGTACCCGAGAGCGAGCGTGACGGCGCCATCCGGGTGACCCGGCGCGACGTAGGCCGCCGCGGTCAGCTTGGTGCCGGATGGCGTCGCAATCTCGACGAGAGCCCCGGTCTCGACGCCGATCGCGGCCGCGACGGTCGGCGCGAGCTCGACCGCGTTACCCCAGACTCGGGTCGTGACGGGATCGGGCAACTCTTGGAGCCAGTCGTTGCGCGCGAAGCGCCCGTCCCAGAGAGTCGCGTCGGGGCGCAGCTGAAGCTCGAGACCCGCGCTCGGCGGCGCGGGCGCTTCCGGCGGGTTGCCGCGCGGGCTTGCGGCGACGGACGCGGCAGCCGTGCCCTCGAGCACGCCCACGCGCAGCGCCTCGCGCCAGCGCTCGGTGAAGCGATCGTCCGGCTCGCCGTCCGCGCGCCACGCTTCGCGAACCGCGCGCTCGGGGGAAGCGCGCTCGCCGCCCGACAGCACGCCGAACAGGTCGAGCGTCGAGAGGCCCTCGACGAGCGGCGACACGAGCGGCTGCGCGAAGCTCGCCGTGCCGTCGAACGCGCGCCCATCGCCCCAGCTCTCGAGCTCGTGGTGGAGCGGCACGTGCCACTCGCAGCGCTCCGCTGTCTCGTCCCGGTAGAGGCTCGCGTGCATGGCGAACGTCACGCGCGGCAAGAGCTCCATGAGCTGCGCGGCGCAGGCCGCGTCGTAGACCGGGTTGCGGTCGACGATCGCGAGCGTGTCGACGCGCTTCGCAGCGATCTCTTTGCACAGAGATTCGAGATCGCCGGCGGGCGCCGCTGGCTCGGCCTCGATCGCGGGGACATAGTAGAGCGGCCCGTCGGCCGCGCGCAGCGTCGCGTTCAGCCAATGGCAGAGCTCGTGCACGCTTTGCGGTTGGTACGGCCCCGGCACGACGACGCTGGCACCGCGCCGGCTCTCGAGATCACGCGCGACCGCTTCGAGCCACGCGCGCTCCGCCGCGCTGCCTTCGAACGCCGGCGCGCGACCGACGCCGAGGCGTGCCGCGAGCGCGAACGCGAGCGCCGTAATGCGGCTCGCCGACAAAGCGAGGCGGTGATCCGCGCGCACGCCCGTCGCGGTCGGCTGTGATTCGACGGAGTAGAGCCGGGGCATTTCGGTGTGCGGCTCGGCACGCGCGGCCGCGAAGCGGCGCGCGTACGCGAGATGCCCCGGCACGCCGTTCAAGAGATCCGCATCGAGAGTGAGGACGCAGCGCGCGCGCTCGAGGCGATAGACGGCATCGAGCGGCCGGCCGAGCGTGCCAATCGCCGCGGCCCGGATCGCGTCGCGGCCGACCGGATCGTACCGATACCAGCGAGCGTCCGGCAGCGCCTCGAACAGCGCCTCGAGCGCGCGCGCAATCGCCGGCGAATGCACGGACGGGGTCACGACGGCGAGTCCCTCGCCGCGCTTCGCACGCAGCGCCGCCGCGCGCGCCTCGAGCGCCGCGACGAACGCCGCCGCACTCAGGAGGTCTGCTCCGCGTCGCGGCGCCGCGGAGCGCTCCGGGTCGTAGAGGCCGACGAGTGCCGCCTGGGCGAATACGTCCGTCGCGCCGAGGCTCGCGGGATGCCGGGGGTTGCCGTCGAGCTTCGTCGGCCGCCCGGTGAAGGTGGTGGCGATGACGCCCTGCGCGTCGCCGTGCACGGAGCGCAGCGTCGTCGCGTAGCGCAGCGCGACGCCCGGAGTCTCGTACTCCGGCACGCGTACGTAAGGCACGAGCTCCTCGCGGGTCCGGTCGCACGCGCCGCACGCGACCGCGGCGCCGGCGCCGAGCAGCTTGAGCGCAGCGCGCCGCGAGACAGGCGCGTGCGGTGTCGCGAGAGGCACGGTGCCCGCGGCCGTCTCGACGCGTCTGCTCTCGGCCGGATCGTTCACTGCACCTGGGTTCCTAGCGATGGCAGATCGAGCAGTCGCTGAGCGGCCGCGTGTCGATTCGATAGCTCGCGAGCAGCTCGGCCGGCGTCGGGGACGCGCCGTGCCGGTACCCCATCGCGAACACTGCGTCCTGCGGCCGCAGGCGCGGGCCGGGATCGCGGTGGCACTCGAGACAGTCGCGCATCTCCCAAGCCTTGATCGGACGCGTCAGCGGCATCCGATCGATCCGCCCGTGGCATTCCTCGCACGCGACGCCTTTTGCGACGTGAATCCGGTGGGAAAAGTAGACGTAGTCGGGCAAGTCGTGCACGCGCGCCCAGCGCAGCGGCGTGCCGGTTTGGAGGCTCGCGCGCACGGGCGCGAGCATCTCGGCCCGCGTCCAGATCTGCGAGTGGCAGGTCATACACGTCGCGGTGTCCGGAATGCCCGCGAACTCCGCACGCTCGACCGAGTAGTGGCAATAACGGCAATCGAGCCCTACTTCGCCCACGTGATGCAGATGGCTGAACGGAATTGGCTGATCGACGGCTTCCTGCGCGCCGGAGTAGTAGTCCGAGCGCACGATGGCAATCGCGGCTGCGACGCCGACGAACGGGCTCAGGAGGACACCGACGAAGGCGATGCGCCCAACCGGGTTCATCCAACGCGAAAAGACTTGGGGCACGCCTCCACTCCGGACCGGGGATCCGCATCGCGACGCAGAGCGTCCGCCTGGCTCCGCGCAGCGCAATTCGCCGAGCATGCGCGTGCTAAGGATGCGCAAGTTGCCGTTCGTTCGTACCCGTGGATGAGCGGTTCGGCACGTGCGCGAGTTGCTTCACCAGATGACGCCCCGCCGACCGTTACGGAACAGAGCGAGATCGGCAGCGCGCAGCGCGAGAGTCGATTCATGGTGTTTCGTTGGCCAGCGGGCAGGCAGCCGATGACCGCGACTTCTTTGTTTGGATGGGGCGCACGCGTATCCTGGCTTCGATCGGCCATTCGACGAGAACACCGCCAATGCCATCCGCCCTCTTCGATCCGCAAGTCAAACGCGTGCTGGACTCGATGCACGCCGCCGCCGACGAGAACGACCCGCCGTTGCTTGCGAAGGCGCAAGGCAAGCAAGGCACCGCGCGAACCTCGCTACTCGACGAAGCGTTCATCCCGGTCTCGCGCGACGGCGGCAGGCTCGTCTACACGCTCGTGCGCGGCGCGGCGCCCGGCACGACGGTCGAGTTCGGCACGTCGTTCGGCATTTCGACGATCTATATGGCCGCGGCCGTGCGCGATCGCGGCGCCGGCCGCGTGATCACCACGGAGCTCCAGCAGAGCAAAGCGGACCGCGCGCGCGAATACATCCGCGAGGCCGGGCTGCTCGACGTCGTCGACTTGCGCGTCGGCGACGCGCTCGAGACGTTGAAGGATCTCGAGTCCGACGTGACGGTGCTGTTCCTCGATGGCTGGAAGGATCTCTACCTACCTCTGCTCAAGCAGCTCGAGCCGAAGCTCGCGCCGGGCGCGTTCGTTGCGGCGGACGACATTCACCTTTTCCCGGAGGCGTTGAAGGCGTACCTCGACTACGTCCGCGAGCCCGCGAACGGCTACGTGTCGGTTACGTTTCCCGAGGGCGACGCCGTCGAGCTTTCGGTCAGAGCGCGGTAGGCGCCGGCACTGCCACATTCGGCGCGCGTTACCGCGCGCGCGCTCCAACAGGCTCTAGGCTTCCTCGACGAGCGCGTAGCGCGAGTCCGCCGCGAGGCATCGCGCTTCGGGCAAACCCAGCTCCTTGCGCACGATGTTCGTGCCGCGCACGATCGACACCATCTTGTAGAACGCGATCCGCCGGCTCATGCCCTCGCGGCCGAAGCCGCAGTCGCTCGAGATCACGAGCCGCTCGAGCGGGATGTGCTTCAGCGCGCGGCGAATCAAATCGGCCACTTGCTCGGGCCGCTCGACCTGCAGATTCCGATGGTCGACGACGCCGATCGCGATCTTCTTGTCGGTGATCGAGCGGCCGATCACCTCGAGGTCCATGCCGTCGCTCGTGCAGCACTCGAACGTGATCACGTCGACGTCGAGCTTGTTGAGATGCGGCAGCGCGTCGCGATACGACTGATTGGTCGCGAAGAGGCGCTGCTGCGCCGGGATTGCCCCAGCACGTGTGGCACCAGACCTCGGTGAGATCGCGCAGGCCCTTCACGGTGTTGTTGAACACGTCGACGAAGAACTCGACGCTGAGCTGCCCGCCGCCGCCGCGCTGGATGCTGACCAAGTGGATGTTCGGCTCCTCGAGCTGCATGATCGGGCAGCCCGCGCGCGCGAGCTCCACGAGCTCCTCGCGCATCGCGTCGCTGATGTCTTGCAGCAGCTCCTGCGGCTTCGCGTAGTGATCGTTGCCGACCGACGTGCCGATGAGCTCGGGCGTCGCCGTGCCGAACTTCACGGGCCGCGGCGTGAGCTGCTGCGCGGTGCGCCAGAGCGCGGCGTACTGCAGCGGCCCGCGCTCGATCTTGCCGACGCAGCGCGGCATCACGCGGCTCTCCATCACCTCGAAGATGATGTCGCCCTTCGTCGCGCCGCCGTAGCCCTTGCGCGCGCGATAGTAGTCGCCGCCCTTCGAGGCCCTTGAAGCGACGCGCGGGATACTGGAACCAGCTCATGCCGCCGACGTCGTGGTCGAAGCGCGCGTCGCCGTCGGTCACGATGTCGAGGCCGGCGCGCTCCTGGTCGCGGATGTAAGTGCCGACGGCGTCCGTGTACTGCTCGCGATAGCGCGCGTCCGCAGCGCGTCGCGAAACGGTCGTGCACCCAAATTCTCGGTGTACCACTCGGGGCGCGGCAGCGAGCCCGTGATCGTCGTCGGGAGCTTCAGATCCTTCGTGGTCTTGTTCATCGCTCGCCGCTCACTCGAGCGCCGCGGCGCCGGCTTCCGCGCAGACCTCGTCCTCGGCGCTCGAGCCGCCCGAGACGCCGAGCGCGCCGATCAGCTTACCGTCGACGACGATCGGCAGCCCGCCTTCGACCGGGATCGCGTCCTTCAGGCGCAACACGAGCAAGCCCTCGCCGCCGCGCGCAAGCCGGTCCTGGAACACCTTCGTCGGGCGCTTGAAGATCGCCGCGGAGCGCGCCTTCGACTGCGCGATCGCGACGCTGCCGACCTGCGTCTGATCCATTTTCTCGAGATAGACGAGATGCCCGCCCGGATCGACGATTGCGATCACCATCGTCCAGTTGTTCGCCTGCGCGGGCGCGAGCGCGGCGGACGCGACCTTCTTGGCTTGCGCGAGCGTGATCGAGGGGCCGTACGGCGGCAGCTTCGGCCCGGCTTTCGGCGGCTGGGACGAATGATCGGCGGTGCTCATGACGATGCGTTCTCGTTGTGGTCGTTGCGTTGATCGCTCGTCAGCGCGACTGGCCGCCCAGCAGCCGGTACACCTGGTGCGCGACGACGAAGTCGTTGCGATCGAGGCCGAGCCCGCGGCACGCGTTCATCATCTCGTTCGCCGCGGCCGCGAGCGGCGCGGGGCTGCCGAGCTTCCGCGCCATCTCGAGCACGAGCAGCATGTCCTTCTGCTGCAGCGTGACGTCGGCGAGCGGCACCTTCGGCATCTTGCCCTCGAGGATGAACGGCCCGCGATAACCGAGCACCGGCGCCGCCGTGACGCTCTTGAGCACGGCGTCGAGCGCGACCTCGCGAGCGACGCCGCCCTTCTCCGCGAGCGCGACCGCCTCGCCGAACGCGATCACCTCGACCATCAGCAGCGCGTTGACGGCGAGCTTCATCATCGACGCCTGGCCGCTCGCGCCGATGTAGGTGACCTTCGGCCCGATCGCGCGGAGTACCGGCTCGATGCGCTCGAACGTCGCCTTGTCGCCGCCGATCATCAGCGACGCGTTGCCTTGCTCGACCGTGACGGGGCTGCCCGACAGCGGCGCGTCGAGCATCGCGAAGCCCTTCTTCGCGAACTCGGCCGCGACGGCGCGCGTGACGTCGGGCGCGATCGTGCCCATGTCGACGTAGACGCCGCCCGGCCGCATGCCCGCGAGCACGCCGTCCTCGCCGAGCGCGACCTTCTGCACGGCGGCGCCGTCGGTCACGATCGAGAACGTGACGTCCGACGCGGCGGCGACCGCGGCCGGCGTGTCGGCCAGCCGCATGCCCTTCGCGACGAGCGGCGCCGCCCGGTCCTTCGAACGGTTCCAACCGCGTCACGCGATGACCTGCCGCGAGCAGGCGCGGCACGATGACCTGGCCCATGGCACCGAGCCCGACGAATCCGACGTCCACGAAATCCCCCACAGCGAGCGAACGAACGAACGCATGGTAACGTAACGGCCCGCGGATCATCGAGCAGCAGCGGGTCGGGGCGGACTACCTGAGCCGGTTCCAAGCGACGCTGCAGCAGCAACAGCCGGTACTCCGACCAGAAAACACTCGCACGTTCCTACCAATCCATGGAAAATATCGCGGATCCTCGCCATGGAACGATCAAGCCGGATGTCCCCGATTACTCGTTACGCGCTTTCTCTGTCGATCGGCGTCTATGGCGTTTACCAGCTCACGCAGGACCATCCGGTTCCGGGCATCATCGCGATCCTGCTCGCGGCGTTCATCTTCTGGATCTCGCGCCGCCGTTGACGGGCCACCGAGGACGTGACGCCTTTCACGGCTCGTTTTAACGGAATAATCTACTTTGCCGCCGTCCATCGACCCGGGAGACGCCTGATGCTGCGCCCGCTCGCCTTAGGCCTCGCACTCTGCTCGCCTCGCCGCGCTGCCGGCCCGCGCCGACACGACCTATAACGAAACGGTGGAGGGACCCGACTTGAGCTATAGCTACGTCGAGGGCTCCTTGTTCAAGAACAACACGGGCACCGCGATCGGCGAGTTGGACGGCAAGGGCGCCGAAGCGTGGTTCTCGTACAGCGTCTTGAAGATGTTGCACGTGTTCGGCGGCACGAAGTACGTCGATTTCGACGACTACACCGTCAACACGACGCTCGTCGAGGCGGGCGCCGGTTGGCACTACAGCCCGTCGCCGCTCACGAGCATGTACTTCGACGTTGCGGCGGTGTCGCTCGTCCGCCGACCCGCTCACGCCCGGCGGCCCGAAGATCGGCGTCGACGACAACGGCTACACGTATCTGTTCGGTTGGCGCTCGGCGAACAAGTCGCGCAAGATGGAATTCAACCTTTCCGCGCAGCACATCACGTACAACAAGGTCGACGAGCCCGACACGTGGATCAACATCGGCCTGCTGTTTCGCGCGACGAGTCGCCTCATGGTAGTCACCGGCGTCGAGTTCACAGGCAAGGAAAACCTGTTCAAGGCGGGCGTCCGCTACTACTTGCCGAACCGCTTCGACAAGCGCGCCGACTGACGCCGCGGTCCTAGCAACCGAGCCGCAAGCGACGCTCTAGCTCGTCATGGCGCGCGATGCCGCGTGCGTGCCGACCGTCGACGATCGACATCCCCGACCCCGCCTCAATAGAATGGCCGCGCGCCGCTGGGCGCGGGGGATCGGGTTGATGGCGGGGTTGTTGTCGAAAGAGCGTATCGTCGCGTCGGCGACGTTCAACCGGTGGCTCGTGCCGCCGGCGTCGATCGCGATTCATCTGTGCATCGGCTCGGTCTATGCGTGGAGCATCTACAACCCGGCGCTGATCCGCGTGCTCGGCGTCGTGACGCCGGCGGCCGGAGACTGGTCGCTCGCGGAAACGAACCGTGTCTTCACGGTCGCGATCGTGTTCCTCGGGCTATCGGCCGCGCTCGCGGGCAAGTGGCTCGAGGACGTCGGCCCGCGCACGGTCGGCACCGTCGCGGCGCTGTGCTGGGGCGGCGGCTACCTCGTCGGCGCGCTCGGCATCCTCTGGCATCAGCTCGCGCTCGTGTACCTCGGCTACGGCGTGATCGGCGGCTGCGGGCTCGGCTTGGGCTATGTCTCGCCGGTCAGCACGCTGATCCGCTGGTTCCCCGACCGCCGCGGCATGGCGGCCGGCATGGCGATCATGGGCTTCGGCGGCGGCGCGATCATCGGCGCGCCGCTCAAGCGCTATTTTCTGCGTCTGTTCTACGAGGCGCCGACCTACCTCGGCACCGCCGATCAAGTGCGGCTCGTGACGGAGGGCGGGAAGCGCTTCGCCGAGGTCGCGGGTCAGATGCGCGAGGTGGTCGTCGTCGGCGCGAACGACGTCGCGGGCATGATCGTGCGCGGCGCCGAGGGCGTTTACGTCGTCGGCACCGGCAGCGTCGGCGCGGTCGGAACGTTCGTGACGCTCGGCCTCATCTACTCTCGTCGTGATGCTCGTCGCGGCGTTCTCGTACCGGCTGCCCGCGCCGGGCTGGAAGCCCGCGGGCTGGACGCCGCCGAGCGACGGCGCAACGCTCGAAGCGGATGATCAGCACGCGCGACGTCGACATCAACGAGGCGCTGCGGACGCGGCAGTTCTAGCAGCTCTGGATCGTGCTCTGCTTCAACGTGACGGCCGGCATCGGCGTGCTTGAGCGTCGCGCAAACGATGATGACCGAGATCTTCGGCACGACGCTGCCGCGGATCGTCGACGCGGGCTTCGCGGCGACTTACGTCATGATGATCAGCGTGTTCAACATGCTCGGCCGCTTCTTCTGGGCGAGCACCTCCGACTACATCGGGCGGCGCAACACGTATTGGATCTTCTTCGCGCTCGGCATCGCGCTGTATCTTGTCGATTCCGTTCGTCGCGCGGCAGGTCAGCGTGATGCCGGCGCGTCGTCTGGCTCGTCTACTTCTACGCCGCGACGATGATCATCTTCACGATGTACGGCGGCGGCTTCGCGACGATTCCCGCCTATCTCGCGGACATGTTCGGCACGCGCTACGTCGGCGGCATCCATGGCCGGCTGCTCACGGCGTGGAGCGTGGCCGGCGTGCATCGGGCCCGAGGCGATCACGAGATTGCGCGCGAGCGCGCTCGACTCGGCGCTCCGAGACCTCGCGGCGGGCATCGACCCCGCGCGCTTTCGGGCCGCGTTCGGCGCGGGCCTCGATCAGCTCGACGCGCTGGTCGCGCAGAAGACCGTCACGATCGCAGAAGCTCATGGAGATCGCGCCGTCGGGCACGGTCGATCCGACGCCGAGCCTCTACAACATGACGATGGTCCTGATGGCCGCGCTGCTCGCGGTCGCGCTCGTCGCGAACGCGCTGATGAAGCCGGTCCGCGCGGAGCACCACCTACCTGAGTCCGAGGCCGAAGCATGATGGAGCGACGCCTTGTCGCAGCGACGCCGGCCGCTCGCGCGGCTCGCGTGCGCGGCCTTTGCAGCCGCCGCGCTCTGCCGCGTGCTCGCGCAACGACGCGGGGCGAGACTCGGGCGCGCCGGCCGCGCCCCCGCTGATCACGCTCGACACGCACGTCGATATCCCGCTCGACTTCGCGACGCCGGCAGCGTCGACCCGCTGAACGCGAACCTCCAGGTGAATCTCGAGAAGATGGCGCGCGGCGGGCTCGACGCGGCGTTCTTCATCGTCTACGTGGGCGCAGACCCCGCGGAACGACGCGAACCAGCGCCAAGCACAAGCCGACGCGCAGACGAAGTTCGCGGCGATCCACCGAATGGCCGACGAGCTCTATCCCGAGCCGGATCGAGATCGCGTATCGCGCCGACGACGTCGAGCGAATCGCGGGCCGCGGCAAGCTCGTCGCAGCGATCGGCATCGAGAACGGCTACGTGCTCGGCAAGAGCCTCGAGATGCTCGACCGCGACTACGAGCTCGGCGCGCGCTACGTCACGCTCGTGCACGACGGCGACAACGATCTCGCGCGCTCGGCGCGCCCGAAGCCCGAGCTCGGCGACGGCACGGTCGACACCGGCGTGACGGAGCTCGGCGCGCGGGCGATCGCGCGGATGAACCGCCTCGGCATCATGGTCGACGTGTCGCACGGCTCGAAGAAGACCGCGCTTGACGCGATGCGCCTCTCGCGCGCGCCCGTCATCGCGTCGCACTCGGGCGTCGCGGGCGTGCTCGCCCATCCTCGCAACATGGACGACGAGACGCTGCGCGCGCTGCGCGACGACGGCGGCGTGATCCAGGTCGTGGCATACGACGACTACTTGAAGGCGCGGCCGGAGGAGGCGGTCACCGCGCTCCGCGAGCTGAGGGAGCAGCGTCGGCGTGACCGAGCGCGGCGGCGTCGGCGCGCTGACGCCCGAGCAGCGCGCGCGCTGGGACGAGGGCCAACGCGCGATCCGCGAGCGCTGGCCGGGCGCGACGGTGCACGACCTCGTCGACCATATCGACTACGCGGTCAAGCTGATCGGCGTCGACCACGTCGGCATCAGCTCCGACTTCGGCGGCGGCGGTGGGATCGTCGGCTGGCAGGACGCGTCCGAGACGCGCAACGTGACGGCCGAGCTCGAAGCGCGCGGATACTCGCGCGGCGACATCGCCAAGCTCTGGAGCGGCAACCTGCTGCGCGTCTGGCGCGAAGTCGAGCGCGTCTCGGCTGAGATCAAAGCCACGCCTGGCGCCGCGAATTGAGTGCCGAAGCGCCGGGGTAGTTTGCCGCTCTGGACACGCATATCGTTCATTTTCAAATGCTTAGTGGATTTTCGAGGTAAATGACATGAACAAGCGCGCGCCGCGATTCGCCGCGGCCGGTGTCACCGCACTTGCCGCCCTTTCATGGGCCACGACCGTCTTCGCGCAACCGCCTGCGGGGTTCGGCGGCGCCTCGGCGCGCCAGAGTATCCCGGGTCTGCCGACGACTCCGACGGCCGTCGCGTTACCGAAGCTATCGGGCGAGATCTTGGGATCCGGACCGATGTTCGACTCCGCGCCGTCGCAGGCACCCGGGCTCGGGCTCGATCACTTCAAATATCAGACGAAGGAATACTTCGTCTCCGGCACCGCGGACGGCAAGCCGTACAAGACGCGCGTGGTCGTGCGCAAACCGGCGGACAGCAAGAAGTTCAGCGGCCTCGTGCTCGCCGAGTCGATGCACAGCAGCGGCGCCGCCCATGCGTTCGAGTTCACGGCCGCCTATGTCATGAGCTCGGGCCACGCGGCTATCGAGATCCTCACGACGTCGCCGAAGCAGTTCTCCGAGTTCAATGCCAAACGCTACGCCGATCTCGTCGTCGAGCCGGGTCAGGCCAACGACATCCTCGCGCAAGTCGGCGCGCTCGTGAAAAGCGATCATGGACCACTTGGAAGCTCAAGGTCCGCAAGATGGTCTTGTCCGGATCCTCGATGAGCTCGGGCACGCTGATCAACTATCTGCCGGCACACATGGTCTACCGAACGCCCGACATGCAGCACATCTACGATGGCTTCATGCCGACGTCGGCGGGCCAGACGATCATGCAAGTCGACGTGCCGCTGATCCAGCTGCCGACGATGCTCGAGCTCGAGAACAACGTGCCGCACCGGCAGGACAGCGACGAGCCCGGCAAGCAGTATCGTCAGTACGAGATCGCGGGCATCGGCCATGTCGACTCGCGCGACAACGTGCGGTTGAAGCCGAACCCGTGCGCGAAGGAATTGAGCACGTTTCCGGTCCAGGCCTTCATGTCGGTCGGCCTCTATCACCTGTTCCGCTGGGTCGATCAGGGCATCGCCCCGCCGCGAGCGCAGCGCGTGCTGCTCGACCGCGACACGACCAACGACGGCTCGTTGATGGCCCTCGACGAGCACGGGAATCCGGTCGGCGGCATCCGGAACGTCTACGTCGACGTGCCGGTCGCGAAATACGCCGCGCTCAATACGCCGGCCACGCCGTTGATCCCGAATCCGAGCGAGTGGATCGTGAATAACGGCGGCGAGCAAGGCGCGCAGATCATGTGCCGCTTGAGCGCGTATGAGGTGCGCTTCTCGAACGACGAGCTCCGCAAGCTCTACGGCAGCCCCGACGAGTATGTGAAGAAGGTCGAGGCGCGGCTGGCCGAGCTCGAGCAGCAAGGCTGGTCGCTACCCGTCTACCACGACCTGATCATGAGCGACGCGAAAGCCGTGCAGTTCTGACGGCCGCGCGAGCGGAAAAGGGGACATTCCGCATTTCGCAGGCGGGGTAGTGGTCGCTTGGTACATCCCGGCGAAATGCGGAATGTCCCCTTTTTTCCGCGGGTCAGGGACGGGGACCGTCCAGGTGCTCGTCTGGCGCAGCGCGTCCGCGACGCGGCCCGTGCGCTCGAGCTTCGTCGGCTGGTGCGCGTAGTACGCCTTCTCGAAGCTCTGCCCCGGCTGGCGAAGGATCACGCCGAGCGCCACCGGAAACTCGGGCGGCGCGAGCGCGAGCAGCAAGGCCCGCGAGCATGCGGTTCGTCTCGTCGTGCACGAGCACCGCGCTCGGGTTCGCCCGCGCGTCGATGACCTTGCAGCGTCATCGACTTGCGCGTCGAACGCGAGGCCCTTCGACTTGTCGGCGCCGAACGTGAGCGGCTCGCCGTGCTTGACGTGGATCTGCGCGTCGGCCTCCTTGTCGCGATCGGTGAACGAGTTGTAGACGCCGTCGTTGTAGACGATGCAGTTCTGGAAGATCTCGACGAACGCGGCGCCGTCGAAGCCGTGCGCGGCCTCGAGCACGCTGCCCGAGCCCATCCTTGTCGACGTCGATCGCGCGCGCGATGAACTTCGCGCCGGCGCCGAGCGCGAACGCACCCGGCAGTATCGGCGTGTCGAACGAGCCGTGCGGCGTCGACGGCGTGCGCGTGCCGAGCCGCGACGTCGGCGAGTACTGGCCCTTCGTGAGGCCGTAGACCTCGTTGTTGAACAGCAGGATCTTGAAGCCGACGTTGCGGCGCAGCGCGTGCATCAAGTGATTGCCGCCGATCGACAAGCCGTCGCCGTCGCCGGTGACGACCCAGACGTCGAGCTCGGGATTTGCGAGCTTGAGCCCCGTCGCGATCGCGGGCGCGCGGCCGTGGATCGTGTGGAAGCCGTACGTCTCGACGTAGTACGGGAAGCGCGACGCGCAGCCGATGCCGGATACGAACACGGTCTTCTCGGGCACGGCGCCGACGTCGGCGAGCGCGCGCGTGACGGACTTCAGCACGGCGTAGTCGCCGCAGCCCGGGCACCAACGCACCTCTTGCGACGACGCGAAATCCTTCGCGGCGAGTTGCGCGCTCATGCGCGTTCTCCTCTGCACGGCCTTGCGCGCGGCACGGCACGGCGCTCGGCGCGAGCAGGCTGCGAATCTTCTGCACGATCTCGGCGATCAGGAACGGCTGGCCCGTGACCTTGTTGAGCTGCACGGTCTCGACGCCGAGCTTGTCGCGCAGCAGGGTCGCGAGCTGGCCCATGTTCATCTCGGGCACGAGGATCTTGTCGAAGCCGCGCAAGAGCTCGCCCAAGTTCGACGGGAACGGGCTCAAGTAGCGGATGTGGATGTGGCTCACGCTCGTCGCGCGCCGGCATCGCGCGGACCGCCTGATAGATCGCGCCGTAGGTCGAGCCCCAACCGACGACCGCGATCTTGCCCTTCTCCGGGCCGTGCTCGACCGCCTGCGGCGGGATGAACTTCGCGACGGCCGCGACCTTGTCCGCACGCAGGTTCGTCATCGCCTGGTGATTCGCGGCGTCGTACGAGATGTTGCCCGTGCGAAGGTCCTTCTCGAGGCCGCCGATCGCGATGCATCAGGCCCGGCGTGCCGGGCGCGACCCACGGCCGGCCGAGCGAATCCGCATTGCGATCGAAGATCACGTTGCCGATCTCCTCGCCGTCCTTGCGCGCGCGCGGCGCATTCGTCTCGATCCGCGGGATCTTGTCGACGTCGGGGATCCGCCACGGCTCGGCCGCGTTCGCGAGGTAGCCGTCGGTCAGCAAGATCACGGGCGTCATGTGCCGGAGCGCGATCCGGACCGCCTCGATCGCGACCTCGAAGCAGTCGCTCGGACTGCGCGCCGCGATCACGGGGATCGGCGCGATCCGCGTTGCGGCCGTAGACGGCCTGGTAGAGATCCGACTGCTCGGTCTTCGTCGGCAAGCCCGTCGACGGGCCGCCGCGCTGCGAGTCGACGATCACGACCGGCAGCTCCGTGTTGATCGCGAGGCCGATGGCCTCCGTCTTGAGCGCGATGCCCGGGCCCGAGCTCGAAGTCACACCGATCGCGCCGCCGTAGGATGCGCCGATCGCGGCGCAGATCGCGGCGATCTCGTCCTCGGCCTGGAATACCCCGACTCCCAGATGGCCGTAGCGCGCGAGCGTGTGCAGCAGCGTCGACGCGGGCGTGATCGGATACGAGCAGAACATGACTTTCCGATCGGCGAGCTCGCCTGCGGCCGCGAGTCCGAGCGACAAGGCCTCACTACCGCGCACGCCGCGGTACTCACCGGGCGGGAACTGCGCCTCGATCGCCTTGACGTGCGGCACCGCGGCCGCGAGCTCGGCGGTCTCGCCGTAGGCATGGCCCGCGCGCAGCGCGGCGAGGTTCGCGTCGCGGATCTTCGCGTCCTTCGCGAACTTCTTCGTGATCCAGTCCTCGATCTGCGAGATGTCGTGGTTGAACATCCACTGCACGAGCCCGAGCGCCCAGAAGTTCTTGCAGCGGCCGGCGTCGCTCTTGCTGAGCTCGAATTTCTCGGTCGCGTCGAGCGTCGCCTTCGTCATGTCGACCTCGACGACCTGGTAGCCGTCGAGCGCGCCGCTCGCGCGCGGATCGGTTTGATAGCCGGCCTTCGCGAGCCCGCGGCTCGTGAAGCTGTCGACGTTGAGCACGATCAACGCGCCGGGCGCGACGAGCGGCAAGTTGACCTTCAATGCGGCCGGATTGAACGCGACGAGCACCTGCGGCGCGTCGCCGGCCGTCGTGATCGGCCGCGCGCCGAGATGGATCTGATACGCCGACACGCCGAACGTCGTGCCGGCCGGCGCGCGAATCTCGGCCGGATAGTCCGGGAAGGTCGCGAAGTCGTTGCCCGCGAGCGCCGTCGCCGCGACGAACTGCGTGCCCATCAACTGGACGCCGTCGCCCGAGTCGCCGGCGAAGCGCACTACTACTGATTGCGATCCCATGCTGCTCATTCTCTGCGCCGTGGCGAACCGCGGCGGGTCGATGCCTGTAGGACAGTTTGCTTGCCACTCGGCGCGGGCACGCCCGAAAGGCGGCGCGGTCGAAGACATGCAGAGGACACGAGTGGCCGAGTATTATAGCGGCCCGGCCGAACATTCAGGCAATTCAAATGCATAAGCATATTTCAGCGGCTCAGGTCGAGTCCGCGGCGAGCTAGTCGTGCCGCGGGTGACGTACATCCAGCCGACCGGCGAGGCCAAGACCGTCGACGTCCCGGCAGGGACCACCGTGATGGAGGCGGCGGTCGACAACGACGTCGCCGGGATCGTGGCCGAATGCGGCGGGGCGGCCTCGTGCGCGACGTGCCACGTTTACGTGGAGCCCGAGTGGCTGGACAAGTTGCCGCGCCCGGCTCCCCAGGAGGACGGCATGCTCGACTGCGTGATCGACCGGCGCGAGAACAGCCGGCTCAGTTGTCAGATCGTCCTGAAAAAGGATCTCGACGGCCTCGTCGTGCGCGTCGCGGAGGAGCAGATCTGAGGCGCGGCGGTCGGCGGGGCTTGGATCTAAGCGGCCGTTTATAGGAGAATTCGCAACCTTCCAGGACCGGGGTAGCTCAGATGACCTTCGTCGTGACCGAGGCCTGTATCAAGTGCAAGTACACCGACTGCGTCGAGGTGTGCCCGGTCGACTGCTTCCACGAAGGTCCCGAACATGCTCGTGATCGACCCCGAGGAGTGCATCGACTGCACGCTCTGCGAGCCGGAATGCCCCGTCGAGGCGATCGTCTCGGAGGACGACGTCCCGGCGGGACAAGAGCAGTTCACGAAGCTCAACGCGGAGCTCGCGAAGAATTGGCCGGTGCTCACGAAGGCCAAAGCCGCACCGCCCGACGCGGACGAGTGGAAGGACGTCAAGGACAAGCTCAAGCTGCTCGAGCGCTAGCCTCGGCGCGGCGCGTCTGCGCCGCCCGCAACCTGAGCGGCGCAACCCATTTTGCGAGGAGACATCCATGGCTGGTAAGCGAGACCTCTTCATCAACGGTCAGTGGTCTACGCCCAAGAACAAGGCCACCTTCCCGGTCTACAACCCGTCGAACGGCGAAGTCTGGGCGAAAGTCGCGGACGCTAGCCGCGCGGACGCGACGGCCGCGATCGAGGCGGCTGCCGAAGCGCAGCCGAAGTGGGCCGCGCTGGCGCACTCCGAGCGCGCCCGACTCTTGTCGAAAGCGGCGGACGTGCTGACCGCGCGCGCGAAGCAATTCCAAGAAGCGCTCGTCGACGAAGGCGGCTCGTGGATCGGCAAGACGATGTTCGAGACGGGCTACAGCATCGGCGTCTACCGCGCCGCGGCCGCGGCCGCGTACCAGGTCGCCGGCGAGATCCTGCCGTCGGACCACGGCAAGCTGTCGCTCGTGGTACGCGAGCCGCTCGGCGTCGTGTCCGTGATCTCGCCGTGGAACTTCCCGTTGATCCTGTCCTCGCGCGGCTTCGCGGTCGCGCTCGCGGTCGGCAACGCGGTCGTGCTCAAGCCCTCCGAGGAGACGCCGGTTTCGGGCGGCCTGCTGATCGCCGAGGTCCTCGAGGAGGCCGGGATTCCGAAGGGCGTGTTCAACGTCGTCACGTGCTCGCGCGACAGCGTGAAGGAAGTCGGCGACGAGCTGATCGGTAATCCGCTCGTTCGCGGCATCAGCTTCACGGGCTCGACCGCGGTCGGCCAGCAAGTCGCCGCGAAGGCCGGCGGGCTGCTCAAGAAGTGCTGTGTCGAGCTCGGCGGCAAGGACGCGCTGATCGTGCTCGACGACGCAGACATCGAGCAAGCCGTTAATGCGGCGACCTTCGGCTCGTTCATGCACCAAGGCCAGATCTGCATGTCGGTCGAGCGGATCATCGTGCACAAGGACGTCGCAGCCGAGTTCACCGAGAAGTTCGTGCAGAACACCAAGAAGTTGAAAGTCGGCAATCCGCGCGAGATGCAAAACTGCATCGGCCCGATCATCAATCAGAAGCAGCTCGACAAGATCCGCGACCAGGTCGACGATGCCGTCGCGAAGGGCGCGAAGGTGCTCGTCGGCGGCAAGCACAAGGGCCTGTTCTTCGAGCCGACGATCCTGACGAACATCACGCGCGACATGAAGGTGATGCGCGAGGAGACGTTCGGACCGATTGCGCCGGTCGTCACCGTCGGCAGCGTCGACGAGGCGATCGAGGTCGCGAACGACACCGAGTACGGCCTTTCGGCGGGCATCATGACGCGCAACGAGGAGCGCGGTCTCGCCGTTGCAAGGCGTCTCAACACCGGCATGGCGCACATCAACGACAGCTCGGTGAACGACGAGCCGCACGTGCCGTTCGGCGGCGTGCGCGCGAGCGGCCTCGGCCGCCACGGCGGCAAGGCCGGCATCGACCAGTTCACCGAGATGCGTTGGATCACGCTCGAGCGTGGCGGCCGGCACTACCCGCCGCCGTTCTTGATGAATCCTAAGCACTGATCGAGTTTCTCTCTATCCCAACGCGAGGCATCTATCCCAAGGCCCCGGGGGCTCGTTTATACTCCGACGCCTCGACGGAACCCGGCATTCGGGGGTATTGGCGCTGATATTTCTCAGGAGAACAAACAGATGGTCAAAAAAGTCGTAGACAAGCTTCTGCCGACCACCATGGTCGGATCCTATCCCCGACCCGGCTGGTTCAAGCAGCAACTGCTCGGCCGCGACATCCGCGTGGCGTTCAAAGAGGTCTCACACGAAGAGGCGTACCAAGACGCCGTGAAGGCCGTGATCGACGATCAGATTGGCGCCGGCCTCGACATCGTCACCGACGGCAACATGTGGTACGACGACTACGTCGGCGTGATCGGCTCGTTCTGCTGGTACCTCTACGAGCGCATCCCGGGCTTCGAGCCGACGCGCAATCCGCACCCTTTGTACGTCGGAGCCGGCGAAAGTGCCGGGAAGACGTTCATGGACGATTGGGGCGGCGTCGTCAATAGCGGCGCCGTCGACAAGGGCAATGACGCACTGCGCTGGCCCGACCTCTACGACATCGCGAAGAAGGCGGCCGGCAATGTCCCGGTCAAGGTGTCCATCGGTGCGGGTCCTGCGAACCTCGCATGGCACGTCTACTTCGACAAGAACTCCTTCTACAAAAATGCGAAGGACCTGACGTTCGCGCTCGTGCCCATCTTCAACAAGGAGATGAAGGAGCTCGTGAAGCACGGCGCGAAGTACCTCCAGATCGAGGACTTGGGCGCCTGGCTGCCGCTCTTCTCGAACAACAAGGACGACTACAAGTGGGTCCGCGAGAGCATCGAGGGAATGTGCGACGGCGTCGACGCGAAGATCGGCTGGCACTTCTGCTTCGGCAACGCGTGGGGTAACGACATCCTGTCGGCGAACTTCCCGCAGGGTTACCAGACCGTGCTGCCGTACTTCTGGGGCACCGAAGGCGTCGACGAGTTCGTGCTCGACTACGCGAACCGTCACATGGACGGCATCGAGTTCCTGAAGAACTGCCCGAAGGACAAGGGCGTGCAGGTCGGCGTGCTCGACATCCGCACGAGCATGGTCGAGACCCCGAACATGATCGCTGATCGTATCCGCAAGATCATCAAGGGTGGGCTCTCGCCTGAGCAGATCACAGCGAGCACCGACTGCGGCATGAAGCCACTCTCGCGCATGGTCGCGAAGCTGAAGCTCCATGCGCTCGCCGAGGGCGCCGCGATCGTCCGCAAGGAAGTCGGCGGCCGCTGAGGCCATCGTTGTGCCGGCGCAGGGCGCCGGCGCGAACCAAAAAAACGGGCCGGTGGGAAACCACCGGCCCGTTTCGTTTGCGGGATCGGAGCGCGCCGCCGCTACGGCCGCGGCGGGCCGGGCGGCGCGCCGCCAAGATCGGTATCTCGCAGGTAGCGCCGCGCGTTCTCGGAGTCGCACGCCGCCCCGGAGGGCTCGACGTCGGGGCGATAGTCCCAGGTCACGGCAAGCGAGGCCGGTTTGATCCAGAGCTCGGGGTCTTCGAGCGTCGCCTCGTAGCTCAAATGCCGCTTGTCCGCGGCGAGCGTAAGCCGCTCCACGGTGTGCAACGACCGGGAAGAGATCGGCGACGCGGCGAAACCGACGGTATCGATCACGAGCGTGCCGCCTTCCCAGCGGCCGATCGAGTCGCCGACTGCGGACGACGCGACGCCGGCGGGATGGGTCGTCCGATCGAGGTTGAGGACCCGCTCGACAACGCCGCCGTCGGCGTCGATGCGCATCACGACCTTGCCGGGGTCGATCTCGATCGTGTGGAGCACGGGCAACGCGCCGAGCATGGCGACCACAGCCGAGGGCGTCCCCGCCTCGCAGAACGACGCGGGCGCGCGCGGATCCCCGAGCGTCGCGCGCGCTGCCGCGCTCGCCGCCTCGGTCAGCGATAGGCCCTGGAGCGTCTGCAGGAACGCCTGAATGGACGTCGGCGGCGGCACCCACTTGCCGGCAAGCGAAGACGCCGCGGGAACGGCCGGGATGTGCGTGTTCGGACCTGCGGTTTCGAGCAGATAGACCGAGCCGTCGTCGAACGTAATGTAGCCGCCCCAGAGCAGGCGATCGGCTCCCGACTTCTGCGCGGCCGCGTCGATCTTCACGTGCGTGCCGGCCGCCAGCATCTCGCGCGTGAGGCCGAACGTCTTGATCATCGAGAGCGAGGCGCCTTGGATATCCTGCTGCATCGGCTTGCCGTCCGGCCCCGCGGACTCGATCGTGAGATAGACGTGAGGGTTCTGCCACGCAACCCTTACGATCTTTCCCTCGACTGTGACGCGCTTGTCGAATAGGAACAGCGAGGAACTGTGGTGGGCGAGCGCAAGCATCGGCGCAAGGGCGGCACACGCCAGTGTCACAAGCGCGGCGTTCGCGGCAGAGTGTCTCATGCTGTCTCCGCTTGAAAGGATCGAAGGCTGGCGCCGGAGGCTCTCATGGGGCGCGTGAAAAAACGTGACGGGACGCTGAAGCTTTCGTGAAGAATCCCCTATTGGTTAACATCGGCTCGAAGGCGCGCCGCCTGGAGCCCGATCAGAAGATCTCGCGGCGCCGCAACTTCCGTCATTCGCGATGCCGATGGAAAACAACCGCCGTGATTGCGAGCGTGTGCTCCAAGAATGAACGCGGCCGCGTGGGCGAGGACAGCGCCATTTTTCGCGACGGCCAAGCGGATGCCGCGCACGCTTCCCGTGGTCCGGCGTCGACCTGTCCGACCGGCGCAAGAATGCGATAGCCGCGTCCGCGCGCCGGGCCGGAGCCCGTCGCGCGTTACCGGGCGTGGGCGAGCCTGCTGCTCGGCGACCGCTCCACGGCCGAAGCGGAAGGCCGCAGCATTCTGGAATATCTGCGCGAAATCCGCGAGACGCCGACCAACCGCTCGTTCCTGCGCTTGCTCGAAGCGGATGCGTTCACGTTCGTGGGCGACTCCGCGCGCGCGATCGCCGCACGAGAAGCGGCTCGTATGCCGAGAGGCACCGACCTCCTGTCGCAGCGCGACAAAGCCGTCGCGGCGATCTACGCGTGGAACGGAGACTCGGGCGACGCGCTCGACGTGCTCGAGCGGCTCGCCACCGGGACGCCGGGCGTGGGTCCCGCCGAGATTGTTCGGGATCCGTGGTACATGCCGCTAGCGCACGAGGCGCGCTTCGAGGCTTTGGCGGCGCGGCTCGAAGAGCAGATGCGCGCGAGATTGTTCCGCTGAATCGTCGCGCGCGAAGCGCCGCAGCGCCTCCGACGGCGCGAACACGCACGGACGAGCGATCCCAAACTTTGCGATTGACCCCGCCCGGATGCGCGCCGACCATGAGGCGTGGAACAGGCGCACGCCAAGGAGGCACCCATGATCGCCCATACCGGTCTCGCAGTCAGCGACTACGCCGCCTCGAAGACGTTCTACAAGAAGGCGCTCGCGCCGCTCGGCTACACGAACAACATGGATCACGGCAAGGCCGGCGGCTTCAACGACGGCAAGAACACCGATTTCTGGATCGGCCAGCGCGACGATGTTCAGGCCATGCATCTCGCGTTCGAGGCGAAGTCGAAGGACGAGGTCGAGGCGTTCTACAAGGCCGCGCTCGATGCGGGTGGACGGGACAATGGCCGCCCCGGGTACCGCAAGGACTATTGGCCCGGTTACTACGCCGCGTTCGTCTACGATCCGGACGGCCACAACGTCGAGGCCGTCTGGTACGACTACGCTAGCGCGAAATAACTATGCACGGACGTTGTCGGTATCAGCCGTCGGCGGACACGCTGTGCGAAGCAAGAAAAGACGGCCGGTGTGAATCACCGGCCCTGCTGACCCGCAACGCCCTGCGGGCGCAGGTTTGAGGTCGCCAGCGAGCGGACGCATCGAGCTCCCACTCTCCGGTTACGCGAGCCTGAGCCCGCAGTGCTTGACGAAGTGGCGGAAGTCCTGATCGCGCGTGATAAGCGCGACGTCTTGATCGATGCACGACTGCGCTATCAGAGCATCAGCGACCTTGGCTTTCAGTCCACGCGCGCGAAGCTTTGCGCGCGTCTCGCCGGCGCGTTGCCAATACCCATCCGACACGTACAACAGCTCGATGTCCGCCAATCTAGGCGCGAGCACCTTGGCGGCGGTAGGGTCGCTCAAAATCTCGGTCAGCACGACTGGCGGCAAACGAACGTCGCCGCGTGCGAGGCTGTTGGCAAGCTGGTCGACATCCTCTCCTTGGTCACCGACGAAGAGGGCCGAAAGGGAGCTCGTGTCCACGGCGATCATCGCCGGTCCTCTTTCATCTCTTTCCACGTCATCGAGAGCTTGACCTTGCCGCGCAGCGCCAACAGCTCACGCTGAGCGCGGCGGGAAGCGAGCTTCTTAAGCCCCTCGCGAACGGTCTCCGTCACGCCGGCTCCGGTCTCCTTTTGCGCGGAGACAAGGAGATCCTCCGGGATCGAAACCGTGATCTTGCGCTGGTGTCCCATGCCATAAACGATACCAGCCTGATAGCTGGCAAGCAAGGCAACCGGCCGCCGCGGCGGCGCGCGGGGCGCGTAACGGGATTATTTTGAAACAGCCTATGCCGCGCCAACGAGAATGCGCGTAACGGCGAGCCTGTCAAAGCCGCCGGCGGCTCGCGGCGTTAAGCCCGCCTGAGCGCGCCGCTTTGCAGCGCAGCTCGAGCGCGTCACGCTGCCGAGGGCCGCTACTGGCCGCACCACGCGCAACATCGCCCTCCGTCCACGCCAAGAGAATACGCGAACCCGTCGACGATCAGCCGGATCATCACAGCGACGCCTGCGGTGGCGCACGAGCAAGTCGGCGAATCGACGAGATCAACGCAGCGGCCGCCGAGCGAGTGGAACGATGAGCGGAGCAAGACATCCAAAACGCGATGCGCCCCGGCCCGGAACGCACCGCGTTGCGGTAGAAAGCAAATGCCTCAGGCTGGCTTCAGGCGAGGCCGACGATGTTGCCGTCCGCGTCGATGTCGATGTTGTCCGACGCCGGCTTCTTCGGCAGGCCGGGCATCGTCATGATGTCGCCCGAAAGCACGACCATGAAGCCGGCGCCCGCGTTCAGGTAAACGTCGCGCACGTTGAATACGTGCCCGCTCGGCGCGCCGCGCAGCTTCGGGTCCGTCGAGAACGAGTACTGCGTCTTCGCGATGCAGATCGGCAGATTGCCGAAGCCGTCCTCCTGGAACTTCTCGATCTTGTTGCGCACGGCCGTGTCCGCGACCACCTCGCTCGCGTGGTAGATGCTCTTCGCGACCTTGCCGATCTTCTTCCACAGCGTGTCCGCGTCTTCGTAGACGAACTTGAGCGAGCCCGGCTTCGTGTCGATGAGCTTGACCATCGACTTCGCGAGCTCGGTCGCGCCTTTCGAGCCGTTCGCGAAGTGCGTGCAGACGAGCGCCTCGACGCCCTGCTCGCCGACGTGCTTCTTGATCATGTCGAGCTCGCGGTCCGTGTCGCTGCCGAAGCGATTCAGCGCGACAATCACGGGCAGGCCGTAATGGTCGCGGATGTTCGCGACGTGGCGGTCCAGGTTCGCGAGGCCCTGCATCAGCGCCTTCGTGTCCTCCGTGTTCACGTCCTCGATCTTCGCGCCGCCCGAGTACTTGAGCGCTCGGGCCGTGCCGACGAGCACCGCGGCGCTAGGCCTAAGTCCCGACTTGCGGCACTTGATGTCGACGAACTTCTCGGCGCCGAGATCGGCCCCGAAGCCAGCCTCCGTCACGACGTAGTCCGCGAGCTTGAGCGCGGTCCTCGTCGCGAGCACCGAGTTGCAGCCGTGCGCGATGTTCGCGAACGGTCCGCCGTGCACGAGCGTCGGCGTCTGCTCGAGCGTCTGGACGATATTCGGCTTGATCGCGTCCTTCATGAGCACGGTCATCGCGCCCTGCGCGTTGAGCGCCTCGGCGCGGATCGGCTTGTTCTCGCGGGTATAGCCCACGATGATCTGCTTGAACCGGTCGCGCATGTCGGTCAACGACGACGACAAGCACAGGATCGCCATGATCTCCGACGCCGCAACGATGTCGTAGCCCGTCTCGCGCGGAAAACCATTTGCCGTGCCGCCGAGGCCGTTCACGATGTGCCGCAGGCTGCGGTCGTTCATGTCGAGCACGCGGCGCCACATCGGCCGGCGGACGTCGAAGCCGAGCTGATTGCCGAAGTAGATGTGGTTGTCGACGAGCGCCGCGAGTAGGTTGTGCGCGATGCTCACGGCGTGGAAGTCGCCGGTGAAGTGCAGGTTGATGTCTTCCATCGGGGCGACCTGCGAATGGCCGCCGCCCGCGCCGCCGCCTTTGACTCCGAAACACGGCCCGAGCGACGGCTCGCGCACGCAAATCATCGCCTTCTTGCCGATCGCGTTCAGCGCGTCGCCGAGGCCGATCGTCGTCGTCGTCTTGCCTTCGCCCGCAGGCGTCGGCGTGATCGCCGTGACGAGGATCAGCTTGCCGTCCTTGCGCTTCTGGAGGCTCTCCAAGAACGCCGACGACAGCTTGGCTTTGTAGTGGCCGTAGGGCTCGAGGTCGTCGGCGTCGATGCCGAGACGCTCCTTCGCAAGCTCCACGATTTTGCGCAGCTTCGCGCCGCGTGCTATGGCCAGATCGTCTTTCATGATTGCGTCACCGCGAGTCGTTGAGTGGGTTGAAAGACCTGAGAGAGGAAGCCCAGCCTTCCGTGGCCGGGCTTCGCATCAACAGCAACGAACGTCGATCAATACCGGTAGTGGTCCGACTTGTAAGGACCGGCGACCGGCACGCTCAGGTAGTCCGCCTGAGCCTTCGAGAGCGAGTCGAGCTTCACGCCGAGCTTCTCGAGATGTAGCCGCGCGACCTTCTCGTCGAGCTGCTTCGGCAGCACGTAGACGCCGAGCGGGTACTTCGCCGTATTTCCGTACAGCTCGATCTGCGCGAGCGTCTGGTTCGTGAAGCTGCTCGACATCACGAAGCTCGGATGGCCGGTCGCGCAGCCCAAGTTCACGAGCCGGCCTTCCGCCAATAGAAGGATGTTACGGCCCTTCGAGATCTCGATGCTGTGCACCTGCGGCTTGATCTCCGTCCACTTGTACTTCTTGAGCTTGTCGACCTGGATCTCGTTGTCGAAGTGACCGATGTTGCAGACGATCGCGTTGTGCTTCATCTGCTTGATGTGCTTCTCGGTGATCACGTCGACGCAGCCCGTGGTCGTGACGAACACGTCGCCGATCTTCACGGCCTCGTCCATCGGCATGACCGTGTAGCCTTCCATCGCGGCCTGGAGCGCGCAGATCGGGTCGATCTCGGTGATGATCACGCGCGCAGACTGAGCCCGCAGCGACTGCGCCGAGCCCTTGCCGACGTCGCCGTAGCCCGCGACCACCGCGACCTTGCCGGCCAGCATCACGTCGGTCGCGCGGTTGATCGCGTCGACGAGCGAGTGGCGGCAGCCGTAGAGGTTGTCGAACTTCGACTTCGTGACCGAGTCGTTCACGTTGATCGCCGGGAACAGCAAGCGGCCTTGCTTGTGCATCTGATACAGGCGGTGCACGCCGGTGGTCGTCTCCTCTGAAACGCCCTTTAATAGCCGCGGGCATGTTCTTGAAACGCTTCGGATCTTTCTTGATCGACTTCTTGAGCTGCGCGTAGAGGATCGCCTCCTCGGCGCTGCCGGGCTTCTTGTCGAGGATCGCGGGGTTCTTCGTCGCCTCGAAGCCCAAGTGCACGAACAGCGTCGCGTCGCCGCCGTCATCGAGGATCATGTTCGGGCCTTGGCTGTTACCCCAGTCGAGCGTGCGATCGATGTAATCCCAGTACTCCTCGAGCGACTCGCCCTTGTAGGCGAATACCGACGTGCCGCGCACCGCGATCGCCGCAGCCGCGTGATCTTGCGTCGAGAACACGTTGCAGCTCGCCCAGCGGACCTTCGCGCCGAGCGCTTGAAGCGTCTCGATCAGCACGGCGGTCTGGATCGTCATGTGCAACGAGCCCGTGATCCGCGCGCCTTTGAGCGGCTGCTTCGGACCGAACTCCGCGCGCGTGGCCATGAGGCCCGGCATCTCGTATTCGGCGAGCTCGATCTCCTTGCGTCCGAAATCGGCGAGGCCGATGTCTTTGACGAGGTAGTCCTTGTTCGCGGAGCTCGCGCTCTTCGCCTTCTTGACGGCAGCCATGTCTATCTCCTGTGTCCTATTTCAGTTTTTGGCCGAACGCGGCCTTGTAGCGTTTCTTGAACTGATCGAGCGTGAACGTGTGGTTCTGCGGGCCCTGGTGCTCGATCTTGATCGCGCCCATGAGGCTCGCGATGCGGCCCGTCGTCTCCCAGTCGAGCTCGTTGAGCAAGCCGTAGAGCAGACCGGCGCGGTACGCGTCGCCGCAACCGGTCGGATCCTGGACGGACTTCGGTTTCACGGCCGGGATCTCGTGGGTCTTCTGCTTCGTATGGATCACGGAGCCCTTCGCGCCGAGCGTGACGATCAGCGCGTCGACGCGCGACACGATGTCCTTCTCGCTCCAGCCCGTGCGGTCCTTCAAGAGCTCCCACTCGTAGTCGTTCACGGTGACCCAGGTCGCCTCGTCGATGAACTTGCGCAGGTCGTCGCCGTTGAACATCGGCATACCCTGGCCCGGGTCGAAGATGAACGGGATCTTCTTCTTCGCGAACTGCTCCGCGTGCTTGATCATGCCCGTGCGGCCGTCGGGCGACACCATGCCGATCGTTACGTTCTTCGCGTCCGTGACCTTGTTCTTCTCCGAGAAGTTCATCGCGCCCGGGTGGAACGCGATGATCTGATTCGACGACAGGTCCGTCGTGATGAACGCTTGCGCGGTATAGCAGTCGTCGAGCGTGCGAATGTAGTCCTGCTTGATGCCGAGCTTCTTGAGCCGCTTGCGATACGGCTCGAAGTCCGAGCCCACCGTCGCCATCGGCAGCGGCGTCTCGCCGAGCAGCTTGAGGTTGTACGCAATGTTCGTCGCGCAGCCGCCGAACTCTCGGCGCAGCTTCGGCACGAGGAACGCGACGTTCAGCATGTGAATCTTGTCGGGGAGGATGTGGTTCTTGAACGAGTCCTCGAACACCATGATGTTGTCGTAGGCCGCAGAACCACAGATTAGAGCCGTCATCTTTCCTCGCACCCCTCTTCGATAATCCGTTCGACAAATCCGGGCGTTGGCCTCTTCGATAAACCCGTTCGCCCGGGGACGAAACGCGGCGCCCAAGGGGCGCCGCGCCTCTTACCTTCGGACGATTACTTCGCGGCCGACTTCAGCGCGGCGGCGCGATCCGTCTTCTCCCAGCTGAACTCGTCGCGGCCGAAGTGGCCGTACGCGGCGGTCGGCAGGTAGATCGGCTTCAGGAGATCCAGCATCTTGATGATGCCGTACGGACGCAGATCGAAGATTGTCGTTCGACCGCGTCGATGATCTTCTGCTCGGGCACCTTGTTCGTGCCGAACGTCTCGACCGTAACCGACGTCGGACGAGCGACGCCGATCGCGTACGACACCTGCACCTCGCAGCGATCCGCGAGGCCCGCGGCCACGACGTTCTTCGCGACGTAGCGAGCGGCATACGCGGCCGAGCGGTCGACCTTCGACGGGTCCTTGCCCGAGAACGCGCCGCCGCCGTGGCGGGCGAAGCCGCCGTAGGTGTCGACGATGATCTTGCGGCCCGTGAGACCGCAGTCGCCCATCGGGCCGCCGATCACGAACCGGCCGGTCGGGTTGATGTGGAACTTGGTCTTCTTGTTGATCCACTTCTTCGGCAGCACGGGCAGGATGATCTCTTCCATCACCGCCTCTTGCAGCGCCTTGAGCTTGATCTCCGGCGCGTGCTGAGTCGACAGCACGACGGCCTCGATGCCGACCGGCTTGTCGTTCTCGTAGCGGAACGTGCACTGGCTCTTCGCGTCCGGGCGCAGCCACGGCAGCTTGCCGTTCTTGCGAACCTTCGCTTGGCGCTCGACCAAGCGGTGCGAGTAGATGATCGGGGCGGGCATGTAGCTGTCGGTCTCGTTCGTCGCGTAGCCGAACATCAGGCCCTGGTCGCCGGCGCCCTGCTCTTCCGGAGCCTTGCGGTCGACGCCTTGGGCGATGTCCTGCGACTGCTTGCCGAGGCCGTTCAGCACCGCGCACGTGCCACCGTCGAAGCCTTTGTCCGAGTGGTCGTAACCGATGTCGAGCACCGTCTTGCGCACGATGTGCTCGACCTCGATCACGGCGTTGGTCGTGATCTCGCCGGCGACGATGACCATGCCGGTCTTCGTCATCGTCTCGCACGCGACGCGGCTCTTCGGCTCCTGCGCCAGGATCGCGTCGAGGATCGCATCGGAAACCTGGTCCGCGATCTTGTCCGGATGCCCTTCGGCTACGGATTCCGAAGTAAACAGATATGACTTGCTCATTGTTCCCTACCTGGTGTTTTTCGAAAGAAAGTTAGTTGTCTTCAACCCGGAAGCCAGTCGACTCTTTGTTCAAGACGAACCGCCCAGAGAGCACCGCATTTGCCCAACGCGCCGTCTTCACGACACCGCCGAAAGCAAAGAAGTGAATCTTCTTGAGACGCGAATCGGGATGCGTTCCCCGATGCCGCGCGATATAGGTGACCATGTCGTCGGGCGCCTGCGCGCTCAGCAGGTTCGCCATCGCCGCCGTGCGCGTCGTGAGCATCCGCATCGAGGCGCCGACGCCGCAGAGCATCGCGAACTTCGCGAGCTGGCGCAGCGAGGCCGGACCCGGCATGCCGACGTGGATCGGCAGCGTGATGCCCTTAGCGGTCGTCGCCGCTTCCCAGTCGGTGAACGCGGTCGGGTCGAAGCCGAACTGCGTCGCGAAGTAGACGTTGAAACCCGCGGTCTTCGCGAACTCGACCTTGCCGCGCAGCGCCTTCTCGACGCGCTCGTCGCCGATCGCCTTGCTGCCCTCGGGATGGCCCGCGACGCCGACGGTGCGGAAGCCGTACTTTGCGAACAGTCCCGTCTGCAGGACTTCGAGGCTGCTGTCGAACGCGGGCTTCGCCGCGGTGATGTCGCCCGCGACGCAGAGCGCGCGGTCGACGCCGAGATCCTTGAGCTGCGCGAGCGCGGTGTCGAGCTGTTCGCGGCTCTCGAGCTTGCGCGCGATGATGTGCGGCACCGCGCTCAAGCCGAGCTTCTGGACCTTGCCCGCGAGCTTCACGATGTCGTCGATCGGCACGCCGGGCGGGTGCGCGACGTAAACGCATTGGCCGGGCTTCAGCACGCTGCGAATCTCGTCGAGCCGGCCCTCGTCGTGCGGCGTGGCCTCGATCGAGTAGTCGCTCATGAACGCGACTATCTGCTTGTGGAGCTCTTCGTTGGTCAACGTTGCCATGGATTGTGACCCTGCGTGGCGGCGCGCCTCAGGGCTTGCGCGAGACGACGAAGCTCTCGTCGTTGAACCAGAGACCTTTGTGCTTCTTCAAGATCTTCGAGGTGGACTCGAGGTAGTCGCCCGACCGGATCACCGGGTCGAGCCGCTCGTCCTCGATTTGGCTCACGTAGATCGACGCGTTCCATGCCGCGAACAGCGTCGACGTGCCGATGCTCTGCTGAACTTCGCTCGGCAACGTGTGCATTTCGTAGCGGAAGATCGATTTCGCGTCGGATCCCGAGATGAAATTGAAGTTCCGCGCGTCGCGCCCGAGCTCCTGGCGCAGCACCTTGATGAGCTCGTGCCGGTTCACTTTGAACGGCTCCTCGTTCGGCCACACCTCGTGGACCATTTCGAGCGCCGGGTCGCCCCCGCACGACTGGACGGCCAGCAGCCGGCCCGAGGGCTTCAGGCTCTGGACGAGCGGCGCGAGCACCTTCTTGACCTTGAACTCGGCGCTCATGCGCGCGCGCCACGGCTGCGACGCGATCACGAGGTCGTAGTTGCCGCCGACCTGGCCGGGCTTCGGGATCACGCTGTCGAGCAGGAACGCGTGATCCTTGCGGTAGATCACGACGACCGACGGGCGCACGTACATCGGATTGCCGGTCTTCTCGCTCGACTTCACCTGCCAACCGTCGACGAGGAACGGGTCGAGCGCGCGGAGCTGCTCGCCATACTCCTGCGCGGACCCGCCCTCGAGCGGGACTTCCTTCCAGTTCAGCGCGGCCGCCTGCTTCACGTCGCGCGGCCGCAGCCACGGCGCCTCGGCGTAGTACAGGTTGGTGATCACGATCACGCTCGCCGGGTGCTCGATGAAGCGATCCGGCAGCTTCTCGAGCGACAGACGCACGTCCTCGAGGCTGATTTCCTTGCCGACGATGAAGAACGGCATGACGGGGAAGCGACGATGCATCGAGCGCATCAGGTGGCTCGCCACCGTCGCGTCGCCCATGCCGGCGTCGAACAGCCGCAGCGCGGGCGGCGTCGGCTTCAGCAATGCGAGCTCGCGGCTCGCGCGCTCGGCCACCTTCCACTTCTCGTTCGTCGTATTGACGAACGCGAGGTACTTCTGACGGTTGTCGTAGAAACGAAACGGCCTGTCGTCCGCCGCCTTCTTGCTCGCTCTTCGGGGACCGGGACGCGCGCTTCGAGTTCTTCTCGCTCATGACTATCGTGCCCTTGGTTGTGTGCTCAGCGTGCGGGGAGCCGTTCGCCGGTGCCGGCTGATGCTCGCTGATGTAGATCCGGATCTTCGCGGCGGTGTCGAGCGTCACGTCCTTGCCGTTGCGCAGCCGGACGCAGAGCTTGCCGTCGTTGACCGCTTGCCGGCCGAACGTGGATTCGGCGATCCCCGTTAACCGACAGAACGACTCGATCTCCCCGAGCAGGGAGCCCGCCGCGCCGTGATTCAATTTCTGACGCCCCCGAGCGAAAAGCTTGGTTCTTTTGGCGGGGCGCTACGATACGCCGCGGTCTCGTCGAATGCAATACTTTTTCTGCCCACTTCGGTCGCGCCTGAGACCTGTGGGCAATAGCCCATATGGTCGACGGGCTCAAAGCGGATCGGGAGGGCGGTGCCATCGGTAAGGTTTCGCGAGACGAGCCGCACCGCCGCACCGCCCGATATACTCACGCGCTCGCCGCCACGAGCGGAGAGGAAGCAGTCGATGCAGTTCCTACAGCAACTGAGCGGCTATGCCGCGTTCATCAACACGACTGCGACCCCCTGGGTGCTGCGTCTCGTGATGGTGGGGCTCGGCCTGTCGCTCACGCTCCCCGACTTCAAGCGCGTCGTGGTCTACCCGAAGGCGGTCGGGCTTGGGCTCGCGGCCCAAATCCTCGGCCAGCCGCTGCTCGGCTTCGCGCTCGCGATGCTGTTCCCGGTGCCGCCGGCCATCGCGATGGGACTCGTGATCCTGGCGTCGTGCCCGAGCGGCGTGACCTCGAACGCCTACACCTTCGCCTCGCGCGCCGACGTGCCGCTCTGCGTGACGCTATCCGCGCTCACGAGCATCGTCACCGTGTTCACGATCCCGCTGTTCATCAACCTGGGCCTCCGAACGTTCGACGTCGGCGGCGAGCTCCAGGCCTTGCCGTTTTCCCGCATGCTGATCGGCCTTACCGAGCTCGCGCTGGTCCCGCTCGCCATCGGCATGCTGGCGCGCGCCGCGTTCGCCGAGCTCGCGACGCGCGCGTTGGAGCCGATCCGCAAGACGGTGTTCTTCTTGATGGTGTGCGTGCTCGTGCTCGGGGCGGCCGCGAACTACCAGACCATGCTCGAGCACTTCGCCGCCGCCGGCGCGCTCGTGCTGACGATGAACGTGCTGTCGATGACGATGGGTTACGGGCTCGCGCGGCTGTTCCGGCTACCGACCGCGCAAGTCGTCACGCTCACGTTCGAGGTCGGTGTGCACAATTTGACGCTCGCCTATGCGATCACGTTCACGATGCTGAAGCGACCCGACTTGGCGTCCACCGCCCTGCTCTACGCGGTCGTGATGCCCGCGACGGCGCTCGGCTTCGTCGCGATCGCGAAGCGGCTGCTCGCGACCGATACGCGCGCCCAACCCGCGGCCGCGCCCTCGATTTGAGATTCGCGCAGCGGCGCGGCGTTCTGCCGCTCGGCCGCTAAAACGACTTCGGCATGCCGAGCACGTGCGTGCCGACGTAGGACAGGATCAAGTTCGTCGAGATCGGCGCGACTTGGTAGAGACGGGTCTCGCGGAACTTGCGCTCGACGTCGTATTCCTCCGCGAAGCCGTAACCGCCGTGCGTCTGGATACAGACCTCTCCCGCCGCGCTCGACGCCTCCGAAGCGAGCAGCTTCGCCATGTTCGCCTCGGCGCCGCACTTCTTGCCCGCGTCGAAGAGCTCCGCGGCCTTCGCGACCATCAGCGCCGCCGCTTCGCGTCTGGACGTGCACACGCGCGATCGGGAATTGCACCCCTTGGTTCTGGCCGATCGGCCGGCCGAACACTTCGCGCTCCGTCGCGTACGCGGACGCTTTGCCGATGAACCAGCGCGCATCCCCGACGCATTCGGCCGCGATCAGAATCCGTTCCGCATTCATGCTGTCGAGGATGTAGTGGAAGCCCCTCCCCTCCTCGCCGATCAGGTTCTCCGCGGGCACCTCGAGCCCGTCGAAATAGAGCTCGGTCGTCGCGTGATTCATCATCGTCGCGAGCGGCTTGATCGTGAGGCCGTTGCCCACGGCGGTGCGTAGATCGACGAGCAGCACCGACATCCCGTCCGTCGTCTTCGCGGCCTGCTCGCGCGGCGTCGTTCGCGCGAGCAGCAGCATCAAGTCCGAGTGCTCGGTGCGCGAGATGAATACCTTCTGGCCGCTCACCCGATAGGCGTTTCCCGTCGCGCTGCGCGCTGGTCCGAATTCTCGTCGTGTCGGTGCCGCTCGAAGGCTCCGTCACCGCGAACGCCTGGAGCCGCAGCTCGCCCGACGCGATCTGCGGTAGGTATCGACGTTTCTGCTCCTCGCTGCCGTGCTTGAGTAGCGTCGCCATCGTGTACATCTGCGCGTGGCACGCGCCGCCGTTGCAGCCGCTCTTCTGGATCTCCTCGAGCACCGCGCAGGCGGCACCCAGCCCGAGCCCGGCGCCGCCGTAGGCCTCCGGGATCAGGATCGAGAGGTAGCCCGCGCCCGCGAGCGCCGAGACGAATTCCTGCGGATAGGCCCGCCGGCGGTCGAGCGCGCGCCAGTATTCGCCGGGGAAGTCCCCGCAGAGGCGCGCGACGGCCGCGCGGATGTCGGCGTGCTGCTCGGTCACGCGGCCCGCGTCACTTCTTCAGCATCGGCAGCGCCGGCTTGCCGGCCGGCGGATGCTCGTCGACCGCGATCGCGTAGAAGCCGCTCACGGCGTACGTGCTCATCACGGCGACGAGATCCATCGCGCCGTTCTTGCCGTAGAGCTGCACGGCTTTCGCGAACGTCGCGGAGCTCATCTTGCGGTCGCCGATCAGCTCGCGGCCGAAGCGGATCACGGCCGCGTCGGCGTCGTCGAGACCCGTGAGTGCGCCGCCCTTGCGCACGACGTCGATGATCTTGGCGTCGACGCCCGCCTTGAGCGCCGCCGGCTCGTGTCCGTTCCACTCGAGGTTGAAGTTCGTCTCGCGGCACGCGACCAGTATCGCGAGCTCGCGCACGTGCGGGTTCAGCGAGCCCTTGCCGACCGCAGCGTCGTGAAGATCGAGCAGCGCGTTCGCGACCGGAACGTTGTACGACGCGAACGCGAGCGGGCCGGTGATCGGATCGGTGGGCTTGCCGTTGCGCGCGAAGATGTCCGCGAGCTTCTGGCCCGCGTCGCCGACGTCTTGGCGAGTCACGTAAGGCAGGCGCGCGAGCGACTTCGCGTCGAGGTCGGACGGCAGGCTCGCGAGACTGCGCGAACGCGGTCGAGGCGACTGAAGCGAGCACGAGCCCGGAAGCGAGGAACAGCAGACGAACGTTCATTGGCATTTTCTCCTAAGGATGGTCGAGCGAGCACGCGTTGCCCGCGAGAGCGAGCTTCGCGCAGTGAAGATTGGAGGCGCCGATCAGCACGATCAGGTTCACGAGCCGGCGCTCGCCGAATGCGTCGCGTGCAGCGGCGAACGTCTCGTCGCTCACGCCGCGCGCTCGCGAGCAGCTCCGCTCGCGAAGCGGTCGGCGACGCCTGCGATTGTCGAATACGTCGCAGCCTCGTTTTGCGACATGCGGCTCCACTGATAAAGGACGGCGCGCGAAATTATCGCATCGCGTGTCGTCCTGAAGATCGCCGTCGGCACGCAGCCGGCGCGAGCAGCGACATCGATCGCGCGATCGTACTCGGTCGTCGGGCAGTGGCAGGCCGCGCCGTCACCGGGCCGCTCGGGGCTCGATAGAGCGCGTCCTGCGGCAACGGCGCGAGCGCTTCGGCCACGCCGGGCGGCGCATTCGGCGGCAGCGGATAGCGGTCGACGTTCAGGGTCATCGAGACGAGCTCGTAGTAGGCCGCGAGCGTTGCCGCGGCCGCGAGGCGCTGCTCGCCGAGCGCGGCGAGCGCTTCGCGATAAGTCGCATCGCGTCACGCGCCGCGTGAACATCAGCTCTTCGGCGACGCGCCATGCGAGCGCGTCGTCATTCGGTAGCGCGCGCGAGATCCGGTGCGCGGCCGGCCGCGATCGCATCGATCACGGCCGCAGGAATCCCCGCGTCGGCCGCGTAGCGCGCGTGCGCATACCACTCGTAGTGCGACGTCCACGCGCGGCCGGCCGCGAGCGTCGCGAGCTCGCGCTGCGCCGGCGAAAGCCCCGACGCGAAGCGGATCGAGTTGCCGAGCTGCTGCACGAGGTCGCCGATCTCGGGGCTGCGCAGCAGCACGTTGAACGGCCCGTTCGCGGTCGTGTTCGTGACGGCGCGCGCGCTGTTGACCGTGTGATCGAGCATCACGCGCTGCTCCGGCGTCATCTCGGCGTAGCCGAGCCCGCGAAAGCGATCGCCGCGCAGCTGGATGTGCTCGATCGGAAGCGCTTGCGCACCCGCACCCAGAGCGACCGCCGCGTGCGCGACGACGAGCCCAGCCGTCAGAAACCGCCCGACACTCAACGTTCCCCCTTTGGCCTCACGTCCGCCACCTCTAGCGAAGGCCGCCCGCGATCGACAGTCACGACCGGCGCTCTGCTCACTGATACCGGAGCGCGACGATCGGGTCCACCTTGGTCGCTCGCCGCGCAGGCACCAAACACGCCGCGGCCGCCACGGCTGCGAGCACGATTGCGACGACGGCGATCGTCAACGGATCGCGCGCCCCGACGCCGTACAGAATCGCCTGCAGCAGCCGGCCCAGTCCGAGCGACGCGACGAATCCGATCGCGAGGCCGATGCGCTGCGAGCTTCATGCCGCTGCGGAACACCAGCCACTGCAGGCTACCCGCGCTAGCCCCGAGCGCCGCGCGAATGCCGAGCTCGTGTGTGCGCTGGGTGACAGCATAGGCAATCACGCCGTAGATGCCGACGGCCGCGAGCAGCAGGGCCATGCCGGCGAACACGCCGAGCAACAGCGCCTGCACCCGGTTGCCGACCAACGACTGGTCGGTGATCTCTGCGAGCGTGCGCACGTTGGCGAGCGCCTGGTCCTTGTTCACGCTCGCTAGGGCTGCGCGCACGACCTTCTCGAGCGTCCGTGGATCCACGGATGCTCGCGCGCACCAGGCTCGCGAAGTACACGGGGCTCTGGTCCATCGTCACGTACATGCCTGCGCTGCGCGCATCGTCGAGCGAGTTGATCTTCTCGTCCTTGATCACGCCGACGATCTCCCAGGCGACCTCGGGCCCGAGCGCGGTTTGGCCCGGCACGATCTGCTCCACGAGGATGTGCTGTCCGATCGGACTCTCGTTAGGGAAGTCGCGCTTCGCGAGGGTCTCGTTGATCATCGCAACGGGCGGCGAGCCCGCGACGTCGGTGTCTTGCAGCGCTCGGCCGGCGATCACGTCGATGTGCAGCGCGGTCGAAATACGACGGCGTCACCATCTTGAAGTACACGGCCTGCGCGGTTCGCCGCGATCGACGATGTCGCGATTCGCGATCTGATACGGCATGCCGTAGCCCCAGCCTTGTAGCGGCAACGCCGACGTCAGCGCCGTTTCGCGCACGCCGGGCACCGCGGCCACCGACTCGCGAATCGACTGCAGATACCGGTTGAGCTCCTTCGGGTCTGGATGCTGGGTGTTGGAGATCGGCAACGTCGCCGTGAGCACGTTGGTGGCGTCGAAGCCCGGGTCCACCGCCAGCAGACTGAACAGGCTCCGCAGCAATAGACCCGAGCCGACGAGCAGCACGAAGGCGAGCGCCACTTCCGCCACGACCAGGGAGGCACGAACCCGCGCGCCGCCTCCGCTGGGCGTGGTGCCCTGGCCGCCTTCCTTCATCGGCTCCGTGAGATTCGTGCGCGTCGCCTGAATCGCAGGCGCGAGCCCGAACAAGATACCGGTGAGCACGGTGGTCGACAGCGCGAACAGCAACACGCGCGAATCCATCCGAATGTCCACTTCCGGCGGCAGAAAGAACGGTGGGAGCAGCGACTTGATACCGACCATCGTTGCGTAGCCGACGCCGACCCCGAGCACTCCGCCACAGAGCGACAGCAGCATGTTCTCGGTGAGGAACTGGCGCGCGAGACGCCAGCGCCCGGCGCCGAGCGAGGCGCGCACGGCAACTTCGCGCCGCCGGGCCACGCCTCGCGCCAGCGCGACGTTCGCGAGATTCGCACAGCCGATCAACAACACGAACGCCGTCGCGCCGAACAGCGCGAGCGTGGCCGTGCGCACTTCGTCGCCGACCATCTGCTGCGCGAGGGGGTTCACGGCCACGCTCCAGCCCTTGTTCGAGCCGGGATACTCGTCCGCGATCCGCTTGCCGATCAGGTCCATCTCGGCGCGAGCTTGCTCGAGCGTGATGCCGGCCTTGAGCTTGCCGAGCGCGCCGAACCAGTGGAAATCGCGCGTCATGTTGGCCTGCTCGAACGCGAGCGGCTTCCAGATTTGAGCCGGGGCGCGGTCGAACGCGGCCGCCCGGAGCGAGCACGCCGACGACCGTATGCGGCTCGCCGTCGAGCATGATCGGCCGGCCGATGATCGCCGGGTCCGCACCGAAGCGCGTCTGCCAAAGAGTATTGCTCAGCAGCACGACGTGATCGTTGCCGACCTGATCCTCGCCGGGCAGGAACTTGCGGCCGAGCACGACGCGCGCGCCGGTGATGTCGAAGTACTGCACGCCGGCGCGCGCGCGCCGGCGAGCTGCACGGGCTCGTCGCCGCCGGTATAGGTCGTGCCCCAACCGGTCTGGGCCGCGAGGTACTCGAACACGGTCTGCTGCGACGCCCAGTCGAGGTAGTTGAGAGTGGAGATGCCGTTGCTGCCGCCGTCGGGGCGCTTCTCGAGCACGAGCATCACGCGCTCGGGGTTGGGATACGGCAGCGGCTGAAGCAACAGGGCGTTCACGAAGCTGAACATCGCGGTGTTGGCGCCGATCGCCAGCGCGATCGTAGCGACCGCCATCGCCGCGAAACCCGGACTCGAGCGCAGAGTGCGCAACGCGTAGCGCAGGTCTTGGCGAAGCGACATCCGGCAACCTCGGCGCCGCGGGCAATGTTCGGCCGCGGAATGATAGCAGCGCCGAGCCTGGCGGCTCGTTGCGGCGTGGCATGCAGCGTCGCCGAGCCGGCGCGGCGATCGTGTACGATGGCGCCCCTTCTATCCTCTTCTCGGTCAGCCCGAGCAGTCACACGCCGGCATGCGTCTGCCCTTCGATCACCCGCCCGACCAGCTCTGCCTGATCCGGCTCTCGGCGATCGGCGATACGTGCCACACCGTGCCGGTCGTGCGCGCGATCCAGCGCGCGTGGCCCGCGACGAAGCTCACCTGGATCATCGGCAAGACCGAGCACTCGCTGCTCAGAGGCCTCGAGGGCGTCGAGTTCGTCGTGCTCGACAAGTCGCTCGGCTGGGGCGGCTACGCGCGCGGTTCGGCGGGCGCTCGGGCGACAGGCGCTTCGACGCGCTGCTGCACATGCACGCCTCGGCGCGCGCGAACCTCGTGAGCCTCGCTCGTCTCGTCGCCGCTCCGGATCGGCTTCGATCGGGCGCGCGCGCGCGACTATCAATGGCTATTCTGCAACAGGCACTTACAGCCGAAACCTCAACGCCACGTGATGGACGGACTCTTCGAGTTCGCCGAGCTGATCGGCGTCCCGCTGCCGCCCGAGCCGACCTGGGACATCCCGGTCGACGCGAGCGACGACGCGTTCGCGGCAGCGCAGATCCCGCCCGGCACGCCGGCACTCGTGATCAGCCCGTGCACGGGCCAGCGCTTTCGCAACTACCGCAACTGGCGGGTGGACTGGTATGCGCGAGATCGCCGATTATGCCGAGACGCGCTACGGGGCGCGGGTGCTGCTCACAGGGGGCACGACCGAGATCGAGCGAACGTACGGCCGCGGCATCCTCGAGCTCTGCCAATCCCGCCCCACGAACTTGATCGGCCAAACATCGTTGAAACAGTTGCTCGCGATCTTGAAACGCTCGAGCGTAGTGCTCTGTCCGGACTCGGGTCCCGCGCACATGGCGACCTCGGTCCGCACGCCCGTCGTCGGCCTCTACGCCACCTCGAATCGTTTGCGCACGGGCCCCTACTTCAGCCAGCACCTCGTCGTCGACAAGTACCCCGAGGCCGTCGATCGCGAGTTCCATCGCCCGGTCGACGAGCTACGCTGGGGCCAGCGCGTCCGCGACCCGGAGGCGATGAGCCTGATCACAGTCGCCGACGTGATCGCGCAAACTCGACGTGGCGTTCGCCGAGCGCGGCATCGCGCCGCTCAACTGAGCCGAAGAGGAATCGCGATGAATCATTACCCGCTTCGAAGCTTCGATGCGGCGAGCGCGCAGGACATCGAGGACGCGATGGAGCGCGCCGAGGTCGTGTTCTTGGCACCGCTGCCCCGTCGAGCTCCCGAGCGCCGACGATCTCGAGTTCATGCGGTCAGGGTCTACCTCGTGAGCTCCAGGTGAAGAACATCAGCTATCACCCTGAATCGGATAGCATTCCCAGCTTCGAAGCGGACCCTGCCGTGCGCGACCGCATCGAGCGCATCCTGCGCACGCACGGCCAGCGCGTCGAGCGCGTTCCTGCGCCGCACCGACGCCGGACTACGTGCCCGGCTGGACGCTCGGCACCACGAGCTTCCGCTCGATCGAGGAGCAGGGCCGCAAGCTCAAGCCGCGCTCGAGCAACGAGCTCGTGCACATCGATGCGGGCGCCTATGGCGCCACGAACGGCGCCCGGATCCTGCGCTTCTTCGTGAACATCCACCCGAGCACGCGACCGCGTCTGGGGCACCAAAGGCGGCTTCGGCACGCTGCTCGCGCGCCACCGCGAGCTCGTCGCGGCCGCGAAGGGCGGCGCGAGCCGCGTCGTGCTCGACGAAGGGTCCCGCTCGACCGGCTCTACAGCGGCCTCGTGACGGCGCTGAGCAAGGTCTACCCGCTCTTCCAGGTCATCGACTCGAGCCCGTACGACCGCTCGATGCGCCGAATCCACAACTATATGAAGGAGAACCCCGCGTTCCGCGACAGCCGCGAGGGCTACCAGGAGATTCACTTCCCGCCGCTCTCCTCGTGGATGGTGTTCACCGACGGCATCAGCCACTCGGTGCTCTCGGGCCAGCACGCGCTCGTGACGACGGTGCTGGTTCCGCTCGCGAACGCACGCAATCCCGCGCTCGCTCCGTTCAACGTGCTCGCCCGCTCCGCCGCCTGAACTTGCAGCCAATGGCGAGCGTGCACTTCACGCCGAACCTCACGCGGCACACCGAGTGCCCAACCGCGACGCTGCCGGCCGTGACGGTCGCGCGAGCTGCTCGAGCGCTACTTCGAGCGCTGGCCCGCGGTGCGCGGCTTCGTGCTCGACGATCAGGGCGAAGTTCGCAGGCACATCAAGGTGCTCGTCGACGGCCGCAACTTGCGCGACCGCCGGCGGTTGTCCGACGCGCGTCAGCGAGGACAGCGAGATCTACGTGTTTCAGGCGCTCTCGGGAGGCTGAGATGGGAAGCCTGGTCGTCGGCACTCGCAAAGGCGTCTTCGTTCTGCGCCGCCGCGGCGAATCGTGGCGCATCGAGCACGCGGCGCTGCTCGGCGATCCTGTCACTATGGCGCTCGGCATGCGGGACGGCGCGCTGCTCGTCGCTCAAGACATGGGGCACTTCGGCGTGAAGATGAAACGCTCGCGCGACGGCGGCGCGACATGGGAAGAGCGCGCCGTGCCGAAATATCCGCCGAAGCCCGACGGCGTCGAAGACGTCGACCCGACGCGCCGCACGCCCGTGCCGTGGGACAACAAGCGCGTCTGGGCGCTCGAAGCGTCGCCGCGCTCGGGCGATCTCTGGTGCGGCACGATTCCCGGCGCTCTGTTCCGCTCGAAGGACGGCGGCGAGTCGTGGCAGATCGTCGAGTCGCTCTGGAATCATCCGGGCCGCAAGGGTTGGTTCGGCGGCGGCGCGGATTATCCCGGCATCCATTCGGTGCTCATCGACCCGCGCGACGAGCGGACGCGATCCGAATCGGCGTGTCGTGCGGCGGCGCTCTGGACGAGCCGCGACGACGGCGCGTCGTGGACGCTCGAAGGACGCGGCATGCGCGCGGCGTTCATGCCGCCGGAGCAGGCGCTCGATCCCGCGTTCCAGGATCCGCACCGGATCGTGCAGTGCGAGCGCGCGCCCGACCGCGTCTGGATCCAGCACCACAACGGCATCTTCAAGAGCGACTGACGGCGGAGCGACTTGCTCGGAGGTGCAGACGGCGCGGCCGTCGAGCTTCGGCTTCGCGGTCGCGGTGCATCCCGAAGATCCCGAACACCGCGTGGTTCGTGCCCGGCGTCAAGGACGAGAAGCGCTATCCCGTCGACGGCGCGCTGGTCGTGACGCGCACGCGCGACGGCGCCGAGAGCTTCGACGTGCTGCGCGACGGCCTGCCGCAGGAGCACGCGTACGACATCGTCTATCGTCACGGGCTCGACATCGATGCCGACGGCGAGACGCTCGCGTTCGGCAGCACGACGGGCAACCTCTGGGTCAGCGAAGACCAAGGCGACCACTGGCGGCAAGTCAGCGCGTCGCTGCCGCCGATCTATTGCGTGCGCTTCACGGCCTGAGCGCCGGCCTCGCGATGTCCGTCACCGAGACCCTCGCGGCCTACGTCGTCGACAGCACGCTCGACGCAATCCCGCGCGACGTGCAACGCGAGGCAACGCGCGCGCTCGTGAACTATCTCGGCTGCGCGCTCGGCGGCAGCATCGAGCCCGCGCTCGACGTCGCGATCGCGACCCTGGCGCCGTTCTCGGGAGAGCGCGAACGCGTGCGTGCTCGGCCGCGTCGAGCAGTTCGACGCGCTCAACGCAGCGCTCTTGAACGGCATCGGCTCGCACGTGCACGAGTACGACGACACGCTGCCGAAGAACTACATTCATCCGAGCGTACCGGTCGGCTCCGCGCTGTTCGCGTACGCCAGTGCGAACAGCGGTCACGGGCCGCGACTTCGTGCAGGCGTTCATCCTCGGCTTCGAGGTGGAATCGCGGATCGGCAACGCAGTCTATCCGGCGCACTACGAAGCCGGCTGGCACATCACGTCGACCACCGGCGTATTCGGCGCCGCCGCCGCAATCGGCAAGCTGCTCGGGCTCACGACTAAGCAGATGGTCTGGGCTTTCGGGCTAGCGGCGACGCAAGCTGCAGGCATCCGCGAGATGTTCGGCTCGATGGCGAAGTCATTCCAACCGGGACGCGCCGCGCAGAACGGCTATACGGCGGCCCTACTCGGCCGCGCCGGATTTCACGGCGGGCGAACGCGCTCTCGAGGGTCCGCGCGGCTTCGCGGCCGTCACCGCGGCCGAATACGACCTCGACAAGGTCACGACGAAGCTCGGGGTCGACTTCGAGCTGCGCGACAACGCCTACAAGCCTTACGCGTGCGGCCTCGTCGTGCATCCCGCGATCGACGGCTGCAGCCAGCTGCACCGCGAGCACCATCCGGCGGCCAATCGATATCGCCGCCGTGCGGGTCCGCGTCGCGCCGCTCGTGCTCGATCTCTGCAACAAGAAGGATCTCACGCCGCGCGCTCGAGAGCAAGTACTCGATTTATCACGCGGCCGCGATCGGCCTCGTACGGGGCAAGGGCGGCCTCCAGGAATTCACGGACGAGGCGGTCCGCGATCCGAAGCTCGCGCACGTGCGCGGCGTGACGACCGCGGTCGCGGATTCGTCGATCGGCGAGGACCAGGTGCACATCGAGGTCGCCCTGCGCGACGGCCGCAAGCTCGTGAAGTTCGTCGAGCAGTCGCTCGGCAACGTCCACCGGCCGCTCAGCGACGCGCGAGCTCACGGAGAAGTTCGTCGACCAGGCGGTGCTCGCATTGCCGCGCGCGCAAGTCGATGCCGTTCTCGAGCAATGCTGGCGCATAGGCGAGCTCGCCGACGTCGGCGGCCTCGCGCGCGCCACCATGCCGATCGGCGGACGCACGTCGCCGCGGAGCGCGCGCCCCTGAGCCTCGCGGCGGCGACGAATGGCCTGGATCGCCGCCGCGCTTAGGGCTGCTGCTCACACTGAGCCGCCGCGAGTCTGCGATCTGCGGGCGCTTGAGAAAAATCGAGCCTCTGCCTGCAGCCGAATGGGGTGCCGCTCGAAGCCCGACTCGCCTCACGATCGTCCATAGCGGGCGCCGCGCTAACCGGCTGTTTTGCCTCGACGGTCCAAGCTGGACGCCGTGGCGGTGGAACCGCGTCGCGCATCGCTGGTCTCTAAATTCATGGCGTTCGACATAAGCTCGGGCCGTGGAATCGCGAGTCGGGCCGTCGATATGCAAGGGCTTTTCGTTTAACATTCACGGTGTTTTCAACCACTTAAGCAAGTGGTTCTCCGGGGGCTCAAGAGACGATGTTCATCACCAAGAAGCACCTGCCGCGGCGCACGTTCCTGCGAGGGCTTGGGCGCGACGGTCGCGCTGCCGCTGCTCGACGCGATGGTGCCGGCGCGTTCGCGCAGCAACCGGCAAGCCGGCGCCGCGCCTGGGCTTCGTCTACGTGCCGCACGGCGCGATCATGGACCAGTGGACGCCCGCGACGGAAGGCGCGGGCTTCGAGTTCTCGCCGATCCTGAAGCCGCTCGAGCCGTTCCGCGACCGCCTGAACGTCGTCAGCGGCCTCGGCCACCGCGCGGCCGACACCACCGCCGTGCACTCGCTGAGCCCGACGACCTGGCTGAGCGGCGTGCGGCCGAAGCCGACGCAGGGCGTCGACGCGTACGCCGGCGTCACCGCCGATCAGATCGCGGCGCAGCGCGATCGGCCAGGACACGCTGCTGCCGTCGATCGAGCTCGCGACCGAAGACCACTCGGGCCTGATCGGCGCGTGCGACCGCGACTACGGCTGCATCTACATGAACACGCTGTCGTGGCGGACGCCGACGACGCCGATGCCGATGGAGATCAATCCGCGCAAGGTGTTCGAGCGGATGTTCGGCCAGGGCGGCAGCGCCGGCGGAGCGGCTCGCGCGCATCGCAGGAGGACCGCAGCATCCTCGACGCGGTCACGCAGGCAGGCCACCGGCCTGCAGCGCAGCCTCGGCGCGCACGATCGCGCGACGGTCGACGACTATCTCGAGAGCGTGCGCGAGATCGAGCGGCGCATCCAGCGCGCCGAGCACGAGCAGCAGGACGCCGACATCGACGCTGCCGGCGGCGCCCGTCGGGCATTCCGTTCTCCTTCGAAGAGCACATCAAGCTGATGTACGACCTGCTGGCGCTCGCGTATCAGGCCAACATCACGCGCGTGTTCACGTTCATGGTGGCGCGCGAGGTCAGCAACCGGACCTATCCGCAGGTCGGCGTGCACCGACGGCCATCACGCCATCGTCGCACCACCAGAACCGGCCGGAGAAGATCGAGAAGCTGGTCGAGATCCAGACGTATCACATCGGCCTGTTCGCGCGATTCCTGCGAGAAGCTCGACACGATGCCGGACGGCGACGGCTCGCTGCTCGACCACTCGCTCATCCTGTACGGCAGCAACATGAGCAACAGCAACGCGCACAATCACTTCCCGCTGCCGAACCTCGTCGTCGGCGGCGGCTGCCGGCCAGCTGAAGGGCGGCCGCCACCTCAAGTATCCGGATCACACGCCGATGACGAACCTGCTCCTGACGCTGCTCGACAAGGCCGGCGTGCCGATCGACAGCTCGGCGACAGCACCGGGCACGTCGCCGAGCTCTGAGCGCGAGGCATCGCGATCAGCGCGTCGCTCGACGTCACTCGCCGCGCTCGTCGCCGCGCTCGCTGATCGCGTGCGGTGCACGCGCGGCGCGACGCCGCCGCTCGTCGCAGGCCGTGAAGGCCGGCGACAGCGCCGCGGCGCTCGCGCTCGCGCGCAGACAGAACGCCGATGCTCAACGCGCCGAAGCCGACGGCACGACGGCGCTGCACTGGGCCGTGCGGCAGGACGACCTCGAGCTCGTCGACCGGCTGCTGCGCGCCGGCGCCGACGTCAAGGCGGCCAACCGCTACGGCGTCACGCCGCTGCTATCTCGCGGCGATCAACGGCAACGCCGCGATGATCGAGAGGCTGCTCAAGGCCGGCGCCGATCGCGAACGCCGCCGGCACCGAAGGCGAGACCGCGCTGATGACCGTCGCGCGCGGCGGTCACGTCGACGCCGCGCGAAGTGCTGCTCGACGCACGGCGCGGAAGTCGACGCGCGCGAGAGCTGGCGCGGCCAGACCGCGCTGATGTGGGCCGCGGCGCAGAGGCCATCCCGCGATGGTCCGCGAGCTGCTCGCGCACGGCGCCGACGTCAACGCGCGCTCGAACGTCGAGCAAGTGGGAGCGGCAGAGTCACCGCCGAGCCGCGCGAGAAGTGGCTGCCGCCGGGCGGCCTCACGCCGCTGCTGTTCGCCGCGCGCGAGGGCTGCGTCGAGTGCGTCCCGGTGCTCGTCGAGCTCGGCGCCGACGTGAACGCGACCGACGCCGGACGGCATCAGCCCGATCGTGATCGCGCTCATCAACGGCCACTACGACGTCGCCGGCGTGCTGCTCGACGAGGGCGCCGACCCGAACCTGCTCGACGACGACGGGCCGCACGGCGCTCTACGCCGCGGTCGACTTCAACACGATGCCGGCGTCGAACCGGCCGGCGCCGAAGGTGATCGACAACCAGCTGACGCGCGCTCGACGTCGCGCGCATGCTGCTCGAGCGCGGCGCGAACGTCAACGCGCAGCTCAAGAAGCAGCAGCCGTACCGCACGAAGCTCGACCGCGGCAACGACACGATGCTCGGCGCCGGCACGACGCCGTTGCTGCGCGCCGCCAAAGCCGGCGACGTGCCGGCGATGCGCCTGCTGCTCGAGCACGGCGCCGATCCGACGCTCGAGCCCGACGCGCAGCGGGATCAAGCCGCTGATGGCGGCCGCGGGCCTCGGCACGAACGAAGAAGACACGACCGGCCGCTACAAGACCGAGGCGGAGGCGATCGAGGCGATCCAGCTGCTGCTCGATCGCGGCGTCGACATCAACGCGGCGGCGAACGACGGCCGCACCGCGCTGCACGGCGCCGCGCTGCAGGGCTACGACGACGTGATCAAGTTTCTCGCGGCGCACGGCGCGGACCTCACCGCGAAAGACCACAAGGGCTTTACGCCGCTCGATACCGCGCTCGGTCGCGCCGGCGGCTTCGGTTTCACCGGCCAAGAAGGGGTCGTGCGCGAAGGCACCGCGGCGCTGATTCGCTCGCTCGTGGACGCGAATGCGACGGCTTCTGCCGCGAGTCATCAGGGTCCCACCGAGTCTGCGGTTGCGGCGCAACACTAGCGCCGCACTCGGAACGAGACATACAGCCTTGCAATTGCGTAAGCCGACTCCCATAGTCGGCATCCGTGCGTCCATACCCGGCCTTCCCTGCGATGCCCGCCCGGCGATCTCGCGTTGCATTATGGAAGGCCCGCCCCGACTTCCGGGGCGTCACAAGCTAACAAGAAGGCACCGGGGGCAGATTTCGGGCTCGCATCGATCGTGCACTCCGATGCAGCGAGTGCGGTCAGGTCTGTGCGAACAGGAAGGTACCATTCGATATGACGTTCGGCGGCGTTTTCCATCTGTCGGTCTGGGGCTACATCGTCGCGGGGTTCCTGATTACCCACGTGACGATCGCGAGCGTTACGATCTTCTTGCATCGCCACCAGGCACACCGCGCGCTGACGCTGCATCCGGTCGTAAGTCACTTCTTCCGCTTCTGGCTTTGGCTCACCACGGGCATGGTCACCCGCGAATGGGTCGCGGTGCATCGCAAGCATCACGCGAAGTGCGAGACCGAAGCCGATCCGCACAGCCCGCAGATCTGGGGTATCTGGCGCGTCCTCTTCGGCGGCGTCGGCCTATATCGCAAGGCCAGCCTGGATCCCGAGACACTCGACGTCTACGGCCGCGGCACACCGGACGACTGGGTCGAGCGCAACCTCTATAGCCGCTATACCGTTCTCGGCCTCGGCGTGATGGGCGTCATCGACGTCGTGCTGTTTGGCTTGCCCGGCCTCGCGATTTACGTCGCGCAACTCGTCTGGATCCCGTTCTGGGCCGCCGGCGTGATCAACGGCATTGGCCACTACTTGGGCTACCGCAACTTCGAGACCCAAGACGCGTCGCGCAACATCATCCCGCTCGGCGTGCTGATCGGCGGCGAAGAGTTCCACAACAACCACCATGCCTACTGCTACTCGGCGAAGCTCGGCAACAAGTGGTGGGAGCTCGATATCGGCTGGGTCTACATCAAGCTGCTCGAGAGCTTCGGCCTCGCAGACGTCAAGCGCGTCGCACCGCGGACCGCCTTCGAGCCCGGCAAGAGCGCGATCGACGTCGACACGCTGCGCGCGGTAATCGCGAACCGCTTCCATGTGCTCAAACTCTACGGCCGGCGCGTGATCGCTCCCGTGCTGCACGCGAACGCCGGCGAGGAGCCCGGGTTTCCGCCCACGCAGATTGCGCGTATCCGTCGCCTCATGATCCGTGAGGACGTGGCCTCCCTGCGCCACGACCCCCGCACGCGTCAATGGCTCGAGGCCGCGCTCGAGCGCAGCCCGAAGGTGCGCACCGTCTACCAATTCATGCAACAGCTGAAGTCGCTGTCGAATCAGGCCGTACGCAGCGACACGGACCGCCTCAAGCGTCTGCAAACTTGGTGCGCCGAAGCCGAGGCGAGCGGTATCCGCGCACTGCACGACTTCGCGCGACAGCTCCAGGCCTACACGGTCTAACCGCTCCCCGTCGACTCCTCCGAATCGCAAGCGGAACGCGCCCGAGGTCGTCCACGCGCGCTGGCAGCGCGCGTCGCAGGTCGCATCGCGCGCCGCGCTTCAAATACCCGCCGCGCTCAGGTGTAATACACGAGCGGCCGCAAAGCACCGAGCCCGCCACGAGGCCGGAACAAGAAAGAGCAGCCGCCACAACGGTTCGGGGGGACCCACGCCATGTCGTCGACAGAGATCTTCGGCCTTGCCAGCGTCGCGGCACTCTGTGTCGCCCTGTTTCTCGGCGCGTCCCTCGGCGCTCAGGAGCCCGTTGCGGACCTCAATAAGCTCGCCTCGCTCGAGAGCGAGCTCACGGGCCTCGAGCACGACGTCGCGCGTCTCGAGGACGCGAAGGCGATCAAGCGCCTGCAGCGCGCTTACGGCTACTACGTCGACAAGAAGCTGAGCGGCGAGATCGGGGCGTTGTTCGCGGACGCGCCCGACACGACCGCCGAGCTCGGCGGGCTCGGCGTCTACGTCGGAAAACAGCGAATCGCCGAGTTCTACGACCGCGTGATCGGCGGCGAGGGCCTGAAGCCGGGACAGCTGTTCAACCACATGATGCTGCAAGGCGTCGTGCACGTGGCCGACGACGGCCGCACGGCCAAGGGCCGCTGGCGCGCGCTGATCCAAATCGGCGAGGCCGGCAAGAGCGCCACGTGGGCCGAGGGTCCGTACGAAAACGAGTACGTGAAGGAGAACGGCGTCTGGAAGTTCAGCAAGGTGCATTGGTACCAAACCGTGTCGGCGCCCTACGACCCGGGTTGGCACAAGGCGCCCGAGCCGATGAACCCGCCGCTCAAGGACTTCCCGCCGGATCGTCCGCCGTCGGTGACGTACCAGTCGTATCCGTCTGCGTATCAGCCGCCGTATCACTACAAGAATCCCGTGTCGGGACGCTGCGAGCCGGGGGTGTGCGATGCGAAGCCGTAGTCCCGCGCTCCGCGTGCTCGGCGCGCTCTGCGTCGGCGCGCTGCTCCTGCCGCTCGCCCCGCCCGCGCGCGCGCAGGCGCAAGATCCGGCCGCGCGCGTCGCGGCGCTGCGCGATCGCCTCGCGCAGGTCGACACACGGGCCGCGCGCGTCGCCGATATCGACCAAATCGAAAAACTCCAGGGCACCTACGGCTTCTATACCGACAAGATGCTCTGGGACGAGGTGCTCGACCTCTTCACGAGCGATGCGACGCTCGAGATCGGCCCGAGCGGCGTGTACGTCGGCAAGGACAGCATCCGCCGCTATCTCTATAGCTTGAGCGGCGGCAAGCAGGGCCCCCTCGAAGGCGTTCTCTACGAGCACTTCCAGCTGCAGCCGATCGTGACGGTCGCGCCCAACGGCCATGCGGCGCAGGGCCGGTGGCGCGGGTTCTTGATGCTCGGCGTCAACGGCGCGAGCGATGGCGGCGATTGGGGCGAAGGTACCTACGAGAACGAGTACGTGAAGCAAGACGGCGTCTGGAAGATCAGCAAGCTGCACTGGTACGCGACATTCGTCGCGCCGTACCACGGCGGCTGGCTCAACCCGACGAAGAAGCCTCTCGAGGACTACGCGCTCGGCAAGGGCATCGAGCCGGATCGGCCGTCGAGCGAGACCTGCGAGCCGTACCCCGGCGTTTGCGTGCCGCCGTTCCACTACAAGAACCCGGTCAGCGGGCGCTGAGGAGATCGCGATGAGCCAACCCATCATTCGTCGCTTCGTCGCGCTCGCGTCGTCCGGCGCAGCGCTCGCGGTGCTGTGTGCCGCGTGCACGCGCGCACCGAGTGCCGCCGACGCGCAGCTCAAAGCCGCGATCGCGGATCTCGAGAAATCCGTCGCCGCCGCGAAAGCCGAGGTGCAGCGGCTCGAAGACGTCGACGACCTCGAGAACCTCGCTGGAATCTACGGTCACTACGTCGACAAGAATCGCCACGACGACGTCGCGGACCTCTTCGCACCCGACGGCGTGGTCGAGATCTATGGCCGCGGCGCGTTCCTCGGTCAGGACCGCGTCCGCGAGTACATGCACAATCTGTCGCCCGGCAGCGTCGGGCCGCGCGACGGTTCCCTATTCAACCACATGCACTTGCAGACGGTGATCGACGTGCAGCCCGACGGCAAGACGGCATTCATGCGCTCGCGGCCGTTCATCATGTTCGGGATCATCAACACCAACGCGCAGTGGGGCGTCGGCGACTACGAGAACGTGTTCGTGAAACAGGACGGCGTCTGGAAGCTCGGCTATCTCCACGGCTACTACACGATGTACACGAACTACGAGGACGGCTGGACCAAGAAGGCCACGCCGATCTTCGGCGAGTACGCGCGCCTCCCGCCCGACCGGAAGCAGACGGTCGCGTATGCCGCGTATCCGGCCGCGTTCGTGCCGCCTTTCCACTACAAGAACCCGGTGAGCGGCCGCGCCGATCACTACGGCGATCCGACTTTCCACGACCCACAAAAACAATAACGACGGAGCAGCGACGAGTCATGTGGCCACACAACTATGCGCCTGTCCTGAACAGTCTCGGGTGGTCGACGGTCGCCGCGGCCGTGCCGATCTTCGTGCTGCTCCTCTTGATCGGAGTGCTCCGCAAGCCCGCGTGGATCGCCGGGCTCTCGGGCCTCGCGGCCGGCCTCGTCGTCGCGATCGGCGTCTATGGCATGCCGGTGAACCTCGCGATCTCTTCGACGCTGATGGGTGCCGCGTTCGGCCTGCTCCCGATCGCATGGATCGTCTACTGGGCCGTCGTGCTTTACCGCCTCACGCTCGAGACGGGCAACTTCGAGGTCATCAAGGACTCGATCGGCAGCCTCACGGCGGACCGTCGCTTGCAGGCGATGCTGATCGCGTTCGCGTTCGGCGCGTTCATCGAAGGCGCCGCGGGCTTCGGCACTCCCGTAGCAGTCGCCGCCGCGATGCTCACCGGACTCGGCTTCTCGCCGTTCTTCGCCGCGGGCATCTGCCTGCTTGCGAACACGGCGCCCGTCGCGTTCGGCTCGATCGGCATTCCGGTCGTCACGCTCGCCGGAACGACCGGCATCGACGAGCACTTGCTCAGCGCCTGGGTCGGGCGCCTCTGCGCGCCGATCTCGCTATTCATCCCCGCCTATCTGATCGTCGTGATGGGCGGGTTCAAGGGCCTGAAAGGCGTGCTGCCCGCGGCAATCGTGTGCGGCGTTTGCTTCGCCAGCGTTCAGTTTCTCGTGTCGAACTTCGTCGGCCCTCAGCTCGTCGACATCGTGGCATCGATCACGGCGATCGTCGGGCTGATCCTTCTGATGAAGGTCTGGCAGCCCAAGGATCAGTTCGTGCTCGCGGGCGAGCATCAGGCGACGGTTACGCTGAAGTCGCACGGCTTCTCGCGCACGCTGCTCGCGTGGTCGCCGTATCTGTTCCTGGTCGTTTTCGTGCTGCTCTGGGGCTATCCCGACACGGCGAAAATCCTCGCGAAGGCGAGCATCCCGCTGTCCGTGGCCGGACTTGCACAACCAGATCGCGCGCACCGCGCCTATCGTCGCGACGCCTACGCCTTACGCGGCGATTTACAACTTCAACTGGCTCGCCGCGGCCGGCACGGCGTGCGCCTTTTCGACGATCGCGGCTGCATTGACGTTGCGGGTCTCCGTCGGAGCGTATTTCGGGCTGCTCGGCAAGGTGCTGAAGCAGCTCGGCTTCTCGATCTTCACGATCGCCTGCGTGCTCGGGCTCGCCTATTTGATGAACTACAGCGGCATGACGGTCACGCTCGGCCTCGCGTTCGCGGCGACCGGCGCGCTGTTCCCGTTCTTCAGCTCGCTGCTCGGCTGGCTCGGCGTGTTCCTCACCGGCAGCGACACGTCCTCGAACGCGCTGTTCGGCAATCTCCAGGTCGTCACGGCGAACAGCCTGCACTTGAATCCCGCGACGATGGCCGCGTCGAACTCCGCGGGCGGCGTCATGGGCAAGATGATCAGCCTCACGAGCCTCGCGGTCGCGGTCGCGGCCACGGGCATGGATAGATCGGAGGAAGGCAAGCTGTTCCGCTTCACGGTGAAGCACAGCGTGTTCCTCGCGTCGCGTGCTCGGCATCCTCGCGACGATCTACGCGTACGCCTGAGATGGAATGGACGCGCGACGAGTTCACGGTCAGCGACGACCCCGCGCGGCTCGACCGCGACGTCATAGAAGGTTTCCTGACCGAGTCGTATTGGGCGAAGAACATCCCGCGCGCGACGCTCGATAGGTCGCTGCGCAACTCGCTCTGCTTCACGCTGCTCCAGGCCGAACGGCAGGTTGGCTTCGCGCGCGTCGTGTCGGATCGCGCTACGCTCGCCTTCCTCGCCGACGTCTTCGTGCTGCCGGAGTTTCGCGGCCTCGGCCTCGCGAAGTGGCTCGTGAGATGCGTGCTCGAGCACCCCGAGCTACAAGGGCTGCGGCGGTGGATGCTCGGCACGCGCGACGCGCACGGTCTTTATTTGAAGTTGGGCTTCACGCCGCTCGCGAGACCCGACACTTTCATGGAGCGCCACGACCCGAACGTCTACGGAGGCTCGTGACGGCCATGCAGAGCAACCGCTCGCCGCGGATACCGACGCGTCCTAAAACTACTCACATGGAGGTATGAACATGGCGCTCGCCGACAACCAATGCATTCCTTGCCGCGGCGGCGTGCCGCCGCTGGCGCCCGCACGCATCGCGGAGCTGCTCGAGCAGCTCGACGACGGTTGGGCGCTGAACGCCGCGGGGCACTTGCAGCGCAGCTATCCGTTCTCGAACTTCGCGACCGCGATGGCGTTCGCGAACCGCGTCGGCGACATCGCCGAGGATCAGGGACATCACCCCGACCTGCATGTGGGCTGGGGCCGCTGCGAGGTCGAGATCTGGACGCACAAGATCGACGGCCTCACCGAGTCGGACTTCTTCCTCGCGGCGAAGGCCGATCGCGAGTTCCGCACCGCCAAGCGCTGAAGCGCGCCCGGGCCCCTATCGGCCGCCGCGCCGCAGCCGCTCGATTTCCTCGAGCAGCTCGAGCGCGAGCGCAGCGCCCGCGAGGTTCACCTCGAACTCCTCTTGGAGCCGAAGCACGCGCTGGACGCGCATGATGGCGATGCCCGTGAAGCGCCACGCGCCGACGTCGCCGACCGGCTCGACGACGCCCTCCTCGACGATGTCGACGACGAGCCGCTCGTGCACGCCGCAGATCCGGCAAACGTCCGCGAGACTGAACTCGACCGTCTCGTCGAGCAGGTGAACGTCGATCGGCTCCGTCATCGTCCGCCCTCCATCGCAGCCCTCGGGTTCATCGCCATCGTGTCGGCCATCTGTTTGTACAGCGCCTCGCGCGCCGCGCTGTCGGCCGCGGGCACGACGACCTTGAGCACGACGAACTGATCGCCCGGCGGCCTGCCCGGCAAGCCGCGTTCCTTCAAGCGCAGCTGGCGGTCCGTCTGCGAGCCCTTCGGGATCTTGAGATCGACACGTCCGGCCAGCGTCGGCACGCGCACCGTCTCGCCCAGCGCCGCTTCCCATGGCGTCACAGGCAGGTCGAGCCAGACGTCGCGGCCCTCGGCGCGGAAAAACTGATGCGGTAGCAAATGCAGCTGTAGGAACAAATCGCCCGCCGCTTCGCCGCCGACACCGGGCTCGCCCTGCGCCGGCACCCTGATTTGCTGCCCGTCGACGACACCGGCCGGAATCTTGACTTGTAGCTGCTGGACGCGCGGCTCGAGCTTGCCGTTCTTGCGCTCGACACGCTGCAAGGACAGCGTGCGCGTCGCCCCGTGGAACGCCTCCTCGAGCGTGATGTCGACCTGCGCATGCGTGTCGAATCCGCGGCTCCGGAACCCGCCGCGGCCGGTGCGCCCGCCTCCGCCGCGCAACCCGCCGAGGCCGCCGAACAGCTGCTCGAAGAAATCGCTGTGCTCGCCGGGGCGATCCTCGCCCTCGAAGTCGAAGTTCCAGTTCGGCGGCGGCCTGAATTCCTCGCCGGACGGGCGCCGGCCGAGCTGGTCGTACGCCGCGCGCTTCTCGGGATCGCGGAGCACCTCGTACGCCTCGCCGACTTCCTTGAAGCGCGCCTCCGCGTCCTTCTCCTTACTGACGTCGGGGTGGAACTTGCGCGCGAGCCGGCGGTAGGCGCGCTTGATCTCGTCGGCCGACGCATCGCGCGCGACGCCCATGATCTCGTAATAGTCTTTGAATTCCACGGCGGCCGCCGCTCGATCGCTGCGCTTCGATTACGCGCTGAGGCGCTGCAGCATGCTCACGAGATCCTCGGCGTGCTCTTCCTCGACGCCGAGGATTTCCTCGAGCATCCGCCGGGTGGTGGGGTCCTCGTTACCGCAGTAGGCGACCATCTCGCGGTAGCTGTCGATGGCGATGCGCTCCGCGACGAGGTCTTCCTTGATCATGTCGATCAAGTCGGTGCCCTCGACGTACTCGGCGTGCGAGCGCGTCGACAGGCCATCGGGAGAGAAGTTCGGCGCGCCGCCGAGCTGGACGATCCGTGCTGCGATCTGGTCCGCGTGTCCTTGTTCCTCGTTGGCGTGCTGGAGGAACTCGGCCGCAACGCTCTGCGCCTCTAGGCCGCTCGCCATGAAGTAATGGCGCCGATAGCGCAGCACGCAGATGAGCTCGGTCGCGAGCGCCTCGTTCAGCAGCTTGAGAACCGTCTCGCGGTCGGCGGTGTACCCCTGAGTGACCGCGCCTTGCTCGATGTGCTCGCGGGCGCGCTTGCGTAACGTCTTGACGTCGGTGAGGAACGGTTGTTTACGGTCATTGTCAGCCATCGCTACGACTCCATCCGTGTTGAGTGAGTGGGACGCCCCGGACGGCCCGTGCCGCCGTGGTCACGGAGGCGCGGCTGGCCGAGCTGTGGTCGATATGTTACACAACTCGCCATGCTGGGGATGGCGCTGGCCGGCACCGTGCTCGCCGCCGGGGGACTCGTCGCGGCCGTCGCGGCGTCGGGGCACGCACTGCTTTACAAGCGGCGGCCGCAGTCCGCATTCGGCTGGATAGCGCTCTGCTTCACGTTGCCGCTCGCGGGAGCGGTGCTCTATTACCTCTTTGGCATCAATCGCGTCCGCACGCGGGCGCGCAAGCTGCTCACGCGTCATCCCGTCGAGGTGTGTCCAACGGAGTACGTCGGCGCACCGCCGGTCGGCCTCGAGCCGCTCGGCCGGCTCGGCCACGCCATCACACACTTGCCGCTCACGACCGGCAACGAGGTGGAACTGCTGCACGACGGCGCCCAGACCTTCCCCGCGATGCTCGATGCGATCCGCGCGGCACAGCAGCGCGTGTTCCTATCGACGTACATCTTCGACACCGGTCCGCTCGGGCGCGAGTTCGTCGCGGCGCTCGCGGACGCGGCCGCGCGCGGCGCAGACGTGCGCGTGCTGCTCGACGGGATCGGCGAGCTCTACTCCAGCCCTCGCGCGGGTACGCTGTTGCAGCAACGAGGCGTCCGCGTCGCGCGCTTTTTGCCGCCGCGCTTGTGGCCGCCGCTGTTCAGCGTGAATCTGCGCAATCACCGCAAGATCCTCGCGGTCGACGGCTGGATCGGCTTCACCGGCGGCACGAACATCCGGGAGAGCGGCCTCGGCACCGACGACCATAGACTCGTCGACCTGCACGCGAAGGTCGCCGGTCCGGTCGTCGCCCAGATCGAAGCGGTGTTCCTGCGGGATTGGCACTTCGTCACGGGCGAGTCGACGACTGCCGCACCCGCTCACGCCAAGTTACCGGGCCGCGCCGAGTGCCGTGCGATCGCCGATGGCCCGGAACGCTCGCACGATCGCCTCACGGAGCTGCTCGTCGGTGCGATCGGCTCCGCGCGCCGGCGCGTCGCGATCATGACCCCGTACTTCCTGCCGCCTCGCGAGCTGCTAGCCCCGCTCAAAGCCGCGGCGCTCGAAGGCGTCGACGTGGCCGTGATCCTACCGGCGCACAACAACCTGCCGTATGTCCATCGCGCCACGCGTCACATGCTCTGGGAGCTGCTCGAGCGCGGCGTGCGGATCTACTATCAGCCCGGACCGTTCGCGCACAGCAAGTTGTTCTATGTCGACGAGGACTATGCCCAGATCGGCTCTGCCAACCTCGATCCGCGCAGCCTGCGTTTGAACTTCGAGATGAACGTCGAAGTGTACGATCCCGCGTTCGTCGCGAAGTTGTCGGCCCACTTCGAGGAGGTGCGCGCGCGCTCGACGCGCATCACGGTGCAGCAGGTCGATGGCCGCGCGCTGCGGACGAAGCTTCTCGACGGCGCGGCATGGCTGTTCTCGCCCTACCTTTAGGTCTACGGGTCGCCGAGCGCCTGGGGTGGCGCGCGCCCGCAAAAACCTGCTTTGATAAACTGCACTGCCACTGAGGAGGGACCTATGCCCGCAAATACCCGCGAGCTCGGCGCCCCAAACTCGAGCTCGAGAGCTCCCCGAAGCGGCTCCGCACGCCTGCGCTGCGAGCGCGGCGTCTGGGCGACGGGTCGAACCTGATCACCGGGAGAATATGCAGCCATGAATCAACTGGAGCCGACCGTCGGCAAGTGGTACCTCGACGCCGATCTCGACGAGCAGTTCCGCGTCGTCGCGATCGACGAGGAACGTGAGGTCGTCCAAATTAAGTACTCGAACGGCGAAGCGGACGAGATCGAGCTCGACGCGTGGTCCGATCTCGACCTCGAGGCGGCCGAGGCGCCCGAAGCGGAGACCGAGGACGAGGAAGAAGACGAGCAGCCGCGCGCAAGCCGATGGAGCGAGCGCGACGCCGGCAAGGCCGACGATTGGGAAGAGGACGAAGACGAAGACGACGACGACTTTGACGAGGACGAGGACAAGGACGGCGACGATGACCGGTACGGCTCGGAATAGTCACCCCTAGACGAGCGCGGACACGGACGTCGGTCGTCGAAAGCCGCTCGCGTCGGCAGTGTCCCACCGCACCCACGTCAGCCCCGGCATGCGAATCGGCGTACCTAAAGAGACGAAGGACAACGAGAGCCGCGTCGGCCTCACACCGCACGGCGCGGCCGCGTTGCGCGGGCACGGGCACGAGCTCGTCATCGAGCGTGGCGCCGGCGCGGGCTGCGGTTTCGCGGATGCCGATTACACGGCGGCGGGCGCGGCGCTCGGCGACTCGGCGCAGGCTTGGGATCGCGACCTCGTCATCAAGGTGAAGGAGCCGCTCGAGCACGAGTATCCGCGGCTGCGTGGCCAGGTCGTCTTCACCTACTTTCACCTCGCCGGCGCGCCGTTGTCACTCACCGTGACGCTGCTCGAAAGCCGCACGACCGCGATCGCGTACGAGACCATCGAGGACGTTCACGGCCGCCTGCCGTTGCTCGCGCCGATGAGCGCGGTCGCCGGCGCGATGGCGCCGCTCATGGGCGCCTACTACCTCGCCAAGTTCAACGGCGGCCGAGGCACGCTGCTCGGCACCGTGCTCGGGGGCGCGCACGGCAAAGTCGTGATCGTCGGCGACGGCGTGGTCGGGCGGCACGCGTGCGATGCGGCGAGCGGGCTCGGCGCGTCCGTGGTCGTGCTCGGGCTAACCCCGCAACGCGCAAACGAATTCGAGCGACCCGGCGCGCGAGTTCGCTACGTCACGTCGACGGCGGGGAATCTCGCGCGCGAGTTGCCCGACACGGACGTGCTGATCGGCGGCGTTCTGCGCCGAGGCGCGCGCGCACCGCATGTCGTGAGCACCGAGATGGTGAAGCGGATGCCGGCCGGCTCCGTGATCGTCGACGTCAGCATCGACCAGGGCGGCTGCGTCGAGACGTCGCGCCCGACGTCGCACTCGGATCCGGTGTTCGTCGCGCATGGCGTTACACACTATTGCGTGACCAACATGCCGGGTGCCTATCCGCGAACCTCGACGCTTGCGCTCACCGAGGCGACGCTGCCGTATGCGCTCATGCTCGCCGATCGCGGCATCGCGGCGACCGCAGACGACGCCGGTTTCGCCAAGGGTGTCAACACGCGCGCGGGCCGCATCACGTATCGCGCCGTCGCGGACGCGCTCGGCCTCGCGGAGCGCTATACCGCTCCGCGGGACCTAGGTCGATAGAGTATGATCCTGCGATCGTCGACAATACGAAGCTGATCAAGATCATGTGCCGGTGCGGCGTTCATCCTGAGCCGATCTCGCCAAGACCGAATGGTCCGCCCGGCGACCTCTGAATCCCGACCCGCTTTTCCGGCGACGCTCAGCGACGTCGTCGCCGGGCTCTCGGCGCACGCCGCTCGCACCGCACTGATCGTCGTCCACGACGGCAAGCCTAGCGAGCTCAGCTACGCCGAGCTCTCCGAACGTATTTTCGACACCGCGCGGCGGTTGCTCGCGGCTGGAATTCGTCGCGGCAACTGCATCGCGCTGTGGGCGCCGAATAGCGCGGAATGGGTGATCACTTATTTCGGCGCGGTACGGGCCGGCGCGATCGTCGTCCCGATCGATCAGCAGAACATGCCCACGACCGCCGCGGAAATAATCGAGCACGCGGCGCCGGCCTTGTTGATCACGACGGCTTCCCATCGCAACGAGCTGCGCGAGCTCGGCCGCAACTACCGAACGCTGCCGATCGAGCGGGCCGACACGGACACGCAAGAGCGTTGGCCGGAGCCCGCCGACGCGGCGGAGGCGTTGCCCGAGATCGGGACGGAGGACGTGGCGGCCCTCCTCTACACGTCGGGCACGACCGGCGTGCCGAAGGCGGTCCCGCTGACGCACGGTAACCTCGCCGCCAACGCGGCCGCGCTGCGCGGTCAGAAGCTGATCGTCGCCGACGACCGCGTGCTGTTGCCGCTGCCGCTCCACCATACCTACCCGTTCACCGTCGGGCTCGTGACGGCGCTGCTCAAAGGCGCGGCCGTCGTGTTTCCGTCCGGCATCTCCGGCCCCGAGATTACCGGCGCCGCTCGTGCCGGCGACGCGACGGCGCTGCTCGCGGTGCCTCGGCTTTGCGAGGCGCTGTGGGATAGCGTGCAAACCGCGGTCGCGCAGCGCGGAGACCGCGCGAAGAAGCTGTTCTTCAGGATGCTGGGGCTCAGCATCGCGGTCCGCCGAACGACCGGCGCACGACTCGGCAAGCGCCTGTTTCGCCCCGTGCACGAGCGGCTCGGCCGGGGGCTCGATCTGATCGGCTGCGGCGGAGCGAAGCTCGACCCCGAGCTCGCGTGGCGCCTCGAGGGCCTCGGCTGGACCGTGCTCACGGGCTATGGCCTCACCGAGACCTCGCCCGTGCTCACGTTCAACGATCGCGCACACTCGCAGATCGGTACGGAGGGCCGGCCGCTGCCCGGCGTCGAGATCGACATTCGACCCGTCACCGCCGAGCGCGATGCCGAGGCCGCGAAGCCGACACACGGCCGCGTCGAAGGCGAGATCGTCGCGCGCGGCCCGAACGTCTTCACCGGCTACCGAGGCAATCCGGAAGCGACGGCCGATGCGTTCACGGCGGACGGCTTCTTCAGAACCGGCGATCTCGGTTGGATCGACCGCAAGGGGTTCCTGCGCGTCGTCGGCCGCAGCAAGGAGCTGATCGTGCTCGCCGACGGCAAGAAAGTGTTTCCCGAGGCGCTCGAGAAGCAATATACCGGCGTCGCGCTGCTGAAGGAGGTCGCGGTCCTCGAGGAAGGCGGACGTCTCGTCGCGTTGATCGTTCCGGACGAGCGTGCGATCCGCGAGCGCGGCGCGATCCGTCAAGCAACGCTGCTGCGCGAGGAGCTCGAGGAAGTCGGGGCACGGTTACCGCCCTACCAGCGCGTCACCGCGTATCGAGTCGCTCGGTCGGCCTTGCCGCGCACGCAGCTCGGCAAGCTGCGCCGTCATCTCCTGCCCGAGCTCTACAAGCGCGCGGCCGCGGCCGATTCGAAGCCCGCGAGCACCGAGCCGTCGGCCGAGGACGTGCGTTTGCTCGCGACGGAGCGCGGCGGAGCGGCCTGGAAGTGGCTCGTCGCGCGTTACCCGGACAAGCAGCTCACGCTCGACACGAGCCCACAGCTCGATTTGCAGATCGATTCGCTCGAATGGGTCACGCTCACGACCGAGATCGAGCAGCGCTTTCGTGTCACGCTCACGGGCGAAGCCGTGAGCCGGATCCTCACGCTGCGCGACCTGCTGGTCGAGATCGAGTCCGCGAAACTTCTGCCGGCCGGCGCCGCGCTGGCGACCGCTCAGGTCGCCGAGGTCAAAATGCCCGGCTTCGCGATGCGCTGCGTTGGCGCGGCGATCTTCGGCCTCGTGCGCCCACTGATGCGCGTCTTGTTCGGCGTCAAGGTTGCGGGACTCGAGAATGTGCAGGGCGACGAGCCGTTCGTGATCGTCCCGAATCACGCGAGCTATCTCGATCCGCTCGCGCTCGCCGCCGCGTTGCCCTGGCGCCGGCTGCAGGAAAACGTTCTGGGCGGGCTGGGTCGGCGTCCTCCACACCGGCCCCATCACCCGCTTCGTGAGCCGCGCCACTCAGGTGATGCCCGTCGATCCAGACCGCGACCTCGCGAGCGCGATCGGCACCGCGCGCGCGCTGATGCAACGCGGCTACTCGATCGTCTGGTTCCCCGAAGGAAGACGATCGCCGACCGGCGAGGTCGGACCGTTTTTCGGCGGAATCGGCCAGCTGCTGCTCGACACGAAGGCGGCCGCGCTACCGACCGCGATCCAAGGCACGTTCGAAGCATTGCCGAAGCAGCGACGCTGGCCGCGGCTCCTGCCTCTCGGCGTGCAATTCGGCGCACCGCTGACTCTGCGCGAGCCGGTAACCGACGGACGCGCGGCCCTCAACATCAGCGGCCGCCTCGAGCGCGAGGTGCGTGCGCTCGTCGCAGGCCAGAGGAAAAAGGAATGAAAGCCGTACTGACCGGACTTTTCCTGTGCGGGGCGCTGGTTGTTTCCGCAACCGCGCAGCCCAGACCACCCGTCGCGTGCGACCGAGCGTGCTTGAATCGATTCGTCGATCGCTACCTCGATGCGATGCAGGCGCACACGGTGGGATCCGACCTGTTCGCGCGCGACACGAAGTTCACGGAGAACGGCATACGCCTGCCGCTCGGCAACGAGGGTCTCTGGTTCCGGATGTCGGGGAAAGGGACGTACAAGTTCTACGTGCCCGACGTCGAGGCGCAGCAGGTTGCGTTCATCGGCACCGTGCGCGAGGGCGGCAGCAACCCGAATGACGGCGCGCTCGTCGGCTTCGCGCTGCGGCTCAAGATCGTCAAGAACCTCATCACGGAGGTCGAGCAGCTCGCTATCCGACCCGAGACGCCGCTTGGCGGCGCGGCGGCCGCAGCGACGCCGCCGCCGCGCTTCCCACCGACCGGCGAGGCGGTCGAGAAGATGGGCGCGCCGAACCCGATCTTCGCCGAGGTCATTCCCGAGGCGAAGCGGCCCTCGCGCGAAGAGATGATCAAGACTGCGAATTACTATTTCGCGGGCTTGCAGCGCAACGACGGCAAGGGTTACTACCCATTCACCGCCGACTGCGACCGCTTCGAGAACGGAATGCAGACCACGAACATTCCGCAGCGCGACCCGGCCAGCGGAGAGACGGTGAAGCGCGGCTGCAAGAAGCAGTTCGAAGAATCTCTCAAGGGAATCGTGTCCAGAATCCGCGATCGTCGTTTCGTGGCCGTCGACCGCGAGCACGGCGTGGTGTTCTCGTTCGCATTCTTCGACCACGAGAACATCAATTGGACATGGCAGCTTGCCGAGCTCTTCAAAGTCGAGAACGGCCAGATCCGGCGAATCGAGGCCGTCTTTCAACGCGCCCCATACGGCATCAACTCCGGCTGGAGCACGTACGAGCAGGGACTATCGGAGGAGCCCCAGATCGTCCGCTAGCCACGCGCCGGCCTTCACCCTCGGAATCGGCTCGCGCGCACTCCGCCGCTCGAAGGAGAACCTGAATGACCGTCCGTGCACTCTGCAACCATAACGTCGCGACGATCGACCGCGACGCCGGCGTGATCGATGCGGCAGCACGCATGCGCGAAGAGCATGTCGGCGACTTGATCGTCGTCGAGGAGCGTGCGGGGCACCGCATCCCGGTCGGCATCCTCACCGATCGCGACATCGTGATCGCGGTCGTCGCGAAACGCGTCGCCACGAGCGCGGTCACCGTCGGGGACGCGATGAGCGCGCAACTGCTCACGGTTCACCAAGACAACGGTGTCGAGCACGCGTTGCGCGAAATGCGTCGCGCCGGCGTGCGCCGCGCGCCGGTCGTCGATGGGTCCGGCGCCCTGATCGGCGTGCTGTCGATCGACGACGTGATCGACCACTTGGCCGTGCAGCTTGGCCACATCGCCGACATCATCCGCGTCGGACAGCGCACCGAGACGGACAACCGGCGCTGAGCGCGCTCGAACGGCTTCGATCGACGGACGGCTTCGCGCGCAAAAAAAAGGCCGGGCAGCGGCGGCGCCCGGCCTCGTTCGATGTGCTCGAGCGCCGCGCGCTAGATCGAATAGCCCTCCATCCGGAACGGGAGCGTGCGGATCCGCCGACCGGTCGCCGTATGGATCGCGTTCGCGATCGCAGGCGCGGCCGGCGGGAACGCCGGCTCACCGCAACCGGTCGGCGAATGGTCGGACTGGATGAAGTGCACTTCGACCTCGGGCGCCTTGTCGATCCGGATCAGCGGATACTTGTCGAAGTTGGTCTGCTCGACGCGCCCGTTCTCGAACGTGATCGCGAGACCCATCGCGGTGCTGAGCCCGTCGATCACCGAGCCCTGCACCTGATTCTCGGCGCCGCTCATGTTCACGATCGGCCCGATGTCGGCCGCGACCCAGATCTTGTGGACGGTGACCTTTTTATTCGCGTCGACGCTCACGTCGGCGACTTCGGCGAAGTGGCCCGCATGGCTGAAGTGGAACGCGAGTCCGAGCGCGCGGCCTTTCGGCATCGGCTTGCCCCAACCCGCCTTCTCCGTCACGAGCTTGATCACGTCGGCCGCGCGGCCCGTGTTCAGCGAGCGCGCGTTGCCCGCGATCGCCATCCGCGGAGCGCCCATCACCTCGAGCAGGAAGTCGCGATGGTCGCGGTTCGCCGCGGCCGCGCACTCGTGCAGGAAGCTCTGGACCGCGAACGCGATCGTGTTCGACCCCGGCGCGCGCCACGGACCCGTCGGGATCTTCGACGGCATCATCGTCTGCAGCATGCGCTGGTTCGCGACGAGCGGCGCCGGGAACTCGGTCGGCGCGATGTTGGCCGCCGTCATCGGGTTCTTGCCGTCGCGCGAGAACGTGATGAAGTGGTTTTGATACGCCGAGAGCTTGCCGCTCTTGTCGACCGCCGCCTTGAACGAGTGGAAGCCGCCCGGCCGGTAGTAGTCGAACGTCATGTCGTCTTCGCGCATCCATTGCACCTTGACGGGCACGCCGCCGGCCTGCTTCGACACCGCCGCGACCTCGCAGACGCTGTCGTTCGCAAGTCGCCGGCCGAAGCCGCCGCCGCCGCGCAGCTGGTGCAGCGTGACCTTCTCCTTAGGCAGCCCGAGCAGCGCCGCGACCGCGTCCACCGCCGCCTGCGGCGTCTGCGTCGGCGCCCAGATCTCGATGCTGTCGCCCTTGTACCAGGCCGTGCAGTTCTGCGGCTCGAGGTCGGCGTGCGACACGTAGTGGATCGTGTACATCGCCTCGACCGTCTTGCCGCTCTTGTACGCGGCCTCGACGTCGCCGGCCTCGCCGAGCGTCTGCGCGGCGGGCTGAGTCGCGATCTTCTTCGCGTCCGCGACGGCGCCCTTCCAGCTGTCCTTCGACGCGTCGCTCTCGTCCCACTCGATCTTGAGCTGCTTCTTCGCCTGGAACGCGGCCCAGGTCGTGGTCGCGAGGATCGCGACGCCCGACGACACGGCCGCGGCGCCCGGACCGAACGCGATCGGGTCGCCCTGCTTCTCGACGACGAACGCCTGCTTCACACCCGGCAGCGATTTGATCTGATCGAGATTCGCGCTCTTCACGCGCGCACCGATCGCCGGCGCCTTCGTGAAGCTCGCGAACAGCATTCCGGGCATCCGCGCGTCGATACCGAACAGCGGCTGGCCCGTCACGATCTTCGGATTGTCGACGCCCGTCACGCGCGTGCCGAGCAGCTTGTACTCCGCGCGCGTCTTCAAGCGCACCGAATCGGCGCTCGGCACGGGCAGAGCCGCGGCGGCCGCGGCGAGCTCGCCGTAGCTCGAGCTGCGGTTCGAGGCGCGGTGATAGACGACCGACTTCTGCGTCGTGATCTCGGACTCCGGAACCTTCCACGTCTGCGCGGCCGCGGTCACGAGCATCGCGCGCGCGGTGGCGCCGGCGCGGCGCAAGAGGTCCCAGTTCGTCGGCGTCGAGGTCGAGCCGCCCGCGACCTGCGGGCCGTAGAGCTTGATGTCGATCACCGCCTGCTCGACGTGCACCTTGCTCCAGTCCGCGTCGAGCTCCTCGGCGACGATCATCGGCAGCGACGTCTTCACGCCCTGACCGACCTCGGGGTTCTTCGCGAACAGCACGACGGTGCCGTCCGCCTTGATCTGCACGAACGGATTCGCTTCGAACGACGTCGCGTCAGCGGGCTTCGCCTGCGCGAGCGCCTTCCGAGCCGTCGGCCCCAAGCCCATCGCGAGCACGAGGCCGCCGCCGGCGAGACCGGTGATCTTGATGAAGTTGCGGCGCGAGACTTTCGCGGCCTCGAAGCGCGCGCGCTCGAGATCCTGCAAATACGGCGGGACGTACGGATCGGGTTGGAAGTCGTTCGCGCTCATGACGCCCCTCCGGCCTTCGCGATCTTGTTGGCGGCGTTATGGATCGCTTTGCGGATTCGGGTGTAGGTGCCGCAGCGGCAGATGTTCGCCGCCATGTCGTTGTCGATCTGCGCGTCCGTCGGTTTCGGCACGCGCGACGAGCAGCGCGGTCGCCCGCATGATCTGACCCGCCTGGCAGTAGCCGCACTGCGGGACATCTTCCTCGATCCAGGCCTGCTGCACGGGCGTGAGCTGGCCGTTGGGTCCGGCGAGGCCCTCGATCGTCGTGATCTTCTGATCCGCGACCGTCTCGAGCGGCAGCTGGCACGACTGAATCGGCGTGCCGTTCAGATGCACCGTGCATGCGCTGCACTGACCGACGCCGCAGCCGTACTTCGTGCCGACCAAGCCGAGCGTATCGCGCAGTACCCAGAGCAGCGGCGTTTTCGGGTCGACGTCGTCGCCGACCTCGTAGGATTGCCCATTGACGTTGAGCCGATACATTCGAGCCTCCTGAGCGGTGCAATTCGAAGCGTGTGGAGCGAGCAAGAGCCAAAAGTCTCGGCGAATTCGTGAGGCCGTGCAACGGTCAACTCGCTGTTGACGCTATGTTTTTTCGGCTATAGCGAGAGACGCCGTTCCAGGCATGAGCGTTTCGCGAGCGCTCGCGTGACTCGATTCGGCGCACCGCACGACACGCATGCTGCGCTCGATTCGGGATAGAGAGCGCTCGAGCGGCTGCTACAATCGCCGCCACGCTCGGGGGTGTTGAAACTAATCCTGTCGGCCCGGCGCGCCGCCGAAGCGGCGAGCCGGCGGTCGCATAGGCGGTGTCGCTCACCTAGGTTCACCAGGCGTTCCGCGGCTCGATTCGCCGCGATCGAAGGACCACTTAACATTTATTGAGACAAGGAGACTGACCCGATGAGAACGTCGTTTGTAACCGCCCTGCTCAGCGTCGCGTGCGGCGCGTTCGCCGGCGCCGCCGCGGCCGCACCCGCGACTTACGAGATCGACCCCCAGCACACCTATCCGAGCTTCGAGGCGGATCACATGGGCGGCATGTCGGTATGGCGCGGCAAGATCAACTCGTCCGCCGGCAAGATCGTGCTCGACAAGCAGGCCAGCACAGGAACCGTCGAGGTCACGATGGACATGAAGACGATCGACTTCGGCATCGACGCGTTGAATGCCCACGCGCAAACAGCCGATCTTTTCGACACCGCCAAGTATCCGACCGCGACCTTTACCGGCAAGCTCGCGAAGTTCCAAAACGGCTCACCGACGGAGGTCGACGGCACGTTGACGCTGCACGGCGTGACCAAGCCCGTGACGCTGAAAATCAACAGCTTCATGTGCAAGGACCACCCGATGAAGAAGAAGGAATTCTGCGGCGCGGACGCGAGCACGACGATCAACCGCGACGACTTCGGCGTCGACTTCGGCAAGCAGATGGGCTTCAAGATGGGCGTGACGCTGCGGATCCAGGTCGAGGCGACGGCGACCTAATGGCGTTAGCGGGCTGCAGCCGAACCGCCAGAGTTCGGCGACGCGGACCGCTCGACTTCATCGCCCTCGTGCGCCGCTTGGCTGCCACGGGGGCGATTTCGTTTCAGCCGCGCGCCATTCAGTCGCTCGAACGAAGCAACTTGAGGTTGAGGTCGCGCCGCGGCTCCGCTAGTCTCGCGGAGGGATGAGCCTCGCGGCGATCGCAAGCAGCTCGCCTGAGGCTCTTGCGGGATGGGGGCCGTCCTGGGGGGTAAAAGATGTCGATTCGTCGCACTCGGCGAGAGTGTTCGCCGTTCCGTCCGTTGTCTCGTCGCTGCTCGCGTGCGTCGCGAGCGCAGCGCAGCTCGCGTACGCGCAAATCAGACTCCGAGCCAAGCTAACGAGGAAATCATCGTCACCGGCTCGCGCGTGAGTCAGCAGGGCTTCGATTCGCCGCAGCCCTTGACGACGATCGACAACGAGCAGATCCAAAATCTCGGCATCGTCAACACGGGCGACGTGTTGCGGACGCTGCCGCAGAACACGCCGTTCTTCACCGAGACCAATGTCGGCATCGGCAATTTCAACGTCGGCGCGCAGCTTGCGAACCTGCGCGGCCTCAATCCCTTTTTCGGCACGCGCACGCTGACGCTCGTCGACACGAGGCGCGTGGTGCCGTCGACCGAGGGCGGCGCGGTCGACCTCACGCTGATCCCGTCGATGCTCGTGCAGCGGACCGAGGTCGTCACGGGCGGCGCATCGGCGGCCTACGGCTCCGACGCGATCGCCGGCGTCGTCAACGTGATCCTCGACAAGAAGCTCGAGGGCTTCAAGGCGCAGATCGACTACGGCGAGACGAGCGAAGGCGACGGCGGCGACACGCACGCCTCGTTCGCATGGGGCACCGGCATTCTCCAACAACGATCGCGGCCACGTGATGCTCGGCATCGAGTATCAGAAGCAGGACACGATCGGCCCTTGCTCGCAGACCCGCGATTGGTGCAAGGAAGCCTGGGGCATCGGCAACAACGTACGGCCTACGCGACCGGCGAACGGGGGACTGCCGAATTTCGTACTGGCGCCGGGCGCGAAGCTGACGCCGTCGGAGAACGGCATCATTTCGCCTTGCACGACCGCGGCGTGTACGGCGACCTCGGCGCCGCTCACCTTCAATCCCGCCGGCACGGCGCTCTCGGCGTTCAATCCGGGCGTGCCCGCGTCGGGCTTCGCTGAGCCGCATCGGCGGCGACGGCACGCTGCTCGGTTACGACAGCTCGAACATCCGGCCCGACGTCGAGCGCTATTCCGCGCTGGGTCGCGTGAGCTTCGATCTCAGCGACAAGCTCAGCTGGTACGCGGAGCTCGCTTACGCGCACAACGATTCCGCCAACTCGCCTGCGAACGGCGGGCTCGGACCGGCGACTCTCCGGATTGCCGCAGACAACGCATTTCTGAACGCGACTGAACGTCTGGCGTTGCCCAACGGCGGCTAGTTGAACCGCGCGTTCATGCCCGCCGTCGTCAGCGCCAACAACACCACCGAGAACTCGACCGTGCGGGTCGTAACCGGAGTAAACGGGGAGCTCGGTGAGAAGTGGACGTGGGACGCTTATTACCAGCACGGCGAGAACGACAACCACCAGAGGCTCTTCCACAACATGGTCGGCAGCCTCTCCGGAGCGGCCGTCAGGCCCTATGACTTCCTGCGCTGGGCGCTCGATGCGGTGGTTAATCCGGCGAATCCTAGCCAGATCGTCTGCCGCGCGACGATACCGGGCGATCCTACGTTCAGCGCGAACGCGGCCGGCTGCGTGCCCCTCGATATCTTCGGCAACACGAGCGCCAATCCGGCGGCCGTCGATTACGTGTATCGGACGCTCCAGGAGGACGTCAAATACAAGCAGGACGTGCTCGGCTTGAACTTCCGGAGCACGCTCGGTCAGGGATGGGCGGGGCCGATCGGCTTCGCGACCGGCGTCGAGTGGCGAAAGGATCAAGAGGACGCCACGCACAACATCGCGAACCAGCCGTGGTACTCGTCGTACTTCCTCTCTTACGGTCTAGATCGCGGTGGCCATATCGACGTGCTCGAAGGCTACGCCGAGGTCCAAGTGCCGATGTCGAAGAAGCTGATGACCGACTTCGCGGTACGCGATACCAGCAACGAAGCGACGAGCTCGACGGGCCCGGCCGTCAGCGGCTCCCATACGTTCACGAGCTGGAAGGCGTCCGCGATCTACGACCCGCTCCAGTGGCTGCGGTTTCGCACGACGCTCTCGCAAGACGTCCGCGCCCCCGGGTTCCGCGAGCTCTTCCTGCCGCGCGTCACGGCGCCATCTACGACTCCGGTCACGAATCCGTGGAACGCAAACGCAAACGACACCACGTTCAACGCGACCACGGGCGGTAGCCCCACTCTGAAGCCCGAGTCGGCCGACACGGCGACTTTCGGCATCGTCCTGTCGTTCGACAAGCTTCGGTTCTCGGCCGACTGGTTCAAGATCGACTTGAGCGACGCGATCACGCAGAGCCCGGGCAACCAGCCGCTCGTCAACGCGTGCTACACGAGCGGGGGCACGAGCACGGCTTGCAGCCGGATAACCGGCTACGGCACGGCCGACATCACCGCCATCGATTCGAGTGCGGTCAATCTCGCGGGCTTCCTGACGAGAGGCTGGGATTACGAGGCGAACTACCGCGTGCCGATGCACTCGGGCGGCAACCTCAATCTGCGCTTCATCGGCACGTATCTGTACGACATGATCGTCAACACGGGCTTCGGCGCGCCGCCGATCGACTATGAGGGCCAGAGCGGGCCAGTCGCGTCCTTCGGCTCGTTCAACACGCAGCCGAAGTGGCAGGCGCGCGCGTTCGTGACCTACGCGATCAAGCGATTCACGACCACGTTCGAGACGCGCTACGTCGGTTCCGGCAGCCTCAACGCAACCTACACCGAGAGTCCCCCTGGCGCGGCGAGCAACAAGCTACCGAATACGATCACCGACAACAGCGTCGACGATGCCTACTACTTGAACTGGTCTGGATCGTACGACCTCCGCCCCGAGCAGCAGGGTAAGTCGCTGCAACTCTTCTGGTCCGTCAACAACCTGCTCGACAAGAATCCGCCCGTCGCACCGGGCGGCAATGCGTTCCCGACGAACCCCGTGTTCTTCGACACGATCGGCCGCCGTCTGCGCATAGGCGTTCGAGTGACGTTCTGAGTAGTTGCGCGGGGCGCGGCCGAACCATCAGGTTCGATTCCGCGCCACCCGATCTCTTTCGCCCTCGCGCGCGCCCGCGCCCGAGGGCGATGTCTCTTTTTTGATACCGCATTCCTCCGCTCGCCTGAGCACTTCGGAGCACCCTGCACCCCAACCTCGCTCTCCCATGTTGCCGCGGAGAGTGTCAATATCAGGCCTTCGCCGGGCGGGGGCGCACCGGCGACCACCCAACGAAGCCGTCCGTGTCGTCGGCAAACAACGAATCGCCCCGGGAGCTTGGCGGAGTTTTTTTCGACCAGTAAGCGGGGGAATCACATGTCGACCTATTGCGTGCTCGCGCGCGGCGGAGCCTGTCGCCGCACGTTTGTCGCTTCGCTCGGGCTACTACTCGCGATCCTGACGGGCGAACCGCAAACCGCTTCTGCTCAGCAGCAGCAGCAGCAGCAGAAGACCGAAGAAGAGATCGTCGTCACCGGCTCGCGTGTTCGACAAACGGGATTCGACTCGCCGCAGCCGGTCACCGTCATCGATTCCTCTACGATCCAAGATCTCGGCATCGTCAACACCGGCGACGTGCTGCGGCAAATGCCCCAGAACACGGCGTTCTTCACCGAGACCAACGTCGGCATCGGCAACTTCAACGTCGGCTCGCAGCTCGCGAATCTGCGCGGCCTCAATCCGTTCTTCGGCACGCGCACGCTGACGCTCGTCGATACGCGTCGCGTCGTCCCGACCTCCGAGGGCGGTGCAATCGACCTCACGCTGATCCCGTCGATGCTGATCGGCCGAACCGAGGTCGTCACGGGCGGCGCGTCGGCCGCGTACGGCTCGGACGCGATCGCGGGTGTCGTGAACGTCATTCTCGACACCAAGCTCGACGGCTTCAAAGCGCAACTCGACTATGGCGAGACGACGAACAGCGACGGCGGCGACACGCACGGCGCGGTCGCGTTCGGCAGCGGCTTCGCGAAAGACAAAGGCCACTTCATCGTCGGCGCCGAGTATCAAAATCAGGACGCCATTGGCCCGTGCGCGAATACGCGCGACTGGTGCAAAGAGTCGTGGTCGGTCGGCACGAACGGGGGATTCAACACTCCGGCCGGGGTCGGCAACGGCTTGCCGAACTTCGTCGTGGCGCCTAATGCCAAGTTTCCGGTGTCCGACACGGGCCTAATGACGGCCTTCGGCGGCGTCGCGCAGCAGTTCAACGCCGCCGGAACGGCGCTGCTGCCGTACAACCCCGGTCAGTTCCCGGGCGTGTTCTCACGCACCGGCGGTGACGGGACACTGCTCGCATACAGCATCTCCAACGTCCGTCCCTCGGTCGAGCGGTACTCGGCGCTCGGCCATATGGACCTCGACTTCACCGATTCCCTGAAGTTCTTCGTCGAGGTCGCGCAAGCGCACAGCGACGCGGTCAGCGACCCGGCGAACGGCGGGCTCGGCCCGATCGCCGGGTTCGTGATCAAGCCCGACAACGCGTACATCACGCCGGCCGTGGCAACCGCGTTGCCCGGCTTCGCCGCCACGGGCGCGTTCTTCGCGCGCATCTTCGCCCCGAACGTCTTCTCAGCCAGCAACACGACCGAGAACACGACGCAGCGCTTCGTGACCGGGCTTGAGCGGCGACCTCGGCGGGAGCTGGGACTGGGACGCGTACTACACCTACGGCGACGAACACGAATCATCAAAAGCTGTTCAACAACGCGGTCGGCAGCGTCGTGCCGGGCGCGCATCGAGTATGACTTCCTCGGCTGGGCGCTCGACGCCGTGCACTCGGTCGCGGCGATCCGACGAGCCCCGTCGTGTGCCGCGCGACGATCGTCGGCAGCGCCACGTATACGCCACGCGCCGCGGGCTGCGTGCCGATGAACTTTTTCGGCATCGGCAACACGACCCGGGCGTCGATCGACTACGCATTCCGCACGCTGGTCGAAGACTCCGAGCTACACGCAGAACGCGGCCGGCGTGAACTTCCGCGGCGACCTCGCGAAGGGTTGGGGCGCGGGCGCGATCTCGAGCGCGTTCGGCGCCGAGTGGCGCCAGGAGAAGTCGAACACCACGCACGATCATGCGAACCAGCCCTGGTACAACGACTACTTCCTGACTCTATGGCGGAGATCGCGGCGGCACGATCGACGTGCAGGAGATCTATGGCGAAATTCACATTCCGATCGTGAAGAAGTTCAACACGGACTTCGCCGCGCGCGAGACGCATCACGAGGCCACGAGCATCGACCCGACTCAGGCCTCGGAGAGCACGACTTCTCGAGCTGGAAAGCGTCCGCGCATCTTCGACCCGCTTGACTGGCTGCGCTTCCGGGCCACGCGTTCGCAAGACGTTCGCGCAGCAGGATTCCGCGAGCTGTTCCTGCCGCGAGTCGACGGTGCCGGCGGCGATCGGCGGCTTCCCGAACGCAGTCAATAACCCGTGGGCGCGGCAATGCACCCGACGCGTTCCTCAGCACGTCGGGCGGCAACCCGAACCTGAAGCCCGAGACGGCCGATACGTACGACGCTCGGCGCGGTCTTCTCGTTCGACCGCCTTCGCTTCTCGATCGACTGGTACCAGATCGACATCAAGGACGCGATCACGCCGGGCGGCACGGGCGGGTTGAGCGCGCAACAGATCGTGAACGCGTGCTTCGCAGGCGGCCAAGCGGCTTGCGGCGCGATGCAAGGCGACGGCACGGCCGACATCACTGCGGTCGACTCGAGCTCGATCAACATCGGCTCGTTCCTGACGCGCGGGTTCGACCTCGAAGCCGACTACACGCTCCCGATGGTCGGCAAAGGCACCATGAACATTCGCGTGATCGCGAGCAACCTGTACGACATGATCATCGACACGGGCCTCGGCAACCCGCCGTTCAACTATGCCGGCCAAAGCGGGCCGGTCGCATCGTTCGGCGGCTTCAACACCTCACCGGACTGGGCGGCGACCGCGTTCGCGACCTACACGCGTGGCAAGTTCAGGAACACGCTCGAGCTTCACTACATCGGCTCGGGCACTCTGAACGCGACCTACTTCGACAGCCCGATCGGCAGCGCGACCAACACGACGCTCAACTCGGTCAGCGACAACAGCGTGTCGATCGGCGTACTACCTGAATTGGTCGGGCTCGTACGATTTGCGCAAGGGCTCGAACAGCCACGGCCTCGAGGTGTTCTGGGCAATCAACAACCTGCTCGACAAGGATCCGCCGGTCGCGCCGGGCGGCAACTTCTACCCGACGAACCCGGTGTTCTTCGATACGATTGGCGCCCGAATTCGGGCGGGAGTGCGCCTGAACTTCTGAGGCGATCGCGCATTGCCGTCGACGGCGTCGTGACCGTGACCTATGCGGGCGGAAGCCGGGCGAGCCGATGTCGGCACCACCGTCGATCGCGGCGAGCCCGTCGTCGTCTATCGCAATGGGATGGTGCAGCCGCTCGAGGTCGACAAGCGCTTCTGAGCTACCAGCTCCAGCTGAATCCGAACCCCGGACCCGCCGCGGTGAGACGCAGCACCTCGCGCGTGCTCTCGAAATCGACCTTGAGGTAACGATAGCCGCCGAACGCGGTGAGGCGATCGCTGAAGCGATAACCGAACGCGGCCAGCACGTGCGTCTGCGATTTCGATTCGAGACCGAAGCCGCCGTAGTCGCCACGCGCGTCCACATACCAATGCTTGCCGATCGGATGCGAATACTCGACGCCGACGAACGGATCTGCGATGGCTCTGCTCGCCGCCCCTTCCCTGCCGGGATTCAGCGCGACGGACACCTTGAGGTCGATGCCGCGCGCGCCCGCGAGCACGGCGAAGCCAAAGTCCTTCGTGAGCGCGTAGATGGCGCCGAGCTCGTAGATCTCGCCCGTGACGCCAAGCGACGTCGTGAGGTTCGGGCGCGTGAAGTCGTCGCCGTAGTCGACGTAGAGCGCGTCGGCGAACCAACCCCACTTCGCCGCGCGCGCGTCGAAGTGCACCGACGCATAGCCTTGCAAGTTTTCGAGCGCCCAGAACGAGTAATCGGAATCGGTCGAGCCTTGCGCTCCGTCCGCGCCGAAATCGCCCGTGATCGTCGCGACCCAGACGTACGGGGACACCGTGTAGCGCCAGCCGGAGGACGGCGCGGCGGCCGAATCGGCTTCGGCCGCCGCCGCAGAATGGCCAGACACGAATAGCACCGCGCCGGCGCCGAGCGCACCGGAGCGCAAAAACTTGCTCAGTGGCAAGCCGTCAGACCTTCTCGATCTCTTCGAGCCGCTTGCGCAGCAGTGACGCCCAGGCCTGCGCGAGCCGATGCACCTCGGTCCAAGCGGTTACCTTGTTGACCTCGAACGCGAACGGCGATTCGGCAGCGCGCCGGTCGGCCGCTCTGCCGAGCACCTCTTTGCTCTCGGAGTCGCGGAGCTCGATGATGAGTGTCGCCTCGCCCACCGAGGTGAGATACACGCCACCGCGGCCAGCGAACGTCGCCGAATCGGCGTCGGTCGGCACGCTAGAGACGACGTCGGCCACGGCGCCGACCAGCATGAGCACGTCCGGCCCGGGCTTGTCGACAATCTGATAGCGCTTGAGCTTCGATAGCTCGGCCGTGAACTCCTCCTTCATGATGTCCTTGAACATCTGCTGGCTTTCCTCGGAGATCGGAAACTCGCTCGCGCCTTGGCGGGCCTGGAACGAGCTCACCGGCTTCACCTTCTTGAACGCCACGCCGCCACTTACGATCATCAACTTCGTGTACGGCGTGAGGTCGAAGTCGGGCCTCACCCACGCGGCGTCCGCGACGCTCTTCTTCACCCGGACCAGGCCGTCGGCCGTGACCTCCGCATTCGCCCCTGTCTGGATTTGCGGCTGCTTCGGCGCCGCCACGCCGATACCGACACAGAGACAAGCTGCCGCGACGGTCGCGACCTTCATCGAGCTGCGCCCAACGTTCGAACCGATCATGTTTCCCTCCCTCGAGTTTCTCTTTCTCTTGTGCCGGCAGATCGCCTCGATCAGTGCTCGGCCTTCAACGCGACGCGGCCAATCTCGGAGATGCCCAGTCGCGTAATCGTGCTCACCAGTAGATCCGGTGACGACTTCTTTTTCAACGTGATTCTGTATTCCAGTAGCACGCGGCCGTTCGGGAGCGGCGAAGCGCCCCCCTTTGCCCACTCCTTCGCGCAGAGCGGCAGAACCGCCGCGAGGCGCTCTTCGACCCGCGCGGCGTCGGCTGCGTCGATTTGCAGCACGACTTTGCGCCGGGGCGCGGGTTGCGCGTCGGCGGGCGCCGCGAGCGTCCAACCGTCGACACGTCGCGGCCGGTCCGCGAAACGGTTGCGGTTCAAGGCGAGAATCGCGAAGTTGAAGACGATCGATGCGACGAGCGCAACGACGAGCAACTGCACGCCGGCCGCGAGGCCGATGCCGATCATCACGAACATGAACACGCCGTCCATCGCCTCGCGGAGCGCCGCGCGCCAGCGCACGACCGCGGCGATGCCGGCCAAGCTGAACGCGAGCGCGAGGCTGTCCTTGACGATGAACACGGCCATCGCGACGGCGATCGGCAGCAAGACCATCGCACGGCCAAAGTCGGGACGATAGGTTTCGGCGTCGTTCGTCCATTGATAGGTGAGCGCGACGGGGTACGCAACGAGCAACGCGCCGATCAGCGCGAGCGCGACCAACGCGAGCAGATCGGGATCGGTGATGGGGACCGTGAGAGTCGTGAGAGAGCTCGGATTGGCGACGTCGATAGCGGCCTTCGTGACGACGCGACCGCGCTCGCGGACGATCGCGTCGTCGAGCGACGGGAACGCTCGCAGCAAGACGGCGTAGACGCTCCAGATCGCGGTGTAATAAATCGTCAGACGTACGACGACGTTATCGAGAATCCGGCGCATTCTGGTTGGTTCTTTCTCGAAGGCTGCAATTCTACAAAAAAGCACACACTCCGGCCCATGTCTGTTCTATGATCGCTTTCGCCAGGGTATTTCGGCCTGCTCACCTTCCAAAGGGATCCGTTGCATGCTCGTGGACGCGAAGGTACAGAGACCCGCACCCGCAGCCGCGCTCATTCTCGCTCTCGCCGCGCTCGCCTCCCTTGCACTCGCTCCTCTGCCGGCGAGCGCGCAGGGCCGCCAGTCGGAGCGCGAGCGCGGCAGCATCGTGATCGGCGAGTTCGTTACGGACCGCAATACGAGCGCCCGTTTCGACAGCGACACGGGCAATCCCGGGACCGACGTCGACATGGAGGGCGACTTGGGCCTCGACGCCTCGACTTCCGTGTCGCGCGCCGGTGGCTACTTCTGGTTCACGCATCGGCAGCGGATCGATCTGTCGGTCTTCGACCTGTCGCGCAGCGCGACGCACAAGATCGACGAGACCATCAACTTCGACGACAAGACGTTCCAGATCAACACGGCCGTCACGACCAACAATCACCTCGCGGTCACGAAGCTCGACTATACGTTCGCGTTCTTGAACCGGGACAACTGGTATCTCGGCGTCACGGGCGGACTCTACGTGATGCAAACGAGGCTCACGCTCAGCGAGCCGACGCTCGGCAGCTACAGCAGCGAGGGACTCACGGCCCCGCTGCCGGTGGTCGGCTTCCGCAGCGACTACGGGTTCGGCAAGCACTGGAACCTGCGGGGCGCGTTTCAGTGGTTCGGCCTCGAGACGGGCGATTACGGCGGCCATCTGACCGATACCTACCTCGGCGTCGACTACGGCTTCGGCAAACGCTTCGCGGTCGGACTCGCGTACGACACCGTATCGATGAACATCGAAGCGAGCAAGCCGCACCTCAATGGCCGCCTCGACTGGGGCTACAACGGCTGGCTGGTCTACTTCAAAACCGATTTCGGCGGCGGCGTGTCGACGCGCTAGAGCGGTCCTCGGGGTGTCCCCGGATGCTCTGAAGCGCCCCACTTCCGCCCCAGCGGCGAAATTCCGACGTTCTGGAAAATTCGCGGACTTTGGCGCATCGTTATCGCGTTACGCGCACGCAGCCGTTCGAACAACTCGAAGGAGCACGACATGAGGCGTACCGTGGCGGCATCGGTCGGTCTGCTGGCGAGCGGAGCTGCGCTTGCTGACGACCTGCAGGGCTCCGACCGGCTGTTATGCGCGACGGGCCAGATCACGATCTGCGTCGAGGATGCGGCCTGCTACCCGGCGCACGCGTCGGAACTCGGCGTGCCCGACTTCCTGATCATCGACCTCAAGAACAAGAAGATGCAGACGACCAAGGCGAGCGAGCAGACTCGCACTACGCCGTTCTCGACCCTGATGCGCGCTGGTGGGGTGATTTACTTGCAAGGCATCGAAGGCGGCCGGGCGTTCAGCTTCGTGATCGACGAGGGGACCGGCCGACTGACCGTGGCCGTATCCCGCGACGGCGTCGCCGTGAGCGTGTTCGGGACCTGTACGAACGCGAAGGTCGAGTAGCGCGGCGGTAGACGCCGGCCAGCCATCCCAACCCGACTAATACTTCACGAGATACTGCTTGCCTTCGAGGCAGACGCTGAATGCCTTCTTGAAGTTCTCGATCTGCCCGGCAGTCGCCTGCTGCTGCGCAGCGCCGCTCTGCTGAGCCGCGGACGCGGCTTGCTCGCTTTGCGCGTGCGCACGACGCCGCGCAGCCACCGTGCCGACCGCGGCGCCCCAGGCCGCGCCCTTGCCCGCATCGTCGCTTGCGATCTCGCCGATGACCGCGCCAGTGACCGCGCCGCCCGCGAAACCCTTCGCTCCGGCACCCTGCGCGCCCGCCTTCGCCTGCTGAACCTGCTGCTGTGTTTGTTGTTGTTGCGCGGCCTGCTGCTTGTTGAGCGCGAACGGGTCACTGCCCGTGTTGCTCGTGGCCCATGTGTAGCAGTCCGCCTCGTCCTTCGATTGCTTGTCGGCGGCCTGCCCCGCCTGCGGAAACGCGTAGACGTTCATCGTCGCGGCCAGCGTCTTGCCGGACGGCGGAGCCGTTTGCCCGTGTGCTGCGCCAGCACCCAGCACACACGCAACGATCGCCAAAAACGAGGTTCGCATCGGTCTCTCCCCGGCGATGGCCAATGCGATGAATGCTATTCGCCGGAATATTCCTTGGCAAGGCAAACCGACTAGACTGGCCGCGGCATTCGCATCCGAGGGGAAGGGTCATGCGCCGCCGTCCGATTCTTCGACTCCGCGCATGTGGCACCCATCGCACGGCCCTCGCCGCGCTGCTCGCCGGCATCGCGGTTACCGGAGCGGCCGCCGCAGCCGACAAGACCGACATCATGCTGTTCAAGAACGGCGATCGGCTCACGGGCGAGGTGAAGTCGCTCGATCGCGGCAAGGTGTCGTTCGACACGGATGCGATGGGCGTGATCAAGGTCGAGTGGGACGATATCGCGCAGTTGTACTCGACCGCGACGTACGAGGTCGCGCTGGAGGACGGCGAGCGCCTATACGGCTCGCTCGTCGAGACGACGCGGCCGAGCGAGATACGGCTGCGAACCGACACAACCACGCTCGACTTGCCGATCGACAACGTCGTGCGCATGACGCCGATAAAGTCGACCCTAATCGATCGCATGACAATGAGCGTCGACGTCGGCTACAGCCTGGCGAAGGCGAACAAGCTCGAGCAATCGAATGTGGGTTATGACTTCGGCTATCGCGACGCGAAAAGACAGATCACGTTCAGTTTCGACGGCTCTACGTCGAGCAGCGAGAGCGACGCTCCGAGCACGCGCGTATTCAGCGGCTTTAACTATCGGCGCTTCAAAGCGGACCGCGTCTGGGACCCGTTCGGCATCGCTCAGTTCGAGCGTAACGACGAGCTCGACATCGACCGGCGCGTCAGCGCTGGCGTGGGCGTGGGCCGTTGGCTACGCGACACGAACCAGAGCCGCGTCGCGTTCGGCGGCGGCCTAGTCCGTAGCTGGGAGGACGTCAACGGTGCGGTCGAAACGCAAGAGGATACCGAAGCGCTGGTCGACATGGACTTCGAGTGGTTCCACTACGACGAGCCCGAGCTCGACGTGTCGACGAAGTTCTTGCTCTACAAGCGGCTGTCCGGCTCACGCGAGCCGCGCGGAAATCTCGACGTGAACTTCAAGTGGGAGATCTTCAAGGACTTCTACTGGAGCTTCAGCTTCTACTACACGTTCGACAAACAGACGGAGACCGGGAGGCCGTCCAACGACTATGGCTCGTTCGTGTCGCTCGGCTGGAAGCTGTGACGCGGCGCGCCCGCCCGCAGCCTCGACGCTAACGGTCGAATATCGAGCTGAACGACAGGCTGATGCCCTGGAATCGATGGTCGCTGCTGAACCGATACGAGATTCCAACGCGGTCCCACCGCAGACGCCACAGTTTCAGCGGCTCCTTGCCGCGGCCGAACGCCATGCCGACTTCCCACTCGTCGTCGATGTGCACCGAGGTCACGAGCGAGCCGAGCAGCAACGGCTCGTCGGCGAGATAGTCCGTGTAGCCCAGTGTCCAGTAGAGATGCACGGGCTCGCCGCCTATCTTTTTCTCGATCGGCCGATCGAACTCGAACGCGGTCAACAGGGGCAGCACCCGGCTGCTCGTGTGCGCGCCGTTCGCACTCGCGCCGTCGGTGTAGCCCGAGTACGTGAGCGCGTTGACGATCGCCCAATCGAAGCCGTCGGCGGAGAACGTGACCCGGCTCTTCAGGCCCGCCCAATAGACCCAGGCGGACGAGCCGCCGCCGATCTCCGCCACCCCAGCCGAAATTCGCGAATGGCCGCAGCGACCAGCGGTCGGTCATCGGGATGTCGAATTCGACGCCGGGCACGGCCGTGAGCGTGCTCACGTTGTCGAGCGACACCGCCCCACCAAGATCGCTCGTATCGAACTCGTGCAAGCCGAACGCGATCGGGACGCGGATTCGCCAACCGATCGTCCGGTGCCCCTGCTCGTCGAGGCTTCCCTCGCGGATCCGCCAGCTCGGCGCCACGCGGATCACATACGACGTCTCGCCGCCGTCGACCTCGTAGACGCCGGTCCCGAAGTACGCGCTGTATGCCCATGGGATCGGAGCCGGCGGCTCCTCGGCGAGCGCCGCCTGTAGGCAGCAGAGCGAGAACGCCGCGAGCAGCGCGCGAGCGGCGGTACCGCGACTTAGAGCCGGGACGATCGACCCCAACGCGCGGCGGGCAGTCGTGGGCTCACTGCGCAGCCTTTGCCTTCTCCTTCTTCTCTTGCGCGCGCAGCTTGCTGTTCTGCTTGACCATCGCGTCGAGCGCCTTCGAGATGTTCTTCTGCGTCTTGTCGTTACTGTCGGAGATCAAGATCGGCGTCGTGGAGCCGCGCCAGACAAGCTCTTTCTTCATCGGGTCGACGATGTCGACGATGAGCGTGCCCTCCATATAGTTGACGACGCGTGTCGTCGTCGAAACCGGGCCCGCCGCGCCGTAGCCGTACATCCCCCAGCCGCCCATGCCGTAACCGCCGAACCCGTAGCCGAACGAGTCGGACTGCAGCTGCACGTTGTTCATCACCGAGCCGTGATACGTGACCGAATATGTCCGGCGAAGCACCGGCGGCCGCCTTCATGAGCCCCGACGCCGTGAGCCGCTTCTCGATCTCGTCCTGGATGAACTTGTGCATGAACGGGTTGCTCTGGGCGAGCGACGGCGCCATCGGTTCCTGCCAGGCGAACGTCTTGATGTGCGAGAAGTCGTAGTCCTTGTTCCACTGGATGTTCGGCTTCGCCGCGATACGCGGCCGGCGCGAGAACCAGCGCGGCCAGCAAGACGAACGTTGCCCTCATCGAGACTGACATCTTCCTAACTCCTTTCGCCTAACAGGGTTCGCGGTCCGCGAACGGACTCACTTGTGCGCTGCCTTCGCCTTCTCGTTGACCGCCTTTGTCTCGGCCGACTTGTAGTACTTCTTCGCGTCATCGACGGTCTTCTGCGCCTTGTTCAGATTGCCCTCTTCGAGCTGCTCGGCCGCATCCTTGAGCGTCGACTCGCCCTTGCCCCAGTCCTTCGCCGCATACTTCGCGGCTTCGGCCTTCTCCGCGCTCGTGCGCGCCGTGATCGCGTCCGCGAACGTGACCTGCGCGAGCTTTGCGGCGTCGGTCGATTTCTTGAACAGCCCGTCGGCCTTGCTGAGGTCTTCCTTGACGCTGTTGATGTCCTTGCCCTTCGCGAGCGTGTCGCCCGCTTCTTTATAGAGCTTCATCGCCTCGCGTACGCCTGCGGCCCGAGCACCTTCGCGTTGCACCGCGTCCGCGGATCTCTTCAGCGCATCGGTCGGGCCGAATAGCTGATCGCGAACCGCCTGACCGCTCTGAGCAAACACGACACCTGAAAACGCGAGCGAAAGCGTGAGTAACCCCAATCGCTTGATCATCGACGTCCCCTCCGGAAATGCTTCTATTTAGTTGTTTCTTCGGTGGCCGCCTGGAGACGCGCCTACCTCGGGGCGAAGCATAGGCAATCGAACTACCGGTGGATAGGGGGTAAACCGAAACACGCGTCTCGGGTTACCCTTACGCGGTGCTAAGAACGACAAGAACGCCCTCTTTCTCGGCCACGACCGCGACTCTGATTGCCGTATTGCTTTCGGCGACGGCGCCGCAGGCCGCGGCGCAGCCAGGCGCGGCACAGGGCGGCGCGGCGCTTCCGGCATCGCAGCCGCCCGCGCCACGCGCGGTCGAGGAGCTGATCCGTGCCGACGTCGAGCAGCTGCGCGCGACGGGCGACCTCGACCTCGGCGGCGTGATGATCGCTGCGCGCAATCTGCTGCCGCGGATCTACGAAGCGCGCGCGTTTACGCCCACCTGGCGGACGCAAGCGCAGATCGATTCGCTGCTCGAGACGATCGACGAGAGCTACAAGGAAGGTCTCGACCCGCGCGACTACCATGTCGACCAGGTGCGGGCCGCGCGCGCCGCGTTCGCGAACGTCGACGCGCTGCCGGCCGCGCGAGCGCGCGGCACTCGACGTGATCCTGACCGACAGCGTGATCCGCCTCGGCTATCACCTGCGCTTCGGCAAGGTCGATCCCGTCGCGCTGAATCAGAATTGGAACTTGAAGCAGGACCTCCTGGGCCGCGATCCCGCGGTCACGATCCAGCACGCGATCGACGCGCCGTCGATGCGCGAGTTCGCGGACGCGGCCATTCCCGCGCGTGTTCCTCTATCAGCGCTTCAAGGAAGCGCTCGCGCAATATCGTCAGCTCGCCGCGGCGGGCGGCTGGCCCGCAGCTACCGACGGGTCCGACGCTGAAGCCCGGCATGACGGACGCGCGCGTGCCGAAGCTCGCCGAGCGGCTCGCGATCACCGGCGACATCGACGCCAAGACCGCCTCCACCGCGACGACGTCGTACTCGGGCGCAGTCGTCGACGGCGTCAAGCACTTCCAAGACCGCCACGGACTTGCGGTCGACGGTGCGCTCGGACCCGGGACGCTCGCGGCACTCAACGTTCCGGTCGAGATGCGGATCGAGCAGATCCGCGCGAACCTCGAGCGCGCGCGTTGGGTGTTCTACGATCCCGAGAGCGAGTTCCTCGTCGTGAACATCGCGGGCTTCAAAGTCTATCTCGTGCGCCGCGGCGAAGTCGTCTGGCGCTCGCGCGTGCAAGTCGGTAAGCCGTACCGCCGCACGCCGATCTTCGCGTCGACGCTGACCTATGTGGTGTTCAACCCGACGTGGACGGTCCCGCCAACGATTCTGCGTCAGGACTACCTGCCGCAGCTCAGGCGCGATCCGCAATACCTCGCGGCGCGCAACATCGACGTGCTCGATCGAGCCGGCAAGCCCGTCGAGCAGTCGAGCATCGACTGGTCGAGCGCGCGGAGCCTGCAGTACCAGCTCGTGCAGCGGCCGGGACCCACGAACGCGCTTGGTCGCGTGAAGTTCATGTTCCCGAACGAGTACTTCGTGTACCTCCACGACACGCCGAGCCGCGACTTGTTCGACAAGGAGAGCCGCGCGTTCAGCTCGGGCTGCATCCGCGTCGAGAATCCGCTCGAGCTCGCCGATGTCGTGCTCGGCGACAAATGGCCGCGCGAACGAATCGACGCGCTGATCGCCGCGGGGCGCACGCAGACCGTGATCCTCGACAAGCCGATCGCGGTGAAGCTGCTGTACTGGACGGCCGAGGTGGACGCGGCCGGCCGCGTTTCGTTCTTCCCGGACGTCTACTTCCGCGACGCTGCGCTGATCACGGCGCTTGCGCAGCCTTTCTCCCCGAGCGTGACGCTCTGATCGCATTTGGACGACAGGATGCTCACCCCGCTGTCAGCCACGCTCGCGATCGTCGTCGCGGTTCAGGCCGCGGCGATCGTCGCGCTGCTGATCCAACGATCGCGCCGAAGGATCGCCGAACGTGCGGCCGGCGCGAGCGCGGAGCGGCTCCGGATCATCGCGGAGCGCGCGCCCGTCATGATATGGACGACGCGGCCAGACTCGAGGCTCGACTACTTGAACAGTTACTGCGTGACGTACACGGGCATGCCGATCGAGAGGCTGCTCGGCGAAGGCTGGCTGGACGCAGTGCATCCCGACGATCGGGAACGCTGCGTCGCCACCTACGCTCCGGCCGTCGAGGAGCGCGTGCCCTTGCTGATGGAGTACCGGATCCGCAGAGCCGACGGCGTCTATCGCTGGTTCCTGGACACCGGCGTGCCGAGGTACGAGCTCGGCCAGTACAAAGGCTTCATCGGCTGCACCGTGGACATTACCGAACGCAAGGAAGCCGAGCAGCGGATCCGCGAGAGCAGTGACTTGCTCCAGAGGAGCCATCGCGAGGTTCAGCATCTCGCCGGCCGGCTCATCGAGGCCCAGGACGCCGAGCGCGCGCGCGTCGCGCGCGACTTGCACGACGACGTGAGCCAGCAACTCGCGGGTCTCGCAATTGCGTTCAGCGGTCTCAAGCGTCGACTGAGCGAGCTGAACGCGGACGACGGTCTGGAGGAGGATCTGCGCTCACTCCAGCAGCGCACGACGACCATTGCGCAAAGCGTGCGCCACCTCTCGCACGATCTACATCCGAGCGTGCTCCGGCATGCCGGGCTCGTGCCGGCGATCACGACCTACTGCTCGGAGCTCGAGCGTACGCACGGCACCGCGTTGGCCTGCCATGCCGACGGAGACTTCGGGTCCGTCACCGCGGAGGCGGCGCTGTGCCTCTACCGGATCGCGCAAGAGGCGCTGCGCAACGTGATCGCGCACTCGGGCGCCTCGCGCGCCGACATACGCCTGCTGCGCGCGGACGACGTCGCGGAGATCGCGGTCACGGATGACGGCCGGGGCTTCGACGTCGCGAGCTCGCTCGAAAAAGGCAACGGCCTCGGGCTCGTCAGCATCACCGAACGCGTGAGGCTCGCGGGAGGCACGGTCAGCATCACGGCTGAGCCGAGCAAGGGGACACGCGTGTGCGCGCGAATCCCGTCGAGCGCGGCCGTTCGAGCGGACGTAAGACCCAACGCCGAGCGCCCGCAGCACGATCACAGTCTTTTTTAGGCACTCACGACGAGCCAGAGCCCCATGCGCCGAACGACCGTCCTCCTCGCCGACGACCACGCGATCGTAACCGAAGGGCTCTCGCGGATTCTCGAGAAGTACGACCTCGACGTCGTCGGCGAGGTGGCCGATGGTCACGCGCTGGTCGACGCCGCAAAGCGGCTTCGTCCGGATGTGATCGTCACGGATCTCTCCATGCCCGGCCTCACGGGCCTAGAAGTGCTCGCGCGCCTGAGGGCCGAGCACGTCGACAGCAAGGTCATCGTGCTCACGATGCACCACGACGCGTCTCTGGCGGCCGCCGCGCTGCGCGACGGAGCCTCCGCCTTCCTGCTCAAGGAGTCGGCGGGTGACGAGCTGGTCACCGCGATCCGCGACGTGCTCAAGGGCCGCGTCTACCTGACATCGGCCCTGACACGAGACGTCATGGCGCAGATGAGCGGCGCCGCGAGCGCAGCCGAGCCGCAGCTCACCCCTCGCCAACGCGACGTGCTGCGCTTGATCGTGAAGGGCCAGCGCATGAAGGAGATTGCCGCGAACCTCGGCCTCTCCGTGCGAACAGTCGAGACGCACAAGTACGAAATGATGGAGACGCTCGGCCTGCACTCGACCGCCGAACTCGTGCGCTACGCGCTCGACCGCCGCCTCACGCTCGAATAGCCGTAGGCTGTTGCGGCACCGCCCGGGTCCGTAATTCCACGGACCCGCGACGCGCGTTTTTTCCGACTTGCGAGACGCATTTCTGCGCCTCGCCGAGATGCACACGCCGGAACCAAGATGGACGGTGTCGTCTGCGCAGCCCACATCACGTCGTCCGCGAGTAATCCTAGCGGACGATCATGTGGAAACGGCGGAACAGTTGCGTAAGCTGCTACAGTCTCACTTCGACGTGGTCGCGCTCGTGGGGGACGGACGGGGGCTCGTGAGCGCAGCGGCGCGGCTTTCGCCGGACGCAATCGTCACCGACATCACGATGCCGCTGCTCGACGGGATCGAAGCGGCTGCACGGATAATGCGCGCCGATCCGGGGGCGCGGATCGTGCTGGTGACGGTGCACGCGGAGCCCGTGCTCGTGGAGCGCGGCCTCGCAGCCGGTGCGCTCGGCTACGTTTTGAAGGATTCGGCGGGCGAAGAGTTGGTGCCAGCCGTTCATGCGGCGCTCGGAGGAGAGCGGTTCGTGAGCCGCGCGCTGACCGGAGAGAACACCAGGCGGAGCTGAAGGCCCGCGGCCGCCACGAGGCGCACCGAACCGCGACGAGTCGAACTTTTGGGAGACCTTCACATGAATGCCGCAGCAACGACGTTGCGAAACGAGGCGAACGTCACGCTCACCGAGCTTGGCTGGAAATGGATTCATTGGGGGCTCGGCCTATTCATCGCCGGATTCGTGACGGGCTTCATACCGATCCTGCACTACATGCACGGAGCGAGCGGAGACATAGGGCCGGCGTTCCTGAAGAACATGACACTGCCGTGGGGCTGTCCGGGAGTTCTGGCAGAGCTCACCTTGAAAACCGGCGGCCTCGGCATGGTGGCGATCGGATTGAGCTATGTCGCCGCAGCCATCCAGGGCGCGTCGCCGAGCATCGCGAAGCGCGAGCCTATCGCGCAGACGCTCTGCGCATACGGTCTGATCGCCGAGCTCGTGACAGCCGCCGTTGGCTATGCGATCTGCAACCGAATCTGGCCGAACTTCTATTTCGACGCGATACAGGCCGGCAAGAACACGTGGCTCGCGGCGCAAGGCGTGAGCATCCTCGTCTTTGTCGTCGGCGCGTGCTATGGCGTAGCCGGCGTCCGCCGAGCCGCGAGCCAACTCCGATGACGCAGATACCCGGCAACGCACACACGGGCGCGGCACCGGAGCGCGCCGTCCCTCACCCACCACGTCCATCTCTTCTCAACCGGCTGTGGCAGGACCCGCTCTGGCGAGCCGTCGGTTTGGTCTGCGCGATGGTGGCGGGCGCGTGCTGGATCAATGCGGGCATGCCGATGATTTGCCACTAGATGCAAGAACCGTTTGCCTTCGTTCGCAAGATTTTCTTCACAGGTATTTCGAGAAGCTCTAAAGGAGATGAACGTGTCCACGATCACTCGTAGTTGTCGGATGACGGCGGCGGCGCTGCTTGGCCTGGGCGCAATTACGGGCGCGCACGCGCAGGCGTCGAAGACAAGCATTCCGGCGATTCTCACCACGCCGAGCTCGGTGCAGACGCGAGTCGGCACGCTGAAGTTCAAGGACGGCGTGCCGACCGCGCAAACTGCCGCGCTCGTGCGCGACACGCTCGACTTCACGCGCGCGCTCGACGTGTTCAACAACAGTTTTCGCGGCGCGTCGGCCTATGCGATCCGCAAAGGCTTCCACGACATCGGCGCCGAGGACAACACCGTCGTGATCTTCTCGGAGCTCATGGACTCGAAGTCCCTGTTCCTCACGGCCAACATCGACACCGTCTACTACTTGTCCGCGCTCGACTTGTCGAAGGGGCCGCTCGTGATCGAGCAGCCGCCTAACGGCCTCGGCACGCTCAACGACATGTGGTTCTCGTGGATCATCGATATCGGCAATCCGGGGCCGGACCGAGGCCAGGGCGGCAAGTATCTGGTCGTGCCGCCGGGCTACGAGGGCCCACTTCCCGAAGGCGGCTTCTACGTCGCGCACTCGAAGACGACCCACGTTCTTTACGCGCTGCGTGCCTTCCTCGCGAACAACGACCCGAAGCCCACGGTGGACGCGATCAAGAAGACGCTCAAGATCTACCCGTACGCGCCCGGCGCAGCCGGGACGAGCATCGCGTCGGCGCTCGAGGGCAAGGTCAAGCTTGCCGCCAACCCGCCCGTTCCCGAGACGAAATTCGTAGAGGCCAGCGGCCGCGTGATGAACACGATCCCGCCGAACGACTACTCGTTCTTCGAGATGATCAACCAAAACGTGCAGGACGAGCCGGCCGGCAGCTACGACGTGGAGCTCGCGGGGCAACTGGCCGCGATCGGAATCGTGAAAGGCAAGCCGTTCGCGCCCGATGCGCGCCTGAAGAAAATCCTCACGGATGCGGCCGCGGTCGGCAACGCGACCGGGCGCGTGCTCAATTGGCAGTACACCGTGAGCCATCCCGATTGGACGTACTACGCGGGTTCGAGCTGGTCCAGCATGCTCTGGGAGGGCGGCGCGTTCTTCGAGACGCCGCCGCCGCAGCTCATGAGCGACGGCATGCTCAAGCCCTATCCGCCCACCGGCGCGCGCACGCTCGATTCGCGCACGGCGTTCTACTACGGCTACACGCTCGACTCACCGGGCATGGTCATGCGCATCCCCGGCGTCGGCTCACAGTACCTCATCGGCTTTACCGACTCGGCCAAGAATCCGTTCGACGGCGCAAAGACATACAAGCTCACACTGCCGCCCAAGGTCCCCGCCGCCGCGTTCTGGTCCCTCACGCTCTACGACAACCAAACGCGCTCGCTGCTCGACACGCCGCAGCGCTACCCGCGCGCCGGCAGCCAGAGCTATCCGACGCCGGCCGCCGAGGCGGGCACGGACGGATCGACGACGCTCTATCTCGCTCCCACGCAACCCGCCGGCGTGAAGCGCGGCAATTGGGTTCAGACAGCGCCGGGCAAGGGCTACTTCGCGGTGCTGCGCTTCTACAGCCCGCTGCAACCGTTCTTCGACAAGTCGTGGCGGCCGAGCGAGATCGAGCTCGTCAAATAGGCCGCTCGAGGCTCGCGTTTCGGAGCCACGATTCGCAGCGGCTCGAATCGATCAAGAGGAAATCACCATGAGCGATGATCGGAAACCACGACAAGCACCGGGGCAAGACACGGCGAATACATCCGACGTGACTTCGCCCGACAACGGCGTGCGCGTTCCCGGTGCATTACACCGCCGCGACTTTCTGCTCGCGAGCGGCTCGGTTCTAGCGGCAGCCGCGGCCTCTACGACCGCGACCGTCACGAGTCCGTCGCAAGCACAAGCCCAACAGCCGCCAACAGCGTCGAGCCAGACACAACCGGGAGCAGGCGCGCTCGACCGTACCGTTCTGCCGCCTCCTGCTCCGCCGTTCCGCGGCACGATCAACACGGCCTACGACGATTCGAAGGCCGATTGGCCCGAGCTCCTGAAAGCGCCGAAGGGCGCACCGAACGTGTTGCTCATCATGGGTGACGACATCGGCTACGGCCACGTGAGCGGGTTTGGCGGGCCGGCCAACACACCCGTGTTCGACCGTCTCGCGAAGCAAGGGCTGATCTTCAGCAACTTCCACACGACGGCAGTCTGCGCGGCCTCGCGCGCGGCACTGATCACCGGGCGCAACGCTCACTCCGTCGGGATGGGAGCGATTCCGGAGGCCGCGGTCGGGTTCCCCGGCTACAACGCCATGATCCCGCGCAGCGCCGCAACAGTGTTCGAGATCCTGCGGCAAAACGGCTACGGCACCGCATGGTTCGGCAAGACGCATCTCACCCCGATGAACGAAATCTCGACGGCCGGACCCTTCGACCGGTGGCCGAGCGGCATGGGCGCCGAATACTTCTACGGTTTCTTCGGCCCCGGCGTGAGCCAGTGGTATCCGCCGCTCTGGGAGAACACGACGCCGTTGCGGGCACCGAAAACGCCCGAGGAGGGTTATCACTTGGAGGCCGACATGGCCGACAAGACTGTCGCCTGGATCGAGCGGCAGAAATCGATTCATCCCGAGAAGCCCTGGTTCGCCTATTACGCTCCTAATGGGCACAAGCCGCCGGTCGGCGTGCCGAAGGAGTGGATTGCGAAATACCGCGGCAAGTTCGACGACGGCTACGACCAGCTCCGCGACCGAATTCTCGCGCGACAGAAAGAGCTCGGCATCGTTGCCGCGAACACGAAGCTCGCGCCGCGACCTGCTGCGCTGCCGGCGTGGGACACGCTCTCCGACGCCGACAAGAAAGTCGGCGCCCGCTGGATGGAAGTGTTCTGCGCCGCAGTCGAGTACACGGATTACCAGATCGGCCGAATCGTCGAGACCATCGAGCAGGCGGGCGATCTAGAGAACACGCTGATCATCTACCTCGCGGGCGACAACGGCCCCACTCCCGAGGGTGGCCTGCACGGCACGATGAACAAGCTGAGCTACTTCAACGGCGTTCCCGAGTCGCTCGACGATCTCGTGAAGCAGATCGACGATTTCGGGAGTCCGAAGTCGCATGGCAGTTATCCCACTGCGTGGGCCTTCGCCACGTCCACGCCTTTCACCTACGGCAAAGAAGTGACGTCGGGCGGAGGCTGCAGCACGTCGATGATCGTTTCGTGGCCCGCGCGCATCAAGGACAAGGGAACCATCCGCCGTCAGTTCCACCATCTCATCGACGTGGTCCCCACGATCCTGGAGGCTGTTGGAGTGCCGGAGCCAAAGCGCGTCAACGGCGTCGAGCAAAAGCCGATGGAAGGCGTGAGCATGCTCTACACCTTCGATGACGCAAAGGCCAAGGACCGGCACACGACACAGTATTTCGAGCTGCTCGGCACTCGAGCCATTTATCAGGATGGCTGGTGGGCCGGCACGCGGCACGGGGCAGACGGAGTGACCGCCGGCCATGGTGGGACGCCTTACGACAAAGATGTCTGGGAGCTCTACGACATGAGGAGCGACTTCGGCCAGGCCACCGACCTCGCGGCCCAGCAACCGGAAAAGGTCAAGGAGTTGCAAGCGGTATTCGAGCGCGAGGCGCGCAAGTACAACGTCTATCCGTTGGCCGACAGCGTGCCCGAGCTCTTGAGCGCCGAGCGGCCGGCGCTCGTGTCGGGCGACAAGGCCACCTACGGACCGGGCACTGTCCGGCTGCCGGAGGACGCGGTCATCGATGTCAAGAACCGTTCGTTCTCTCTCGTCGCCGAGGTCGAGAATCCGAACGCCAACGCGGAAGGCATGCTGGTGACGCTTGGCGGTGAGACCGGCGGCTATGCGCTCTTGGTGCTCAAGGGGAAGCCGACGTTCTACTACAACTACATCGGCCTCGAGCGCTATGCGATCGCCTCGTCGGAGACGCTGCCGAGGGGGAAGTCCACGATTCGCTTCGACTTCGCTTACGACGGCGGCGGCTTGGGCAAGGGTGGCACGGGCACGCTGTCCGTCAACGGCAAGAAGGTCGGAGAAGGCCGAATCGCGAAAACGGTGCCCGTCGTGTTTTCGACGGACGACACGTTCGACGTGGGCGAGGATTGGGGCACGCCGATTGCCCCGACCTACAAGATCCCTTTCAAGTTCACCGGCAGATTGAAGAGGGTGACGGTGGAGGCGCGTGATGCGGTCGCCGGCAGCAAGGTTCGGGCGCCGGCTCGTGACCTGGACTAAGCGCTGAGCGACACCTGGCCTCAGACGATGGCCGGCAAGTGGCTACTACGCGATCGTGCGTTTCTACGATCCCCTGCAGCCGTCGAGGTCCCGTGATCGAGGTAGTCAAGTGAAGAGATCCCGCGCGCAAACACCGTCCGCAGCTAGAACCATCGCAACCGCGCTGGTTGTGACCGCAGCAGTCGCAGTCTGTTGGACTGGCAACGCGCAGGCCGACGAGAGCGCGGCGACGCAAGGCTGGGACTGGCGGATCACACCGTTTCTGTGGGCCGCCGGGATCGACGGCAGCGTCTCGCTCGGGCCCGCGTCGCGGCCCGTCGATGTCGCGTTTTCAGACATCGTAAACGTGCTGGACGGCGTCGTGCTCTTGCATTTCGAGGGCATGCACGCCGGCCACGGCATCTTCGGCGACGTCACATGGCTGTCGCTCGCGCCGGACGACAAAGTGACGGCGACGGGCGGAGTGACGAAGTCGAGCTTCGACACGACGATCGTCGAAGGCGGCTACCTCCACGAGCTGTCGAATAATCTGAGCCTCGAGCTCGGCGTGCGCTATTGGGACTTCGGGCTCGAAATCAGGCCCGCAAGACTTCCTGCCGCGCAGAGGGACGACAGCTGGCTCGACTACTTCGTCGGCATTCGGCACGAGCAGCCGATCGGCAAGAACTGGCGCATGAGTGTGGAAGGCAACATCGGTACCGGCGGGTCCGACACACCGTGGGGCGTCCAGCTCTTGTTCGCGCGCAAGTTCAGATCCGGGAGCGCCTTCGTCGCCGGCTTCAAAGTGCTCAGCATCGACTACTCCAATCAATCGGCGAAGGGACTGGCGTTCAACGTCGACACGCGATTCGAGGGCGTGACGGTCGGTTACCGCTTCGATTGAACGAACAGGGCGGTTGTCGTGCCGCCACGGCTCGACATCGATTGAGGACTTCATCGTGCGCGCGGGGATGCTGCGCGCGGCGTAGACCTATTGCTTTCCGCTCGTGCGCGGCCTTGGCACGGGGGGCGCGCCCGCCGGTGACATCGGGACCGCAGCAGGCCTGGCGCTGTATTCAACGGCGCCACCGGACGCGTTGATGACCACCGCCGAACCGCTGCTCCTGAGCCCGTCGACCGGCGAGCTACTGAAGCCCATCGGAGCCACGAATGCCGGCCCCGGCATGGTGCCAAAGAAACCCGAACCCGGGCGGGCCGCGCCAACCTGCGTGACGAACGATAGGATTCTCTGCCGCTGCGCCGGGTCCGCGACGTTCGCTTCGACGAACGCGCGTGTACCGTCGGAATCGCGGCGCGCCATCGCGAGCGCGGCGTTCTGCACACCCGCGACGCGGGCCTGGTCGGTGCTGAGCGCGTCGAGTAGCGCTGGATCCGGCGTTGCAAAGCGAGCTTGATTGGAGATCAACGGGAAGAGCGCGCCGTCGCGCGCCGGTCCGGCGGGCTGACTCAACAGCCAAGCCTGCGCTGCGGAGGGATCCTGGTTCGACCAGGCCTGCGCGACGGCCTGCATCGCCATGGTGCGAGAGCCCTGATCGGCCAGACCCGCGGCCCAGCTCGCGGCAGCCGCGGGGTCGCGATTCGACCAGCTCATCGCGACCGTGCTCACGCCGCCGCGCCGGTAGTCGTCGCGCCCGATCGAGTCGAGCACGTGTGCGGCGGCTGCGGGATCGACCTGGGCCGCACCCTGCAAGACCGCGATCGCGGTGTCGTCGTAGTCCGCGCTGCCCCGAAACTGCTCGACCCAAGCGAGCGCCGCGCGCGGATCTTGCGCCGCGTAACCCGACGCGACGCCGCGCAGCCACGCGCCGCGAACCTCGCTCGGCATGCGCGAGGCATACGCCGCGGCGCTTGTGGGATCGGCGCGCGCGTATTGAGACGCGACTTGCACGAAACTGTCGGCGGGCGTGCGCGCCGCGTTCGCGAGCAACCAGTCCGCCGCTTGCGCCGGCTCGCGCGACGCCCAGCCGCTCAGGATCGACATCGTCAGCATTTGCCGCTGCATGTTGTTCGACAGCGCGAGCACGCGATCGAGCAACTCGCCGGATGCCGCGGGATCACGAAATGTGGCCTGAGAGACGATCGTCTGCATCGCCGACGTTTGCTCCATCGCCGAGCCGATCCCCGCAGCGACGTCGAGCGCGCGCCCCATGTCCTTCGCGGCCATGCCGACCGCGACACCCGCCAAGGCCCCTGGCTCGGGCGGCTGCAGCGAGCGGGCCCAGGCGAGCGCGGCATCCGCGTCGCGTGCCGCGTAGCTCTGGCCGATCGACTGCACGAGCTGTTGCCGCTCGAAACCGCGCGGCATCTGCGCCAAGCGCGCGAACGCGGCCAGCGGATCGTGCTGCGCGAGCGCCTGCAGCGCCACCTGCTCTACGGCCGGACGTTGCTCGGCCGCGATTGCATCGACGTGCGCTAGCGCGAGATCGGGCGCCGACGACGCGATTTGCATCCAAACCCCGGAGACCTCGCGCCGAGAGGGCGGGTCGAGGCTCGCGAGATAATCGACGACGGCGCGCGGATCCCGCTGCGCCCAGCTCGAGAGCACCCGGTACACCGCTGCCATCCGCGCGTTCGGATCCGCGATCGTTCGCGCGCGAGCGAGCGCGTCCGCCGGCGAGCCTTCTGCGAGCCGCGCAAGCGACTCCGCCATGGCCGGCCCGGCCGCCGCAGCCGGAACCGCGGAGAGGATTCGATCGATGAGTGCCGCGTCATCGGCGACGAGCGGGACCAGCCCTACCACGATCCGCTGCGCCTTCGTGCCGTCGAGTGAAGCCAGCGCCGCGAGCGCGGCCGCGGGCGCCGCGTGCAACCACGCGCGATACAACGGTGCGAGCTGCGCGGCCGGGAGCCCCGTCTCCTCGGCCGCCGCCACCGCCTGGTCCGGATCGAGCTCGGCGTAACGCGCAAACAGCACGTCGAGCGCGAACGCGCGTGCGGCCTGATCGGTGAGCTCGCGCGCCGGAATCAGCAACGTCTCGAGCCCGCGCACGTCGGCGCGTGAGGCCGCCGCGTAGAGCGCAGCTCGTTCCGCCGTGCCGAACGGGCGCAAGGCGAGTGCGTCGACAGCGTCGGCGTCGAGCGTGGCGGGTGAAGACGACTCGCGAGGCGCGGATGTCGGCGGCACACGATCGGCCGATTGGCGACCCGCACCCGAACGCCCCGGCACCTTGAAGTAGAGCGTGGTGGCCGCGCCTAGACCGACGCCGACCAGTAACGCAATCGTCGCCCGTTTCATCGCCATGCCCCCTCGAGCCGCGAACGGCTCCGCGAGCGTATTCATATAGCAGAGCGTTCCGACTTTGGGAAGATTGTCCGCCGCTGCCCCACTCCGCGGCCCCTCACCGCCATTCGAGGTAGGCGAATCGCGCGCGGCGGGAACAGCGCGTGGAGTGGTGTCGGGCACCTCGGCGATGAGAGACTAGCCGCCGTTCGCCACATCCGTGGCTCTTCGGACAGACGACCATGGCCGTACCGCCGGGCATCTCCGAGCGCGACTTCTCCACCGCGCTCCAAGAATTCGCGAACGCGCTTGGCGCGCGACTGGGTGTTCAAGTCCGACGAGGACCTGAAGCTCTACCGCGACGCGTACTCGCCGTTCTGGGGCGAGCCCGAGGAGCGGCTCGCGTCGGCCGCCGTCGCGCCCTGCAAGCGTCGAGCAGGTGCAATCGATCGTGCGGATCGCGAACAAGCACAAGATTCCGCTCTGGACGATCTCGACCGGCCGCAACTTGGGTTACGGCGCGTCCTCCCCTGCCTACTCGGGCAGCGTGATCGTCGATCTCAAGCGCATGAACCGCGTGCTCGAGGTCAACGACAAGATCCACTACGCCGTCGTCGAACCGGGCGTGAGCTACTTCGACCTCTACCGTTACATCCAGGAGCACAAGCTCAACGTCTGGATCGACCCTGCCGATCCCGGCTGGGGCTCGCCGCTCGGCAACGCGCTCGAGCGCGGCGGCGGCCGCACGCCGATGAAGGACCACTGGAACGCGGTCTGCGGCCTCGAGGTCGTGCTGCCGAATGGCGAGCTGCTGCGCACCGGCATGGGCGGGATGACCGGGAACGACCTCTGGCATCAGTACAAGTACGGCTTCGGACCGATCGTCGACGGGCTCTTCTCGCAATCGAACTTCGGCATCGTGACGCGAATCGGTCTCTGGCTCATGCCCTCGCCCGAGGGCTATCGCGACGGGCGCGTGAACGTGCCGCCGCCACGACGACCTCGTGCCGTTCATGGAGACGTACTCGTATCTCACGAACTCCGACATCATCCGCGGCACGATGCTGCTCGACAGCCCGCTGCTGAACGTATCACGCGTCGCAGGGCGGCTCGTTCTTCGAGATGCCGGGTGGCCCGTCGATCGCAGAGCTCGACAAGCTCGCGCTCGAGCGGAAGCTGCCCTATTGGGGCGCGGAGTTCCGCTTCTGGGGCCCGCCGAAGGTGATCGACGCGCAATGGGAATACGTGAAGGAGAAGTTCGGCGCGATTCCGGGCGCCACGTTCACCGACGGGCGCAGCTATCGTTTCCCGGCCGAGGTCGATCAGAACGACCCGACGCTCACGGTCGCGCTCGGCATCCCGAGCCTCGGCGTGTTCGGCCTGCTGCAAGGCGGCGGGCATCTCGGCTTCTCGCCGATCATCCCGATGACCGGCGAGGCAGTCTTCAAGGCACAGAAAGTGTTCGGGAAGCTATACTCGGACTTGAAGCTCCCGGTCGGCAATCAGTTCTCGGCGCTGCCCTGGTCGTACAACCCGCGCGCACTCGTGCTGCTGTTCGGCCTGCCGGTCTCGAAGGACTCGGGGCTCAACAAGCAGAGCCGGATCATCTTCGACAAGCTCGTCGAGGCCTGCGCCGCGAACGGCTGGGCCGAGTACCGCACGCACGTCGGCTTCATGGACAAGGTCGCGGACATGTACACGTTCAACAACCACGCGATGCTCCGCTTCCACGAGACGTTGAAGGACGCGCTCGACCCGAATGGGATCTTGTCGCCCGGCAAGTCGGGGATTTGGCCGAAGCGCCTGCGCCGCGCCTGAGCATCTCCATGCCTACGGCTGTCACCGCCTCTTTCCTACTGGTTTGCCTGGTGGGCGCCGTCCTCGCGGGGCGCGCGCTGAACGGGCTTCTCTCCGACCGCCATTGGACCACGGGTACTCAGGACACCGTGAAGCTCTCGCTCGGTCTGGTCGCAACGATGGCCGCCGTGCTGCTCGGCTTGCTCGTGAGCGCCGCGAAGACCTCCTACGACGACCAAAAGCACCAAGTACTCGAGATGGCGGCGCGGATCTCCGTGCTCGATCGCCTCCTCGGCATCTACGGCGAGGACGCGGCCCCGGCGCGTGCCGAGCTTCGCGTGACGGTGCAAGGCGCGGTGGCTCGCGCGTGGCCGGAGGATGGCTCGCGCAGCGACATCGGGCACGAGGCGCAGAGCGGACGCGCGGAGATGTTCTTGCAGACTATCGAGCGGCTCGCGCCGCAGAATTCGTTGCAGACTCAGATTCGCGGCCAGGCGGCCAACATCGCGCTCGATCTCGCCCAGCGCCGCGCATTGCTCGTCGCGAACGCGCTCGAGGGCGCGCCAACGCCGCTCGTGGTCGTCGTCGTAGTTTGGTTGATCGTGATCCTCTTCGGGTTCAGCTTGATCGCGCCGCGCGGTCCGATCGCTGTGCTTGCGTTGCTCATCGCCGCCGCGTCGGTGTGCGGCGCCATCGTTCTACTGCTGGAGTTCTATCATCCGTTCGACGGCCCGCTGCGGATTTCGAGCGCGCCGATTCTTCAGGCGCTCGGTCCGCCGGGAAGCTGAGCGACGTCAGAACGCGGCAACGCGCTCCGCGACCCAAAACATCGCGACCGTGCCGATCACGTAGGGCGGGATCCAAACGCTCCAGGCGGCATGCGCGGGCGCAGTCGCATAACGACCGCGACCACCGCGAGCACCGCGCCAACGAACAGCAGCTGCCCGATCTCGACGCCGACGTTGAACGTGAACAGCGCGAGCGGGATCGCCCTTTGCGGAAGCCCGATCTGCGCAAGTGCGCCCGCGAAGCCGAAGCCGTGCAGCAAGCCGAACGTGAACGCGACGACCCACGGCGCGCGCGCCGTGAAGCCCGGCGTCGCCGCGCAGGCCGCGCACGATCTCGCCGCGACGAACACGATGCTGAGCGCGATCGCAGCCTCGACCGGCGGCTGCGGCACCTGCACAAGCCGAGCGTCGCGGCCGCGAGCGTGAGGCTATGCGCGACCGTGAACGCCGTGATCGTGACCGCGATGCGCCGGAAGCCGCGGACGATCAGCAGCAGCGCGAGCACGAATAGCAGGTGATCGAGCCCGCCGAGGATGTGCTCGATGCCGAGCACGAGGTACGTACGTGCCGTCTGCGGCGAGACCCGAGCGACGGCAGGACGTGAACACCGCGTGCCCAGCGGCAGGCTCTCGACCTGCGACGTGCCGTCGAGCCGCTCGACCCGCGCGAGCACGTCGGTGACGCCGGCCGCGCGCCCGAGATCTCGACGCGCGCGCCGACGAGCCCGCCGGGCCGCTCGATGGTCCAGCGCTCATGTGCGCTGTCTGCGACCACGGTCGCGCGATGGGGCTCGACCTCGACGGTGCCGGCTGGGAAACGTACGTCGATCGAGAGGCGAAGGTCTTCGCCTTGCGCCGGCACCTTCAGAGCACGTCGTAACTGTCGCCGCGACCTCGCGCAGCTCGAGATAGGCGGGCCGATAGACGTCCGCGAACGTCGTCGAAGCCCCGAGTGCGGCGAAAATAGCGAGGCAGCAGCGAAGCAAGCGCGACCGGAGAGTCACGGCGTCTGTGCCGCGATTGCGCCGCCGCGGCTTCGAGGCCGTGCGCCGGCTTCTCGACCCGGACCGTATAGCGCGCGCGCAGACGCGCATAGAGCGCATCGCTCGCCGCCTGATCGCGCGCATCGCGGACGTCGCGCTCGACTGCGTCGCGCACGTCCGCGAGCGTCACGGCCTCGCCTTCTTCGAGCACGTCGACACGGAGGAGATGCTCATCCGTAGGCCGGAGTGCACGGGGCCGAACCAGTGCCCAGTCGGCGCAGCGCCGAGCGCTGCTGCGAACTCGTCTCCGAACTGCGCCGCGACGTCCGCTGTCGTGACCCCATGCAGAGCAGCAGGCAGAAGCGTTGCATCGCCAAGCCCTGCATCGTCAACGTTCCCCGCGGCGCCGAGCCGTCGCAAGCGTCGCCGATGTCGATGTCGATCGGCTCTCGCCTGGCCAGCCGGTGCGAAAAACACCTGCTGAAAGTCGTAACGTGCCGGAGCCGCGTAGCGCTCGCGGTGCTCGTCGAACCAAGCTTGCGCGGCTCTGATCCGACACCTCGGGCTCGGCCGCGTCGGCGATGAGCTCCATACTCAGGCGCATACGATTGCGCACGACGGGGTCATCTCGATCGAGGCCGAGGGCGAGCCCTTCCCGATACAGCACCTCGTCGCGCACATAGCTCTCGACGAGGCCCTGGAGCTCTTGCTCGGTCGGAGCCCGCTGCCGCGTGCGCGCGAATTGCGTCGCTAGCACCTCGACGCGCTGCCGCGTCGACGACGATCTCGTTCGGCGCCGCGCCGGCGTTACCCGAGATCGCGCGATACAACACGAACAAACCGATGCCGAGCACCGCGAAGTGCAGCAACGGCTCCCGCAGGAGCCGCCTCAACGCCGGCGTGTACCAGATCGGCGACGTGTACGCGCGCTCCTGTAGCGTCATCCGCGTGCCTCGGGCAGCGGCTTGACGCCGAAGCGCTTCGCGTCGTATGCCGTCCAGCGCGGCGTCGGGATCTCGAGCACGCGCCCGTAATAGAACGCGCGCTGCGCTCGCGTCGAAGTCGGGGTCCTTCCAGACGGCGATCAGCTCCGGCGCGCCGATCGTGTTCGTCCACGTCGCGTTCGCGACGTCCACCGTGCTGCCGACGGCCGGCAGCTTGCCGTCCGCGTCCGGCCTTGCGGTCGCCGGACCACACGACGTCGTAGACCTTCTCGTGCAGCGTCCGCCCTTCGCGTCGAGCCAGCCCTTCACGATCTGGTAGCGATCGAGGTTCGCGCCGATCGGATCCTTGAGCGCGGCGACGAGGAACGTCGGCGCCTTGCCCGCCGGCGCCTTGCGCAGGTCGCCACCCATCGGCACGCCCTTGCCATAGCCGACGCGGCCGGCTTTCGCGTCTGCGCGTCGGCCGCGTCGAAGTCGAAGCCGCCGAAGAAGCGCACGACCATGCGCGTGCCGGTCGTCGCGTAGGTCTCCCGGCGCTCCATCGCGTCCCAAAGCGACGTCGCGTGTGTTGTCCTTGGCCCAGACGGCCGCGTAACCCGACGAGCCGACCTCCCAGTCCATGATCTTCACGCCGGTCCTTGCGTTGTTTACGAATGTCTGCAGTCAGCCGCTCCGGACTCGGCTCTTGCGGTGTGGTCTTGCCGAAGAAGTTGTCCTCTTCGATCGCAGAGAGCCCCGTGTGCGCATCCGTGCTGCCGACCAGTCCGAACTTGTATGGGTTCGTGCCGAGCTGGCGCTCGAGAAGGAGGCCGTTCTTGAGCCCTGAGCGCGCGTACTCGGACTCGAGCATCTCCGGCTTCTTCGCCTCGCTGCCGTCGAGATTGCCCTTGTCCCAGATCTCGAAATTCGCGAACTCGTCAGTCGGCGAGAGACTCGGGTGGGCCTCACCAGTCCCCTTCGTCTGCGTGACCTCGTAGAGCCGCTCCCAGCGTGCGCGCTGCTCGACGTAGGCGCTTGTCCACGCGCTTACCGGTGAACGACTCGATGATCGGAAACATTCGTGCCGTTGCTGAGATTGCCGTTGTGCGCGATTGCGAGCACGTCGCCGCCGGTCTTCTGCTCGTAGTCGGCCATCCACTTCCAAAGGTCGCGCGGGTTGTCGCTGCCGAGTGGCTTCATCGTCGTGTACGGCTCGACCTGGCTCGCCTTGTCCGCATTGTCGCGAAAGATCACGTTGCGATGCAGATTGTTGCCGCCCGTGTTCGACGTCCACTCGTAGCCTATAAATGCCGTGAAGCGCCCCGGTTCGTTGTACGCCTCGGCCGCGGCTATCGTCTCCTGCCAGGCGCTGTGATAGGCGCGGGTCCCCGGGGAATAGACGAGATCCTTCGGGAGCGTGCCCTGGGAGAACGCGACGATGATCTCCATCGCGGCGTCGTTGCCCTTGCCGCCATGAATCATGTCGTACCAGCGCCGACCGGTCGGGTCCGCGAGCAATTCCGTCTTACCGGCGAACAGATCGGGGAAGAATCCCATATTGTCGGAGTGATCGGTTACGACGAGGAAATCGAGCGGACGCCCCAACTTCGCAGGCTGACCGCTCGACGCCATCACTTGCTCCCCGCGCGCGAAGCGGTACGCGTCCCGCGGAGAGAGCCGCGCGCCGAACGCGCCCGCGTCGAACGACGCGGCCGTGTGCAGATGAGTGTCCCCGAAGAAGGGTCGCGCCGGGAAATCGCGATCGACGTACGGCGAATACGCAGGTTTCGTCGGGAACGCGTGCGCAACCGTGTCCGGCGTCGCTTCGCCGGCGTCCTGGCCGAGCAACGGTAACGGTACCGTGAACGCGACGGCAAGGACGGCCACAGCGGATCGTAGACTCGGTGGGCTCTTCATCTTGGCTCTCTTCTAATGGTTATTCGTCGGCTAGCGTGTCGACGCGCGCCCCACTCGATCCCACTGTCGCACGTCGTCGGGCTGGAACTCAGCGAGTAGGCGAACTTTACGCTCGCATCTGGGCGTTTAGCTACCCCGCAAACTTTCCGAGCTTCGTTGTTTTCTGCTTGCGCGGCTCGACGGCAATAAGCCGCTCATGGACGTTCCTCTTGCCGCGCGGGTGCACTTCGGCCGCGCGCGGAGAGTCCGTGCGAAGCCGTACAGACGCTCGCGAAGTCCGCGCATAGGCTGGGTGCAGAGGGTCATTCGCCCTCGATGTTTCGGGAACCCTATGAACGTCGTTACCTGGCTCGTCGCCGGCGGCTCGATCGGCTGGGTCGCGAGCTACTACATGAGCACGCCGCGACTTCCAGAGCTCGCCTTCAATATCGGCGTGGGAGTCGTCGGCGCGGCGATCGGCGGTTGGCTGTTCGCGCCAGCACTCGGCGTCGCAAACGAGTTCGGCGTTTTCGCGGTAGTCGTGTCGGCGATCGGGTCCACGCTGTTGTTGTTAGCCGTGCATTTCGTGCAGCGGCGCAGGGCGAGCTGAGCACTCCGCGTCGAATTTTAGAGGTAAGTGAACGATGACTGGTAAACAGTTGCTATTTGCCCAGCGCGCTCGTGGCGAAATGCTCAAGGGCATTGACGTCTTGGCGAACGCTGTCAAGGAAACGTTGGGGCCGAAGGGGCGCAACGTCCTAATCGAAAGAGGCTTTGGCGCGCCGACAGTGACGAAGGACGGCGTAACCGTCGCGAAGGAAATCTCGCTCGGGGACCGCTTTCAGGACCTCGGCGCGCAAATGGTCAAGGAAGTGGCCTCGCACACGTCGGACACGGCGGGCGACGGCACCACGACGGCCACCGTGCTCGCGCAGGCGATCTTCCGCGAAGGCACTAAGGCCGTGAGCGCCGGCATGGATCCGATGGATCTCAAGCGTGGACTCGACCTGGGCGTAACGGCCGCAATCGCGGCGTTGAAGAAGATTTCGCGCCCCTGCGAGGACGCGACGGGGATCGCGCAGGTTGGGACGATCTCCGCCAACGGCGACGCGTCGGTTGGCGAAATCATCGCGCGCGCCATGAAACAAGTCGGCAAAGAGGGCGTCATCACCGTCGAGGAAGGTGCGTCGCTCGACAACGAGCTCGACTTCGTCGAAGGCATGCAGTTCGATCGAGGCTACCTATCACCGTACTTCATCAACAAACCGGAAACGATGTCGGTCGAGCTCGAGCAACCGTATGTCCTGCTCTGCGAGAAGAGACTGTCGAGCATCCGCGAGCTGCTACCGGTGCTCGAAGCGATTGCGAAGAGTGGCAAACCTCTGCTCGTGATCGCGGAGGACGTCGAAGGCGAGGCATTGGCTGCGCTCGTCCTCAACCAATTGCGCGGCATCCTGAAAGTGGTCGCCGTGAAGTCGCCCGGCTTCGGCGATCGGCGCAAAGCCATGCTCGAGGACGTTGCGGTCCTCACGGCAAGCACGGTGATCTCCGAGGATGCCGGCCTGACGTTGCCGAAGACGACGCTCGAGCAGCTCGGAACGCGCCAAGAAGGTGCGCGTCACGAAAGAGCACACCACGATCGTCGATGGCGGCGGCAAGAAGAAGGCGATCGAGGCGCGCGTGCAGCAATTGCGAGCCGAGATCGAAAAGACGACCTCGGACTACGACCGCGAGAAGCTCGAGGAGCGACTCGCGAAGCTCGCCGGCGGCGTCGCCGTGATCAAGGTGGGTGCCGCCACCGAAGTCGAGATGAAAGAAAAGAAGGCACGCGTCGAAGACGCGTTGCACGCCACACGCGCCGCCGTAGAGGAAGGTATCGTGCCGGGCGGCGGAGTCGCACTGCTGCGCGGGCGCAAAGCGATCGCGGCCGTGGCGACCGCCAACGCGGACCAGGCTGCCGGCGTTACGGATCCTGCTGCGCGCCGTCGAAGAGCCGTTGCGCCAAATCGTCCGCAACGGCGGAGGAGATCCGGCCGTGGTGCTGGACAAAGTGCAGAGCGGTGTCGGCAACTTCGGCTTCAACGCGGCGACCGAGGAATACGGCGATCTCGTCGCGATGGGAATCATCGACCCGACCAAGGTGACCCGCCTCGCCTTGCAGAACGCCGCGTCCGTCGCTGGCTTGCTGTTGACGACCGAGGCAGCAGTCACGTCGCTGCCTAGCGGCGAAGCCGCCATGCCGCCGATGACTAACGGTATGGACGGCATGATGTGATGAGCCGTCTTCATCGCTAAAGCGGCGCGCCAGCGCGGACGCGGTTCGCCCAGACGCGCGCGAAAGAGGCCTCGCGAGCCGGCCTCCGTAGTCTGCCGGCGCGTTTGCCCGTATACTGTGCCCCGCCTGACGGCCCGGGCGCACGGACGCCGCAGCCGCCAGACCCCCTAAACGACTGGAAATGAACCCGTGATTACGGCGTCGAACGTCACCGTACAGTTCGGTGAGAAGCCTTTGTTCGAGGACGTCTCCGTGAAGTTCGGAGACGGCCATCGCTACGGCTTGATCGGCGCGAACGGCTCGGGCAAGACCACGTTCATGAAAGTGCTCGGCGGCGAGCTCGAGCCCACGCACGGCAACGTGTCGATCGGGCCGCACGTGCGCGTCGGCAAGCTGCGCCAGGACCAATTCGCATTCGAAGAGTTCTCCGTGATCCACACGGTGATCATGGGCCACGAGAAGCTCTGGAACGTTTTCCAGGAACGCGAGCGCCTCTATGCGCAACCGTCGATGACCGAGGCAGAAGGCCTGCGCGCGGCCGAGCTCGAGAGCGAGTTCGCACAGCTCGACGGCTACACCGCCGAGGCCGCGGCCGGCGAGCTGCTGCTCGCGGTCGGCATTCCGGTCGAGCAGCACTACGGCCCGATGAGCGCGGTAGCGCCGGGCTGGAAGCTCCGCGTGCTGCTCGCGCAAGCGCTTGTTCGCAGACCCGGACATCATGTTGCTCGACGAGCCGACCAACAACCTCGACATCGACACGATCCGCTGGCTCGAGGGCGTGCTGAACGAGCGCAAGTGCACGATGATCATCATCTCGCACGACCGCCACTTCCTGAACTCCGTTTGCACGCACATGGCCGATCTCGACTATGGCGAGCTGCGTCTGTTTCCCGGCAACTACGACGAGTACATGATCGCCGCGACGCAGGCGCGCGAGCGCGTGTCCGTCGAGAACGCGAAGAAGAAGGTGCAGATCGCGAACCTCCAGGCGTTCGTCAGCCGCTTCTCGGCGAACGCGTCGAAGTCGCGGCAAGCGACGTCGCGCGCGCGCCAGATCGAGAAGATCGTGCTCGAGGAGGTGAAGCCCTCGAGCCGCATGAGCCCGTACATCAAGTTCGAGCAAGACAAGAAGCTGCATCGCCTGGCCGTGAGCATCGAACAAGCTCTCGAAGAGCTACGGCGAGCACAAGGTTTTCCGCGACGTGACGCTGCACGTCGAGGCGGAGCAGCGCGTCGCGATCGTCGGCACGAACGGCATCGGCAAGACGACGCTGCTGCGCTGCATCATGGGCGAGCTCGAAGCCGAGCACGGCAAGGTGAAATGGGCCGAGAACGCCGAAATCGCGTACATGCCGCAGGACAACGCGGCGGCGTTCGAGCAGCCCGTGACCGTGTTCGACTGGATGCGCGCGCGGGGCAAGCCGCGCGACGACGATCAGGCGATCCGCGCGACGCTCGGGCGAATGCTCTTTAGCCGCGACGAGATGGCGAAGACCGTCGACAAGCTCTCGGGCGGCGAGCGCGGCCGCATGCTGTTCGGCGAGATCATGCTCAAGCGCCCGAACATCATCATCATGGACGAGCCGACGAACCACCTCGACATGGAGTCGATCGAGTCGCTGAACCTCGCGCTCGAGAACTACCCCGGCACGTTGATCTTCGTGAGCCATGACCGCGAGTTCGTGTCCTCGATCGCGACCCGGATCATCGAGCTCACGCCGAAGGGCATCATCGATTTCAGCGGCAACTACGACGACTATCTGCGCACCCGTGGGATAGCGATCGACCTCAAGCGCGCCGCGAGTCAGTAGAGCCACCGTCCTTTGCGGCCGGCCACCACCGGTGGCCACCTCCGCCACCGCATGCGTTATCTCGGGCGTCGCTCGTCCGCCTCTCGATAGCCGAGCAAGCGCGCCGGCAGCAGCAGCGCCGCGCGCAGCAGCGCGAATATCGCCTCGAACGTGATGCCGAGCAGCCGCAGCGGCAGTGAGATCAGCCAAATCACCGGCCAAAGGAACAACGCGAGCACCGCGAGCGGCCAGCACACGATGAACAGCACGCACCAGATCAGGAATGTGAGCATGTATCGCTCCTGCCTACTTCTGGACCTGCTCCGCGCTCGTCAGTTCAACCCGTCGGCCGAAAGGCCCGCCTTGCGCAGCTCGTCGAACCCGCACGCGTCGCCCGACGTGCGCTGGGCGCGGGCCGTCGCCAATAGATCCTGAAGGACCTGTGCGGCGCCGTCTCGGTCGAGCGACTCCTGCACCCCACGCAGCCGCTTCGAGAACGACTCCTGATGGTCCGCCGCGTACGACTTCTGCTCGTTCAATAAGCAGCGCACGAAGCCGTCCGCGAGCCCGCGGACGACCCGAGCCGCGTCTTCCCGCGACGAACCCTGCGTCACGAGCGCCTGCTCGGCCTTTCGGTCGGCGCCGCGCAACTGATAGAGACCGTCGACGAGACGGCTGACCGTGAGCTCAAAGGTGTCGAGGGCGTAGACCGACGTACAGACCGCGGCAAGCATGCATACGGCCGATTTGCCGATCGCGCGCCGCGCAAGTCGAAGGCCACGCCGCGACATGTCAATCCTCGTGACCCAACAGCGAAATGTATCTCGCGTCAGACATGGGCCGGCTTGACCGCCGCATAGCACAGGCAATCGCGCGGCGCCTCGCTGACGTTGGGATGGAAGATCCAACGGCGCAGCGTACCCTCGCGCTGCATGCCGACGCTCTCGAGGAGTCGCGCCGATGCGACATTGTCGATATCGCAGACCGCCCAGACGCGAAAGATCTCGGGCTGCGCGAGCGCCCATTGGACGAGCCCTGTGACTGCTTCCTTCATCAGGCCCCGACGCCAGAGATGCCGCGCTAGGACGTAGCCAATGTCGACGGCGTGTCCCTTGATTCGCGCCGTGAGCATGCCGGCATACGAGCCGTCGGACTTGAGCCGCAGGCTCCAAGGGAACGCTGTCCGCGTCTGCCACCCTTCCTCGCACCGACAAAAGAACTCCTCGGTCTCTGCGAGGCTTTTGTGCGGGCGCCAGATCATGAAGCGCGGCACCTCGGGATCGGCCGTGTAGCTCGCGAACGCGAGCGGCGCGTCCGCGCGAGTCGCCGCCCGAAGCTCGAGGCGCTCCGTCTCCCAATTCGTGGGTGGCTCAAGCATGGCGCTTCGGATCCTCTGCGGCCGCGATGAACCCCGCCCTCACCAATCCGTCGAAGGATCGGGCTGTAACCGTTTCGAGCTCGCGCATCTGCGTCTCGTCGAGCGCCTTGAGGTCGAAGCACGCTTTGTGCGCGCGCAACGGCTGCGACAGAGTGGCGAGCAGCTCGCGCAACCGATCGAAGATCAACTGCAGCTCAGGGTTCTTAATTGACACAGCGCCGCCAATGATGGTCGGATTCGGGTCCATGGAAAAGAAGCCCGCCGAGCCCGAGTCCGTCGACCGACGCAGTTTCCTGGCCGGCGCCGCCACGGGCGCGGCCGTGATGCTCGCGAAACAGGCCTCCGTCGCCGCAGCTCAAGAGGCCGCGCCGACTCAAGCGCGCACCGAGCCGTCGGTCCAGGCCGGCGAGGCCGCGGGCCGTCCCGCGTCCGACTACATGGTCGACGTCTTCAAGTCGCTCGGCATGGAGTACATGTTCTCGATGTGCGCGTCGAGCTTCATGGGCCTCCACGAATCGATCCTGAATTACGCCGGCAACAAGAGCCCGCAGGCGATCGCGTGCACGCACGAAGAGATCTCCGTGGCGATGGCGAACGGCTACGCGAAGATCGACGGCAAGCCGGTGCTCGTCTGCGCGCACTCCACCGTCGGCGCGCAGCACGCGACGATGGCGCTGTTCGATGCCTATGCCGATCGCGTGCCGGTCTATCTCGTGCTCGGCAACACGAACGACGCGGCGAATCGCGACGGCGAGGTGTTCTGGGTGCACAGCGCGCAGGATCCGTGCGCGCTCGTGCGCGACATCACGAAGTGGGACGACAACCCCGCCTCGATCACGCACTTCGCCGAGTCCGCGGTTCGCGCGTACAAGATCGCGATGACGCCGCCGATGGGGCCCGTCGCTCTCGTCGTCGACGATCACATGCAGGACGAGCAGGTGCCCGTCGACCTGCGCGTGCCGCGCGTCGCGGTGCCGACGCCGCCGGCGGGCGACTCGGGCGCGGTGGCCGAGGTCGCGAAGCTGCTCGTTGCGGCCGAGAATCCCGTGCTGATCGCCGACCGCGCCGCGCGCACGCCCGAAGGGCTCAGGCTCATGATCGAGCTCGCCGAGACGCTCCAGGCGGGCGTCGTCGACTCGGGCCACCGATTGAACTTCCCGACCCGCCATCCGCTGCGGGGCGGCTCGCCGGCGCAGGCCGACGTCGTGCTCGCGCTCGAGCACGGCGACATCTCGAACGTCGCGCGCCAGGCGCGACAGCGCAACGCGAAAGTGGTCAGCATCTCGTCGACGCATCTCTTTCAGCGTAGCAACTACCAGGACGTGATGCGCTACGCCGAGGTCGACATGGCGGTCGCGGCCGACGCGGAAGCGACGCTGCCCGCGTTGATCGAGGAGATCAAGCGCCAGACGACCGACGCACGCCGCGAAGCCTTCCGCCAGCGCGGCGCGAAAGTCGCCGAGACGAACCGCAACACGTTCGAGCGCGCACGCACCGAGGCGACGTACGGCTGGGACGCGAGCCCGGTCAGCACCGCGCGGCTGTCGATGGAGCTCTGGGCACAGCTCAAGAGCGAGGACTGGTCGTACGTGACGGGCTGGGTGAACTGGCCGCTGCGCCTCTGGAACTTCGACAAGCACTATCAGTACATCGGCCGCGCCGGCGCCGAGGGCGTCGGCTACTACGCGCCTGCCTCGGTCGGCGCCGCGCTCGCGAACAAGAAGCACGGGCGGATCAGCGTATCGATTCAGCCGGACGGCGACATGATGGTGGCTCCGGGCGCGCTCTGGACCGCAGCGCGACATCAGATCCCGCTGCTGATCGTGATGCAAAACAATCGCGCCTACCACCAGGAGGTGATGTGGTTCCAGCGCGAGGCGCTCCTGCGCAATCGAAGTCTCGATCTCGCGCATACGGGCTTCGGTCTCGGCGATCCGAACATCGATTTCGCGAAGATGGCGCAGAGCTTGGGTGTCGCGGCGTCGGGCCCGATCACCGATCCCAAGGATCTCGCAGCGGCGATTCGCCGCGGGCTCCAGGTGGTGAAGAAGGGCGAGCCGTATTTGATCGACGTCGTGACACAGCCGCGCTGATGAACCGCCGCGGGCGCCGCGACTCCGCGACCGACAATCCCCGCGACTCGACTTGGAGAAGAAAGGCGTGAAGGCACTTCTGCTCGCGACCGCCCTGCTCTGCGTGCCCGTCGGCGTCGTGCACGCGCAGTCCTCGAAGGCGACGCGCCCCTCGGCGGCGAACGGCAAGATCGTGTTCATGCGCGTCGGCTGCTATACGTGCCACGGCACCGTCGGCCAGGGCGGCGCCGGCGCCCGGCTCGCGCCGAACACGATGCCGCTCGCCGCGATGCAGGTCTGGGTTCGCGGCGGCACGCCGGGCTGGTCGATCGCGCGCGGGATGCCCGCGTTCCCGCCGACCGTGATCTCGGACGGCGAGCTTGCGGACGTGCGGGCTTATCTCGCGGGCCTGCCCGCACCGCCGAAGCCCGACGACATCGCGCTGCTCAGGCCGTAGAGCTCGGGCGCCGTCCCGCTACCCCCCGGCCCTTCCGCGGAAGCGCTTGCGGTAGACGTGCTGCGTCTTCTCGCGGGCGTAGCCGAGCGCCTCGTAGAACGGATGCGAAAGCTCGCGCGCCACGTTCGACCGAACCGTCAGCGCCATGAGGCCTCGCGACTGTGCCCACCGCTCCGCCGCGTCGACGAGCACGCGCCCGGTGCCGCGTCGACGCACGCTGCCGTCGACGACGAGCCCCATGAGCTCGGCCCGGTCGCCGGCTTCGAGCGAGACTCGGTGCTCGACGTGCAGCCAGCCGAGCAGCCCATCGACGCCATCATGAGCCACCGCGACAAAATGGCGCGCGTCGACGAGCAATCGATGGAGCCGAGCCCCCATCTCGTCGACCGACATTGGATAACCGAGCTCCGCGGACAGACGGGCCATCTCGACGGCGTCGGACATCCGCGCGCTGCGGATTTCTGGGGCGGCCATCGGTTTGTGCGGCTCGCTCGGTGTTATTGACGCACCACAGACAACGCAATCGCGCCGGATACCTTGAGCCCGTTCTGGTCCATGTCGAATTCCAGCGGCCCGGCGTTTGCACCGACGAGGCCGCCGTTGAATGTGCCTTTGACGAGCACGTCCTTGGGACTCGCGACGGGAGCCAGAGAGACGGTCAGGACGTACGTGCTCGACCCACCTAGATCGATCACGAGCGCGAGCTGATACTTGTCGAGCGCGAATTCGATCGGCACCCCCGGCGTGACTTCGGAGACCGACTGCACCGTCTTCACATCGGTTCCCTCGCGCACGTTGAGCTGATAGTGCGCACGGAGTCGATCGGCTCCGGTGGCCGACGTCGCGATCGCCAGCGCGGCAACCGAGTGAACCAGAATCCGGCGCATGCACTCTGGGGAGCTCATCGTTCCGAGCTCTCATCGGCGCGAATGCGCGCTCGCCGCGAGTGCCGCCGCGGCGGCGAGCTTGTGCTTCGCTTGCCAAGGCGGACCGACGGACTTACCCATTCCTTGCAGATGCGCGCCGATGTCGTCGACGCCCATCGCGGCCGCGGCGTCCTGAAACACATGGTCCGCGTCGTACCAGTGCACGGACCAGCCGCGCGTGTCGGCCGCACCGGCCAAGGCTTCGCGATACATCACGGAGTCCGCCATGGTCGCGGCGCGAGTGTCGCGGATCCGCTCTTCCGTCGAGGGCGGAAGCCGCGCGCACACGCGCAGCGCGATGTCCGCAATCGGCAATGGCACAGAAGCCGCCAGCGCTTCGAGGCACTCGCGCGCGCCGCGCGCCGCGGCCTCGCGTACGCGCTCGACGAGCGCGACGGCGTCGGCGAACGCCATCGGCCGCGCCCAAGGGCTGTTCAAGTAACGACCCACCGCCCACGATCCCTCGTGGTGATACGGGTGTGTCGGTAGGCCGCTCGTGAGGTCGACGCGCCGGCGATCGAGCAGTGTGCCGCCGGGCGCGAGCGTCACGAGCACGGCGGAGTTGCCGTGCTCGGCGACGCCAACTGTCGCGGTTTGCGCCGCGGCTGTCCCCTTCATGTGAGCGCTTCGAGCATCGATGACCGCTCGCCCCTACTTCTTTCGCTTCGACTTTGCTTTCAACGTGTTGAGCGCAATCGCGGCTCGCACGAGGGCCTTGAACGCGCGCGCGTCGACCTTCTCTTTCTCGCGAACGTCGATCGCGCGTCTCACCTTCCCCTCGAGGCTCGAGTTGAAGAGCTTGGCGGGGTCCGGGAGAGCAGCACCCTTTGCGAACGTGAGCTTCACGACTGCCTTGTAGGACTCGCCGGTGCAGATGATCCCATCGTGCGACCACACCGGCGTACCCATCCACTTCCACTCCTCGACAACGTCCGGATCGGCTTCTCTGATCAGGGCTCGCATGCGGCTCAAGGTTTCGCCACGCCAATCGTCGAGCTCCGCGATCCTTCGATCGATTAGCTTCGAGGGCGACTGACCTCGCTTAGAGCTCGACTTCTTCATGATGTTGTCCTTACCGCGGGCGGCCGGATAATCGTAGCGACGCTGGCGAGTCAGTCGCTCCCGGCTGCGCTCACTTTCCTCCCCACCGCCAGCGCACCGGACGCTCCCCCGTGACGATCATGATCGCGACCAATACGATCGTCAGGACCACGCTGTAGACCAGCAGAGCCGGGTCGTCATGCCGTGTCGCGAAGTAATAGATGCCGGCGAAAAGCAGTGCGAAATACACGGCGAGCACGGCCCAGCCTTGCCATCGAGCCGGCAGACCCCAGCCAAACCCATAGCGCTTGGCTCTGAACCAAAATGTGCGCGGCGCGATCGTCATCCGTCGATACCGGGGGTAGCTTTGGCTACGTTACGCGATGCGCCACCCATCGCCCAGCAGTGGCACCGAAGCCAGAGACGGGCCGCCGTTGCGGCCTGTGCCGGCAAACCGAGCCTCCAGCACACCCGAGCGCTTCCGCTTTACTTCGTCCAAAAGTTTCCGAGTGATGCCTTCAAGGCTGATCTTGGCACGCCCGCTCGCGGACGCTCCGGCTTGACCCGCATACGCTCCTACGCAGAGGTACACGAAGCGCGCGCCGGGCTTGCCCTGCACCGCGGGTCCACGAAGGCGAAAATCGCCGGGCGAGTCGCCGGCGAGGGCTTCAACGGAAAAGTCGAACGAGACACGGGAGCTCGTGCTTGCGGTCGGCTTGATCAGTTCATCGCGGCCAAGCTGGAGCGCCCAGGAAATACTCGGAGGCGGATCCACGACCGTGATGCGCAGCCGAAGCGATTCCGCAGTCATGGCGTGCCCGCGCCGATCGTGGCCGGCACCGGGATGCCGGTCGGATCGAAGCCTTCGAGGCAAAATACGTTGACGCGTGGCATCGTGCGACCTCGGCTCAACGGCGGCGCAACCCGAAAGCGGAGTCTATGAATCGATATCTGTTCATTCCCGCGCGTTCCGGCTGCGCAGGATCTTTTCCATCGCTTTTCCCTTGGCGAGCTCATCGATCAGCTTGTCCAGATAGCGGATGTTTTTCATGCGTGGATCTTCTATCTCATCCAGCCGAACACCGCACACGACGCCGTTTATGAGCGACCTATTCGGATTGAGGGCCGGTGCTTGCGCAAAGAACGTCACGAAGTCGTTTTCGCGCTTGATCTGCTGCTTGAGCTCCGAATGGCTATAGCCGGTCAACCAACAGATGATTTGGTCGACTTCTGCTTTCGTACGTTTCTTGCGTTCCGCCTTTTGAACGTATAGCGGATACACGCTTGCGAACTTCGTTCCGAAAATTCGATGTTCAGGCATCGTTGCCGCTCCGAGCCGAGAGCTCGCTCACGACGAAAATGGCGATTCCGAGCATGATCGCAACGTCGGCGAAGTTGAAGATACCCGTGCGCAGCCGACCCACGCCTATGTTCAGGAAGTCCACGACGCCGCCCGTCAGCGCCCGATCGATCCAGTTGGAGATCCCCCCGGCGAGAAACAGCGCAATACCGAGCGAGCGCCAGAACAACCAGCGTGAGCGAACCAGACTGATCAGGAGCACGACGATGACCACGCCGGTCGCTACGGTGAAGAGCGCGGCTCGCGCCGGCGGCGAGAGGTCAGCGCCGAGACTAAGGAATCCGCCCGCGTTCGTCGCGTACTGGAGGCGCACAGAGTCAGCCAGAAAGGACTGCGTTGGCTTATCGGCGAGCAATGCCGTAGCCATCTGTTTCGTGACTCTGTCGCAACCGATAGTCGACGTCACGACCAGTGCAATCAGCAGCAGACGTACGCTCGTTCTCACGGGAGGCTCCCGACCTGGCAACTAGCTATTGACGACTTGGCACCATGCCATCAGGCACACATGATGTTCCCCATTCATGGCTGACGAATCGTCACTACAACTGTATTCGGCTGCCATAGATCTGCCTGACGGCCAGCGCACCGAGCTCGACGCCTGCTAGGCACCGAACGTTCACGGCCCAACCATCGAATGGCTGCACGCCATCGCGGACCTCCTGTGGTGTCGGATCGCTCGGACGCCGAAAGGGCAAGACTCCACAAGTCCGACAAAAGTAGTCCTTCGCCGTTCGCGAGCCCCATTGGTAGAGCGTCAAATTCTCCCAAGGGGTAAGAAGCCGCAGATTCTCCCTCGCGACACGAAAGTTCAAAGCGCCGCGCTTCGTGCAAACCGAGCAATCACAGGAGCGCACATGGTCGATCTCTGCGTCCACCTCGAATCGCACTCGACCACAGTGGCAGGAACCGATGTATGTGGGCATGCCGCGCCTGAGGCCGTTCAGCGTCCCTTGCTCTTCCCGATAGCTCGGCGAAGGTGAATATCGATCTCGACGCCGCCGGAAGGAGCAAATCCGTGCGAGCGATAGAACTCTACCGCATCGCGCCACTCCGGCTGAGTGAATGCCCAGAGTTCGACCACGCCTCCTCGTGCCGCGAAATCGGCGGCCCGGCTCATAACGCTGATTCGCAGGGCCGCCTAGGATTGGAACACTTGTTATGCCGCATCGGGGGGAAAGCCGGTAAGCACGCCATAGAGAAGTAGAACCCCAAACGCGAATAGGCCAACTGCATACAACCTCATGCGATGAGCGAGGACTGGAAGGACTTTTGAGCCGAAACGGTGGTGCCACTGCCACGGAGTAAGGATCAACACCAGGGAGGTTAAAACAATGGCCCAGCCGACGAGCCAGAAGATCTTCGGTTGCCACATGATCGGAGAGCGAATGATGAAGCGAGGCGCCGATCAGCAAGCGGATAACCTGCTCCGTGTAGTGCGCTCGTGCCGAGCTCGCGAATGAGCTAAAGAACCGCTCGGCCAACGCCGGTTTCGCAAACACGACGACCGTAAGCCCAACAAGGAAGAGTCCGAATGCGACGAGAATCGTTCCCGCGACTGTGTTCAGCATGGCTTTCGACGAACGTCCCTTAGAGGCCGAGCGCCGCCACGATCTTCAGTCGCGATTCGGCGCACCGAGTGGAAAGTAATTTCGATAGGGTCGCCCTTCGTCCACGGCACGCGCGATCGCGGGACGAGCCAACAGGCGCGCGCGATAGGCGCGAAGATCGCCAAGCTCGCGCGGAATCTCGTGCGCCCAATCCGCATAGAAAAGCGACGGCGCGGCGGCGCAGTCCGCGAGCGTGAACTGGCCGCCGCTCGCCCAGTCGCGCCCGGCGACGCGCTCGTCGAGCCAGGCGTAAGTCTTGTCGAGCAGCTTGCGCGCATCGAGAACGCCGTACGCGTCGCGATCCGCCTCGGGACGAAGCTGGTTCCCCACGATCTTTTGCATCGGCGTCATCACGTAGTTATCGAAGATGCGATCGAGCATCCGCACCTCGACGCCCGCATCGTCGTCGGGAATCAAACGAACGCGGCCCGGATGGCGGATCTGCAGATGCTCGATGATCGTGGTGGCCTCGAGAATCGTCCGCTCCCGATCCGCGAGCACCGGGAAACGCTTGAGCGGCCAAAGAGCGGCGAGCTCCGCGTTCGCCGCGGGCTCTTCGAGATTGCGGTATTCGAACGGCGTGTCGTTCTCATAGAGCGCGATCAGCACCTTCTGGCTATAGGACGAGAACGGGTGCGCATAGAGCTTCAGCACGTTTTCTCCGGTCTGCTGGTGATGCGGCTACTTCGGTCCGGCCGCCGGCGTCATGGCTTGACCTGCGGGGTCGCTTCAAAGCTCGCGATCTCCCCCTCCGGCAGCCAAATGAACAATTCGTTCTGATCGAGGTCGCGTATCACGAGCGTCGGATTGCCCCACTCGAAGACGGTGGTCTCGATGCGCTTCTCCTTTACATGGCGACGAAACGCCTCGAGCTGCTCGGGATAGATCGCGATGAACACGCGGCCGTGGCCGGCACGGCTCTCCGTCCATGGCTCGATCTGATTCAGAATCAGCTGGAAGCCGAACAGGCTGACCTGAAATACGAACGCGCGGCCTTGCTCTTGATGGTTCCAGTCCAACGAGAAACCTAGCGTGTCCGTATAGAAGCGCAGCGAACGCTCGGCATCTTTGACGAAAAACACGCATCTCGCGTCAAGAGGGTCCATGATCCTCGCCTATTCGTTGTGTGTTCCAACCTGTCCCGGATCAGTCGTAGTCCGGCTACGGTCGCCGGCAACTTCGCGGCCGACGGTCCGCTCAGCGATCCTCGCATTCCGAGCGAGACCGTTGTCCCGGCTCAGTTGAAGTCGGGCGCTTTGAATAGCCCCGTTTGACCGGTGTAGTGCTCGATGAACAACTGTTTCGATTCGTTGTATTTCGCGCGGCCTTTCGGGGCCAAAGCGACCGCTTGTTCCTTCATTCGCACATACGCGGCCCGCAGCGACTCGTGAGTTCGTAGCGCATCGCGAAACGCCAAGCTCGAACGCCACGCTTCGCCCTCGAACTCGACGACATGAACCAAGTGCGTTCGCTCGCTGCGATCGCGACCGCGACCGAAGATGAAGTGCTCCGGAACCCCGGCGTTCTCGGCGTAGTCGTAGCCGAGGCTTTCCAACGGACTCTTGCACTTGATCCAATCATCCAGCGGCTCGACGCCGACGAGAATGTCGATGATCGGCTTCGCGCGTAAGCCCTCGACTGCGGTCGAACCATAGTGCTCGATGCCGCGCGCGACGCCGCCCAAAGCTCCGTGAATGCGGGCCCGCTCGGCTTCGAACGCAAGCGGCCACTCGGGATCGTAGTCCACGAGTCGATTCACGCCATGCTTTAGACCTAGCATAACATCTGTATAAACAAGAACTTCTTTATGTTTTATAACCCATAACTTTATGTCTTTCTGCTGCGTCCGGGCCCGACGCATGTGACATACCCTCGCCGCTGAGAGCACAACCCACCACGAGCAGAACGGGGTTACGCCGCTTCATTGCCTCAGCGGCCGCGGCTCGAGTGAACGAGGCTCCGATGAACGATCACGCTCGGGAACTGGAGCGACGGCGTCGCCATAGGCCACGGGGTGAACGTCGAATCGCTCGGCACCGCGCACCGCAACGATGTATCTGATCGTGTCCGAGCAGCCCGCAAGCCAAACATCCTCCGTGGTCTCGTCGGTGGACACGACGTCGGCACAATAGAACCCGGCGCGGCGAATGGCGAACAGCATCGTGCTGTTGCGAAAGACCTCCGACGCGCTTCGCAGATCGAGCGAGGCCGGCTCTCGCGTAGCGTTGCTCCGATCCGCGACCGCCTCGACGTCCGTCGCGATATCGCGCGTTGGAAACGGGACAGCATCCGCCGGCTGGGGACTAGTCGGGCGCTCATCGACCGGCCCGTGCCGATGCAACAGGAACAGCGACGCGATCAGTAGAAGAGCTAGCAGCCCTAGGAAGGCGCTCCGATATTTCTCTTGCCACGTCAAGCCGCTTGACCCGCTGTGTGTGCACTGCAACTCGCGTCCGGCCAGGATACCGCTTGGGAAGCTCATTCTCACGATCCGCAACAATCGCGTACTGGATCACCTGCATCTCGCGATCGAACGCAAGGCTTTCTGCGCCATGCGCTTTGCTCGCCAGTGAACCCACTGACGCATGGATCAGCACGCCACGCAACGCCGCGATCGCTTTGCTCCCAATCTCTCGAGCAGCTTGATCGTCTCCGGGAACGGCTCTCTGGGCTCCGCGCTCGCCATGTCGACCGACGTGAGGCCGTTCTTGCCGACGAGATCGACGCGCGCGCCTTTCGAGACGAGATAGAGAATCATCTCGTTGTCGCCGCGCGCGGCGGCATTGTGGATCGGCGTATAGCCGCGAGGTTTGATCTGGTCAGTCTTCTTCGCCTCGCCGGCCTTCGTGTCGGTCTCGTTGACGTCCGCGTGCAAGTCCTCCACCAGGTAGCGCAGCGCCGGCATCCGCCCCGCCGGAACCGTGGTTTGCGCCGTCGCCGCGATAGCCCGCGCCGGCGAGCACCATCAGCGGGCTGACGCCGTCGCTCGTCCTGATCGAAGGATCCGCGCCGTGCGCGACGAGCAGCCGCATCGCGTCGACGTCGCCGGCTTCGGCAGCACGCCAAAATGGCGTCGCGCCCGCGAGATCGATTCCCTCCGTGCCGAAACCGTAGCGCGTGTACCAAAGCCCTTTGCGAATGCGCGCGTTCGGATCCGCGCCGCGGGCGAGCAGCGCGGTCATGAGCGCGAGGTAGCTCGTCTTCTGCTGCCGCGCGGCCGGCGGCGGCGGATAGGGAGATTTCGGCGCCCACTCGAGGTCGATAACGCGATAGAGCGGCGTCCCGCCCGCGGCGGTCGCGACCGTCGCGTCCGCGCCGCGCTCGAGCAAGTGCATCGCGAGGTCGAACTGGCCGTTGATCGTCGCGAGCATCAGCGGCGTCGTATTGTCGGCGCTCACTTGATTGATGTCGGCGCCTCGGTCGAGCAGCGCGTCCACGGCCTCGACGTTCCCTTGCCGCACCGCATAGTGAAGCGCCGTGAGCCCGCCCATGGGCTCGCTCGTCGAGGAGGTCCGTACCTTCGTCGCCGCTGCGACGTCGGCGCCCTTTTCGACGAGCACCGCGATGATGTCGGCCTCGTTGTTGGCTGCCGCGAACATCAACGGTGTCTGGCCGTAGGTCTTCTCCGTTGCATTCGGATTCGCGCCTCGCTCGATCAGTACGTCCGCCGCGTCGGGATTGCCGGAGGCCGACGCAACCATCAAGGGCGTAACGCCGGCGCCGTTCGCCGCGTCGGACTCGGCGTTATTGTCGAGCAGGAGATAGACCATGACCGCATCGCCGCTTTGCGCCGCGAGCCATAGCGGCGTCACCGCATTGAGCCTCGTAGTCGCATGTACGTTCGCGCCCGCGTAAATGAGCGACCTCGCGGCCTCGACGTCCTCGCTCGTCACGGCCCAGTGCAGCGCGGTCATTCCGTCGCCCTGCGCCTCGTTCACGTCGGCGCCATGCTCGAGCAGCTCGAGCAACTGGTCGCGATCGCCACGCATCGCGGCATCGGCCACCTCGGCGGTGGGCGCGGCGCCCGCGCCGCCTCCGATGCCCGCGGCGAACATCGCCAGCACCGCAAAGGCGGCCCGCGCCAGGCTACTCCTCGTGACGAACATCCGGCCCGTCTCCTTCAGCGCTGCGCCACGGCGGTTTTCTCCGCTTGCCTCATCTGGAACGGCATGCTCTCGACGATACCGAGCACGAATGTCGAGAAACTGTTGCCGCTAGCCGCTGCGTCGCGGTCTATGTCGCGGATCGTCGGCATGTCGTAGAACTCGACGTGCCGGCCCAATGCGTAGCTCATCAAGTGCTCCGTGAACGTCTCGATGAACGCGTCCTGGTAACGCAACAGCACCGCGCGCAGATCGTCGGGGCCCGAGACCGCCATGCCGTCGAACACCATGACTTGCGAATCGATCAGCGCACCGGCGTCGTCGTGGATCCGCCATATGCCCGTGACGTCGTAGTTCTCGAGCGCGAATCCGATCGGGTCGATTACATCGTGACACGTCGCGCACGGGGGGGCCGCCCGATGCGCCGCGAGCCGGTCGCGCGCCGACGACACGTGGCCGTCCTTCACTGCTTCGGTCTTCTCGAGGGGCGGCTCGTCGGCTGGCGGAGGCGGCGGCGGTACGCCGAGCAGCGTCTCGAGGACCCACTTGCCGCGTGCGACGGGCGAGGTGCGCTCCGCCTGCGAAGTGAGCATGAGGATGCTGCCCTGACCGAGCAAGCCCCTCCGGTGCTCGTCCTCGATCACCACGCGACGGAACCGGTTGCCGAGCACGCCCGGGATTTTGTAGTGCGCCGCGAGCCGTTCGTCGACGAACGTGTAGTCGGACGTCAGCAGATCGAGCACGCTCGTGTCGTCACGCACGATGCTATCGAACAGCAGCTCCGTCTCGCGGCGCAAGGAGACCGCGAGCGTCCTGTCGTAGTTCGGATAGAGCAGCGCATCGGGCACCACGGCGTCGAGCCGCCCTAGCCCGAACCATTCGGCCGCGAAGCGCGCCGCGAGCGCCTCCGAACGCGGATCCGCAAGCATTCGCCTCACTTGGCTATCGAGCTCGTCCGGCGCGTGCAATCGTCCCTCGCGCGCAGCGTCGAGCAACTCCTGATCGGGCAGCGAGCTCCACAGGAAAAACGAGAGCCGCGAAGCAAGCTCGGCGTCGCTGATCCGATACACCTCTCCCGGGGCCACGTCCGCCGGTTGGCTCTCGGTGTGCTCCACGAATTGCGGGCTCGCAAGGATCGCGCGCAGCGCAGCACGGATCCCGCTCTCGAAGTCCCCATTCTCGCGCCCGTCTCGGTAGAACTTCACGAGCGCCTCGACTTCGTCGTCCTCGAGCGGGCGTCGGTACGCGCGCTCCGCGAGCTCGGCAAGGATGGACCGAGCGCACGGCTCCTGGTCTTCCTGCTTCACTGGCCGGCAATGGAAGACGCGCCGGCGGCTCGGCGTGTCGGAAACGTCCGTCGCGTCGAACGGCCCCATGACGTTCAAGTGCTCGACGCGCGGCAACTGCAGCACCTGCGGCGCCGCGATCACATCGCCGAGCGTGTTTTCGATCGGCGCGACGAGGTCGTCGACCAAGCCCGAGAAGCGCTGCATGAACGCGGCGCTCACGCGCTGCGGACCCGCTTTTACGAAGATCCGCGGCGTCTTGAGGTCCGTGCGGCCCGCGCGCGATTCCACCGTTCGCGGATCGAGCAACGCGACGCGCTCGCCGTTGATCGAGATCTCGACCTGCTTGTCGGGCGCGCTGCCGCCGATCAGAGCGCCGTTTGCCGCCGCCTGCAATCGGACCGTGAACGTATATTCGCCGTCAGCCGGGAAGTCGTGCAGCACCGAGACGCCGCCTCGCGTGCCGGCGGGCGCGCCGTCGACGTAACGCATTTGCGAAGCCGCATTCGAAACTGCGTAGGTCACGGAGCTCGCGGTCGCGTTCGGCTCGCCGAGTGCAAGAGCCGCGACCTTCGCCGCCGCGCGCAAGTAGTCTTCCATGTCGGCCGGCGAGAGCGACCGTCCGTCGGCGGCGGAGCTTGCTGAAGGCGGGTCGGGCGGCAACAGCGCGTCGGCGTCGACGTCGAGATCGAGCAGGTCGTGCACCGCGCGGGCGTACTCGGCGCGCGATAGCCGCCGCGTCGCTGCCGGGCCAGGGACGCGCTCGACATTGGAGTCGATCGCGTCTTCGAGCGATGCTCGCAACGAGTGCTCCGCCGCGAAGTCGGGGCGTTGCTCGCCCGGCGGCGGCATCGTGCCGGCGCGCAGCTCGCGGATCACTTTCTCCCACGTCTGCGCATTGCGTGCGACGTGCTCGAGATCGGCCCCTTCGAGCACGAGGCCTCCGGCGTGGTCCTTGGCGCTATGGCAATTGACGCAATAGCGATCGATGAGCTTGCGCTGGTCGGCAACGCCGAGCCGGCCAGCCTTCGATCCGCCGCAGGCGGCGAGCAACGCGCTCGCGCCGAGCAGGATCAGCATCGAGGTGCTCGCTCTCACGTTCGTGATCCGTTTTGCGTCTGGGCGCGGCGATCGAAGGTTCGGGCGAGTCTAGTCAGCTCACTTGTCCGAGGCAACGACGTGAATCCGCGACGCGGCGAGGCGCCGCCCATGCCCGGCTCGCGCGAGGCCGTCGAGCCCGCGTTCCGCACACGAAGCCGCCTCGACGCCGATCGATGGCTGGTCGCTCTTTCGTCGCCGGCGTAAGCTCCCAATCCCTCCAGAGACGCAGTCGAGGATGCCATGACACAGAAGAGCAACGCGGCTGTCGATCCCGCCCTTCAAGAAGCCTTTGGCGGCAAATTGCTCGAGCAGTTCAGTGGCACGATGGCCATCGTGCTCGCCTCGCTCGGCGACCGGCTCGGGCTCTTCAAGGATCTCGCGGCTCACGGTTCGGCGACGTCGGCCGAGCTCGCGAAGCGCATGAGCCTGAACGAGCGCTACTTGCGCGAGTGGCTCGGCTGTCTCGCCGCGGCCGGTTATCTGACTTTCGACACAGCGAGCCGGCGGTTCACGTTGCCGCCCGAGCACGCGGGGGCACTCGCGGAGGAAGGCGGACCGATGTTCGTCGGCGGGATGCTCCAGCAACTGCCCGCGCTCGTCGGCGTGCTGGACGACGTCGCAGCCGCGTTCAAAGGCGGCGGCGGTGTCCCGCAGAGCCGCTACGCGGCCGGCTTTTGGGACGGGCTCGAGCGCTTCACGGCCGGTTGGTTCGAGAACCTCCTGCTGCCGGTCTGGCTGCCCGCGATGCCGGATGTCAAAGCGCATCTCGAGCGCGGCGCGGACGTCGCCGATGTCGGCTGTGGTCGCGGCCGCGCGCTGATCAAGCTCGCGGGCGCATTCCCGCGCTCGCGTTACACCGGCTACGACAACTTCGGCCCCACGGTTGCACGCGCGTCGGCGAACGCGAGCGAGGCCGGCGTAGGCAAGCTCGTACGCTTCGAGGAGCGCGATGCGGCGAAGGGGTTGCCCGGCAAATACCACGTGATCACGACATTCGACGTCGTGCACGACGCGGCCGATCCGCTCGGTCTGCTGAAGACGATCCGCGAAGGACTGCACCCGGACGGCGTATACGTGTGCCTCGACATCAACTGCGGCAAGACGCTCGAAGACAACCTGAACCCGTTCGGCGCGATGTTTCACGGCATCAGCACGCTGTACTGCATGACGACGTCGCTCGCAAACGGCGGCGCGGGCCTAGGCACGCTCGGGTTCCACGAGGCGAAGGTCCACGAGCTCTGCGAGAAGGCGGGCTTCAGCAGCGTGCGGCGAGTGCCGATCGAGAATCCGTTCAACAATCTCTACGAAGCGCGACCCTGACGCGGGCTGCGCGCGGCTGCTGGCTCACGCCGCGGGCCGGGTGCGAAATCGGCTGCAGCGCTTACTTGTGCGCGAGGTACTTCGAAAGCGCGTCGAGCTCCGCGTCGCTGATCTCGGTCTTGCGGAAGAACGGCATCACCGAGACGCCCGTGCGCACGATCGCGCGCGTGTATTCCGGCGCGAGATCGGTGCGCTGCTCGAGCATCGCGGGCTTCCCTCCTTTATATAGGGCCTGAAGCGCGGCGGTGCCGGGCTTGCCCGGCCCGTCGCCATGGCACGGCGTGCACCACTTTTCGAACACGGCCTTGCCGTCGCCGGGCTGCTGCGCATGCAGCGGCGCCGCGAGCGCGACACAACTGAGAACAGCGGCGACGCCGAAGTATGCTCGCTTCGTCACGTGAGTTGCCCTCATGCCTTGCGCAGGTGCTTCGGCCAGATGCCGTAGCGGCCCGCCGCGAGAATCCCGTTCGGATCGACCGCGTCCTTGAGCGTCTCGTGGAACCGCCTCAGCACGTGATTGTTGAACGAGTACGTGTTCATCACGGCTTCCTGGTACGCGGGCGGCGTGCGGTACTCGGCCCAACCGTGCTCGGCGCAGATCTTCACGATCTGCTCGAACTTCGCGCGGTTCTTCTTGTTCGTTTCGACGTCCTTCGTGACGGGCAAGCCGAACAGGAAGATGAACGCGCGATTCCAGTACGTCGTCGGCAGGCTGAAGCCCACCGCGTTGAGAGGCAGGTCGAGCTGCTTGGCGGCCTCCGCGAACACGCGATTGGCCTCGAAGATCGCCTCGCCGGAGCGCGGGATGATCGGCGAGAACCACATATGGCCGGCGCCAGGGTTCGGATTCGTCTCGCTGCGCGCGCCGATCGAGAACATCGTGAGGCTCGGGATGCCGAACTCGGGCAGCGTCGCGCTGCGCGAGCCCGCGGCCTGGTTGCGCGTGACGTCCTCGATCTCGGCGGCCGAGAGCGGAAACCTGTACATCTCGCCGTTCTCGAACGTGGCGCCCGGAATCGCGGCGAACTTCTCTTGACAGTACTCCCAGTTCGCTTGGACCGTCTTGACCGGACCGAAGAACTTCACGGTGCAGCTCCAGTAACCGCTGCCCTGCTTCTTGGCGTACCCCTCGAGCTCCTCGGTCGACGCGTTGCGCGACAGCATGTCGCGAAGCTCGTTGCCTACGGGTGAGAAGAAACCGCCGAGTAGCGGGCTGCCGAGCTGCGGCATGCCGTTCACGACGCCGCTGTTCTCGAGAAAATTGAGAATGTCGACGAGCGGAATCAGGTCCTGGTGCTTCGGCACGCTCACGGAGCCCGTGAGATACGCGTCGGGCTGCGGCATGAGCCAGAAACCCATCTTCGTGACGACCCCGAAGTTCGACTGCGAGAACAGCCCGTCGATCAACGGGCCCGCCCCGTACTTGTACTGCTGCCACGTCTTCGCGTTCGGCACCGCGCCCATGCCGGTGCGCAGCAACTCGCCGTTCGCGAGCACCACTTCCATGCCGCAGTGCGCATCGAAGTGATTGCGGAATTGCGTCATCGTGTAGCCGCCGCCGTGATCGAGCGCGTTGCCGATCAGGCTGCCCCAGCCCGGGTCCGGGCAGTCCATCCAGACCTTGAGCTTGTGCTCTTGGATATAGCGATAGAAATCGAAGTAGCTCACGCCGGGCTCGACGAGCGCGGACGCGTTCTTCTCGCTGACCTCGAGGATGCGGTTCATCCGCTTCAAATCGAGCACGACGCTGCCGGAGAGGTTCGGCGCAGAGCCGCCGTAGCCCAAGTTCTTGCCGGTCGAGATCGTGTAGAGCGGAATCTTGTAGGTATTCGCGGCCCGCACGACCGCTTGCACCTCTTCGACGCTGTTCGGAGCGACGGCCGCCGACGCGGTCCGCTCCTCGGGCTCGCCTTGGAACGGCGAGTACGCGTCTTTGTATAGCGCGACGTCGGCGTCGCTCGTGAACACCCACTGCGAGCCAACCGCTTTCTCGAAATCGCGCAGCGCGCGGTCGAAGTTCGCCTGCGTTACGCCGGGCGGCAGCGCCATGTTCGATCCCCCGTTTCAGTGCCGTCGCGCGGCGTCTCGGGCACGCGCAGCCGGCGGTCGTCATCGTTGTTGCCGAGTCGTCGAGACTCGTTCGCGTTCGATTATGACCGGAATCTGATCGGCCGGACAGATATTACGGCGCGAAACCCAGGTATCATGACCGCCCTATGGGAAGACGCAGACAAGTCAGCGACGAGCAGATCAGCCTCGCCGCGCGCGAGGTTTTCTTGGACCGCGGCCCGAAAGCGCCCGTCGCGATGGTCGCGAAGAAGCTCGGCGTCTCGACCGCGACGTTGTTCCAACGCACGGGATCGAAGCAGCAGCTGATGCTGATGGCGCTGCAGCCCGAGACCACCGCGATCCGCGAGCTCGATCGCGGCGTGCTGACGGACACGCCGATCCGCGATCAGCTCACGAGCATACTCGTCGAGGTCAACGAATATCTCGGCACGATCATCGGCGGCTCGCTCACGCTGCGCGCCGCGCGCATCGAGCACGAGCTGCCGGAGCCGACGCCGTTGAAGATCCGCGCCCTGCTTTCGCAGTGGCTCGTGCAGGCGAACGAGTTGAAGCTGCTCGAAGTCGTCGATGGGCGGACCACGGCCGAGGTTTTGATTGGCACGCTCGAGGCGCGCCACATCCATAGCTACATGCAGCAGCAACAAGTCTCGTCGAAACAGCATCGCGACTTCATCCGCGCGCTGCTCGACGTCGTGTTCCCGGAGCGCCGCTAGCGCCGCGTCCCACGGCTGTGCTTCGCCCGCCGCCGGTGCCAAGCGGCCTACCACGTCCCGGAAGATTTCCCGCGTGCGTCTCGAGCGCGCGCTTTGTCTCGTTCGTTTCAACCCTCAGGAGCCCTGAATGACCGACCACAGAGAAGACACGATCGACGAATTGTTCGACCGCGGCCTCGCGGTGCGCCGCGAGGTCCTGGGACCGGAGTACGTCGACAACTCGCTGAAGTCCGCGAACGATTTCATGATGGCGTTCCAGCAGATCACGACGGAATGGTGCTGGGGCTACGCGTGGACGCGCGAGGGGCTGGACCGCAAGACGCGGAGCTTGATCAACCTCGCGATGCTGACGGCCCTGAACCGCTCGCCCGAGGTGAAGCTGCACGTGCGCGGCGCGCTGAACAACGGCGTCACCGTCGACGAGATCAAAGAGGTGTTGCTGCACGCGACGGTCTATTGCGGGATTCCCGGCCGGGCTGGACGCGTTCAAGGCCGCGAACGAGGTCTTGAAAGAGGCCGGCGCGTTCGCAAAGAAGAGTTAGCGGCGACGATAACCACGAGCGAGGGCGGCCACCAGCCGCCCTCGCGGTGAACCGGGGCGCGTCGTTCGGCCTGCTTCGAGCGGAGCAGGCCGCTCTGTCTAAGCTTTCAGGACGCCGCTTTGCTTCGCGAGGTGCGTCGCGATGGCGTCCATCAGCGGCGGCGAGAGGCAATCGTACGGCTCGAGCTTGAGCTCTTTGAGACGGCTGCGCACTGCGCCCATGTTCTTCGGGTCAGCGCCCGACTCGATGATCGACGAGACGAACGCAGCGAACTCCGGCGGCGCCCAACCGGGCTCCGACGAGAGCTCGGTATGCACGAAATCGAGACCGTAGAACGGATGCTTGTCGTTGTCGATGCGGCCGTACATGTGCACGCCGCAACCGGAGCAAGCGTAGCGCTTGATCGTCGCTTTCGGATCGACGACCTTGAGCTTCGACTCGTTCGCGGTGACCTTGACCTTGTCGCGCGGAATCACCGCGACTTGCGAGAACAACGCGGCTGACGGCTTCCAGCACTTCGTGCAGCCGCAGACGTGGTTGTGCGCGACTTGTCCGCCGATCGACACGGTGACCTTCTGCGACGAGCACTTGCACGACAGCGTGCCGCCCGAGAAAGTCGTCCCGGCCGGTTTCAAACCGTTGTCGACCGCGGGATGAATCGAGACGTTGGCCATTGTTGTTCTCCCCTCTTCTCGCGTGCTCGAGCCATTCCGCCGCGAGTACTGTTGAAGACGCGTCTCGAGTATAGAAAGCGCGCGCCGGGCGGTGCAAGGTTACGCGCCGCCGCTGCCCCGTCCCGCCCGCGCTAGGGTAAGCTTGCGGGAAGCGAATGACGTGCACTTGAGATGCTGCGACGACGACCTACGAGTGGACACGCCCGCGACTCCGCACGCCGTCGCGCTCACTGCGCATTGACGGCCGCGGTCGCGGTCTGTGCCGGCATCCCCCTAGCTTGCGCTCAGAACCCGGCGCCGAGCGTGGTCATCGACGTCGGCGACTGCGTGAGCTTGAAGTCGCCCGGGGAGCGGCTCGATTGCTACGAACGCCACGTCGAGGCCGCGAAGCGGCGCTCTGAAACGAGCCCGGCGCCGACGCCGGAAGCGAGCGCCGCGCCGACGCCGGCCGAGGGCGGCGCGACCTCGCCCTCACCGGCCAGTGCGCCCACACCCGCGGCGCCGGCGACTGCGCCTTCGGCTCTAGCTGCCGGCGCGGCCGTGGCCGCGCCCGCGGTTGCGACCGTTCACGCGCCGACACCGCAGACGGCGCCGCCTGTCGCGCAGCCCCCGGAGATCGCTGCGACCGTGACGGAGCTTCACGAGACCGTGCCGAACGCGTGGTTGATCACGCTCGACAACGGCCAGGTGTGGCGGCAAAAGATCCCGCAGCGGTTTGCGTTGAAGCCGGGCCAGCACGTGACGCTGCGAGGCACGCGCTGGGGCGCGTCTTACCGGCTCACCGCCGAAACACTGAACGGCTTCATCCAGGTCGAGCGAGTGCGCTAGCCGTCGCGCTCGTCCGCGACCCCGCCGGGATCGATGGAGTAGCCCGCGTTCGGCACGGTCTTGATCACGCGCGGCGCGGCGGGATCGTCCTCGACTTTCTGGCGCAGCCGATGCACGAGCTGCTTGAGCAGCTGGCGGTTGCCGCCCGCGCGGTTGCCCCAGACGTGCACGAGCAGGCGGTCGGTCGGCACGGTGCGGCCGCCGTGCGCGATCAGCAGCTGAAGGAAGCGCGCCTCGAGCGGCGTCAAGCGCACGTCGCCGCGCGGTAGGCCTCGCAGCGTGAGCTCCGACGCATCGAGCGCGAGCCGCCCGAGCTCGACGACCTCCTCCGATTCGAGCCCGACGCGGCGCAGCAGCGCCTTCACGCGCGCGAGCAGGATCTTCGGGCTGAACGGCTTGCTGAGATAGTCGTCGGCGCCGATGCTGAGCGCGCGCACGACGTCCTCTTCCTCGTTGCGCGCCGTCAGCATGATCAACGGGATCTTGCTGCGCTCGCGCAGCTTGCGCGCGAGGTCGAAGCCGTTGAGCTTCGGCAAATTGATGTCGAGCACCGCGAGATCCGGCTGTTCGCGCTGAAACGCATCGAGCGCGGCGAGACCGTCGCCGGCCTGGACGACGAGGAAGCCCGCCTGCTGCAGCGCGAAACCCGTCACCGACAGCAGATCGGGATCGTCGTCGACGAGGAGAATCTTCATTCCGGCGGCTCCTTCGGCAAATGCACCGCCGCATGCGTGCGTAAGTCCGCCGTGCGCTCGAGAGACACCGTGCCGCCGTGCCGCTCGACGATCGAGCGCACGATGAAAAGGCCAAGGCCGAGGCCGCTCTCCTCCGGATCTTCGCCGCCCGAGCGGTGGAACTGCTCGAACAGGCCCGTGTCGCCGGGATCCTTGGGGCCCGGTCCCTCGTCGTCGACCCAGAAGTCGAGCCCGCCGTCGGCGGCGGCGCGTGCCCCGATCGTGATCGTGCTGTCGGCCGGCCCAAATTTGCTCGCGTTCGCGAGTAGGTTCACGACCACTTGCGTCAGGCGCTGCTGGTCGCCGCGGATCACCGGCACGTCGGTCGCGAGCGCGAGCGCGATCCTTTGGCGCCGCTGCTCGAGCAAGGGTCCTATCAAGTCGCGCGCTGCGCCGATCACGTCGTCGAACAACACATCCTGCTTGCGAATGCCGAGCTGGCCCGCTTCGATGCGCACGCTTTCGAGCAGGTTGTCGATCAGCCATGTGAGCCGCTGTGTTCCGCGCTGCAGCGACGACACGAGCTGACGCTGCCCGCTCTCGTCCATCCTGCCGATCCCTTCGCTCAAGAGCTCGATGGACGCGAGCTGCGCCGCGAGCGGGGTGCGGAATTCGTGCGAAATGTTGGCGAGCACGGTGTCGCGCGTGCGGCGCACGGCCTCGAGCTCCGTCTCGTCGCGCAGCACCTGTACTTGGATGCCGTCGGCTGGCGCGGCGCTCGCGATCACGACGCGGCGCACGCTCTCGTCGGGGCCCAGCACAACCCGCTCGACGGCGCGCGCCGAGCCCTCGCGCCGCGCCTGGATGATCGGGCACGCGTACTCGCACGGCCGCCGCCCGCTCGCGTCGCGCAGCGGCTTCAGCACGTCGCCGCAGAACACGCCCGTCACCTGGCTCGCGGAGACTTTGAGCAGGCGCTCGGCCTGCGGGTTCACGAAGCGAATCCGCCGCTGCTCGTCGACCGCGTACACGCCCTCGATGATGCCGCCGAGCACGGCCTGCGCTTCGGTCTCGCGCCGGCGCAGCTCGCCGGTGAGATCGACGAGGTTGCGACGCATCTCGTCGAGCGTGTTGCCGAGCAGCGTGAGCTCCTTGCCGCCGCCGACCGGGATCGAGGTCGCAAGGTCGCCCGACCCGAGGCGCCGAGCGGCCTCGGTCAAGCCTGCCACCGCGCTGATCCAGTACCGGCCGACGAACACCGCGCTGCCGGTGGCGAGCGCCGCAATCACGAGCGCTACGATCAGCATGCGCTGCGTGCTGCGGCTGACCGGTCCGAGCACGACGTCCGCTTTGAGCAGGGCCTGCAGCAGCGCGACCGTCTCTCCGGTCGAGGCCGCGATCGGCACGCTGCCGGCATACGAGCCGAGCGCTCCGACGTACGCGGCAACGGGCTCGCCGCGCGACAGCGCATCGGAGTTCAAGATCGCGAGCGGGCCTTGCCCCGGAACGAACGAGCTGTAGTCGACGATCCGGATCTCGAGACCCGCGCGCTCCGCGAGCCGTTCCGCGAGCTTGTCGTTCATGCGCCGCACCGCGAGCACGTTGACGCCGTCGTGGTCCATCACCGCGGCAGATGCGCCGACGAGAGCCGTCTGGCGGGCGGCCCCGGTTACGAGGAAACGCTCGCCCTGCTCGCCAGCCGCGACGATCAAAGCCGGCCATTGAATGTCGCCGCCCGTGTTCGCGAGCACGTCGCTGCCGCGCACGACGGCGCACGCATCGAGTGACGCGTTCTCACAGTAGCGCGTGAGGTACGGCGGCAATGCGTCCAAGCTCGTGCCGCGGAGCAAGCGTTGCAGCGCGGGCCGCTCGCCGAGGATGCGGGCGGCCGTGAGCACATCTTCCGTCGTCTGGCGAAGGCCCTCGCGTGCCGCCGACACACCGAGTTGGACACGCGTGAGCGCTTGCGCCTCGGCCTGCGAGCGCAACGAACGCACGCCGACGACGAGCATCGAGGCCACGGCCAGAGTCACGAGCACCCCGGTCACGAGCGCGAGCCGGCCGGCAAGGCCCGGCGTACCGAGCTTCGTCACGTGCGCGAGACGGGCGGCAAGGCCCGGCATGCTGAGCTTCATGCGGGTCGCGAGCCGGCCGGCAAAACCCGGCATGCGGAAGTTCATGCGGGCTGGCGCGGCAACGCGACGCGGCGTCGCCGCGCGCCGTAAGCCTCGACGATCGTCTTAGCGATCAGGGTAAAAAGAGCTAGCAGCATCAGCAACGAAGCGACTGCGAACGCACCGACGAGATCATACTCGTCGTAGAGCACCTGCGCCTGCAGCGGCATGGTGTTCGTGAGGCCGCGAATGTGGCCGGAGACCACGGCCACCGCTCCGAACTCGCCCATCGCGCGCGCGTTGCAAAGGATCACGCCGTACAAGAGGCCCCAACGGATGCTCGGAAGCGTGACTCGGAAGAAAGTCGTCCAGCCGCCCGCGCCGAGACTGACGGCGGCCTCCTCCGCTTCGCGCCCCTGCAGCTGCATGATCGGGATCAGCTCGCGCGCGACGTACGGGAACGTGACGAGCAACGTCGCGAGCACGATGCCCGGCAGCGCGAACACGACCTGGATGTCGTTGTCGCGGAGCCATGGACCGAACCAGCCCTGCGCACCGAACAACAGCACGAACACGAGGCCCGCGATCACGGGCGAGACGGAGAACGGCAAGTCGATCAGCGTGATGAGGATTTGCTTGCCGCGAAAATCGAACTTCGCGATCGCCCACGCGGCCGCGACGCCGAAGATCGTGTTGACCGGCACGACGATCGCCGCCGTGAGCAGCGTCAGCCGGATCGCAGTGAACGTGTCGCGCTGGCTCAGTGAGCGCAGATAGGCGTCGAAGCCTTTCGAGAACGCGTAACCGAGCACGGACGCGATCGGCACGATTAGGATCACGGTGAGGAACAGGAGCGAGACCGCGATCAGCGTGGCGCGCAGGATGCGGCTCACGGGATCCGTACGCTCGCGGACCGCGCTGTGTCCCGGGACCGCCATCAGCGCCTGCCCGACATGCGGCGCAAGCGCCAGCCGTTGATCGCGTTGATCGTGAACAACATCAAGAACGACACGGAAAGCATCACGAGGCCGATCGCGGCCGCACCGACGTAGTCGAATTGCTCGAGCTTGATGACGATCAGGAGCGGGGTGATCTCGGTCCTCATCGGCAGATTGCCGGCAATGAAGATCACCGAGCCGTACTCGCCGACGGAGCGCGCGAGCGCGAGCGTGAACCCGGTTGCGAGCGACGGGAGCACGGTCGGCAAGATCACGCGCCGGAAGACGGTCCAACGGCCCGCGCCGAGCGACTCCGCCGCCTCCTCGAGGCTCGCGTCCACCTCCTCGAGCGCGGGCTGCACGGAGCGGACGACGAACGGCACGCCGATCAGAGTGAGGGCAATCACGATGCCGAGCCAGGTATACGCGACCTTGATGCCGAGCGTCGCGAGCCACGCACCGATCCAGCCCTGGGGCCCGAATACGGTCGCGAGCGCGATGCCCGAGACCGCCGTCGGCAATGCGAACGGCAAGTCGATCAATGAGTCGACGACGCGGCGGCCCGGGAAGCGGTAGCGAACGAGCGTCCAAGCGACGATGAAGCCGAATACGGAGTTGATCGTCGCGGCGACCAGCGATGCGCTGAACGTGAGCCGATACGACGCCAGCGCGCGCGGCTCCGTCGCGATGCGCCAGAACTCCGGTAGCGGCAGGCTCGCGCCCTTCATCACGAGCGCGGCCATCGGCACGAGCACGATCGCCGTGAGGAACATGCCGGCAAAACCGAGCGTCAGCCCAAAACCCGGCAGCACGCTCGGGCTCACCCAGCCTCTAGCCGCCGCCATGGCTCAAGCCCCAGCAGCGTGCAAGTGGCACGAGCCAATCATCGCGAGGAACCCGAGGCCTCGGCGGAGAAGATCCGATCGTAGACGCCGCCGTCGTTGAAGTGGCGAGTCTGCGCTTCGCGCCAGCCGCCGAACGCATCGTCGATCGTGAACATCCGGATTTTCGGGAACCGCTCTGCGTATTTGGCGGCGACGTTCTGGTCGCGAGGCCGGAAATAATTGCGCGCGATGATATCTTGCCCTTCCGGCGTGTACAGAAACTCTAGGTAAGCCTCTGCCACCCCGCGGGTGCCGCGCCGGTCGACCACTGCGTCGACAAGCGCGACGGGCGGCTCCGCGAGAATGCTGACCGACGGAGTAACGATCTCGACTTTGTCGGGGCCGACCTGCGCGATCGAGAGCAGCGCCTCGTTCTCCCAGGCCAGGAGCACGTCGCCGATGCCGCGCTGCACGAACGTGTTCGTCGCCGCGCGCGCGCCCGTGTCCTGCACAGGAACGTGCCGATAGAGATCGCGGACGAAAGCCTCCGCCTCGGACTGCGCCTTGTCGATCTCGGCCTTCGGCGCATCGACGAGCTTGCCGAGATCGCCGCCGAGCGCGCGCTCTAGAGCGAAGCCCCACGCCGCGAGGTAGTTCCAGCGCGCGCCGCCCGAGGTTTTCGGATTCGGTGTGATGACATCCACGCCGTTGGCGAGCAAATCGGGCCAGTCGTGGATTTGCTTTGGATTGCCCTTGCGGACCAGGAACACGATCGTCGATGTGTACGGCGAGCTGTTGTCGGGCAACCGCGCCTGCCAATTGGCCGGCAGGCGATGGCTGTTCATCTGAATGTTGTCGATGTCCCAGGCAAGCGCGAGCGTCACGACGTCGGCGTCGAGGCCGTCGATCACCGCGCGGGCCTGGCTGCCCGAGCCGCTGTGCGACATCCGCACGTTGACACCTTGTCCGGTCGTCGCGCGCCACTTCTCGGCGAATTTGTCGTTGACCTCTCGATAGAGCTCGCGCGTCGCGTCGTACGAGACGTTGAGCAGCTCAATCTCTTTCCCGGCGGACGCTCCGCCCCCGTCGCCGCCGCAGCCCGAAAGCGCGAGCAGCATGCAGAACATGAACCCTGTTGCGAGCTGGCGCAGCACGGAAGTGGGAAAGCTCAGAGCGCCCAGGCCGCGGCGAACGCGGGCGGCGTGACGACGTTCTGGACCTCCTGCTCGTCGCGCCCGCTGACGAACAGCAGGGCCGCCGGAGGCGCTGCGCGCAAGAGATCGCTCAGGTCGTCGACGAAGTCGCTGCATCGCTCCGGCGACGTGAGCCCAATCACGAGCAGCGTCGGCTCGTCGGAGGACGCGAGCCGCTCCCGGATCACGTCGCGGACCTGGCCGCGAAATGTCTCGGTGCGGATATCGAGACCGTGCAGACGCAGCGACGCGTTGCGCAGATCGAGCAAGTCACGGTAGCAGCCGCCGCTCTCCGATTTCTCCTCGTCGCGGACGAGCATCGCGACGTCGATCGTCAGATGACGCGCGAGGCTCGCGGCCGCCGCCAGCGCCGCGTCGCGGCCGGACGACGACGGCTCGACGTAGATCAGCATCCGCTCGACCTGCGCTTCGCCGTCGCCGATCGCGAGCACCTGGCGCGCACCGCGCTCGAGCAAGCCGAGCGGCGCCGAGAGATCCGCGCCGCGGTCGAGCCCCACGACCGGCAGACCGCGCACTTCCTCGCGCCGTCCGTCCGCTGAATCGTAGAACAGCGGCTCGATGTGCATGCGCTCGGAGAGCTCGCGCACGATCGGCGTGGCGGCGAGTTGTTGCGGCGTGCGCGCGAGACCGCCGACGACGCGCAAGCTGCTGATCGGCGTCGGCAACGTGTGCATTCGTTTGAAGCCGACGAACACCTGCTGACCGACCGTGAGCGGCAAGATCTCGACGTCCGGCGCCGTGCGCGACGCTTCGATCGACAGCGTCGGGGCACCCGGACGCTGTGCGCTCGCGAGCGTCGCGCTCGCCGCGACTTCGAGCCGGAGCCGCTCGATCGCGCCGACGAACTGCAGCTCCATCACCGTCCCGGTGCCGACGACCGGCACCATGAGCTCGTCGCGGTGCTCGGCGAGAACGACGTCCTCGGGACGCACGACGACCGCCGCCTCGTCGCCGCTGCGCAGCGATCTCGACCAGCGGTCCACCTCGAAGTACGACTCGCCGAGCTGCACGTCGCGATGGCCATACGGCCCGAGCATCAGGTTGGCCGCGCCGAGGAACGTCGCGACGAAGCGCGTGCCGGGGCGCTGATAGAGCGCGCGCGGCTCGCCGACCTCTTGCAGGCGGCCGCGGTCCATCACGCCGATGCGGTCCGCCATGCTGAACGCTTCTTCCTGGTCGTGGGTGACCATGATCGTCGTGATGCCGACCGCGCGCTGGATATCGCGGATCGCGCGTCGCAGCTCCTCGCGAATCTTCGCATCGAGCGCGCCGAACGGCTCGTCGAGCAGCAGTACGCGCGGTTCATGCGCGAGCGCGCGCGCGAGCGCGACGCGCTGTTGCTGACCGCCCGAAAGCTCGCTCGGCAATCGCTGGTCGTAGCCCTCGAGAGACACGAGCTTCAGCAGCTCGGCGCGCCGTCGGCGGCGCTCCGCCCCGCGGACGCGACGTGCGCGCAGCGCGAACTCGATGTTGTCAGCCACGGTCATGTGGCGAAAGAGCGCGTAGTTCTGAAAGACGAAGCCGACCTCGCGCTCCTTCGCGCCGAGGCCGGTCACGTCGCGGCCGTGCAGCACGATTCGGCCATGATCGATCGTCGTGAGCCCCGCTATCGCACGCAGCAGCGTGCTCTTGCCGCTGCCCGAGGGGCCGAGCAGCACGAACAACTCGCCGTCGGCAATGTTGACGGTTACGTCGTTGACGGCCGGCGCGTCGCCGTACTCTTTGGATACCTGCTCGAGCAGAATCGACATGGGCCGCGCAACCTGTGTGCGGGGGGCGTTGCCGGAATGGTAAAGACGGCGGCCAGCCTTGTCGGTCTCCGCGCGGTTACGTACGGGTGACATTTCGGTCTGCGCGGTTCGCGCGAGACGTGCGGCCAAGGCCCTAAGCCTTTGATCTAACAACGGTGTTGGCGAAGCGACGCCGCGGCGCGAACCCCGCGCCGCGGCGCTGCGGCGCTCTGCGGCGCTGCGGCGTCTATTCGAACGAATAGCGCACGGTCACCCCGTAGGTTCTCGGATCGCCGAGCACGGCCGCGTACTGGCCCGCATTGCCGCCCGCGACCAGCAGCTGCTCGATGTAATCCGTGTCGGTCAAGTTGCGCGCCCAGAGGTAGCCCGACCATTTCGACGCACGGAAGCCGACGCGTGCGTTCACGATGGAATAGCCGTCGATCCACAGGTATTTCGACGGCGTCGAGCTCGAGGAGAACTCCGAGCGGTGATAGTAGTCGAGGCCCCCGAATATCTGTCCGCCGCCGAACGCGTGCAGCGGCCATGTGACCTCACCGCCGACGGAGGCGCCCCACTTCGAGATGCCGGGCAGCGGCTGGCCGGAAATATCCGCCGAGGTCGCGGTACCGCCCGTCGCTTCCAGCGCGACGGGCGCATCGGTGAACGACACGTACTCGCCGTCCGTGTACGCGAGCGCGCCCCGCACCGAGAAGTGCGTGCCGATGCTCACGTTGCCGTCGAGCTCTGCGCCGCGCACGCGCACTTTGTCGGCGTTCGCGAGGTAGCCGCGATTCACGCCGAGCTGCGAGTTTTGCACCTGCGTCTGATAGTCCTTGACCTCGGTATCGAAGATCGCGAAGTTGGCCGTCGAGCGCGACGTCGGCGAGGTCTTCACGCCGAGCTCGAGGTTATGGGTGTTCTCGGGCTTCACGACCGCGGACGAGAGAATCGGATTGTTGTTCGCGTCCGTGGGCAGGCCGCCGACGTTCATGCCGACCGGCTTGAACGCCGTCGCGTATGTCGCGTAGGCGTTGACCTTCTGATTGGCCCTGAATTGGAAAGTCATCTGGCCGGTCGTGTTGGTGTCGTCGACGTCGGCCTTGAACGCCTGCGGCGAATAGACCTGCGCTTTCAGCGCGAGCAGCGCGGGGTCGGTCGTCTGCAGGCCGCCGTAAGTTACGCGGCTGTAGTCGACGTTCTTCTTGTCGTAGTTCAATCGGATGCCCGGCACGAGGCTGAAGCGGTCCGTGACGCGCCACTCGATTTGGCCGTACAGCGCCTCGCTCGTATTGTCGGTCGAGACCGTGCTCGCGATGCCGTAACCGTCGAGTAAGCCCGGCGTCTGCCACAGCGGAGACGTCGTGCTCTGCGAGAAGCGCCATTGGGCAGAACCGGCCTGCTCGATCTGCACGGGGTCGCCCTGAATCGTCTGCCCGAGCGCGAATAGGCCGAACACGCCGCTCAGACGAGACGAGAAGTCGCCCGCCCAGCGGATCTCCTGCGACCATTGGCTTTGCTTCGAGGTCGCCTGCGACAGCGTGGTCACGGGCAGACCGATGAAGTCACGATCGCTCGACGGCGCCCAAGTCCAGTAGCGCCAGGCCGTCGTCGAGGTGAGCTTGCCCTTGCCGAGATCGGCGTCGACGTTCACCGAAGCCCCGCCGAGCTCGTTCTTCGCCTTCCACGGCGTGTCGGTGTCGGTCAATCGATCATAGGGATTCAGGCTGACTACTTTGTAGCCGAGGTCGGCGATGATCGCGTCGAACTGCCGGTATCCCGCGCGCAGCGTCGGAGCGACGCCCGCGAGAACTTGCGCGCAGCAGTCCGGGTCCTGCTGCGTGTAGTCGATGGAGGCCGTGACGTCGATCTTGTCCGACGGCGTGAACAGAAGCTGCGCCCTCACGCCCTGGTTATCGAGCGTGTTGATCCACTCGTTCGTGTGGACGTCATAGATGTTTCCGTCGCGCTGCGTGCTCGAGAACGAGATTCGGCCCGCGAACTTCTCGCCGAGCGGTCCCGAGAACGAGCCCTTGGCCTGGAGGAAGTCCTCGTTGCCGTAGCCGACCTCTAAATCGGCCTCCGGCGTAAACGACGGCTTGCGCGTCGTGACGACGATCGCGCCGGCCGACGTGTTCTTGCCGAACAGCGTGCCCTGCGGACCGCGCAGCACCTCGAGCCGATCGACGTCGATGAAATCGAGCGCCTGCGCGGCGGGACGAGCGTAGTAAACGCCGTCGACGTAGAAGCCGACGCCGCCCTCGATGCCGTCGTTCGTGAGCCCGAACGTCGTCCCTAGGCCGCGGATGTTGAGCGCCGTGTTACGCGGATTGGACGAGTAGAGCTGCACGGTCGGCACGAGCTCCTTGATGCGATTCACGGTGAACGCGCCAATCTCGGTAATCACCTGGCCGCTCACGACCGAAACGGGGATCGGCACCTCCTGCGCCGCTTCCTCGCGCCGTCGTGCGCTGACCGTGACCTCCTCGATCGGAGCCGAAGCGCTATTCCCGTCCTCCTGCGCCGCGGCGGGCGCTTGGATCTCCGCGGCGCCGGCGCCGATTGCCGTCAATGCGGCGACGCCGAGCAGCTTCGTCAACATCGGAGCCTTGGATACCGCCGTTCCCTTCGCAATCGAGCTCATCGAGTTCTCCCTGTTGCTTGCATGCGCACGGCGACGTCCCCGGCGCCGCGCGTTGTCGTTTCCGAAGCAGCGCATCGTATTGACGGCGGGTATCGGCGTCGGTCTTTTCCGCGTCACGCAGCGGTCTGATCGCGGTTACTGAGCGGTAACAGCGCGCGCGTAACTCACTTGGAACCTCGCTGCGACTGACACCACAACCGTCGCGCGCCTAGCCTGCGATCTTTCACATTGGAGGCGGACACATGGGAACGCAGAGCTTTCGTGGCGCCGGTGGCGTCGGGGCCTTTAGCATGCCGATCGCGAGAATCGGTTCGGATCCTTATGGCGAGTACGAGCTCGCGCCGCTCGCCCAGGACGTGCTCACGGAGCGGGAGCAACGTGTCGAGCGCGTGCTCGTCGGCGTCGCGGCCGCGGTCTGGATCGGAATCGGCGCGCTCGTCGTCGCCTGGGTGGTCTAGACGGGGACGGCTGCGTCAGGCGCCGTGCACGTCGGGACGGAACCGATAACCTAGACCGACCTCCGTCAAGAAGTACCGCGGCCGGCGCGGATCGGGCTCGAGCTTCTCGCGCAGATTCTTCATGCAGACACGCAATGCTCGCGCGTCCGCGTCGCGAGCGGGACCCCAGACCTCGCGCAGCAGCTGCGCTTGACGAACGATCATGCCGGCGTGGCGCACGAAGCTCTCGAGCAAGCGGAACTCGAGGGGCGTGAGATGCACATCGCCGCTGGGCCGCTGAGCCTCCCGCCGTTCGAGATCCACGTCGACGTCTCCGATTCGAATCTTCGTCGTCTCGCCGCCGCCGCGGACGCCGCGGCGCAATCCGGCGCGCACGCGCGCGAGCAGCTCCCCAGCGCTGAACGGCTTGCTCACGTAGTCGTCGGCTCCTGCATCGAGCGCCGCGATCTTTTGGCTCTCGAGCGTGCGCGCGGAGAGCACGATCACGGGCACCGGCGACCACTCGCGCACGCGTCGGATCACTTCGAGCCCGTCGCCGTCCGGCAGCCCCAAGTCGACGATCAGCAGGTCGGGCTTGTGTGAGCGCGCCTCGATTTGCGCACGTGCGGCGGTCTCCGCCTCGATCACTCGATAGTCCTCGCCCTCGAGCAGCACGCGGAGCACGTGCCGGATTCCGGGCTCGTCTTCGATGACGAGGACTTGATGCATCGCATCGGTCACGCGCGCGGCTCCGCGATCGGCAGCGTGAGCTCGAAGCGTGTGCCGCGCTCGGGCCGGCGTCGCGCCTCGATCGTGCCACCGTGCGCGTGCACTATTGCGCGGCAAATCGCGAGTCCGAGCCCCGCGCCGACGACCGTCGCCTCGCGCTCACCGCGTCGGAACTTTTCGAACAATTCCGAAGGGTCGCCCGGCGGTAGACCCGGGCCGTCATCGTCGACCGTCACGCGCACGAACGGTCCGTCGTTCGCCGCGGAGACCTGTATGTGTGTGCCGCGCGGCGTGTACTTCGCCGCGTTGTCGAATAGGTTGCCGAACACCTGCACGACGAGCGGCGCATCGACGAATAGGGCCGGCAGATCGCTCGGGATCCGGACCTCGACGGGATGCTCCGCGAGGCGACCTTCGTACTGGTGGAGCGCGGCGCCGACGAGCTCGTCGAGGTGCTCGGGCTCGCGGCGCAGCGCGACCTCGCCCGCGTCGAGGCGCGTGAGATCGAGAACGTTCGAGACGAGCTCGGACATCTCGCGCGCCTTCGTCTCTATCGAGTTCGCAAGCGCCATGCGCGTCGCCTCGTCTAGGCTCGCGCCGCGCGTCGCGAGTGTGCTGCCGGCACCGGCCATCACCGCGAGCGGCGTGCGCAAGTCGTGCGAGATCGACGCGAGCAGGGTGTTTCGCAAGCTCTCTGCCTCGGCGGCGACGCGTGCGCCTTCGGCCGCCTCAGCCAGTCGTGCACGCTCCACAGCGAGCGCGATTTGTCCCGCGAACGTCTCGAGCAAGTGGCGCTGCTCCGGCAGCAGCACGCGGCGGCGATTGTCGGGTAGAACCGCGAGCACGCCGAGTGTCTCGCGGCCGGTGCTGAGTGGGAGGTACAGCGCGGGCGCGGCCGGCAACGTGTCGGAGCCGAGGCCCGCGCGCCGGCCGTGATCGGCGACCCACTGGGCGACCGCGAGATCCGCGCCGCGGTAGGAACCCTCCATCGGGATCTCCCGCGGGTATTCGAGCTTACCGCTATCGTTCGGGAACAGAACGGTCGCGCGGCATTGAAACGTCTCGGTCACGTGCTTGATCGCGAGGCGCGCCATGGCCGCGGTGCCGCGCGTGCCGGCGAGCTCGCGACTCATCGCGTAGAGCAGCGCCGTGCGCCGCTCGCGCGCGCCGGCGACCCGCGTCTGCTGCCGCACGCTCGACATCAGCGTGGCGATCACGAGGCCGATCGTGAGCATCACGCCGAACGTAATCACATACTGAGCGTCCGAGACGGCGAATGTGAAGCGCGGCGGCACGAAGAAGAAGTCGAGGAACAGGACGTTGAGCAACGTCGTGAGAACCGACGGCCGGCGACCGAGCCTCAAGCCCGCGATCGTCGTGCCGAGCAGGTACACCATCACGATGTTCGCGGCCTCGAAAGGCGGATATAGGAGCAACATCATCCACGCGAGCGCGGTGCATGCGATCGAGATCCCGGCCGCCCACCCGTAGCGCTTGAGGCGCGACGGCTGCGTCGTCTCCGCGACCGTGCCGCGAGTCGGCTCGGCGCGACCCGTGGCTTGGCGCCCGTCGGCCGCCGCGATCGTGACCACGTCGAAGCCGCGCGCGAGCCGCTGCAGCTCCGTCGCCGTCGAGCGCCGGAGCAGCGCGCGAATCCCACGGCGCTTCGGCGCACCGACGAGCACCCGTGTCGCCTTGCGCGTGTGCGCATACTCGGCGATTGTGGTGCCCGCGGTCGGCCCGTCGAGCGTCACGGTCTCGGCACCGAGCGATTCAGCGAGACGCAGCAGGTCGATCCGGCGATTGCGCTCCTTCTCCGACAACCGTTGCAACCATGGCGTCTCGACGTAGACGACGATCCAATCGGCCGAGAGCGCGTCGGCCATGCGCTTGCCCGCGCGCACGAGCTGCTCCGCCTGCTCGTCGGGCCCGATCGCGACGAGGAGCTGCTCGCGCGCGAGCCACTCGCGCGACGTCCGGTCGTGCGCGAGCGATTTCCGCGCTGCGGCCTCGACTCGGCTCGTCATCCGGCGCAGCGCGAGCTCGCGCAGGGCGATCAGGTTCGGCAGGCGGAAGAACCGGTCGACTGCGCTCCGCACTTCGTCCGGCATGTAAACCTTGCCCGCCTTGAGACGCGCGAGCAGATCGTCGGGCGGCAGGTCGATGAGCTCGACCTCGTCGGCTTCGTCGAACACATGGTCCGGCAGGGTCTCTCGCTGCCGCACTCCGGTGATTTGTGCGACGAGGTCGTTCAGGCTTTCGAAGTGCTGGACATTGACCGTCGTCCAGACGTTGATGCCCGCCTCGAGCAGCTCCTCGACGTCTTGCCACCGCTTCGGATGACGCGGAGCGGGCTCGCCGCCTACGAGATTCGAGTGCGCGAGCTCGTCGACGAGCAGAATTGCCGGTCGGCGCGCGAGCGCGGCGTCGAGATCAAACTCGCGGCGTATGATCCCGCGATACTGGATCGCGAGCGTCGGGATCGCCTCCAGACCTTCCATCAGCTGCTCGGTCTCGACGCGGCCGTGCGGCTCGATGTAACCGATCACGACCTCGACATCGGCGGCCTTCACCGTGCGCGCAGACGCGAGCATCGCGTAGGTCTTGCCGACTCCCGCGGTCGCGCCGAAGAAGATTCGAAGCTTGCCGCGCCGCGCGCGCGCCTCCTCGGCTCGGACGCGCGCGAGTAGCTCGTCCGGATCGGGGCGATACTCGACGACCATTTAGCACTGCATTCTAGCGCTTGGGCACCGCTACTTGAGCGGAGCGTCCAGCGCGAGATTGAGCTCGAGCACGTTCACGCGCGGCTCGCCGAGCACGCCGAACGTGCGTCCTTCGGTGGCCTTCGCGACCAGCGTCCTGACCGCATCAACGCTCACGCCGCGCTCGCGCGCGACGCGCGCGACTTGGTACTCGGCCGCGGCCGGCGAGATGTGCGGATCGAGCCCGCTGCCCGACGCGGTCACGAGATCGACCGGAATCGGCGTGCGATTGCCCGGATCCGCCGCTCGCAGCGCGGCGATTCGGTCGCTGACCGCCATCTCGAGGGCCGGGTTGGTCGGCCCTTGGTTCGAGCCGCTAGAGGCCGCGCCGTTGTACGGTTGAGGGCTCGTCGCCGACGGCCGGCTCCAGAAGTACCTCGCGCCCGAAAATGGCTGGCCGATCAGGTGCGATCCGACAGCGCGGCCGCCGACCTTGATCACGCTGCCGTTCACACGGTCGTGGAACGCGAGCGTGCCGATCAGCGTCGTGACGGCGGGATAGACGACTCCGGTCACGAGCGTGAGGGCCACGAACACGAGAAGCGCCGAGCGAAACTCTTTTGCCATGGGGTTGAATCTCCGCTTCGAGCCGTTATGCGAGCCCGACGACCGTGAGCAGCATGTCGATGATCTTGATGCCGACGAACGGCACGATGACGCCGCCGACGCCGTAGATCAGCAGATTGCGGCGCAGCAGCACGGCCGCCGACGCCGCGCGCGTCTTGACGCCGCGCAACGCGAGCGGGACCAACCCGACGATGATCAGCGCGTTGAAGATCACCGCCGACATGATCGCGCTTTCGGGGCTCGTGAGCCGCATGACGTTGAGCGCACCGAGCGCCGGATAGGTCGTGGCGAACGCGGCCGGGATGATCGCGAAGTACTTCGACACGTCGTTCGCCACCGAGAAGGTCGTCAGCGCGCCGCGCGTCACTAGCATCTGCTTGCCGACGTCCACGACCTCGATGAGCTTCGTCGGATTGGAGTCGAGGTCGACCATATTGCCGGCCTCTTTCGCCGCCTGCGTGCCGGTATTCATCGCGACCGCTACGTCGGCTTGCGCGAGCGCGGGCGCGTCGTTCGTGCCGTCGCCACACATCGCGACGAGCCGGCCCTCGGCCTGGTTCTTGCGGATCAGCTCGAGCTTCGTCTCGGGCGTCGCCTCCGCGAGGAACTCGTCGACGCCGGCCTCGGCCGCGATCGCTGCGGCGGTCAGCCGGTTGTCGCCCGTGACCATAATCGTCTTGATGCCCATCTCGCGGAGCTCCGCGAACCGCTCCCGGATGCCGCCCTTCACGATGTCGCGGAGCTCAATCACGCCGAGCACGCGCGCCCCTTTGCCGGCCTCCGCCACGACGAGCGGTGTCGCACCTTCGCGCGCGATCTTGTCGACCGTCTCGCCCACTGTCGCGGGCCACGTGCCGCCTTCGGCCTCGACGAACTTCTTGATCGCGTCGGCCGCCCCCTTGCGCAAGCGGCGGTCTTCGACGTCGACGCCGCTCATCCGCGTTTGCGCGGAGAACTTGTGGAACGTGTGCACGACCGTCGAGACGTCGCGGCCGCGCAATTGAAACTGCTGCTTCGCGAGCACGACGATCGAGCGTCCTTCCGGCGTCTCGTCGGCAAGCGATGCGAGCTGCGCCGCGTCCGCGAGCTCGCGAGCATCGATCCGCGGCGCGGGGTAAAACTCCGTCGCGTGGCGGTCGCCGAGCGTGATGGTGCCGGTCTTGTCGAGCAGCAGAACGTCGACGTCGCCGGCCGCCTCGATGGCACGCCCCGACGTGGCAATCACGTTCGCTCGAACCATCCGGTCCATGCCCGCAATGCCGATCGCCGAGAGCAGCGCGCCGATCGTGGTGGGAATCAGGCAGACGAGCAGCGCGACGAGCACCGTCGCCGTCACCACCGAGCCCTGACCCGCCGCGCTCACGGCATAGTGCGAGTACGGAGAGAGCGTCGCCGTCGCGAGCAAGAACACGATCGTCATCATCGCGAGCAGGATCGACAGTGCGATCTCGTTCGGCGTGCGGCCGCGCTTCGCGCCCTCGACAAGCGCGATCATTCGGTCGAGGAAGCCCTCGCCCTCGCGGCTCGTGACTCGCACGACGAGCCAGTCGGACAGCACCTTCGTGCCGCCCGTGACGGACGAAAAGTCGCCGCCGGCCTCGCGCAAGACCGGCGCAGATTCGCCGGTGACTGCGCTCTCGTTGACCGACGCGACGCCCTCGACGACCTCGCCATCGGCCGGGATGACGTCGTTCGCTTGCACGAGCACGAGGTCGCCGCGCTTGAGCGCGCTCGCTTCGACAGTCTGGTGATCGTCGCGGTTGCGGCCGAGCAGCCGCTTCGCGTGCACGTGGTGGCGCATCGACCGCAGCGTTGCCGCCTGCGCCTTGCCGCGCCCCTCCGCGACCGCCTCGGCGAAATTCGCGAACAGCACCGTGAGCCAGAGCCATGCCGAGATCGCGAGCACGAACACCGGATGCCCTTCTCCGGAGACGAGCCCGAACAAGGCCGCGACGCCGATCAGCGTCGTGTAGAGGCTGCCGAGGAACACGACGAACATCACCGGGTTTCGGAACTGCACGCGTGGATGCAGCTTCGCGAACGACTCGCGAATCGCGGCGGAGACGATCGGCCGCGTCAGGACGTTCATCGGACGCTCGACGTGCATTGCGGTGGCGTTCATGTTCAACCCCTTCCGATCATTTGCAGGTGCTCGACGACCGGCCCGAGCGCGAGCGCGGGCACGAACGTGAGCGCGCCGACCATCAGCACGACACCGACGAGCCACGCGATGAACAGCGGCGTGTGTGTCGGCAACGTGCCCGCGGTGACCGCCGTCGCGCGCTTGGCCGCGAGGCTGCCCGCGATTCCGAGCACTGGGATCATGAGCCAGTACCGCGAGAGCCACATCACGATGCCGAGCGCGACATTGTAAAAGGGGGTGTTCGCCGAGAGTCCGGCAAACGCGCTACCGTTGTTGTTGCCGGCCGACGAGAACGCGTAGAGGATCTCGGAGAACCCGTGCACCGCCGGGTTCGCGATCCCGGCGACGCCCGCGGGCTCGACGCTCGCGATCGCGGCGCCGATCAGCACGAGCGATGGGGGCACCAGGATCGCGAGCGACGCCATCTTGATCTCGAACGACTCGAGCTTCTTGCCGAGGTACTCGGGCGTGCGGCCGACCATCAACCCCGCCATGAACACCGCGACGATCGCGAACATCAGCATGCCGTAGAGGCCGCTGCCGACGCCCCCGAATACGACCTCGCCGAGCTGCATGAGCCACATAGGGATCATCCCGCCGAGCGGCGTGAACGAGTCGTGCATCGCGTTGACCGAGCCGTTCGAGGCCGAGGTCGTCGCGACCGCCCAAAGACCCGAGTTCGTGATCCCGAACCGCGTCTCCTTGCCTTCCATGTTGCCGCCGGCCTGCAGGTCCGACGCGCTCGTGTCGAGGCCAAGTGCGTCGAGCTTCGGATTGCCGGATTGCTCGGCCGCGATGTCGCCGACGACGAGCGGCACGAAGATCACGAGCATCGCGGCGAGCAGCGCCCAGCCTTGGCGCGTGTCCTTGACCATGCGGCCGAACGTGTAGCAGAGCGCGGCGCCGATCAGGAGGATCGAGAGCACTTCGAGGAAGTTCGAAAGCGGAGTCGGGTTCTCGTATGGGTGCGCCGAATTGACGTTGAAGAAGCCGCCGCCGTTCGTGCCGAGCTGCTTGATCGCGACTTGGCTCGCGGCCGGACCGAGCGGCAGCGTCTGCTCCTTGAATTCGACCGACTTCGTGACCGGCTTGCCCGCCGCGTCGACGACGGCGTCGCCCGCATCGGTTTTCACGGGCACGTCCGCCGTCACCGGCTCGACGAGCTCGACGCTCTTGTACGGCGCAAACGTTTGCACGACGCCCTGCGACATCAGAACTACCGCGAGCAGCAGCGACAGCGGCAGCAGGATGTAGACGGTCGAGCGCGTGAGGTCGACCCAGAAGTTGCCGATGGTCTTCGCCTGCCGGCGTGCAAAGCCGCGGATGAGCGCGACGAGCACGGCCATGCCCGATGCGGCCGAAACGAAGTTCTGGACCGCGAGGCCGAGCATCTGCGTGAGATAGCTCATCGTGGATTCGCCGCCGTAGCCCTGCCAGTTCGTGTTGGTCGCAAAGCTCACGGCCGTGTTGAAAGACGAGTCCGGCGTCACCGGCGGCAGGTCGGCCGGATTCAACGGCAACGCGCCTTGCAGCCTTTGCAGCAGATACACGAACAGCACCCCGAGTAGATTGAAGAGCAGCACGCCGACGGTGTAGCGCTTCCAGTCGACCTCGCTCTGCTCGTCGATGCTCGCAATTCGATAAACAAGGAGCTCGATCGGCCGCAACAGCGGCGACAGGAACGTGGGGCCGCCCTCGTACACGTTGGCCATGAAGAGGCCGAGCGGCTTCGCGAGCGCAACGAGCACTGCTACGTAGAGCGCGACTTGCGATACGGCTTGGGAGGTCATTCGAACTTCTCCGGATAGAGCAGCGCGACGAACAGGTAGATCGCGACGGCGATCGACAACACGACGCCGATCCACTCCATAACGTTCATGACCGGCTCTCCAGCTTCGCGACGAGCTCGAGAAGCAGCCACGTCGCGACGCCGAGCGCGGCGAGCAAGCCGAGAATGAGAATCTCCATACGAGGCCCTCCGACTCCAGAGGCACACCAATGGCGGGCGATGCTAGCCCTTCGAGTGTGAGCTCGCCGTTAGGAAAAGTGCATACGGGCGGGAGGCTGGCGGACGGCAGGCCGCGCGAGCCGCACCGCGCTGGTCCGATAGCGGTCGGCTATCCGTCGGCCAGCGCGCCTTGCCGACCAGCACGAGCCACTTGTCACGCCAAGCGAGGCGGTCGTCGGAGAGCGCGTCTAAGAAGTCGGCGAGGCGCTTCGAGCGCACGATCGTGAACAAGGTGACGACGCCGTCGCGACCAGCGTGAACAGGAACAAGGCCACACGCCACCACACCGGCTTGTCGGCCTCCGCGATCATGTTCATGCCGAGGAAGCCCGTCGCGATCGTGCCGATCATCGCGACGATCGTGACGACCGTGAGCCGCAGGATCGTGTTGGACTGGCGACGCAGCGCGTCGGAATCGAGGTAGCCGTTCATGTCCATCATTTCCTGGCGCATCTCGTCGTAGAGCACGTCGACGCTCAAGTGGTGTCGCAGCTTCTCGAACACGCTGCGCGCGAAGTCCTGGTTCGACACCTCGTGGTACCAGTAGCGGTGTGTGAAGCGCAGGAAGATCTCCATCGCTTGGCGAATCGAACGCTTGAACGACTTCACCGATTCGGTGTCGCCGATCTCGAGGCGATTCATCGCGACCGCAAGCTGGTCCGACATCGACAAGAGCGCCGCGCGATGGAAATGCGCGATCAGGAACAGCAGAAGATATTGATGCCGGAACTGGCCCAGCACGCCCGTCTCGGGGCCGTTGAAGAACGGATCGCCGTGCCGCCCGACCATCCCGAGCACGCGCCCGGAGACCACGAACCGCGTGTCGCTGATGCCGCCTTCCGCGGCCGACTCCAGTAGCGATCCTCGCAGTAGTCCTTCTCGAACGTCGCGACGGAATGCTCCGAATAGGGCGGCACATCGCGCTCGCCGGGCTGCGTCGCGAGCGCGAGGCGCACGAAGTCGGCGCGCGACAGCGCCTTAGGGTCGTCGACCGCGAGGTACGCCAAGAACGGCATCCGGTAGTACTCGAGCGGCCGGAAGCGTAGCGACCCGATTTGCGTCGTGAGTCGGCCGGCAGCAACGGCTCGAGCAAGTATTGCCAGTGCGCCGCGAGCCGCGCGGTTCGATGGCGCGCGACGTGCTCGAGATAGCGGCGCCGCTCGCCGTAGTCGGACACCGCACGAACGGCACCCTGCCCGTCGAGCCATTCGACGCGTCGCGGACAGTTTGCGCCCTCGCCCGTGCTCATCCCAGAAACCGGGATACGCGCGGCCGAAACGGAACATCGTGTCCTGTGCGCGATCGAGGGGAATGTCGTCGATGTAGATCTCGAACGCGAGCAACATGATGTCCGCGTCGAGGAAGAAATAGAGATCCACGTGGCCCACGTTGAACGTCAGGGCGGAGCCGTCGCTGTACCTGATCACTACCTTGCGGATGTCGCTGCGCCGATAGATGCGCAAGCTCGCCTCGCCTTCGCGCCGCGCCGGATCGATGCCGACCTTCGAGCCGTACAGGAACCGCTGGACGAACGGGAGGAAGGTCACGAACTCTCGGTACGAGCGTTCGAGAAAGTCCTTGGGGTCGCACTGAAACTCTTCGATGACCTCGCGCCACGCGTTGCCGCGCTCGATCGATCCGAGAGCCTCCCAGTGCCTCTGGAGTTTGCCGGTCTCCTTTTCGGGAACGAGCAGCAGCGGCCAGAGCACGGTCTGGCGGAAGTGTCTGACGACGACCGAGCTTGTTTCCGCGTCGCGCAAGGCAGGCGAGTCCCAGGCAGCAGGCAACTTGGCGCGCGTAAGCCTAGCCGTTTTCGTGCGCGACTGCGACGCGCGGCGCGGGTGCGCACGCCGCCCCGAACCGGCTCGTCTTTGCCAATGCCGCGAGCGCCCCGCTATCCTGCTCGGACTTTCGCTGGAGGGCGGCGAGCGGTGGCCAACATGACCGACTACGTAACACACGGCGCTATCAGGATCGCCAAGGACCTGCACGGCCTCGTGCGCGACGAGATCGCGCCGGGCACCGGCATCGATCCCGAGAAAGTCTGGTCGCTGCTCGATGCGATCGTCCAAGAGCTCGGCCCGCGCAACCGAGCTCTGCTCGGAAGCGCGACGCGTTCCAGGCGCGCATCGACCGCTGGCTCGGCGAGCGTCGCGGCAAGCCGATCGATCCTCGCGAGTCGCGCGCGTTCCTTGCCGAGATCGGCTACCTCGTCCCCGACCGGCCCCGCGTTCAAGGTGACGACCGCGAACGTCGATCCCGAGATCGGCACGCTCGCCGGGCCGCAGCTGGTCGTGCCGGTCGACAACCCGCGTTACGCGCTCAACGCGGCGAACGCGCGCTGGGGCAGTCTCTACGACGCGCTTTACGGCACGAACGTCATCGGCGAAGGCGGGGGCGCGGATCGCGGCAAGAGCTACAACCCGGTCCGCGGCGAGCGCGTGATCGAGTATGCGAGCCGCTTCCTCGACGACACCGTCCCGCTCGCGACCGGCTCGTGGAGCGACCTCACGAGCCTCGCGCTCGAGAACGGCGCGCTCGTCGTGACCCGCGAGGGCGATCTCACGACGGAGCTGCGCGACGCGACGCAGTTCGCCGGCTACCGGATGGAAGGCGCCCGCCCGTCGAACGTGCTGCTGCGCCATAACGGCCTGCACATCGACATACTGATCGACGCGAACGACCCGATCGGCAAGCGCCATCCCGCGGGCGTCAAGGACGTCGTGCTGGAGAGCGCGGTCTCGACGATCATGGACTGCGAGGACTCGGTCGCGGCCGTCGACGCCGCCGACAAGGTCGTCGTCTACCGCAATTGGGCCGGCATCATGCGCGGCACGCTGACCGCGTCGTTCCGCAAGGGCGGCTCGATGCTGAACCGGCACTTGAACGCGGACCGCGAATACACCGCGCCCGACGGCAAGCCTCTCTCGTTACCCGGCCGGAGCCTGCTGCTCGTCCGGCACGTCGGCGCGCATATGCTCACCGATACCGTGACCGACAGCGCGGGCGAGCCTACACCTGAGACTTTCCTCGACTGCGTGATCACGACGCTCGGCGCGCTCCACGACGTGAAGCGCACCGGCAAGCTGCGCAACAGCCGCACCGGCAGTGTCTACATCGTGAAGCCGAAGCAGCACGGCCCCGAGGAGGTCGCGCTGTCCGTCGATCTCTTCGCCGCCGTCGAGCGGGGCCTCGGCCTGCCCGCCAACACGCTGAAGATCGGGATCATGGACGAGGAACGCCGCACGACCGTGAATCTAAAGGAGTGCATCCGCGCGGCCCGCGAGCGGATCATCTTCATCAACACGGGCTTCCTCGACCGCACCGGCGACGAGCTGCACACGCACATGCAAGCCGGCGCCGTGATCCCGAAGCCCGAGATCAAGGGCGCGCGCTGGATCGCTGCCTACGAGGACTGGAACGTGCAGGTCGGCCTCGAGCTCGGCTCTGCCCGGACACGCGCAGATCGGCAAGGGCATGTGGGCGATGCCGGACGAGATGCGTGCGATGGTCGACGCGAAGGGCGCGCACCCGAAAGCCGGCGCGAGCTGCGCCTGGGTACCGTCGCCGACGGCCGCGACGCTGCACGCGATTCATTACCACCAGGTCGACGTCGCGGCGCGGCAGCGCGAGCTCGCCGGCCGCGGCGCGACCGACGAGCTGCTGCTGGGGATCCTCACTCCGCCGATGCTGAACCGCGAGCTCAAGCCCGACGAGATCCAGCGCGAGCTCGACAACAACGCGCAGGGGATCTTCGGCTACGTCGTGCGCTGGGTCGAGCACGGCGTCGGCTGCTCGAAGGTGCCCGACATCAACGACGTCGGCCTGATGGAGGACCGCGCGACGCTGCGGATCTCGTCGCAGCACATCGCGAACTGGCTGCATCACGGCATCGTCGATCGGCGCCAAGTCGTCGCGACGCTGCAGCGAATGGCGAAGGTCGTCGATCGGCAGAACGCCGGCGATCCGGCTTATCGGAACATGGCGCCCGATTTCGAGCGCAGCATCGCGTTCCAGGCCGCGCTCGACCTCGTGTTCAACGGCCTCGAGGAACCGAACGGCTATACGGAGCACACGCTCGCGCGCCGCCGGCGCGAGTTCAAGGCGAAGAGCTGACGGAAGCGGTCTCGGGCGCCGGTCCAGGGTCCGTTGTCGGCTGAGCCTGCGGCTGCGGCTCCGAAGGCTCCGCCTGAGGCTGCGCCTCCGTGACCGCCGGGGCCTGAGCCTCTGGCTGCGGCGGTGGCGGCGCCGACGTTTGCGGCGGAGGCTGCGGGGCCCGGCGCGGCGGGCGAGGCGCGGTGCCCTGCACGCGCCAGACCGTGTTGCCGACGTCGTCCGCCACGAGCAACGCGCCGGTATGGTCGATCGCGACACCGACCGGGCGGCCTTGCGCATCGCCGTCGCCGTTCACGAAATCCGTCAATACATCCTCGGCCGGGCCGGACGGCTTGCCTTTCGAGAACGGCACGAAGATCACTTTGTAGCCGCTGCGCGGCTTGCGGTTCCAGGAACCGTGCTGGCCGATGAACGCGCCGTTCATGTAGCGGTCGGGCAGCGCGCCGTCTCGAGCCCGATAGAACGCAAGCCCGAGCGACGCGGTGTGCGCGCCGAGCGCGTAGTCCGGCACGATCGCCTTCGCGACCAGATCCGGGCGCGGGGGTTTCACCCGCTCGTCGACGTGCGGCCCGTAATAGCTGTACGGCCAGCCATAGAAGCCGCCGTCGTGGACCGAGGTCAGATAGTCCGGCACGAGGTCGTTGCCGAGCAGGTCGCGCTCGTTGACGACCGTCCAGAGCTCGCCCGTCTCCGGTTGCCAAGCGAGCCCGTTCGGATTCCGCAAGCCGGTCGCATATACGCGCATCTGCCGCGTGCGCGGATCGATTTCGAGAATCGACGCGCGATAGAGCTCCTTGTCGAGCCCGTTCTCTCCGACGTTGCTGTTCGAGCCGACGGTTACGTAGAGATGCGAGCCGTCGGGGCTCGCGAGCAGGTTCTTCGTCCAGTGGTGATTGATCGCGCCCGCGGGCAGATCGAAGACCGGGTCGCCGGGCTCGATCAGCTGCGTGGATCCGGTCCCGTATTGGAAGCGCAGCACGGCGTCGGTGTTCGCGACGTAGAGGTCCCGGCCGACGAGCACCATGCCGAACGGCGAGTGCAAATGGTCGATGAACGGCATCTTCGTTTCCGCGACGCCGTCGCCGTCGGCGTCGCGCAGCAGCGTGATGCGGTCGGCGCTCGGAACCTTGCCGCCCGCGCGTTTCTGCACGAACCCGGCGACCAAGCCCTGCAAGCCGCGGCCGTCGTCCGGCCGCTCGGGCCCGTTCGTCTCCGCGACGAGCACGTCGCCGTTCGGTAGCACGTAAAGCCAGCGCGGGTGGGCCAGACCGGTCGCGAACGGGTGGACGCTCAAACCCTCGGCCGGAGTCGGCGTCACGCCGTCGGGCCAGCCGACCGCCGGCGCGACCTGCACCGTCGGGATCAAGGTCGACGAAGGATCCGGCAATGCGGGGTTCGGGCCAATCGCGTTCCCGGCCGGCACCGCCGCGTCGCCGGTGCAGCCAGCGGCTGCGAGCAGAGCCGTTACAACAGAAAGCCAGGCGATCCTTCGCACGGCATACCCCTCCTGCACACGCCGCATCACGAGCGCAGTGATGCGTCTAACTCGATCGACAAACCCGGTCGCAGAAGGTTCGACACCGGGCATTTTTTTTCGGCCTCGCTCGCGTATTGCTTGAACGCGGCCTCGGTCATGCCCGGTACCTGCCCCTCGGTCTCGAGGTGCATTTTGCCGATCACGCCGTTCTCGAGCGAGATCGTGGCCCGGGTCGAGATCTGCAGCGGCCGATGACCTTGCGTGCTCAAGTAGTTAGCGAACGCCATGCTGAAGCACGCGGCATGGGCCGCGGCGATCAGCTCCTCGGGATTCGTGCCGCGTGCGTTCTCGAACCGCGTCGCATAGCTGAACGGGGTCTCACGCAGGACGCCGCTCGTGGCCGTGATCGCGCCGTTACCGGTCTTGAGCTCCCCACGCCAAACCGCAGAGGCGGTGCGCTGAATCGCTGCCATGCCGAGTGCTCCCGATCGCAGAGGCGATTAGATCAGCCTGCTCTAGTGCGCTCGAAAAGAAAAGGCGCCAAAGCGCTCATGCGGCCGCTGTCGCCCCGATCGCTTCGGGCCATGGGCCGGTGCCGAATCGGGTAGGGGGCGAGCTCACGCTCGCCGCCCTCCCACACCACCGGACGTGCGGTTCCGCATCCGGCGGTTCAACGAACACTCTGAAGTCGCTGCCACTCGTGCCGCAGCGAGAGCAGACCGAGACGCGTGAAGTAGGCCGTCGGCAAAGCCTGGTGCAGGTGAGACGCTCCGGCGTTCCACCACGGACCATAACCGTTGCCGCTGCTGATCCGAGCACGGTCCGCGTCGAGGCCGAGCGCACGCAGCTTGCGCGCGCGCGTCCTCGGCCGCTTCCACTGCCGCCACAGTAAGCAGCGCAGCCGACGCCGCAGCCAACCATCCAGATCCTCCAACGCCGTCCTGCTCTCAGTTAGCTGGAAGTAATTGATCCAGCCGCGCAGCAGCGGGTTGAGTGTTTCGATGGTGTGTTGCAGCGATCGGCCACGCCCGGCTCGCAGCTTCTCCCGTACTCGTTGCATCAGCCGGTGCACGCTCGGCTTGGCGATGCGCAGACGGTTCTCGCGCTGCGCCGTGACACTGAACCCCAGGAACTTCCGCTCCCACGGCCGCGCCACCGCGCTCTTCTGAGCGTTGACTCGCAGCTTCAAGACGTCCTGCAGGAACACCCTGATTCCGCTCATCACTCCTCACCCGCCGCCCGACTGCTCACATAGATGTTGCAGTCGTCCGCGTAGCGGCAAAACGCCAGCCTCCGTCCTTCCAGCTCCCGGTCCAGATCGTCCAGCAGGATATTGGAGAGCAGCGGGGACAGCGGTCCGCCTTGCGGCGTTCCCTCCCTGCGCGCCTCTACCACTCCCGCCCGCATCATTCCGGCTTCAAGGAACCGTCGGATCAGCTTCAGCACTTGCACATCGTCGACTCGCCGCGCTACCCGCGCCATCAGCACATCGTGGTTGACCCGATCGAAGCACTTCTCCAGATCGATGTCTACCACCCAGCGCTTGCCTTCGCGGATGTACGCTTGCGCTCTGCGCACCGCTTGATGGGCACTGCGTCCGGGACGGAAGCCGAAGCTTCCTTCCGAGAACGTCGGCTCAAACAGCGGTTGCAGCACTTGATGTAACGCCTGCTGGATCAGCCGATCCACCACCGTCGGCACTCCCAGTGTCCGTACCCCGCCCTGCGGCTTCGGTATGTCCACCCTTCGCACCGGCCGTGGCAGGTAGCGGCCTTCCAACAGCGCCTTCTTCACGCTCGGCCAGTGCACTGCGAGCCAGCCTTTGAGCTCGGACACCGGCATATCATCGATGCCCGCCGCGCCCTCGTTCTCGACCACTCGCTGATATGCCAGCCGCAGGTTGCTGCGTTCAACCACTCGCTCTATGAGCGCGTGGCTCTCCGATTTCGTTTGCCCAGATGTCGCCGTGCGGTCCTCAGCACCGAGGGGCGCTGTGCCGCAGTTCCGCTGCGCACCTCGCGACTCGGCCACCCTTGCGGGCGCTTCTGCCTTCACAGTCCGCCTCGAGATCATCCGTCCTACTCTCGGTGTCGTCGTTCGGCCCTTCATTGCTCTCGCAACTACTACGGCCTCTGCTGACTTCTGACAGCGCCTCCGAAGATCTCTCGACCTTCGTAGCACAGCGGCACGCCGTCAGATCTCCCCGGGTATTGCGCACTCTCCTTCACGCTTATGCGCGTCGGATCTACGTCACCGCGTTCCGGACACGTATCGGGCTTTGCATCTTTTTGCCTGCTCACCCCGCGGTACCGCCTCTATCCGCTTCCTGTTCGTCGCGCCAGCGCTTTGCTTCCGGCTTCCTTCAGACCTTGAGTCGCCCCAAGAACCCTTGCCTTCCGCTAACACTTCTCCGTGTCGAGTGTGTAGAGGACTTTCACCTCCAAAAGAGTGCGCCCTGCCGGGCGCACAAAATAGAAAGCCCGGCACGAGGCCGGGCTTAAGCGTTTGGGAAATCTCGAAGGGGTAGAGAAATCACCAAACGCTGAACATCTTGCCTCAGTCGGCGGTCGCTGGCGAGGTCAGGAAAAATGATGGTGCCGGCGGCAACAGCGTCCTCAACCAGGCGCGTGGAGGCTGCTCGCATTCGCGGCGTGCAGCCCCTACACTGCCCCGCCTTTGAGATGGCTCGGCGATGCAACGAAGCGCGGAACGAATCCTCACGACTCACGTCGGCAGCTTGATCAGGCCAGCCGAGCTCGGCGCCGACAGCACTCTTTCGACTCGAGACGAATCCGCGAAGGCGTGCCTTCGGGAGGCCGTCGCGGACGTCGTCGCTCGCCAAGCGCGCATCGGACTCGACGTCGTCAACGACGGCGAGTATGGCAAATCGAGTTGGGCGAATTACATCTTGGAGCGCGTCGACGGCTTCGAGATTCGGTCCGACTCAACTTCAGCCGGTCGATTGGCTCGGCCGCGATCGCGAACGCTTCGCTGACTTCTTTGCGCAACAGATGCCCTACGCGCTGACGGGCATGCCGGCCCAGGTGTGCGTCGGCCCGATCGTCTATCGCGACGACGGCGCGCTTGGGCGCTCGATTGCAGACCTGAAGCATGCGCTCGCCGCCACGCCCGCGAAGGAAGCGTTCATGACGGTCGTCGCGCCCGCGAGCGCGGCGTACAACGGCGTGAACGAGTACTACGCATCGGAGCGCGACTACGTCTTCGCGCTCGCCGACGTGCTACGTTCCGAGTACTTGGCGGTGCATGCCGCCGGGCTCGTGCTGCAGGTCGACGACGCGGTGCTCGCGAACATGTACGACTCGCTCGTGCAGCGCAGTCCCGAGCGTTATCGCGAGTGGGCGCAGCTGCGCGTGGACGCGCTCAACCACGCGCTTCGAGGCATCCCGCCGGAGCGCGTGCGCTACCACGTCTGCTTCGGCAGCTGGCACGTCCCGCACGTGGCCGACGCGCCGCTCGAGGCGATCATCGACCTCGTGCTTCAAGTCAACGCGCAGGCGTACTCGATCGAGGCCGCGAACGTGCGCCACGAGCACGAGTGGCGCGTCTGGGAAAAGAGAACGCTACCGGCGGGGAAAATCTTGATTCCGGGCGTCGTGACGCACCACACGGTATCGGTGGAGCATCCGCGGCTCGTCGCCGATCGCATCGTGCGCTTCGCGCGCCTGATCGGCCCCGAGAACGTGATCGCCGGAACGGACTGCGGCTTTTCGCAGACGAACAACATCGAGCGCGTTCACCCGACCGTGATGTGGGCGAAGCTCGAGGCGCTCGTCGAAGGTGCGCGGCTCGCGAGCGCGGAGTTGTTCTAACCTCAGTTCGTCTTCTTGGTTAGCCGCGGCTTGGTCGCAGTCGCGTCCGGTTCGTCGCGCAACTCGCGCACCTTCGCGATGGCTTGCTCGTTGTACGGGACGAAGATCAAGATGCGCAACGTCGGGAAGCCCTCCGGCACGTACGAGGAATGCTCGAACGTGATGCCGCCGAGCGCCGGATGGTTCGCGACCGCCTCGGAGCGTCCGAGCACCTCGGGGTTGTTCCAAAGCTTGCGGAAGATCGGGCAGCGCTCGTCGAGCTCCTCGATCAATTGCTCGAACGACGGGTCGTCGGGCGTCTGGCTGTAGTCGACGCGGAACTTCGACAGCACGCGCCGCGCCATCGCTTCGTAGGCCGCCGGCGTCGCTCTGATAACCCTTGTCCTCGATCAGCAGGATCCGAAGCAAATTGCGCTGGTCGGGCGGGAGCAGCTCGTAGTGGCGAAACACCTTGGTCGCGAGCTGGTTCCAGGCGATGACGTCCCAGCGCGCCGTCATCACGAGCGCGGGCACGCCGAGCGACTCGATCATCCGCGACAGTGTCGCGCTCACCTCGGTCATGCGCGAGGGCGTCGGCGGTGCGGGCCGGTGCTGCACGAGCGCGAACAAGTATTCGCGCTCGTCGGGCGTCATTCTCAGCGTCGTGCAGACGCGCTCGAGCACGTCTGCCGACACCTGGATCTTGCGGCCCTGCTCTAGCCACGTGTACCAAGTCACGCTGACCCCGGCGAGGGCCGCGACGTCCTCGCGGCGCAGGCCCGGCGTGCGGCGCCGGTTGGTGTCGGGAAGGCCGACTTGCGCGGGCGACAGGCGCGCGCGGCAGCCTTTGAGAAAGTCGATGAGCTGTCGGCGTTGCGTTTCCATATCAGTCCGGACCCCAATGCGTCTGCGACGAGCTGGGCGTGCGCATTTTGGCTGCGCCGCAGCGATTGACCATAGTTTGGCGGCTGATAGTACACACCGGCCGCCTCGCGGGCCACGCGTCGAACCGAACGGTTTGGTATAGTGCGCTCCTGCGGCGCTCTTCGGTCTGCGCTTGCTAGAGCCCCGGCCCGTTCGGCCGCGGCCTCAACCCCCGAGCCGATCGACCCATTGACCGTTGCCGGAGCTGAAGCTCCGAGCCGGGGCGATCGCTGGAGCATTCAATCCATGTCCTTCGATTCTCTCGGCCTCTCGGCCGCGTTGCTGCGCGGCGTTGCGGAGCAAGGTTATTCAGAGCCGACGCCGATCCAGGCGCGCGTGATCCCGGTCGTCTTGGAGGGCCGCGACGTGCTTGGGGGGGCCCAGACGGGCACCGGCAAGACGGCGGGCTTCGCGCTGCCGCTGCTGCAGCGCTTGTCCGCCTCGCCGCCGAGCGATGGCCGGCGGCGCATCCGGGCGTTGATCCTCACGCCGACGCGCGAGCTCGCGGCGCAGGTCGAGGACAGCGTGCGGCGCTATGGTAAGTACGTGCCGCTGCGCTCCGGCGTCGTGTTCGGCGGCGTGAACATAAACCCGCAGACCGCGCTCCTGCGCCGCGGCGTCGACGTGCTCGTCGCGACGCCGGGGCGGCTGCTCGATCACGCATCGCAGCGCAACGTCGATCTGGGCGGCGTCGAGATCTTCGTGCTCGACGAAGCGGACCGGATGCTCGACATGGGGTTCCTACCCGACATCCGGCGCGTGATCGCGCTGCTGCCGACGAAGCGCCAGAACCTGCTCTTCTCCGCGACGTTTCCGGACGACATTCGCAGGCTCGCGGGCAAGCTGCTCCACGATCCGGCGAGCATCGAGGTCGCGGCGCCGAACGCGACGGCCGAGCGTATCGAGCAGCTCGTCTATCACGTCGAGAAAACGAGCAAACGCGCAGTGCTCTCTCATTTGATCTCCAAGGGCGACTGGCGCCAGGTGCTCGTGTTCACGCGCACGAAGCATGGCGCGAACCGCCTCGCCGAGCAGCTCGAGAGCGACGCGCTTTCGGCGTCGGCGATCCACGGCAACAAGAGTCAGGCGGCACGAACGCGCGCGCTAGCGGACTTCAAGGCGGGCCGAGTGCGCGTGCTCGTCGCGACGGATATCGCCGCGCGCGGCCTGGACATCGATCAGCTGCCGCACGTCGTGAACTACGAGCTGCCCGAGGTGCCGGAGTACTACGTACATCGCATCGGCCGCACGGGACGCGCGGGGCGCGAAGGCGCCGCGGTATCGCTCGTGAGCGGCGCCGAGCGGCCCGCTGCTCAAGGGGATCGAGCGGCTCGTCGGTCAGCGGATTCGGGTCGAGGCAACGCCGGACGCGCCACCGCGCCCGGATGCCGTTCGGCACGGGAACCCCGGACGAGGGAGCGAGGCCCGTCACGGCCACGATCGCCCGCGCGACGCGCGACACGCCGACAAGCCGCGGCGCGGCGACGCCGGGCGGCGTGACTATGTCAACAACGAACGCCAGGCGCCGTACGCCGATCGCGGCGGCCGCGCACCTGCGCCGAGCACGGAGCACGGCCGTCGAGACCGACCATCCGGTCATGGGCAACCGGGCCCTCACGCGTCGGAGCCGCAGCACGGGCGGCCGCGCGGCAACTCGCGGGCCGCTCGCCGTCGCGCGGCCAGAGCGGGGCGACAGCCCTGAGCACGTGCCGCCCCGGCGTGGCGTCGCATCCGTCTCAACCGCGACATCATGTGAGGGCTGACGTATATTAATGGGCCGATTGAGGAGGCGCGTGAGCCGTCCCGAGGAGAAGCGAAATGCCGTTAGTCAACCTGAAACCGGTTCTGCGTGAAGCGAAAGCCAAGGGCTACGCCGTGGCGGCATTCAATCCGGTCGACTACGCGTCGATGAAAGCGATGGTGAAGGCGGCCGAGGAGATCGAACGCGCCCGTCATCATTCAAAGCTCGGCCAAGACCATCAAGTACTACGGCCACAAGGCGATCATCGGCTGGATGCGCGAGATCGCCGGCGAGTCGCCGGTTCCGGTCGTGCTGCACCTCGATCACGGCAAAGACGTCGACATGATCAAGAAGTGCGTCGAGATGGGCTGGACGTCGGTCATGATCGACTGGTCCGACAAACCGTTCGACGTGAATCTCGAGCAGACCCGCAAGGTCGTCGACATCGCGACGAAAGCCGGCATCGGCGTCGAGGCCGAGATCGGCGAGATCCACGGCGTCGAGGACGACATGGTCGTCGACGCGGTGCACTACACCGATCCCGCGGAAGCCGAGAAGTTCTGCCGGGAGCTCGATCTTGCCGCGTTCGCCGCCGCGATCGGCACGGCGCACGGTTACTACAAGGGCGAGCCGGACGTGAAGTTCGACTTGATCGGCGAGATCAACCGCCGCACGAACACGCCGATGGCGCTGCACGGCGGCACGGGGCTCGTCCGACGAGATCATCCAGAAGTGCATCCAGCTCGGCTGCGCGAAGATCAACATCTCGACCAATCTGAAGCACGTCTTCATCGACAGCTTCATCGACTACCACAAGAAGAACAACAAGTACGAGCCGCTGAACGTGCTCGGCGCCCAATACGAGGCGCTGAAGCAGCTGTTCAAGGAGAAGATCACGCAGTTCGGCGGCGCGAACCGCGGCAGCGAGCTGCTGTCGAAGGTCGCCTGACCGCGCGTCCGACGACTCCTTAGATGAAGGCGCTGATCTTCGACTGCGACGGTGTGCTCGTCGACACCGAGAGGGACGGCCATCGCGTCGCGTTCAACCGCGCGTTCGAGGCCGCCGGGATCGACGCGGAGTGGGACGTCGATCTCTACGGCGAGCTGCTCAAGATCGCGGGCGGCAAGGAGCGCATGACGCACTACTTCAACGAGGCGGGCTGGCCCGAAGGCCAGACCGCCGCAGACGCTGATCCCCGAGCTGCACAAGAAGAAGACCGCGATCTTCACCGACCTCATCGCGAAGGGCAGCCTGCCGCTGCGCCCCGGCGTCGCGCGGATCGTCGACGAGGCGCACGCGGCCGGCATCCGGCTCGGCGTCTGCACGACGTCCGACCCGAAAGCGATCGACGGCGTGCTCGACCTGCTCGGCGCGACACGCAAGGCCTGGTTCGAGATCGTGCTCGCGGGCGACGTCGTGAAGAAGAAGAAGCCGGACCCCGAGATCTACAACCTCGCGAAGCAGCGGCTCGGGCTCGACGCGCGCGACTGCGTCGTGATCGAGGACAGCCGCAACGGCATGCTCGCGGCACTCGGCGCCGGCATGCCGTTGTCTGATCACCACGAGCGCGTACACGATCGACGAGGACTTCACGGGCGCGGCGAGGGTCGTGCCCGAGCTCGGCGATCCGCCGAAAGTGCTCGTCACGCTCAAGGATCTGCAGGCGATCTCGGCACGACGCGCGGCCTAGTCGACCCCGGCGTAGTCGACCGGCGTCGACAACGAACGCAGGAGGAGAAGAAAATGAAGGAAATCACCCTGGCGGACATCGAGACGGCGATCAGATCGGTCGCGGCCACGGCGCTCAAGAACGAGCAATACTTCTGCGAGCTCGACTCCTTCGCGGGCGACGCCGACTTCGGCGTCTCGCTCGCGATCGGGCTTCCGCGTCGTCGAGCAGGACTGGAAGGACCTCGACCGAAGCTCGATCGGCGCGTTCCTGCTGAAGATCAGCATGATCATCACGAAGAACGTCGGCGGCTGCTCGGGCCCGATCTGGGGCACGGGCTTCATGCGCGCCGGCGCGCTGAGCAAGGACCGCACGAGCATCACGCTCGAGGACCTCGACAAGATGCTCACGGCGCGCGATCGAGGGCATCCAGAAGCGCGGCGGCGCGCAGCTCGGCGACAAGACGCTGCTCGACTCCGCTGATCCCGATCCGCGACATCGTGCACGCAGGCCGCGAGCAAGGACGCGGACCCGCGCGAGGTGCTCGCGGCAGGCGACGCCAGGCTGCGAACGAGGCGATCGAGCGCACGAAGCCGTGGGTCGCGAAGCGCGGCCGCCAGCAGTTCACGGGCGAGCGCAGCGCGGACACGCCCGATCCCGGGCATCGTCGCGATCGCGACGATGCTGAACGACATCTGCGCGCAAGTTCGGCGTCGCAGGCGCCGGGCAAGACCCATTGATCAACCGCTCCAACCCGGGGGAATCACAATGAAGAAGTTCGTCAACGATCCCGCGAAGTTCGTTCCGGAGATGCTCGAGGGCATCGCGCTCGCGAACCCCGGCAAGCTCAAGTACGAGCCGAAGTACAACATCATCTATCGCGCCGATCGGCCGAAGAAGGACCGCGTGTCCGTGATCCAAGGCTCGGGCAGCGGCCACGAGCCCGCGCACGTGATGGCCGTCGGCCCCGGCATGCTCGACGCCGCGTCGCCCGGCAACGTGTTCGCCGCGCCGCCGATGGAGTACTGCCTCGAGTGCATCAAGCTCATGAACTCGCCGAAGGGCGTCCTGGTGCTGATCAACAACTACCAGGGCGACCGGATGAACTGGGACATGGCGATCGAGATGGCCGCAGGCCGAAGGCATCGAAGTGAAGTCGTTCATCATCGACGACGACGTCGCGGTGCAGAACAGCTCGTACACGATCGGCCGCCGCGGCGTCGCCGGCAACTTCTTCGTGATCAAAGCGTGCGGCGCGGCCGCCGAGAAGGGCGCGAGCCTCGACGACCTGCTCAAGCTCGCCGACGAAGGTCAACGCGAACGTGCGCTCGATGGGCGTCGCGCTCACCTCGTGCACTCCGCCCGCGAAGGGCAAGCCGATCTTCGAGATCGGCGACGACGAGATGGAGGTCGGCGTCGGCATCCACGGCGAGCCGGGCCGCCGCCGCGACAAGCTGAAAGCCGCCGACGCGATCGTCGACGAGATCTTCGACGCCGTGTCGAAGGACCTGCCGTTCAAGAAGGGCGACCGCGTCGCGCTGATGATCAACGGCCTCGGCGGCACGCCGCCGAGCGAGCTCTACGTGCTGTATCGCAAAGCCGCGCTGCGCAGCCAGGCGCTCGGGCTCGAGATCGTGCGCAACTACGTCGGCAACTACTGCACGTCGCTCGAGATGGCCGGCGCATCGCTCACGCTGCTGAAGCTCGATAAGGAAATCGAGGACCTGCTGGCCGCTCCCGCGGAGATCGCAGTCCGGGTGTTTTGAGCGCCGCCAGACCTCAAGCTACTCGCCCTAGACCTCGACGGCACGCTCGTCGACTCGGCTCCGGATATCGCGCACTGCGTCGGTGTCGCGCTCGAGGCCGTCGGCCTCGCCGCGCCCGGCGAGGCGCGGACGCGCACGTGGATCGGCGACGGCATCGAGACGCTGATCGCGCGGGCGCTCGCGGCTGCCGACGCCGAGCGCGCGGGCCGCGGCGCGCCGCGCGACGCGCAAGCGGCCGCCGATCGGCAGGCGGCCGTGCTCGCGGCGTTCACGGCGTGCTATCGAAGCAACCTGTTCGTGCGCAGCGAGCTCTATCCCATGGTCGAGGCGACGCTCGACGCGCTGCGCGCGCGCGGCATTCGGCTTTGCTGCGTCACGAACAAGCGGTACGCGTTTTCCGAAGCGCTGCTGCGAGAGGCCGGCCTGCGCGACCGTTTCGAGCTCGTGCTCGGCGGCGACAGCCTGCCGGAGAAGAAGCCGAGCCCGCTGCCGCTCAGCGTCGCGGCGGAGAAGCTCGGCGTCGCGCCTGCGTCCGCGATGCTCGTCGGCGACTCGCCGCAAGACCTGCGCGCCGCACGCGCGGCCGGCTTCGGCTTCGTCTTCGCAGACTATGGCTACGGCAAGGTGGACGCCGCGGAGCTCGGCGCATCGCCGCGGATCGCGCGCTTCGCCGAGATCGAGTCGCTGATCGGCTGAGCGGCGCGGTCGTGCGCGTGGCTATTCGCCCCCCGCCCTCGGGACGACGCGTTGTTGGCGGCTGCTGCCCTTGCGGTTGCGTGGCGGCGGCGCGCTCCTGCGCTCGCGCGGCGCTCAACATGTTCGCGAGCCCGTAATTGCCTTCGTGGCACGCGTACTCGTAGATCTCGTAGCCCGGCTTCGCGTCGAGATTCAGCCGCACGGTCCACGGCCGCGTGTAGATCACGGGATCGTTCACGGTGAGCTCGTAGCGAACCGTCTGTGCGTCGACGCGCGTGAGTCGCTCGACGAGCTTCGCCTGCGCGCTCTGTAGCGCACCGTTGCCGAAGCCGCCGACACCGGTTCGCTGGTTCAAGTTCGTCGTCTCGATCACGAGCGTGCCGCCCTCGAAGTGGCCGCGCGAGTCGCCCATCCACTCGCGCACGCCGGCGCCGATGTGCGGCCGTGCGTCGAGCGGATCACGCGCGCCTCGTGGATCATCTCGTTTTGAATGACCACGTATCCAGGCGCCTGCTCGATCCTCGTTCCGTTGCCGTAGATCGCCGGCAGCAACGACCCCGCGACGCCGCGACTGATGCAGCGGTCGTAGTTGCTGAAGTCCTTGTACGATGCCGGCAAGCCGCGATTCCGCTGCGCGCGACGCTCCGCCGCGAGCTTGTCGCCCTCCGAAGTCAACG